>CAWAQN010000001.1:0-39748 GCA_963784225.1 uncultured Gammaproteobacteria bacterium
TTGCTTCGCAGACCGGGGCTGGATGCGAGGGGCGCCACGGGGCGCCCCTTTGCATTGGTTGCCGCCGTCATTCGTCGGCGCGGACGGTCTTCAGGATCCGCTTCGAACGCGGACAACCCAGGGCCGCGGCACGCTTGAACCACGACATCGCTTCCTTTCGGTTCGGCTTCACTCCAAAACCGTACAGGTACAGGAACCCGAGGTTCGCCATCGCAACCCCGCAACCCTGCGCCGCCGAAAGGCGATACCACTTCGCGGCTTTTGCATAATTCTGCGCACATCCAACGCCGTTCTCGAACGCGGCGCCGACGTTGTTCTGCCCGGTCGGGTGGCCCGACAGCGCGCTCTCCGCGTACCAGCGAAACGCGAGCTTCGGGTTGTATTTCGTGCCGAGCTTCGCCTCGCGGTATATGTCACCGATTTTCCAGCAGGCTTCGCGATCGCCGTTGCGGGCGTCGTCCATCAACTGCGTGAGTTCGTCCATGGCAGCGCACCTTTGGGTGCCGCGTCGACGGTGACGCGGAGCACGTGCATGAAATCTGCCTGATTGACATGCTTGAATCGCGCTGATGAGTCCGCTCTGGATGCACTGGCAACGAAAATGCACGAGTGCCGCACACTTTGATGCTATGTGCATCGACGCCGGCTGCCCTCGGTAATGCCCGCTTCGCTTACTGGAGATTGTCTGCTGCGCTACTGCATGGGTTTTATTCGAGGCCCTGCAGGATCTCGTCGAGCGTCTCGCGCCATACGTTGAAGCACATCTCGAGGTTTTCCGGTGTCACGCCGCCGTGCAATATGATCGGCGTCTGCACGACGAGATCCCCGTCCTCGTCGATGCTCGCCTTGACCGTCGCGAAGCTCGTGTTGATCGCATTCGGCAAGCCCTCCGGCACGCCGCCCTCGAAGCGCATGAATGTGCGCAGTCCGATCATGCCGTACTCGCCGGCGTTGCCCTGTCGCTCACCAACGAACGCCACCAGGAAAGGCTGCTCCTGCACGGTACTCTTGATCAGCGGCGCCTGGCCGCCGCGTTCCTCGATTTCGGCGGCCAAACCCCAACGATGCATCAGCTTGAGCAAGTCGTGCGCGCAGATGCCATCGAACACGTAACCCGCATTCAGGCGCGTGCCCAGGTGAAGATGGAATCCAAGCGGCGTGGACCCGTCGTAATCGAACACCTTGAACAGGATCGCGATCGTTTCGCGCATCAAGGCGCGAATCGAGCGCCCGCTGGTCAGCAGGAGCTCCTTGCGGAAGTGACCGCTGACCGTCGTGCCATTGCGACGCGAGGCCCGCTCGAACCCGTGGTCGCGGAGCAGTTCCTGCCGGGCTGTGTCGAGTGTGCGTCGCCCCGCCCCAGCCCACGTATCGGACGCGACTTCGAACGTCACGGCGCCACTGCTGGAACGGTCGTCGGGCTCCGACCAGAACTGCACCGACACCGGGGCGCGGCCCGCCGGACTGAACTCGAGCGAGTGGGAGGAGAAGTCACCCGAGACGCCACGTCTTGTCGCGATCACGCGCGGGCCACAGGCACACCGCCTTGAGATGCTTCATGAGTTGCTCTTCGCAGGTGCGGTCAAACACTTGCGCGCGTGACGGCCGGTGGGTCGGCGCATCGAGCGACCGGGCCGGCACCAGCTCACCTTTGTCGTCGAAGGGCCGCCACGGTGCACCGTCCGTCGCAAGCCATTCGGTCAGGCTCGTGCGCGCCCCAAAGGTTTCCATGCGGACCTGCTTTGCGAACCACTGCCCGCGTGGCCCGGTCCACCGAGCGAAGCGGAAGAACTCGGTTGCCGATTCCTTGGCATGGTCATGCACCGCTCAGTTAAAGGTGACGCGCTGAACCTACATTGGGCAAGGCGGCGTGACAATCAGAGTGCGACGGCAGGACAACGCCCGCGCCATGACGAGACGTTCTGAGGAGATACGGCGAGCTGCTCTGCTATCTGGACGGCGGCATGCAATGCAGAGTTCTGGTTGGGTATTGATCCTGTTCGAGCCCGCTAACCGGTGGTGACGATCAACGTACCGGTGTTCGAACCTCGGAAAATGTCGACCAGCGCTTCAGGCAGGCGCTCGAAACCGTGTCGGACGTCGGTGCGGTGGTGCAGCAGGCCTCGTTCCATCCAATCCCGCAGCTGCGTGCGGGCCGTGGTACATCCGCGACGTAGTCGCCCACGAGGAAGCCCTGCATGCGAATGCGCCAGTAGACGACACGCATCATGTCGCGTGGCCCGGGTGCCGGGGCATCACTGTCGTACACGGAAATCTGTCCGCAGACCGCGATGCGCGCGTGAATGGCCGTGTTGTCCATCACGGCCTGCAGGATTTCGCCGCCGACATTGTCGAAGAACACGTCCACGCCTGCCGGGCACAACTGCGCGAGGCGCGCGCGAACATTTTCACTCTTGTAATCGATCGCCGCATCCGCGCCGCACACGCCCCTGACCCAGCGATCGCACTTGTCGCGCCCACCGGCAATGCCGATCACGCGGCCCCCGAGAATTTTAGCGACCTGCACCGCGCACGAGCCGACGCTGCCCGCCGCCGCCGAGACCCCACCGTCTCACCGGGACGCGGCCGTGCTACTTGCGTGAGTCCGAAGTAAGCCGTCAATGCATTCACGCCGAATGGGCCGAGCGCCTCATCTCCGTCATCCCGTCCGGTATGCGGATGACAGGTGTCATGGCCGCGTCGAGCGAGTGCACTGCGTAGTCCTGCCACGGCGTGACGCCGGTGAAACGACTACCGACCAGCCGTGCTCATTTGCCGAGCCAACGACTCAGCCGCGCCGGGTCCGCGGATCGACTCGCCGAGACCGATTGTCACGCGCGACGACGGACCCGGTTCGTTCAACCAGTTACGTAGCGTCGGCGCGCACAGGAAGGCGCGATTGCGGACCAGTACCTGGCCGGGCTCGAGGCTAGGGGCTTGCAGCGGTTCCGGCTGCAACTCGAAATCGCTGGCGGCAACCTTGCGTGCCGGCCTGCTGCGCAGCAACCAGCGTCGGTTGTTCACGATTTTCGCCAGACCAGCGTCTGGTTGTTGGCCGGCATGGCCTGGTCCTCGACCAGTACGAGTCGCTGTTCGGCCGCGAGCGCATCGACCGCCTCGAAATCGCGGATACCGCTAGCCGGGTCACGAGCTTTCAACGATGAGTCGAAGGCCGCGTTGGAATGGGACGTGTACTGCCCGCCGTACCGGAAGGGACCGTAGATCACGAGTAAGCCATCGTCGCGGATAATCCTGCCAATGCCCTGGAACAGAGCCCGCACTTCGCGCCATGACATGATGTGCAGCGTGTTGGCGCTGTAGACGGCATCCGTCAGTCCGCCGCCAAGGCCAGTCGGACATCTCGACGTCGAGTTCCAGCGGCGGCAGCAGGTTGGGAGGCCCTCGATGCTCACGCGCGCGTCAAGCAGGGTCACGTGCGCAGCCTGTTCAGTCGGCTGCCAGGTCAAGTGCGGCAAATGCCGGGAGAAGTGCACCGCGTGCTGGCCGGTGCCTGCCCCGACCTCGACGACAAAGCGTGGCGACTCCGCGAGCCAACGGAGAGGACATGGAGGATCGGTCCTTTGTTGCGTTCACACGCCTCCGAGAAGGGCAGCGTCTGCAGTACTACGGGGGTGCGTTTTTCCATGGGAGCGGATGCGTGCCTCGGGACACTGCCGCAAAAAAATGGCCGTCGTGCTGTGGCAGCGGTGGCATCGCTGGCCGCAGCCTTCTCGACGGAGGGAGCACCGACAGTCTATTGTCGGGCTCCGCCATCGTCCACGCAGAAGTAGCCCCGCATGATGCACGACTGGAAACCTGCGGCCCTGCAGGCACGACGCCTCGTCGTACTCGCGCTCGCCTGCGCCGTCACGGCCTGCCGCCAGACGCCGCCCGCCGCGGATTCGGCCGCGGTACCCGAAAAGTCGATCGCAGCCGCCGCACGTGTCACGCCGCAGGGGTCGCCGCAGCCAATCCCCTCGCCGTTGAAGCGGGTCTCAGCGTGCTGCGTGCCGGCGGCAGCGCGGCCGATGCCGCAGTCGCCGTGCAAGCCATGCTCGGGCTCGTCGAGCCTCAGAGTCGGGTCTTGGCGGCGGGGCGTTCCTGCTGTATTTCGACGCGCAGACCCGCGAGGTCACGGCATTCGATGGCCGCGAAACAGCCCCGGCCGGTGCTACGCCGGAAATGTTCCTGGACGAGAAGGGAGAGCCGCTCCGTATGCGGATGCGGTCACGAGTGGTCGTTCGACAGGGGTACCGGGCGCGATCGCCATGCTCGGCACCGTCCACGCCAGGTTCGGTCGGCTGCCGTGGAACCAGCTGTTCGGCGCTCCGATCAGCGCCGCAGAGGTGGGTTTCGCGGTACCGCAGCGACTCGCTCGGTTCGCGAACTCGCAATTTCCGCAGGCGACCCTGCCAGACGCGCGCGCCATGTTCACCCGGTCCGATGGCGCACTGGCGCAAGCCGGTGACCTGCTGCAGAACCACGCATACGCGGCGACACTGCGCACGGTCGCGCAGGGCGGAGGGAGAGCGCTGCTCGAGGCACCACTGGCGCCCGGCATCGTGGCGCGCGTCCACGTGGAACCCAGGCCGGGTTCCCTGACGACCAAAGATCTTGCCGCCTATCGACCGCGCACGTCCGCGCCGCTCTGCAAGCCTTTTCGCGTTTATCTCGTGTGCGTGCCTCCACCGCCATCGAGCGGCGCGTCGCTGCTGCAACTGCTCGCGATCCTCGAACAGACGGACATCGCAGCTCGCGGACCCGGCGATGCGCAGGCCTGGTTCCTGTTCGCGGAAGCCAGCCGACTCATGTATGCGGACCGCGACCGCTACATTGCGGACCAGGAATTCGTGGCCGTGCCCGTCGAAGGCCTGCTCGACTCGCGCTATGTTGCGGACCGCGCCAGGCTGATCGGCACCAGGGCCGCTGTCACGTCACCCGCCACCCGGTGAGCCTCCGGGTGCGGTGCTGACCCGCGCTGGCCGCGACGCGACCGTCGAAGCCGCCGGCACGAGCCACTTCGTCGTTGTCGACAAAGAGGGCGACGTCGTCTCGATGACGACGTCGGTGGAATCACTCTTCGGCTCCGGGCGCGCGGTGGGAGGGTTTTTCCTGAATAACCAGCTCACGGATTTTTCATTCCGTGCCGTGGACGATTCCGGCAAGCCAGTCGCGAACGCGGTCGCACCCGGCAAGCGTCCGCGCTCGTCGATGTCGCCGGTGATCGTGCTCCAGCGTGACGACCACGCGTTCGTTGCAGCCCTTGGCTCACCCGGCGGCACGGCGATCCTGGCGTACAACGCAAAGGCCCTGATCGGGCTGCTGTTGTGGGACATGCCGCTGCAGGCGGCATTCGACCTGCCGAACATCATCGCGCGGGGCAGCGATGTTTTCGGTGAAGCCTCGAAAATTCCGCCGGACGTGCTCTCGGGCCTGCTCGAGCGTGGCATCGAGGTCAAGGCCGGTCGCGGCGAGGAATCCGGCCTGCACGGTGTCGCCGTGCACGGCGGCCGCTTCGAGGCGGCGGCGGACCGGCGGCGCGAAGGAGTCTGGCGCGAGCCGTGACTCAGTTGCCAGCGGCAGTGGCCGCAAGCCGCCGAAATCTTTCGAACGCTGCGGCCTCGACGATCTCCGGCGGCGGACACGGGTGACCCGACGAGCCGACGGCGAGCGCTTCCTGCCTGAGCGCATCACGCAGGCAACTCCAGTGGCCCGGGTCCCGGTCGGCCAACGCAGCGCACAGCGCCCATTCGTTCACTTCGAGTGGCGACCGCAAGGTGGTCGACGGGCGCCGCGAACGCCAGCGTCGTCGTAGTGCCGGGCGGCACGATCGAGGCAGCCGGCCACCCAAGCAATTCTCGAGCGCGCTCGATGCGCTTGCGCCAACCTGCGAACAACTCTGCGTCGAGATCGATGCCGACGACGTCGAGCGCAACGCCGGCCGCCAGCACGAATGGATTCTCATGCCCCAACCGGCGTGAGTTCATGAATGGCAATGGCAATGTGACGGTCAGTCGGCCTCCCTGGCAACCTGGGCTCGTGGGCTGGCGATATGGTAGCGGCACGTCGCCGCGCCTGCGTCGAATATCGTGCCGTCGGTGCCGACGAAATCCCATGAATAGGCGTGCGGCAGCAAGGACAGCGCGAGAACGCCGTGGCGCAACACGCGGGCCCGGCTCGCATACGGCGGTCGCCAGAACCCATAGAGCGGCGCGCCGCCGGTGCCGACCACGAACTGTCGCATGCCCTCGCCCTCCGGCTGTCGAGTGCCGGCGCTGTCCATCGGCTCGAATGCCTCGTAGAAATGCTCGTGGCCGCTCAGCACGAGGTCCGCGTCGTAGCTGTCGAGCAGTTCCCAGAACGACTTCATGCGCACCCCCGCGCCGCGGTGCAACCCGGATGAAAAAAGCGGCGCATGCCAGAAAACCATGATGCAACGGGACTTGTCGGCGGTTCCGGTTGTGCCCGGCTCGCCGAATTCGCGGCGCAGTGTCTGCGCCAGCCATTGATACTGCGCATCCAGCGTCGCGCCGGACGTGTTGCTGTCGAGCGCCACGACGAACCAGGCCTCGCTCAGCCAGCGCGCATAGGCGACGAATCGCGGGTCGACGGCAGGCTCCAGCTTGAAGTATTCACGCATTGCCTGCGTCGAGCCGCCGACATAATCGTGATTGCCGGCCACGGGGTACGTCGTCGTACGGTGCTTGCCCCATGTCGGCTCGTAGCAGCTCGCGAGCGTCGCGGCCGTCGCGAAAGGGTAGGCAAGGTCGCCCAGGGCCACGACCGGCGCCCCGACCGGTATGAGTGACGCCGTAACGCGTGCTATGGCCTGTTCCGGAGGCTGTTGCCGACAGTCGGCGATATCGCCGGCGGCGTACAACTTCAACGCCCCGGGATCTTTGCGGTAGAGCGAGCCCGAAGCCGCGCCCGGTGGCATCGCCGTGCAACCAGCCAAGGCCCACGCCAGCAGCAATGCCGACAGCCGGAAAAATCGTGACGACGGCGAATCTTCGACAATCAAAGCGAGGCCGGACCCAGCACGAGTTGCCAGCGTTCGAGTTTTTGCGCGAAGCGTAACGCGGCGTGTGCAGGGCTGGTCGACGGTAGCCGTTCCATCGGCAACTGCCGTACTGGCACGGGCAAACCCGGCAGCACGAGTTTCGTGTACAGCCGCGCCGCGGTGCCTCCGTTCAGACAGATGAGTCGGATGGCTCGATGCGCGGCGAAGAATGTCTCGAAATCGTTTGGTACCACCGTGGTTAGATCGATGGCCGCATCGAGGCTACCGGGACGAACGGCCGCGCGGCAGACGTCCCACAGCGCAACCCGTGCATCGAGCAGCCGTCTGGCGCGCTCCTCGTAAGGCAACTCGAGACCCGCGCCGAACAATGCGCCCATGATCCGCCAGAACGCGTTGTGCGGCTGCGCGTAATACTGCCGCTGCTGCAGCGACATCTGGCCGGGCAACGACCCCAGAATCAGCACGCGGGCATCCGGTGCGGCGATCGGAGCAAAACCTTGCGACGCGCCTGGCATTCGCGCTTCTAACGGGAAGCCCGCCTCACGCGCGCGCAGCGGACGGCGCCGCAATCAAATGCGTTGCACAATCGTGCTGATGCCCTGGCCGAGCCCGATGCACATCGTCGCGAGGCCAAACTCCGCGTCACTTTGCTCCATCGCGCCGAGCAGTGTCGTCGTAATGCGCGCGCCCGAACAGCCAAGCGGGTGACCGAGCGCGATGGCGCCACCATTGAGGTTGACCTTGGAATCGTAGTCATCGAGCAGGCCAAGATCCTTGATCACCGGCAGCGACTGGGCCGCGAAAGCCTCGTTCAGCTCCGCGACCTGCACGTCTTTCATGTCCATCTTTGCGCGTGCCAGCGCTTTTTTCGTGGCAGGCACCGGACCGTAACCCATGATCGCAGGATCACACCCCGCGACAGCCATCGAAACGATGCGTGCGCGCGGTTTCAATCCGAGCGACGTCGCGCGCTCGTAACTCATGACGAGCATGGCGGCGGCGCCGTCCGAAATTGCAGACGAGGACCCCGCGGTCACCGTGCCGGCGCGCGGGTCGAACGCCGGTGGCAAAGCGGCGAGCGCCTCTACCGTGGTATCCGGACGAATCACCTCATCGATGTCGCAGAGCACGCGCACGCCGTTTGCATCGTGACCCTCGATACCGACGATCTCCTTCTTGAAGCGTCCCTTCTGCGTAGCTTCCCACGCCTTCGCATGCGACCGCGCCGCAAATCTGTCCTGCATTTCGCGCGTGATGCCGTGCATGCGGCCGAGCATTTCGGCCGTCAGGCCCATCATGTTCGATGCCTTGGCGTATTCCTTGGAGGCGGTCGGGTTCAGGTCGATGCCATGCATCATGCCTACGTGACCCATGTGCTCGACGCCGCCGACGATGAACACATCGCCCTGCCCGGTCATGATCTGCGCCGCGGCCGTATGCAATGCCTGCATCGACGAACCGCAAAGACGATTGACGGTCTGCCCCGGCACCGTGTGCGGCAAGCCTGCCAGCAGCAGCGCATTGCGGCCCACGTTCATGCCCTGCTCCAGTGTCTGGTTGACGCAGCCCCAGATCACGTCTTCGACCTGGTCCATCGGCGCCTGCGGATTGCGCCGGAACAGCGCCTTGATCAATTCGGCCGACAGCACCTCGGCGCGCACGTTGCGGAACATGCCGCCCTTCGAGCGGCCCATGGCCGAGCGCACGCCATCGATGATGACGACATCGCGGGGATTGAGACTCATCTTGACTCTCCAGGATTCGATGCTTGGGGCGATTCGTCAGGCCGGGAAAAACTTCTTGTTGCCGGCTGCCATCTCGCGCAGCAGCTGCGGCGCCTCGTACGCCTTGCCGAGCGATGCATACTTGTCGCACAGCGCCACGAAGTTGCGAATGCCGGTCTGGTCCACGTAACGACAGGCGCCGCCGCGGAACGGCGGAAAGCCGACGCCATACACCAGCGCCATGTCGGCTTCGTATGGCGAGGCGACGATCTTGTCTTCGAGGCACCGTGCGACTTCGTTGACCAGCGGCACCATGCAGCGGCCGACGATCTCTTCGGATGCAAACTCCTTGCGCGGTCCGACGACCGGCGCGATCAAGTCATACGTGGCCGGATCGACACGTTTTCTTCGGCTTGCCCTTCTTGTCCGGTACATACGCGTAGTAGCCCTTGCCAGACTTCTGCCCGAGGCGCTTGTGCTCGACGAGCACGTGCGTCGCGCTCTTCCAGTCGGGTTTCATGCGGTCCGGAAAGCCTTCCGCCAGGACGGCCGCGGCGTGAACGCCGGTGTCCATGCCCACGACGTCCGTGAGATAGGCCGGTCCCATCGGCCAGCCGAACTTTTCCATGACCTTGTCGATCACCTGGAAATCCGCGCCATCGCGCAACAGTCCGTGAAAACCGTCGAAGTACGGAAACAGCACGCGATTGACGAAAAAGCCGGGACAGTCGTTCACGACGATGGGTGTCTTGCCCATCTTGCCGGCGAGCTTGACCGTCGCCGCCACGGCTTCGTCCGACGTATGCTTGCCGCGGATGACTTCGACCAGCGGCATCATGTGCACCGGGTTGAAGAAATGCATGCCGACGAAGTTCTGCGGTCTCTGCAGGCCTTCGGCCATGTATGAGATCGAGATCGTCGAGGTGTTCGACGCGATGATCGTGTCTTCACGCACCAGCGGCTCGACTTCGGCGAACACGGCCTTCTTGACCTTGGCGTTTTCGACCACGGCCTCGATGATGATGTCGACCCTGCCGAAATCGCTGTAACTCAACGTCGGGCGAATGCGGCCAAGGGTCTGGCTCATTTTCTCGGGCGTGCTCTTGCCCCGCTCGACCTGCTGGGTCAGCAGCTTGCCCGCCTCCGTCATGCCGAGCGCGAGCGCTTCCTCGCGGATATCTTTCATGACGATCGGCAGTCCCTTGACGGCCGCCTGGTAGGCGATACCCCCACCCATGATGCCGGCGCCGAGCACCGCCGCCTGGTCGATCTGTTTCGCGCCTTTTTTCTCCCACGCGCTGGCGGCCTTCTTGACCACCTGATCGGCGAGGAAGACGCCGATCAACGCATTGGCCTGCGGCGTGCTGGCGGCCTGCGCAAAATACTTCGCTTCGATCGCGAGCGCCGCATCGCGGCCCTTGGGTCGCGCCTTCCTGCATGTTTTTCAATGCGAGCACAGGCGCCGGGTAGTTCGAACCGGCCTGTGCGGCCACCATGCCCATTGCCGTCGTGAACGCCATCGTCTGCTCGAGCTTGTTGAGCCTGAGCGGCGCGAGCTTTTCGGCTCGCCTGGCTTTCCAGTCCAGGCGACCGGCGATGCATTGCCTCGACCATCGCCAGCGCAGCGTCCCGCAATTGATCCGGCGCCACGACGGCGTCGACAGCGCCTTCCTTCAACGCAACATCCGCCTTGCGGTCGGCGCCGGTCGCAATCCACTCGACGGCAGTGTCGAGACCGATCACACGCGGCAGGCGCACGGTGCCGCCGAAGCCCGGAAAGATGCCAAGCTTCACTTCCGGCAAGCCGATATTCGCGGTCGCGGACATGACCCTGAAGTCGCACGCCAGGGCCAGCTCCGTGCCACCGCCAAGGCAAACCCCATTGATCGCCGCGACGCGCGGCATGGGCAGGTCTTCGAAGCGCGGCCAGGATCTGGTGGACGTTGTCCAGGTGCCCGGACGATCGCGTCGGGGCCGTCCGCGAACCAGCGACCGAATTCGGTGATGTCCGCCCCCACGACGAAGACACCCTTGCCGGAAGTCAGGATGATTCCCTTGACGCTCGTGTCGTTCGCGATTGCCTGCGTCGCTGCAGCGAAATCCTCCAGGGCGAGTGCATTGATCTTGTTGACCGATTCGCCGGCGAGATCGAACTTGACCTCGACGATGCCATCGTCCAGCGCCGTGACACTGAAGGCCGGTCCGGAATGCAACATGGAGGTCGTCTCCCTTCGTTCTGTAGTTTGCGGAGCCATGGGGTAATTGCGCAGTTTGCGGTCCTGCACCAAAGACGGGCAATACGTACCTGCGAGAATGCCGTGCAGCGTCTGGGGGTTGCGCCGTGCGAGTCTCGGCGACGATCCGGTACGGCCTCCCATCGAGACTGTATCACCTTGATTTAAAAGGGCCCGCTGGTTGAACGCACCGCCACTTTACTTGAGTTTGCGGTCGTCGAGCCCGAAGCCCCGGGAGATGATTTCTTTCATGATCTCCGAGGTGCCGGCGTAAATGCGCGAGACGCGCGCATCGGTGAAGCAGCGCGCGATACGGAATTCCTCCATGTACCCTGCGCCGCCAAACAGCTGCAGGCATTCATCGGCAGCACGGAATTCCAGCTCGCTCGCCAGCAGCTTGGCTTCGGCGGCGAGATCCGCGCTCGAGCCGCCCCGCGAGATGTTCCATGACCAGCGTATCGACGAAGGTCTGCGTGCAGTCCAGTTGCGCGCGCAGCTCGGCGAGCTTGAAGCGCGTGTTCTGGAACGCGCCGAGTGGCTTGCCGAACATGCGACGCTGCTGGACCCACTCGAGCGTCAGGTCCCAGGCAACTTGCGCGCCGGCCATGTACTGGACGGCACCGATCAATCGCTCCTCCGCGAGGAAGTGCGTGAGGAAATGAAACCCCTTGCGCGGATCTCCGAGCACATTGGACTTCGGCACCTTCACGTCGTTGAAGAAAGCTCGGAGGTGTCCTGTCCGTGCAGGCCGATCTTGCGCAGGTTGCGTCCGCGTTCGAAGCCTTCCATGCCGCGTTCGACCAGGAATAAACCAATTCCGTAACGCTCGTCCGGCACCGTCCGCGCCGCAACGACCACGACGTCCGCGAGCTGTCCGTTCGAGATATAGGTCTTCGAGCCATTCAACAGCCAGTGATCGCCCTGGTCTTCGGCGCGGCACTTCATGCCTGCGACGTCGCTGCCCGCGCCGGGCTCGGTCATCGCGACCGCGAGTATTTTTTCGCCACTGACGAACGCGGGCAGCAGCCGATCCTTCTGCTCCTCGGTGCCGAGCTGGCCGATGTAAGGACCGACGAGCCGCGAGTGCAGGTTGATGAAGAAGCCCGGTTCGCCGAAACGCATGTTTTCCTCGATCAGCACCTGCTCGTAGCGGAAGTCCTGCACGCCCGCCCCACCGTACTTTTCGTCCGCCCACATGAGCAGCAGTCCCTGCTGACCAGCCTTGCGGAACGCTTCGCGATCGACGACCCCCGCCTCGCGCCAGCGCTCGGCATGCGGGGCAATCTCGGTCTGGAAAAAGCGGCGCGCGCTGTCCCTGAAGGCATCGTGCTCGGGCTCGAAAATAGTGCGGCGCATGGGCATGTGGAAATTCTCCTCGGACAACCACCGCAGACGGTATCAGGTGATCCCGTTAAACTCGAAGCGTATGAAATATTTACTTCGCTGTTTGCTGCTGGTCACCTGTTGCTGTGGCGCATTCCTGCCGACGTGGGCCGCAGAGGATCCTTATGCCGAGGGACGGGCGCTGTTCATGGCCGCTCGCGCCGCCGTTACCACGCTGCCGACCGAACCGGCCGGAGGCGATCCACCCACGCTGCGCCAATACCCGCTGTATTCCTACCTGGTGGCGGCGCGCCTGACTCGTCAACTCGCGCTCGCGTTGCCGGCCGCCGGTGACACCGCCTTGCCGGGCCTGCCCATAGACGACGCGATCACCGCGTTCCTGGCGCAAGAGCAGGACCGGCCCGTTGCGCGAGCCTTACGACGCGAATGGCTCTCGAGCCTGGCCGAGCGCCGCCTCTGGTCGCGCTTCCTCGAAAATTACGATGCCAGCCGCGATTCCTCGATTGCGCTTCAGTGCCAGGCCTTCGCTGCGCGTATCGCCCTGGGCCGCATCGATGGGTTGCAGGCCGCGGTCACGGAGACGTGGCTTGCGCCGAGATCGTTGCCCGACGAATGCGACGCTGCGTTCGACTGGTGGGCGGCCCGAGGTGGACCCGGCCCCGAAATGACGGAGCGTCGCGCACGCCTTGCGCTCCAGCAGGGCGAGACCTCGCTGGCGCGACACCTGGCCAAGTCGATACCGGGATCAAGTTCGTCGCCCCTCCTGCAGTGGGCCGCACTGATCGAGCGGCCTGCCACCGAAATACCAGCGTTGATTGCGCACCCCGAAAGACCGGTTGAAATTGCCGCTCTGCTCGATGGCTGGCAACGGTATGCGCGGAGCGACCCGGAAGCTGCGGCCGAAACGTACCCGAGGCTCGTTGCCGCACGCGAGCTCGGTCCGGGCATTGCCAGCCCATTTGCGCTGGCGGTCGCGCTGGGCCTGTCGTGGAGCCGTTTGCCGGGAGCGCTGGAGTACTTCAAACAGGCAGATCCGGCCGATTTCGACGAACGTGCGCACGAGTGGCACGTACGCGCGGCGCTTTGGGCAGGCGACTGGTCCCGGACGGCCATGGCCGTGGCGGCGATGCCGGAAGCCTTGCGCACGCAGCCGCGTTGGCGTTACTGGTCGGCACGCGCGAGCGAGCAACTGGGTGACAAGGAAGCCGCAAGGGCGGCATACGCACTCGTGCTGCCGACCGACAATTGGTACGCCGTGCACTCGGCGGCACACCTCGCGCAGAAATTTTCTCCGACGCTTCGAGCCGCTCGGCGTCAACGACGCCGAAATATCGCTCGATAGCGAGCGAGCCGGCCTTCGTGCGCATCCGCGAGTTGCGACTTGCGGACATGCCCACCGAGGCCGCGAGCGAGTGGCGTGTCGCGTACGACGAGCTCGAGCCACCGCGGCGCATCCACGCGATCGGCCTCGCGGCACGCTGGGGCTGGCACTTGCAGGTCATCGCGGCGGCGGCAAAACAAGGGCTGTTCAACGACTACGACCTGCTTTACCCGCGACCTTTCGAATTCGACGTGCAGGCCGCCGCACGACGGACCGGACTCGACCCGGAGTTGATCTACGCCATCATCCGCCAGGAGAGCCTCTATGACGCGACCGCGGGTTCCAGTGCCGGGGCGGTCGGACTGATGCAACTCATGCCCGACACAGCCCGCATCACCGCGCGGCGTGCGGGATTGCCGGCGCCGACACGCTCGCAACTGATGCAGCCGGCCATGAATATTCCACTCGGTTCGGCGTACCTGGCCGACCTCGTCGCACGGTTCGACGGCGAGCCCTGCTCTTGCCACCGGGAGCTACAACGCCGGACCCAACGCTGTGCTTCGCTGGCTACCGGAGTCGCCCAAGGATCTCGATGTCTGGGTCGAGAACATCCCGTTCAACGAAACGCGCACCTACGTGCAGCGCGTCGCATGGCACGCGCTGGTGTTTCGCTGGCTGGCGGATCGCAAGCCGCGCGACGTATCCAACTGGCGCGAGAGCCGTGTCGCGGCCGCGCCCGACGTGGCACGCAACGACTAGCCGACAACCTGGAATACCGGGAGCCAAGGGGGCTCCACCAGATTGGTGTAGATTCGCAAGCAGGGCATTGCCTTTGCCAGCCACGAACCTGATCGTGGTCGCGCAAGGAGGCTATCGTTTGAACCAGCGGCTGCCGCGCTATTTTCTTGCGCTTTTTGTTCCGTCTGCGGCACTCGTGCTCGGTGGCGCGGCGTTCGCTTACCGGTACCAGGCAGCAAACGAACTGCGCAGCGTCAGCACCCGCGAGTCGATCTATGCTGAACGCGGGGTGCACGCGCTCCTCACGAATCTCGAGGCGTACTCGAACGACCTGGGGTACCTGCTGGAGTTGCCTGAAACGGCCGCGACTGCGAACGAGCCGAGCGACGCGAACCTGGCTGCACTCGCCAAGGAGGTCAGCGAGACCGTGCGTGCGCGTCGCAACATCGACCAGCTCCGGTTCATCGACAGCGCCGGCATGGAACGCGTGCGGATCAATGCGGCCGCGACGGGAATAGTCACGGTTCCTGCCGCCGAATTGCAGGACAAGAGCTGATCGCTATTACGTGCAGGAGATCGCGAAACTGCCGGCTGGTGCGGTTTATGTCTCGCCACTCGATCTCAATATCGAACACGGCGTGGTCGAGAATCCGCACAAACCCATGGTGCGCGTCGGTGCGCCGGTGTTCGACGCGACCGGCACCCGGCGCGGCATGCTGGTCATCAATTATCTTGCCGCGCCGATGCTCGAGGACTTCAAGCAGGGCATCACCGGAGCGTTCGGCGAATCGATGCTGCTCAATGCCGACGGATTCTGGTTGCAGTCGGATGACAGCCGCGATGAATGGGGTTTCATGTTCGGCGAGACCGACACGTTCGGCCTGCGGCATCCGGAGGCGTGGCGCGAAATCATCGCGCGTCCCAGTGGCCAGTTCCGGACGACCGAGGGTTTGTGGACATTCCTGACCGTGCAGCCGCGAACTGCGGTCCAGTTCGGCTTCATGAGCGCCCTGGGACAAGGCGGTCGCGACAAGTTACAGGCCGCGGTCAGCGAGGCCACGGTTTGGAAAGCGGTCTCGTTTGTATCGGCCGCCGAAATCGCGGCGTTGACCCGGCCTTCATGGTGGCTGCTGGCCGGCGTGGCGTCATGCCTGCTGTTGATCTCCCTGGCGACGAGTTGGTTGCTGGCGCGCGCATGGGTCAGGCGCGAAGAACTGAATCTCGGCCGGATCACGCGCCACGCCGAGGAGAACGCCGCGAGCTTGCGACTCGTGCTGCAAAGCAACCCCAACGCCATGCTGATCGTGGACCGCGACGGCAAGATCGTCGAAGCGAATCCAAGCGGTGAGAGCGTTTTTGGCTTCGAGCCAGGTGCTTTGCGCGGCGTCTCGGTCGACCAACTCGTGCCGGGCAAGATCCGCAGCGTGCGCCAGGGTGACGGCGAGTCGTTCGAGCAGGCACCGCGCGCGCGGCCGATGGGAGCAAGCCTCGACCTGTGTGCGCGCCGGGCCGACGGCCAGGAGTTTCCGGTCGAAGTCAGCCTCGCCCCGCTCGCGCTGCACGGGGAGCCATTCGTGGTGGCCACCGTAGTCGACATCTCGAGCCGCAAGCGCGCTGAGGCAGAAGTGCGCGACTTGAACGCCAACCTCGAGCGCCGTGTCGAGCAACGCACCGGCGAACTGATGCAGGCCGAGTCGAACCTGCGCCTGATCCTGGACTCCAGTGCCGATGGCCTTTATGGCGTCGACATGAATGGCCGTATCACGTTCGTGAATTCCGCCGCGTGCCGGATCCTCGGGTGCAGCCCGGCCGACCTGATAGGACGACCCGCGGAAGACCTGATCGTACCCGACGTAAACGATGCGGCCTCGAACTCGACCGAGCGACCGCTCGCGCGGACCCTTGCGGAGTCGCGTTCCATCACGGTGGACGACGAATATTACCGGCACGCGTCCGGTCGCACCCTTCCAGTGTTGTACTCGACACATCCCATGATCCGCGATGGAGCACTGGTCGGCGCCGTAGTCAGCTTCATGGACATCACTGCACGGCGCGCGCTCGACGATGCCCGTGAAGCAGCGTTGCAACAGGCCGAAAGACTCGCCCGGGCGCGCAGCGACTTTCTCGCGAACATGAGCCATGAAATCCGCACGCCGTTGAATGGCGTGCTGGGACTGGCGCAAGTCGGGCATCGCGAAGCCTACAACCCCGAACAGAACCAGGAAATATTTGGACGCATTCTCGATGCTGGCCGCACCTTGCTTGGCGTCGTCGACAATGTGCTCGACTTCTCGCGCATAGAGGTCGGTAAGGCTCATATCGAAGCGGTGCCCGTACGGTTGCGCGAGCTCATCGACGAAGTCATGACGCCGATCACGCCACTGGCCGACGCCAAGGGACTGGCATTGCAGGTCCGCTACGCCGAGGACTTACCCGCGCGCTGCAGCACCGACCCGGTGCGCGTCAAGCAGGTGCTGATGAACCTGCTGGCAAACGCCGTAAAATTCACGGAGCATGGCCACGTCGAGCTCGCGATCGCTCGCCGCGACCAGTGGCTGCACCTGCGTGTCAGTGATACCGGCATAGGCATCAGCGACGAACAGGCCGGGCGGATATTCACCGCTTTCGAGCAAGCCGACACGAGCACGACGCGCAAGTTCGGCGGCACCGGTCTTGGCCTGTCGATCTCCAAGCGCATCGTCGAATTGATGGGTGGTCAAATATCCCTGACGAGCAGCGTGGGTGTCGGCAGCACTTTCGAAGTCGTACTGCCGCTGGTGGTGCCCCCGCCCGAGGCGAGCGAGATGAACACAATGGGTTCCGAAACGAACGGTATGGGAAGAACCCCGCGCCTGGCCGGCGTGCGGATTCTTTTCGCGGAGGACAACGAAGTCAACCAGATGGTGATGCAGGCGATGCTGCGTCCCGAAGGGCCGGAGTTGACGACCGTTGGCGATGGACGGCTCGCCGTCGAGCAGGTGGCGACTCGCGGCGCGGACGCGTTCGACATCGTCCTGATGGATCTGCAGATGCCGGTGATGGACGGCTACGAAGCCACGCGCCGGATTCTCGAAATCGCGCCCGACCTGCCCGTGATCGGCCAGACCGCGCACGTGTTGCAGGAGGCCATCGAGCAGTGCCACGCGGCGGGCATGGTGGGCCACATATCGAAGCCCATCGACCGGCAAGATCTCGTCGCGACGATCGTCCGGTACGCCAGGCCGCGCCGGGCGCGCTAGGCGAAGAGCCTGGCAAGGATCAGGTGCGTCGGGATGAAAATTAGCAGCACGAAGCCCGCGTAGAGCAAAGCGAGATAGGTTGACGGCGCCAGGGTCGTCGCCTTGCTGCCGAGTCCGTGCGTCCAGTTGATGTTTTTCTCGGGTGGACTCACCCAGCGGCTCCAGGGCAGCACGATGGCGGCCAACACCACCGCCCCCGGCAAGCCTGCGCGCGTGTCGTACCCGTATTCGTGCACCATCCAGATCAGCACGAGCGGCAACGGTACATGGAAGAGTGACAGCCCACGCAACAGCCGCGGGCGCTCGGGTTCGAACATGTAATCGGTCAGCCCCGTGATGCGCCGACGTAGCAGCAGGCGTCCCGCAAGGTCGACATTCCAGAGAATTTCCGGGACCAGCACCGCCACGGCCAGGACACTGGCCAGTGACGAATTCTCGAGCCACAGCGCCGGCACCGCGCCGATGAAGGCGATGTCGGAGAACCACAGGAAATTACGCCAGCCGTAATTGCGCCGCCAGATCACGACGACGATGAGCACGAAAACGGTGTAGGCGATCTTCCAGATCATGCCGGCGGGCCCCTTGGCGAGCGCCGCAGAGTAGCAGACGTGCCGGCAGGATTTATTTCTCGTATCGTCTGCGTCATGACGGTCAGCGACAAGCTGCAGGAGACACGGACGTGCCCGACCATCCCCGCGAGGGCGAGCTTGCCGATGCGCTGGTGATATTCGGTATCACCGGCGACCTCGCCTACAAGAAGATATTTCCCGCGCTCGAGAATCTCGAGCGGCGCGGCCGGCTGCCACCGCTCGTGATCGGCGTCGCCCGCGGCGGCGTCACGCGCGGAGGCCGTCATAGAGAGAATGCACGCAAGCCTCGCAGACGATGGCGGTAGCGTCGATCCGGCTGCCGTCGCGCGCCTCGCCGACAAGTTGCGTCACGTCGACGGCGACTATCGCGACGCCCGCACGTTCCAGCGATTGCGCGCCGCCCTCGGGGCCGCGCAACGGCCCTGCCATTACCTTGCCATCCCGCCCAGCCTGTTCGCGGATGTTGCCGGCCAGCTTGGCGCGTCGGGTTGTGCCAAGGGTGCGCGCGTCATCGTCGAAAAACCACTGGGGAGGGATCTCGCGAGCGCGCGCAGCATCAACCGCGCCTTGCATGACGTATTCGACGAGGCTTCGGTCTTCCGGATCGACCATTACCTCGGCAAGGAGGCCGTGCAGAACCTGCTGTATTTCCGCTTTGCAAACTCATTCGTCGAACCGATCTGGAATCGCACGCATGTCGAGCACGTGCAGATCACGATGGCCGAATCGTTCGGCGTGAGTGGCCGCGGCAGGCTGTATGAGGAACTCGGTGCGCTGCGGGACGTCGTGCAGAATCACCTGCTGCAAGTCCTCGCGATCCTGGCCATGGAGCCGCCGGTCGGATCGCACGCCGAGGCGATGCGTGACGAAAAAGTCAAAGTTTTCCGAGCCATCCTGCCGCCGGCACGGCGTGACGTCATCCGCGGCCAGTACGAAGGCTACCGTGCCGAAGAAGGAGTCGCGCCGCATTCCGACACCGAGACGTACGCTGCCCTGCGCTTCTACGTGGATTCCTGGCGCTGGGCGAACGTACCGTTCTTCATTCGGACGGGTAAGAAGCTCGCAACCACCGCGACCGAGGTGCTCGCCGTATTCAGGCGACCGCCGCAGCGCCTCTTCGACGAGGCGGTGCCGCCGCATGCGAACTACCTGCGCTTCCGCCTGGGGCCGGATCGTGTCGCCATTGCCCTCGGCGCACGCGTCAAGAGCCCGGGCGAGACGACGACCGGACAGGAAACCGAACTCGTTGCCTGCAACTCCCAGGCGGACGAGATGGGCCCCTACGAGCGCCTGCTGGGCGATGCGATGCGCGGAGACGCCACACTCTTCGCGCGCCAGGATGCGGTCGAAATTGCATGGCAGATCGTCGACGGGCTGCTCGCGAGCGGACCGCAGGCCGAGCCCTACGCGCCCGGCTCATGGGGGCCAGCCAGTGCCGACCGCATGCTGGAGCGCTACGGCGGCTGGTACGAGCCCGGTTCGCGCGGCGAAGTGCCTTGCAACTGACCGTCGAGTCCGATGCGTACGCTGCCGCGCGGCGGGCAGCCGACTGCATCGAGGCCGCGTGCCGCGACGCCGTTCGCGAACGCGGCCTCGCGATCATTGCATGCAGCGGCGGCGAAACACCCTGGGTCATGCTGGAGCATCTTCGCGGCGCTGCGTTGCCGTGGGAGCGCATATTTGTCGCCCAGGTCGACGAGCGCATCGTGCCACCGGAGGATCCGCGACGTAACCTGATTCGCCTGCGCGGCATTCTCGTCGAGACACGGGCCACTGCCGGCGGGAAACCTCATTCCGATGCCCGTGGATGAACCGGACCTCGGCGAAGGCCGCCGCCGCGTACCAGGCAGCCATCGAAGCTATCGCTGGCAGGCCGCTGCGATTCGACCTCGTGCAGCTCGGACTCGGTGCCGACGGTCACACTGCCTCGTTGATCCCGGGCGATCCCGTTCTGGATGTACGGGCAACGGACGTTGCCGATCACCCGACCCTACCAGGGCGCCGCGCGCATGACGCTGACCTATCCGGCGATCGACCGTGCCCGCGCGAGGCTCTGGCTCGTGACCGGTGAAAACAAACGTGCCGGCGCTGCAGGACTTGTTGTCCGGTCATGGCATCACGCCGGCGTCGCGCGTAGCCACGGCTGCGAGCATCGTCGTCACGGACATTCCGATGCGCGGTTGACCGCGAAGCAACGCACCGAAAATCACCCGGGTTTCGGTTCACCCAAAGACGTCGTCGCATGGCCACCGAACGCCTGGCGCATGCGGGCCAGCAATCGATTGGCGTAGTCCGCGCCGCCCTGGCTCGCAAAGCGCTGCATCAGCGCTGTCGTCATCACGGGTGTCGGAACGCCCAGCTCGATCGACTCCAGTGCGGTCCAACGCCCTTCGCCCGAATCCGCCACGTGCGGCGCGATCGATGCCAGCACCTGGTCATTGGCAAGAAACCCGGCCGTCAGGTCCAACAGCCAGGACCGAATCACGGTACCGTGGCGCCAGGCCTCCGTGATCTTCGCGACGTCCAGCTGCAGGTCGCTCTTCGCCCGCATCAGCGCGATGCCTTCCGCATAGGCCTGCATCATCCCGTACTCGATGCCGTTGTGGACCATCTTGGCGAAATGCCCCGCACCGGCCGGTCCGCAATGGACCCAGCCTTTGTCCGCGGCGGGCGCCAACGCACGCAGGTACGGCTCGACACGCTGCGCAGCTGCCGCCGAACCGCCTGTCATGAGCCCGTAACCCTCCTGCAGGCCCCACACACCGCCGGACACGCCGGCGTCCATGAACTCGATCCCGCGTGCTGCGAGCAAGGCGCCCCGTCGCTGACTGTCGCGATACCAGGCATTGCCGCCGTCCACGACGACGTCGCCCGGCACCAGAAGGTTCGCGAGGGTTTGTAACGTCAGCTCCGTCGGCTCGCCCGCCGGCAGCATCAGCCAGACGATTCTTGGCGCGGTGAGCGGTGCGAGCAACCCTTCAAGTGTCTCGCTCGCGGTGATGCCGGGTACGTCGCGTACCGCTTCACGCGCACCGGCGAACATGTCCCACGCCGCAACCGGCATGCCTGCGCGTGCGATACGTCGCGCCATGTTGGAGCCCATGCGCCCGAGCCCGATCATTCCCAGCGTTGCCGTGGCAGCCATCCGTGTACCTCTCTAGATCGCTGCGGCGGATGTTGGGCCCGGGTGTCGACGAGTACAAGACCGGCTGCTGCGACGAGGCGATGTTCGCGCGCGACGAAGGGCGCACTAAGTACTCGCATTCCACAGCAGAATATTTTCGCGGTGACGGATGGCACACCGCTAATGCATCACCAGGAGAAGTCACCATGAACCGTCACTCGATCAAGACTCGCACGTTCGGCCTGTTGCTGGGTTTCGTCGGCACGCTCGGTGTGGCCTTCGCCGCGCACGCGGGCGATGAAATGCCATCCACGGCGTTTGTGCACGAAAGCGCTGTCGTCCGCTACGACGATCTCAGCCTGGACTCGGCGGCCGGCATCAAGGCACTGTACGCACGCCTGACGCATGCCGCGGCCCAAGTCTGCGGCAGCGAGCCTCACGTGGCCGAACTGCGCCGGCGGGCCCAGTACCGCAGCTGCTACAACAGCGCCCTGAACAAGGCCATCGACAAGATCGGTAACGATAACCTGCAGGCACTGCATGAAGTCCGGAGTGCCGGCAAGACCGTCGGTTGACCGCAGGTGTTTTTGCCGATTTCAGAACCACGACAGTTGTCACCGCGACTGTCGTGTGCCTGGCAACAGGCTCGCGTTGCCGATGTTCGGTGTCGGCGAGGCGCCCGCGTGCATCGTTGCAATCGTGACTAGCGCGTGTGTGCCACCGGAAACGTCATCTGGAAACGCTCGATGCGCAGGGACACGAGGACTCGTGTCTCCCGCAGGTCGGGAAACAGCGCAGCGTCGAAGCGCCAGTCGACCAGGCGGCTCCTGCGTACCGAGCCGCGTGCCGCAGGTGTGTAGTAATACGTGCGACCGGCATAGCGCTGCGCAAGTGTCAGCAGTCGCTGCGGCATCCACGCTGTGCTGGCGGGCATGCGCGGTCCGCGCGGTCGTTCAAATTCGAGCGCACATATTTCGCGTTGCGCGTCGCTCACGACGATGCGCTCGGTGTCGCCGCGATCGACGACGTCAAAATCGGCGCGATCCTTGGGGATGCCCCAGTTGGCACGGCCGTTGACCACGCTTTCCCAGGTCGACACAAGGATCCGGCTGATCGAGAAATGCCGGCGGCCGTCGTCGAACACAAACGAGCCCGGAATCAACAATATTTCCCGGTACGGGCCGCAGGGCGCGTGCCGGTAATCGACGCACAGCAACACGCCCAGGGGGGCGCCGAGTGTCGAACGCAGCGACCGCGGGACGAAGGCGGCGCGGGATTGCGCGGTTTGCGCTCGCGGCCAGCGCACCAGGACCATCCACGCATCGCCATCCAGTGACCAGGGCGCCGGCACGCGTTCAACCACAGGCATGTCGCGGCCGGGCTGCAACATGCCCGAGTCGTCGTTCAAGGCTTGGCAGGCGTCGCGCATACGTTGGCCGGCACCGGACCCATGGCGTTCTCCTGTTACTGCGCAACTGAATCCTAGCGCACGTTCACAGCCGCGTCCGCGCCGCGACCCTTTGCCTCGAGCCGTTGCACCCGCCTGTTCGATCAACACCGCTGATGCCGCGCGCGGCGATCTCCATTACGATGCGCCGTTCGTTGCCAGCCAGGATCATGATTCGCCCACCAGCACTGCCCTTCGAACTGCGCGGCGGCCCCGGTGCCAGGCGTCATGTAGCCGAGGATGGCTTGTCTCCGGCCGATATCGCCTGCATACCGGCGGCGGCAGGCGGGCCGAAGGGGCTGGCTTTGCTCCCGCTCGATCGCCTGCTTTGTGCCGAGTGGCTGCCACGCAATCCGGGCATTGAACTCGTTGGCGCCTCCGTGGGCGCCTGGCGCATGGCCGCGCTCGCGCAACGCGATCCGCTCGCAGCGCTCGATCGAGTGCAGCACGCGTACGTGCACGGCCAGTGTTATGACGCGAAACCGGCACCGGCGGACGTCAGCACGGCCTGTCGCGGCATCGCGCGAGCCGCCGGCGGGACAGGTGCACTGGATCTTCGTCGCGGTGTCTCGCTGTCGATCATCACGTCGCGGGCGCGCGGCCGGCTGCACGACCGGGAATCCAGGCTTGCATTCGCATTGGCTGTAGTGGACAACGCGGTGTCGCGCAGACGCCTGGCGGCGCACCTGGAAAGGGTCATATTCCAGGCGGGTGCGCCTTCGGTATTGCTGCGCGAACCCGGCTTCGATCAGTTCGGTCTGGTGAGGGTGCCGCTGGTTCCCGACAACGCGGAGGATGCACTGCTGGCCTCGGGCACGATTCCGCTGCTGGCGACCCCCGTCCGCAATATAGCGGGCGCTCCGCCGGGCAATTACTGGGACGGAGCGCTGGTCGATTATCACCTGCTGCTGCCCTATTCACGCATCACGCGCGAGAATACCGGCAGGCGACGAATCGTCCTCTATCCCCACTTCAACGATTACGTGACCCCAGGCTGGCTCGACAAGCATCTGCCGTGGCGACGCGCGCCGCGCGCGCACGACTGGCTTGCGGACGTGCTGCTCGTTGCTCCGAGTGCCACGTTCCTGGCCACGTTGCCGAACGGCAAGTTACCGGACCGGCAGGATTTTTATCGTTACGGCCTGGACCATGGGGCGCGAATCCGCGCCTGGGAAACAGCCATCGCCGAGTGCCGCCGCTTTGCCGAGGCAGTCATGCGCTGGCTCGAACGGCCGGACCCGACGCTGATCAAGCCAATCTGAAGCGAGCCGCTTAGAATCGACAAATGAAAAAAACTTCCCCGCAGACGGTCGCGCTCACGTGCCACCCTGCGCATCCCACCGGCACGGTGCGTAGCCTGACGGCGAGCGCGCGCATGGGTGGCGCGGGCAAACTCGCGGTCCGTTTCGAACTCGACGCGGACATGAGCCGCGTCGTGATGCCGACAGGCGCGCGCGCCCGCCCGCTCGGATGGCCTGTGGCGACACACGTGTTTCGAACTCTTCGTTGCCCTGCCGGACAGCGCCGCGTATTTCGAGATGAATTTCTCGCCATCGCGCGAGTGGGCCATGTATGGCTTCGTCGATTATCGCCGTGGCATGACGCCCATCGCCGTGCGCAGGCCGCCTCGTATTGCCGTGCGACCGATGCCGCGCGGCCTGATCCTCGAGGCGATCACCTACCTCGAAGAATTGCCGAGGCCAAAGCCGGGTGCGCCATTGCGTGCTGCCGCCGCCGCAGTGATCGAAGAACCGAATGACCGGGTGTCGTATTGGGCGCTCACGCACCCTGCCCCCGAACCCGACTTTCACCATGGCCAGGGATTCGTGCTCGAGATCGGCGCCCCATCCACGGAGGTTGCCGACGAAGTACTGCACGCCGTCGGGACGCCAGCATCGTGAAGTTCGGCATCGACAGGCTGCTCGCAGACTCGTCGCTGCGCAAGGATTTGCACGGCCGGCGCGTCGCCCTGCTCGCCCATCCTGCCTCGGTCACCAGCGACTTGACGCATTCGCTCGATGCGCTGGGCACGCTGCCAGGCGTGCATCTCACGGCCGCGTTCGGCCCCCAGCACGGATTGCGCGGCGACAAACAGGACAACATGGTGGAATCGCCGGATTTCCTCGATCCGCAGCTCGGCATCCCGGTGTTCAGCCTCTACGGCCAGGTGCGCCAGCCCACCGCGGCGATGCTCGAAACGTTCGACGTGCTGCTGATCGATCTGCAGGACCTCGGCTGCCGAATCTATACGTTCATTACGACGCTGCGTTATGTGCTCGAGGCCGCGGCACGGCATGGCAAGAGCGTCTGGGTGCTGGACCGGCCCAATCCGATCGGCAGGCCGATCGAAGGCACGAGCCTGCGCGTGGGCTGGGAGAGCTTTGTCGGCGCCGGCGAAATGCCCATGCGGCATGGCCTGACGTTAGGAGAAATGGGGTACTGGTTCATCCGGCAGCCTTGCATTGGACGTCGACTACCGCGTCATCGAGATGACCGGATGGGAGCCGCGCTCGGCACCGGGCTTCGGCTGGCCGCTCGGCGATCGAACATGGGTCAACCCGAGTCCGAACGCACCGAACCTCTGGATGGCGCGCTGTTATCCAGGCACCGTAATGCTCGAAGGCACGACACTGTCCGAAGGCCGCGGCACCACTCGTCCGCTGGAGCTATTCGGTGCACCGGACGCTGGATATCACGGCGCTTATGCGCGAAATGCAGCGCCTGGCGCCGCAGTGGCTGGCAGGTTGCAAGCTGCGGCCGTGCTGGTTCGAGCCGACCTTTCACAAACATCACGGGCAACTCTGTGCGGGCCTGCACGTGCATGTCGAAGACGGCTTCATATGCACACGAGGCTTTCCGTCCGTGGCGCCTGCAGGCGCTGGCATTCAAGGCGCTGCGCCGACTGGAACCGGCTTATCCGCTGTGGCGCGACTTTGCCTACGAGTATGAGCACGGACGGCTCGCGATCGACCTGATCAACGGCGGCGAATCGCTGCGCGAATGGGTGGATGACCCGGCGGCCACGCCAGGCGACCTCGAGGCGCTCGCGTCGGCAGACGAAGCAGCATGGCGCGAGCAGAGCACCGCCGTGCAGATTTACCGTTGACCGAGGTCCCCGGTACCCGCTGCGATGTCCTGGTCGTCGGCGGCGGTATCAATGGCACCGGCATCGCGCGCGACGCAGCGGGTCGCGGCCTGCAGGTCGTACTCTGCGAACAGCACGATCTCGCGTCGCACACTTCGTCGGCCAGCACCAAGCTGATCCATGGCGGCCTGCGTTACCTCGAGCATTACGACTTCGGGCTGGTGCGCAAATCGCTGCGCGAACGCGAAATCGTGCTCGCTTCCGCGCCGCACCTGGCGTGGCCGCTGCGGTTCGTGTTGCCGCACGACGATCACCTGCGCCCGGCATGGGTGATTCGCGCGGGCCTTTTTCTGTACGACCACCTCGCCCAGCGCCGCAGCCTGCCTGCATCGAAAACCATCGACCTGCGAAAGCATCCTGCGGGCGCGACGCTCGAGAGCAGGTATAGCACGGGCTTCGAGTTCTCCGACGGCTGGGTCGACGATGCCCGCCTCGTGGTGGCGAACGCGATGGATGCCAGGGAGCGCGGCGCAACGCGTGCTGACGCGCGCCAGGGTCGCGCGACTGCAGGTCGGCGGCGATGCATGGCTCGCCACCGTGGAACACGCAGCCGGTCCCGTGCAGGTGATCGAAGCACGCAGCGTCGTGAACGTGGCCGGCGCGTGGGTCGCGCAGTTCCTCGACGAGGCGACGCCCGTGCCGGCCAAGCGCCATCCGCACCTGATCAGGGGCAGCCACATCGTGGTGCCGAAGCTGTTCGATCATGGTTACGCGTACCTGTTCCAGACGCCGGATGGTCGTGTCGTATTCGCGATTCCGTACGAACAGGACTTCACGTTGATCGGCACGACCGAACGCGAATTCCAGGGCGATCCGAACCACGTCGAGGTCGATCCAGCCGAGGTGGAGTACCTGCTGTCCGTCGTGAACCGGTATTTCGAGCGTGACTTACGACGCGCGGACGTGACATGGACATTCGCAGGCCTGCGCCCGCTGCTCGCCACGACTGCTGCCGACCCAACCAGTATCCCGCGCGATTACGTGCTCGATTTCGACCGCAGCGGTCCACCGCTGTTCTCGGTCTTCGGCGGCAAGCTCACGACCTATCGTCGGCTCGCCGAGGACGTGCTCGACCGGCTCGGCCCGGCGCTGGGTTCGAATGCACGACGCGTGGACCGCAACGGCGCCGCTGCCGGGCGGCGACATGCCCGGCGCTGACTTCGAACGTTTCCGCATGCGCACCGCATTGCGCTACGCCTGGCTCGACATGGCGTTGCTGCAGCGTTATTCGCGGGCGTTCGGCGCGCGCATCGATCGACTGCTGGACGGCTGCACATCCATGACCGACCTGGGCGAGGCCGTGCTGCCGGGCCTGCACGTGCGCGAAATCGAATACCTGAGGCGCGAGGAGTTCGCGGTCACGGCGGAGGACATCCTGTTCCGGCGCAGCAAGCTCGGCGTGCACCTGCCGGCCGGCAGTACCGCCCGCCTCGATACGTGGCTTGCGGAAAATCCATGACACGATTCATCCTTGCGCTCGACCAGGGCACCACGAGTTCGCGCTCGATCCTGTTCGATCATGCGGGCGTGCCACGGGCCGCCGCGCAGCGCGAGTTCACGCAATATTTTCCCCAGTCAGGGTGGGTGGAGCACGACGCCGAGGAGATCTGGGCAACCCAGGCTGCGACCATGGCGGAGGTGCTGGCCAAGGCGCGCGCGACTGCGACCGACATCGTCGCGATCGGGATCACGAACCAGCGCGAAACGACGGTGCTCTGGGATCGCAGGAGTGGGCGGCCGATTGCACCGGCCATCGTCTGGCAGGACCGACGCACTGCGGACGTGTGCCGCGCGCTGCAGGACGAAGGGCTGGAGCGTGAGGTCGCGCAACGCACGGGCTTGCTGCTGGATCCGTATTTTTCGGGGACCAAACTGGCCTGGTTGCTCGACCACGTGCCGGACGCGCGCGAGCGCGCGGAGCGCGGCGAACTCGCGTTCGGCACGATCGACAGCTGGCTCGTCTGGAAGTTGACCGGCGGGCGGCGACACATCACCGATGCGACCAACGCAAGTCGCACGTTGCTGTTGAATCTTGCCTCGGGCGACTGGGACGACACCATGTTGCGTTTGCTGCGCATTCCCCGCGCAGTGTTACCCGAGATCGTGACGTCGGTGCTTGGCCTGCCTGGCGCGGTGGCGACGGTTGGCGGGATCGAGGTGCCGATCGCCGGTATCGCTGGCGACCAGCAGGCGGCCCTGTTCGGCCAGGCATGCTTCGAGCCGGGCATGGCCAAGAATACGTACGGCACCGGTTGCTTCCTGCTCATGAATACGGGCCTCGAACCACTCGTCTCGGCGAACCGTCTCCTCACGACGATCGCCTGGGCAACCGACGCCCGGCATTACGCCCTCGAAGGCGCCGTTTTCGTCGGCGGCGCCGTCGTGCAATGGCTGCGCGACGGGCTCGGCCTGATACGACACTCGAACGAGATCGAGGCACTTGCGGCCACGGTGCCCGACACCGGTGGCGTCTATCTCGTGCCCGCGTTTACCGGTCTCGGCAGCCCGCACTGGGACGCCTATGCGCGCGGCACGATGGTCGGACTCTCGCGGGGAACGACGCGGGCGCACGTCGCGCGAGCCGCGCTCGAGGGCATCGCATTCCAGTGCGCCGAGGTCCTGCACGCCATGCAGAAGGACGCGCGGCAGCCGCTGCGTGAACTGCGCGTCGATGGCGGCGCCACCTCGAACGACCTGTTGATGCAATTCCAGGCCGACCTGCTGGGGGTGCCGGTCGTGCGCCCCGAGATCACCGAGACAACTGCCCTTGGCGCTGCGTATCTTGCGGGGCTTGGCGCCGGGTTCTGGCAATCGCAAGCCGAGCGTTGCGGCAAACTGGCGCGCGGCGCGGACTTTCGAGCCCGCAATTTCGCGCGACGAGGCCGCGGCGCGCATGGCGCGGTGGGCGCAAGCGATAGAGCGCTGCCGCGACTGGCACCCGCGCGACTAGAATCCCCGCATGGGCAAGGCCATCGCGCTGGCGACACCAGTGTTCTTCCTGCTGATCGGAATCGAACTGCTCGCGGCGCGCTGGCGCGGGGCGCACGGGATCTATCGCTTCAACGATGCCATCAACAGCCTGAGCCTCGGCGTCCTGAGCCAGGTCGCGAGTCTGTTCATGCGTGGGTTGGCCATCGGCATCTACGTGATCGTCTTCGAGCACGTCGCTCTGGGTACCTGGCCGCGAGATGCGTGGTGGGCATGGGCGCTCGCGATCGTGTTCTACGACTTCTGTTATTACTGGAATCATCGCCTCGGCCACGAAAGTGCGATGTTCTGGGCGTCGCACGTCGTGCACCACCAGAGCCAGCGCTACAACCTGTCGACCGCGCTGCGGCAGTCGAGCAGCGGGGTGCTGCTCGGCTGGGTGTTCTACGTGCCGATGGCGATTGCCGGTGTGCCGCCGGAGATGTTCGCGGTCGCCGCGGTCGTCGACCTGCTGTACCAGTACTGGATTCACACCGAACTCATCGGCAAGCTGGGTTGGTTCGATCGCTGGTTTGCGTCTCCGTCGAACCATCGCGTGCACCACGCCGTCAACGACCGCTACATCGATCGTAACTACGGCGGCATTTTCATGCATCTGGGACCGCCTCTTCGGCACGTTCGTCGAGGAGTCCGAGACATGCACGTACGGCACGCGTGCTCCGCTCAATTCCTGGGATCCGCTCTGGGCGAACCTCGAAGTCTATGCAGCGCTCGCGCGCAGGTCGGCGCGCTGCGAACGCTGGCCCGACAGGCTGCGCACCTGGTTCAAGCCTCCGGGCTGGCAGCCGCTGCTGCGGAATGGAGCAGCAACGCCCAAGCCTGACTTCGATGTGACGAAGCTCGAGTCATTCAATCCGACGATGACTCGTCCGGCGCAGTGGTTTGCGGCCTTGCAACTGGTCGCGGCGATCGGCGCAGCCGTGCCGCTGCTGTGGCATGCCGACCAACTGGGGACTGCGATCATGGTGGCCTGGGCCGGCGTCATCGTCCTCGGCTTGTGGCTCGGAGGCGCCGTGATGCAGTCACGAATCACCGTACGCACCGGAGTCCTGATAACCGCGGCGGTCATCGGCCTCGTGCTCGCCGCGGCGGCATCGGCCGTAACGCGCGACCAGGCACGGCAGCCGAAAAGCCATATCGATGCACGAGTGTCGCCGCGTCGGTAAACTGCGGACCCCGCGTCGCCTGGCATCGAGAATGACACAGAAGATCGTTCGCAAACCACTCTACGACTGTGCGAAATGCCCGGGCTACTGTTGCAGCTACTCCCGGATCGCCGTCAGCGACTTCGATATCGAACGGCTGGCCCGGCACTTCGGCTTGAGCGAGAGCGCTGCTCGCCGCAAGTTCACCTACCACTACAAGACGAAGGACCTGGACGAACAGTTGCTACGGCACAAGAAAGACCACATTTTCAAATCCACGTGCCAGTTTTTTGACCAGAAGGCGCGCCGCTGCACCGTCTACGCAGCACGGCCTTCCGTCTGCCGGATCTACCCCGAGGATCGCATCTGCGGCTATTACCAGTTCCTGACGTTCGAGCGCGCGCAGCAGGGTGACGACGAATTCATCCCCTCGGCTTGAGAGGCGCGAAGCGGCGCTTTCAGCGAAAGCGATAGCCGACGGAAAAGCCGAGCACGAGCGGGTCGGCCGCGACGGGCTTCGGTCCGCGCAGCGCGCTGGCCTCGTCGTCGAAATCAGCCCAACGCAGGTCCGCCGTGAACAGCAGTCGCTCGCTCACGCGCAGCTCCGCTCCTGCCTCGGCGGCCGCGCCGACATCTCCGTAAAGATTGCGCGGACTGAGCCAGGCCGGTGAGCGATCAACGGCGGCGCCGAAATATTGCGCTCGATTGACTCCGGCGCCCGCGTACGGCTGTAACGAGCCGGGGTTCGCCTCGAACGAAGCGCACCGTGACCAGGTCGGTGCCGTCCGGACGGTCTTCCTGTACGACGAGCCGCGCACCGCGGTCGTCCGACACGACATCACTCCTCAGGGGTTCGAACGCGGAGCGCCAACGCAGCCAGTCCGGCGAGCCCGCGCGCATTTTCCTGCCGGCCTCCGTAAGCAGCGTCTCGAATCGTGTCGAACTTTCCACCAACAGCGTGCGCGCGTCTGCAGTGACCCCGGCGCCGACGCGCTGTTCGCAGGGGCGCGCCGCGGTAGCCGCGGTGGTCGCGACGCGACTTCCGCGGCGCAACTCAGCGGCGCGCCGCAAAGTCCGAATACGGCGGTCGCAGTGAGCAGCGCGGCTCCTGGCTCGAAGTCGAACACGGCCATCGTTCACCTCGTTGATGTCCGGCAACCCCGCTATCGCACGCACTGGCATGGACCGGAGGCTTTGCGTCACCGCCTCACGACGGGTTTGCACTTCGCCCTCGAAACTACGCCTTCGGTGAACCGCTGTAATGGCGTGCAGCGATATTCGTCGGGTTCTGTGACGGGCCGCGCGATACGCGCCGGCTAGCGGGCGCGTTACGTCAAGTCGGGGTTCAGCTCTTCAGCCAGGACACGAGGTCCTGCATCACCTGCGCGCGTTCGGGCTCGTTGAAGACTTCATGGTACAGGCCCTCATAGATGCGTACGGTACGGTCGGGCGAACCGAATGATTGATAAATCGGCCGGTTTGCCGCGAGCGGGACGAGCTTGTCGGCCGTGCCGTGCAGGACCAGCGTTGGCAGGCGCAATTGTCGGGACCTGGACGGAAAGTCGTTCATGGCACCGAGCAACTCGACCACGGTGCGCGCCGGTATCGAACCATGAAACACGAGCGGGTCGGCGGCGTAATCGTGCACCACTTGCGGATCGCGGCTGACGTAGCTCGGATCGAGTTTCATGACGCCGGTTGCCGGCGCCACGGTGGCGAGAATCTTCGCCAACGCGAGACGCATGCCGCCGACGGCCTCGCCGACAGCGAGCGCGGGAGCCGACAGCACCAGGCCGTGCAGGGCTGACTGCAGGCGCAACGCTGCCGCAAGGGCGATCGCGCCACCCATGCTGTGACCGAGCAGATAGACCGGCGCGTCCGGGTGTTGCTTGCCCGCCCGTCCCACGAAGCCACACAAATCGGACACGACGTGCGCAAAGCGATCGATGTTGGCGCGGCCGCCCTGAGAGCGCCCGTGCCCGCGGTGATCGAGCGAATAGACGGCAAACCCGTGCCCGGTCAATTCGCCGGCGACCGTGGCGTAGCGTCCGGAATGCTCGCCGAGACCATGCGAGACGACGATTACGGCGTCCGGCGCACCGTCGGGCAACCAGGCGCGACCCTGCAGGGTCAATCCGCCGATTCCGCTGCTCGATAACTCCCTGCCGCGCATGTCAGGTTCGAAACAACACGCTCGCCGCGATCAGGCGAAGCCCCTGCGAATACAGGCTTCTTGTTGTCATTGAACGGGATGTTGCTCCGGCGTGCTGCGCAGGTAAAGCCCGGCGCCAGCTGCCGGTAACTCGCCGCGTTCAGCTGCTGGAACTCGCCGCGTTCAGCCTGCTGGCGCACGCGGTAAGTAAAGCGTTATGTGCGCGCTGGAACCGGGCCCGTCGCTCACCAGTATCTGGCCACGCACGGTCAGCATGAAACTTTCGGCGGCCGCGAGTTCGAGTCCGTCGGGATCGAGAAGACGATCGGTGACATTGCCGGCTCGGCGACTGGCGCGCAGCAGATGGTCCGTGACGGTGGCGCCGACCAATTCGAAGTCCAGGCAGCCGTAATGGCCCTTGCGCAGCATCGGGCGGTCGGCCGTGCGTGTCTCGACAACGACCTCGGTCCCCGTCAGTGCGACCATTGCCGCGCCGCGGCGGCGCGCAAACGACAGCAGATGCAGCACGGCGGCCTGCAGCCGCTCGGGATCGAGCTGCACTGCGATTCCCGCTGGAACCCGCGATGCAACAGGAATCGTTGGTCCGGGCAGGTGCGAGAAAATATTGCTCGCCTGCGCAATCACCGAGTTCAATTCGACGATTCGCAGTTGCGCTGGCTGCCTGCGAGCCGCGGCCAGTAACGCGTTCATGTCCGTCGTGAGACGCCGGGCTGCCTCGTCGGCAAGCGCCACGGCCTTCAGTCGATCCTCCGAGGGCGTGGTCGTATCGCCGATCATTTCCAGGCACGAAAGGATGACGGTGAGCCGGTTGTTGGCTGTGTGGGCGAACGGCGCAGTCAACGAGCCCACCGCGGCAAGCTCCTGCTGTGTCGCGAACGACCGGTGCATGCCGGCGAGTTCCAGCAGCGCACCGGTGTGAGTGGCCATGCGCGCTCGATGCCGGCGGCGCTGCAATAAAATCGCACTCACGCTCGCCGTGAGCGCGATCGTCAGCAGGATGATCAGGCCCGGTGCGGACATGCGGCGCTCATGCGAGCAGTGGCCGCAACTCGTTGGCCCGGCGCTGCCATTCCTGGCTCCAGGCACGAAGATCCAGGGCACGCATCGGAGGGCCGACGAAATAGCCCTGGGCGTAGCCGCAGCCTAGTGCAGCGAGCAGCCGCAGAGCTTCGAAGTTTTCGACGCCCTCGGCAACGCACCTGACGCGGAGGTCACGTGCCAGCGCAATCGAGTTCTGCACGATGGCTCGCGCTTCCGGGTCGAACGTCGACTCGCGGACGAAGTTGAGGTCGATCTTCAGTTCATCCATCGGAAACGTGTGCAGGCGCTCGAGGCCCGAGTGCCCGGTGCCGAAATCGTCCACCGACAGCGAGACGCCGCGCATGCGCAGCCGGGTCTGGATCGCGAGCGCCTTGATGGGCTCGGCCGGCAACATGGTCTCCGTCACTTCGAGCACGACGCGTTCGGGCGCAATGCCGTACCGGGCCGTGAGCGCCACCAGCCTTTCGGGAAAGTCGGTCGCTGCGACCATGTCGGTTGCGACATTGATTCCGATACGCCCGCTGAAAGCTGCAGTTACGGCAGGCTCCGACGCGCCGCGCAGCGACTCCTCGATGACGTAGAGCGTCAATTCGGACATCAATGCGCGATCGCGCTCAGCGACAGGTACGAAGGTGTCGGGCGGCAGCAGGCCGAAGTCGGGGTGTTGCCAGCGCACGAGCGCTTCGACCCCCACCCACTCCAGCGACGGGACACTGACCTGGGGTTGGAAATGCATGACGATTTCGCGGTCGCGCAACGCCTGCGCGATGCGAGCCGTGCGCATCTGGACGGGTGCGCGCCGCAAGCGGCCTGTCGTGCCACTGCTCAGCACGTCCTTCTGTTCGGCGAGGCATTGACGCAGTTCTGCGTTTTTGAACGGCTTGGCGAATACGGCCGCGACTTTCAAGCCATGCGCCGTCGCAAGGCGCGAAGCGCTGGCGAGTACGCGCCTGTCCTGGCCGGAGACGAGCACGAGTCGCGCCGTGGAGTGTGAACCCGCCAGCCGCTCGATGATTTCGACCCCGTCGACCACGGGCATGACCAGGTCGAGGATGATCAAGTCGGCTGCCTGTGCCAGGCAGGCGTCCAGCGTGTCCTCGCCATCGCATTCGCTGACGTCAAAACCCGAGGCCCTGCCGATACCGGCAACGATCGACAGCACGCCGGGGTCGTCATCGATGATGAGCAGGCGTGGTGACGTTGTTCCGGCAAAGGGAGCCAAGGGGGAACTCATTGTTGGACCGCGGTCAGGCGGCCTTGGTTGAGCCGCATATTACGGCGCAATGCCTGACGCAACCTTTCAAGGCGGCGATATCCACGTTCAAAACGGTCGCACTCCACCCTGACGAACGCCTTCGCCCGGCTGCAGGTTGCCAGTCCCTGCCGAATGCGCAAGCGCAGCGTACCGTAAAGGACACGGCGTGCGTCGACGAGCCTGCCGTGCCACGACGTCGGAGAATGGCGCGAATGCCATCAGTGCGAACTGGCTTTCGAAACGCGGATGCCCGTGTTCTGGCGGGCATACACCTCGGGCCACAGGTCCTCGGAACGCTTGTCGCGGAACACCAGGGAGCCAAGCAGTACGGCGAGGAAACCAAGCGGGATCGAAATGATGCCTGGATTCCTGAGCATGAAGAGCGGCTCCTCGAGACCGACGAGCGAGCGTTGCTTGCCCTCGAACTTCGCGAGATCCTCGTTCGCTTTGGCAACGGCCTTGTCGAGACGCGGCGAGGTCGAGTCTTGCCTGGTCGACGAGATGCACGTCGGACGATGCGAGCGCACCTTCGAGCAACGCGCGCCGGGTGGCTTCGGCGTCAAGCACCGTTCGCGCCGCCGCCTTCACGGCGTGCGGGTACGTGACGTTGGGCGACACCAGCGTGAGACCGACTGCGACCAGCGTGCCGACGATCATGCCCGAGCACGATGCCTCCTGTGTTGCACCGTTTCCAGTGCAGTGTCAGCAGCACACAAGGGAAGTTGGCCGACGCGGCTACGGCAAACGCAAGTGCGACGAGGTGCGCCACGTTCTGGCCTTTGGCCGCAATGCCGATCGTGATCGCCAGGGCGCCGACGACGACCGTGGCAATGCGCGCGGCAAGAACCTGTTGCTGCGGTGGCACGACGTCGCCACCGTGATACACGCCGACATAAAGGTCATGCGCGATCGCGGAGGCCGCGGCAAGGACGAGACCTGCAACGACCGCGACGATCGTTGCAAACGCGACCGCCGAGACGAACGCCAGCATGAAATTGCCGGCGAACGAACTGGCCCCACCGCCGAGGTGTTGCGCGAGCAGCGGGCCTGCCATGTTGCCGCCCGGGTCGACCGCCGCGATCGCCGCGGGACCGACAAGCTTTGCTGCGCCGAAACCGAGGAACAGCGTCAGCACATAGAAGCCACCGATGATGGCCATGGCCCAGACGACCGATTTGCGCGCCTGCTGCGCGGTCGGCACCGTGAAGAACCGCATCAGGATGTGTGGAAGTCCGGCCGTGCCGAACACGAGCGCCATGCCCAGCGAGATCTGGTCGACGGGCGTCTTGAAGTAGAGCCCGGGTTCGAGGAATCGCTGCCCCAGCTCCGTCGCCGTCATGTTCCTGGCGGGATCGCCGAGTAACGAGGCAACCCTCGCCTGTACCTTGGGGTCGGCTACGACGTCGGCAAGGAACGCCGGGAGAGAGAAGCCGTACGGCACCCACACGAGCACGACCAGCACGAGCGACGCGATCACGAGCAGGATGGCCTTGATGATCTGCACCCAGGTGGTCGCAACCATGCCGCCGAAGAGCACGTAAGCGAGCATCAGCACGCCGACCGCGATGACCGAGATTTCATAGTCGATGCCGATCAGCGTCTTCACGAGCACGCCGCCGCCGACCATCTGTGCCGTCAGGTAAAACGTCGAGACGGTGATCACGGAGATGGCGCCGACGATGCGCATCCACTTCGGATCGTTGCGGTACGCGAGGATGTCGGACAGTGTGTAGCGGCCGATGTTGCGGCACGGTTCCGCAATCACGAGCAGTACCGTGATATACGCGACCAGCCAGCCGACCGAATACATGAAGCCGTCGTAGCCGTACTGCGAAATCAGGCCCGCGATGCCAAGAAACGACGCCGCGGAAAGGTAGTCACCCGCGATCGCCCAACCGTTCTGCATGCCGGTGACGCCACCGCCGGCCGTGTAGAAATCCGAGGCCGACTTCACGCGCTTGGCAGCCAGGTACGTCACGTACATCGTCAGGCCGATGATCGTCGCGAACACGGCAAACGTGAGCCAGCGATATTCCTGCGTTACCGCGCCCTGGGCCAGGGCCGTCATGCACATGGCCGGCAGCAACCCGGCCAGACCCCAGGCAAGCCACTTGCGGTGGTGGCTGCTCAAGCTGGCACCTTGCCTGGTTCGTGGTCCGCCGCGATTTCCCGCGCCAACCGATCGAACTCGGCGCCCGCCCGCTGCGAGTAATAGAACGCGACGAGCCACGCGACGATGAACTCGCTGAGCGCAAACAGGAGCCCGACGTTGACCACGCCCCAGACCTTGATCCGGAAAATGTCCTGGAAATAAGCCGCGCCGATCGGCAGCAGGAAGTAGAACGCGACCGAGAACACCATGAGACCGGTCAGGAACCGCTGCTTCTCGCGGTGCAGACTCTGGAATCGCGGGTCTGCGATCACCGCGTTCCAATCGATGGCGGACGTGGGCGTGGCCATTCCAATCCCCCTGGTCAGACGTCTGGGCGGGCCAAATCTAGCAAGGAAGCCGCGAAGGTTGTTGTCCGGCGTTGGACTAAGATGATGGCATGAGGCAAGAAAAGCCGTTCGACGTCGTCGTTTTCGGCGCCACGAGTTTCGTCGGCCAGATATTGTCTGGCTACCTGCTGGATCGATTCGGGATTGCGCGCAAGTTGCGCTGGGCGGCGGCCGGGCGCTCGCGATCGAAACTCGAGCAACTGCGACGATCGCTGCGGACCGAGCGCTGCGACGCTGGAACTTCTCGAGGCCGACGCCGGTGACGACGTGGCGCTGGCGAAACTGTGCCACAAGGGACGCGTGATCATTTCAACGGTGGGCCCCTATGCACTTTATGGCGAACCGCTGGTGCGCGCTTGTGCCGGCTCCGGGACGGACTACTGCGACCTGGCCGGCGAAGTGCAATGGATGCGGCGCATGATCGGCAAATACGAGGCGGCCGCCGTCGACTCCGGCGCCCGCATCGTGCATTCGTGCGGCTTCGATTCGATCCCGTTTGACCTCGGCGTCTATCACTTGCAGCAGGTGGCTCGTGAGCGCTTCGCCGCACCCTGTCTCGAGGTGAAGATGCGCGTGCGGAAGATGCGCGGCGGCCTGTCAGGTGGCACCGCGGCTTCGATCATGAATATCGTCAAGGAAGTCTCGGCAAATCCCGCGCTGCGCAAGGAACTCGCCGACCCGTATTCGCTCTGTCCTGCGGCGTATACGCCGCGCGTCCGGCAACCCAGCCCGACTTTCGCGGCGCACGATCGCGACTTCGACAGCTGGACCGCGCCGTTCATCATGAGCGCCGTCAACACGCGCATCGTCCATCGGTCAAATGCGCTGGCGCAACAAGCCTACGGCGCCGGTTTCGTCTATGACGAAGCGATCCTGACGGGCCCTGGCCTCCGCGGGCAGCTGACGGCCGCGGGAATCAGCGCGGCTCTCGGTAGCTTCATGGTCGCGGGTGCCATCGGGCCATTGCGCAGCGCCCTCGAGCGGTTCGCGTTGCCGTCGCCAGGCGAAGGGCCCAGTGCCGAGGCACAGCGCAAGGGAGGCTACGACCTTCGCTTCCTTGGCCGCACCAGCGACGGTCGGGTGTTGCGCACGAAAGTGACGGGCGACCGGGATCCGGGCTATGGCTCGACGGCGAAGATCCTCGGCGAGGCTGGAGCGTGTCTCGCCACGGACATCGCTCCCGCGGTTCGCGGCGGTTTCTGGACAACGGCGACGATTTTTGGCGATCGGCTCCTTGCACGCTTGCGCAAGGACGCCGGGATGACTTTCGAAACGATGGAATCAAAAAGGGGGAACGATGCCGTCGACTCATGAATTCCTGACACCGGTGTTGGCCTTGGTGGGCTGGACACTCGCGATGTGGCTCTGGCTCTATGCCACGCGCTTGCCCGCGATGCAGAGGGTTGGCATCGCACCTCAGGACGCCCGCCATCCCGGCACGTACGCGCATCGGATGCCCGAGCACGCGCGGTCGGTGGCCGACAATTACAACCACCTGCACGAGCAGCCCACGATCTTCTATGCGCTGATGTTTTACCTCGCGCTGACGGGCGGCGGCGATGCGACGGCCCTCGCCCTGGCCTGGGGATACGTCGGGCTGCGTGTCGTGCATTCGCTGGTGCAGGCGACGATCAATCTCGTCCCGCTGCGCTTTGTGATCTTTGCGCTGGGCACCGGACTGCTCTTTGCGCTCGCAATCCGGGCAGCGCTGCGTCTCAGCGCCTGAGAATCGGGCGGCCTGCGAATGCCTCGAGATCCTGGACCGTGTCGATGTCGAACGCGGCGTTCGGCATCGGCACGAGTCGAAGCGGCGCGCCGCCATCCAGGAGCACCTGGCGTGCACCGCGATCGCCCCGCAAGCCGGCGAGCAGGCCGAAATCAGCGCGTGGAAATATTGCAGGTGCCCCAGCAATGCCAGCGTATTCGGCTGCGACGCGGTGCGATGTGTTTTCCCGCCAGCCGGCCACCAGTGCAGCAAGATCGGATGCGGTGACACCCGGCTGATCGGCCAGCATGATCAGGATGGCGCGCGCCTCGCCCGGCAGCTCACGAATACCGCAACGAATCGACGCGCCGATGCCCTCGTCCGAGTCGGGATTGTTGACGGCACGAACGGCGTAGGGCTCGAGCACGCGGCGCAAAGACCAACTCGCCGGGCCCAGCACCACCGTTATCGCGGGCGCGGGCGCCACCGAGAGCGCGCACCGCACGGCGAGTTCCAGCATCGTGATGCCATCGAACAGGGCGGCCTGCTTCGGTGAGCCAAACCGTCTCGAAGCTCCCGCGGCGAGAATCAGACACTGCAGGTCCTGCACGCTCAACGCTCGCCGGGCACGGACCAGTCGACGCTGCGAGCGCTGCGACCGTGAAAGTGAGCCTGCAGCTCGGCCACGATCGACAAGGCGATGCTCGCCGGAGTGCGCCCACCGAGGTCGAGGCCGATCGGCGCATGCAGCCGGGCGTCGAGCAAGCGCCGCTGGTCATCCGACAGTTGATCCAGCAGCAGTCGGCGACGTGCAGCGGGCCCAAGCAGGCCCACGTACGCAATCGACGATCCTGACAACAGGCGCAAGGCGTCGACATCCGTCGTAACGTGGTGACTCATGACGACGGCGGCATCGTAGACATCGAGATCGAGTTGCGAACCGAGCTCGGCCACTCTCGCGTCCACCACACGACGCACCTCGGCGCGGCGAGCGGCCTCCAGGAAAGCCGGGCGA
>CAWAQN010000002.1:0-105761 GCA_963784225.1 uncultured Gammaproteobacteria bacterium
AAAACCGCCCGTGCGACCGGCCCGCGCGAACGCCGTGTTCATGCCGAGCAGCGCGGTCGCCGCGCCGCAGGCAGAGACGAGGAACTCGCGCCGTCTCAGCCCGAGACGCCTGGCATTCGCGGTGGCCGCTTCCATGGCATCAAAGCGCGCCTCGTAATGCACCGGCTCGAGCGGGATCGGCGCGTACTCGCCGTTCGACGTCGAGTCGAGCTTGATGGGCAGCCGGCGGCCGTCGGGATCGTGCCTGGACTCCATGAACGCTCTCCTTGCTCATGTCCGCGGGACCGAAGCATTGTAAGGCACGCCAGCATTCAGCTGGCGACGGCAGGGGCGGTGTCTGCCATCGCGATCCTACGGTGCTATGCTCTGGCGACAGGGAGCCCATAACAATAGACATCGCGGAGAGCAACGATGTGTCACGAGGAACGTTATTTCTCGGAATGGGCGGGCCGGTCTGCGCGCAAGCGTGAGGAACCGAAGCCGGCGGCGGAGTTGTCGAAACCCGAGTCGAAACCTGCGCCCGAACGAACGCCTGCAAAGACCCCTGCCGTCGAGCACGAGGTCGAAGCTGTCTGAGTCGACATTTTCATACGCAAAGGCCCCTCTGAAAGGGGCCTTTTCGTATGGACCCATCCATACCGCGGAGCTGTCATGAACGAGCCCTCGAATCCCATGAAATTGCTGACCGAACGGCGCGGTCCGATCCTCGTCGTCACCGTGAACCGGCCCGAGTGCAAGAACGCGTGTGACGACGAGACCTCATGGCTCATGAACGCGGCGATGGACGAACTCGACGCCGACCAGGGCCTCTCGATCGGCATCGTGACCGGCACCGGCGGCAATTTCTCGGCCGGCGCGGACCTGAAGGCCCTCGCGCGAGGCGAGTTCGCTACGTATCCGCCGCGAGGAGGCTTCGGGGTGATCAGGCGACCGCCGCGCAAGCCGCTGATCGCGGCGGTGGAAGGTGTCGCGATGGGCGGTGGTCTCGAGTTGTGCCTGAGCTGCGACCTGATCGTCGCCGCACGCGACGCACGCATGGGGATTCCCGAAGTGCGCCATAACGTGCTGGCGATGGGTGGCGGACTGTTGCGTTTGCCGCGTCGGATTCCGTATCACATCGCCATGGAACTCGCCTTGTCCGGCGCCATCCGTGACGCCGAATTCTTCGCGCGCTGGGGCCTCGTGAATCTCGTCGTGGAGCCCGGGCAGGCGCTCGCCTCTGCCATCGAGATGGCGGAGCGGCTGCTGGTCAACGGTCCGACGGCGCTCGCGGCATCGAAGGAAATCATTTTCCAGACAGCCAATTGGACCGAGGACGAAGGCTGGGACGCGCAGATGCCGATCGGCAAGGTTGCGTTGGAATCGGAAGATCGTCTCGAGGGCATCAAGGCGTTTGCCGAGAAGCGCAAGCCCGCCTGGAAGGGACGGTGAGCAGACCAGCGACAGGTCGTGCGCGGCGGCGTGCCTTCACCGATTGCGATGATCACCGCCGTCGTGGGCCGAATGACACTCCGCCGAATGTGCGGGCTCAGTACTCCGCCGTCTCGTCGTCGGGGTAGCAGTACAGCCAGCGCTCGCCCGGTTCCGCGGACGCGATGACGGGATGCTTGCTCGCACGCGCGTGCTTGCTCGCGTGACGGTTAGGCGAGCTGTCGCAGCACAGGGTCACACCGCATTGCTGGCAGGTGCGCAGATGCACCCATCGCTCGTCGATCTTGACGCATTCCTCGCACACGCGGCGCTTGGGCTGCTTCAGTTCGGTGATCGAGGTGAGGTGGGTCGCATGGCGACGGCGACATGGTGTTTCAGTCCTCCGTTTATTCCGCGAGCACGCGGTGGACGAACGAGATCGCAATCGAGCCCTCGCCCACGGCGGACGTCACGCGTTTGACGTTGCCCGCCCGCACGTCGCCGACCGCAAACACGCCGGGCAGGCTCGTTTCGAGCAGGTAAGGCGCACGACTTTGCGGCCAACGCGCATCGATGAGCGTCTCGCGGGGCAGGTCGGCACCGGTCAATATGAAACCCTTGGCATCCAGTGCGAGACACCCGTCGACCCACTGCGTCGCCGGCACCGCGCCCGCCATCACGAAGACGTGGCGGATGTCTCGTTGCTCGACGTCGCCCGTAGCGTTGTTGCGCCAGGACACGCGCTCCAGAAACTCTCCGCCCTCCAGCCCCACGATCTCCGTGCGCGTATGTAGAGAAATTGCAGGATTCTCCTCGATGCGCCGGACGAGGTAGCGCGACATGGTGTCCGCCAGCCCGTCAGAGCGGACCAGGATGTGCACGCGTTGCGCCGTCTGCGCCAGGAACACGGCCGCCTGTCCCGCCGAGTTGCCGCCCCCGATGACGATGACGTCTTCGCCCACGCACAGTTGTGCCTCCATGAACGTCGCGCCGTAGTACACGCCCACGCCTTCGAAGCGAGGCAGTTCCGGGACCGGTGGTTTTCGGTATTCCGCCCCGGTTGCGATCACGAGCGCCCGCGTCCTGATCGAAGTCGAGTCCGCCAGCTGGATGGCGTATGGCCGGTGGTCGCAGTCCAATCGTGTGGCGCTTTTGGCGATCAGGACTTGCGCGCCAAATTTCTGCGCCTGCGCATAAGCCCGGCCCGCCAACGCCTGGCCAGAGATGCCCGTGGGAAAGCCGAGATAATTCTCGATCTTCGAACTCCAGCCGGCCTGTCCGCCCGGTGACTCCGCCTCGATCACGAGCACGTCGAGCCCTTCCGAGGCAGCATAGATCGCGGCGGCGAGCCCTGCCGGGCCGGCGCCCACGACGACGACGTCGTGCACGTGCGCAGCGTCGACACTCGCATTGAAGCCGAGGCAGTCGGCAATCTCGGCATTCGTGGGATGACGCAGGACGAGTTCGCCGCGACATACGACGACAGGGATGTCGGCCTCCGTCACGCCGAAGCGATCGAAGACCACCTGCACGTCCGGTTCCGCGTCCAGGTCGACATACGTAAAGGGGTGGACGTTGCGTGTCAGGAATTCCTTTACGCGTAGCGTGCCGGCGCAATACCTCGACCCGATCACGATGGCGTCGCCAAAACCACGCGCGATCAGCTCGACCCGCCGCAGGATGAATGCCCGCATCAGGATCTCGCCGATCTCGCTGTCGGTCTGCACGAGTGCCAGCAGCTGCGCGCGATCGAGTTCGATGGCTTCGCCAGACGTGCGGGCTTGCGCGCGGACGAGCGAGCGTCGGCCCGAGAGCAGGCTCACCTCCCCGGTGAACTGCCCAGGACCGTGCACCGTGATGAGGCTGTCGCCATCGGCCGAGTGCCGCACCGCCTCGACCGCGCCGCTCGCGACCAACACGAACGGCGCAGCGGGATCTCCGGCGTCGAACAGCACCTCACCGGCATGGATCGGGCGAGTGTGCCCATGCGCGGCCACGCGGGCGACTTGCGCCGGCGTGAGGCGCGGAAACAATCGTTCCGCCGTGGACCTCGCGGTCGGGGAAACAGGGGCGGCTGGTGTCGACATGTACCGTCAGAATGCAAGGTCGACGCCGCGCTGTCGAGACCACTCGACAACGCGGCGGACAATCACCTTACGGTGATCGTCGACCAGCGAGACGCGCCGGCCTTAATCGGACTTGTAGCCCAGCGTGATCAACGCATCCATGACGGCCTGCAGCCGCGTGGCCCCGTTTGCTTCCCCGCACTGGTTCGGCATGTTCTCGGCCGCGGCGGTCTGAAGCTCGAGCAGGTCCTGCCGCCAGTCCAACAGCAGCTTGATCTTCTCGGCGTCGGACCGGCTGGCATCTTCAAGAAGAAGGTGGGGTTCGTGATACGTGGCCTCCGGATCGACCGATGTGCTCGCTCGAGTGGGGGTATTCATGGCATGACTCCTGAGGGTCCAGCAAATTCGAAACTGCAGCATGACGACCGAAGCCGCGTGCCACCCACCTGTCGTGTTCTACTGCGGCACAAACGTGACAGTGAGATCGTAGCGGGCGGCAGAAAAGCCATAGACCGCGACGTGCACGTTGTTCCTCGGCGGAAGGCGCGCACTGAGCTCACACATCTCGTTGCTAGTCGACAGATACGGCCGGCAGTTGTATTTGCCGGCAGTGCGCTCCGGCGGCCAACCCAGGCGAACGTAGAGATCTGCGTCGCCACTGGCCGTGCCCGAGGGCGAGATCTTCGCCACGATCGTCGTACCTGGCTTCGCGGCGAACGGCCCGTAACGTTTCATCTGGCCCTTGTTCGCGACCTGCGCCGTAAACGACTTGGTCTGAGGCGTTCCAGGGGTTGCCGGTGGCGGCACCGGCGCGACGCAGGTGCCAACGACCAGCGTCGGATCGATCGTGAATCCCGATGCAGGGCCATAAGCGCACGCGGCACCGCTCTTGTCGCGCGCAGTCAGGGTCAGCTTCCAGTCGCCGGCGCCGTTGCACTGCGGATAGTGCATGACCGACAGGCTGTCGTAGGCAGTCATCGGCACCCAGTCCGTGTCCTCGAAGCACGTGCCCGATTCCGGTCGCGTGTGCTCGTGACGGAAGCCGAGTGCGTGTCCGAGTTCATGGCGCAGGATACCGACCAGCTGAAGATTTCCGGTCGGAGGGATGTCGAACGAACTCTCATCGATGAGTACGTTTCGTCCAAAACGAGACTCGTTCGGGAAAAACGCGCGCGCGAGATACTGTCCGCCGACGTCCACGGGTCGCACGTCGAAGACGACGTTGTTGTTGCTTGCCGTGCAGGCTCCGTCCTGATCGGCCTTGTGAACGAACATTACGTCGCCAACCGCCTGCCACGCCTGCGTGGCGGCTTGCATGTCCGAGATCACCTTCGCCTGGCGCGCGCCGAACTGATTGCTTACGCAATAGGTCAGCTGCTTCTTGCGTTCGGTCGACCACGTGCCGTCCGGGCCGGCGACGACGATGAGTCGTCCACCGACATCCGACTCGTTGCCGCCCTGGATGCTCGTCTCGAAGAACTCGCGCAGTTGCTTCTCGTCTTCGATGGCGATGTCGCCGCTGACAATGTACTTGCCGCCTTCGAACGGCTCCTTGTAAACGGAATCGCGGAACTCCTCGAACGTCTTGCCCTTCCACTTGGCTGCGCGCGTTTTCGGCGGCCGTGCCCAGCTTCTTGGCAGCTTCGGGTGACTCCTCCACCGTCGTCGTCGCCGGCTTGAAGCCAAGATTGGACACCTCCTCGACCGGTGGCGGCGCCTCAGGGGTCGGCGCCGGGGGCGGCGGTTCCGGCTTTTTCCCGCAAGCCGCGATGACCAGGCTCAGGCTCAGCGTCGCAAAGACCATCGAAGTTCTCATCGTGGTTCTCCCTGTTGAGTCTTCACGCAAGGTTCGATCACAACATTCAGTAACTCGGCTCCTTCAGCCAGCTTCATCGAGGTGCGCGTACGCCGCTCGGACCGCCTCCTCGTCGACGAACTCGGCACATATGCGTCGCTCGCCTTCGATCCCGAGGCGCTCGACGGGATAGACGCGGACGACCTGTTTCCTGGCCTCCAGCTCGTGGAACAACGCCTCCGCCTGCGTCATCACGCGTCCTGCAGACTCCGGTACGCCCTTGCCTCGCGACAGTGCGTAGACCGCTATGCTGTCGGGTGCGTTCACTGACTTCTCGTCAGGTTCTGGCTGCTGCGCACACGCATCGCTGCCCATGACGGCCAGGAGAATGATCGTGACGCGCAACAAACGACGATTCATGGATTCGACCTGCCACGCTTCTCAAGAAAGCAGGTCCACTGCAATCGCATCTGCCTTTTGCGCCGCCTTCGGTGAGAACCCGAAGCCGCTGGCCGTTCGCGGCGCGCTCTTGAGCCAGGTCTCCATGGCCAGTCGCGCCGCCTCGATCAGCGCGTCGCGACGACCTTCGCTCATGTCGAACTCGGTAGTGCCATAACCCTTCGCCGGCAGCCGAACGATCATCGTGCCGTGCTCCTCGATCACGCGCTTGTCGTGTGCGGTCGTCGCGGTATCAACCAGTCGGCTGATGCGCTGCACGATTGCGAGTTCGCCCGGCTTCACTGACGACTTGGCGAGCACGCCGCGCCCCGCGACCGTCACCTCGAGCGCTTCGTCGATCATCAGGCCGAGCACCGGGTTCTGCTGCTTTGGCCCCATCACGTTCGTAACCTGCGGCTCGCCCGAGATGAATAACTCGAGCGGGAAGTTCGATAGCATGCCGCCATCGACGATTCCGTGGCCGGTCACGTCACGATCACGATACGCGCCCCATTCCTTGCGCCACACGACTTCGTCCCACACCAGCGGGATGCTCATCGACATGCGCACGGCGTAGACGACTGGACACTCAGGTGCCGTGCGGTGATTCAGCACGAGTAGCTTTGCCTCGCTCGTGTCGGAGGCGACCATCGAAAGATCCACGCCGGTCGCCTCGAAGAACTGCTTCAGCGTCATCTTCGAGTACGCGCGCGGCGAGCCGTCCGGGCGCTTGCCGGCGTCGAGCTTCGCAGTCATCCAGCGGACAAAACGGCCGGCGGCGAACCAACCTCCGCGTTCGACCAGCGCAACGAGGTGGCGAGACTTGCCGCCCTTCGCAAGCGCTTCGGTCACCTTGCGGTCCATCCTGTCTTCGAGGAAGTTCGGCAGCAGCGTAATGTCGATGTTCTTCAGCAGCGTCAGCGTCGCGGACTCGTCGATCTCACTTGCGGCAAAGTCCTCCGGCTGGCCCATGAAACCAGCGAAGACCGGCGCGCCATCCTCTTGCTCGACCAGTGCGGCGGTCATTTCCTCGACCGAATAGCCGGCCGCAAGAAGGGTCGCCGTGATGGCACCGGCCGAGGTACCGAGTAACCGACCGTAGGAATGGCCGTTGCCCAACAGCTCGGCGCAGGCGCCTACGAACGCCATGCCCTTCGCACCGCCACCTTCGAAAACCAGGTCATATCGCACTGCCATTCTCCGCCCGAACCGACCGCGAACCCCGCCGCCGAACCCTAACCATCATCGTCATCATCCAGATCGACGCGTCCCGGATCGCATAGCGCCATGAACGGCGACTCATCCCGCCGCACGTACTGCTTGCCCTCGAGCTTCCAGAACCTCTTGCTGGTCGGCCCTTCGAGGAATTCGAGCCGACGATCGAGACGCCGCTCGCCTATGACGCTCTTCCGAATGACTATCCGGACGTTTCCGTTCGAATCGAGGATCAGGGTGCTGCCGCCGTAGATTTCGAAACCCGGCTTGCCGTCGCGCGGCCGCACCGTGCGCGTTTGAAGAATCTCGGACACGGTGTCGAACACCGCATTCCCGTCGGGCCCGAAGCGGCGCAAGGTTCGCACCGATTCGATCCTCGGCAGCGTGACCTTGTCGCCCTCCAGCTCCTCGTTGCCGTTCTCCACCAGCCCGAATTCCTTCATGCGCTGCGGCGTCGCGGTCACGTACTCCCCCAGCTCGCAAGCCTGCGCGATCTGCTCGCCGACCGTGACTGGCGTGCCGGGATCGCCTGCGAACCAGATCTCCCTGAAGCTGAGCATCTCTACCGGCTCGAGCTGTCCCCTCGGCGGGCCGCCACAGCAGCGAGTCTTCGTTCAGGCTCATCACGTCGCGTGGATAAATACCTCGCAGCCGGAATGCATCGATCAGCGCCTCGCGATAGTTCCACGGATCGTCCGGCACCAGTTCGGCGTCGGCCGTGATCATCGCCCGCAGGTACTCACCGAGCCGCACATCCGCCGGCGGGAGGTAGTCGATCGCACGAATCAGCACCGAGAGGAACTGGTCCGCAAGGTCCGCAGCTTTGTTCGACAGCGCCTCGACCAGCGGATCCGGCAGTTCGCCGATCGGCAGCAAGCCCGTTCCGCTCGTCGCGATGCGCTTGAGGTTCATGGTCTTGCGCTCGTACAGCGTGACAAACGCGTCGTACACGGCCGCCATCAGCAACTCGCCCATCTTGTGCGGCGGCAGCGTCGTGTCGTAGCGCAGCTCCTTGTTGACCGCGCTGCGCAGCGCGGCCGGACTGCCGGTTGCGCGACCGAACTGCTGCCCGATCGCACTCAGGTAGTCCGACTGGCGCAGATCCCCGCGGCACTTCGCGATGGCCACCTTCAGCGCGTCGCGATGCAGGAAATGGTGGAACAGCGCGATCAGGTCCGAGAATCCCTCATGGAATCCGGCCATGTCGTTGCTGGTCTGAAGCACGAAGTTCGAGCGCAACGCATCCAGTAACGCGTGCGTCATCTCGTGGCAGACGATGTCGTGCGACAAAGCCGTGAACACGACGCCGTGCGGCAGCGTCCCGTCGGTCGGTTTCTCATGCGCGTAGAAGTAACCGAAGTTCAGCGTGCCGAGGTTCGGGATCGTACCAGGCGTTGTCCGTTTCGCCGGCGAACGGCCGGATGCGCAGCCGCGCCACTCCATTGCGTGCCGGGAACGGCCAGCCGATCTGCCGACCCAGCGCGCGGCGGAACGATCCATGCACGAGGCTCGCCACGCCGTACACCATCTGGGCATGAAACCGATGGTTCGAATCTGACGGCGAATAGCCGCTCGAGAGCAGCACCCCGCGATCGTCGAGGTCCGGCGGCGGATGGCTTTCACCCGTGTCGGGGTCATCGTTCTCGACCTCGAACAACAGACCGACGGGCCCGGCCTGCAGCGGCTCGAACGGAATCTCGGTCGTCGCCGTCTTGCCGTCGCGCGACGACGCCGAGGGATCGATCGCAAAGATCCGCAGGCGGCGTGTCGTCGGCTCGTTCGCCTTGCGCGCGTACGCGCAGGTGACCGGCCGCAGCACTCGGTCACTCACCAGGTAACGTGTGCGATGGTTGCCGGACTCAAAGCGCGGGCGATCCCGGGCCGGGTCGATGTATTTGTCGAATTCGCCCATCAGCGGTCGGCTCCGATCGCCGCGTCGGAACGGACGCCGAGCCACGGGGCATCGCGCATCGACACGTCGCAGTCGAGGTGCGGCGTCTGCCGCGCCTTCGAGCCGAACGCGCGCACGACCGACTCATAGAACCCGACGTTCGAAAGTCCATTTGCGCCAGCCGCCGCGAGCACGTCGTGAGCACGCCGCGTGAACTCGCCCTGCCCCTGCACTTCCCAGGCGACTTCGTGCGATTGACACGCGCCGAAGGTGACTTCGCGCATCGAGCCGCGCTGAGTGGGTCGCGAACCGAAGCCGCGACTCGCCGCCGCCCGGCCGGCACTCGCTCGGAACTCGCGATGCGCCTGCCGCAGCTCGTCCGTGAACCTGACAAATCGTGGCTTCGCGGTGGGATCCATCGGTTCCGCAGCGTCGCCGACAGCGGCGAAGCGACTGCCGGTGCCCGAATGGCAACAGTCGAGCAGGAACGTCAGTTGCGCGCCAGCCGGCAATCGCGCGACGATTTCTGCGACGTCGTCGTCGATCAGGAAGCGGCCGTTGGCGAAGTCGAACGGGCAGATCGCTTCGTCCTCGCCCGGCGTGTCGCCGTCTGCCTCGTCGCCGTCCAGGTCTTCCACCTGCGTGCCGTGACCGGCGTATTGGATCACTACTGTATCGCCGGCTCGCGCGCCGCCTACCAGCGCGTTCATCGCGGCCATGATGCGCTCGCGCGTCGCCTCGCCGTCGCGCAGCGGCGGCTGCATCTCGAAGCCGAGGCCGCGCAACGTCTTGTCCCACAAGTCCGCATCGGCGACACAGCCATGCAGCGGCGCGGTCGGATACGCGTTGATGCCGATCGTCAACGCGAGCCGGCGACCGGTAGCCGCCGGCAGCGTCGGCACGCCGAGCACGGGTACAGTGCCGCTCGGGGGTCGGGATACCGGCCGGAACTGCCGGCGATACGCCCGGCAAGGCCACACCGACCGGCCGCGGCGGCCGGTTGAAGAATTCCGGCCAGTCGACTTCGTTCAACCAGTCGCGTTCCAGTGCACCGCCGCCCCGCACGCCGGTCGCCGGGTATCCTTCGATCGGATCCTGGTCCTCCAGGCTGCGCACACGTCGCAGCACGCTGTTCATCGTCGGCGCGTCGTCGTCGAAGCCGCCGTGCGACGTCGAGCTCGACGCGCTGCCGGCCGTCCGCCGGACTCGCGACTTGCGACCAGACGACCTCGCCCTTCGCGCTCGGGCCGCCTCCGAGCCCGAACAGAGCCTTCAGCTCTGCATCGCGACGCAGGCACTCCGCGAGCCCGAGGATCGGCGGTGTTGCGTTCCGGCTCGCAGGCCGCGTACACGAGGTACAGCAGCGACTTGCAATAGATCTTGGCGCAGTTATCGTCTTCCTCGTAGCTGCGCCGCATCGTGAAGATCGTAGTGTGGTCGACCCCGCCTCCGGTCGCGAGTGGCAGCAGGCGCCGCTTGAAATCCTCGGCCGTGACGGCCGGCGCAAGCAGCTGGAGCGTCTTGAATTGCGCCGGCCGCGACCGCGCGGCAGGTCGGCACGAAATGCGCGTGGAAGATCGAACCGGCGCTGTGGCCGACCGCGTGCAACTCGACCTTGTCGCCGTGCGCCTGCAGGAAGGTCGCGAGCTTCTGGGCGACGTAGCTTGCACCGCCCTCCGCGCTCGCACGCCGCCGCCGCCGACGCCTTCATGCCGCCCCAGATGCGCGGCGCCTGCAACGCGCGAACGGCCAATTCGAGCGCTGGATCGGTGATCGAATCCGTGAAGCCGCCGCGTTGTCCGTCTGGCGCTGCCTGGTCACGGAGCGCTGGAGCAACTGGCCGATCGTCTCGAAGAGTCCAGTCTCCCAGACGAAACTGATCGGATAGACGCCATTACGCTTCCAGAATCCAGGTGCTTCGCCGCGACCGCGAGCCCGCTCGATTCAGCGACGAGCCCCCCATGCGCGTAGAAAACGACCGGCACGCGCACGCCCATGCCCGTGCCGGAGTGCGCCGCGACGAAACGCGGCAACTCCTCCTCGAAAATCGCGTCCACGTCTTCCCGCTGCGTCGTCATCTTGCCGTCTTTCGAGAAGCGGCCCATGCGCAGGTTGATCACGTGGGGGCGCAGTCGCTCGATCATCGCGGCGTCCAGCTCCTCGCCGCGCCTCTTCGCACCGCGCGCCGATTCGATCAGCGGCGCTGTGTAATTCATCGCCATAGTCGAGCTCCGCATCGGGCGGATCGCCGGCGCGCGCGCCGGTCGGCGCGATCAGCGCACGGATCGCGCTGTCGACGGATTCGTCTGCCGCCGACGGCACGTCGCCGAAAGGCCCGGTCTTGCCCCGCCCGCGCGCTCCTGCCGCTCCGACCGTCACAGCATGAGCGCGCAGCTGCGCCACAAAACCGTTGAAGTCGATCGACGTGCCAGGACAGCTCTTGGGCGCCACGTGGTTGTGAAACAGCAGCGCCTCCGGTGGCAGCCCGAACTTGAGCTGCACCAGCCGGATCACGTCAGCATACGGCCCGCAGCTGCTCACCGCCGAGCACGTCGCACCCGCGGTCGAAATCGCCGATCATCTCGAACATGAACGGCCCGCCGACCGAGTTGCCGTTGTGGCCTGACGCACTCGCGGGCGGCGACGTTCCAGTTACGACCCGTCCAGAGGCCACCGTCCGGCGCGATGGTCAGGTGCTGGGCAATGTCCGAGAAGCCACGCTCCTGCGTGTGAAAGCGCCACATCGACGCGATCGATTCGTGGCCGCGGTACTGCGCCGCGTTCGGCCGCCAGGTGTGGTGCATGTGCACCGAGGTGATACGACGTGACCACGGAAAACGCTGGACCAGCAGCGCGAACTCCGCGGTCGTCAGACGCTTGAATGGGGCTGGCATGGCTCCCTCAGATTTCGAGTTTGCTCAGGTAGTCCGTCGAATGCGCCAGCAGCCGCTGCGCGATCATCGGGCGCAGGCCTTCGAGCACTGTCGCATTGATGGTCGTCTTGCCGGCGTTGTTCTCGATCTTGGTTTCGGTCTTGTGAAACTTGAAGAACAATACCTGCGTGATCTTCGATTTGGCCTCGAGCCCGAAGGCGGTCATCGCGACGAACAAGATCGCCGTTCGGATCGCGATCAACGGTGGAAACCTGGAAGTGGGCCGTGTTCGCCGAGCGGCTTTCGCGGTTGAAGATCGTGAGCCATGAGTTGCCCGCGTCCATCTTCTTCAGCGCATTGACCGTGGATGTCAGCACCGCTAGCGCTGCCGGCGAACCGGTAAGCAGCGTCGCCGCGACGTCGAGCACCGCCTCGTGCGCCTCGAAGCCATCGCCCTTGACGTTGTACTTCTGCATGTTGGTCTGCTGCGTCACGAAGCCGACGTTCGCGAGCACGTCGAAATACTTCTGGTACCAGGTGCGGAGCTGATCGATCGTCGCCGGCTCGGGTGAAGCCTTTTTCGCGCCCAGTTGCGCGAGCAAGCGCTGCGTTCAGGATGTCGGCACGCTGCTCGGGCGTGACGCCCTGCACGAAGGAGACGATTTCGGAGCCGACCACCATGGCCTGGTCCTTGGCCTGGTCGAAGTCGAAACCCAGGGGCTCTGCCAGCCGCGGCACCGAACCGCGGTGCGGGAAGCTCCAGGTCGGAGACGAAGGCACGTGCCCTGACCAGTTGCTCGCTCATTCGAGTCTCCCTTTGGCTTGGCCGCCCTCAAAATCATACTCCATGAGAATTGCCAGGCACTCAAGCGAAGCCAGCCGTTGCTGGCTGCGAGGTGCAGCACGTCGAAAACAGCAGACTCGAGCGTCCGAGTTCGGCTTGTCGCAGTAGCGCCCACGAAAGGCGCCTTATTGGTCACCCGCACTAATGCGGAGTAGCGAATGGCGAAAGAAAACCCGATCGACGATCGCGGTAGCGAACACATCACGGGCCGCACACTTCACGCATCGGCGTCGCATTGCCATTTTCGTCGTCAGGTGCACAATGTCTCGAGCTGCCCAGCGCGGGACTTACCATGAGCGATATCGAGCAGCGGATAGCGGCGATCGAGGCAAGGGTGGAGCAGGCCTTCGCTATCGATACTCGCCTCAAGTCACTCGAGGGCGACGTCCGCAAACTCAAGGGCGGTTCAGGGATTGCGTGACTGGGTGCAGACCCTGGGACCCTACATCTCCGGAGTGGTGGTCCTGCTGGTGGGGTTCTGGATCAAGGACTCGGTCACCCTCGCGCTGCAGCGGGAGCAGCTGGACCTGGAGTACGTCAAGCAGATGCGCGACCTGATCAAGGACTTTGACCAGGCGCCCAACCAGGCCGAGGCGGACGCGGACGCCGTCGGCCTTGCGATGTATGGGCAGCACGCGATCATCCCGCTGGTGGAGCGGCTGGAAGGCGGTGACGTCGCGCCGCTGGCAGCGGAAAAGGGCCTGGGTCTCATCGGCAGCAATGCGCCACAGGTTGCGTGCCCGAAATTCGTGAGCGTGGTTGCGGATCGGGCACGCCGCTTCAAATGGCAGACCCACAAGACGATGATCAAGGTCATCGGCCGCTCGGCGTGCGTGCAGGCAGCTCCGGTGCTGCTGGAATATCGCAGCGCGTTGCAGGCACTTGGCAGCGACGCCGTCAAGACCACCGCCTTCGCGCGCCGCTATTCGGAAGCCGAAAGTTTCGACATCGACAGTGCCGCGAGCCTCGTAAACGAAATCGACACGACGCTGGAGATCCTCGACGCGCAGGCCAAACCATGAATATTCGCCGCATCGCCATCGTCGTTGCTTCCATGGCCGCATCGCCGCTCGCGCAGGCCGCGCTGACGAACTGTGCGAATCTCAACGCGAATCCGGCCGACTACAAGGTCGTGCTCGATGACTTTTCCTACGCATCGGCGGCCGCCAAGGAGAATGCCGACCTGTCGGCGCTGAAGGAGCGACTGCAGTTCAATTTCAATGGGCAGCTCGATGTGCTCAAGGCTGCGGCCCGACAACTGGATCGCAACCTGCAGGTGCCGCTGCGGCTGGTGTTCTGCGCCGGACGACAACCGTCCCTGAATGGGGACGAATTCACCAAGGCGCTGGCCGAGCGACTCAGCGATGAGCGCGTCGTCGTCGAAATGTGGGGCACGCTGGACTTGCGGTCGAGTGCAGGAGCGGCGCCCGTGCCGCGCGTCATGATCGGTTACACGATACCTCCCCTGCAGCACTACCTGACCGAGGAGGAAGCACCACCCCTGCACGTGATCGCGTACCCGAAGGCCGGCGCAGTGTCAATCCGCCGACGAGCTTGAGAATCTCCCCGAGTTGCCGGCCTTCGCGCTGGTGGGGCTGGGCACCAAGGCCGCCCGCGCCAATCGCTACGATCTTGCCGTGTGGGCATTTAACGCGCGCCGAGGCCGGGATCGTCGATGCGCAGCTGGCTGGCAGCACGCAACGACTCGACACGTTGCTGGGATACGTAAAGCGCGCCGCGTGCATGACACGTGTGAAGGCCCAGGCCGATCAGGCCTACACAGGACTGTTGAAGGCAGTGCCCGCGAAAACCTGCGCAGGTGCACCATGAAAATCAGTCATCGCGATCGCCGTCGAACTCGACACCCGTTGCTGTGCATGCCGGCAACCTTGCTGCTAGGCGCGCTGCTGATCGGCGCAGCACCGGATGCCGATGCGGGCATGATGGGTCCCTGCGATAGCCCCATGGTATTGCCCGGGCCGCGAGTGCAGGTGTTCATCCTGCCGTATCACGCCGAAAGCCGGCTCACGGCCCGCGGCCGCGAGCTGGCGACGATCATGCAGCGGCATGTCCTGTTTGCGGCACTGAAGTACCAGAGCATCGGCGTGGAGGAACTGGCCGGCGATGTCACTCAGTGCAACTACGAGAAAGTTGCGGCACGCATCGTGCCGCGCCTCAAGAAAGGCCAGGCCGCGATTTTCCTGAGCGGGCGATTGTTCGAGCAGGGTGACTCGATTCGCCTGCAGAGCACGGTGTCTTTCCTGGTGTCCGGGACGCCGGACACGCTGGCGTGGAATGTCGCCGGCGACGCGGCGGGCAAGACCAGCGCGACCATTCCACCCGATCCAGTGCTGTTCGCGCCTCGCACCATACCGCTCAGCTTCCTGCAGATGCTCGAATCGTCGCAGAAGCAAGCGCGACGCATGCATAGCGCTCCGTCCGCGGATTCCTCTTACTTCGACCTGCCTGGCGATCCGGAGGCGCGTTTCGGCTTTGAAGTCGTCGAGACCCGCGACGACTGGATGCACCTGCGAATGTTCCAGGGCGGCGGGGACGGATGGGTGCCCGCTCATGCGCTGGCGACCGCGGGCGATCTCAAGAACACTTTCCCGGAGCTGTATTTCATCGACGGGCTGATCGGATATCACGAGCTGGTGCCCAGCACCGCGGCCGCCGGCAATGCCCGCCTTCTCGAGGCGTCCCTCGCTTCGTTTGACGAATATATCCGCCAGGCGGCGGGTCGCGCCGAATCCGACGCCCGCGCGCTGGCGGCTATTCTGAAAGGCAACGCCGTGCTGCGCGCCAAGAGCGGGTGGTCCACGGAACAACTGCAGCAGGCACAGCGTTACTACCAGGAGGCGCAGCATCTCGCGCCAACTTCGACGCTCGCCAACAACTTTTCATTGGCATGCAATGCGGCGTTGTGCGCCCGTAATGCGTGCGCGGACGGATCGGACCAGCTGCACGCGCAATTCATGAACGCCATCGCGCGCGATCCGACCAGTCCGGAGCTGGTCAATAACCTGAAGGTTTTCTACGGCGCCGTACAGAGCGGCCGGCTGAAGGTCAAGCGTCTCGCCAGAGGTCGTTTCGGAGCAGCGCGCGCTGGTGGAGCGGGCGCAAAGCACGATGCAGTGACCCGCGCGGCTGTCACTACGCACTCATGGCGACGCCACGCGCGAGGCTCCAGCATGAGTAGCGAGACAGTGCGCGTTTCGGACCAGTACGGCTCTCTCCCTCAGAAGCTCGAAGCCTGGTGACCATCGTTTCGAATAAGAGCGAGGGATTGATCGCCGGCCCGCTACGCTTCGGTCCTTCCGCCTACAATTCCAATGAACGCCACGCCGGGAGACGTCAATGCTTGCTGCCATCACTGTCCTGCTCGTCTGCCAACTCGTGGGCGAAATCGTCGTCGTCGCGTTCGGACTGCCGGTGCCGGGGCCCGTGGTCGGCATGGTCCTGCTGTTCGTGCTATCTCATCGTGCGCCGAGGCGTTTCCGAGGATCTAAGCAATACGTCGCATGGCTTGCTGAGGCACCTTTCGTTGCTGTTCGTGCCGGCCGGAGTCGGTGTAATGGCACACCTGAACCGGCTTGGAGATGAGTGGCTGCCGATTTCCGTCTCGCTGGTGCTCAGCACCTTGCTGACGATTGCGGTGACGGCGCTGGTCATGCGCGCGTTGCTAGCGTCCCGCGTCAAGGGTCAATGACCGTGACCCCACCCCTTGCGCAGATCTGGGTCTATCTCTCTGCCACGCCGCTGCTCTTCCTCACGCTCACCTTGCTGGTCTACCACGCGGCGTACTGGATTTATCGTCGCGCCGGGTTTCATCCATTGCTGAATCCGGTGGCGATCTCAATCGCGATCCTGGTGGCGCTTCTCAAGCTGACTGGAACTCCGTACGAAACCTACTTCAGCGGCGCGCAATTCGTGCATTTCCTGTTGGGCCCGGCGACCGTGGCGCTTGCCGTGCCGTTGCATGCGCAACTGGACAAGCTGAAGCGCGCCTTCTGGCCAATCTGCGGTGCATTGCTGGCGGGCGCGGTGACGGCACTCGTGTCCGCCGTGGGTATCGCGTGGGCCCTGGGCGCGAGCGACATCACGCTTGTTGTCGATCGCACCAAAATCCGTGACGACCCCAATCGCCATGGGCATCGTCGAGCGTCTCGGCGGCCTGCCGTCGCTCACGGCCGTGCTGGTCGTCTGCACCGGCATCATCGGTGCGGTCGGTGCAAAGTACGTGCTCGATGCACTGCATATCACCGACCACAGTGTCCGCGGCTTCGCACTCGGCACGGCCGCGCACGGCATCGGTACCGCGCGTGCCTTTCAAGTGAGCGATGAAGCGGGCGCTTTTTCCGGGCTCGCAATGGGTCTTTGCGGGCTCGTGACCGCGGTGCTCTTCCCTCTCGGTGTGTGGCTCGTCCGCGCGATGCATTGAGTCTGGCTCGATGGCGCGCCACTTCGTATCATCGGCAAGTCATAGTCAGCGCATGACGCGGCCAAGCCGCCACGGAGGCTCATATGAAGTTCGCCACGAGCCTGTTCGCCCCGAGTCTTGTCTTGTTCGTGCTGCTCAGCATCAACGCAGCCCACGCAACTCCGCCCACGCCACCAGTCACGGTGATCATCGACGAACGGACCCTGGCGGAACCGCCTTCGCGGGTGCTGCTGGTGCGCGTCGATGCGCATGAGGACGTACAGGGAAGTCTCGCTCAAGGTGTCGGTGCGACGCTTCGAGCCGGACATGCCGGAGTTCGAGCGTCCGGCTGCGCGCGTGCTCTTCGAACAGACGGTTGAAGTCTCCCGCAAGTCACGCATGGTGGAAGTGCCTCTCGAGGGTCTCGAGCCGGGAGAATACGATCTCGATATCTTCATCACGGGCCGGCAGGGTCCCAATGAGGGCTTTTCCGATCGCGATCTGCGGCACCTCACGGTGGCGCAGGATGGAGCCATCCGCGTCGAAAGCGTGCAATCCTGGGAACGCCGGCAGGAAGAAGAACGCATTGGCAAATTCCGGTCGGATCTCGAGCAGCATCCTAAGAGTCCGCGCATCCGGCTGCTCATGGACGCAGCCGATACCTGTGCCGAGCGGCGCGTCTGACAAGCTGCGCGAATGGGACGTTCCCGCGGAGCGCCGCCTGATCGTGCGACCGGAAGGCCCTGCGGCGGACCTGAAGGAATATTACGTGGAGCATGAGCAAACCAGTTGGACATCCACGGATCCGGTCACCGTGCGAGGCAGGCTCTGGTTCCAGGACATCGATGGCGCCTGGAAGCCGTTGGTGAATGTTTCCGTCAATCTCTGGGACGAAGACACTTTTGGCGACGAGCATCTCGGCACGACGGTCTCGGACTGGGATGGCCGTTGGACATTCTCTGTCAACAACGACGACGGCTGGCTCGCCGACGGCCGGGATATCTACTATTCGTTCCATCTCGGTAATTCGCGCCTCGGTGTAACCAAGTGCTCGGGCGACTATCGCTGGACGTCGTCGGTGCGCAACGACACGAGCGACGGCACGGTGGTCGACTTCGGCGACGAGACAGCGGGCACCGATCCGAACTCGCTCTCCGTGTGGGCCGCGTTGAATCTCGCATGGAATCACGTCTCGACCGTCGGCGGTCAGGACCCCGGCAAGATCAACACTTGCTTTCCGTCAACGGGCACGTTCACCGACCGCAGTGGCGTCGTGAACGTGGCCGCGGGGGATTTCGACAGCGACGGCATCACTCATGAGTACGGTCACGCGTTGATGTTCGCCGCCAACGGCTCCGATCCGTCGCCGGGCGGAGCGCACAACTTCGGCCAGTGCGGCCAGAACACGGCGCTGTCGTGGTCGGAGGGCTGGGCTACGGGCTTTCTGCTTTCGGTGCTGCCCGATAACAGGTTCAACTGGCATTTCGGCGACACCGGACGCGAGATCGAAGCCTTCAACAGCAGCTGCAAGACCGGCGAGAGTTCCGAGGGCCGCGTGGCCGCCTCGTTGCTCGACATGTTGGACTCGAACAATGACAGCAACGGCACCGACGAGAACCTCGGTCGCAATTCCTACGGAGACAACAACGCGAGCCAGCGCATTGGCCTCGCCTCGATGTTCCGGGACACCATGTGGGGCGAGACACCCAGCAACGATTCACTGCAGTTCTGGTATGCACTCTCGGGCGAGATTGCGTCGGCCCAACGCAATCCCGGCCAGGAGGTCATGTATTACAACTGGATGAGCGTTCTTGCGCCTGACAGCTGCATCGCCACCAAAGTGTCGACGGCGTCGCTCAAGGAGCCCGAGCCCGTGCTCGCGGGCGTGCGGCGGTTCCGCGACCTGGTGCTCAAGCCGGTGCCTGACGGACGCGAACTGATCAATTCGTATTACCGCAACAGCCCTGAGATGGGGCTGCTGCTGTTGAAGAACCCTGACGTACATTCGAAGACTCGCTGCGGGTCCTGCAGCACTTCGGCGCAATGGGCAACCTGATCGCGGACAACCAGCGTTACCGCGAAGCTGTCGAGCTGAATGCCGAGGTTCTCTCTCCAGAGGTACGCCAATCGATCGAGCGGTTAATGGAATTGTTCGGCCAGCGCGGAGGAGAGACCCTCAGCGCGGATACGCGTGGAGCCATGAAGGCTTACGAGGCGGTAAAAACGTTGCGTCTCGTCGAGCTTCAGGAGAATGTCGGCAGGCTGAAGCAAGAGGGAGCAACGCGGCCATTCGTACGGCTCAAGCGTGGCGAGTTCACGCCCGAGAGCCGCAAGGCACTGCAGGACCGGTCATTACGCGACGTGCGTTCTGTCGGATTGCCGACGCCGCCGAAGCGTTGACAAATTAACGGATCGTCGGTGAGAAATCCGATCGTCGTGCTCGAGCGAACCCATCGCCTCACAGCTCCCGGCCGTATCCAGCCTCACGCTGGTTGCGCAGCCCGAGCAGGAAGATCGTATCGATCTCGGACACGTAGCGATACAACGCGACGTAGCCACGCGCGCCGCGTCCGATCACGAGCTCGCGTTTGCCGCCCTCCACGGACCGCCCGATCAGCGGGCTCGTCGAGAGCACTTCCACGGCCTGCAGGATCTCCGCCAGTCGTCGCGGTATGTCCACCGCTTCGAACCCGATCAGGTGTTCGAAGAACCGCTCGAAGTCATCGAGGACTCTCGGGCGCCGTCTCGATGCGCGCCACATCCGTCTCTAGCGCGCCGGCTTGCGCGCGCGCGGTCGCCGAATGGCCGGCCGTCCTTCAGCCCGCGCGATCAGGTACGTGCGCATCTCATCCCACGGCACCGTCTTGCCCTGCTCAAGAATCTTCGCCCAGCGCTGGTCCGCTTCGCGGTAAAACTGGTCCTTCAGCTCCACCTGCTCGACCGTGCGGGCGATGGCATCGAGCATAAAGGCATGCGCCGTCTTGCCCGCGCGTTCCGCCGCGGCCGCCACTCGTGTTTTCAGTTCATCGTCGAGCCGGATCGTGGTTGTAGGCATCCCGCTTCTCCCGCAGTGACCGAATCGACTGTAGCACTCGTGTGCTACTGCGGCAAGGACGCTATCGGGCTCGCGTGGCCGCTGGCCACAGGCCGCGACGCCCGCCGCGGCCTCCGTTCGACACCCAACGAGAAGCGAATGCGCCAGACTTCAGTTTGCGTCGAAGTTACGTTTTTGCCAGCGGCTTGTACTTGAACTTCTGTCCCGAGACAGACGCTTCGTACATGAGACCGCCCTTCGAGATGACAAAGATCGCCGTGCCTTTTTCGTACTTGCCGACAGTCGACGCGTTCTTCTTGCCGGCACTGGCCGTCGCGGTCGAGCCTCCGGTGGTGGCAGACCCCGACGCGGACGCAGTGATTACCACGGCACCGACGTTCGCGCCGAACTCGAAATTGCCGGACGTGAATTCGTCAAACGAGCGTTCGTCCTCGAAGAAGATGATTTCGCTGAAACCCTCTGCGCCGGCCTGAAACCCGATGCTGAGCTGAGTCATCTTCGCGTCGCCGACATAAGTGCCCTTCTCGTAGACGCGACCACTGCCATGCGCGCCGCCGATTCCGAGGCCCGCCTTGCCGATGGTTGGAAAAACGGCGTAGCCATAGCTCTTGTCGAAGAACGAGGCACTCTGTCCAGCATTCTTGAACAGGGCGACCGTGCTGCTGTACTTGTCATCGGGAACAGACGCCTCCACCTCGGCGGGAGCAGCGGCTGGCGTCTCGGCGGGTGCAGCGGCCGGCGTCTCGGCGGGTGCAGCGGCCGGCGTCTCGGCGGGAGCAGCGGCCGGCGTCTCGGCGGGTGCAGCGGCTGGCGCCTCGGCGGGTGCAGCGGCCGGCGTCTCGGCGGGAGCAGCAGCCGGCGCCTCGGCGGGAGCAGCAACCTCCTCCTTCTTGGCGCATGCCGCAACCAACAGTGAAACCAACAACAGAAGATGGTTGTCTGAACAGATCTCATGATCGAATCCTTTTAGTAATGATGACGCCCCAGGCATGGGCCGTAGTGCTAAGGTGCACGGTTCGAAATCGAGTGACTGAGAATGTCGAGCTCCGCGTTCGGCGGAGGCCTCTGGTCGTTCCTGCCACGTTGCATGCGAGGCTTCGACCGAGCGACGTGTCCCTGGAACGGATGCCCGCCGACCTTGTAAACTAGCATAGCCTGGCCTGACTGGATTCCGGCAGGGAGGTGGCACGCTCGTCACCTGGCACACTGGTGTGGGGCGCGATCGGCGGCGAACACGAAATGAATCAACCGGCCGACTTCCAGCTTGAGACCAGGGATCAAGGCCAGACCGCCGTGCTGACCGGCGACTGGACGGCCGTGCGCATGGGCATGGCCAACGAGCATCTCGGCGCCGCGCTCAAGGGCACTCGCGGCATCTCCATCGACGCGAACGGTATCAATCGCTGCGACACCTCCGGCGCGTATGGCATCCTGAAAGCCGTCGAACAGGCCGCCGAGCAGGGCAAAGTCAGCGCTCGCGCTGAGATCTTGCGGCTGCTGGAACTGGTCGCCAATGCGACCGCGGCGCCGCGGACGCCGGCCGTAAAGCGGCGCGCGTTCTACGACTTGTTCGATCGCCTCGGCCGCGGCGTCGTGAGATCGGTTGGGATTTCTACGACCTCAATGTCTTCAACGGCAAACTTGTGGGCGCGATCGGTCGCGCGATTCGTCGGCCGGCCAAGGTGCGCTGGGCCGCCGTGTTCTCGCTTGCGGAGCGGGCCGGGCTCGACGCGATACCGATCGTCGCCACGACGACTTTCTTCATTGGCGCGGTCGTGGGGTTGCTGGGTGCCGATATGCTCAGCACTTTTGGCGCCCAGGTGTTCGCCGTGGACCTGATCGGCATCGCCGTGCTCCGGGAGTTCAACGTCCTGATAACGGCACTGCTCCTGGCCGGCCGGTCGGCCTCGGCCTTCGCCGCCGAGATCGGGGCGATGAAGATGAAGCAGGAGATCGATGCCATGCAGGTGCTGGGCGTCGATCCGTTCGACGCGCTGGTCCTGCCCCGATTCCTGGCGCTGTTGTTCATCACGCCCTTGCTCACTTTTGTCGCAACCCTGGCGGGACTGGCCGGCGGCCTGGTCGTTACCTGGTGGGTGCTGGACCTCGGCCCGGCGATGTTCCTGCAGCGCATGATCGACGACGTCGGCGTGATCCACTTCTGGGTCGGCCTCTCGAAAGCGCCGGTGCTGGCAGGCGTGATCGCCGCCATCGGCTGCCGCCAGGGCATGGAAGTGGGCGGGGACGTCGAATCCCTTGGCCGCGGCGTCACCTCGGCGGTCGTGCAGGCGCTTTTCGCGACTATCCTGATCGATGCGATCTTCGCCCTGATCTACATGAAGCTCGACATATGACGGAAGACGAAGCGCCACTGGACAGGGAAGCCCCGCCCATCGAGGTGTGCGGGCTGATCTCGCGTTTCGGTGACCGCACGATCCACGACAACCTTGACCTGGTCGTGAACCGGGGCGACGTCGTCGGTGTGGTCGGCGCCTCGGGCACCGGCAAGTCGGTGCTGCTGAACACGATCATCGGCCTGAGACCCGCCGAGGGCGGATCGGTGATGATTTTCGGCCAGGACATTCGCTGTGCCAGCCGCCCGCAATGGACCGCGATCAACCGACGCTGGGGCGTCTTGTTTCAGCAAGGCGCGCTGTGGTCGAACCTCACGGTCAAGGAGAACGTGGCCGCCCCGCTCTTCGAGCACACCGACATGCTCAAGGACGAAATCGACGAGCTGGCAGACCTGAAGATCGCCCTTGCCGGCCTGCCGCACGGTGCCGGGGCGCTGAAGCCCGCTGAGCTCTCCGGCGGCATGATCAAGCGCGCCAGCCTGGCGCGGGCCCTGGCGCTGGATCCGGAACTGCTGTTCCTCGACGAGCCCACCTCGGGGCTCGATCCGATCAGCGCGGCGGCCTTCGATGAGCTGATCCGCGATCTTTCGGACAGCCTGGACCTGACCGTGTTCATGATCACCCACGATCTCGACAGCCTCTATACGATCACCGACCAGGTGGCCGTCCTCGCCGACAAAAAGGTCGTTGCCATGGCGCCCGTTCGCGAACTCGAAAAATCTGACCATCCCTGGATCCAGGAGTATTTCGGTGGTCCACGCGGACGCATGGCGTGCGGTTCGCGCGCTGCACGCGGAGCCCGCTGATGGAGCGCAACGCCAACTACTTTCTAGTGGGCATCACTTCGACCCTGCTGGTGATCGGATTGGTCGTCTTCAGCGTCTGGCTGGCGGCGTTCAAGTTCAACCAGGCCTACGACCTTTACGACATCATCTTCGCAGGTCCCGTCCGCGGCTTGTCGCAGGGGGGCGAGGTCCATTTCAATGGCATCAAGGTCGGCGAGGTGACCCGGATCTCGCTCGATACGGTCGACCCCACCCAAGTGATCGCCAGGGCCGAGGTGACGTCGGACGTGCCGATCCGCGTCGACAGCTACGCGACGCTGGAGCCGCAGGGTCTCACCGGCGTGAACTACGTTCAGATCACTGCCGGAACGCCCTCAAAGCCGTTGCTGAAGCGCAGGGTCCCCAAGGGCACGGTGCCGCGGATCCATTCCAAGCCCGGGCTCCTCTCCGACTTGCTGGACAGCGGCGGCGACGTACTTGCGCGGGCGATCGAGGCCCTCGAGCGGATCAACCGCGTCCTGTCTGAAGACAACATCGAGCGCGTCAGCGGCATGCTCGACAACGTCGAGATCGCGACCGCGGAGCTTCGCGAACGCAAGGCGGTCATCGCCGACGCACAGCGCGCACTGCAGAGCGCGAACCGCGCTGCGCAGCAGATGGGCGAACTGGCCGCGTCGGGCAACGCGCTGGTCAATGGCGATGGCCGCCAGATCATGGCGAAGCTGAATAACGCGGCCACCGAGATCGAGGCCGCGTCCAAGGACCTGCGCACGATGATGGGCCAGGTGGGGACTCCGACGGGCGATTTCGCCACCACGGGCCTGCAGCAGATCACCTCGGCTGGCGCCAGCCTGCAGCGAGCTGCCGACAGTTTTGACCGCATACTGGCCGAAGTACAACAAAGTCCGCAGGGTCTGTTGACCCGGCCGCCCGCGCAGGAAATCGAGGTCAAGCCATGATCTCAGGCTCAGTAACCGTGATCTCGAAGAGCCGCAACATGGAGCGTGGTGCTGGTCGTTGCGGCGAGCCTGCTGGGCGGCTGCATCTCGCTGTTCCCGAACGCAGAGCCCGTCCAGCTCTACCGTTTTGGCGCCACGGCGCCGCAGGTGCAGGAGAAGGCATCCGGCGGGGCAGGATTCGGTGTTTTGCTGGCGGTAACAGGCTTCGATCGCGCGGCCGCCGGTGACCGCATCCTGACCGTCACCGGTACGCAGGCGGCCTTCATCAAGGACGCGCGCTGGGTAACGTCGTCGGTCGGGCTGTTCGACTCGGCGCTGCACGACGCCTTCGACGCAGACCAGGGCCCTGCCCGCCTGGTCGACCGCGCCGAGATTGCCAGGATCGACTACGTGCTCAAGCTCGATGTGCGGACGTTCGAGGCTCGCTACGACAATGGCCAGGACGCCGCGCCAACGATCGTGGTGGACGTACACGCAGCACTGGATCGCACCCACGACCGGATCGTCGTGGGAGAGCCGAAGCTTCAAGGCTTCCGTCGCTGCCAGCGACAATCGCGTGGGTGCCATTGCCGAGGCGTTCGACCAGGCCGTCGCCAAGGTACTGGGTGAGTTGGTCGCCTGGGTCGACGCCCGCGGGGAAGGCTGAGTCTCCCGAATCAGGCGCCTACGAACATGGAGCCTGCGAAGCGATATCGAATGGAGGCGTCAGTTCCTTGCGGAACGGGCCGTAGAAAACCTTCGCGCCGGCCGGGCCGTTGATTTTCACGCAGGCGCTGGCACCGTCGTGCGGGATGAAGTTGACACCGTCGGTGTCCTGGCCCCGCGTAGTGAACTTGAAGCTGATCTGTTTCGGGTTGGCCGTGTAGTTCAATGTGTCGCCGGTGGTGAGGCCCTGCGGTTTCACTTTCACGTAATTCTGGGTCGATGTGAACGTGCCGGAGAATTCCGCGCCGCCGCCGCCCGCGCCGGTTTTCATGCGCCACTCGCCGGACGGGCAGTCGCGCCAGATGAACGTGCCGGAATCGATCGCCGAATTGAACGGCGGTGCGCCGCATGGATAGGCGATCGCCTTGCCCAGGACGACCTGGCTGATTCCTCCGCCCTCGGTAACCTTGTAAAGCTTGTTCGTGGCGACATTCGCGAACGTCTGCGTCGCGCCGCTGGGCCATTCGATCCTCAGGCTGACCTCGGTTGCGCCTCCAAGGCCGAAATGCGTGCGTGTCAGATCTTGCGCCCAACGGTGATAGCCGCCGTTCTGGATGCGCATCTGTGTCTTACCGCCGGCCGTCGCGTAGACGCGTGCGCCCACCGCATCACGATCCGAGTTCGTGCCGACGAGGTCGAGTTCAATCCAGCGGTTTGCGTTGCCCCGATTGCGGAATAGTTTGTTCTCGCCGCCATAGTTCAGCGGTCGCAAGTTGAAACCGTTGGTAACGAACAGGTCGACGAAGCCATCGACATTGTAATCGGCGGTCACCACGGTGTCCGCGGTGCCCGCGCCACTCGCGACGGCAATTCCGATGGCACCCGCGGCACCGCCCGCGCCGGCCACCAGGCGGAAGGTGCCGCTACCGAGATTCTCGTAAACAATGTTCGCGATGTTGCTCGCGCTGGTCCGGCAGGCAAGGAACAGGTCGAGGTCCATGTCGTTGTCGAAGTCGGCCGTCGAAGTACTCACGCAGTGCACCAGCGCATCGAGTCCAGCGGCTATCGTCTCGTCGACGAACCCGCCGGGATAGTTGGTCAGCAGCGTGGGTCGACTCGGCTTGTCGGTCGGCCAGAGGCCCGTGGCGCTTACGTTCGATATCGACTGCGTCGAGTCAACCTGCACATACGCTTCACTGAAGACGTTGAGGCTGGTCGGCGTCAGTCTCGTCTGGATGACGACGGTCCACTGCTGCTTCGTAGCGTCGTAGCCAATCTGCATGACCGGTATGTCGGCCTGCACGGCCGGAACGGGGGGCATGCCGCGTACGGTCGGATCCGCCGGATTCAGTGTGAACATCCACTCACTTGGATTCTTCGCGCCCGCGCCGATTTCGACCCGCGTGAGTTCCTGCACGTTGCGCTCGTCTTGCTTGTTCCAGTCGAACCGGTACGTGACGTTGCCCGTCGTCACGAACTTGAACCCCTTCGTGCCGCCGGTTAATTGCGATTCGAGGTGCGTTGGGCTGCCTTGATCGACCCCGGCCGGACGCAATTGCGCTCCGCCGAGCACGAACATGTCCATGCGCCCGTCGTTATTGAAGTCACCGGGAATCGAGTCGGCGACGGTGGGAACCGGCGGCAGGTACGGCGCCGGGGTCTCGTTGTCGTAAACCTTCGACCAGGGGACGCGCGCCGTGCTGTAAACCTTTTGCGGGAACAGCGTTTCGTCGGAGCAGAGGAAATCGATCCGCCCATCGCCCGTCACGTCGATCAGCTGTCCGTAGTGAAACCGCTTGCACAACAGCTTGGCGTTGCTCGTCGTTTCGGTGAATAAGCCGGGTGGGCCCTGGCGGTAGAGCTTGGCGATGCCGCCGTATTGCGTCATCACGAAATCGGTCAACTTGTCGCCATCGTAATCGAGCCACACCGGCAGGCGACCGCCGAGATTTACGCGTGGTCAGCCCGCGTTCCACCGTTCGGTCGGCCAGGCGCCCGTGTTCGTTCACAAGCAACTGACTCAGGTTGCCGGTGCCGGCGCTGACCAGCAGGTCCTGGTCGCCGTCATTGTCGAAATCCGACCAGGACCCGCCATGCGTGTCGGCGTGCGACCGGTTGCGCCACGTCAGGACCTGCGGCCCCGTTTCAAAGAACGTGCCGTCGCCCATGTTGAGGTACAGGCTCGGCTGCTCACGGTGGTTGCTCGCGAATATATCCGGGTAACCGTCGCCGTTCAGGTCGCCCCACGACGCGCCGTAGCTTTCACCGGAGTAATTGACGCCGGCGGTGGCCGAAACATCGGTGAAGGCGATTTGTGCTTGCGCGCCGCTCAAGACGCCGAGGGCGATGGGCAGAGTAGCCAGCAACGCGAAGGCGCCGGCGACGGACGTCGCGGCGAGTGGCGCAGTGGGACGCGCGGTCGGCATGTTCACTTCCATCAACAAAACCCCTGCCCTCGTTGCTTCCGAGCCCTGGTCGACAATCGATTCGCGGGCTCCGATCCCCGCCAATTCGCTGTTCGCGGAGGGATTTCCCAAGGATTCTGTTAAGGCTGCAAGAATCGAGCCTAGGCATCGAGCATTTGACGAATCAACAACATAAGCGAAGTGTCAAATTGCGCGGCGGCGCACAATGTAACTTATGCCGACAGCGCGGTGATCCGGGTCAGGTAGCATCGACGATGGGTAGAACGCGAGGCAGAGTCCGTGAACGTGACTTCGCTTGACGCCAACGCAGCAGCGACCATGACCACGCAGCAAGCCCACCCCGATAAGCTCGTACGCCAGTTTCGGCAAATCGTGTTGTGGCCGCTGCAGCTCATGCCGATCCGGGGTGAAGGCACGCAGATCCAGCGTCACTGGGAGCTGCTTGAAAAGCCCGGCCCGGACAATGCCTGGCACGAAGTCGTCGACGAGTTCACGGGCGATCCCGAAGAGTTCCAGGAGCGGCACTACAACGAGTTCACGACGTTCCTGCCGCACGTGCAGCGCTTCCTCTATGGCGAAGGACGCAGCCGGCGCGGCGACAATCCCGGCCGCCTGGATCCATGTGCGTCGCCGATGCGCGTGTTCCGCCGCGACGACGTCGCGGCCGTGCGACTGACCTCCCGTGCAGGCAGCGCGCCGCGGACGTTGTCGATCGCACACGTGGACCTGTACTTCTTCTACGACATCGACATCGTGATGCTGAATGTCGAGGTATGCGCAGAGGACCTGACGCTCTACGACGCCGAAGACACGATGTACCGTTTCGCCCGTGCCTATCCGGCTGCGTGGGAAGACGACGGCGAGGGGCTGCACTGCATGCACCGCGTCGAGTGGCTTGCCGCCGACGGGGCGGTGCTCGCCGCCTCCGACGCAGGGCAGCGCGAGAAGTTCCTGGCATTCGTCGGCCAGCATCGAGCGCCGCGGATCGCCTCGCACTGGTCGTTTCTGCTGAAGCCGCTGGTGTTGGAGCACGCCGACGAGCAGGGGCCGATCCGCTACCGCCTGCTCGAGTATTACCGCATGCCGCTGATGGCGTATCTGGCGGTCGAGAACCCCCGCAGCATGTCGCGGGACGATTTCGTGCGCCTGGGGATGATCACGGCGCCGGGCACCGACCAGCCACTGCCCTACTCGCAGCGCCACGTCGCCGATTTCGAAGAGCGTTATTGTTACGACCGATTCTGGGACGATCGGCCGGACGGTCCGAGCACGCGCTATCTGTGTTGCGGCCACGCCCTCGTGGTCGTCGGCAACGCTCAATCGGCGCTGTTCACCGGCCTGACGAAAGGCGTCCTATCGCAGTTTCGCCACCAGCATTTCCTGCTGTTCCTGATCGCGCACTTCCAGAAGGCCGCGCTGCTGATGTTCTCCGATCGTCTCGTGCAAGCCCTGCGGCAAGCTCGACCTCAACGATCCGGAGTCGGTCAAGCGCTTCAAGCGCGCGATCCGGCAGAATTTCGAGATCTTCCTGCGCTTCACGCACCGCTACTGGTTTCACGAGATCGCTGATCAGGCGCAGGCCAAGGCGACTGTTCCGGCTTGCGGCGCAGCATCTCGACCTCGACCCGCTGTACGCCGAGGTCAAAGAGCGGATGTACGACATGAACGAATACCTGGACAGCGACAGCCTGCGGCGCCAGGCAAATACGGTGCTGCGCCTGACCGTCGTGACGACCTTCGGCCTGATCGGCACCGTCGCTACCGGTTTTCTCGGCATGAATCTGTTTGCCCATGCGGAGAAGCCGCTGGGCGTGAAGGCGCTGTACCTGCTGCTGGTCCTCGTGCCGACGATCGCCATGACCCTGTACACGGTGGCCAGGTCCAAGGCGCTCTCCGATTTTCTCGAGGCACTCTCGGATGAGCGGCTCAGCGCTGCGGCCAAGTTTCGTGCGCTGCTCGCCGTCTGGCGTCGGCGCGAGCCGCCTCGACCGTGAAGAACGCAGCCGTGCGTGAAGAATGCAGCGTGAAACTACTCCGCACCCCGCCCAAGCTCGTCAGTTTCGGTCGGCGAGTTTTTAGGTTGGTAACGCGCAGCCAGCATCAGGCATGCGAATAACGCAACGGGGTATATCAGTAAGAACCATTCGCTCATGGCGGCAACAGTGCGCGGTCATCGCCGCGGCGAGTATCGGCGATACCCGCTTGAAGTATCGATAAGGGCTTCCGGCCTAGCCCGACATTTCCGGCGACGCCGTAGGCGCGGCCGCGACGTCGCAAAGGCGCGACACAAATGTCACTCGGCGCCCATCCCCGCAAACTAGTTTCTGCGCTGTCGCGAAGTGCATAGCATTGTTGCGCGGAGTTCCTACGCTAACAGCAGTGTCCCGAGTGCTACAGATTCTGGTTCCGCGGCCCACCATAGCCGTCCTTAATTTTCTGACGGCTGCACTACCATGACCGACCATGTCATCTCGATCCTGAACGATCTCGTAGAAACTTCCAAGGACGGCGAACAGGGTTTTCGCACGGCGGCAGAAGACACAAAAACGGCCGAGTTGCGAAAAGTATTCCTGGAACGCGCCGAGAATTGCGCCAAGGGCGCAGCCGAACTTCACCAGATAATTTTGCGTCTGGGCGGCAAACCGCAGGAGCACGGCACTATCGCCGGAGCGGTCCACCGGGGTTGGGTTAACTTGAAAGCGGCTGCATCAGGCCGCACCGACGTTGCCATTCTCGAGGAATGTGAACGCGGCGAAGATGTCGCGAAAGCTCGTTATAGGAAAGCGCTCGAGAAAGACCTGCCCGATGACATCCGCTCAGTGGTCCAGCGGCAGTACGAAGGCGTTCAACGCAATCACGACCAGGTTCGCGATCTGCGAGACCGCTACCGAGCCAACGCTGCATTTTCGGGCAGTGCGGTCTGAGGCGAGCCAGAAGACGGAGTTGTCCGATAGCCACTGACCGTCCGCGGCCGCTCGCGTTCATCGAACCGGCGGCCGCGCGCGACCTCGTAGCGCAGCTCTCGCCGCGCTCCACCCTCGTTTACAATCTGAACAGTTCGGCGTGCTGCGAGGGAATGCTTCATGAACATATTCAAGTTGTGCTCGTCCGTTCGGGCCACCACCGCGTTGGCGGCCCTGCTTGTTGCCACGTCCGCCTCTTTGCCGAGTGACGCCGTCGCGGCAGAGGTCCTGCAAACCAAGACAGGCGCCGTGAACGTCGAACGCCTCGCCGCACTCAGCGAGCCGTGGGGCATGACGTATCTGCCCGACGGTCGCCTGCTCGTCACCGAGAAGCCCGGGCGCCTGCGCCTGTATGCCGACGGCAAGCTCTCGGAGCCGATCGGCGGCGTGCCAAAGGTGTTCTATCTTGGCCAGGGCGGCCTGATGGATGTCGAGGTCGATCCCGATTTCGCGCACAACGGTTTCGTTTATCTATTTTTCGTGGAAGCGGCGGAAACGCAGCCCGCCGGCGCGACCGATCCGGGCGACCAACGGTTCGGTAAGAAAAAGGCCAGCGAGGACGTCGTGCTCAGGGGCGGCGCGGTTGCGCGTGCCCGACTGGATGGCCTGCAGCTGCGCGACACCAAGGTGATCTGGCGGCAGGAGCCGAAGATGATTGGACGCGGTCACTACGGCGGGCGACTTGCATTTGCACCCGATGGCAAACTTTTCATTACCTCCGGCGATCGGCAGCGCTTCGAGCCGGCGCAGGATCTCGCGGGCAACCTTGGCAAGGTCGTGCGCATCAATGCAGACGGCTCGATTCCAGAAGACAACCCGTTCGTTGGCAAGAAAGGCGCGCTGCCCGACATCTGGTCGCTCGGGCACCGCAATCCGCTTGGCGCTGCGATCAATCCCTCGACAAAGCAACTGTGGATCCACGAGATGGGGCCGCGGCAAGGCGACGAGATCAACGTTCCGGAACCGGGCAAGAATTACGGCTGGCCGATCGTGAGCAACGGCGACAACTACGACGGCAGCGTAATCCCCGACCATTCGACGCGGCCTGAGTTCGCGGCGCCGCTCACCTACTGGTACCCCGCCATTTCGCCGTCGGGCTTCATCTTTTATACGGGAAGCCTTTTCGCCGATTGGCGCGGCAATGCGCTGCTCGGCAGCCCAGTCGACCGAGACGCTAGTGCGGCTCACGCTCGACGGCAACACGGTGAAGGCCGAAGAGCGCATTCCGTTGCACCGCCGCATCCGTGATGTGGTGCAGGCGCCCGACGGTTCGGTGCTGCTGCTGACCGACGCGAAAGATGGCGAACTGCTGCGCCTCACGCCGGTGCCGCACTGACTACTTGAAGCTGTTTGACAGACTCCAGTTTTCGCGCGTGAATGGCGCGTTACAGGAGCTCTCATCATGTTGTTGATCGGCATGTTCGATTCGCCGTACGTGCGCCGCGTCGCCATCTCACTCAAGCGACTCGAACTGCCATTCGAACACAGGAATTGGTCCGTTGGCGCGGACTTCGACCGCATCCGCACTTACAGCCCTCTCGGCCGCGTGCCCGTGCTGGTGATGGATGACGGCACGGTCCTCGTCGATTCCGGCGCGATCCTCGATGCGATCGACGATCTCGTTGGACCGACGCGAGCGCTGCTTCCGCCCACTGGACCATCACGGCGCGAGGCGTTGCGGCTGATCGCACTTGCCGTCGGTGCCGGCGAGAAGGCTCGCGACCAGTTGTACGAGCGGATGGTGCGTCCGCCCGGCAAGTATCACGAGCCGTGGGTGGCGCGGTGCCGCGAGCAGATGCACGGCGCACTCGGTGAACTCGAGGCAGCTGTTTCTCAGCGTGCGCTGGGTAGCTGGCTGATCGATGATCGCCTGACGCAGGCCGACATCACGGTGACATGCCTCGGCACGTTACTCAATGACACGCTCCACGTGTTCGACGGCGGCGATCCAGCCTACCCCTCGCTCAGCGCGTTCGTTGCGCACTGCGAAGAATTGCCAGAATTCCAGGCAACCCGGGCGAAGTGGTTTGCGGCGGAGATGCAGGCGCAGTAGGCACGAGCGAGCCGCCACGGCCGTGAGCAGATGGCTTAAGATCGCGAGCGAATGAACCAGGACGAACCGGGGAAACCAAAGTGGCGCACGACCACCTGAAGCTGTTGGGATGCGCAATCGCGGCGGCGTTCTGGGCTGGTACGGGCGTGGCTGCGGAATACAGGGTTCCCGACAGTCTGCGTGCCTGTGCCGCGCTCAAGAACGATGTCGAGCGACACGCCTGTTACGATCGCGAGATGGCGAAGCTCGAGCCCGAAGCGGCGGTTGCGGGTGTCCCCGTGCCGGCAACCGCTGCCGTGCCTTCGGCGACTCAGGCGGTACCGCTGACACCAGAGCAGCGCTTCGGACTGTCCGCGTCGGCAGCAGCGGCGCAGAATTCGCGGCCGTCGGAATCCGAGCCGCCGCGGACGCTCGAGGCCAAGGTCGCGTTGGTCCGCGAAATCTCGGATGGGCGCAAAGTCCGCGCATTGATCGAGCTCGACAACGGTCAAGTGTGGCGGCAGATCGATACGGACGTAATTACCGTTCGCCTCCAGCCGGGCGATCAGATCGTCATCACACACAACAAGTTCGGCTCTTACTGGCTCCGCGACAGCAAACATGGCTGGCGGGTCAGGCGCGTGCGCTGAGCCGGAGCTGCGGCCGGCGGAGGGCGCCGCGAGCGACATCCGGGAAGCGCCGTCGCACGGCAACCGCGGTCTTCGAGCCGCGGCGATGAACATCGGCGCGAAATCTCCCAATCATTGGCCTACTGACTGACGGCTTCACGCTGATTGATGGCCGAAAGTGCTCAGGCCAAAATGTTGCCAGGAAGGCATCCATGACAACACCGAGCGAAGCGGACGTGCCTCCGCCCGACGACTTTCCGTCGGACACCGAACAGCGATTGCGGCTGTTCATCGAGACCGTAGCCGACTATGCAATTTTTAGTGTGGATCCAAGCAATCGCATTACTACGTGGAACACCGGTGCGGAGCGCCTGCTGGGCTGGAGCGAAAGCGAGGCAGTAGGCCTTCCTGCCGAAGTTGTGTTCACACCTGAGGATCGCGCTGCTGGCGAGCCGCAAAAGGAGCTCCGGATAGCGGCGGAAACGGGCTCCGCCGCGGACGAGCGCATCCACATCCGGAAGGACGGTTCGCGCTTCTGGGCGAGTGGAACGCTCATGGCGATACGAGACCGGAATGGCACGAACCGTGGATTTGCCAAGATCATGCGCGACAACACGGAACGACGCCAGGCGCAGGAGAATCTCGAGCGCGCGCTGCGCCAGTCAGAAGCTCACCGCGCTGCGGCCGAAAGCGCGAACCGCGCGAAGGACGAATTCATATCGACCGTCGGTCACGAGCTTCGCACACCTCTGAACAGTATTCGGCTATGGACCAGGATGCTGTCGAGCGGCAAATTGTCGGATGATGATCGCGCCAAGGCTATCCGGATCATCGAGCGAGCCGCGATTGCCCAGCAACAGCTTATCGAGGACCTGCTCGACGTATCGCGCATGGAGTCGGGCAAGCTACGGCTCGCGGTGCGGCCGGCGCGTCTTATCGACGTAATCGAGGGAGCCGTCGAATCGCTGCAGTCGATTCTCGAGTCGCGCGATCTGCGGTTGGAGCAATCACTGAGCGACGAGATCGGCCTCGTAAGCGCCGACCCTGAGCGGATTCAACAAGTAATCTGGAATCTACTGTCAAACGCGATCAAGTTCACTCCCAACGGTGGCAGCATCCGCATCACCGCCGGGCGCGCTGACGTTGACGTCGAGGTTCGCGTCACGGACACAGGAGTAGGTATCTCCAAAGATTTTCTGCCACACGTTTTCGAGCGCTTCCGCCAGGCCGAAGGAATCACGACTCGTACCCACGCCGGTTTGGGCCTCGGACTGGCCATCGCCAGGCAACTCGTCGAGCTCCACGGCGGCACGCTGAGCGCTGCGAGCGACGGTAATGGGCGTGGTGCGACCTTTACGGTATGCCTGCCGTTGCCCAGATTGCATGACCCTGACGGCGAGCCCGCCGAATCCGTGCTCGGCCGGGTTGGCACGTTGAACGGCGTGAGCATATTGCTCGTCGAAGATGACGCCGCCGTTCGCGAAGCGATGCGACGCCTGCTCGAGCTCGACGGCGCGCTCGTTCGGGTCGCAAGTAGCGCCGCCGAAGCACGCGAAGCCTATCTTGCTGCGACGCCCGATGTGATCGTGTGCGACATCGGGTTGCCTTCCGAGGACGGGTTATCATTGATTCGCTGGCTGCGGCGAGTGGAGCACGATCGGAACCGGAAGCGAGTCCCGGCTCTGGCGGTCACTGCCTTTGCGCGGGTCGATGATGAGCGGGCCGCGTTGGACGCGGGCTTCGACAAGCACGTGCCCAAGCCGGTGGACGAAGAAACACTTGTTGCGTCGATAAACGAAAGGTTGAATACGCACGTTGCGTGACACGCGCCCTTAATCGAGGGTCAGTGATTCCCTGCTCCACGCTCAGTACTTAAGCTCACGCAGCGCTCCGCCCTCGACTGCGACATCACCGATGTCCTTGGCCGCGGCGCCGGGGATCCGTACCTTGTAACTGCCCGCCGGAATCTCGATGGGATCGCCATTCACGGTGCCGGTCGAGATGACCTTACCGCCCGCGAGCACCTGGTACGTCGGCCGCAGCGTCGCTCGCAGTGCATTCTTGAGTTGTTCGCCGTTCTGCGCATCGAAATAGCCGCCATTACCAACGCGGGCCCACTCGCGAAAAGTCTCCTTCAGCACAACCTCGTCCACAGCGAAGCCCACGATGTTGACGCGCACGTCGAGTCCGGCAGAACGCAGCGACTGGATGGCCGCCTTAGGATCGCCGTCGCAAGTCTCCTCGCCATCGGTCACGAGCACGACGAGCATGGGACCCTTGACGCCCTTCAGGTCGTCGCGCACTTTCAGCAGCGAAGCGCCGATCGGCGTCTTCGCGAGGTTCATCGCGCCGAGGCCCTTGATCCGTGCCACTGCCGCGTTGCGGTCGATCGGCGCAAGTGGCAGCTCGAGATCTGTGCGGCACGAGCCGGCCTCCTTGTGGCCGAACACGCGCAGCGCGAAAGGAGTGCCATCGGGCAGCGCGTTGCTGGCGAGGTCCGTCAGTGCGCTCTTCGCCAGGTCGATGCGCCGGACGCCGCCGAGCTTCTGCAGCATGCTGCCGGACGCGTCGAGCACGAACTCGACGGCGGCGAATGCGCCTGCCGCATCCGTCGACTCCGTCACGACGCGAAGCTTCCCACGCTCGTGCCGAAGGCGCGACGGTCATCGCAGTCTTCGCGAGCGTACGATTACTCTGCCCGGTGATGTAACGCAGCTCGTAGTTGCCGGCTTCACGCGGTGCCTCGAGACGCACCGGGTTACCGCGTTGCGTGTAGCCGTTGCTGGCCCCGAAATCTTTCTCCTTGGCCGTCGGTGCAACGACGGTAATGAAGTCGCCGGGATTGTTGGGGCCTTTCCAGGTGACCTCGAACACGCTGCGCGCGGGAACTTTCGCCGGCGCCGTCAAACTCGCCGTCACGGCCTCAACCTTGAGCGGCGCGCTGCCGATCACACCATAGCTCGAGGCGAGGTGATACCTCACGACGTAGTCCGCCGGGGCGTCGGGCACGCGGACCTCGATCGGATTGCCGCGTTCAGGATACGCGTAGTTGCCGTAAGTGCGGTCGTTCGCGCCGACAGCGTCGATGCTGATGAAGTCGCCCTTCTTGCCTGGCCCGGTCCACGTAACGGACAGCGTGCTGCCGGCGCCGACGGTCTCCGGAAACTTGAGCGACGCCGCGACACCACCGACCTTGAGCGGCACGCTGCCGATCACGCGATAGGTGTTCGCGAGGTGGTAGCGCAACAGGTAATCACCGGGCTTGTCCGGGGCACGCACCTCGAGCGGATTACCCTTCGACGGATATGAGTAGTTGCCATACGTGCGATCCGGTGCACCGACCGGATCGATCGAAATGAAATCCCCCTGGTTGTTGGGCCCCTTCCAGGTGACTTTCAACGAACCGGCCACTTCGACGGTCGACGCCGCCTCGAGCGTAGCCGCCACGTCGGTCACGGCGAGCGGGGTTTTCGCAAGCACCGGGTAACCGCTGCCGCCGACGTGATAACGGATCTCGTATTTGCCCGGCGTCGTAGGCACCAGCACGGTGACCGTGTCACCCTTCGACGGATAGGCGTACGGGCCATAGACGTGATCGGGCGCCCCCGCGGCGTCGATACTGATGAAATCGCCCTTTGCGGCCGGGCCCGTCCATTGGACCGAAAGCTTGCTGCCCACTTCAGCACTTGGTGCGGCCTTGACGCTCGCGGACTGCGCCGAGGCGTGGGTCGCGAAAGACAGGCATGCGAATGCAACGTTGATGACCAGCAACATCGGATGTCTGAGGCCCACGGATCCCTCCTTGTCGATTTTTTCGTGTTCCGGGTAACCTACGCCCGCTCGGCGGGAGAGACAACAAGCTCAGTCTTCGGCCCGTTGACGAACGCGACCGCCCTTAACGGACCAGGAAGCCGGCGTACCATGAAACGAATGCGCTTCGCCTGGCGGGCATTGTCAAGCGTCCTGCTGCTTTCGATCGTGGTGCCGATCTCGGGATTCGGTTCAACGCCGGATTTATCGGCCGCCATGGCCGCGGAGCTACGGCGGCAGGATCTGCAGGGAGCGGTCTGGTCGACCGTGCTCACCGACGGTACGGTCACCTTGGGTGCAGCAGGAATCAAGGATGCCAGTGTCGGCACACGGATCAATGTCGAGGATCGTGTGCAGGTCGGATCGGTCGCCAAGACGCTCATCGCGGCCGGTATTTTGCGACTTGTCACCGAGGGCCGGCTGACTCTCGACGCTCGGGTCACGGACCTTGTGTCCGGCATAAGAGTTCGACAATCCATGGAGCCGCGAGTGATCCGATACGCGTCAGACACTTGCTGGATCACACCGCGGGCCTCGACGATGCGCGCATCGCGCACATCTTCAGCAAAACGGCGACCGCGGACATGCCGCTCGCTCAGGCAGTAGCAGCCGGCCAACCGATGTTGCGCGTGCGCAGCCGGCCGGGCACTCGGCACTCGTACTCGAACATCGGCTACACGCTCGCCGGCATGGTGATCGAATCCATAACCGGGTCGCGCTACGAGACTTACCTCGACCTCCATCTGCTGCAGCCATTGGGCATGCACGAGAGTACGTTTGCCTTCACCACGCAGACCGGAGCACAGGGCGATTCACGCATGGCGATGGGGCATTTCGAACACGGCGAACCCCACCCCTCGGTGCCGACCCGCCTGCGGCCCGCAGGTCAATTGACGACGACGGCCGGCGACATGGCGCGGCTGGCCCGCTTCCTGATGAGTGACGGCCGAATCGACGGGCTGCGCTTCATCGACAAGGGACTGCTTGATTCAATGGGCGTACCGGTTGGTACGGAAGCCGTGCAAGCCGGGCTCGAGGTTGGGTACGCACTGGGCCTTAGTACCCGCGATCGGCATGGCGCCCTTGGGAAATGCCACGGAGGCAGCACGGTGGGTTTTCACGCGTTGTTCTGCCTGTTCCCACAGCACAAGAGTGCTTTTTTCCTTTCGATCAACACCGACAGCGAGACCGCTCAATACGATGGGTTTCACGCTTTGCTCATCCACGCGTTGAAGGTCGACGGAGCACGCCGAGTCCGCTGGCAGGCGCGATGAATGACCGGGCGGAGTGGGACGGCTATTACGTGCCGTCGCCGAATCGCATGGCGACTTTCGCGTGGCTCGACACTACCTTTAATTTCGTGCGTATACGGGCCGACGGTGACCTCTTGCGACTTTGGACGCCGCAGGCGCCGGAACTCGCGCTAATGCCAACGGCCAGTTCACTCTACAGGCGGGACGACCGCTTGATCGCCTCGCATGCTTTCTCCATTTCCGCCGAAGGCAAGCGCGTGATGAGCACAGCCGCGCAAACGTACGAGGAGACATCGCTTGGCGGACTCATGTTGCGTTGGGTCAGCCTTGTTACCGGTGTGCTCGGCTTGGCGTATCTGCTTCTTTTCGGCCTGGTTCGTCTCGTCACGCGCCGCGTTCTGCCGAGTCATCCAAGTTTCGTCCCGGTCGCAGGCTCACTGGCGCTACTATTGCCGTTGCCGCTCTTCTATAACCAATCTTTTCTGGAGATCGGAGATCTGACGGTCGCGAGTGCTGCGCTCGCGACCGTGACCGCACTCTTGCCGTTGACGATGCTCGTCGGCCTTGCACTCAGCTGGAGGCGTCGGCCGTGGTGTGCGATGGCTGCACTGGATGTAGCCGCCATGCTCGCGGTGCTGCAATTCAGCGTGATGATCGCATCCTGGGGGCTTCTGCCCTTGCGCCTATGGATCTGAGACACGACACCGCTACCATGACGGGTCCGGGGCGCGCTCAATACTGCAGCTCACGCGGCGCTCCGCCCGGCGGTAGCTAACCCGCGCGAACAAGCGTTCGGCCGTACCGCGGCGCTCTATAATAATGTGCAGGCTCTGGCGAGGGACCACCAGCGCCTGCCGACAACTCATTACAAGCACCGTCTGCCCACATCTTTTGCACACCGAATACCTTACCGTCCCATGAACACCGCCGTCGTTAACCCCGTGACTCGTGCCGACTTGATCGCGTGGGGCTTGAGCGCGCTTGTGCTCGGCCTCGCCCTGGAGCTGCATCTTCTGCCGGCACTGCTTGCCGGCCTGCTGGTATACGAACTGGTGAACGTGCTGACACCGCGGCTGCGCGTGAGTGCTCTCGGCCGCGACGGACCGCGCGTGCTCGCGGTCGCGTTGATCGCGACGGTCGTCGTGGGCGCGCTCGTCGGCGCTGGCCTCGGCCTTGCCGCGTTCTTGCGCAACAGCGGCGAAAGCCTGCCGATCCTGATGCAGAAGATGGCGCAGATTGTCGAGGACTCGCGCACACACCTGCCAGCCGCGTTGCTCGCTCGTGTACCGGATGATGCCGATACGTTGCAGCGGTGGCTGGTGGAATGGCTGCGCTCGCATTCGGACTCGCTGCAGCTCGCCGGCCGCGACCTCGGGCGCACACTGCGTTCATATGCTGATGGGCATGGTCATCGGCGCACTGTTATCGCTGCAGAGGGCCTCGAAGCTCGCAGACCGGCGCCCGCTCGCCGCGCGCATTTCGCGACAAGCCGAACACCTGGCGTCCGCGTTTCGACGCGTGGTCTTCGCGCAGTTCTGGATCTCGGCGATCAACGCGCTCTTCACCGGGCTGTACCTCGGCGTCGTGTTGCCTGCGTTCGGCGTCGACCTGCCGCTGGTCAAGACCCTGGTCGCGATCACCTTCGTCGTCGGTCTGCTGCCGATCATCGGCAACCTGATCTCGAATACGGCGATCGTCATCGTCAGCCTCGCCCAGGGCCTGCCGGTGGCCGTCGCCTCGTTCGTCTACCTCGTCGTGATCCACAAGCTTGAATACTTCCTGAACGCGCGCATCATCGGCTCGCACATCAACGCGCGGGCCTGGGAGCTGTTGGTCGCGATGCTGGCGATGGAGGCGGCCTTCGGCATTGCCGGCCTGGTCGCTGCACCGATCTTCTATACGTACTTCAAGGATGAGCTGCACGACAAGGGATTGGTCTGAGAACCTGTTGCAACGGGTCTTGAATCCTCCGAAGCCAACAGTGTAGGTTCGCGATAGAAGTCGAACGACCGGCGCCGACGACGTAACCGGCGGTTGTCGCAACACTTCCGGCGATCAAGGCGGCGATTTACGAGGCGACACTCGTGGAGCAGCACGAAGCAATCGCGGCGCGTCTTCCGGTCTCTCGTTGGCCGGGGTAACACGTGCTCCCCGGTGACGACAACTGGCTCAAGCCCGCGCTGACTTTTCTCGCGGTCGTGCTCGGCGTGTCATCCGCCGGCACCTTCATTTCAAGGTCGAAAGAGGGACCGGCCATGAACGTGCCGGTGGCGGCTACGGCTGCATCCGGGACGACGACGATGGATGTTCGTGTCGACGGCCCGGTCTTACCGGTTCCGGGTGTGGCCCGCCCGTTCGCCATGCTGCAGCAATTTCTGGAACCCGCCGGCCCAATGCCCACCGAGGGATGCCCGGCCTTCGCGTCGGATGATGCGATCGTCCGCCTTCGTGCGGTCGCCGACTGCAAGCAGGTCAATGTTCACTTCGTCATTGCGACGGTGCCCGACTGGATCGACTCGAGTCTCCAGTGGACGTTCGACCCGATGATCGACGCGATACAAATGGCCGCCGGGCAGATGGATTACGTCGCCAGTGGATATTATCTGCCCGACTCGGACGTGCTGACTCGCACCAGCGGTGGGTCCGCAGGTGACCACAAGGCACACGAGATGGAGCCCGGTGCGATCCTGTTCCGGCGCCCGAATCCTGAAGGCAACCCGACTTCCCGCAACGTCGCTCGCGCCGGTGCCGAAGCGGCGCCCGGAACTCCTGATGGTATTGCTGGTTGGCGAATCGGCCGTTGGCGGGGTGCATCCACGAGCCCTGGCCGCTGCGATCGATTTCGCCGCGCGCTGGCATCCCGACGGAAAGGATGGCGCGACCCGCATCCTGGGGCCTTCGTACTCCGGCTCGGCGATGTCGTTGCGAACCTCCCTCGAGGCCGCGCAGCAGCGAGCCGCGTCGCGCGGGCCGACGGTGCTGCAATTCGACATCATTACACCGAGCGCGAGCAGCCCGAACAACCGGGATTATTTGAACATCGCGGGGCTGGCCTCGTTTCGTTCAACCACGCGTTCGGACGATGAGGTGCTGTCGGCGCTTGCGCGCTTTCTCGGTCGCACGGATCGCGACTGGTATTGCGGCAAGCAGGTAGCTTTGCTCGTCGAGGCCAACACGACGTGGGGCCGGCGCTTCGTTGCCCAAGGACTGAGCAATACGACTCCCGATACGAGCCTCGGTCGGAACGGCACCAGGTCGAAGGTGAAGAACAATGCCTGCTCCAAGTGCACGCACGAGGACGGGGAAATTGAATTTGCGCCCGGCGATCCACCCATGCCCTGCGCGTCCGTGCTGCCGTTTCCACTGCACATCTCGCGTTTACGCAGCGAGGCGGCGCAGGCAGCCAAGGCGCTGACTAATGTCGCCGTGCCATCGCCCGCGACGGTGAGCCTGCCGCTCAACGACTCGCTCCAATCCACCGACCGCATGCCGTCGGTGAGCCCGATCCTCACGGCGGCCAACGTCGAGACCATGCTCGGTGGCATGTTCCAGGTGATCAATGAGCGCCATGTCACGGCCGTGGGTGTACTCGCCACGGACAAGCGCGACCACCTGTTCCTGGCCGAAGAAATCTCCCGGCGCACACCGAACGTGCTGCCGTTCACGATCGAGAGCAACCTCATTTACCTGCATCCCGACGTATCGAGCTACGTGCGCGGGACGGTAGTTGCGTCCACCTATTCCTTGAATGACCGCACGCAGTTCCTGACGCGACCCACGTACGCCAATCATCTGCGACACCAGTTCGCCAGCGCCGCGGCGCAAGGCACCTACAACGCACTCCTTGCATTGATGGGCGATTGGCAGCAGATGGTGGATTACGACAATCCGGCCGGACCGGGCGCAAGTGTTCCAGCGCTGCCGCAGGATGGACCGTGCCAGCCCGGACATGTCACCTGCCGGCCGCCGGTCTGGATCAGCGTCGCCGGGCGCGGCTCCATGGTCCCGTTGACTTCGGCGCCACCCGTCGATGCTATCGAGACGGGCTACTCGCTGCTGGTCCACAACCCGGCACCATTCCGCCAGGCGCGATTGCAACAGGACTATATCGGCATCCACGGCCTGTTCCTGGCGCTGATCGCAACATGCGTGACGCTGCTGGGCTGGCACTGGCGGCACGTTGCAAAGGAAAAGCTCGAGGAGTTGCTGCCCGGCGAGCGGCTCACGTCACTGAACGCCGAGCGGCGCGCCGGCCGGTTCGCCCGCGCAGGCGCGGTCATTGCGCTGGCGATGTGGCTGACCAAGCTTGTCTTTATCTACGTCGCCGACTCCAAATCACTGGATCTCCGTGTATTTCACCTGGCCTATATCACCCTCGCGACGCTTGCAGGCGCGGTGTTGGTAATACACGCGCTGAATGCGTTCTGGACACGGCCGCCAAAAGGGTGGCGAGCCAAGGTAAGCATCGCGGCATTGCTATGCTTCGTCGCGTTGACTGTCGCCTGGTGTTTACTCGCGAGCCCTGCACTTCGCGAATTGGCGAGTCGCACCATCGTCGTCGCGGCATTGATCGCAACCTTTATCGAGATTGACTGGAAGCGGTTCAGGGACGCGGTCTATGCGGTCTCACACTGGCGGAGATTGCCAGCGCTGTTTGGCCTCGGTGCGGTCCTCTGCCTGCTGTGTCATCTCGCAACGGTCAGCTGGAGTCCCGCGGACGCAGTCATGTACGCGGACCGCAGCGGCTCCCTCAACAGCCTGGTTTCCCCGGCTCCGATCATCGTGGTGTTGTGCGGCGCGGCGTACTGGTGGGGCGCCTGGAACCTGCGACGCGTTCAACTGATGCGCCTGCCGGAAATCGAGGTAGGCGTCGGCGACCTGCTGAAGCGGCCGGCCATGCGCGGCGGCAAGAGCCACGCCGAAATTTTCGAGGAGCCCTCGCTGACGGTCGGCGCGTTCATGCTGTTGCCGGCGTTGCTGACCGTGTACGCCCTGTGGGTCGGCGCTGAACGCGTCGGCTCCATCGAGGGTCGCACCTTCGGCGGATTCCTGTTGCTCGGTGCGATGTGCGTGCTGGCCATCGCCGGCCACACGCTCGTCCACACCCTCCATCTCGGTAACGCCATTCTCGGCACGTTGCGCGCGTTGGGGCGCCACCCGGCAGTAGACGTGTTCAAGACCATCGGGCAGGAAAACTTCAATTGGCGCATGTCGTTTCAGGAGGTCACCGCCGCGGAGCTCGAACCGCTCGTGCGTCGGGTCGAGATGTCCGTCGCCGGTGCGAAGGCCTGGGCAAGCCGGGACCAGGAACTGCTGGCGGAACACGAGCCGCGGGTCGCAACCCAGTGGCAGGCTCGTGCGGAATCGTTACTGAAGTCGCGGCAATTTGACCTGAAGACGGACAGCACGTCGGATCGGTTGCTGGCCAGCGACTGGCGTCACCTCAATTCACTTACGCGCGATTTCAATTCGATATTGCGCGGAACACGCTGGCGAGCTGATTTCGACTCGAGCGGCTACTCGGCAGCATTTCTGCGCACGCTCGAGCACATGGAATACGCGGTAATGTTTCATGGCGCCGTCGTGTTGAGGGACCTGCTGACCCGAGTGATCTCGGGTTTCACGGCGATACTGGGTGCCCTGCTGTTGATGATGCTCGGTCATCTCCTTTACACGTTCCAGGGCCGGGAGTTCTGGTTGATGCTGGACTGGGTCGCTATCGGGGCGACGGGCCTCGTCGGTATCCGGGTGCTGACGAGACTTGATAAAGACTACGTGCTCAGTCGCCTCTGGAAGACGACCCCCGGACAAATCTCGATCTTCGGTGGCCTGTCGTGGCGCATGCTGGCGTACCTTGCGATCTCGACGTTCGCATTGTTTGCCGCGTTCTTTCCGGAGATCTGGGGCGGAACCAGCAAGTGGCTGGATCCGATCCGCAAGCTGATTCCTTAGCGCAAGCGGCGCAAAGGGGTGGAGTTCAGCGGTCGTTTGCTTGTTCTGCCGTCATCGCCGCTTGCAGCGCGGCGGTTTCTGCGAGCACTTCCACGTCCGATCGTCCCCCGACGGATAGTCGTCCATCGCTGCAATACCGGCTGCTGGATCATTCGCACCGGCAATCACGCTCGGCGAACTTCTCACCGATACCACTCGGATGTTTCGCAGTTCTGCACCGACGTGACCGGGGCGGCAACACCCGACGCTTCGCCTCTCCTTTCCGGTCGTACCTGGCGGTCGAAGAATCCAACCTGCCAGAGGCCCAGCGCGGCACCCACGCCAGCCAGGACGATGTACGACCACGCCGGAAGCCGCGACCTGGATTCAATAGCCGTGATCGTGGACATGGCCGGCGCCCTCCAGGGCCTGGATTCGCATCACGAACGGGTCACGCTCGTGATCGCCAAGGTCTGCATAGTCGAGAAGGTCATAGTCGCTGGAGTTCGGCGGCTGCCACGGGGTCTTGCCCGCCTCGTAGGAACGCAGCAGTTCCACCGTCTCGACCCAACCGTTGACGACGCGCCGCTCGATGCGGACCGGCAGCATCCGGTCGGTGCGGACAGTGACGTCCCAGTGCGCGTTATCGACCTTACCGGTGTAGCGCCGATACGGATAGCCATGACGCCAGCCGTCGCCGTCTTCGCGTAACGCCTTGATCACGCGCGGATCCAGGAGTGTTGCGAGGGTGATCCATGCGCGGTCGACGTTCAGCATCTGCAGGTCTTCGTTGCGGTATTCGATGCCGCGCTTGTCCACGTGGTAGAGACGCGTATGAAACAGGGTCTTGCCGTCCTGCACCCAGACCTCTCCGGAATGTGCAGTCAGGTTCTCGCGTTCGATTCGATCCCTGTTGCGCCAGAAACGCCAGTTCACCCGCGACTGCTCCCCCCACGGAAACGTCAAGGTCGTGCGGAACTCGGCGCTGACCGGCGGCGCATCGTCCAAAGCGAGTGGCGGAACGGCGCGCTGGTCACCGCAGGCAACCAGCAGCAAGGCCATCCCTGCTGCCACGATCGGTCCTGTCTTGTAGAACATGAAGTCACCCGACTCACAGGCGAGGTAAGTGTTTCGCTACCCCGCCTGTGCAGCTCGATCCGTGCCGACGATTACAGACCCAACGCGTTTGCCATGACGTGATATATGGCGTTCTGCTCGAGCGTGCCGCGGACGAGATACGCGCGCGGACCATTGGCGTAGATCGCGACTTCCTCGCCCGCGTGTGTTTCGGCGCCCACTGTCGGAATCGCCGCTTCCTGCAAATAGTTTGGATCCGTCGTATCGACATTGGTCAGGTCCGGGCGCTTGCCCGAGAAAGGAATCTCCGCCGAGTAGAGTTCCGTTGTGGGGTCGAATTCCCGGCGGGACCCGTTACCCGTCCATCCGCCCGGCCCATTCATGTAACCGAGGGTGGTGTAAGGCAGTCCGAGCGGATCCGTCGCGACCGGCGAGACACCGATCAGGCCAAGGCCGGTATCGGCTTTTCCCAGGATGGGGTTTCCGCGCGACGGGTAACCGGCAATCGTCATCGTGTGGCTGTGGTCCGCCGTGACGATTACGAGCGTCTCCTTGTCGTCCGTCATCTCGAGTGCAACTTTGACCGCCTCAGCCATGGCTATCGTGTCGGTCAAGGCGCGGTACGCATTACCGGCGTGGTGCGCATGGTCGATACGCCCACCCTCGACCATCAGGTAAAAACCCTTCGGATTCTTTTGCAGCAGCTCAATGGCCTTGCGGGTCATCTCGGAAATCGATGGTTCGCCGCCCGTGTCATTCGCGCGATCAGCCTCGTACTTCACGTGCGATGGCTCGAACAGGCCCAGCAAGCGAGTCGTGTTGCCGGGGTCCACGGCATCGAATTGCGCCTTGTTCCAGACATAGGCGGCGCCCGGCTTCGCGGCCCACTCGGACGTAAGCGTCCGACCGTCCGTACGCCGCCCGGCCCGGGTCGGGTACTCCGGATCGAACTTGGTGGTCGGTTCGAAGTAAGGACGTCCGCCGCCGAGCGCTACTTCAATACCGTCTCCGACGTTGAAATCAACGAGCTGCGCCGCGATATCCTTCACCTTGGTGCAGCCGGGCGGGAGCACGGCGGCCCCTGAGATCACTCTCGATCGTGTTGTTCGCTTCCCAGTCGCGATTACTGATGTGGGCATAGTTCACGGCCGGCGTGGCATGCGTGATCCGAGCGGTCGTGACGACGCCCGTGGACATCCCGCGCTGCTCGGCACGTTCGAGGATCGTCCTGACGCTTTTTGCACGCGTCGTCTCGGCGCAGAACTCCTTGCGCGTGATGCTCTGATCGACGGAAACCGCACCATCGTTGGTCTTGATGCCTGCCACCATCGCCGTCGCAGTCGGCGCCGAGTCCGACGTCTGCTGATTGGCACTCGCCGTGACGGACAAGGCCAGATCGCTGAAATTCTCGAAGCTCAGGCGGTTCCATTCGCCATCGACGCCTCGTTGCTGGCCGTCGAGGATGCGAGCCGCGGTCACTGTCGAACGCCCATTCCGTCACCCACAAAGAGGATCACGTTCCTGGCGCGGCCCGTGTTCCATTCGCGATTAACCAGCCTGTTGGCCTGGATGGCAGTCTTGCCGGTCCGGAACCATTCGGCGCCGCTGGTCGGTAAGGAAGCATCGCGGGAATCGTCGGCGGCCACTGCGGCCGAAGATGCGGCGCCAGCAAGCGTGAGGCTGGCAGCGATTAAAAGCGAAAGACCGGGTGTCGGTGTCATGGTGCGGGCCCTCTGCGACCTGGTACGAAAAGACTTCGTGCGAATGCGCGACGATAGATCGCGGTTGCTACAGTCACGTTGCGGTGACGTTGCGAAGTGCTTACTGCCGGTGATACTTTCAGCCGTTCGTGTGGCGCCCAGGTGGGCGCACCGGCCGTCAAGGAGGATGAACTGATGTCGACAATGCAGGACATACCATTGGAATCGATCAGTGGCGAACCGCGCAAGCTGCGCGACTACGCGGGCAAGGTGCTGCTCGTGGTCAACGTTGCGTCCAAGTGTGGCCTGACGCCGCAGTACGAGGGACTCGAGTCACTATATCGCGCGTACAAAGACCGCGGACTCGAGGTGCTGGGTTTTCCGGCAAACGATTTCATGGCGCAGGAGCCGGGCACCGAAGCTGAAATCGCCGATTTCTGTCGCACGTCGTACGACGTGACCTTTCCGATGTTCTCGAAGATCAAGGTAAGCGGACCCGACAGGCATCCGCTCTACACAGAACTGGTGCGCGCCGAACCCAAGGCGCAGGGTGCAGCGGCCGATTTTCGCAAGAGTCTCGCCAGCCACGGCATCGCGGCGAATCCCGAACCGGAAGTGCTGTGGAACTTCGAGAAATTCATCGTCGGACGCGACGGCGCCGTGATCGGACGCTTTGCGCCGAACACCGCGCCCAACGACCCGGCACTGGTGTCCGCGTTGGAGAAAGCGTTGGCACATTGATCTGTCATTTGTCGTAGGCGAGGTCGTCCATCTTTCTCGGCGAATTGGCTCCAGCCGATTCGCTTGCGCTTCTGTCGCTTGCCGCCTCGCCAGAACAGGCGATCCCCGGCCAAGCTCTATCTCTCCGACTTCTCGCCACGCGCGTAAATATGCAGCGTGAGGGAACTGCCAGCCTTGCTTAAACCGGGCACGTGGAGTGCCGCGCGGACGGTGTGTACCGCTTCCGCCGCCTTAGGACGTTTGCGCTGCGTACGCTTCGTTTTTCTGGTGGCCAAACCTTGATCCCCTTTTTGAACAGAACCGAATATTAGTGGTCGTCATTTGCTCGCATTGTTCCACGATAGAGTGCTGCAGTTGCTGGTCGCCGCTCTCCTCGGCGCCAACGGCATTCGCCGTCTCTCCCCGTTTACAGGTACGGCACAGTCGGCTTGAACTTGACGTTCCCACGACTCGCTGAGCGCCTTCGCAATACCGGCCATCGTCGGGCAGGCCCGAGGAATCAGGCACCTCACGAGTGCCGGATTCCTCGCCGCGACCGTTGGTCTTGCGCTCCTCGCTCAAGACCGGATGGAAAATCACTCGGCCTGCTCCGAATGCGTTCCACATGCCGATCAGCTCCTCGAATTCGCTGACGACGGCGATCCTGATGAGGAACACCATGTCCTCGGGCTCCTCGGTACAACTCGCCGGCAGGTCGACGCGGCCGGTGAACGTCGCATCACCCGCATCGCTCAGGCGCACGGCTTCGGTATCCACGAGTTCGCCGAATCCCGGCTCCGTGTCGTTGCAAAGCAGCGTGCCTTTGACTTTACGGACAACAGTCGGCGTACCAAGGTTGACGGCGTTAAAGTCATCCGCCACCACAAGGCCGTGCACCGTGAATGTGAGCTCTCCGGTGGCAAGATTCACTACGGCCTGACCGCCCAATGTGGTCCAGGGAGCCGGCGTACCCATGGCACAATTTACACCGACATTGCAGCCGCCCGAGGGAGTCGGATTCTTCCGGCCGACAATGCTGTTCGGTACGGCGATGCCAGCAATGCTCCGCCACTTCACTCGGGTGCCTGCTGCTTCGGCGCTGGCTTGCGTCGAAGCCTGCGTGCCCGTGATGGCTTCCTGTGCCGCCAGCTGGCCTCCGACGCACGTGAGGCCAAGGGCCACGATCGACGACAAGAATCCTCCGCGCAATGCTTTCTGTTTGGTTTCCACGGCAGTCACCCCGCAATGACCGTTGTGACCGAAACTACCGGAAAATGCAGGGTTAATCTGTCGGTGGGATTCTCAATCGCGACGCCGCCGAGGCGCCAGAACAGCGCAGGCATACCAATCAACGACTACATGCATGCCAATCAACACGACTACATGCACTACCAATCAACGATTAACGGTGTCTTGCTACCCTGACACTTCAGGCGGGTCATTCGTCCTGTTGGCAAGGTCACCATAGGAAATCCAACGGGCCACGTAATACGCTCGCCTTTCGCCGGAAATCGTCGTCCGACAAGATCAGGTATCGAATGCCCTCGACGAGCCCCAGGATCGTGGGTATCCCAGTCCAGAAAAACAAGACGTACAAGATGCCCCAGCCCCACGTGCCCAGATAGAACTTGTGGATCCCGATTCCGCCGAGAAAAATTGCAAGCACCGCCGCCGTGACCCGTGACTTGGCTGGGGTCGTGATTTGGGATTCGGCTGGGGTAGTTCCTCGAGGTTGATCGACGACGATTATCGAGCCGCAGTGGTTGCAGGTGATTGCGTCATCCTGGTTTTCTCCCTTGCAGAACGGGCACAGCATTTCTAGTCCTCCAAGAAAACCCGCATTGGTTAATCAGCTCTGGCGGGTCTTCATGGCGGCGACCAGTTCACCGGCACCCTCGCCCCACTTCGAATAAACCTTCATTATTTGTGTGAGCGGGACGGCGATCCGGTGCACGCGTGCCGCAGGCAAGACATACAAGGCGCCGGAGATCGGCGAGGGCACCGAGGGCACCAGCACCACGCATTGCCCGTCCGGCAACTCCTCGACGATCAGGGCCGGCACCAGCGCGTCCTCCAGTTCCACCATGGCCGGTTCGAACGTTTTTGAATTCTCATCGCCGCTCAGTCGAGCAGTCACGTTGCGCAGGAGCTTGTAGCCCGGAATCTTCTCCAGCACGCCGCGCTGCAATTTCCGGATACCCCGACCGCCGGGCCCGGTGCGTACAACGAGACCGGCTATGAAGCAGGCGACCAGGATGATGAGGATCGCAATCAGCTGACGAAACTCCGCGCCTGCGGGCACCGAAGCCGTGATCGGCGCGACCAGTCCCATCACGGCCTTGAGGGCCTTCAGGAGAAGCAGGATTGCGAGATAGAGCGGCAGCAGCACCAGGACTCCGCCGATCAGTGTCGTGCGGGTGAATTCGGCAAATGCTTTCATCAGAGAACCTCCTTCAACGAATGCTTTCTTCAGCGCGCGGCGCAGTATTCGAGGCATGCCTGCAGCAAGCGTTCAATCGTCTGCCGAAGTTGTGCGGCGCGACGCGCATCGTACGGCGGCGGCCAGTTTCCAGCCGTCAAAGGTTGCGTCGGCTCGTCGACATAGGCACGGCACGCAATCTCGAGCTGCACGGCGTGCACGCCGGTGGCGGGCTGTCCGTAATGGCGAGTCGTCCACCCGCCCTTGAAGCGGCCGTCGATCACGTGCGTAAAGCCCGAAGCATCGCAGACGTTGGTCAGTCGATCGACCAGCTCCGGCGCACAGCTTTGCGTCGAGTTCGTGCCGAGGTTCAAGTGCGGCAGTTCGCCTTCGAACAGACGCGGCACGCGCGAGCGGATCGAATGCGCTTCGAACAGCACGACGCGCTCGTGCCGCGCACGCAGGCGCCTGAGTTCCTCGGCGAGCGTGCGGTGGTAGGGCTCGAAGAAATCGCGGCGGCGAATGGCGACTTCTTCGGCCGGCACGGAGCGTGCCCGAACGCTACAGCGGCTCGCCATCGAACGTCGTCGACGGACACAACTCCGTCGTTGCCTGGCCCGGGTACAGCGATGCGCCGCTCGGGTCCCGGTTTACGTCGATCACGGTCCGCGAAAGCCGCGTGCGGAGTCGCGTGATCCCGAGCGCCGGCACGAAGTCGTAGAGCGACTCGAGCCACCAGTCCGTGTCCTTGCGCGCGAGCCAGGGATCGACGAGCGTGGCTTCGATCGACGCGGGGATGTCCGTGCCGGAGTGAGGAATGCTGACCATCACAGCCGCATCGCCTCTGGTCAGTTCGAGCCAGGCCGGGTGTAACGCCGCGTTCAAAATCGCTTCCTCGCTGTGGCCGCGGCGCCTGCGGCCGGCCTCTGGTTTCGGGATAGACGGGTCGGTTAGTCTGTCGTCTCACCCATACATAAACCAACGAGTGGGAACCGTCCAGTGACCAGCGATACGAGGCTCTGGTTCGAGGTCGCGCTGTTGCCGCAAGGCTGGGCGCGCGCGGTGCGCCTGCGGATACGCGACGGGCGGATCGCCGAGGTCGAACAGGACGTCGCGGCAGTCGAGGGCGACGAGCGTCATGCGATCGCGTTGCCCGGGCTCGCCAATGTGCACAGCCACGCGTTCCAGCGCGCGATGGCGGGCCTCACGGGGCAGCGCGGGCCGGAGAACGACAATTTCTGGACCTGGCGCGAGGTGATGTACCACTTCGTCGGCCGCCTTGCACCGGAGGACGTGCTCGCGATCTCGGCGCTCGCGTTCGTCGAGATGCTCGAGTCGGGGTTCACGCGCGTCGGCGAGTTCCACTACGTCCATCACGCCATCGATGGCCGACCGTACGACGATGTCGGCGAACTCGCCGCGCAAATCGTCAACGCCGCGCAGGAGACCGGGATCGGTTTGACGCTGCTGCCGGTGTTTTACGCGCACGCTAGTTTCGGCGAGGCGCAGGCACAGCCGACGACCGGGCAGCGACGATTCATCTGCACGCTCGATGACTTCACGCGCCTCCTGGAGTCGGCCGAGCGTCACGCACGCAGATTGCCGGATGCCGTCGTCGGCGTCGCGCCGCACAGCCTGCGCGCGGTGAATCCGCAAGAATTGGCCGCGGTCACAGGCTTGCGTCCCGACGCACCGCTGCACATTCACGCGGCAGAGCAAGTGCGCGAAGTCGAAGACTGCATTGCGTGGAGCGGTCAGCGACCGGTCGCCTGGCTGCTCGAAAACGCGAACGTCGACGCGCGCTGGTGCCTCATTCATTCGACGCACATCGACGCGGCCGAGATTCGAGGCATCATCGATCGAGGCGCGGTCGTCGGGCTGTGCCCGATCACCGAGTCCGATCTCGGCGACGGGATCTTTCCCGCGATGTCATACACCTCACAGGGTGGACGGTTCGGCATCGGCACGGACTCGAACGTAATGATCCAAGCGGCTGTCGAGCTGCGGACGTTGGAATACTCACAACGCCTGCTGCATCGATCGCGCAACGTGCTCGCGTCGCGGACGGGCGCTTCCACCGGCCGCTCGCTGTTCGATGCTGCGCTCGCGGGTGGCGCCCAGGCGCTGGGTTGTGGCTCGACGGGCGCTTGCGGCCTCGTAGCCGGCCGATCCGCGGACCTGTTCACGCTCGACCCGACGCACGCCGCGCTGGTCGGCCGGTCGGGCGACGCGCTGCTGGACAGCTGGATCTTCGGCACACGAAACAGCCCCGTCGATCGCGTCTGGCGTCACGGTCGCTGCGTCGTCCGTGGCGGTCGGCACGTGGCTCGAGATGCAATCGAGGCGCGGTTCAGGGCGGCGGTGCAGCGGCTGGCGATGTAATAGGCGACTCGACATCGAAATTAACCAGCAGCTCGACGTCGTGCAGTCTGAAACGGTCGTCAACATGGTTTCTTGCGCCGCCGCGGATTGCGACCCGCGAGTGACGCTCGCGAAATAACGCGACACGCGTGCAGAGCTCTACAGTCGCCGCATCAAAAATCGGATTCGCCGCTCAGCGATCGACGACGATCCGATCCTTGCTCAACACGTGGATGGTCAGGCGCTGCGCCGCGCGGCCTTTGCTGCCCGGCACGTCGACGACGACTGCGCCGCGTTCCTCGTGCCAGCGAGCCTGCTGCGCAGCGGGGCGGTCGGCCGCATCCGACCCGATGAACCGCGCCGTGCCGTCGGCCTCGAACTCGAGCACTTCACGCGGCCGCCGCGACAGTGGCGTGGAGTCATCGTCGGGGCGGTAAACGGCACCCGTGGCCGTGTCCTCCTCGAAACGGTGCACCCAACGCTGGCCGAGCAGGCTGCTTTGCATGGGCGGCATCGTGACTAGGAAATCAGCGTCTTGCGCGGACCAGTGAGCGCGGTGCGCATGCGCAACACCTGCTGCGAGGTGAACATGAACATCGCCGCATCGTCGACGTAGTCCATATAGTTCATGAACATGTCGCCGTTTGGTCCGTTGCTGCAACTCACCGTGGGAAACGACGGCGACTGGTAGTTCGGGCCGGCGCAGTTCGGAGTGTCGGCGACGAAGTCCGAGCCGCTGCAATCCTCGTGTCGCCCCAGATGTGCCGTAGGTTGAAATAGTGACCGACCTCGTGGGTCGCGGTGCGCCCCTTGTGAAACGGTGCGCTGGCGGTGCCCTGCGTGCCGAAGGCGCGGAAATTGATGACGACACCGTCGGTCAACTTCGGGCCGCCGGGGAACTGCGCGTAGCCCAGAAGGCCGCCACTAAGGTTACAGACCCACAGGTTCAGGTACTTCGCCGGATCGGTCGGCGCGACACCACCGCCCGAGGCGCGCTTGACCTCGTCGCCGAAGCCGAAGCTCGCCTTCGTGGTCTTGGTGCGTGTCGTCTTGTAAAGCTTGAAGCGCAGCTGCGAATCCGTGACCAGCCCTTTCCAGACCGCGGGCACTTTCGAGCGGTCGGGGTTCGTCGCAGCGAAATCCCGGTTCAGAACGGCGATCTGGCTCGCGATCTGGGCGTCGGAAACGTTCTCTGCCGTGGTCCGATAGACAACATTGACGACTACGTTAATCGTCGCGAGCTTAATCGCCGCGGCGGCGAAACCGCTTGTACGAGCGCGGGCGCTGTCCTGTTCGAGCCTGAACTGCTTAGCGCGGAACGACGGGTAGATCTCCAGCAGCATCATGTGCGCGGCCATCGTGCCGCAGGAGCGATGCAGCTTTTCCAATTTCTTCGTGGCCATGCGCGCCTCCCGAGGAAATGACCGGAAAAGAATGCGCCTGCACGATGGCTACTTGCAACCTGCCACGACACCGGCGCGGCGATCGCTACGCTATTCCGTTCCTGCGTCTGACGGCGATGAGGCGAAAATTTTTAGCGGGCAAAACTCAATGAAGTCTGACCAGCGCGTCAGGCAGTCAACGTGGCGGTGACGGCCGGCTTTGTCTCGAGCACGACGGCTCGTTTTCTCTCGAGCACAACACCAGCCGCAATCTCGAGCTCATCCTCGGGACAACTTGTGGTTCGGACACAGGTTCTGCATGTAGTCGGCGTCGAGGTTCATCCGTTCGACCAGGAAATCCACGAACGCGCGCACCTTGGGTGACTTGCCTTGCCCACGCGGGAAAACCGCGTTCAGTTCGGCGGGCACACCGGTCCAGCCGGCCAGCACGCGCTGCACGTAACCACGTTCGGCGTAGGGCTTGATCATCACGTCCGCCGTCAGCATCAGGCCCTCACCGGTCAGGAGCGCCGGGTGCAGCGCGGCCGGGTCGTTCGCAACGAGCACCGGGTTGATCCGAAACTCGTTCGTCGCGTTGCCATCGTTGAGCGGCCAGAAGAACCCATTGCCGTCCTGCCCGTACTTGCTCATGCCGAGCGTGCGATGGTGCTGCAGGTCGCCCGGGTGTACGGGTTCGCCGTGCCGGGCCAGGTACTGCGGACTTGCGTACACCTGGCTGCGGAACACCGCGAGCCGGCGCGCAACCAGGCTCGTGTCTCGCGGCGGACCGACGCGCAACGCCAGGTCGATTTCCTTGCCGATCAGGTCGAGCGGCTCGTTCGTCAGCACCATCTCGACACGCACTTCGGGATAACGCGCCTGGAATTCGCCGAAGAGCGGCGTGATACGCGAGATCGCGAATGAGTAAGGTGCGGTGACGCGCAGCCAGCCACGCGGTCCGCCCTGCAGTTGACCGACCGCGCTCTCGGCTTCATCCAGTTCGCGCGCGATGCGCTGCGAGTGCTCGAAGTAGACGTTACCGGCCTCGGTGAGACCGAGTTTGCGCGTCGTGCGGTGCAGCAGCTGGGCCCCGAGACGTGTCTCCAGTTCCTGCACTTTGCGGCTGACGGTCGTCTTCGGCAGGCGCAGTGCGCGCGCGGCAGAGACGAAGCTGCCGTGTTCAACCACCTTCGCAAAGATCAGGGTTTCATTGAGGTCGCGTGTCATCGCGGCTCCGTGGCCTTCTTGCGGCCGGCTGGGGATTGGACCGAGGATGGGACAATTATTCCCTTAATTGGCAGCTAATCAAGACGCGATTCGGGGCCTATCGTGTGCGCCGTCACCCGAGAAACGTGCGCCATGAGTCTCCAGTCCAAAAATCTCCTTAACGGTCATATAGTTACCGGAGCCGACCGGAAAGAGACCGCCGATCGTCCCATGGGTGGGGCGCTTCATCCCGAGGCCGGGACAATCGGGGCGCCAATCGTCGTTATTGGCGCTACTGGGACAATTGGCAGCGAGATCGTACGTGCTTTGGTCGACGCAGGCCGTCCCGTAGTCGCAGTCGGTCCCGACCGCGACCGCCTGGAGTCGCTCGCCCGCCAACTGCCGTCGGGCACCGTGACCGCGCTGGCCGCGCACATCGACGACGACCGCGCAGCCGCTGAGTTCGCCGCCCTCCTCCGCACACTCGGCCGGCCCTTGGGTGGTGTCGTCACCGCTTTCCCCACTGGCAAGGCGCAGAGCGACGGCGCAAATCGCGGCCGCATTCTCGACCAGCCGGCCGATGCGTTGCGCGAGTGCCTCGACCAGACGGTGCTGGCGCAGCTGGCACTGGCACGCCACCTGATCCCGCTGCTGGCCGAGGCCGGACGCAACGGTCGCTACGTGATCATCGGCGGGCCTGGCAGCGAGGCGCCATGGGCCGGCTACGGACTTCGCTCAGTCGCGATGGCCGCGACGCGAATGCTGGCGCAAGTCCTGCACAGCGAGGCGCAGTCGCTTGGCGTGCGCGTGCACCTGGTCTCGATCGACGCGCCGTTACGCCGCGACGAACCCGGCGTTCATGAATGCCCCGAATGGCCCACCGTGAGCGGCATCGCACGTCGCGTCACGCAGTTGCTGGCGCCGGCCGAGGAGCCCGCCGGACCCGTCATCACGTGCGGTCGCAGAGCCGCGCGCCAGGTCGCGCGATTCACGACGCAGACCTTCCGCGGTGTCCCGGCCTTCCTCGAGTCGCTGAAGTCGGCGACACCGAAATGAACACACGGGCCACACCGAAATGAATACACGAATGCATACGGCAGGAGTACCCGCCATGACCTTTCATCAGAAACTTATCCGCACCGCCTGGTTGATCCCCGTGCTCGCCGTCGTGGCCGGCGCCGTCTACGCGGTCGCTCGCGACGATCAGGATGCGACGCCGCACGGCGCAATGCCGCCACCCCCGGAAGTCAGTGTGGCGCACGTCATCTCGCGTGAGGTCCGGCCCTCCAACGAGTTCACGGGTCGAGTCGGCGCGGTCGAGACCGTGGAAGTGCGGCCGCGGGTCAGTGGCTACATCGAGCGAGTGCACTTTCAGGAAGGCAGCGAGGTCCGCAAGGGCGACCTGCTCTTCGTGATCGACCAGCGCCGCTACAAGGCCGCCCTCGATGGGGCGAACGCACAGCTCGAGCGAGCGCGCAGCGAAGCGCGACTTGCAGCTACCCAACACGAGCGTGCCTCGACGCTGCTCGCCGGCAAGGCCATCTCGCGCGAAGAGTTCGACGCGCTGAGCGCCGCGCACGCGCAGGGCAACTCGGCCGTGCGTGCGGCCGAAGCCGCGGTCGAGTCGGCGCGACTCGACCTGCAGTTCACCGAAGTGCGTGCTTCGATCGACGGCCGTGCCGGGCGAGCGCTGGTAACCGCCGGCAACCTTGCGCAGGCCGACTCGACACTGCTGACGACACTGGTGTCGATCGATCCCGTCCACGTGTACTTCGAGGCCGACGAACAGACATTCCTGCGCGATAGCGAACTCGCGCAGCGTGGCCAGCAGCCGGCCGGCGTGAGCGCGGTCCGCGTCGGGCTTGCGAACGAAACGGGCTTTCCGCACCTGGGCAACGTCGATTTCGTCGACAACCAGGTCGATCCGCGCACCGGCACGATCAGTGCGCGGGCCGTGGTGTCGAATGCCGACCGCGCCTTCACGCCCGGGCTGTTCGCACGCGTGCAGATGGAAGTCGGCCCGCGCGTCAAGGCGATGCTCATCGATGAGAAGGCCGTGTTGACGGACCAGGACCGCAAGTACGTCTACGTGCTGGGCCCGAAAAACGTCGCGGTGCGCAAGGACATCAGTCTCGGCAGCAAGGTCGGCGCGCTGCGCGTCGTCGAACACGGGCTGGCGACCGAGGACCTCGTGATCGTGCACGGCGTGCAGAAGGTGTTCTTCGCGGGCATGCCTGTTACGCCAAACACCATCGTCATGGGCGCCGCCGCTCCCACCGGGATGCGCGTTGCCGCCGTGAAAAACCCGACCTCGATCACATTGACAGCTGACGCGGCAGTGACGCCGCGGCGGAGAGAACCTCATGGACTTTTCCAGATTCTTCATCGACCGGCCGATCTTCGCGGCCGTGCTCTCGATCGTGATCTTCGCGGCGGGGCTCATCGCGATGCCGCTGCTGCCGATCACGGAGTACCCCGACGTCGTGCCGCCGACCGTCCAGGTGCGCGCCGTCTACCCGGGCGCGAACCCCAAGGTGATCGCCGAAACCGTCGCAACGCCGATCGAAGAGGCGATCAACGGCGTCGAGAACATGATGTACATCAAGTCGGTGGCGGGCAGTGACGGCGTGCTCACGACGACCGTGACGTTCCGCCCCGGGACGGACCCCGACGACGCCCAGGTGCTGGTTCAGAACCGCGTGAGCCAGGCGCTGCCGCGGCTGCCGGAGGACGTCCGCCGCCAGGGTGTCGTGACGCAGAAGCAATCACCGACACTGACCATGGTCGTGCACCTGCTGTCGCCGGACGGGCGGTACGACTCGCTCTACCTGCGCAATTACGCGACGCTGAAGATCAAGGATGAACTCGCACGGCTACCCGGCGTGGGCCAGGCGGCCCTGTTCGGCTCGGGCGATTACGCCATGCGCGTCTGGCTCGATCCGGACAAGATCGCCGCCCGCGGACTGACGGCCGGCGATGTCGTGCGCGCGATCCGCGAACAGAACGTGCAGGTGTCGGCGGGACAGCTCGGCGCCGAGCCGACACCGAAGAGCAGCGATTTCCTCGTGTCGATCAACGCGCAGGGCCGGCTGCAGACCGAGGAAGAGTTCGCGCAGATCGTCGTCGAGACCGGCGCCGAGGGCGAGATCGTGCGGCTCGCCGATGTCGCGCGGCTCGAACTCGGTGCGGGCGATTACACGCTGCGCTCGCAGCTGGACAACAAGGACGCCGTCGCGATCCCGATTTTCGAGGCGCCCGGCGCCAACGCGATCGAGCTCTCCGATGCCGTGCGCGCAAAAATGGCCGAACTCGCCACGCGCTTCCCCGAGGGCATGACCTACGACGTGGTCTACGACCCGACCGTGTTCGTGCGCGATTCGATCTCCGCCGTAGTCACCACTCTCTTCGAGGCGGTGCTGCTGGTCGTGCTGGTCGTGATCCTGTTCCTGCAGACCTGGCGTGCCTCGATCATTCCGCTGCTCGCGGTGCCAGTGTCGATCGTCGGCACGTTCGCAGCGCTGCACCTGCTGGGCTTCTCGATCAACACGCTGACCTTGTTCGGTCTCGTGCTCGCGATCGGCATCGTCGTCGACGATGCGATCGTCGTGGTCGAGAATGTCGAGCGCAACATCGAAGAGGGTAAATCGCCCCTCGAGGCGGCGCACCAGGCCATGCGCGAGGTCTCGGGCCCGATCATCGCGATTGCGCTCGTGCTCTGCGCCGTGTTCGTGCCGATGTCGTTCCTGACCGGTGTCACGGGCCAGTTCTACAAGCAGTTCGCCGTGACCATTGCGATCTCGACGGTGATCTCGGCGATCAACTCGCTGACCCTGTCGCCGGCGCTCGCGGCCGTGTTGTTGAAGCCGCACGGCGCGCCCAAGGACGCGCCGACGCGCCTGATCGACAGGCTGTTCGGCTGGGTCTTCCGTCCGTTCAACCGGTTCTTCGGCGCGAGCGCGTCGCGCTATCAGCGGGCGGTGTCGCGCACGCTGCAGCGGCGCGGCGCGGTGTTCGCCGTGTATGTCGTGCTGCTCGGCCTGGCCGGCCTGATGTTCCAGGCCGTGCCCGGCGGGTTCATCCCGACCCAGGACAAGCTCTTCCTGATGGGCGGCGTCAAGCTGCCCGAGGGCGCCTCGCTCGACCGCACGAATGCCGTGATCCGCCAGATGAGCGAAATTGCGCTTGCGACCGACGGCGTCGAGAGCGCGGTCGCGTTTCCGGGGCTGAACGCACTGCAGTTCACGAACACACCGAACACCGGCGTGGTGTTCCTCGGCCTTGCGCCTTTCGACACTCGCCATCGCACCGCGAAGGAGATCAACGACGAACTCAACGCGAAGTTCTCGCGCCTGCAGGAAGGCTTCGCCTTTTCGATCATGCCGCCGCCGATCCTCGGCCTCGGGCAGGGTTCCGGTTATTCGCTGTTCGTGCAGGATCGCGCCGGCCTCGGCTATGGCGAGCTGCAGACCGCGGTGAATGCTCTCTCGGGCACGATCGCCGGGACGCCCGGCCTGCAGTTCCCGATCAGCACGTACCAGGCCAATGTCCCGCAACTCGATGCGCAGGTCGATCGCGTCAAGGCCAAGACGCAAGGCGTGCCGCTCACGGAGCTCTTCGACACGCTGCAGACGTACCTGGGCTCGGCTTACGTCAATGACTTCAACCGTTTCGGCCGAACCTACCAGGTGATCGCGCAGGCCGACGGCCCGTTCCGTGACGACGTGCAGGACATCGCGAACCTGCGCACACGCAACGTCAACGGCGAGATGGTGCCGATCGGCAGCATGGTCACGATCCGCGAAACCTATGGACCCGATCCGGTGATCCGCTACAACGGCTATCCGGCCGCGGACCTGCTCGGTGACGCGGACCCGCGCGTGCTGTCCTCGAGCGAGGCGATGACGACCGTCGCCGGCATCGCAGGCAAGGTGTTGCCGAACGGCATGAGCCTCGAGTGGACCGACCTGAGTTACCAGCAGGCAACGCAAGGCAATGCCGCGGCGATCGTCTTCCCGCTGGCCGTGCTGCTGGTGTTCCTGGTGCTCGCCGCGCTCTACGAGAGCTGGACGCTGCCGCTTGCCGTGATCCTGATCGTGCCGATGTCACTGCTCTCTGCACTGGTGGGCGTGTGGCTGTCGGGCGGCGACAACAATATCTTCGTGCAGGTCGGGCTGGTCGTACTGATGGGACTCGCGTGCAAGAACGCGATCCTGATCGTCGAGTTCGCCCGCGAGCTCGAGCTGCAGGGCAAGGACATCGTGGAGGCCGCACTCGAAGCCTCGCGGCTGCGGTTGCGACCGATCGTGATGACATCGATCGCGTTCATTGCCGGCACGGTGCCGCTGGTGCTCGCACATGGCGCCGGCAGCGAAGTGCGTACGGTCACCGGGATCACCGTGTTCGCCGGCATGCTCGGCGTCACGCTGTTCGGGCTGCTGCTGACGCCGGTGTTCTATGTCGCGCTGCGCAAGCTCGTGTCGCGCGGAAATCCGGCTGGTGCGCCGACCGCGACTGACGCCGAGGGCGGATCCGCGCTCGCGCCGCGCTCACTGGAGGTGAGTCATGCGTAATTTTTCGATGAGACCCGTTCGCTCTGCGGTCGCGTCGGCGGTCTTGTTGACCCTCGCTGCGTGCGCCGTCGGGCCGGACTACCGCAAACCCGACACAGATGTACCTGCGGCCTATACGAGCGACGCCCAGCGCATCGCATCGAGCGCTGCCGGGGCGTCGGAACCGGCCAAGGGTGACGCGGCGACGCTCGCCCCTATACCGACGCCGGACGCCGACGCGGCGTTCTGGGAGCGCTTCGAGGATCCGCTGCTCGACGAACTCGTCACGCGCGCGCTGCGCGAGAACCATGACTTGCGTATCGCGCTCGCCCGGTTCGACGAGGCCAACGCGTTGTTGCGAGAGTCCCGATTCGACTACCTGCCGACCGTTACCGCATCGGCCGATGCGAGCGATGCGCGCTCGAGCGTCGATCAGATGGCGGGCGTCGGGCGACCTGATCGCGACATTGAAAGCTATGCCGTGCGCGCCGTCGCGAGCTGGGAGCTCGACGTCTTCGGCCGGGTGCGGCGTGGCGTCGAGTCGCAACAAGCCGATGCGGCGGCTACCGCGGCGGATCTCGCCGCAGCGCAGGTCGCGATCGTTGGCGAGGTGGCGCGCAGTTACCTCGAGTTGCGTGGCCTGCAGGAGCGACTCCGCATTGCGCGCAGCAACGCCGACAACCAGCGCGAGACGCTGGGCATCGTGCAGACGCGTCTTGACGCAGGCCGCGGCACGGAATTCGATACGTCGCGAGCTCGCGGGCAACTCGAGACCACGTTGTCGCGAATCCCGCCGCTCGCCGCTGCGGTTGACGTCACGATGCACCGGCTCGCGGTACTGACGGGCCAGGCGCCGGGCGCGCTCGTCGCGCGGCTGGACTCGGGTGCAACGCCCCTGCCTGCCGTGCCAGTGGGCGCAGTCGACGCAGGCACACCCGGCGATTTGCTGCGCCGGCGCCCGGACGTAAGCGCGGCCGAACGGCGGCTGCACGCCGCAACCGCTCGCATCGGCGTGGCAACGGCGGATCTCTTCCCACGGTTCACGCTCGGCGGACTGATCGGCACGCAGGCTTTCGACACCAGCGCCCTGTTTGGGCGAGACAGCGAGACACGACTGGTTGTGCTCGGCGTGGACTGGTCCTTTCTCGACGTCGGCCGCGTGCGTGCGCGCATCGCGGCGACCGATGCGGCCGCTGCCGGCACGCTGGCTCAGTACGAACGCACGGTTCTGCGCGCACTCGAGGAAACCGAGAACGCGCTCGTGCGGCTCGGCCAGGCGCGACTCGAGGACGTGCATCTCGAACGCGCAGCGCTCGACGGCGCCCGCGCGGCCGAACTTGCGCGTATCCGCTACGACGCCGGTGCTTCGGATCTGCTCGACGTGCTCGACGCCGAACGCACCCGCCTGCAGGCCGAGGACGCCTCTGCCGACGCGCGCACGCGAAGCGCGACGGCGTTCGTCGACCTTTACAAGTCGCTGGCGGGCGGTTGGCCGCAGAACGAGCCGCGGCGCGAGCGCGTCAGTGCGCGATGACATTCTACTTTTGACGCTTCGTTTTTCTTTTCGCCTTATCGATGCCGGTCTTCAAGATCGCCATGGCGTGCTTGGCTCCGAGCCTCCTGAGCGGCTTGAACACGCGCCCACGCATCAGGTTGTAATTGACAAAGAATTGCTCGATCTCCGCAACCAACGTGCGTGGCAGGTCACTCAGGTCTCGAACACTTTCGTACTGGCGTGATTCCTGTGCGACGGCGAGCATCCGATCGTTGCGAAAAGTCTTCCCATCCTGGGTCTGCTCGGCCTCGATCACGCCGATCATCCGTGCCGTCACGAGGCATCCCGAAAAAAACGGCTCGTCGGCAAGCACCAGGACGTCCAGCGCATCTCCGTCCGCCGCGCGCGTACCTGGCACGAACCCGAAATCAAACGGAAAGACTGCGCCTGCAGTGAGTACGTGACTGAGCGTAAAAACACCGTATTCCTGGTCCCACTTGACCTTGTTGCGGCTGCCACGTGGCGTGTCGATGATGACGTGGACCTCGCCGTCGGCGTCGGCGTCGGCGGGACAAGCGGGTATGCGATCGATCGGGTGCATCGAGAGGTAACTCCTGCTGGGTTCGCGCCAATCGCATCGACGTCCACCGAACCCTGTACTACCCCAGTCCTACGCCGTATGCATAACATAATAAGGGACCGTCGCCGCCCAGGCAGTGCGGCCGACCGGTGTATTGCGATTTAACGCAGCGCTGAAGCCGCGGATCGTGTCGACGAGTATCGACGCGACCAAAGCGGTCCCGCGTCAGCCCGCGCTTACGCAACAGCCAACTCGACGAGGTCGGGTAATGGTCAGATCCGGTCGCACGCAGGCTCGCTTCGACGCGCTTTATCACGAATCGTTCCGCGCCATACCGCGTCGCACTCGACGTGCATCACGACCGTCTCTATCCCCCTATTTGTGCCGTACTCCACCTCAATTTCCATCTCGCTCCTCGGGATGGCAGACCCGCACATCGCGCAAGCCGTTCCCGATCCGCAACCGCCAAACGTCCGGAGCTCCGTCCACGTCGTGAGAATCCCGTCACGCACTCGCTCCGCCGCAACTAATGCCAAGTTCGTTTTCATCGCGTCACCTTTATTCACCGCTTCGATCCTCTTTGGTCTGATCGAATCTTGCAGCGGGGATGTTGCGACCGCGTGTCGGGCTCCCGAATACGGCGCGGCGGGCGCTCGTCGGGGTCGATGGGACATTGCGACGTTTCGTTTTATTTAATGAAGAACGGTCGATTTTCGGGCGGACAGCACAGAAGTTCGAGCTCGAAAGGTCGGTCGACGGGCCGATCCGCAAGGGTTGCTCGCGATGCTGGCCGGCCAGGCTTAGGAGAGTTGGCGTTCCTGTAGCACCTGCCAGCCCGTGGTGCGATCCTGGTAAAGCCTTTGTAAGGCCCTGAAAGCGCACTAGGGGCAGATCCTTGCGTCCGGTATCTGTGCGCAGGCGGTCGGCTATCGGCGTGGTGATAACATCCCAGCGACTTGCAGGGTTGCCATAGGCGCTGCGATGACAGGGATAGCATCGACAACGGTCTATCGAACCCTGCTCCGGGCCCTCGGTAAAAGGGCCTTCCTCAGTAAATTGGCGGACCGTCGTTAGACAAAAGCAGAACGAGACGTTGCAACACCGACCTCCCTGGATTTTCCGAGTCGTTCCTGCGTTCGACTCGCTACGCCGATATCGATTCCACCACGCGCGTGCGGACTTGTTCGCAGGCCTCACGGTCGCGGCCGTGGCGGTCCCCCAAGCCATGGCCTACGCACTGGCGGCGGGTTTGCCTGCGGAATATGGCCTTTACACGGCGATCGTCATGACGACCGTCGGCGCGCTGTTTGACTCGTCCCGGCAGCTCATCAACGGTCCGACCAATGCCATTTCGATTGCGGTGTTGAGTGTCATCAGCATTTTCCCGAGTGTCGACGAGAAGATTCAAGCCGCGGTGCTGCTCGCGTTCATGGTTGGCGTCATACAGCTCATCATCACCGCGGGTCGTCTGGGTGACCTGACTCGCTTTATCTCGCATTCCGTTATCGTCGGTTTCACGCTGGGGGCTTCGGCGCTGCTTGTTCTGGACCAGACGAAGAACGTGCTGGGCCTGCAGGCCATGGGCGGTGTCCACGACCATTTTGTTTATCGGTTCTGGCTGACAATGACCCAGGGTGGGCCGGTACACCTGGCAACGCTTTCGATCGCAATGGGCACAATCGCACTCGTGGTCGGGTTGCGCTGGCTCAAGGACCGATTCGGACTTCGCATGTTGCCAGAGCTCCTCGTGACGGTCCTGGCGATGGCAACTGTCGTCGCGTGGCTTGGACTCGAGGCCAAGGGAGTGCGAGTCGTCGGTGAGATCCCGAGCAAGTTGCCGACGGCCCAGCTCCCCGTATTCGATTACGAGCGCATTCGCCAGCTCTCCAGCGGCGCGCTGGCAATCGCCGTCCTTGGTTTGCTGGAGGCGCTTGCGATGGCTAAGGCCATTGCGGCGCACACTCAGCAGAAGCTCAATATGAACCAGCAATGCCTCAGCGAGGGGCTCGCCAACCTCACTGGGAGTTTCTTTCAATGCATGCCGGGATCGGGATCACTGACGCGTTCGGCGATTAACCAGCAGTCTGGAGCGATATCGCAGTGGTCGGGCGTCGTGTCTGCCGCGGCGGTGGCGTTGATAGTGATGGCATTCGCCCCATACGCCCGGTTGATTCCCCGCGCAGCGTTGGCCGGAATATTGATTGTCACGGCGTGGAAAATGATCGACTGGAAGGCGCTCGTATATCACGTCCGTATAACGCGTTTCGACTCGGTGATTCTGTGGGTGACAGCGTTCTCGGCGGTCGCTGTCTCGATCGAATTCTGCGTCTTGATTGGTGTAGTGATGTCGTCCCTGCTCACGGTGGGGCGAGCAGGCCGCATGCTGCTCACCGAGTTCACGCCTACTCCCGACGGGGCGTTTCGCGAGCGCTTTCCTGACGACGTACCGTGTAACAGGTTGTTGATCTACGGGCTCGAAGGCGAAATGTTCTTTGGTGCATCTGCCGCAATCGAGCGCCATTTCGAACGCATCGAGAAGCAAATGGACTCGCACACGCGTTTCGTGGTCCTGCGGCTCGATGGCGCTCGGAACGCGGATGCCATCGGCATCAAGCCTTTTGAAAGGCTTTGTCGATCGCGCCCGGGCTGCTGGTATTGAAGTCCTGTTATGCGGCGTGCGCCCGGGTCTCGCCAAGAAACTGGCAAGGACCAAGCTGGGCAATAGCGGCGAGAACATTTTCCGCGTCGACAAGGGGCCAACCACCAGCGCTATTCTCGCCATTCGCCACGCATGTAAGCTGATCGGCGATCCTTGCGTGGGCTGTCCAAGCCGAACTACCAGCCCTGATTGCCCTTCGCTCGCCCCGACGTTACGGTGATGCTCAGGGCGCGAGTCCGACCCTACGCCGATCGGAGTGTGTATGCATCTGGACACCGCCGATGTTTCATCGACTGACCCGATTCCAGGTGACGATGCACCCGACACGGGTGTGGATGCGCCAGGACTCCGGGTCTTTGTATTTGTGCTGTTCTTTGTCTTCGGCGGCATCACGAGCCTGAACGATGTCCTGATCCCTAAGCTGAAAGAGCTGTTTACGCTTAGCTACGCACACGCGATGCTGGTGCAATCGGCTTTTTTCCTGGCTTATTTGCTGATTTCAATTCCCGCCGCGGAGATCGTGCGCCGCATCGGCTATATGCGCACGGCAGCGGTCGGTGTGATGACGATGGCGGCGGGCTGTCTCCTGTTTGTCCCGGCGTCGGCAGCCGGGCTGTTCAGCATATTTCTCGTTGCGCTGTTCGTCCTGGCATCCGGCATAACGATCGTTCAGGTCGTTGCCAATCCCCTGATGTCGCTGCTCGGACCTCCGCAAACCGCACACAGCCGGTTGACGTTCGCGCAGGCATTCAACTCCCTCGGCACGACGATATTTCCGTACGTCGGGTCTATCTTGATTCTCGGTCCTCTCGCCGCCGTTTCGTCAGCGAACTTGTCTGGTGCCGCGCTCACTGCTTATCGGACCCAGGAGACGGTCGTCGTGGTCCAGGCCTACCTTGGCCTTGCCGTCGCACTGGTGATCCTGGCCGCCGTAATCTGGTGGGAGCGTCACCGACTGGTCGAGACGCCGAGAGAGCGCACGAGCATCCGTCACGCGTTCGACCTGCTGCGCCGCCGCCGGTTCGGTTGGGGCGCGCTTTGCATTTTTCTGTATGTTGGCGCCGAGGTAGCGATCGGCTCGCTGATCGTCAACTACCTCACGCAGCCCAGCACGATGGCGCTGGATCCGCAGGCGGCCGGGAAACATGTCGCTTACTACTGGGCTGGGGCGTTGGTGGGCCGGTTTATCGGCGCCTATCTTCTTGGCGTATTGTCGCCAGGCAAGATGCTTGCGGCCTTCGCTGGCGGATCCATTGCACTGATACTGGTGTCGATGAATACGGTCGGCGCAGTGTCCGGATGGTCGCTGCTGGCGATTGGACTCTGTAACTCGATCATGTTCCCGACGATATTCAGTCTGGCCTGTGAAGGCTTGGGACGGCGGGCCGCAGAGGGGTCGGGTCTCATCTGCGTGGCAATCGTCGGCGGCGCAATCATACCTCCGCTGACCGGGCACGTTGCAGACCTGATTGGGCTTCGGTTGGCCCTCATCGTTCCCGCCCTGTGTTACGCGGTAATCGCCGCTTATGGCGTGTACGCGCGACGGCCCGCTTATCACAGCCGCTGAGCCGCACGATCCGGAGGCGCGGATCGCGTCGCGCCGCGCAACCGGCGAACCGCGCCCGCGAGTACAGTATTCGCATGGAACACCTCGACCTCGACTTCGTGCGTGCTCAATTTCCGGCGTTCGTCGAACCCTCGCTCGCGCGCTTCGCCCACTTCGAAAACGCCGGTGGATCGTATGCCTGTCGCCACGTGATCGATGCACTCGCCGATTACTATCGGCGGACCAAGGTGCAGCCCTATTACGCGTTCGAGCCCTCCGCGACGGCCGGCGCACAGATGGACCGCGCGCGACAGCGCCTTGCCGCGTGGCTCGGAGTGGAAACCGACGAGTTGCACGTCGGCCCCTCCACGTCGCAGAACACGTATGTGCTGGCGCAGGCGTTTCGAGGATACCTGCGGCCCGGTGACGAGATCGTCGTCACGAACCAGGACCACGAGGCGAATATCGGCGTGTGGAGCCGGTTACAGGACGAAGGCATCGTCGTGCGCACGTGGCAGGTCGACGCTCAAGGCGCGCTGCGGCCCGACGCGCTGGTCGCCGAGCTCAGTCCCCGCACACGGCTCGTCGCCTTCACGCACTGTTCGAACATCGTCGGCAGTGTGCACGCGGTCCGTGAGCTGACGGACCTCGTGCATCGATCGGGTGCCGTGGCGGTCGTCGACGGTGTCTCCTATTGCCCGCACGGCCTGCCGCACTTGCCGGAACTTGGGGCCGACATCTACCTGTTCTCGCTCTACAAGGTGTACGGTCCTCACCTCGGGGCGATGTACGTCCGCCGCGAACTCGCCGAGGCGCTGCCGTCGCAGGCCCATTTCTTCAAGGCGGACGCGCTGCCAGGACGCTTCACGCCTGCGGGGCCTGACCACGCCCAGGTTGCGGCCGTCAATGGCGTCATCGACTACTTCGAAGCGGTTGCCGCGCACCACGGCCACGCTCGCACGCCAGTCGCAGCGTCAAGCCGACGCGGTGCGAAGGCTGTTCCATGCAGCGGAGTCGGACTTGCTGCAGCCGCTGCTCGATTTTCTTGCGAGCCATCGGCGCGTGCGACTGATCGGCTCCGCGCACGCGGTCGATCGTGCGCCGACGGTGGCTTTCAGCGTGGACGGAACGCCTTCCGTCGGAAGTGGCTCGCGCTCTGGCACGAGTCGACATCGGCGTGGGGCAGGGAAATTTCTATGCCTATCGACTGCTGCGCGCGCTGGGCTACGACACCGACGACGGCGTCGTGCGCGCGTCGTTCGTCCATTACACATCGCGCGACGAGGTCGACCGCCTGATCGCGGCGCTGACGACGATCCTCGGATGAGGATCAATCCGACGACGCAACAAGCAACGACGACCGCGCCAACGCCTCTGCGTGCTACGCCACCTTCGGCAAACGCTTGAGCAGGTAGAACATGGCGGCTCCGGCGAGGGCCGCTATGGAAGTGAACACCAGGAAGGGAGTAAAGCTGCCGCTCATCTTGAGCACGGCACCCAGCAGCAGTGAGCCAACCGACACCGAGAGAGCCAGCGAACCGAGGACCAGTCCCAGGACCGTGCTGTAAACCTCGAGGTGAAAATATCGCATGACCGTGTACGCCAGGACGTCCCCTTCGGCGCCCAGGGCGAGACCGAGCAGCAGTGCGGCCACGACGATCGCCACCGATGCCGCCGAACCCGTTGCGAGCAGGCCCAGGCCCAGCCCAGGCAGTCCGAGGGAAATCGCGACGACCAGGTGGACCGGAAAACGATCGAGCGCAGCGCCACAGAGCAATCGCCCGACGATCACGCTGAGCGCGAAGATCGAAACCGCCATCGAACCGGTCGCCGAATCGACGCCTCGGTCGAGCAAGAGCACTTTCAACTGCGCGGTCTGCAGGGTCCACGAGAGGTTGCACAGGATCACGCCGGCAACGATCAGTCGAAATGCAGGATTCCGCACGATGGCGCCGTAGCGCTTCGAAAAGTCACCAGCCACGGGGCCAACGCTGCGACGGACATCACTGCCTGCCGGAATCAGGAGCATTGCGATGTGCTCCGCCGATCGCCGTGCACGCCGCGACGACGACGTACCCTGCGCGCCAGCCGCTGGTGTCGATGTATTCGGATAGAAATGGAATGGCGGCAGCTGCCGTTGCCGGGGCTGCACATGCGGCGATGGCGAGCGCCATGCCACGAGCGCGGTCGAAGTGTTGAGCGATCAAGCGACTGTAGACGACCGTCGTCGTAGTGCCGCCGACGATCGTGACCTGGACCAGGCACAGCAGAAAGTACTGGAGCAGGCTGCCAGACATGGCGCTCAAGCCGACGAAGATCAGGGGCGCGCTGATCACGCCGATCAGCGCCACGCGCTTCACGCCAAACGCGTCGGCCAGGCGCCCCACGATGGGCTGGCCGAGGATGCCGAGGAAGGCCGTCGCGCCGATCAGCGCAATGTCGCCTCGGGACCAGCCGAACTCCTCGATGAGGTGCGGCGTGAAAAGGTTGCCGATGTAATTGACCAGCAGGTACCCCGCCGTCATGCCCATGCCGGCGGCGGCCAGAAACCGCCAGTTCACGCGAAGCTCACCCAGATACGTCATGCGACCTCGCGCGATGATCTTGTGTCCGAAGCGCCTGAATTTGCGCGGTCGCGCGCTCTTTCGTGTCTCTACTCCGTTGCGACAAGACGTCCGCCCGTGCCGGCCTGGTCTTGAGCCGGCATCGAACGGACGTTGGCCGCCAGCGGTGCTAGGCCGCCTCGATCAGAATCTCACGGCGACGCCGACACCGACCTGACGCGGCTGGTTGGCGCTGACCGTGTTACCCCGCACGTTCGGTACCGTATAGAAGCTGTAGTACTCGTCGGTCAGGTTCGTGCACCAGAGCGAGTACGTCATGCGGTCCTGCCCATCCGTCCAGGACATCCGGACATTGGCGAGGTTGTACGACGGTTCCTTGGTAAGGTCGCCGGCCTGCCAATAGAAGCCGGGATTGTAAGCGTCGCTGATGGTCCCCATGAATTCGCCGCCCATGAGCGGCGCCGTGTACGTCAGCCGCAGGTTCGCCGTCCATTCTGGCGCCTTGATGAGCCGGCTACCTGAAGCGTCGTACGGCGACACGGCCTGGCCGATGATCGGCGCGGTGCAGGTCGGGCAGGGAATCACGACCGAAGCAGTCGTGAAGTCCTCGTACTCGGCCGTCGGCAACAGGTTCACGCCCGCGTTGAACGAGAGGCGCTCGGTCAGTCGGCCGTCGGCGGTGAACTCCACGCCGAGCATCTTGGCATTCGCCGCATTTGCGAGCGTCTGCACGATCACGCCGTTGAGCGTCATGTGCGACTGCACCTGCAGGTCGTCGTACTTGTACGCGTAGGCCGCCGCAGCCAGGTTGATGCCGCCGACCCGCGCCTTGGTGCCGATTTCGACCGCGTCGATTTCTTCCGGATTCACGGGAATGCCGAGGGCGCTGTAGGCGTTGTAGACGCCACTCTTGAAGCCGTTGCTGAACGACACATAAACGTTCGCATCGTCTGTAAAGTCGTAGCGCGCCACTGCGCGATACGTCGGGCTGTCCCAGGTCTTCTCGTCCCGTACGTCTCGCAACGCGAGGGGCGCCGGCCGGATCGTATCCCGATAGTGATACTCCTTGGTTTCCGAGGTGTAACGGGCGCCCAACGTCAGGTGCAGTTTGTCCGTGGCGTTCCAGGTCGCGTCGCCATATCCGGCGTAGGACTCCGTGTTGACTTCGCTCGTGAAGTCCGTGAGCTTCGTTCCGGTCGGAGCGTCTCCGAGGAAGATCGTCCAGTACGGATTGCCCGCGTCCGACTTGTAGTAGTAGAGGCCGGCCAGCCACGAGAAGGCCTGGTCGCCCGGACTCGAGAAGTTGAATTCCTGGCTGAAATTCTCCTGCCACTGGCCCAGGCCCAGCGCCGTGCCCGACTGGCTCGACCGGTCGAGGTCGGACTTGTAGTCACCCTCGAAATCACGATACGCGGTGATCGAACGCACCGTGAGCGAGTCGGTCGGTTCCCATGATGCATCGAGGCTGACGTTCCAGCCGCTGACGTCGGCCAGGGGCTGTGTCGATCCTGCGAACTCGTAGGGTTGGCTCGAGACCACGCCCGGGATTGGGTTGGGGTTCACACCCTTCGGCGCAGAAATGGCGAAGTTGACGTTGTTCTGGGTCTGCCAGGTGTCCGCGGAAACCGTCGCCTGGAAAGACTCCGATGGGCGAAAAAGCATTTTGCCCCGGACCACGTAGTTGTCCGGATCGGCATAGTGACGACCTTCGTTCGGACCGATGCCGTCGATGTACCCGTCACCCTTGCGGTAGGAGCCGGTCAAGGACCCCGCTACCTTGTCGGAGAATGGACCGGTCAGATAGGCGTCGATCTTCGTTTCGTTGAAGTCGAAGCCGTAGTCCGTACTCAGCGACGCCTGCGGCGTAAACGACGGCGAGCGCGTCACGATGCGGATCGCGCCGCCCGTGGCGTTGCGCCCGAAGAGCGTGCCCTGCGGGCCCTTCAGCACTTCGATCCGCTCGATGTCCGCGAGATCGAAGTACGACGCGAGCGGTGAACCGATATAGACGTCGTCGAGATAGATCGACGTGTTGGTCTCGTCACCCGGCGTGCTGCCCGACGACGACACGCCGCGGACCGACGGCGAGAACGCCAGGCCGTTGTTGGTCATCACGATGCCCGGTGTGACCTGCGCCAGATCGAGCGTCGAAACGACCGCGCCTTCCGTGAGTTCCGCGCCGGAAATGGCCGCAACCGTCATCGGCACCTCGAGCAGACGCTCTTCGCGTTTCTGCGCGGTGACGATGATTTCCTCGAGCGGCGCAGCGCCTTCCTGGGCGACGGCGGCGTTGCCTGCCATCCCTGCGGCAATGGCAGTACCGGCGACTAAACCTGACTTGAGACAATTTACGTACATTTGTTATTCCCCCATGCAGTACTAACTTGATGTCGATTCCGCATGCCAGCGCCCGGAAATCGTTCGATGAATCAGTTTGCTGCCAAGCCGACGCCAAACGCGTCGGTTGCGTGTCGTTGCAAAGCACATGATTCACAATTGTGAATTTAGCAAACACTACTGTGAACCTTATAGTCTTGGCCTCCGTTGAAAGTCAACAACGACCGTGCGCAGAGCAGCGGTCAGGACGCGTCGATAGCCGACCGTGCGTGCGGCGCAAGAACCGGAAGGGATAACCGGACTGATGCGATCCGCCCAAGGCGTCGACGCTCGGCACCGAATGGGCGCCCTCGGCCGCGCAGGTGGCGCTCAGTCCGAATTGATTTTGGTTAGCCTACCGACACCAGAGATCGTCGAACGCGTACTCACCGGTCCCTGGGGGATCAGCCAGGGCGGCGCCGTGCACGGGCCATCACCCAAGCTAGGGCTTGTACAATAAAATTCGGTAGATCAGTTCCGGGGCGGTCCGGAACCGTTCGTCTGCCGGGACTTGATTGCGGCCTGCGAATGCGCTATCTGTCGGGAGTCGCATGAAGAGCAAGGATTGCTCGAGACACCATTCATCGGCTGAGACGTCGGCCTGACACTCCAGGGAGACTCAAATGTCCGGACTCGGATGCTGCTTCTGGTGGTTCCTTCTCGGAGTCCTTCTCGGCTGGCTTGGCAGCTGGCTGCTAGGGAAAGTGCTTGCGAAGGAAACGACCGACGAGCCCCGCGTTTGACCGAGGCCTGTCATGACCAAACTCATCAACGGACGAACGCCTGAGCAACACGCGGCGTGGAACCGGTGGCATGCGATCATCGCAGCGCTGCTGGTACTGCTGCTGCTCATTCTCTGGTTCATCGGCAAGGGTCCAGGCTTTGCAACGGCAGGAGGTGCGTGCTGCGGTACAGCCGAACCTATCGCCGCAACGCCAACGCCGGTTGCTCCCCCGCCGCCAGCCGATGCGGATGGGGACGGCGTCACGGACGACGCCGATCGCTGCCCGAACACGCCGCAGGGCGACCGCGTCGGGCCTGCCGGGTGCTCCTGCGACGTCACGGTCCAGCTCCAATTCAAGTTCGATTCAGCCGAGCTCTCGCCCGAGGACACCGCGAAACTCGACACGGTCGCGACCCGGCTCAACGAGCTGGAGTTCGTCGGCGGCGAAGTGGGCGGTTACACGGACAACACGGGGGAACACGACTACAACGTGAAGTTGTCGCAGGCGCGCGCGGAATCCGTACTGAAGTATCTCGAGTCGAAAGGTGTGGCGCCGGGGCGCATGACGGCCGTCGGCCACGGCGAGGCGAATCCGATCACAGATAACTCGACGCCGGAAGGCAAGGCCCTCAATCGCCGCACCGTGATCCGCCGCACGGACTGCGGGCCGCCCGAGGGCGCGCCGAGTCCCAGCGGCTAACCCTGACGATGACGCAACGCCGGCTGCGCAACGGGACACCGCAGCCGGTGTTGCACTAACAGGGCTTCCCTCGACCCTCGCAGCGTAGATTTCTAGCGCGCTTCCAGCACAACTACGCTGCGTGCCACGGCCGCATAGAACGTAGCCGCGTAAGGTATCTGCTGACCTCGCGCGAGGATGTCTTCTGGCGAGGCGCGCGAGGTGTCGAGCGCGACGTGCCAGCGCTTCGCCGGGATCATTGGCAAGGCCACTTCCACGATCTGGTCCGACATGTTGAGGATCACGTGCAGGTCCTCTTCGTCGCGCTCAAGTCCCGCCACGGTGAAACGCAGGAAACGGCCCTGCCCCTCCTGCCAGGGCGGCTCCTCGAGACGCGATCCGTGCCAGGCGATGTCGGGAAGCGCGCGCCCAGAAATGGGCTTTCCTTCGAAGAACCTGTTCGCCGTGAGACAGGCGTGGCGGCGACGCAGTGCGATCAGCTCTCGCGTAAAACGCAGCATGTCGCGATTGGATTCCACCAGTGTCCAGTCGAACCACGAGAGCGGGTTGTCCTGGCACCAGGCATTGTTGTTGCCATCCTGGCTGCGCAGCACCTCATCGCCAGCGAGCAGCATGGGCACGCCGCGTGAGAGCATCAGTATCGCCAGGTGGTTCCTGGCCTGACGCCGACGCAGCGCGAGGACCTCAGGAACGGATGTCGCACCCTCGACGCCGCAGTTCCAGCTCGCGTTGTCGTCGCTGCCGTCGCGGTTGTCCTCGCGGTTGGCGTCGTTGTGCTTGGCGTCGTAGCTCACGAGGTCCTGTAGCGTGAACCCGTCGTGGCAGGTAATGAAATTGATGCTGTTACCCGGCATTCGGCCGTCGTCCGCGTACAGATCGGCGCTTCCAGCGATACGGGTCGCGACCTCGCCGGCCAGCCCAGGATCGCCGCGCACGAAGCGACGGACGACGTCGCGATAGCGACCGTTCCACTCGGCCCACGCCATCCCGGGAAACGCGCCCACGTGGTACAGGCCCGCCGCGTCCCAGGCCTCGGCGATCAACGGTACGCGCGAAACGACGCGTGAGACTTCGATCGCCCAGGGCAGCGGTGGATCGGTCATCAGGTGACCGAGCTGGTCACGCGCAAACACGCTGGCGAGGTCGAAGCGAAAACCATCCACTCCCAGATCCTCGACCCAGTATTCGAGACATCGCACGATGAACGCGGTCACCAGCGGGTGGTTGCAGTTGACCGTGTTGCCGCATCCCGTGTAGTCGCGGTAGCGACGCCGGTCGCCAGTCTCGAGGTGGTAGAAGATGTCGTTGGCAAGACCTTTGAAGTTGATGACCGGGCCTGCCGCATTGCCCTCGGCGGTGTGATTGAAGGCGACGTCGAGCAGCACGCCGATGCCCGCCCCGTCCAGGGCATCGGTGAGTGCACGGAACTCATGAGGCGCGCGCGCCGGATCGCTGCAATAGCGCGGGTGCGGGCTGTAGAAGCTATGGCTGGCGTAACCCCAGTAGTTGCGCAGTCCCCGCGCAGCAACGGGCGGCGGCACGTCCTTCTCATCGAACGCCATCACGGGCAACAACTCGACGTGGGTCACGCCGAGCTCGCGCAGGTACGGGAGCTTCTCGATCAACCCGGCGAAGGTACCCGGGTGTTGCACCCCGCTCGAGGGGTGGCTTGTGAAGCCGCCGACGTGAAGCTCGTAGATGATTGCGCCATCAAGCCCGCTCGGGATGACCCGGTCGCGTCGCGGCGGAGTATCCGTCACGAACGCGCGCAGCGACACGTGGCCTTCGTCCTGCGGATCCGCGGCTCTGTTCCGGTCCCAGACGGCATCGGTCACCGCACGCGCCCAGGGGTCCAGCAGCTCCTTGCGCGGGTTGAATGACCGCCCCGTCTGCAAGGTATCCCGCGGGCCGTCCATGCGCCATGTGTAACAGGTGTGGGTAGGCAGACCCTCGACGAACACGTGCCAGAAGAAGAACGTGCGGTTGTGCTCGGCGTTGAGCGTGATCAGCTGGAAAGGTTCGGGAGAGCTCGCGCTCGCATACAGCAGGAGTTCGACGCGCGTGGCATGGCGGCTGAAGGTGCAGAAGTTGACGCCATCGTCCGCAACAGTCGCACCCGGTGGAAATCGAGTGCCTGCCCTAGTGGCGTAGGGGGCCACGACCGTGCCTCAGTCGAGCACGACTTTTACCTGCGACACGTTCCAGATGCGGTCGCAGTACTCGCGTATGGAGCGGTCGGAGGAGAACTTGCCGGCCCGCGCGGTGTTGATTATCGACATGCGCGTCCAGTGCCGCGGATCCTTCCAGGCGGCATTCACGCGCTCTTGGCATGCCACGTAGTCGGCGTAGTCTGCAAGCACCAGAAAGGGATCCGACTGTCGCAGATTCTCGACCAATGGCCGGAACACCTCCCGGTCGCCGCGCGAGAATGTGCCGTCAGCGATCAGGGTCAGCACTTCGCGCAGTTCGGCGTTGTCGTCCAGGCGGCTCGTTGGCCGGTAACCTTCGCGCTTGATCCTGTCCACGTCCTCGGCCCGCAGGCCGAATAGGAAGAAATTCTCCGCGCCGGCCTCTTCGCGGATCTCGACGTTCGCGCCGTCCAGCGTCCCGATGGTCAGTGCGCCGTTCAGCATGAACTTCATGTTGCCGGTGCCCGAAGCCTCCTTGCCGGCGGTGGAGATCTGTTCGGACAAGTCGGCGGCCGGATAGATGCCATGCGCAGTCTTGACGTTGAAATCAGGGTAGAACACCACGTTGAGGCGCCCGCGGAGCGCCGGATCGTTGTTCACCACCTCGGCCACACCGTTGATCAGGCGGATGATCAGCTTCGCCATGTAGTAGCCGGGTGCGGCCTTGCCGCCGAAGACGAAACAACGCGGTGCGACATCGAGTTGCGGGTTGCTCCGCAGGCGGTTGTAGAGCGTCACGATATGCAGCACGTTCAGGTGCTGGCGCTTGTACTCGTGGATACGCTTGACCTGGATGTCGAACAGCGCGCCCGGATCGACGACGACCCCGGTGCGTTCGCGGATGCGGCGTGCCAGCGCCTCCTTGTTCAGCCGCCTGATTCGCCGCCATCGCTCCTGGAACGCCGTATCGTCCACGTGTCTTTCCAGGGTCCGGAGTCTCGACGGGTCGGTGACCCAGCCCTCGCCCGCGATCTCGTCCAGGAGCTCCGCGAGTGCCGGGTTACTGAGCACGACGAAGCGTCGCGGCGTGACGCCGTTGGTCACGTTGCAGAAGCGCTCCGGCCAGAGCTCCGCGAAATCCCTCAGCACGGTTTGCTGCAGAAGCTGCGAGTGCAGCGCGGCGACGCCGTTCACCGCGTGGCTCCCGACCGTCGCGAGGTTGGCCATGCGCACGCGCTTCTCGCCTTGCTCATCGATCAGTGACAGGCGCGCCAGGCGTGCCTCGTCGCCGGGATAACGACGGCGGACTTCATCGAGAAAGCGGCGATTGATCTCGTAAATGATCTCGAGCAGACGCGGCAGCAAGGTCCCGAACAGCGGCAGTCCCCAGGTTTCGAGCGCCTCGGGGAGGAGCGTGTGATTCGTGTACGCGAGCGTGCGACGGGTAATGTCCCACGCCTCCTCCCACGGCAGCAGCCGCTCGTCCACCAGCAGTCGCATCAGCTCCGCCACCGCGATGGATGGATGCGTATCGTTCAATTGCGCGGCGAACGACTCCGGCAGGCGCGTGATCGGATCGCCCCTGAAGTCGAGCAGGGCGAGTATGTCCTGCAACGAGCAGGACACCAGGAAGTACTGCTGCGCGAGGCGCAGGCGCTTGCCCGCCTCCGGCTCGTCGTTCGGATACAGCACCTTGGAGAGGGTCTCGGAGATCACCTTCTCCTCCACCGCGCGGTAATAGTCTCCGACGTTGAAGTCCTGGAAATCGAAGGACTCCACGGCCTCGCTTTTCCACAATCGCAGGGTGTTGCAGGTATTGACGTGATAGCCGAGCACCGGAATGTCGCAGGCCACGCCCTTGATCTTGCGCGCGGGAACCCACCGCACGCGGTAACGACCCTCCGTGTCCGTAAAGGGCTGCGTGTCGCCGCCGAAATTGACGTAGTAGCTCACGAACGGGCGAGCGATTTCCCACGGATTGCCCTTCTGCAGCCACTTGTCGGTCACCTCGACCTGGGCGCCGTCGTGGATCTGCTGATCGAAGATTCCGAATTCGTAGCGAATCCCGTAACCGATGGCCGGCATCTCGAGCGTCGCCAGCGAATCCAGGTAGCAGGCAGCGAGCCGCCCGAGACCACCGTTGCCGAGACCTGGTTCCTCTTCGATTGCGAGCAACTCATCGAGATCCTGATCGAGGGCTCCCATCGCCTCGCGCGCGCTCGATTCGATGCCGAGGTTGACCAGGTTGTTGCCGAGTTGCGGACCTATCAGGAATTCGGCCGACAGGTAGCAGGCGACCTTCACGTCGTGGGCGACGTAGGTCTGCACCGTGCTCACCCAGCGCGCTAACATGCGGTCGCGCACGCTGTGCGCAAGGGCCATGTACCAGTGGTAGGTACTCGCGATTTCCGGGTAAATTCCCTGCACGTACGCCAGGTTGTCGAGCACCGCGCGCTGCAGCGTGTCCGCCGACAGACCCGTCCGGGTTGGCTCGGGCGTCCAGGTCTTAGCGCCGGACTCCGGCACCGCCCCATCCGCCTCCCGCGTCGTCGCGTTCACCCCGGCCATACCCAGTTCGTGATCTCCGCTCGATCCGTGCCCTCGGTACGCGCATATTCGAGATTGTCGATGATGGTGCCTCTCATCTCTTCCTTCAGGTGCGCCGCTCGCGCCGCCAGACCCGGCACGCGCTCGATCACGTCGATCACGAGATCGAACCGGTCGATCTGGTTGATGATGGCGAGCTCGAGCGGCGTGTTGATGTTGCCCTTCTCCTTGTACCCGCGGACGTGCATGTTCTCGTGGTTGCGGAAGCGGTATGCGAGCTTGTGGATCAGCCAGGGGTAGCCGTGGAAGTTGAAGATCACGGGTTTGTCGAGCGTGAACAGGCCGTCGAACTCGCGCTCGGTCGACCCGTGCGGGTGTTCGGTCGCGGGTTGCAGCTTGAACAGGTCCACGACGTTTACGAAGCGCAGCTTCAGGTCGGGCAGGCGCTCGCGCAGGATGGCGGTCGCCGCCAGCGCCTCTTGAGTGGCGACATCGCCGCAGCAAGCCATGACGACGTCGGGCTCGACGCCCTGGTCGGTGCTCGCGCGCCCCCAGATGCCGATTCCCTTCGCGCAGTGCACGGTGGCCTCGTCGATGGTGGTGAACTGCAGGTGCTTCTGCTTGTCGGCGACGATGACGTTGATGCAATCCTTCGAGCGCAGGCATTGATCCGCCACGGCAAGCAGGGTATTCGCGTCGGGCGGAAGATAGACGCGGGTGACCGTCGGGCTCTTGTTCGTCACGACGTCGATAAAGCCCGGGTCCTGGTGCGAGAAGCCGTTGTGATCCTGACGCCACACTGTCGACGACAGCAGGATGTTCTGCGACGAGACTGAAGCGCGCCACGGCACGTGGTTCTTGCAGACGTCGAGCCACTTCGCGTGCTGGTTGAACATTGAATCGACGACGTGCGCGAAGGCTTCGTAGGTGTGGAAGAAACCGTGTCGGCCGGTGAGCAGGTATCCCTCCAGCCAACCCATGAGCGTGTGCTCGGAGAGGATCTCCATCACCCGGCCGTCACGCGCGAGCTCGCCGCCATCCGCATCCTCCGGCAACAGATCCGCCATCCAGGTCTTCTTGCTCACCTCGTAGATCGACTGGAGGCGATTCGAGGCCGTCTCGTCCGGGCCGAAGACGCGAAAGCTCGTCATGTTGTTGCGCATGACGTCGCGCAGGAACTCCCCGAGCGGTTTCGTGTTCTCGTGCAGAACGGGCCCCCCCGGCGGCACCTTGACCGCGTAGTCGCGGAAATCCGGCAGCTTGAGCTCCTTGCGCAACAGGCCGCCGTTCGCGTGCGGATTCGCGCTCATTCGGCGCCGCCCCTCGGGCGCCAGCGCTTTGAGCTCCGGCTTGAGTCGCCCGCTGGCATCGAACAGCTCATCGGGCTTGTAGCTGCGCATCCAGTCCTCGAGCAGTTTCATGTTCGCAGGATTGTCGCGCACGTCCGAGAACGGTACCTGGTGCGAGCGCCAGGAGCCCTCGACCTTACGGCCACCGATTTCCTTCGGGCCGGTCCAGCCTTTCGGCGCGCGCAAGACGATCATGGGCCAGCGTGGCCGTTCAGCATTCCCGCTGTCGCGAGCCTTCTTCCAGATGCCGCGGATCTCGGCGACGATCGCATCGAGCGTTGCGGCCATCTTCTGGTGCATGCTGTCGGGATCCGATCCCTCGACGAACCAGGGCTTGTAGCCGTAGCCGACCATCAGCGACTCGAGCTCCTCGTGACTGATGCGCGCGAGCACCGTCGGGTTCGCGATCTTGTAACCGTTGAGGTTGAGGATCGGCAGCACCGCCCCGTCGCGAACCGGGTTGATGAACTTGTTCGAATGCCAGGCGGTGGCCAACGGCCCGGTCTCCGCTTCGCCGTCGCCCACCACGCAGGCCACGATGAGTTCGGGATTATCGAGTGCGGCGCCATAGGCGTGCGCGAGGCTGTAGCCGAGCTCGCCGCCTTCGTGGATGGATCCCGGCGTCTCCGGCGTCACGTGCGAGCCGATGTGGCCCGGAAACGAGAATTGCTTGAAGAACTTCTGCATCCCTTCGACGTCTTCGCTCTTGTCCGAGTAGATCTCGGAGTACGTCCCTTCGAGATATGCGGGCCCCAGCACACCGGGCGCGCCGTGACCCGGGCCCGCCATGAATATCATGTCCAGTGCATCCCGCTTGATGACGCGATTGAGATGCGCCCACACGAAGGACAGCGCCGGGCTCGCGCCCCAGTGGCCGAGCAGGCGATGCTTCACGTGCTCGGGCTTCAGCGGCTCCCTGAGCAGCGGGTCGTCGCGCAGATAGATCATGCCGACGGAGAGGTAATTGCAGGCTCGCCACCAGGCATCGATCAGGCGCAGCTCTTCACTGCTGAGCGGGCCTTGCGTGGAGGCCTTCAAGGTTTCGCGGTTGGCCATTTCCATGTCCCTCCGAACGTCGTGATCGCAGCGCTGCGATGCAGGATGCTCTGCGAAAGAGTTCGATGGTTCATCGAGAAGTGCGGTGACGTCCTGCAGCGAGTGCAAGGTCGATTGGGCGTCGTCCGCTAAGGAACGCCAGCAGGTTAGGCGGCGACCTTGATCCGTGCGGCATGAGTCCCTTCTGCGGCAGAAATCGGATGCGGCGCGGCCGCTCCGGGCCCGCCTGCGAGCGCCATATTTTACTCCGCGTTTTATTTCGCGCGAGCGAACCTTTTGTGACGCCACCCCATCGCAGGCGGTGCGGCGCAATGAAAAGCTCTGGCCGCTGCGCGCGCCATGCTCATAGACCCCGACACCGGAGCGCACCTTACGCTGCTGCCCGCTCCGAGAGCGAAAAGAAGCGCGCGAGTGATGTTCGAATGCGGCCGAGCGATCGAGTAGCGAGCGACCTCATCCGCCGGCGCGGCAGGATGCCTGGCCTCCTCGAGCGTCTTCTTGCACGCGTCCGCCTCGCCGCGGGCGCGGTCCATCACTCCTTTCGCGACCACCGAGACGCCAGCGGTTGCTACGGCGACGGCGCCGGATGCCGCGCCCTTGGCGCCAACTGCGATTCTTGGGCTCGCGAGTGTCCCTTCGAGCTTGATGAAGGGATTCGTGAACATTCCCGGGCTGACACCTATGCCCTCGCGGGGACGGGTGTCGAAGTCGACAGTGAGCTCTTCGGTGTGAAGGTCCACCTTGCCGTTTGCGGTGACGGTAACTTTTTTCGACTGCATGAGCACGGGCTCGACCGTTGCCCGGCCGTCCACGATGTCGACGCGCGCCACGGTGCAATCCACTTGGGTGGACGGATCCTGCGCCGAGAACGGATTCAGCTTGCTCGCGAGTTGGGCGAAAATGCCCCCGCCGATCATGCCGAGCAAATCACCCTTGGTCTCACCGGGTCCCTGCGTCAGCAGAACCTGCCCGTTGGCACTCGACGCCAGCTTGCGTGCCGAGGCCCCGCTCGCCCGGAGGTTCGCCTCGATGCTCGTCGGTGGTGCGACGCGCGGATCGATCCCCTCACCGGCTATAAGACCCGCGCGCATGTTCTTGGCGGTCAGATTGAACTCGACGTCGGCGGCGCCGTCGCTCGTCGATTTCAGTTGGACGGTGCTCTTGAGGTCACCCTCGATGCCGCCCTTCGCGAGTCCCTCGATCGTGAGTTGACCGGCATCGGCGACCACCGTGGCATCGACGTCCTTCAGCATTCCCGTGCCGAGCTTCACTTCCCTGGCGACGAAGTGCAGCTTCGCATCGGCACGCTTGAGTCCGTCGAGCTTGATGGGCGCCTCGCTGAAGACGTATTTCCCTTGGGTTTTTTCGCTGGCTCTTTCGCGTCCGTGGGCGAGGCACTCGCCTCCCGTCCGACTTCGTTGTGGCTTTGCTGTCCGCTTCCTTTTTGGAAAGCGCCGTCAGGTCGAGGTGAGGCGAGGCGAGATCGGCTTCAATATGTTTCTTGCCCTTCCGGGCCATCGACGCCCATCCAGAAATCTCGGTCTTGCCGATGCGCGATTTCAAGTTCTTCAGCTCGAGCTTGTCGCGGCTGTCGACGATATTGCCGCTGATGGACAACGGCAGCTCTGGCAGCCCTTTGCGCAGCCTCATCAGGTTCTCGACGCCGAGTTCAAACCGGAAGTCCGCGGCCCGTTCGCGCGCCACGCGGATCGTACCGTCCGCGGTCAGCTGTGCCCCGGCCAACGTGGCGCTCACTCCATCGAGCTTGATTTCCTCTTGCGTTGAAGCCACGCGCCCGCTGACCGTCAATGCCTCGGCCGGCACGTCCTCAACATCGAATACCTTCGCAAGGCGGGCCACATCAGCGACCGCGACTTCGAACCGCAGGTCCGAGCCGGGCAGCCCGAGACTACGGAGCGTTCCGTTCGATTTGGCCGTGATGTCGCCGAGCTTCGCATCGACATCGAGCTGGGTGAGCTTGCCGGCATCCTTGAGCCGCGCGTCGACGTTCAGCGTGCCCGTGGCGACGACTGGCAATCGAAGGTTCTCCAGCATTTTCCCGATGTCCGGATGCTGGAGCTTCAAGGAGAGATTCGCGCCGGCCAGCGGATCGAGACGGCCAAGACTTCCTTTGATGTCGAGTTGCAGTCTTTCGATCGCGCCCTGAAGGTCGACTCGGATGTTCCGTCCAGCAAAGAGGGCGTCGATGGGGCCCACGTGTCCATCCAGTGCTGTCCTGTACTCGTCGAATTTTCCATTCCCGGCGATCGCCAGCAGGTCGTCGGTCCCCGGCTCGATGGTTAACGTCTCAACGAGCGCGACGCGGTCCGACTTCCCGGGCTCGCGATAAGTGACCTTCACGTTGTCGAGTTTGCCATGCTGGATGACGGCCGGGACCTCGGTGGCGCCCGAGTCGGGCGGAGTCGCTTCTTCTGGTTCGCCGCCGAACACCCAGTTGCCCTTGCCGTCCCGGTTCTTCTCGAGAAGAACCGAGACATCGCTCAGCTCGAACGAGCGAATGTCCACGGGCCCCGAAATCAGCGACCACAACCCGATGTGTGTCGAGAGGCGCCCGATCTCGACCATCTGCGGCTTCGAGCCCCAGTCCGCGTTGCCGACACGGACGCGCTCGGCGAGGACATGAATCGACGGGAACACTTTTAGCTGGAGCACTCCATCGATCGCGAAAGGTCGGCCGATCTGCTTCGTGACAACGGCCTCGATGCGACCTTTGTGTCGACCCAGGTCGACCAAACCGACGTAGAGCACGATCGCGAGGAGCACAGCTCCCACGACGGAGAGAGCGATGACGACGAAACGGCGAAGTGACATGGCTTCTTGTGCTCCTCGCAGTACGTGGTTCTTCAACCCGCGTGCATTCCTTGCTTGCTATTTAACACGACAGCCCGTGGATCCGGACGGCTATGTTCAATCCGACGACACAACCTGCACGGGCGACCGCGCCAACGCCTCTGCATGCAGGTGCCGCACCGGGGCATCGCCCTTGTGCACGGCGAGGATCGCGTCCAGCACCGATGCGGCCTCGATGAACTGCTGCGCGTCGAGGTGGCGTCGAGCCCGCTCGAACTCGGCTCGGGTGGCCTGCTTGTGCTCGACCAGGTCCGGTAGATCGAACTCGAACACTTCGTGCAGCACCACAGGCTCGCTGCGACCTTTCATGTAGACGCCGCCCAGGGTACGGCGATGCACCAGCAATCGCTCCGGGTCGGAAAGGCCCGATACGAACGCGTCGCTCACGATCACCGCACAACCAAATGTCTTCGTCATGCTCTCGATGCGCGAGGTCACGTTGACAGCATCCGCGAAGATGTCGCCCTGGCGCCGCTGCAATTCACCGACGATGCCCAATCGCACCCGTCCGCGGTGCATGCCGATGCCGATGCGCACCGTGGCCTCTCCGCGACGCGCCCGTTCCTCGTTGAATTGGCGCAGGCCCGCCATGGTCTCGCGCGCGGCATTGAGCGCGCTGTCGGCGCCGGCAGGAAACACGGCGAGGATGCCGTCGCCGGAATAGCGGTCCACGAAGCCACCGTTGCGCCGGATCGGTGGTCCCGCCACGGCAAGGTAATCGTTGACGAACCGGAAGTTTTCGTCGGGCGTCATGTGCTCGGACATCCTCGTGAAATCGCGGATGTCCGAGACGAGCACCGCGGCTTCCATCTCGACGTTGTCGCCGAGCTGCACGTCCGTGATGCTCTCGCGGCTCAGGTAGCGCAGGAACTCGTGCGGCACGTAGTGCGAATACGCCGAGTTGATGCGCAGCAGGTTGAGGTGTGTCTTGATCCGCGCCAGCAGCTCGCCCTTCGCGACCGGCTTGGTGATGTAGTCGTTGGCGCCGACCTGCAGGCCCGCTTTCAAGTCCTGCGTCTGGTTGCGCGCCGTGACCATGACGACCGGCAACTGTGTCGGCAGGTGCGTCTTGCGGATCTCGCGGCAGACCTCGAAGCCCGAGAGCTTCGGCATCATCACGTCCAGCAGGATCAGGTCGACCTTCTCTCCGCTGGCGAGCAGCTCGAGCGCGCGGATCCCGCTGTCGGCCTGCAGGACGTCGAAATTCGCGAGCGTCAGGTGGTTCAGCATCACCAGCTGGTTCACGGGCTCGTCGTCCACCACGAGGATCCGGATCCGGTCGCGGCCGTCCGCGACGATGATGGTCCGGCTATCGTCTCCGACGACAGCCGTGTCGCTGAGCGCGACGAGCGTCGAGGTTGTGTCGAAGCCGACATGCGCGGCACTCGATGCGGCGGGCTCCGGCTCGACATGGTCTTTCAGCACGGGAGGAGACTCGGGCGTGTGGCCCGCTGTCGTCGCCTCCAGCGCAAACGAGAACGTGGATCCCTCTCCGACCCGGGACTCGAGTGAGATGTCGCCACCGTGCAGCTGCACGAGCTGCCGGCTCACGGCCAGGCCGAGGCCGGTGCCGCCGTGCTCCCGTGTCGCGGACTCCTCGACCTGCTCGAAGGACTCGAAGATGCGCTCGTGGTGTTCCGGCGCGATGCCGGGCCCGGTATCGATCACCTGCACCCGGACGCGCCCGCCTTCCTCCTCGATCGCACGGACGCGGACCGTACCGGTCTCCGTGAACTTCACGGCGTTGCCGATCAGGTTGTGCAGCACCTGCTGCAGTCGGTCTTCGTCGGCGAGCACCGGCGGCGTGCCCGGCGCCACCTCGTTCACGAGTTCGAGCGACTTCGCCCGCGCCAGCGGCTCGGTCAGCCGCATCACGACGTCCACCGCGACGCGCAGGTCGACCGGCGTCCGGTGCAGCGCCAGCTCGTGGTTTTTCATCTTCGAGAAGTCGAGGATGTCGTTGACGAGCGTCGCGAGGCGCTGGCCGCTGTTGACGATCATCGACAGGTTGCGCGAGGCCGCGTCCGAGAGCCGGCCGGCCGCGCCGTCGAGCATGGATTCGGCGAGCCCGATGATGCCCTGCAGCGGCGTGCGCAGCTCGTGCGAGGTATTGGCGAGGAATTCGTCCTTGAGCCGGTCCATGCGTCTCAAGCTTTCGGCCGCTTCGTGCTGCGCCTTTTCCTTGGCCAGTTTCAGGTCGTTGTAGCGGTCGGAAAGTGCGAGCGACATCAGCACCGTCTCGAGCACCGTGCCGATCTCCATGCCATGCGTGGCGAAGAACGTGTTGTCGACAAAGCCATGCTGACGTAATGCCGCGAACACGGTGCCGATGCAGTAGCCCGCCCAGGCAACCAGATAAAACCGGGCCGATCGCTGACCGCGCAGCAGGCACGTCGTGGCCGTCACGAGACCCACCGTCCCCGCGGTGGCCGACACGGCGCCGGTCAACAGAATCGAACCCTGGAAGCCGACCAGCGCCGTGAGCGGCACCGTCAATGCCGCGAGCAGTATCAGCACGAGGATCGTCCTGTGCAGCGCCGGTGCGTAGCGCTTCGCCTCGAGGAACCGCGTGCAGAAGGCAAGGCCCGTCACGAGAGTCACCGCGACGATCGCCTGGAAGATCTCCTCGGACCAAACCCGGTAATCGGGCCAGAGCCAGCGCGGCGCGTGGCCGCTCAGGCTCGCAAGGAACAGACCGGAGGACGAGATCGACAAGACATACAGCAGGTAATTGGTGTCACGCAGGGAGGCGAACAGGGCCAGGTTGTACAGGCACATCGCCACCATGATCCCGAACATGGCGCCGTAGAACAGGAAGCTGACGATGCTGGCCTGGTAGAACTGGCGCGCCGTCATCAGCCGCACGTCCACGAGCATGCTGCTCTTGCTCTGGATGCGCACGTAGAGGGTCGTTGGGTGACCCCGCGGCGGCGTGACCTGCATCAGCGGCGTGAGCGAGTCGACGGCGTCGGACGCGAGTGACTGCTGGTCGCCCAGCCGGGTTTCCCGCCATCGTCCGTCGTCCAATTGCTGATACACCCGGACGTCGTCGAGCAGCGCGTCGGTGAACTCCAGCAGCCAGGTCGATTCGGGTCCGCTCAAGTTGAGCACGTCGAATCGCAGCCAGACGGCCCCCTTGATGAAACCGAGCGCCACGCCGTGCTCGCCGCTCGACCTGAACGCGCTGGTCGGCAACTGCTGCACTTGCACGAGCGAGTAGTCGCCTTTGACGTCGACGAGGTAATCGAACACGGGGCGGTAGCCACTGCCCCGCTCGCCGTGGAGTTCCAGTGGCGTGGCCGCGGCGAAGGCGCTGACCAGCAGGCCGACGCAGAGCCAGAACGTAAGTCGTAATTGGCTTGGGGATCGGGTAGCCTCGCGCGACATCGCAGGATCCTGCGCAGGAGTCATGGCCGATGGTGCAGATCGACGCGTACAAGCTTCTGTTCGTGGGCGAACAGATCATCTTCGAACTGCTCCAGGACATCGACAAGGAGCCCAACTGGTCCGTGAGCCTCCCCGGATTGAACCGGTCCCTGGACTGGGTGTTCGGCCACTACGCCGCCGTCGAGGACTGGTTCCTGCATCACCTGAACGACGAGCCCTACCGGCTGGGCGAGGACTGGCAGCGCATCTACTGGGCCGACGCCGGTTGGGCGAAGGGGCCACCGGCGGGGACTTTCGGCCGAGACGTCGTGCTCGACGGCTTCAAGCAGACCCGCCAGCGGCTCTACTCGGCACTGAAGTGGGACATCTTTCATCTCAGGCGCTGCGTAAAACAGGGCACCTTCCCGCCGGCGGTCAAGACCCGCGGCGATGCGTGGCTCTTCATCTCGGCACATGCGTACTGGCACATCGGCGAAGTGCAGTCCCTGCGCGCGCTGCTGGGTGGACCGTTCGAGGGCGGCGGCATCCATCACTAGCCGAGCGGCGGAAAGTAGCGATCCACGAGGCCCCGAGCATAAGCCACGGTGGTGCCGACGGTCTCGTACGCAAGCAACGAACTCGAATAATACGTCTGCTCGTAGCCCTGCAGCGACTCCAGCTGGTCGTAGAAGCCCGCGCTGAAGTCCGTGAGGCTCACGTGGGGAAAGTAGCGCCAGCTCTTGTGGCTGTGGCCGCCGAGCATCCGCGCAGGCTGGCCCTGGTACGGCGGCAACTCGGACACCTGCTGTTCGATGCGCGCCAGGATTTCCTTCGGATCGACCTGCTGCGACGGCGCCAGGTCGTAGAAGATCGCCATGTCGCTGTCGGGATAGATCTTGATGTAGCCGGTGTAATCGAGCAGCGGCGGCAGCGGGATCGTGCCGACGACGCCCGCCGGCACGCCTTCGACGCGGCACGCCGTCGTGACGAACTCGACGTAACGCACCTGCTCGAACAGCCGAGCCTCCTGCGCTTTGAGATCGAGGCCGAGCCCGGTCAGCGTCGGCAGGTCCAGCGGGCAGGACAGGATGACGACGTCGAACTGCTCGGGCTTGCGGTCCCCGGCGAACTCGATGTCCACCACGATGTTGTTGGTCCCTGGCGCAGCCCGACGATGGATCGCACGAATCTCGGCCCCGAGTTGCACGTCGACGTGCTTCGCGACCGCGTTCCACAGCGACTGGAAGCCGTGCTTGAACACGCGCGGCCAGTACTGGACGAGCCCGGCCACGTGCAGCACGTTCGAGACCCAGTTGCGCACCCCCTGGAACTTGACGAAGTACGCGGCGGGAATCTGGTCGAGCCGGCCGAAGCCCTGCACCTTCATGACGAACAGGACCGTCTCGTTCAGGGCCTCGAGGCGTCGCTGCTTCAGCCAACTCGCCAGCGGCTGCAGGAGCTCGCGCGGTGCATTCGCAAAACCTGAACCGGGCCGGGCGAATTCGCGGAAGCGCGTGAGCAGCAGCCACAGGTAGCGCAGCGACGCCCAGACGACCTGCAGGCGGCCATACCCGCCCGACTGCGTCGCCTCCAGCATGTTCATGTAACGCCGGTTGTCGCGGTCGTACACGAGCACGTTCTGGTAGCCCGTCGTCGGCACGTCGAGCGCCTTGGCGATGTCCATCACGTCGCCGTAGCCGGCCAGCATCTCGTGCGCGGCCATGTCGAATTGCCTTCCCTCGTAGTCGAACGTCAGGCACTTGCCACCGACACGATCGGACTTCTCGAAGACCCGCACGTGCCGGTAGCCGTTCTGCTTCAGGAACCAGGCCGCACTCATTCCGGCCGCGCCCGCACCGACGATGGCGATCCGCGGCTGCGCACTCTTTCTGTTCACGATGTCTCCCCGGCCGGCGAAATGTGTCTGCACCAGGTGGTGCGCGTATTCCGCGATGGTCTCGACCAGCTCGAACGCGAGCAGGCCACCGCAGTAATACGTTCGGCGCTGGCCTTGCATTGCCTCGAGCTCACTGTAGAAGCCGCGGTCCATGGCAGCGTACGGCACGTGCGGGAAATATGCCCAGTCATCGCACGTGGACGCGTGGATCGAGGGATTGCGCGCATGGATTTTGCCGAGGAAGACCTCGTTGTTGGCTTCGATCTCGCGGCGGCCGATCTTCAGGTCGCGGTCGCCGCGCGAATACACGGAGATGAAGTCGTTGCCCGGGTACTGCCGCGTTACGACGCAGGGCTGGCCGCGCTCCGGCTCGGGCAGCGAGAACGTGACGGCGGAAATGGCTTCGGTCCCCGGTGCCTCGTAGGTCGTCACGAAAAACGGGTTGAAAACCACCTCGTCGAACAACTTCCGTTCTTCGGGGCTGACGTCGAGGAATGGCGCGAGCAGCTCCGTCAGCTGCGGGCAGGCGAGCACGAGATAATCGAACGTCGCGGTTTCGCGGATCCTCTCGTGCCCTTCGAGCTGCTGTTCCAACAACCAGTAATCGACCTCGATCTTGTCACCGCGCGTGATCTTCTCGATCCTGACGCCGGTAAGCACCTCGACTTCGGCGGCCAGTCGCTCGAACAGGCGACCGTATCCCTGGGTGAAGCGACGGGGCCAGCTCCGCAGCGGCAGGTTCGCGGCGAACATGCTGAGATTCATGAAGGTTTGCGGGCTCATGTAGGTGAGCGCATACGCCGCGGCGATGCCGTCCAGCTGGCCGTAACCCATCAGGGTCAGCGGGATCTCGAAGATCTCGATCAATGCGTCGAGCCGGTGACGACGCAGCCAGTCGGCGAAGTTGCCCTGGAGCTCCGGGCAGTCCTTCACGTGAGCGAACCCCGGCTGGTACGGTGTCAGCAGTTTGCGCAACCGCCAGCGCTTCCAGAGGTAACGCAGCGACTGCCACAGCAACGTGGGCAGAGGCGTGCGTCGCAGCACCTCGCTCAGGATCGAGCGCATCGCGCCCGTCCTGGCGTCGATGACGTGACCGGCCTTCTCCGTGTACATGGTCGCGCCGACATGCGCCGCCAGTTCGCGCACGCGCGCGTAGGCCGAAGTCACGTAGTTGGCGCCGAGGTCGAAGGACTCGCCGTCGACGGTCACCGAACGGCATTTGCCGCCGAGCCGCGGTGACTGCTCGAACACCTTCACGTGCCTGAAGCCCGCTAACTTCAGGTACCAGGCGGTGCACAGTCCCGCGGCTCCCGCGCCGACGATCAGGATGCGTGCATCGCGCGAAATGGTTCCGACCTGCATGCACGCCCCCTGCCCCAGCGCATTTTATCCACGGATTCTCGGTGCACGAGCGGTAAATGTCGACCGTGGAGGCATCTGCCAGCGGGATTCACTACACTGGCCACCACCGCACCGGACCCGGGGTCTCGACTTGGCAAGCATTGCGTCCAAGCCGGCCAAGCTTTTCATTAGTTACACGTCAGCGGACCGCCAGCTGATCGCGCCCCTCGTGGACTTTCTCGGCCGCCAGGGCTGGGAGGTCTGGTGGGATCGGCACATCGAGGCAGGCGAAGCCTTCGATCAGCGCATCGAGCACGAACTCGCCTCTGCTGACTGCGTGGTGGTGGTCTGGTCCCGGACATCGGTCGCCTCGAAGTGGGTGCTGAGCGAAGCGATGGCCGGGTTCGAGGCTAATAGACTCGTCCCCGTGGCGCTCGACACAAAGCTGTCCATCCCGCTGCCGTTCAACCGCGTTCACACGGCATCGCTCGTCGACTGGACGGGCGTGGCGCACCATCCGGGCCTCGAGGAGGTGGCCGCAGGCATCCGCGCCACCATGAATACGCTGGGCATGCGCAGTGTGCAGGCACGAGAATCGTCGGCCCTGCGCAAGCCAGTCGTCGCGGTCCTGCCCTTCGACGACCTCGATGCGCCAACTGCCGCGCGCCCGCTCTGCACAGTCGTCGCGACGCGTCTCATCGCTGCACTCGGCCGTTTCTCGGGGCTCGAGACGCTGTCGCGCCGTGCGAGCTTCGAGGCCAGCCTTCAGTCGCTCGAGATCCGTGCGGTCGCGCGGGCCCTGCGCGCCGACTACGTCGTGACCGGCAGCGTTTCGGGTTCGGGTGATTCCCTGCTGCTCGGTGTCGAACTCATCGAGGGCGACACGGGGCGGCAGAGCTGGAGCACGAACCTGACGCCAGCGCAGGGTGGCGTGCTCGAGCCGGACGCGGCGGCCGACGACATCGCAAGGACCCTGAGCGGTGAGTTCCTGCGACTGTCCCGCGTGCGGGCGCGCGACGGTGCGGCGCGTGGCGACGCGCTGAGCGTTGTCGAGGCGAGCCGGGACACCCTGCTGAAAAGTAGCCGGGCCGCGATTGCCGACGCGAAAGCAGACGCGCAGCGAGCAATTGAACTAGCGCCGGAAACCGGCCATGCCCACGCGTTGCTGGCATCTGCGATCGCCGAGGAACTCGTGAATGGCTACGCGAGCGACCTGGACACCGCTCGTGGCGAGGCACGCAGCGCCGCTGAGCAAGCCCTGGTGTTGAGCCCGGATGACCATGCCGTGCTGAAATACGCTGGCCACGCGCTCGCGATCTGCGGAGACCACGACCACGGCGAGCATGTGTTGCGACGCGCACTCGAACTCAATCGCCACGACGACGGTGCTCGCGGATACCTGGGCTGGGTCCTTGCCCCTTCGACGTTGCCGATCCACCTCGACGAGATCACGGCCACCCTGGACAAGTTGCTGGGCGGCACCGGCAAGCACCCGGGCAGGCCGTTCTGGTACCTCCACCGCTCAGTGGCACTGACGTGCCGCGGCGATTTCGAAGGCGCGGTCACGGCTGCGCGGATCGCGGTGAATTTCAGTCCCAACCTCACCCTCGCCTGGTTGACCGCTGCAAATGCGCTCGGCCAACTCGGGCGACTGACGGAAGCGCGTGCACTGGTCGACCGCTGCGGGCTCGACGTCATACGTTCCGGCACGTCCTGGGACGCGTTGATCCGGCTGATCTCCAGGGATGAGGCGGCCGCGGACCTTCGCACCGCGGGTCTCCAACGACTCGGTCTCATCTGACGCTCGTTCGACCCAATGCACATGCGCCCCCCGATGCGAAAGAGTGCGATTCCGCATGAACGCCGAGTTGCAGTCGTCTTTTGTTTCGCTCTGGCTGCGCGTTAATTCGCACGACCCTGCGCATACCGCACGCGTCTGGAAGTCCCTGGACGATCGCTACCACGAGCCCGCTCGGCGCTATCACACACTCGGCCACATCAGGCACTGCCTCGATCAGGCCGGGCTGGCCGCAGCGGTGCTACCGGACGCGGACACGATCGGCCTCGCGATCTGGTTCCACGACGCCGTTTACGAACCCGCCGCCAGCGACAACGAGATGCGCAGTGCAGCGCTGTTCCGCGAACTGGCCGGTCCGGCAATGTCGAGCCAGCGGTTGGACGACGTGGAGCGTCTGATCCTCGTCACTCGCTACGGCGAGTTACCGCGCCGCGACGATGAGGCGTACATGGCCGACATCGACTACTCGAGTTTCGGCCTGCCGTGGGAGCGGTTTCACTCCGACAGCCTTGCGGTGCGCGCCGAACGGCTCGACCTCGCGGACGGACAGTTTGCAGTCCAGCAATCAGAGTTCCTCGCGAGTCTGCTCGATCGCGGAACGCTGTATCGGACCGAGTTTTTTCGCTCGCGTTACGAGGAGTCGCGCGGTCGAACATCGCGCGGTACCTGAGGATATTGAGGTCTCCTGCCCGCGGCTAGACGCTAAGGTTGTCGAAGCCTGCAATGCTGTCGGCCTTGGTCCACACGCCGACCGCATCGCTGAGGCCACGCCGAGCGCAACCTGACAACCGGTGGTGGCTTTCAAATACCGGTACCGCTGAGCGGCACCCATTGGGCTGGGGCGCCACCCGACACGCCGACCTTGAGGTTCGCGGATTTGAGGCACGGTCGTCGGCCTGAAGGCCACGCGCGCCGTACACTTGCCGCCGACCGGCAACTCGCTCGGACAGTCATGCGTCAAGGTGAACTGTCCGCGTTGCTCGCCCCAGATGCGCACTGAATTGATGGGCAAGACTCCGGTCGCGATGTTGGTGATGACGACCGTCTGCAGCGCACTCATGGCGCCGACCGTAACCCTCCCGAAAGCCAGGGACGTCGGTTGCACCGAAAAAGCGGACCGGACGCCGGTGCCCGTCAGGTCCCGCACACGAATGCTGTTGGACCCTGCAACGACCCGCAGTCTTGCCAACTTCGCTCCGACCGACGTGGGCCGGAACACCACATCGATGTCGCAGCTTCCGCCGACTGCGACCCAGACACCGCACTGATTCAGCAGGATGAACTGCGAGGTGTCCTCGCCGCGCAACTGCACGCTCTGCAGCGGCAGCACCGCCGTGCCGGTATTGCTGAGTTTGAACGTCTTGGTCCGTTCGGTGAGCAATGTCTGATCGCCGAAGGCCAACGACGCGGGCTTGAGCGTGAAGCTCATCGTTCCCGGGTCCGGCCCGGGACGCTCGTGGACGTACACGTCCGGAGACCCATTGCTGTCGAATGACCACGAGTAGAAAGCGACGAAACGCCCATCGGCGCTGATGGACGGCGCGAAGGAGTCATACGCCTGGACACCGTTGGAATACACGCTGACACGCTCCGTGGTGCCGGCCTGTCGATCGCGGACGAAAACGTCACTGCTGGAGAGAAGCCATCGCTGTTGGTATCCCCCGGCACCAGGTTGGCCGCGAGCGAATGGAACGCCACGTACCGGCCATCGTCGCTGATGGACGCGAAACCAGACGACTCGTTGCCCTGCGCTTCGGCGGAGCTGACGCTGACCCGCTCAGTGGTGCCAGTCTGGCGATCGCGCACGAAGATGTCGTCGTATCCGTTGGTGTCGCCTGCGACCAGGGACGCGCGGATTCGAATACCACGTAGCGCCCATCGGCACTGATGGACGGCAATTAACCGCCGCGGCGGGCCGGCTGACCGCTCGGCAGGACACTCACCATTTCGGTCGCGCCCGTTTGCCGGTCGTGCACGAAGACATCATGCATGGCGTTCGTGTCGCCCGGCACCAGGTTCGTGGCCTGCGACTGGAACGCGATGTGACGTCCGTCGGCGCTGATCGCGGGGCCCCAGCTGAAAGAATTGGCCTGCAATCCATTTGTGTCGATGCTCACCAGCTCGGTGATTCCGGAGACGCGGTCGCGCACAAAGATGTCGCCAACGCCGTTACTGTCGCCCGGAACGAGGTTGGTCGCGTGCGACATGAAGGCGACGTAGCGTCCGTCCGCACTGATCGAAACGTCTTCACTGAAGAAGTCGGCTTGCGCTCCGGCTGAATTGACACTCACGCGCTCCGTGCCGCCGGACTGGAGATCGCGTACGAAGACGTCCGAATAACCGTTGGTGTCGCCCGACACCAGGTTCGATGCCCTCGAATAGAACGCGACGTAGCGTCCGTCTTCGCTGATCGACGGCGACTCGCTGTCACCGTTCGTTTGCGCACCGTTCCGTGCGACGCTGACCTTCACGGTCTGCCCGAGCTGCCGGTCTCGAACGTAGACTTCGTGGAACGGGCCGCTGCCTTCCGGGACCAGGTTCGGCGCGTACGACACGAAGGCCACAAAGCGTCCATCGGCGCTGACGGCCCGCTGCATGCGTAACTCGCCGAGAAAACTCGAGCCCGCCGCCTGGCCATCAACAGTCGCGCTGACCAGGTCCGTCTCGCCGGGAGCGCCGTAGGCAAGGCTCGCCGATCCGGCAAGCAGCAGCGTGGCTGCCCCGACCGACAGAAAGTCACGGAGCATTCCAGATCGCGAACGGAACCTGACCGGATATGCGTGCATGGCACTGCTTCCTTGCGTGGCACCAGCCAATGAGGCCTTGAAAACAGTGGGCAGCGATCGCCGGGCAGCCATGCAGGACTCCTTGTGCGTCCAGCGCGCGAGCTTGCAGCAGTGTGAGCCGCAATGCTTCGGCGGTAAACAGGCGCAATTGACGGTTGCGATAGCGGGAGAGCGAGACGAGCCTTGATGTGACGGACCGGCGTACACTTAAGCGATCTTGCATCAGACCATCCGCTTCACCCGCAGCGTCGACAACGTGCGACTCGCGTACGCGGAGTCCGGCGCCGGCCCGCCGCTCGTGAAGGCGGCGAACTGGCTGTCACACCTCGAGTTCGACTGGCAGAGCCCGGTCTGGCGTCACTGGTTTGGTTTTCTCTCGAGCGCTCATCGTCTCATCCGCTACGACGCCCGTGGCTGCGGCCTTTCGGTTTGGGACGTGGCCGATCTTGACCTTCTGGCCACGCAAGTCTGGCGGACCTCGAAGCGGTCGTGGAGACCGCCTCAGTGGAATTGCTTCGCCCTCGTCGGCATCTCGCAGGGAGGCGCCGTTGCAGTGGATTGCGCGATCCGCCACCCCAGGAACACGTACTTTGCGCATCTGGTGTTGTCCGCGCGCGGTCCCGCGTGGCGCGCTGCGCCGAGGCGAGCGGAGCGCCGCGTCGAGTTTCGCGCGCTCAACGAACTCGTGCGTTCCGGCTCGGCGGGAGGAGAACCCGGCGTTTCGCAGGCTGTTCGCCACCGTGTTCGTGCCGGATGCCAGCGAAGAGCAGGTGCGCTGGTTCAGCGACCTCCTGGTCGCATCACGTCCCAACCGGAGATCGCTGCGCGGATTTTCGAGGCCGCTGCGAACATCAGACATCGTCGACCGGGGTGGTCCGTCGACGGTGCCCACGCTGGTGATTCGCCGAGCGAGGACGACGCGCGTGTCCCCTTTGCGATGGGGCGCGAATTCGCGACTCAAATCGCCGACACGCGGTTCGTCACGTTGGAGAGCCGCAGACCACATTCTGCTCGAGTCTGAGCCGGCCTGGGCGCGCTTTCGTACGTCGTTCGAAGAATTCGTCGGGGAAACAGTTACCGAAGGCGAGAGCGCGGCGAGGGGCGCATCTTTCAGGCGAGCTAGCTGCATGCGCGTGGCTGGATCGTCTCTGCCACCTGGCGCGCGGCCTGAGCAACGCCGAGATCGCGGAGCGCGTCTTCATCAGCGAAAAAACCGTCCGGAACCACCTCGCCCGTATTTTCAGCAAGCTCGAGGTGGACTCCCACGCCAAGGCGATGGTCCTCGCCCGCCAGGGCGGGCTCGTCAAATAGCGTCGGGACATTCGTCCCGACGGGTCCGCCGCAAAATGAGTCATCTGACTAATACGCCGACCCCGTCAGCCTCCTCAGAATGCCCGCCACGCAGACCCCCTGCACTGAGGAGAGCTAAATGAACGCTCCATCGAGACGCTGAGCGAGTCGCACACTCACACGGCCCGTTATGCGCGCTGCATCAAGGCCTCCAAGAAGGAGCCTGGGAGATCGATCGCGACGTGTTGCGTGGCCGTGATCGACTTCAGCCACAAGTTCCTGCCGGACGGGCTCTCAAAGGTCGACGAGCTGCGATCCTGACAGAGGCGGAACGGCGCTCGCTGAGCCAGGTGCAGGGGCGTACCTATGCTTACCTGTTCGGACTGGTCGAGCGGTTCATCAGCGCAAAGGTCCTCGATGAGTCGCGCGAAAACGGTCCGGTGACCAGGTGGCGCTCGAGGCGCTGATGCGCTTCAGCGACGAAGAGATCGACCAGGAGCTTTTCCGGCGCGTCGAGGCGCCTCCCCCGCAGCATGCCCGGCGGCTATCGACGGTCGCGGACCGAACGAGGTTGCGCGCGTAGTCTATCAGTCCACCCGGCGGTGCTCGCGCCCACCTGTCACATCGAACTGTTCGTGCAGAGCGCTACGAGCACAGCATCGACAAGGATCCATCGCTCTCGCCGCTGTTCAAGGACATCTTCCGATTTCATTGGCGCGACGAATGAGCACTAGATTCTGGATCAGCTCGAGTGGCGGCGGATCGACGCCCGGCTGACACCCAGGAACGGGATGCCGCGGTCGGCGACCTGATCGACCTCGTCGGCGCAGTCGACGGCATCGTGCAAGGGCGGGCCGGGACCAGGCCGCTAGTTCCTGAGGCTATGCGATCGCAACTTCACGGATGACGAACAGCACCGCGATGAAGTCTGTCGTCAAGGCCTACCGCTGGCAATACATCGTCAGTGGGGTGCAGCACCGACACTTCGGTCGGCTGCTCACGGAGTTCACGACGACGGCACAGATGCAGCGGATCCAACGCGCACTCGCTCCATTGTGAATTGAGGAAGGCGGCCGCGCCCCGGCGGCTGGCAGCGTGAGCCAAGCCGCGGCGGGGCGCTTTGATGTCTGAGGGCGCGGGGGGCAGTCCTCCCGCTAATCCTCCCTATGGGCCGGGCGAAAATGACCGAGCCGGTGCTCGGCCAGGCAGGTGGCACCCTCATGACTTGTAGAAGCCGACCCCGCAGTTTTGACCAACCACCTTTGTAAAAAAGCTGCGCTTCTCCAGCGGCTTGTCCGAACCCGGGCGAGGCCACCAGTAGGTGACCTCGCTGATCTTTCCTTCAGTGGCGGTCCGCATTATCTCTTGCCCGAGCGGAAAGCCCTTCTTGCCGACAATCTCCTGCAAGTGTTCACCCTTCAAGTAGGGATGTGCCGTGAGAACGCCGTCCGAGGCGTTGGCGCAGAACACATACAGGTCACGGTCCTTGAAACCGCCCTCACCCTTGTTGAACATCTCGAGTGCTTTCTCTTTGTTCTCTTTCAATGCGGCGACTGCTCTGTCCAGCATGGTCCTGGCTTCCTTTTCAGTGCCAAATGGGGCTTGAGCTGCAGGGACCGAGGTTGAAATGAGAAGAATCAGAATTGCCGCCTGTCCGATGGCGAGTGCTAACTTGCGCACGGTGACTTTCTCCTCTCCGGGGCCAGCAAACGGCTACCGTCAGCCTACGCGACAACTACCCCACCGCCGGCTTGCGCTCGGGCGCGGCGACCACGGAGCCGTCGTAATAGTCGCGCATCTTCGCGACCTTGCCGCCGCGGAATTCGATGGCCTGCATGAACGGATTGCGGATCACCTTCTGGTTCGCGCGATCGTAGAGCGTCTCGATGCCCTCGCAGAGCATCAGGTCGCCCTGCTCCACGCAGTGCGTGATCGTCCAGTCCTGCTGGTCGAACATTCCTTCGTAATTACGCATGAACTTGCGCAGCTTCTCCTTGGAGGTGATCGGCTTCGCATGCATCGACCAGTAATACTCCAGGTCCTCGTCGACCCACAGGGCGAGGAATGCTTCGTGGTCCTTCTTCTTCGAGGCCGCCATCAGCGCCTGCAGCAGTTCCCTGTTCGTGCTCATCGATGAACCTCCGGGTGAATCCGATGGCAACGTAGCACGTTCGTTTCGCTCAGACCACGATGTCCTCGTAAGAGCGGAGCGGGATGACCGTCTGCCCATCGAGTTCCAGGGTTCCTGGTACGCCGCCAGCCGCAAGGTGGTCATTGTCCCGAAGCACGGGAAATTGCAGTCCGGTCCGCTGCTCCACATTTCGGATCGTGGTCTGTACTTCGGCCACGTCCAGGAAATCCTCAAATCCGGGTAGCGACGTAATGTCGCTCTGGCTGAGGATGAAGGCCGTGGCTGATAGCGTGCCGTCGTCCCGAATCAGCGCACACACCTTCCAGAACTCCAGTGGGATTCGAACGGGCGCGTCCATGGATTCGTTCTGGTACTTGGGGTCATTTCTCTTGAAGATCGGACCGGTAATTACGCTGATCCGCATCTTGTCCTTTTTCGCTTTGCGCTCCAGCAGGAACTGCTCGATGCCTTGCCACCGGGCCTGTGTCTGGTTGAACCCCGACAGTTGCAGGCAACAGTTGGTGAAGTGAAACGTATCGGCCAGTGCGGCAAGTGCCTCTTGCTTAGTGCCCCATGCGACGTCGAGATATCGTGTGAGGTGACCACGGTCGGTTTTCTTCGCCGCGTATAGCTCCTCGCCGCACTGCACGGTCGGCGCATCGACGTCGTCGATTCTCGGATCGACGAACCACTCATCGTCTTTGCGCTTCGGAAGCGTTGGCCTTTTCTTACCGTCAACGTTTGCTGCGCTGTACCAGGAAAATCGACGTTTTCGATTCATCACGACCGAGTAGTGATGGTACGCAAGGACGTGCTTGTCACCGTTCACACGGTGCTCTGCCGGAACCACGACAGAGTCGGCCTTCATATCGTCTGTAAGCCGCGGGAACGGAACCTCTATGTCCAGGAACGCCGGATCGTATCCTTCTCGCGTCGACCAGTCCGGATCCACCTTTAGTTTCTCGGCCACTGCGACGGAACCGTCAGCCGCCGTATCGCTGCCTTTCGCCGGCACGCCGACTTTCGTGTCTACAACGGGAGGTTGCGCACCGTTTCCCAACGAGACCGAAATGGTGAGCGGCACGACGAACGAAACCGTGCCCGCATTTGCAACGAAGGTACGCTGCTGCACGCCCTCGCCCGCGGCCATCGCGACGGGGACGGACGCACGTGCAACTTCGATCGGATTAGGGCTCGATCCCTTGAGAGCGGCATCCAGCATATCGCGTACTAACGGTTCGAGCGTTACCGTCGTCAGTGCGTCGACGATAGCCGAGACGCGTGCGCCCTCGTTGGCAATCCAGTCGATCGAGGCGGCATCGTCGTCTTTCTGCCAGGGCGAGCCGTCCTTGCGCAGAATCTTGTCGCCATCCGTTCGGGGAACGCCGGAGTGGTGGAGTGCGATCAACTCCCACTGATCGTTGAAGCACGGCGATCCTGACGAGCCTGGCTCGGTGTCGGTCGTGTAATACAGAAAATCGGGTTGGCCTGCTGGAATCGCAATGACTTCGTTGTTACGCAGGGCGATCTGTTTCAAACCTCCGCGCGGGTGCTGGATGATGTTGATCGGGTCACCCTTCTCGGCCTTGCCGAGCGTCGGGATGAGCTTCATCCAGGGATAACGCGAGATCGATTGCCCCTTCTCGGAGAGTTCACTGACCGCCACGACCGTCACGTCGAGCGTTTTATTCGTCACGAAAAACAAATCCGGCTCGAAGCGAAACCCCTGCACCGGCAACAGGTCGCCCGAGACATTCTCCTGGTAGTCGAACTGCGCCTCCGCGATCATCGCGTCGTCGATGGATTCCAGCACGTGGTTATTCGTCATGAGCAAGCGTGGCCCGACGAGGAATCCGGTCGCCGAAGCCGAACCGATTCGGATTCGGCAGATTCCTCGAGCGACGGCTATCGCCAGTTCGAGGTAATTGATGTCGCGGAGATCGTTCGAACCGAGGATGCGCTCGTGCGCCAGGCTTGCGAGGGTTTCCCTGGCACTACGCACGACACCGCGTGCCTCAGCCTCGGAGACAGCCGCCCTGGCCTTCTCGTGCGTAAGAGAAGCCTTGAGGTATCGCTTGCGGTTGTCCGAACCGTCTCCGGATACGCCGATGCTTCGTGCAACCTTCGATTCCAGGATTTTCTTGAAGCGATCGGCCGACTGACGCGCTTGCCGGGCGTCAAACTTTTTATCGCCGACATCCATGCTTTTCATCGGACCACCTGTCCTTGATTGAAATGCGGAAGCTGCGCGACCCTTGTCGGTCGGAAGTACTTTAGTCCACCCGTTTCGGGCCAAGACTACGCCGGACAGCCGGCTGGTGGTACCCTGAACCAGATGACATTCGTGGAGCCAGGGGGCTGCATTGACAGAAGGCACCGGCCGCATTGAGGCGTTCAGCGATGGCGTGTTTGCCATTGCGATCACGCTGCTCATCCTCGAGATCCGTCTTCCGCACGAGATGGGCCATCCGCATTTGGCGGCCTACGGCAGTTTGCTCGCCGTTCTGGGGGTGCTCTGGCCATCCTTTTTTGCGTTTGCGCTCAGCTTTTTCGTCATCCTGGTAACGTGGATCGCCCATCACGAGGTCATGCGGCTGATCCGTGTGACAACCCACCCGATTCAGCTCGCGAACGGCTTCGTACTTTTCTACGTGACGTTCATCCCGTTCCCGACGGCGGTGCTGGCGGCGCACCTGAATGGACCGGAAATCACTACGGCGGTCACTTTCTATTGCGCAACGTTCGTCGTCGGCAGTGCCGCATTCAACCTGCTGGTCGAGACGATTGCGCGCTGCCCAGGTGTCGACATGGAGGCCGTCCGGCGAATCCGCCGCGGCTTTCGCATCACGTTCACGGTATATGTCGCCGCAACACTGACTGCGCTGGTGGCGCCGTGGGTGGCGCTCGCGATGAACGTCGCCGTGCGCGTGCATCTGCTCCGCATCCGGTATCAGTTGGCAAAAAAACAGATGCCCTGACCGGAAGTTCGGGCGTGCGAACGCGCTGGTTCAGGTGTTCGGACTGTCCAAAGCCGGAACGTCCATTCACCTCAACATCTACGCCGAAAAGGAAAAGATGGGGACTTCCGTCATCGGGCGCGGATCGCTGACGTGGTCTGGCAAGCAATGGAAACACGGGCGCCGCTTTCCTGGTCTCAATTTGCGGCGCTGATGGAACGCGATGTCTAGTCTGGTCGAACTGCGCGTCATGTCGCGTTTTCGATTCCGACTTCCAGCATCAAACCTTTCGCTGCGCTTACTCGGGGATGATCAGCACCAAGCGCAGTCAGCAGCTTTGGATAGGCTTGGTTCATCTCCCGCGTGGCCTCGTCACGCCGTCCTTCGAGGGCAAACACCCAGCCCAGGTATAACTGCGCGAACGCGGTGCGCCAGTGCTCGGGCCCAAGGGTCGCTGCATACGATGCGACACTCTTCTGCAGCAACTGTTCCGCCTCGGTCAAGCGGCCCAGCCTGCCCAGTGCCTCCGCCCGACTGCGCAGCGCTTGGGCCGTGTGCGAATGGTCGGGACCGAACACGCTCAGCCTGATGGCGATTGCGCGCTGGAACGCTTCGTCGGCCTTCTCCCAGTCCTGGGTCTTGAGGTACAACGCGCCGAGATTGTTATAGGGCAGTGGCGGTCTCGGGGTGCAGGTCGCCTCTGGTTCGGCGAGTGATCTCGGCGGCCGCGAGATACACTTCCGCCGCCTCGGCGTATTTCTCCGGAATATCACTCAGTGCATTACCGAGATTGTTGAGCGCGACACCCATTTCGGCGTGTTTATCGCCGTACACGCGTCGCACATCTTCGACGAGCTCGCGAAACAGCGGCTCGGCCCGAGGCGCTTGACCCATGACCACCAGCGTATCCGCCAGGCCATTCTTGGCCTCGAACGTCATCTCGCCCAGCGGACCGTCCTGCGCGAGGTAGATTTCGTAGGCATCCTGCAGGAGGCGTTCCGCTTCCGGCAGTTGTCCCTGTGCCGCCCGGATGCGTCCGAGCGCCAGGAGGGCACGTGCCCGTACTGCCGATCCATCGGCGGTGGCCGACGAGGTTGCCGCCAGCGTTCGCTCCGCAAGCACCGCCGCTTCGTCGAGTTCGGTGCGCCGTCGCAGGATCTCGGCGAGTTCCAGCCGCACAAGGCTCAATGCATCGGTGGCCGCAGTGCCCGCGCCTTGGAGCATTCGCTCGGCTTCGCGTGCCAGTAGCGTCGCACGCTCCAGGTCGCCCTGTTCGCGCTTCAGTAGCGCCTGGCTCAGTAACACCTGGGCGTGCGCAACCGGCTCGTCCTCCCTGCTCTGCTCGCGCAGCGCCTGGGCCGCATCCAGGAGCGTCTCCGCATCCCCGTAGGCCCCGAGCCCGCGGTAGGCGTTGCCTGCCGCTTCAAGCAATGCTGCACGAACGTCCGGCCGCTGCGCCTCGCCCTGGACTCGCAGCCGTCGAACGCCGGCGTCGAGCAACTCTCGCGCCGACATGTCATTCGAACCTGTCCGCACCGGGTTCGCTAGCTCGAAGATTCCCGCCGCGAATGCGGTCACGCGCCGCGCCACTTGCGCTTCTGCGTTGGCGCGATCACGTTCGACCGCGGCATCTCGCGCAAACCACGCCATGGCCGAGCCGAACACGATGGAGGCGACGAAAGCCGCACTCAGCATTCCGACTCCGAGACGGTGACGCCTCGCGAACTTGCCGACGCGATAGAGAGTCGACGGCGGGCCCGCGATCACGGGCTCGTCGTCGGCATGCCGTTGCAGGTCGGCACAAAGTGCCGCCGGCGAGTCGTAGCGACGCTGGCGGTCCTTCTCGATCGCCTTGAGCACGATCCAGTCGAGATCGCCGCGTAGCCGGGCGGCGAGTGCGGCCTGAGTCAGGCCAAACCGCTCCGCGTGGGCCGCGCCTTCGGCGGACTTTTGCGCCGCGACCTCACTGGGCCGCCGCGTCTCGCAGGCCATGATCTCCTGCAACAGGACCGCTGGGTTCACTGCATCGCGCGTCACCTCGTACGGCTGCGATCCTGTCAGCAACTCGAATAGAACGATTCCGAGCGAATAGACGTCCGTGCGCGCGTCGATGTCGAAAGGCGAGAGTTGCGCCTGTTCGGGGCTCATGTAGTCGGGCGTGCCGAGCAGGTGGCCGTGGCGCGTGTAGCCGTCGGCGCCGCCCGCAGCGCCGGTCGCGGCCTTGGCGATGCCGAAGTCGATGATCTTGGGCACCGGCGCGTCGTCGACCTCGGCCACAAGAATGTTCGACGGTTTGAGGTCGCGATGGATGATCCCGCGCAAGTGGGCGTGCTGCACGCCGGCACACACCTGCGCGAAGAGCGCGAGTCGCTCGTCCAGATCGAGACGCCGTTGATCGGCGTAGCGCGTGACCGGGACGCCCGCGACGTACTCCATCGCAAAGTAAGGACGGCCATCCGTCGTGGTGCCAGCGTCGAAGATCCGCGAAATGTTCGGGTGCGTAAGAACCGCGAGCGTCTGGCGCTCGAGTTCGAACCGGGCGATCACCTCGCGCGTGGCGAGACCGAATTTCAGGATCTTGAGCGCGACGCGGCGACGTACGGGCGCCTGCTGCTCGGCGAGGAACACCTCGCCCATCGCACCTTCACCGATACGCTCGAGAATCCGATAGTGGCCGATCTGGTGCGGCGCTGCGAGGCGCGGGAACTCCGGGATTTCGTACCCCAGCGACATCGAGGCCGACGCGTCGGCATGAGCGCGCAAGAGTTCGCGCACCTGATCGCGCAACTCGGGGTCGGCGCACGACGCGAGCAGGTTCTCTCGTTCATCGTCGGATGCCGCGTCTACGCAGGCGTCAAAGAGCTGTCTTTGGCCATCCAGGCTCACGGCGCGCCAGAAGCGCCGACGCGCTGTTGGAGCCAGGCCCGTGCGAAGACCCAGTCGCGCTTGGCGGTCGCCGGGGAAATCTGCAGCGCCTGTGCCGCGTCCTCGATCGAAAGCCCGGCGAAGAATCGCAGATTCACCAGGTCGGCCAGCCGCGGTGCTTCCGCGCTCAATTGCTGCAGTGCGCTGTCGATCTGCAACACGTCCACGCCCTGCTCGGCAACCGACATGTCCATCACAACCGGTCAGGGTGACGCGCTCGTACTCGGCGCCCCGCTTGCTCGCCAGCCGCTTTCGGGCGTGATCCACGAGAATGCGCCGCATCGCCTCCGCCGCGGCGCCAAAGAAATGGCGGCGGCTCTCCCAGTTCGAGCTCGCGGGAGCCAGCCTCAGGTATGCCTCGTTGACGAGCGCGGTCGGCTGCAGTGTGTGGCCGGCGTTCTCCCGCCGCATGTTGGCCTGGGCGATGCGGCGCAGCTCGTCATAGACCGATCGATAGAGAGCGTCGAACGCCTTCCGGTCGCCCGATTCGGCGGCTGCCAGCAGACGCGTGACGTCTCCCTTCGCCATGAGCGACCCGACATCCTTCGATGAGCCAGTTGGCCGGGATTCTACGCATGTAGTGGCATGCGAGCCAATTCCGGCCCGCAGCAAGTCAGTCAGCAGCCAATTCCGAGCGGCGGCGACGAGCGTCGCATGCCAGCCCCACACCCCGCGCACGACGCGCGAATGGAGGATCGAATGAAGAACTTAATGCATCGACGAATCGGACCACGCGCCACGTCCTGGCGAGCGCGTCCATCACTGCTCTTGCCGCGGCTTTCGCAGCCTCGTTGGCGCAGCCCGCCCGGGCCGACGAGGTCACGCCGCCCACCGTACCGGCCAGCATCGAGGTGCCGGCGGGTAACACGCCGTTCCTGGTGGGTCACGCCGTCGGCACGCAGAACTACGCCTGCATGCCCCTGAACAACGGTGTCGCCTGGACGCTCTACACGCCGCAGGCCACGCTGTTCAGCGACTCGGGCGCGCAGATCACCACGCACTTCTTCAGCCCCAACCCGCTCGCACCTGCCGAGTTTCTCCCGACCTGGCAGCACTCGATGGACACGAGCGCGGTCTGGGTCAAGGCGGCGGCGGCCCCTTACATCGGCTCGGACGTCGTCGAACCCGGCGCGATCGCCTGGCTTCTTCTCAAGGTCGTGACTTCCGCAGGTGGCCCGACGGGTGGCGACGAACTGACTGCCGACCACATACATCCATCGGCTGAACACCTCCGGCGGCGTCGCGCCTTCGACCGGCTGCTCCCACCCGCGCGACCTCGGCAAGAAGCGTCCGTCCCCTACACGGCCGACTATTACTTTTACATGGAGGCAAGCAACTGAGCGGCCGGTGAGTAAACCTAAGGACGAGGACATCGGTGAAGATTAAATCACAAATCGTGAGCTTGCTCCATATAAGGCAGGCACTAAAATGTCTATTTGCAAGGGCACGGTAAACTAATGTCAGGCCAGAACGGTAGCGCGCACTACCCATTCGATGTTTCCCCAAACGTCGAATGGAATGTTGATCGCGACGTGCTCCGCGGTCGTGCGCTCGACTTCTCGCGTCAGCTTCCTGCCGGACAGTTTGTCGCTGCTCGACCGCCTGGACTTCCCCAGCGCCGACGACGCGCGGCGCCTCAGCCAGGTGCAGGGCCGGACTTATGCCGGCATGCTCGGACTGGTCGAGCGCTTCGTCGGCGCCACGACGCTGCTGCACGGATGCGACCTCGTGCCTTGGGCGACTCCGACCGCCGTTGGAAAGTCTCATGCGCCTGGCGAGCGAGGAACTGAAACACCAGGAGCTGTTCCGCAGGCTGGAGCGGTATGATGAGCGACGGTATGCCGCCCGGGTACATCATGGTCGCCGACCCCAAGCAAGGTCGCGAGTATCGTGCTCGGCCGGAGCGCCTGGTCGTTCCTGGCCCGCCACTGCCAGGTCAAGCTATTTGCCCGGGCTCACTATGAGCAGGCATTTGAGCCGCGTGGCGAGTTGTGTCCACTCTTCAAGGACGTGTTCCAGTTCAACTCGCGCGACGAGCGGCAGCAGGAGCTGCTCGACGAGCTGGAGTGGACGGCCGAACACACGAAACTCTCCGACAGCAAACGCGACCAGGCAGTCGCGGATCTCGTCGCGCTGCTGGCAACGTTGGACGGCATCCTGCAGGCGCAATCGCAGGCTGGATGCGCACTACTTCCTGGCGAGAGTAGCCGGACGGCGGTACACGCCGGTCCAGGCGCGGCAAGTCAAGTACGACGATGATTGCGGCCTACCGCTGGCAATTCATCGTCTCAGGCATGCAGCACGTGCACTTCCGTCACCTGCTCACCAGCATGACGACCCCCGGCTCAGTACATGCAAATCATGACGGCCCTGCAGCCGGTCATGCAGGCCTGAAGGGCACCGATACAAACCGGATACGAAACTTTACGCGCGCGACATCGTGCGGATACCGACCTCCCCGAGGAT
>CAWAQN010000003.1:0-76728 GCA_963784225.1 uncultured Gammaproteobacteria bacterium
CAACATCACGCCGAAAGGAAAAGATTGGGGACTCTCCGTCATCGGGCGGGCGGATCGCTGACGTGTTCTGGCAAGCAATGGAAACACGGGCGCCGCTTTCCTGGTCTCAATTTGCGGCGCTGATGGAACGCGATGTCTAGTCTGGTCGAATTGCGCGTCATGTCGCGTTTCCGATCCCGACTTCCAGCATCAAGCCTTTCGCTGCGACGACGCGGATGTGATCCTCACCGAGCGCTTTCAGCAGCCTCGGATAGGCCTCGTTCATCTCCCGCGTGGCCTCGGCATGGCGTCCCTCGAGGCCGAAGACCCAGCCCAGGTACAACTGCGCGAACGCGGTGCGCCAGTGCTCGGGGCCAAGGGCCGCCTGTGTACGATGCGACACTCTCGCGCAGCAACTGTTCCGCCTCGCTCAATCGACCCAGCCTGCCGAGCGCCTCCGCGCGACTGCGCAGCGCTTGCGCCGTGTGAGGATGGTCGGGACCAAACACGCTCAACCGGATGGCGATCGCGTGCTGGAACGCGGCGTCGGCCTTCTCCCAGTCCTGGGTCTTGAGATACAGCGCGCCGAGGTTGTTGTACGTCGTGGCAGTCTCGGGGTGCAGGTTGCCTCTCGTCCGGCGAGTAATCGCGGCGGCCGCGAGATACACCTCGGCCGCCTCGGCATATTTCTCCGGAATATCACTCAGTGCATTGCCGAGATTGTTGAGCACGACGCCCATCTCGGCGTGTTCATCGCCATACACCCGTCGCACATCCTCGACGAGTTCGCGAAACAGCGGCTCGGCCCGAGGCGATTGACCCATGATCACCAGCGTATCCGCCAGGCCATTCTTGGCCTCGAGCGTCATCTCGCCCAGCGGACCGTCCTGCTCGAGGTAGATTTCGTAGGCATCCTGCAGCAGGCGTTCCGCTTCCGGCAGTTCTCCTTGTGCCGCCCGGATGCGTCCGAGCGCCAGGAGGGCGCGTGCCCGTACCGCCGCTCCCTCGGCGGTGGCCGACGAGGTTGCCGCCAGCGTTCGCTCCGCAAGCGCCGCCGCTTCGTCGAGTTCGGTGCGCCGTCGCAGGATCTCGGCGAGATCCAGCCGCACAAGGTGCAATGCATCGGTGGCCGCAGTTCCCGCGCCTTGGAGCACGCCCTCGGCTTCGCGTGCCAGCAGCGTCGCGCGCTCCAGGTCGCCCTGGTCGCGCTTCAATAGCGCCTGGCTCAGCAGCACCTGTGCGTAGCGCAACCGGCTCGTCCTTCCCTGCTCTGTTCGCGCAGCGCCAGGGCCGCATCCAGCAGCGACTCCGCTTCCCCGTAGGCCCCGAGCCCGCGATAGGCGTTGCCTGCCGCTTCGAGCAATGCTGCACGAACATCCGGCCGCTGCGCCTCGCCCTGGACTCGCAGCCGTCGAACGCCGGCGTCGAGCAGCTCTCGCGCCGACATGTCACTCGAACCCGTCCGCACCGGGTTCGCCAGTTCGAAGATTCCCGCCGCGAATGCGGTCACGCGCCTCGCCACTTGCGCCTCCGCGTTGGCGCGATCACGTTCGACCGCCGCATCTCGCGCAAACCACGCCATGGCCGAGCCGAACACGATGGAGGCGACGAAGGCCGCACTCAGCATTCCGACCCCGAGACGGTGACGCCTCGCGAACTTGCCGACGCGATAGAGAGTCGACGGCGGGCCCGCGAGCACGGGCTCGTCGTCGGCATGGCGTTGCAGGTCGGCACAAAGTGCCGCCGGCGAGTCGTAGCGACGCTGGCGGTCCTTCTCGATCGCCTTGAGCACGATCCAGTCGAGATCGCCGCGTAGCCGGGCGGCGAGTGCGGCCTGCGTCAGGCCAAACCGCTCCGCGTGGGCCGCGCCTTCGGCGGACTGTTTGAGCCGCGACCTCACTGGGCCGTCGCGTCTCGCAGGCCATGATCTCCTGCAGCAGGACCGCTGGGTTCACTGCATCGCGCGTCACCTCGTACGGCTGCGATCCGGTCAGCAACTCGAACAGCACGATGCCGAGCGAATAGACGTCCGTGCGCGCGTCGATGTCGAACGGCGAGAGTTGCGCCTGTTCGGGGCTCATGTAGTCGGGCGTGCCGAGCAGGTGGCCGTGGCGCGTGTAGCCGTCGGCGCCGCCCGCAGCGCCGGTCGTGGCCTTGGCGATGCCGAAGTCGATGATCTTGGGCACCGGCGCGTCGTCGACCTCGGCCACGAGAATGTTCGACGGCTTGAGGTCGCGATGGATGATCCCGCGCAAGTGGGCGTGCTGCACGCCGGCGCACACCTGCGCGAACAGCGCGAGTCGCTCGTCCAGATCGAGACGCCGTTCATCGGCGTAGCGCGTGACCGGGACGCCCGCGACGTACTCCATCGCAAAGTAAGGACGGCCATCCGTCGTGGTGCCAGCATCGAAAATCCGCGAAATGTTCGGGTGCGTAAGAACCGCGAGCGTCTGGCGCTCGAGTTCGAACCGGGCGATCACCTCGCGCGTGGCGAGACCGAATTTCAGGATCTTGAGCGCGACGCGGCGACGTACGGGCGCCTGCTGCTCGGCGAGGAACACCTCGCCCATCGCACCCTCGCCGATACGCTCGAGAATCCGATAGTGGCCGATCTGGTGCGGCGCTGCGAGGCGCGGGAACTCCGGGATTTCGAAAGGCAGCGACATCGAGGCCGACGCGTCGGCATGAGCGCGCAAGAGTTCGCGCACCTGATCGCGCAACTCGGGGTCGGCGCACGACTCGAGCAGGTGCTCTCGCTCATCGTCGGATGCCGCGTCCAGGCAGGCGTCAAAGAGCTGTCTTTGGCCGATCCAGGCTCACGGCGCATCAGCGGCGCCGACACGCTGCTGGAGCCAGGCCCGTGCAAAGACCCAGTCGCGCTTGGCAGTCGCCGGGGAAATCTGCAGCGCCTGCGCCGCTTCCTCGATCGACAGCCCGGCAAAGAATCGCAGATTCACCAGGTCGGCCAGCCGCGGTGCTTCCGCGCTCAACTGCTGCAGTGCGCTGTCGATCTGCAGCACGTCCACGCCCTGCTCGGCAACCGGCATGTCCATCCGAACCGGTCAGGGTGACGCGCTCGTACTCGGCGCCCCGCTTGCTCGCCAGCCGCTTTCGGGCGTGATCCACGAGAATGCGCCGCATCGCCTCCGCCGCGGCGCCGAAGAAATGGCGGCGGCTCTCCCAGTTCGAGCTCGCCGGAGCCAGCCTCAGGTATGCCTCGTTGACGAGCGCGGTCGGCTGCAGCGTGTGGCCGGCGCTCTCCCGCCGCATGTTGGCCTGGGCGATGCGGCGCAGCTCGTCATAGACCGATCGATAGAGAGCGTCGAACGCCTTCCGGTCGCCCGATTCGGCGGCTGCCAGCAGACGCGTGACGTCTCCCTTCGCCATGAGCGACCCGACGCATCCTTCGATGAGCCAGTTGGCCGGGATTCTACGCATGTAGTGGCATGCGAGCCAATTCCGGCCCGCAGCAAGTCAGTCAGCAGCCAATTCCGAGCGGCGGCGACGAGCGTCGCATGCCAGCTCCACACCCCGCGCACGACGCGCGAATGGAGGATCGAATGAAGAACTTCAATGCATCGACGAATCGGACCACGCGCCACGTCCTGGCGAGCGCGTCCATCACTGCTCTCGCCGCGGCATTCGCAGCCTCGTTGTCGCAGCCCGTCCGGGCCGACGAGGTCACGCCGCCCACCGTGCCGGCCAGCATCGAGGTGCCGGCGGGCAACACGCCGTTCCTGGTGGGCCACGCCGTCGGCACGCAGAACTACGCCTGCATGCCCCTGAACAACGGTGTCGCCTGGACGCTCTACACGCCGCAGGCCACCTGTTCAGCGACTCGGGCGCGCAGATCACGACGCACTTCTTCAGCCCCAACCCGGTCGCACCTGCCGAGTTTCTCCCGACCTGGCAGCACTCGATGGACACGAGCGCCGTCTGGGTCAAGGCGGCGGCGGCCCCTACACCGGCTCGGACTTCGTCGAACCCGGCGCGATCGCCTGGCTTCTTCTCAAGGTCGTGACGTCCGCAGGTGGCCCGACGGGTGGCGACGAACTCACGCCGACCACATACATCCATCGGCTGAACACCTCGGGAGGCGTCGCGCCGTCGACCGGCTGCTCGAAGCTGCGCGACCTCGGCAAGAAAGCGTTCGTTCCCTACACGGCCGACTACTACTTTTACATGGACGCAAGCAACTGAGCGGCCGGTAGTAAACCAGGACGAGACATCGGAGAGTCAATCGTGAGCGCCAATGCAGAAAATGTTGCGCCGGGAAACCGTGCCAGACGGTACGCGCACTACTTCGATGTTTCCCGAAACGTCGAATGGAATGTTGATCGCGACGTGCTCCGCGGTCGTGCGCTCGACTTCTCGCGCAGCTTCCTGCCGGACAGTTTGTCGCTGCTCGACCGCCTGGACTTCCTCAGCGCCGACGACGCGCGGCTGCCTCAGCCAGGTGCAGGGCCGGACTTATGCCGGCATGCTCGGACTGGTCGAGCGCTTCGTCGGCGCAACGACGCTGCTGCACGGATGCGACCGTGCCATGGGCGACTCAGACCGCCGTTCGAAAGCCTCATGCGCCTGGCAAGCGAGGAATTGAAACACCAGGAACTGTTCCGCAGGCTGGAAGCATGATGAGCGACGGCATGCCGCCCGGGTACATCATGGTCGCCGACCCCGAGCAAGGTCGCGAGTACGTGCTCGGCCGGAGCGCCTGGTCGTTCCTGGCCCGCCACTGCCAGGTCAAGCTATTTGCGCGGGCTCACTATGAGCAGGCATTCGAGCCGCGTGGCGAGTTCTGTCCACTGTTCAAGGACGTGTTCCAGTTCAACTCGCGCGACGAGCGGCAGCAGGAGTTGCTCGACGAGCTGGAGTGGACGGCCGAACACACGAAGCTCTCCGACAGCAAACGCGACCAGGCGGTCGCGGATCACGTCGCGCTGCTGGCAACGTTGGACGGCATCCTGCAGGCGCAATCGCAGCTGGATGCGCACTACTTCCTGCGAGAGTAGCCGGACGGCGGTACACGCCGGTCGAGGCGCGGCAAGTCAAGCACGACGATGATCGCGGCCTACCGCTGGCAATTCATCGTCTCAGGCATGCAGCACGTGCACTTCCGTCACCTGCTCACCAGCATGACGACCCCCGGCCAGTCCATGCAAATCATGACGGCCCTGCAGCCGGTCATGCAGGCCTGAAGGGCGCCGATACAAAGCGGATACGAAACTTTACACGCGCGACATCGTGCGGATACCGACCTCCGCGAGGATGGCGGCCGCGCGACCGATCGTATGGAATCGAAGATTGTCGGTCAGGGAGATCACTGCAATGAGCTGGCTTTTCGCAAAGCGACTGAGATCGTTCGTGCTGCTCGCGGGCGCTGCGAGTCTCATCCTCAACGTGGCGTTACTGATGCCCGCGCTCTACACGATGCAGGTCTTCGACCGCGTGTTCGCGAGCGGCAGCGTCGAAACCCTGGTCATGCTGAGCGCGATCACGCTGCTCTTCCTGGTGCTGAGCTGGTTTCTCGACGTGGCGCGCACTCGCTCGCTGGGCCTGGCCGGCCGTTCGCTCGACCGACTGCTCTCGCCGGCCGCCATTCGGAGCGCGCTGGAGCAGGCTTCGAACGGACCGGGCCGGGCGGATGCCGACGCACTGCGCGACATCGCGCTATTGCGCGGACTGCTGAATGGCAACGGCGTCCTTGCCTTGTTCGACGCACCCTGGCTGCCGGTGTATCTGCTCGTCATCACGCTCATGCACCCGTGGCTCGGCCTCGCGGCGTCGCTCGGCGCCGCCGTCCTGGCAGCGGTCGGCGTCCTGAATGACCGCCTCACGCGCGGACACGCCGAGGCGGTCGTACGCGGATCACGTGCCTCCACGCGCCGGGCCGAAGCCTTCGCCTGCAACGCCGAAGCCATCGTCGGCATGGGCATGACCGGCGCCGCGATCGCCCGCTGGCAGGAGCAGCACGACGAGCTCCTCGCGGCCCAGGAGAAGCACGGTCAGCTGTGCGTCCGCGCTCTCCGCGCTCGCACGCGCGTCCCGCCAGGTTCTGCAGGTGGTGACGCTCGGGCTCGGCGCGTGGCTCGTGATCGACAGGCAGGCGTCGCCGGGCGTGATGATCGCCGCCACCATCCTGCTCGGGCGGGCGCTGCAGCCGGTCGAGCACCTGATCGGCGGCTGGCGGGTGCTGGTCGACGCTCGCGGTGCATGGCGGCGACTGGGCGAGCGCCACGCGGGCGGGCCGGTCGAGTCAACGGTCGCACTGCCGGCGCCGCCGGCAAACTCGACCTGGAGCGCGTGAGTTTCGCGCTCGCGCCTGCCCGGCCACCGTTGATCAGGAACGTCAGCTTCGCGCTGGCCGCGCGGGGAGAGCCTCGGCATCATCGGGCCGAGTGCTTCGGGCAAGACGACCCTGGTGCGCCTGATCCTGGGACTGCGGCGACCGCAGTCCGGGACGGTGCGACTCGACGGCGCCGACGTGTCGCGCTGGGATCGTGATGCGCTTGGGCCGCACATCGGCTACCTGCCGCAGGACGTGGAACTGTTCGCCGGCACCGTCGGCGAGAACATCGCGCGCTTCGCGCCGGTCTCCGGTGACGAGGCGTCCGAGCGGATCGTACGCGCCGCTCAACGCGCGCATGCGCACGAGATGATCCTGCAACTGCCGGACGGTTACGACACGCAGATCGGCGAAGCCGGCGCCCTGCTCTCGGGCGGCCAGCGCCAGCGCATCGCGCTGGCGCGGGCCCTCTACGGCGATCCGCGACTGGTCGTACTCGACGAGCCGAACGCCAACCTGGACGCCGCAGGCGAGGCCGCGCTGCTCGCGACGCTCGCCGCACTCAAGGCCGGCGGCGTGACCGTCGTCATGGTCAGTCACAACCCGACTCTCACGGCCGCGCTCGACAAGCTGGCGTTGCTGAAGAGCGGCGTGCTGGAAATGTTCGGCCCGAGTGCCGCGGTGATGGCGCGCCTGAACGGCGCGCCGCAGCCCGGCCGCGTCGTCACGTTTCCTCCCGCGCGGGTCGCCGAGGCGCAGTGCATGAACACATCCGCGCCGGCTACCTTTGCCACGCTGCTGCTGCACGGTGAGGCCGATCCTTCCGCGCGTGAAGCGTTGCGACGCCAGCTTCGTGCCGTCGGGATTCCGCTGCTGGTCGCTGGCTCGTTGCTCGGCTTGTGGGTCGCGACCGCACCGCTGTCCGGCGCCGTCGTCGCGGCCGGCAAGCTGAAGTCCGAGCTCAATCGCAAGACGGTGCAGCACCAGGAAGGCGGCCTGGTCCGCGAGATCCTCGTGCGCGACGGCGAGACCGTGCGTGCGGGTCAGCCGCTGGTCGTCATTGGCGACGTACGCACGGATGCCCAGTTGACCCTGTTGCAGGACCAGTTGCTGGCGGAGCGCATCCGGCATGCGCGCGCCACGGCGGAAGCGGCGCTCGCCACGAGCTTCGACACGCCGGCGGCTCTGTCCGGCAAACCGGGCGCGGCCGAGCACCTCGCTCGGGAGCAAGCGCTATTCAGCGCGCGCCGTCGCGGCCTCGATGAGCACATCGCAGCGCTCAATGCACAGATGCGCGATGCGCGGCAACAGGCGACGGCCCTCACCGAGCAGATCGCTGCCGTCGAAACGAGTGCGGGGCTCGCGAGCGAAGAGCTGCAGATGAACGAAAAGCTAGTGCGCGAGGGCTTCGTGCAGCGCGCCCGCCTGCTGCAGTTGCAGCGCGACGAAGCCGATTACCGCGGCCGGCTCTCGGAGAGCCGCGGCGACCTGGCGCTCTCGCATCAACGCAGCAACGACATGCAGGCGCGAATCGCGATGGCCCGCAACCAGTACCAGCAACAGGCGACGGACGAGACCAAGGAATCCGCTGCACGGATCCGCGAACTCGAGCAACAGTTGCGTCCTTCGAACGATCAGGCGGAGCGGCAGTACGTGAGGGCGCCAGTAGACGGCCGGGTCATGGCGCTGCGCGTCTCCGCGGTCGGGGAAGCTGTCGGTCCGCGCGACCCGATACTCGACATCGTCCCGACGCAGGAAAAGCTCGTGGTCGAGGCACGCATCCGGCCACAGGACATCAATCACGTGCGGGAACAATCAGCGGCGGATGTGCGCCTGAGCGCCTTCGACGCACGCACCACGCCGCTGCTGTCCGGCAAGGTCGTCTTCGTCTCGCCGGACCGCATCACGTCGCCCGACACCGGCGAGGCCTGGTTCGTCGCGACGGTCGAAGTCGACGCTGCCGCGCTCGCGGATCATCCGGACGTCCAGCTGCAAGCCGGCATGCCCGCCGAACTCTTCGTCAAGACGCCCGAACGCACGCTCTTCCAGTATCTCGTCAAGCCCTTGAATGCGTTTGCGAGCCGCGCGATGCGCGAGCCCTGACAGAACGTAAGCCACAATCTTATTTCAAACCCTCAAACCGAACTCACAGGAAAAACGACCATGGCCACTTCCACCACGACCTCCCGTGTCAACACAGCCGACCTCCTTCTGGACGGCGATCCAGGCCTGCTGCTGATGGAGGGCCTTCGTGTTGGCGTCGGTACGGATGACATCGGCACGCACCAGGCCATGCCGGGCGGCACCGCGCGCGGCGCGCAGCCCATCACCAGTTCATTCAACGGCGGCACGTTGAGCGTGACAGGCGGCAAACAGGGCAATGCCATCGAGATCAGCCGCAACGCGGCGGGCGCGATTCTCGTCAACGACGGAGCCGTCTCGACGACCGGTGGCACGCCCACGATCGTCAACACCAGCCTCATCCAGGTGTCCGGCAATGCGCGGTGACGACGTCATCACCTTTAACGAAGCGTATGGCGCCCTGCCCCGCGCGATCCTGTACGGCGGGACGGGCAATGACTTGCTGGCCGGCGGCTCCGGCGGTGATCAGCTCTTCGGCCAGGCCGACAACGACACGTTGCTCGGCAAGGCCGGCGTGGATTTTCTGTACGGCGGCGCGGGCAACGACGTGCTGACGGGCGGCGACGGCAATGACCAGATGTATGGCGAAGCCGGCAACGATCGCATGGTCTGGAACCCGGGCGACGACAGCGACCTGATGGAAGGTGGCACTGGCATCGACACCGCCGAAGTGAATCGGCAGCAACGGCGCCGAGGTCTTCACCGCGTCCGCGAACGGCACGCGCGTGCGCCTGGACCGCCTTGACCCCGCGCCCTTCGCCCTCGACATCGGCACGACCGAGAACCTGGTCGTCAACATGAACGGCGGCGACGACACGTTTTCCACCGCTGGCAACCTTTCACCGCTCATCAAGCTCACCGTCGATGGCGGCACCGGCAACGACAAAATTTTCGGCGGCAACGGCGCCGACGTACTGACGGGCGGCGATGGCGATGACTTCATCGACGGCCAGCAGGGCAACGATGCGGTCATGCTCGGCGCCGGTAACGACGTGTTCCAGTGGGACCCGGGCGACGGCAACGACACCGTCGAGGGACAGGACGGGACCGACACGCTGTCGTTCAACGGCGCGAACATCGGCGAGAACATCGGCCTCGCGGCGAACGGCGAGCGGCTGCGTCTCACCCGTGACGTCGCCACGGTCGCGTTGGACATCAACGACCTCGAGCGTGTCGACATCAACGCACTCGGCGGCACGGACACGATCTCGGTAGGTGTTCTCAGTGGCACCGATGTCACCCAGGTGAATGTCAACCTCGCGGGCGTATTCGGCGGAACCACGGGTGACGCCCTGGCGGACACGGTGATTGCGACCGGCACGAGCGGTGGCGACCTGATCGACGTGTTTGGCAACGGCACCTCGGTGGCGGTCGTGGGATTGTCGGCGCAAATCAACGTGACCAACAGCGAAGGTACGCTGGACTCGCTCGTCGTCAACGCCGGTGCCGGCAACGACTCCATCACCGCCTCGACGCTCATGGCGGGCATCACGAAGCTGACCCTCGACGGCGGTGCCGGCAACGACACGATCGTCGGCAGCGTTGGCGCCGACAAGCTGCTCGGCGGCGATGGCGATGACTACGTCGACGGCCAGCAGGGCAACGACGTGGTCATGCTCGGCGCCGGCAACGACATGTTCAAGTGGGATCCGGGCGACGGCAGCGACATCGTCGAGGGACAGGACGGGACCGACACGCTGGTGTTCAACGGCGCCAACGTCGGCGAGAACATCACGTCTTGCGGCGAACGGCGGGCGAGCAACTGTTCTTTCGCGATATCGCCGCCGTTACGATGGATCTCAACGATGTGGAAGTCATCAACTACCGGGCGCTCGGCGGCGCCGACAACATCGTGGTGGGCGACCTCAGCGGGACGGATGTGACCCAGGTGAATCTCGATCTGCGTGGCTCCGTCGGCGGGCCCGACGGAGCAATCGACAGCGTCACCGTGGATGCGACCCAAGGGGATGGCACCGTTATCGTGTCAGGCAATTCCGCGCAGGTCATGGTCACCGGCTACCAGACGACCGTAACGGTGTCGAACGTGGACGCCAGCGACCGGCTGACGATCAACGGGCTCGACGGCGCCGACGTCCTCGACGCCACGGGACTGGTGGCCGGCGCTGTACAGCTGACGATGAACGGCGGCCTGGGCGTCGACACGTTGCTCGGCGGCGCGGGCGGCGACTTGTTCAACGGCGGTGACGGCAACGACATCGCGCACATGGGCGCGGGCGACGACACGTTTGTCTGGAACCCAGGTGACGACAGCGACATCGTCGAGGGCCAGGCCGGCTTCGACACGCTGGTGTTCAACGGCGCGAACGTCGGCGAGCAGATCACCCTCTCGGCGAACGGCGGTCGCGCGACCTTTTTCCGTGACGTGGCGGCCGTGACGACCGACCTGAACGACGTCGAAACCATCGTCTACAACGCCGTCGGCGGCGCGGACAACATCGTCGTCAACGATCTCTCCGGCACTGACGTCAAGCAGGTGGCTATCAACCTCGCGGCGGCCGGCGGCATCGGAGATATGCAACCCGACAATGTGTTCGCGAACGGCACCGCCGGTGACGACGTCGTCCAGCTGGTTGGTAATGGTTCTGGAGTCAGCATCCTCGGCCTGGCAGCCCAGATCGACGTGACGGGCGCGGAAGGTGCGTCCGACACGATCACGGTCTACGGCCACGGCGGCGCCGACGTGATCGACGCGTCCGCCGTCCTCGCGGGCGCGATAAAACTCGTGCTCGACGGCGGTGACGGCAGTGACGTGCTGATCGGCAGCGACGGCGACGACGTGCTGATCGGGGGTGCCGGCGACGACGTGATCATCGGCGGCGGCGGAAATGACGTGATCATCGGCGGCGAGGGTGACGATATCGAGATCCAGGACTTCGTCGCCGGTGCCGGCACGGACGACAAGATCGACCTGAGTAGTCGCGGCATCAGCTTCGAATGGCTGATGGCGCACGCCAGCGAGGTCGATGGTAATACGGTGCTCGACCTCGGCACCCAGAAGATCTCGCTGTCTGGCGTGTCCCTGGGCTCGCTGCATCACGACGACTTCCTGATCTAGCCGTGCATCCGGCGTGCGGCGAGCGGAGGCTTCGGCCTCCGTTCGCCCGCCGCTGGATAAACTAGCGTGCGCTCTCCTCGGCGCGACTACGGCGTTTCCGCATGACAAAGGGCTTGTCCTGAGCGACAGTTCAGTGCGACAAGCTCAAACCTGTTCCTGCTCGGAGCCGAATTTCGCTGGTCAGGTGAGAGTGAACGGCGTTCGGCGGCGCTCGATCTCGAGCAGTTTGAGCTTGGTCATGACGCCACCCGGTGCGGAGAAGCCGCCTGCGCGGCCACCGGCGGCGAGCACGCGGTGGCAGGGCACGATGATCGGGATCGGGTTCTGCCCGAGCGCCTGCCCGACGGCGCGCGCCGCGCCCGGGTCGCCGAGCTGCGCCGCGATTTCACCGTAGGTCAGGGTTTCACCCGGTCCGATCCTGCGCGCGGCTTCATACACCGCACGTTGAAAATCCGGCACCGACCCGAGATCGAGCACAACGCCGGAAAGGTCGCTCTCCTCGCCGGCGAGGAGCGCCACGATGCCGTTGATTGCGGCCTGCACGGCCGGTGGTGGCGTTACTTCCGCGGCTGAGGCGAACCGGCTTTGCGTGCGTGCGCGAGTTGCGGCCTCGGCGTCTTCCGGCAACCGCACGCCCGTGACGCCGAGATCACTCCAGACGATGGCGCAGCGGCCAACGCCCGTATCGAAGTAAGCAATGCCTTGCTCCGTCATTGTCCTGCGGATGCTTCAGCGACCGGTTCCTCCAACGCGTATGCAATCGCGGCATCGAGTGACATCGATCGTCCCCGCGCAACGTCCTCCTGCGACCGAGTGCCTAGCCTGTCGCGGACCGGCGCAACCCATCGTTCGATCTTGGCCTTCAACGGCGGGGGGCAATCGACGCCGTACCGCGATCGGAGCATCTCGGCGGCGCCGACAAGGGTCATCGCCCGTTCGTCCTGCGATTCCTGCGCGGCAAGCGCCGAGAAGCATTCGAGATAGAGACCGATCGTCCAGGTGTCGCGCAGGTCGCGGGAGAGCCTCAGCGCCTCTCTCCACCGCTGTCGTGCCTCGGCTACCTCACCTCGCTCCAACGCGATCAGGCCGAGGCCTAGCATCGGCCGGAGCGCCATCATGCGGTCACCCTTCTCGACGAGAAGGTCCACCGAACGCTGCAGCAGTTCGGCACCGAGAACGAGATCGCCGGTGCCGTAGTACTCGTAGTAGCCGAGATACCCGAGGGAGAATCCTTCGCCGTACCTGTCTCCGAGCTCGCGGGAGATGGAGATCGCTCGCTGCAGGTGCTCTCTTGTTTCGACCCCGGACCCGACGGAACCGACCGCTTCCAATCGTCCGAGGTAGCTGAGTGCCGTCGCGAGGCTGGGCCGGTCCTGCCGTGTTTCCGAGAGCTGGATGCTCTGCTGCAGTAATCGACGGGCGTCCTCGGCCGCGCCCTGGATCGTGGCGAGGATTCCGGCTCCGTTCAACGCCTTTACGCGACACGGCGTGTCGGGTGCACACGTTGCCAGGAACCGCTCGAGCCAGTCCCTTCCTTCCCTCACGACCCCGCGCGTGAACCAGTAACCGACCAGAGCAGACGCAAGTCCTAATCCGAGTGCCGGCTCCTCTTCCTGGGCCCAGGCGAGGGCGGCCCGGAAGTTGTCGAGTTCCTGGTCCAGGCGCCGCAGCCACTCGGATTGCCCCGCACCGCGCAGCGCGTCTTCGCCGGCTTCGGCGACTCGAAGGTATTGCTCGGCGTGACGTCGTTGGATTGCCGGAGACTCACCGGCCTCCTTCAGCCGCTCACCGGCGTATTCGCGGATGGTCTCGAGGAGCCTGTACCGTGTCCGACCGCCCGAGCGATCCCCGGGAGGGATCAGTGACTTGTCGATAAGGCGGGACAGTACGTCCATGACGTCCGCCTCCTCCAGATCCACACCGACGCAGACGGCTTCCGCCGCGTCCAGGCCGAAGCCACCTGCGAACACGGAGAGTCGCCGGAACAGGGCTCGTTCGACGTCGGTCAGGAGTGCGTGACTCCAATCGATGGTTGCTGCAAGAGTCTGCTGACGCTGAGCGAGCGTCCTGCTGCCACCACGCAGGGCGCGGAACCGATCCTCGAGCTTCGAGGCGAGGTCTTCCAGAGACATGACGGAGATGCGTGCGGCTGCCAACTCCAGCGCAAGAGGGATCCCATCGAGCCGGGAGCAGATCCCCGCGACCTTGGCTGCGCTCTGCGGATCGAGTCGGAACGACGGATCCGCCAGGGTTGCACGATCGACGAACAACGCGACGGCTTCGTAGCGAAGCAGTTCCTCGACCTGCTCCGACCGCTCCGCACTGGGCAGGGCCAGCGGGCTGAGCCGCGACACGACCTCCCCCGGCACATTCAGTATCTCGCGGCTCGTCGCGAGGACGGTCAGGCCGGGACATCTCTGCAGGAACACCTGGACCATCCGTGCACAACCCTCCACGAGGTGCTCACAGTTGTCGAGCACGATAAGCGCGCGCCGCGCCTCCAGGTGACGTGACAGCGTGACCTCCATGGGTTCGTTCGTCGATTCACGCACCCCGACGACCGTCGCCACGGCGTGGGGCACCAACGATTCGTCCGAGAGGCCGGCGAGTTCGACGAACCACACTCCGGCGCTGAATTCCTCCAAGACGCTTGCGGCCAGTTCGATCGACAACCTGGTTTTTCCGAGTCCGCCGGCACCCGAGATCGTGAGCAGTCGCGCGTTGACGAGCAGTACCTTCGTTTCCTGCAGTTCGCGCTCGCGCCCGATGAACCGCGTCAGCTGGGTGACGAGGTTCGTGGGAGTCGCGCTTTGCGCCAGGCTGCCCGGGGTCGCGGCGAGCGAGCGCAGCGCCGGAAAGTCGGCAGGCAACCCATCGATGGCCAGCTGATAGATGTGCTCGGGGCGCGGAAAGTCCTTCAACCGGTGCTCGCCGAGATCCCGCAGTGCGGCACCGGTCGGCAGGTCGTCCTTGAGGAGCGCCCAGGTGCAATTGGAAACGAGCACCTGGCCGCCGTGTGCCGCTGCCGCGATGCGAGCAGTTCGAATAACCTCGATGCCTTCGTATTCGGCCCCCGTTACGGACGCCTCCCCGGTGTGCAGACCCATCCGCACGCGGACCGACGCGCGCTCGGGCCAGTTGTGCGCGGCTAGTCCTCGTTGGGCTTCCACGACGGCGCCGAGCGCCTCCTTCGGGCTGGCAAATACCACGAAGAAGGAGTCGCCTTCTGCCCGGATCTCGCGACCATGATGCCTGGTCCACGCATCGCGCAGGATCGAGCGGTGCGCCAGAAGGACATCGGAATAGTCCGATCTCAGTTCGGAGGCCAGCTGCGTCGCCCCCTCGATGTCGCCGAAACAGAAGGTCACCGCTCCGGTCGGCAGCGCTGAAGGCGGAGTCGACGCAGAGGCGCGAGGCACCTGCCCCTGGTCGAATCGCTCGGTCAGGAGCATTGCGAGGTCGTCCGCGATCAAACCGCGCAATTCAGCTGCCGTCGAGAAAGGCTTGTACGACACACCGTCGCTCTGCACTCGACCGAGCAACTCCTGCAGTCGCGGCTCACGCTCGGGCGCAGCCGACTTGATGTAGATCAGCTTCGGTCGATCGCCCGAGAGCCGATACTCATCCTCCAGTCCGGAGATCTCCATGTCGGGCGCGATCCAACCGTAGCGCTGCCAGTAAATGCCGATGAAGATATCGCTCTGTTCCAGGTAGGCTCGATAAAGGTCGCGCGGCGGATGCGGCCGGGCGCCCAGTTCGAACATCACCGGCGAGAGGCGTAGCGCGGTGATCGCCTCACGCGCGCCGACGCGCTCTTCAACCAGCTCTTGCAGCGTGGAGCTCACGAACACGCGCAAGCGCTGATCGGGCGTCCGGATCACCGTCCCTTGCGGCGAGACCACTGTCATGCTGGCACTATAACGGGTGCGGGCGTCTTGAAGTCAGGGGTAAGCATGCTGCGTACAGCGGCTACGCCGTTCCACGGCCGGCGACTCTTTGGAATGCTGGCACTCCTGTACTTTGCACAGGGACTGCCGTCCGGCTTGATCGCCAAGGCATTGCCGCCGTTGCTGCGCGAGCACGGTGTCTCGCTGTCAGCCATCGGCTTCACCAGTCTGCTCGCACTGCCGTGGGCGCTGAAATTCGCGTGGGCGCCCTTCATTGACCGCTACGGTTCGCGCAAGCACTGGCTGCTGGTCCTGAACTCCCTGACGATGGCGCTGATGATGCTCGTGGCGTCGCGGGACTTCGCTGCGTGGGTCGAGGTGCTGCCGCTGTTGTTCGCGATGCTGTTCTGCATGAACCTCGTCTCCGCCACGCAGGACATCGCCACGGACGGCTATGCCGTCACCACGCTCCAACCCGAGTGGCGTGGCCTCGGTAACAGCATCCAGGTCATCGGCTACAAGCTCGGCATGGTGACGGGCAGCGGCGTGTTGCTGTGGCTGGTCGCGCGCTACGGATGGCAGATGAGCTATGGCGGCCTCGCGTGCCTGATGCTCGCCGTGATCGTGCCGGTGCTATTCATGGATGATCCGCCGACACGGGCGCAGCAAGCGGCAACGCACACGCCCTGGCGCGGCTGGCGCGGTTATGCGGCCTTATTCAGCGAATTCGTCGCGCGCCCGGGGCTCGGCTGGTGGCTGCTCACCGTCGCCATGTACAAATTCGGGGATTCGCTGGGATCGCGGATGACGGGGCCGCTGCTCACCGACAGCGGCTATTCGCTCGCGGAAATCGGCGTGATCACCGGCTTTGCGGGCGCAACGGCCGGCGTACTGGGCGCCGTCGTCGGTGGCGCGGCTCTGCTGCGTCTCGGCCATCGCGAGGCGCTGCTGGGCTTCGGCGCGATGCAGGCCCTGGGCCTCGCCGGTTATCTGCTGGTCGTTGCCGGGGTGCCGAATCTCTATGCGCTCGGGGCTATCGTGTACTTCGAGCAATTTGCAGACGGGTTGTCCACCGTCGCGTTATTCACGATGATGATGGATCGCTGCCGGCCACATTCGCCGGGCACGGACTACACACTCCAGGCATCGCTGCAGGTGCTGGCGACCGGCATCGCTGCATTTGGCGGCGGTGTGTTCACCGACCACTTCGGTTACGCGGCGGTATTCGCGGCCGCGGCGTCCCTGACGCTGCTCGCCTTGCTGCCGGCCATGATGTTTTTCCGAACGTCTGCGCGAGGCGCAGGTGTCACGGATTCTGCGGCGGCATGACCTGCAACAGCAGGTCAGGTCCGACCGAGATGTCCCCGGAGAAAGGTCCACTGTGCGAGGCAATCAGCACGATGGAGACGGCGATGCCGGTTGCGAAGAGACCCATCGAAATTGCTGCGGCGGTCCGGTTGTCACTGTGCACGAGCGCTATTGCAACCAATGCGCACAGGGCCTGTAACAGCACGCTGGTCCATTTGACCCAGTTGACCGTCGACTCGCTGACGATGATGCGCTGACGGCGTGCGTCCAGTGCATTTTCCAGCGCAACCACGATCTCCCGCTGCGCTGCAACCTGGCCAGCTGTTCGGGACTCGAGCGCGAAGGTCAACTGGAGCGCCTCCTCCAACGCGACTGGGATCGTCAGCGTTGCACGATGCCGGGACATGGCGGGCCATTCGTGCGTTACGGCTTCGTCGATCTGGCGGCGGATGAGGCTTTTCATGCGCGCTTCCGGTTCTCCGGGGAAGCTCTCGATCAGCAATTGCACCGCACGCAGCGCGCTGGCCTCGCGAATCACCGCCGCCTGCGCCCGGTCGAAATCGCTCCACGCCTGTGAGGCGAGAAACGCCACGAACAGGCCATAGATGATCCCCAGCGGCGGCAACATGCCGGGCGACACGGCTTTGAAAACACGCGCCCGCTCACCCTTCGCAGCGGCCATGACCAGCGCATAGAGACAGCCGGTGACCACGTACGTGGCCGTAAAGACAACGACCGCCATCCAGACAACCGGAAGGTCGTACATCGATTCGCTCCCATGTACTCCGCCCGTCGCCGCGTAGATCCGCGTGGAGCGAGCCGAACGATTCAGGGCGTGCGCGCTCGAAGAGCGCGCAGTCGCATGCCTTGTCCCAATGTTAGGCTATTTTGGAAAAGTCGCGAGATCGGCATCGTCGGCGACGTTTCCGGGAAACATTCCGAGGCCGCACCTGCAATCGCTGGAGCATGCACATGACCGTCACTCGGCCACGCCATCTGCGCGATCGTTCCCATGTCGCGCCCGTTACCAGCCGTGAAGAGCTCATCTACCTGCTCTCACGTGCGTCGGAATTGGAGCACGGGCTCGCGTGCGTCTATCTCTTTGCGGCGTATTCCCTCAAGAACGACGTCTCCGAAGGCGGCCTGACGCCGGCTCAGGCAGAAACGGTCCGTCGCTGGAAGCGCCAGCTGTCCGGCGTTGCTGTCGAGGAAATGCTGCACCTCGCACAGGTCTCAAACATGCTGACGGCGATAGGCGGCGCGCCGCACTTCAAGCGCGCCAATCTCCCGATGCCGGCCAGCGCGTTTCCCTTTGGCATTCGTCTGTCACTGGAGCCGTTTTCCCGAGAAACGATCGAGCGATTCGTGTGCTACGAGATGCCCGAAGCCGGCGTCCTGACGTCCGAGCAGGAAAAAGTCTATGAGGTCATGCGCGCCAGGATCATCGAGGCCGAAGGTGGCGGACCGGTCGACCTCAAGGCTGGCGGAGCGCCAATCAGCCTTGGTACCGGCAGGCGCGCTGCCATCATGGAGCCATTCGAGATCGACTTCCGAACCGTGGGCGAGTTCTATCACAAGATCGAGACCGGCTTTTCGCGCATTCCGGAGCATGAGCTGTTCATCGGACCGCGCGATGCGCAGGTCAATGCACGCTACGTCGACCTTTCCGGCGAACTCGTCGCCGTCGTGGATCGTGCATCCGCGTGCAGCGCGATCGACATGATCATCGAGCAGGGTGAGGCTCCTTCAGCGGCCCATCCCGACGCCCACTTCGTCGTGTTCGACACGATTCGAATGGAATATTCGCGCGAGCTGGAGTCCGCCCAGGCTCGAGGCGACGCGTTCGATCCGGTCCGGCCGGTGGCCTCGAATCCAATGACACGCTTCCACGAAGAGACGTCCGGCGGCACGCTCATCACCGACCCGGTTACGCACAAAGTGGCGGAGCTGTTCAACATCTCGTACGACACGATGCTCCTGATGCTGCTGCGGTTCCTCGCTCACACCGAGGAGACCGAACCAGAGCTGGAACACCTTTCACGCGCCACTCTGCGGCTGATGGCGACCGTGCTGCGACCACTCGGTGAAGCCTTGGCGATGATGCCGGTTGGAGATCCGCTGCTGCCTGGAAGGACGGCGGGCCCCGGCTTTGGCTACAACCGTGACGTCCACCTGCTGCCACACAAGGCGTCGGCATGGGTGTTCTTTGCCGAGCGGCTCAGGGGTCTTGCAGTTACGGCTGCCACGCTCCGCAAGCACCCCGGCGTACCTCGCCAGGTGGACGAGGCGGCCGCCGCGCTCGAGGACCTGGCGACGCAATTCGCGCCCTCTGATCGCCGTTGGAATCGTTCTGCGGAGGTCAAGCAGTTCGCTCGAATCGATACCGGCAATGCTCCAAGGATTACGCCGGAGCTGAACGGCCCGTATCTCGTAACGAACGTCGAGAATCTGGTGAACTCCAAAGGCGAGCGGCTGGAGGCGCGTCCGAGGATGGCGCTGTGCCGCTGTGGTGGTTCCGCGAACAAGCCGTTCTGCGACGGAACGCATGCCCGCATCGGTTTTGCGAGTGCGAAATCGCCTGACCGCGTGAAGGACCATCGTGACACGTACCGTCGCGAGGAACTGACCGTGTTCGACAATCGCGGCATCTGTCAACACTCCGGAATTTGCACGGACACGCTCTCTTCCGTGTTTCGGGCCCGCGCCGAACCCTTCGTCGACCTGAGTGCCGCAGCCAAGGACGCAATCATCCAGACAGTCCGGCAGTGTCCCTCCGGTGCGCTCAGCTACGCACTCGACGGTATCGAACACCGCGATCAGCAGCGTGAGCCCAGGGTCACCGTTTCCAAGGATGGCCCGTACCGCATCACCGGAGGTGTGGAAATCCCCGACGAGCCACGGGCGGAGGGGGCCTCAAACGAGCATTACGCGCTGTGCCGCTGTGGAGGATCGAAGAACAAGCCCTTCTGCGACGGAACACACTGGTACATCAAGTTCCGCGACGACAGGAATTGACGGTCCATCGACGACTGCGCCGGGAACCGGCGCGCGTCGACCTGATATTCGGAAGTCCGATGGTTCGGTCGCATTCCGGTCCCGGCGCCCGCCCGGTAGTCTGGACTGGAGACGGAAACCATTTCCGTTTCATCGAGTTGGCAGTGGTGCCAGAGGCGGAATCTACCCACCGATACGCTGATTTTTATCCCGGCCGACGGGTGCAGGCGACCTGTGCCAATCATCGGTTATAGTCTTTCGTCAGGTGATTCGATCGCGGTGCTGCTAGAACGGCTGCCACTCGGGAAGTATTGGCCCCGGCCGACTGCGGACCCGGCTGGCGAACCAGCTTTCCCTTGGGCGTTTGAAACAACAGAGGTGAACGACATGAAGCGGCTATTCGCAGTATTAATGAGCCTGGCGTTGAGTTCGATGTTCGGATCTCTGGCCCTCGCAGATGACAGTCCGGCCGAGTGTGCGGCAACGACCAAGTTGTTCCAGGACGCCGGCGAAAGCGCCAGCTTCATCAAGAACGGTTACGGTTATGCGGTCTTTCCGACAATCGGCAAGGCCGGACTCGGCGTCGGCGGAGCCCACGGGTCGGGGTGTGTCTATGAGAAGGGCAAGCAGGTAGGCACGGCCAAGATGAATCAACTGAGCTTCGGTTGGCAGGCCGGCGCACAGGGTTACAGCCTGCTCGTCGTTTTCGAGGATGACAGGGCATTCAAGGACTTCACGTCGGGCAACTTCGAGTTCGGGGCGAAGGCCAGTGCCGTCGCCATCACGGCGGGAGCGTCCGCCGGCGCAGGTACGGGTGGTGTGTCCTCGGGCGCAAGCGGCGGAAAGAATGACGCGAAGACCAAGGCCCGCACCGGCTATGAGAAAGGCATGGCCTCCTTCTCGATCATCAAGGGTGGGCTGATGTACGAGGCCGCGCTCGGCGGCGCCAAGTTTAAATACAAGCCGCTCTGACCTGGTTGTCTCCCCGCAGGTGCACTCACCTGCTCCGGCGCCCCGGTGCTAGCGCACCGGGGCGTCAGGACTCAACGCCCGGGCTTGACGAACTTCAGCGTCATCCGGTCGCTTTCGCCAATGGCAAGGTACTTGTCCCGATCCGTGTCGCCCTTTGCCAGTACTGGCGGAAGCGTCCACACGCCGTCCGGCCACTCGGTCGTATCTTTTGGATTCGCGTTGACCTCGGAGGCTCCGACGTACTTGAACCCGGCCGCCTCGGCCAGTGCGCGTACCGTCGACACCTTGACATAGCCGCTGGATTTCTCGCGTTCTGCGCTCGCACTTTCCGGCAGGCGGTGATCGGTGATTCCCAGCACGCCGCCGGGCTTCAGCATCGCAAACATCTCGCGGAACGCCTCGCCGCTGTAGGCCTTCTTTTCGGGGTGCATGTAGCCCATGCCCCAGTTGTGCACATTGCGGAACGTCAACACCGCGTCAGCTGTTTCCGCCGGGACGCCGGTGCCGCCCAGCACCGTCGGAAAATTGGCACGCGTGACCTTGCCGTAAAGCGTCGGGTTGGCATCGAGCCACTTGGCCATTCCTTCAGTGCCGCGGCCGGCAGGGCTCACGACGATCAGCTTGCCCTTGTCTGCGAGATAGGGTGCGAGGATCTCCGTGTACCAGCCACCGCCGGGCCAGATCTCGACGACCGTGTTGGTGGGCTTGACGCCGAAGAAACCAAGCGTTTCAACCGGGTGCCGATACTTGTCACGTGCACGATTCGCGTCGCTGCGCTGCGAGGCTGCGACTGCCTGCTCGAGCGCTTTCTTCGATGCGGCGTCGAGCCCTTCGGTGTCCTTGGCGCTCGAGATGCCCAAGGTGCCGAGACTTAGCGCCACGAGTGCCGCGGCGAAAAGTACTTTTTTCATCGATGTTCTCCTGCGTCCAGATCGCGTTCGCCAAGCATGGGGGGCACGCTCGTCGAAGGCAACCCGCGCGAAAAACCATGGTGGTCGGTGCCACGAGCGACTAGGACTCCCGCGCCGACTGGGGGTATGCTGGCTCCACAACGCCGACGACAATAATCAGGGGATGACGCCATGAGAACCGAAAATAACGGTCCGCTCGCATCCACGGCTCAGCGCATCGCAGCAATTCTCCTGGCCGTCGCCATGGTCGTCGGCGGGCTCGCCCTGGCAGCCAAGCCCGGTGGCGGTGGTGGTGGCGGCGGCAAGCCCAAACCGGCCATCTCGGTCACCCTGTCGAGCTTGTCGTTCGGCGAGGTGATCGTCGGCTCGACGAGCCCGGCACAGGCGGTGTCGGTCCGCAATACCGGAACGGCGAACCTGACCTTCACGAGCGTCAACACGACGAACGCCGCCTTCACCCGCGTCAACGCCTGCCCGGCCTCGCTCGCCCCGAGCGCGACGTGCTCGATCAGCGTGACATTCGCGCCGACCGCCGTCGGTGCCTTCGCCGCGAACCTCGTGATCGTCACGAATGCCAGCAACACGCCGACGGTCACGGTCGCCATGAGCGGCACGGGCAAGTCGCAGACGACGACACCTGCCGTGCGCGCGGCGAAAGGCGGCGGCGACAGCATCATGCGCGGCTACAACGCCGACTGCACACGCAATACGGGCCTGTTCGACTTCCTTTGCTACGGCAGCGGTGACAAACCCCAGTACTCGTTCTTCGACGGCTCCAGCACGTCGGTGACAAGCATCGTCGACCGGTACCTCGCGTCCGATCCGCTGTTTACCGGCGACAAGAACGCCTCGGCGTCGGGCTCCGAGATGACCGACGCGAGCAAGAACAACTTCCAGGCGCAGGCGGCCGCCATCGTCGGAACGGCCACGCAGCCGGTGCGCGTCTTCATGGAGCTCGGCGCCAACGATATCTGCAATCGCGCCACGACCGCGGACCTCTACAGCGACGCAGTGTGGGAGATCTCCGTGCGGGCTGGGCTCGACACGCTTGTCAACGGGCTGCCTGACGGCTCGACGGTGATGATGGTGAGCGTGCCGCGAGTGCAGGACCTGCGCGCCGCCGGCATCGCAAAGCAGCAGTCGACTTCGAACATCAACTGCGAAAACTTCTGGGCGAGCTTCGACGTGTGCCGGATCGCCACCGCGAATGGCACGGACCTCGCAGCCCGACTGGCCGCGATCGACGCGCGGCAGAAAGCCTACAACGCCAGGTTGGTGACGCTGGCCGCGCAGTACAACGCCGCGGCGGCCGCGACGGGTGTCGAGGTGGTGACGGACTACGACGCGACGCCAAACGCGTCCGTGGGCAGCTACAACTTCCAGCCGGGCGACATCAATGGCGGTGACTGCTTCCACCCCAGCATCCCGGGGCAGAACACGCTGTCGACGGTGATCTGGAACAGGAATCCGCACAAATAGACGGAGGCGGACCACTCATTCGCCGAACCGATACGTGTAGTGCTGCGCGAGACCGCCGCGGCGAATCACTCGCAGGCGGACTTCGTCCTCCTTCTCGAGTGCGTCCCACAGCGGGTTGAACGCTTCGGTCACGGGCTGTTCGTTGACGCCGACGATGACGTCGCCGGGTTGCAGGCCGAGCACTTCATAGAGACTCCCAGGCGCGACGTCCTGGAGCTTGAGCAGACGATGTCCACCGGCGGTCATCGGCACCGGCTGCAACGCCCGCGCAAGCGCGATGCGATCCGACAGCAGCACCAGCACGCGGTCGCGATCGAGCGTGACCGGAATGGCACGATGCGGCTGGGCGATATCGGGCGTCCACGGGATTCTCCATCGCAGGCGACGACGTGCGCTCGGACGCCGACTCGAAACCCAACCGTTCCGCCCTGCCGTTTCGCAGTAGTTCGATGCCATCGTCGACGATGCGCCGTACGACAATGCCTGTCGCGACCGATTCGCCCTCCCGGAAGGCGGCAACGCGCTCCGGCGCCACGGAAGGCGCAAGCAGCGCCAGTCCCTGCCCGGGCGTTCGTGACACGAGCACGTGTCGGAGCTGAAATGGAACCGTCGCGGCAGTCGTGGCGGCCACGAGCCGTGGCGACGGAGTCTCCAGCGTGGCGAGTTCGCGTTCGATCAACCACACGAGGTCCGACGCGCGCACGTCGGGGCTGGCGTAGAGGCCGTTGACGAACACAGCGGGCACGGTCGACACGCCTAACGACCTGGCGACCGCAACGTCCGCAGGTCACGTCTTTAGCGTGACGGCCGTCGCTTAGACACGCGGCGAATGCGCGTGGCTCGAGGTCGGACGCGCGCGCCGCGCGCTCGAGCACCGGCCGATCCGGCGCGTTGCCACCGGCATAGAGCACGTCGTGGTAGCGCCAGTAGTTGCCCTGCTCGAGCGCGCAGTGGGCGGCCTCCGCCGCCTGCGCGGCGTGCCGGTGGTACTCGAGCGGCAGCGTACGTTCTGCGTAGCGCACGACTCCGGGAAACAGCGGCAGCACCTGCGCGAGCGTTACCTGCAGTCGCGCGCAATGAGGCGATTCGAAATTGCAGAACGCGAGCACGGTCACTGCTGTGGCGCCGGCCGGTCGCATGCGGTTCGCGTCGGCCTCGACCGTTACCCGCGGCGGTGCGGGCGGCTCGAGCAGCAACTCGGCCGAATGCATCATGTTCGACGTGCGTTCGAATTCACGCAGTATCGCTGCCTCCAGCGCCTGGCGCCGTAGCCGGTACTTCTGCATCTCCAGGTCATGCAGCGCGAGCCGCAACGGCGCATCGAGCTGCGCGCTCGTGATGGCTTGCTCACCAATGCGCGCAACAATCGTTCGATCGCCGGTGACTCGACCGTGGCCGCGGGCTGGACTTGAGATCGCGGCGCATCGCTCGTTCCACCGCAGCCGGCGAGAAACGCAAGCAAGAAGCCGTTCGCAACCACGCGCCGCGCGCGAACATAACTGGATAGTCTCGGACGGCGGCGCGGACGCGAGTAAACATCGACCGCATACTAGAAGCGATCGCCGAAGACCGATAGATGCCCGACGGATGCCGACTTGATCGCGGACTTAGGGGACTCGAGGACCCGTCAGCGCCTCGCGGTGTTCGAGGTCCGCGACACTACTCCTTATGGAGATAGTGTCGTTCAAGAAATTCAGATCTGAAATCCTGTGGCGGAGTGTGAATGTCAGGCCGACCTTCCGGCGTGAAATCCATGAGATTCCAATAGGGCCAAACCGTGTCGACATGATTCCCGCCGTGTTTCAGTTCCCCAGAAATGAAAAATCTTTCCGTGCTGCTTCATGAATACATGCATCACGGGCAATTGCATATCGTCGGATTCTTCCTGGCATTTGTAATCCGCCTGGTAGGACGAGTTCAATCCTGAAACCAGCGCAATCTGCGACCATCCGCGTCGCCTGGCCCACGCATTGATTCGATCGGCCGGTGCCTTGGCAATCGCGACAAACGCGGCGTGTTGGGAGACCTGGTAATACGTGCGATCGAATCCATCGACCAGCGACGTACAGGAAGGGCACGGCTTGTCCCAGCCCGGACCGAACATGAAGGAATAAATCAGCAACGAATTCTTGTCCGCGAATAGCTCGGAGAACCTCACCTTCTGCCCGATCTTCTTGTCGTTGGCCCAATCGAACTCATAGTCCTCTTTCAACTGACCGCCGCGAGGAAGCTTTCGGCGCTTTTCGGCGACGGCTTTTGTTTTGTCGACAAGCTCTTGCTCGTCCTTGAGCAAAGAATCACGCGCATCGCGATACTCCCGGCTTTCGTTTGGATACCGTAGTTCACTCATGTTCGCCTCCTCCTTGAGAGCCTCGCGTTCCGATGTCGACGGTTTAGGCAAGACGCGTACGGTGACAGTCACAGTTGCGCTGCGCAGCCAGAATCGCCCCGAGCGTCCTGTAGGCCGCGACACCCAGCTCGCGTCGCGGCAGGGGTTCCCTCGGCACTCTAGCGGACTAAACTCGTGTGTCGGACCGTGTACCAAATTAAGGGCTCTTGATGTCTGTCGGTGCCGGCATCGTCTGGTCAACTCTCTCTGTACTGCTCGCTATCGGCGTGTGGAGGGTCGCCGTCAACGCGGAAGCGGAAGCGTTGGGAGGGCTGTCGCGTGTTTGCTCATGATGTCGGCACTCATGAGCTTCGCCACGAATGGCTGGGGCAAGCCCAAAAAAAAATCCAGACCTCAGGTCCCGACGGAATTGGCGGGAGTGAAATTGGGCATGACCCCGGCCGAGGTCACGGTCACGCTCGGCAAACCCACGACAGAGGAAGGTCCATCGGAATCAGATGCTGGCGAAACCAGGCGCGCAGCGTTGAGGTACTCGTACACGATTCCGAATGACAACGAATACGCCCTGGAAATCGTGTTCTACACCGACGCGAACGGACTACGAGCCGACGTCGTTTGCGAACTCGGGGGTTACAGCAGCGCCCTCGGCTTCAGTAATGGAGCACGTGAGTTGGGCGTCGTCAGGAAATTGGGGCGGCCTGACATTACGAGCATCAGCGCCGACAGGCGAGCCAAGCTCATCTCTTACCCGCAGTGGAAGGTCGCCTATCTAGTCAAGCGGAGCAAGGTAAATGGCGTCTGCATTTCCGGAAGTGGCACCATCAAGTTCACTGAACAGGCGCGACCCCGGCGTCCTCGTCGATGATGGCACCGACCTGAAATCCCTTTCCTACAGCCGGATGCGGCGCATGACGATGCAGCCGCCGCGCAGGCCGCCCGAATGTCGGATCCCGATACGGAATGAACCTGGAATGGCGTGACGCTACTGGGCAGCCTGGTGGAAGCCTCGGATCGCGTGAGCTCGGCATCTGCTCGCCTTTCGAAAGTGCGCGAGCTGGCGCAGTTTCTGCGCACGCTCGAGCCGTCTGAGCTCACGGCCGGCGTTCTGTACCTGTCCGGAGAGGTCCCGCAGGGACGCTGCGGCATCGGGCAGACGGCGCTGCGCGCGGCCGATACGGTCGCAGCGGCAAGCACCCCTTGCTTGTCGCTGGCCGAAGTGGATCAGAAACTCGCGGCGATCGCGGCCCTGTGCGGCAAGGGCGTCGCCACACGGCGTGCCAACGCGCTCCGCGAACTTTTCGCGCGGGCGACGGTGCCTGAACGACGGTTCCTGACACGAGTGCTGCTCGGCGAGCTTCGCCAGGGCGCACTCGCCGGCGTGATGGCTGACGCTATCGCGCTCGCGGCGGGCAGGCCGGTGAGCGAGGTGCGACGCGCGATGATGTATGCGCCGGACATCGGCGCGGTCGCGCAAGCCGCCTTGCGCGACGAGAGCTTCGGGTTCGACAGTTTTCAACTTGAGGTTCTCTCGCCCGTTGCCCCCATGCTGGCGCAGACCGCGGCCGATCCAAGCGAAGCCCTGCGCGAGCTCGGCGGCGAGGCCGCATTTGAATGGAAGATGGATGGCGCGCGCATCCAGGTTCACAAGTCCGGGGCGACGGTGCGCGTATATACCCGCAACCTGAACGACGTCAGCGCGGCGATCCCGGAGATTGTCGAGCGGGTGCGGTCCCTGCCCGCGGATGAGTTGATCCTCGATGGCGAAGTGCTGGCGTTCGACGCCGCGGACCGGCCGCATCCGTTCCAGGTGACCATGCGGCGATTCGGACGCAAGCTCGACGTCGAGCGCCTGCAGGCCGAGCTGCCGATGCGCGCCTTATTCTTCGACTGCCTGCGATACGGGCGCGAGAGCCTCACCGACCGGCCGGCCCGCGAGCGTTTCCATGCGCTCGAGATGGCATTGCCGGAGTCGCTGCGTATCCCGCAACTGATCACCACCTCTGAAGCCGCGGCACAGGCGTTTTACGACAGCGCGCTGGCTGCGGGGCACGAGGGCGTCATGGCAAAGTCGCTGGACGCGCCCTACGAAGCGGGAAGTCGCGGCGCCAGCTGGCTCAAGATCAAGCGCGCGCACACGCTCGACCTCGTGGTCCTCGCCGCGGAATGGGGACATGGCCGCCGCACGGGCAAGCTCTCCAACCTGCATCTCGGCGCGCTCGATCCGGCGACCGGCGAGTACGTCATGCTGGGCAAGACGTTCAAGGGACTGACCGACCGGATGCTGGAGTGGCAGACGAAAGAATTCCTGGCTCGGGAGATCCGTCGCGACGAGATGACGGTTTACGTGCGACCAGAGATCGTCGTGGAGATCGCCTTCAGCGACCTGCAGGCGAGCCCGCGTTATCCCGGCGGACTTGCGTTGCGACTGGCGCGCGTCAAGCGCTATCGCACCGACAAGGGGGCCGAGCAGGCGGACACCATGGCGAACGTGCGGCGCATCTACGAATCGCAGGCGCGGCCCAAGAGTCGCCCGTCGATAAAGATATACGGCAAAAACACTTGAGCCCGGTGCCTGTCATTCTGGTAGTCCGCCAGCGCGAATGAGAGATCCACCTGAATGCCGCAGATCAACGCGAACAACATCAGCCTCGAATACGAGAGCTACGGGTCGAAGTCGCGCGAGGCCGTGCTGCTGATCCAGGGAATGTCCGCACAACTCATCCACTGGCCGCTCGAGTTGTGTCACGAACTCGTCGCGCGCGGGTATCGGGCCATCCGGTTCGACAACCGCGACGCCGGGTTGTCGACCAAATTTCATGAGGCCGGCGTGCCGAACCTGGTGGCGAGCTTCGGTTTCAACGCCGCCGCGCTGCCTTACACGCTCCATGACATGGCGCGCGACGCGATCGGCCTGCTCGACGGCCTCGACATTCCGCGCGCGCACATTGTTGGTGCGTCGATGGGTGGCATGATTGCGCAACTGATCGCGGCCGATCATCCGACGCGCACACGCTCGCTCACATCGATCATGTCGACGTCTGGCGCCGCCGACCTGCCGCCGTCGCGGCCGGCGGCGCTGGCGGCCTTGATGGCACCCTACCCGCCCGCCGACGATCGTGAGGCTTTGATCGCCCGGCTCTTGAATGTGCGGCGCGCGATCGCAAGCCCCGCCCATCCGATGTCCGACGACGAGATGCGACGCCTGGCCGTGCAATCGCTCGATCGCAGTTATTGCCCGGGCGGCGCCGCCCGTCAGATGGCGGCCGCATTGGCCGCGGGCGACCGGCGCTCGAGCCTCGCACGGATCGCTGCGCCGACGGTGGTGCTGCACGGCCAGGACGATCCGCTGGTGCCGGTCGAGTGCGGCATGGACACAGCAAAACACATCCCGGGCGCCGAGTTGCGCATCGTCCCGGGCATGGGACACGACTTTCCGCTGGGGCTCGTCAAGACGATGGCCGATGCGATCTGCGCCGCCGCGGCGCGCGCCCATCGCGAATGATGGCGCGTTCGACAGTCCACGGCGGCAGACTTCCCAGATCAGATCATGAGCCAGGAACCTCCTTACCTCGCTGACAAGGTGGCGGTCGTCACGGGCATGACCGCGGGCCCGAATCCAAGGTGCCCGGGTGTTTGCCGAGCGTGGCGCGAAGGTCGTTGGCGTGGCACGCGCGCGGCTTGGGGAAAAGCTTGCAGCGGAGATTCGTGCGGCGGCGGCTCGACTTCGTCGCTGGCGACGTGTGCAGGAAGCGGACTGCGTGGATCGTCGACGCGGCCATGTCTCGCTATGGCCGGATTGACGCGCTGGTCAACAACGCCGCGACAGCGGCGCCATCGCGGAATCCAGAGGTGCCCACGCTGTCGCGCAACAAGTTCGGCAAGTTGCCCGGGTGTTATCTCACGGCGTGGCGTTGCACGATGCGCGCGCAACGACGCGGCGTCATCCTCAACATCGCTTCGGTCAATGGGGTAATCGCGGTGGCGCAGATGTCGGCCTACAACGCCTCCAAGGCAGGGCTCATCCATTTCACCAACTCGATCGCCGTGGAATCGGTCGACTTCGGGATCCGCGCCAACTGCATCATGATCGGTGCGGTGCCGAGCCCGATGTCGTTCGAAACCGGCACGGAGATCGGTCGGTTGACGCGCGGTGCGGACTGGTCACCGTCGAAGGACTACCGGACCAGGTACGGCATGCGGGCCAACCCGGGGGCGAAAGTGGCCCGCACGCTGTCGCGGGCAGGACGAGGTCGGCAAGTTGCCCGGGCGTGTTTACCGAGGCGTGGCGCGGGCCGGATCGCAGATGAACCACCTGACCTGCGCGCAACTGCTGCCCCAGGGCTAGCGATACTTGAGGCCGGTGCGCCCGTGTTGAAGATGACCACCCTGTCGTCTGGCGCGGATTTTTTTTTTTTTTTTTTTTTTTTTTTTTTTTTTTTTTTTTTTTTTTTTTTTGGGGGGGGGGGCCGTGTTGAACTACACCCGTCCGGCGCGGACAAAATTACTTCGCAGCAAGTATTGGCGAGCGCGCCATGCGGCGACCGGACAAGGAATTACTTTCGCGCAGTTTGGCGAGCGCAAAAAAAGGCCCATGCGGCACCACCTTCCGGGCAACACGTCGATTCCCGTTCTCGATGACTTCGAGCGCACACGTGGCGCGTTCTGTCTCAGTCCTCGGTGACCGTGACCGCGGTGCCGTTCGTTCTCCCGAGGATCGGTGACACGTGACCGCGGTGCCGTTCGCCGCAGGACGCGCCGCAAAGAAGGTAGAACCTCTAGCGGCGACGGCAATCGACGCGCGCAGTAGCCAACCGCTTTGCTGGCAGGATCAGGCCAGGGGCCCCTGCGGCCTCCGCGCCACGTTCGATGCTGAAGGCCTTGGCCAACCCGGCGCACAGTCTGTCTAGTCCTGCAGCCTGAACGGCAACGAACCGTGGCTGCCGCCCGGACGCGATCCACCGAGCTGCCCCAGTTTCCAAAGATGCCTTCCACATGCCGATGGAGTCCGGTGCCGCCGCCCGGCGAGGGATACAGCTAAACGTTTCCGGCCATCCCCCGTCCATCTGCTCGACGAGTTCGTATGCCCTCTTTTTTTTTTTTTTTTTAAAACGTGATCCGACGGTGCCGTTCGCGCACGCAGGACAAAGGAACGAACTCTTCTACGGGCAAACGGCGGAAACGCGACTATAGCGGAGACGGCTACGCTGGAGCAGGATATCAGCCACAGGCCTTGTGCTGGAAGATCATAGACCATGAAAGGCTGGCCGCCGTTGTGCGCCAGCCGCTCGTGGACGGAGCGGACAAAAAGTAGGCCCAGCGCATAGTTTTGCCTGAACGATTGATCAACGAAAACGGCGGCCTCGGCCGCGGACGACGGATACACCCGACGTGTGCTGCCCCATCTCCCAGGAAAATGCCTTCGTCGGCACATGCCGATGGAGTCGCGGTGCCTGGCCGCCCGTGGGATAACAGCACGATTTCCGGCACGTCCCCGTCCATCTGCAAAAAATTTTTTTTTTTTTTTTTTTTTTTTTTTTTTTTTTTTTTTTTTTTTTTTTTTTTAAAAAAAAAAAAAAAAAAAAAAAAAAAAAAAAAAAAAAAAAAAAAAAAAAAAAAAAAAAAAAAAAAAAAAAAAAAAAAAAAAAAAATCGACGAGTTCGTATGCTCTCTTTTTTTTTTTTTTTTTTTTTTTAAAAAAAAAAAAAAAAAAAAAAAAAAAAAAAAAAAAAAAAAAAAAAAAAAAAAAAAAAAAAAAAAAAAAAAAAAAAAAAAAAAAAAAAAAAAAGTCGCTCCGTCGGGTGGGCCGGTCAAGAAACCGGAGCGCTGGGCTGGCGCGATTTTGAACCGCAGCTACCGGAAATCCTGTCCGAGGTATCCTCGAGCACCGTGCGTGCAATCCGACCCGCGGCCCGATCATCGGCTCGATCCGCTTTGACACCCTATTGGACACCTCTGATTGATAGGATGGTGTGACTTCGGCAAAGGAGCGCTTCGTATGATCACGATCTCGGCGTTCAAGTGGGTTCCGGAGTTCGCGCAGGGCCAGGTACGCGATCTGCGCGCGCGCTGGGCGCTGGAGGAAGCGGGCCTGCCTTACAAGACACGCCTCCTCGAGCTGGGCGATCAGGACAAGCCGGACTATCGCGCACTCCAACCCTTCGGGCAGGTGCCGATATTTGAGGAGGACAACCTCACATTATTTGAATCCGGCGCGATCGTATTGCACATCGGCGAACGAAGCGAAGTACTTCTGCCGCAGGATGCGAGCCGGCGCGCGCACGCGACTCAATGGCTGATCGCAGCGCTCAATTCGATCGAGCCCTTCGTCATGAACGTTGCACACATCGACTTGTTCTACGCGAACGAGGAATGGGCGAAACTACGACGCCCGGGCGCGGTCGAGTTCGCGCAACGTCGGCTCTCCGCGTTGTCCCAATCGCTCGGGGACAAAGCGTTTCTTGATGGGGACCGTTTTACGGCCGGCGATCTGATGATGACTACGGTGCTGCGTATCCTCAAACACACCGATATCGTCACGAGCGACAAGCGTCTCGCGGACTATGTCGATCGATGCACGGGCAGGTCGGCCTTCAGGCGCGCACTCGACGCCCAGATGCGGGACTTCAAAACCGCTGCTTAGTCGATGCGATGTTTGAGCTGGCCACGAGATGTCGCCCTGGCCGTGCGATGTTTGCGCCGGACAGGAAATTACTCACTGTCGCTGTCGCCGCCTTGAGCGGACGACTGTGCCGTCAAGCGGCGGAACTCCGATTTTGGAGGGCACTTTTTTCACGCCTGACGCAGCGAGCAATAATAGGGCGAGTTTGTCGCCAAACACCGACGCTTGGGCACCCGAACGCTCGAGAGCGGTCACGGTCCCAACTAAGCCAATCAACGAGGGACCACCCAATGCGTATTACCAAACTAGTAACTGTCGTTTCGACCGTCCTGCTCGGCGCCGCAGTGGCACAGGCCGGCGATTCGAAGATCAGTCAGGAGAAGTTCACGGCGGCCGACACGGACCGCGACGGCTCGCTGACGCTCGCCGAGGCGCAGGCAGGCATGCCGACGCTGGCGGAAAAGTTCGCGTCGGTGGATAGCAACAGTGACGGCAAGGTATCTAGCGACGAGCTGAACACCTATACGAAGTCGATGGAAGCCGACGAGGCGACGAGCCCGCCCACCGACAAATCGACGCCCCCGACCGAGTAATGACGAGTCGTCCGTGACCAAGCAAGGATGACAGTCCGAAAAGCAATCCAGCGATAACGACTGACTGACCGATCTGCGACGCGAGCCCGCCGTTCAGAACAGTTCGAGCGGGTTCACGTCGAGCGTCCAGCGCACGCAAAGTGCGCTGGACGTTTGTTTTTGTGTTGTGGTGGGCAGCACAACAGCATTAGCCGACGCGAGCCCCTCGAACGTCATTGCGCATAGGCGCTCAAGAAGTCGTCCCAGCTGGTCGTGAGTGCGAGATCGATGGTCGAACGGTAATACGTGTAGTTCGAATCCTTTTGCGACGCCTTGCTGATGTGGTAGATCGTGATGCCGCGGACGTCCGCGTACGCGTTCGTGTGCCCTTCATAAAGGACGGTCGAGGCGAACGCGTTCATCACGCCCTGCGCCTTCGCCTTGATACCGACATCACTGACGGCCGCATTGATCTCTTTCACGAGGCATCATTTCGTCTGGCTGCGTCAAAGCAGCCATTTCGCCGAACGGAGGCATTATGCTGGTCACGACGACACCGAGCATCGAAGGAAAGAAGATCACAAAGTACTGCGGGGTGGTCGCCGGTGAAGCCATCCTTGGGGCCAACCTGTTCAAGGACCTGTTTGCGGGAATTCGCGATCTCGTCGGCGGACGCTCGGCGACCTACGAAAAGGAACTGCAGCGAGCGCGAGACATTGCGCTCACGGAGTTGCAGCAACGGGCCCGGGCCCTGGGAGCAAATGCGGTCGTCGGTATCGATCTCGACTACGAGGTATTGGGCCAGGGCAATGGCATGTTGATGGTCTCGGCCAGCGGGACGGCAGTGGTCGTGGAGTAGCGCGAAGGCGAAAATGACGCGTTTTCAGCGTGGAGCTGCTCCTGGTGGTTTTCGGCGTCTCACTTTTTTGACGCGGCCGCGTAGTTGCGTCGCGTCAGGCCTGATCGTAGGCCGCCTTCAGCCAGCCGATGAGTTCCTTGTCGACTCCTTGCGAGGAGTCCAGGCCAATGCGATGACTGACCATTGAGTTGAAGCTGCCCGAAAGTTCGAGTCGCCCGGCCGGCGCTGTGCCTTTCAGATTAAGGCCGACATCGAGACGCGTGGCCGTGGACGGCTGCACGATCGCAAACTGCTTGCTGCGCCGGAGACTCACATACGCCTTCTTCGGCGCGACTTCGACGTCGCCACCGAACGTCCGAACGGCAGCGAGAATGTCATCGTAGATTGGCTGGAGCGCAGCCTTCGCGCCGGCGTACTGCGTCGCCACCAAGTCGTCGCCCGTCGACGTGGTTCCCGCACCCGCTGCCGAGTGAGCGACCAGATTCGCGTACCCATGACCGAGTCCGTGCTTCGACTTGAGGAAGTCGACCATGGCGGCGGTGGTGCTTTTCCAGTTGCTCGGCCCGCAGGAGCGTCGTCCAGGTCGCGAGTGACTTTCCGGTGTTCGCTTCGAGGTTCCTGATCATCGTGGCCGTTGCGTCTTCGACTTTACCCATCGTCTTCTCACTCCTTCGAGATGCTGTCCGTGCCGCGAGAACTCGGATATGTCTTATTCCCCGGAGCTCCGGGATGTTCTCCCGCAGTGTTTCCTTCGGCGCCATGAACATGAAAGCGGACATCATGCCGTGCACGATGCGGGTTTTGAGCGGCACATTACCGGTCTCCACCACCGCCTTGATGTTGCCCAGGATGTCGACCCAAGCCGTGCGCACCGAGTCGGCGGTCTTCTGCTGGTCGATGAATTTCGAATGCGTCACGGTGACGCGCGTGATGCCGTTCGTCTCGACGAGACTCCACTCGACGAGCGTTGGCGTTTCAGGGAGGTTCGTGAATCGAAACGTATGCACGAAGCGACTGGGCGGTACGAACTCCTTGACCTCGCCAAGGATAAACACCCGTTTGCCGTCCTCGCTGCGGTAAATCATGCGCGAACCCGGCTTGAAATCGGACTCCAGCACGGTGTTGAACATCAGCTTCTGGACCTGCTTGAGCTTGGTGATCTCGGCCCAGACCTCAGCGATCGGAGCCTTGATCTCCACCACGTGAACCTGTGGTTCATCGACGGTTGGCTCTCCCTTTGGCGCGCGATTCGCTCGTGGTCTCGACGGTGCGCTTCAGGCCGACGAGGGCTGCAGCCCAATCGCCCGGGTCCTGCCCACCCAGCGCTCGTAGATCTGCTGGATGGGCACTGGATTGAGGTGATTGACGCGGCGGCGACCATCAACTTCCACGGTGACGAGCTTGGATTTACGGAGCAGGTTCAGGTGCTGCATGACCAGGAAGCGGTTCTCGTCAAACGCTTCGGCGAGTTCGCCGGTGGTGCGGGGCCGGTCGCGCAGCAAGTCGAGCATGCGCCGACGATGTGGGTTTGCGCGCAGGCGCTCCGACATCGTCGAGGTCTGTATGTGTTATTTTCATTACGTATTTTATATCTAACGTTTTGGCACCTGTCAAGGCTGCGGCGCGACTGGTCGAATCCGCGCCAGTTGCCCGACCGAGACCGCTCGTCGGCTCAGCCGTGCTGAATCGCCTCTCCAGCGCCAGATGTGCTATTTCGTCGCGAAGGAGTCCTCGGCCGCCCTGCTGGCTCCAAGGCGGCGGCGCTTCGGGCGTCTCCGATGCTCGAGTTAGTGCACTCCGGTCCGCGCTGACCGTCGGTGAGATCGCCGGCCAGCCTGACTTTCACAGGAGAGGCGAAATTGCATGCACATTGGCGGGGCGCACGGCGGCCCGAGCCGGCCGCTAGGCGACCGCGCCGATCAACGTCCCGACAAAATTGAATCGCGACAGCGAGTCCACGCCGAGGCGCCAGGCGGACGCCAGCGACCTGCTCGGTGTCCATTTACCCACCTTTCTTTGAGTCGGCGCGCACCGAATGGAGTTCTTTCGGAAATCTTTATCGGAAATTTATCGCCTTTGTCGTTATTTCGAGATCGCGAATCAGCAACCTCCTGTCACGGGCGCATGGCAAGACACCATGCTGTCCGGAGTCGCAACAAACCACAAAGGACGATCAACATGGAAAACCGAGCAACATTTCTGGCCCTGATCGGCACCCTGGCAGCGGTGGCTTGGTCAGCTCCGACGACGGCCGATACTGCTATACAGAGTTATGAACTTGATCTCAAACGGTGTGACGCCGGCAGGCCCCTGCCTGATGGCACGACGGAATGCGACCTCTATGCCTTACCCCGTCGCGTGTCTCGGTGAGGACGTAGTGGGCTACATATCACGTCCTCTGGAAGGTATCAGGAGTTCACGACGCCCTCCGGCACTGCTTCACGTCAGGGATAACTGGGAAGGTCGTCAGCGTGTTGTACGGTGTTACTACGGGTAGGACGTGGTATGCGGAAGGGCGTTTCGCCCCTCTCCTGTGATAATGTCGGAGAAGTTTTCACTTTCGCTAGTACCGGCACTTTGACTTACAAGCCGCTCGCGGAAGGGCCGACCTGGCAGGAGCAATTTGTTTTTGCTCAGGATCCCCATGACGAAACAAAGGCGAACATGGACGTGGTCAGTTACAAGTGCCTGGGCACAGGCCGGTAGAACGCTCGATCCGATGTCGCAGGCATTCGGCGCTGCGCGAGGTTTCTGCCTCCGGGAAGCACCGACGCATTCGAGGCAGCGGCACTTGAAGCATGAGGGCTCACGCTCGCGTGTGAGCCTTCATGACCACACGGACGGACGGGTGGAACTGGTTGGGATGCCCTATAAGCGGCTCTAGCGTACGCCCGCGTCTTGCTTGTGTGCCGGCATTGCCGCGATGATGGACGATGATCTTCAAGTTACTGGTTCTAGCCGCCGCCGTCGCAGCGGCGCCGCGATCTCCGACGCGACGCTGCCTGCCGCCTCCACGGCGACGAGCGCCCAAGCCGGCGACACCGGCCCGCGGGCGAACGCGCAACGCCTGGAGCAACGCATCCACGCGCTCGGACGCTTCGGCGCCAATCCGGCGGGCGGCGTCAGCCGCGTGGCGTTCAGCGACGCGGATATCGCCGGACGCGAATACATCACGTCGCTGATGCGGGGTGCCGGGCTCGAAGTGCGGATCGACGCGGCAGGCAACATCATCGGACGCCGTGCCGGCACCGATCCGGCGCTGCCCGTGATCATGACCGGCTCGCACATCGACTCCGTCCCTCAGGGCGGCAATTACGACGGCGACGTGGGCGTGCTGGGCGCCATCGAGGTGGCGGAGCTGCTGCGTGAGCACGGCATCGCCACGCGGCATCCGTTCGAGTTCGTCGTCTTCACCGACGAGGAAGGCGGAGTCGTCGGCAGCCAGGCGATGGCTGGCCGTGTCGGCGCCAAAACGCTCGACGTCGTCAGTCACAGCGGGCTCACGATTCGCGATGGCATCCGCGCCGTCGGCGGTGACCCTTCACGATTGGCCGAGGCGCGTCGCGCCCCCGGCACCCTGGCGGCGTTCGTCGAGCTGCACATCGAGCAGGGCGCGGTCCTCGACGAGTCCGGCACCGACATCGGCGTCGTTGAGGGCATCGTCGGAATCCGCTGGTGGGATGTCACGGTCGAGGGGGACGGCGAACCACGCAGGCACGACGCCGATGAATCGCAGGCGGGACGCCCTCCTCGCGGCCTCCGAGCTGACGCTTGCGGTGAATCGGATCGCGTCGACGATGCCGGGCACACAGGTGGCCACGGTCGGGCGCATTCGCGCCGAACCGGGCGCCCCGAACGTCATCCCGGGCCGCGTCGTGATGAGCCTCGAGATCCGCGACCTCGCGGCGGAAAAAATGGAATCCGTGTTTCGGGAGGTCGAGGCCGAGGCGAAACGCATCGCGGGCGCACGCGGAACGCCGATCACCTTCAGCGAGATCGACGTGGCACTCGCCCCCGCGCCCACCGACGAGCGGCTGCGCAAGGTCATCGACGAGGCCGCCGCCTCACTCGGCCTTTCGCACCGTCGCCTGCCGAGCGGCGCCGGGCACGACGCGCAGGACATGGCGCACGTGGCGCCGATGGCCATGATCTTCGTGCCGAGCGAGGGCGGGATCAGTCACGCACCGCAGGAATACACCGCGCCTGTCGACATCGCGAATGGCGTCAACGTACTGCTGCGGACGCTGCTTGCGATCGATCGCGGCGTGCTCGGGCTGTGAGCGTCACTTAGCTAAAGCGGCCGCTTGAGCCTCAGCGTATCGCCGGTCGGGCGGCGAATCAGTGCTTCGTAATCCAGGTCAATGGCGGTGCGCGGCAGCGAGAGGATCGACGCGTGCAGACTGGTGACTTGGTGTTTCAGCAAGGGCAGCACCGAACGTTGTTGAGCTGTTGCTTGCGTATCGACGCCCGCGACTAACGTCTCGCAGAACGCCTGAAAGTACTCTGTGTAGAGTTCTTCGTAGCGCGCGACCGGGCTTTGGAACACACCGTCCAGCAGCACGGCTACGCCGATGTGGTGGACGCACAGGTGGCTCCCGGCACTCCGCAGATACTGCCCGTGTTCGGAGATGACCGCGTCGGTGTATTGCAGGGCGCCACGGAAGTAACTGATGACGCGCCGGCGCGCCGCGCCACGTAATTGCGTCGTGCGCATATACTCGAACAGCGCCTTTCGATGGATGAGTCCGAGTGCGCCGGAGCGCAGTGCCATGCTCTGCGCATCGGCACGAGTGTGACGCGCGACATCGCGGACTAGTGCCTGGTGCTCGAGTTCCCATTGGCACCAGAGCTGCACACTTCCGAGGATGCGCCCAGCAACCAGCTGCTGTCGCTCGTCGCCCGAACGAGCCGCTTCTTCGAGACACTTCTCAGACTCGTGCATGAGGCGTGATTGGCTGAGCGCCGGCATCGAGTCGATCCCTCCTCAAGTGAATTCCCGCACAGTGACCGATCGGACATCGTGCGATCTGACAATGCGGTCATTCTGCACTCAACCGAACAATAGGACAGGAAAAAATTGCACGAAGCGCCGATGTCTCCGGACGCCGGCAATGATCGCCACCCGTCGGCCACCGGCGTGCGCGTTCAGGGGGTCTTCATCGGCTTGCGCTCCGTTTGCTCACGTCTTCCGAGCGCTTGCGTTCTGCTAGCTCCGGCTCAAACCGAAGAATGTCGCCAGGCTGGCACGAGAGCGCCTCGCAGATAGCTTCGAGTGTCGAGAAGCGGATCGCGCGCGCCTTGCCGGTCTTTAGAATTGAGAGATTGGCCAGCGCCATTCCGATCCGATCCGCGAGTTCGGTCAGCGTCATCCGCCGATCGTGGAGCAGGTCGTCGAGCTTGACGGTGATCGGCATGTCACACGGTCCCTTCGAGGTCTTCGCGCATGAGCGTTCCTGCCGCGAACACGCGGGCCAGCAGGAACGTGAGGAGTACGGCGAGCCAGCCGGTGATCGAAAAGCCGGCGTCGAGGTTGAGCGGATGCGCCGGAGTCGAAACGGATTTGGCGATGGCGCCGATGACGAGACTGAGCAGTTGCAGCGCGAGCAGCAGCCAGGCGATCGCCTGTAAGCGGTGTGCGTTCGCGGCGACGAACGGGTCGCCCGCGCGAACCGTCTCGACGATCGCCAGCAGCCGTTTGAGGACGGCGTAGTTCAGCGGGATCGCGGCAAGGCCGATCACCGCGATCGCGCGCAAGCCCATGACCAGCCGCTCGGTCTCAGGCGAAGGCGAAAGGCCGAAGGCGCTCATGATCCATTGCTCGTTGGGCATGACGACCAACAGCGCGAGAATCGCGACTCCCATCAGCCAGTTCAGGACAATGAGGACCCGCAACACGACGTGTGCAATCGGCAGCGCGGCCGACGACGAAGCTGGGTTTGACATGGTTGATTACCAACTTGTGTATCGATTATCAATAACATTTTTATCGATAAACATCAATCACAGTATTGAAAATCGATAAATGGTCAAATGCCCAAAGACGGATTCGATTGGAATCAGATTTGCACAAAAAAAGGGCCGCCCCGTTGCCAGGAGCGGCCCTCGAATATCGCGACGTGCGCAGGTCAGGGCGTGACGTTCTGCACGATCACGTCGCCCGACCCGATCAGCACGTTCGTGTCCGTCCGGACCTGCACCGCGCCCAACAGCACTCGGCCCGTCGTGGGCGCTGCATTGGCCGTAACGGTGCCCGGCACGGTCCACGACGAACCGGCCGGCCGCAGCGCGTTGGCATCGGTCACCGCGACGCTGCCGAATGCCGGATTCACGAACACATCGACGTAGTTATAGGTCGTCGCGCCGCTCGGCACCGCGAAGCCGTCGACCACGACGCGCCAGGCGCCCGCGGCGGGGTTGGCGATGGTGACCGATTCGTCCGAATCGCCGTCCGCCGCTTGCCCGGCCAGCACACAGGTGCCACTCGTGCAGTTGTAGACGAACAAGTCCAGGTCGGCCGCCGGGTCCGACGGGTCTTTGATTGACGCCCGCAGCGAAGTTGAGCCTGCGGTGACCGTTACGTCGTATTGCTGGGTTTCGTGATTCGCGATCGTCGGCGTCTGCATGAGCGCGCTGCCGAGCGAGCCACCACCGACCGCACGACCGGTGAACGCACCGAACAGGTTCGTGAGCGTGTAGCTGCGAGCCACCGGTACCCCGATGGTCGCCGAGGCGATCACGTCCGGATTCGGTGTGACGGTCGCCCCCAGGATCGACGTCGTCAGCGTGTACGGTGCGTTGTCTGTATCGGACGTGCGCCGCGCATCGACCGTGACTTCCCAAACACCTCCGAGCGGGTTGGTGGTCGTCCGGCTGTTGGGGCTGCCGGTCGAGCATGCGAGCCCGACGTAGCAATTCGAGACCGCGTTGCTGTCGATCCCAACCCCGTACGGATGCCAGCGCAGGAACCGGCCCTGGCCCGTGCCCGGCGTGGCGGACGGCCCCGAAAAGTCCACCTTCAGGGCTGGCGCGCCGCTCGGAACGCGGAAGAAGTAGCTTTCCGTTTGCGCCCGGTCGATTTCGCCCGTGTGGGTCACGGTGTAGTTATTTTCGGCGGCAAAGGCCTCGGACGCGATCACGGTGTTCATCGTCCGGTAGTCGATGCCGGCGGTTGCGGGATCGTCGAGATTCATGATCGCCGAGTGTTCACCGGCCGTGGCCGCATTGACCGTCACCTGGAATTCGACTGGCTGGTTCAGCGGCAGGCTGATCGAAGCCGGCGACGAGAACGAGCCCGTGTCGCCAACCCAGCTGACGTTGTAGGTGGCCGGCTGTGATCCGCCCTTGGTGCGTACGAAGTGATACGTTCGCGTGTACGAATCGCCTGCGGCGACGCCTTCGCGATCGTAGATGCCCACGCCGACCCCGGGCCGCGCCAGGAAGCCGCTGAGCACCGTGTGGACGTCCACAAACCCTGAGATCTCGGCCGTCTTGATGTTGGTCTTCAGCAGGTCCCACGCGGCACCGACGCGCACCAAACCGTTGCCCTGCCGGGAAATCGGGATGCGCGAGAAGTCGGGATTGGCCTCGGTGAGCACCGACGCCGACGATATCAGGGCCTGACGCAGCTGCGCCGGCTGGTGCTGCCTGTTGGTCTGTTTGGCGGCGCTCACGAGGAGTGCTGCCGCACCCGCCGTTTGCGGAGACGCCATCGACGTACCGTTGAACAGCGAATAGCCGGGCGGCAGCACCGAGGCCAGCCCGCCGCCAGGCTGCCACATCGGCGTCGTCGAGATCGCGTTACCGGAAGCCACCACTTCTGGCTTGAACCCACCATCCTCGCGCGGACCGCGCGACGAGAAATAATGGAGGTTGTCGTTGAACGTCGTCACGACGCCATAGTTGGAGAGGTGCGACGCCGCGCTGACGTACGCGCCCACGCCGACCGCGCGCGTCACGACGGCCGGGTCACCGATCGTGTTGAGGCCCGGACCATCATTACCCGCCGAAAGGAAGATCTGGACGTTGTACTGCTCGATCAGCCGGTTGTAGAGCTCGGCACGCGCGTTGTTGCCGTCGTTGAGCGCGGGCAGGCCGCCGATCGACATGTTGATTACGTCGACGTTGGACTGCTTGGCCGCGTAGATCATGCCCTCGGTCAGTGCATGGGCCGTGCAGCCCGCGATGAACAGGCACGCCCGCACGGAGACGATCTTCGCGCCCGGTGCCGCACCGCTCATCTGGCCACCGAACAACGAATTACCGGCCGCGATGCCCGTGACATGCGAGCCGTGCGCGCCCGAGACGATGCCGATGTTGACGACCTTGTTCTTGCCGTCGGTCTGCACGACGAACGGCATGCGCTCGGCAACGGCCGTGGCCGGATTGTCGACGCCGAAATATCCGACGTCGAAGTTAACCTTGTAGTCGGTCATTGCGGCCTGGTCGGCGAAGCTCGCGTTCTGGTTCGTGTCGACCCAGACCTGATTGCGCTGCGTGTTCCAGAGCACCGCGAAAATGCCGCTGCTGCCGGTGGGGTTACCGTCGCGGTTGACGTCGAAGCCCACCTCGCCGCCCAGGCGCGTGTCGCGCTCGTTGAACAAGCCGATGCGATAGGAGCCGTTGGAGGGGGCCGTGTAGGTCACGCCGTTGAACACGAAGGTCGCACCGCTCACCTGTGCCGACATGTTGACCCACGTAGGATCGTTGTCGGTGAACGGATCCGTACCCGTCACCCAATCGACGATCTTGCGTTCGCCGGTCGAGGTGGTCAGCAACGACGGGTGGTCGAGCGTCACGCCCGTGTCGACGATGCCGATCGTGACGCCACGACCGTCGTACGTCGGGTTTGCGTTCACGAACTGGGCCGCGCCAATGTCCTGCGTCGGCATGTACGGGTTGACTCGCGGCGTGGCGGCACCGGGTGCCGGCTGCGGGATCAAGGCCGCGGCGCCCTCGGGGCGCGGATCTGGAATCTTCAGCACCTCGTCCAGGTCGACGTACTTCACCGATGGCAGTGCGGCCACCGCCTCGACGAGCGCCGTGTCGATCGACACGCGCAGGTAGCCGACCGAATCCTCACGGAACAGGATGCGTCCGCCGAGCGAGGTAATCATCGACGCGGCGGTCGACGTCTGCCCCGACACCGCGGCGACGAGCAGCGTGCTGACGCGCTGGTCCCGGTCGCGCGCAGCTTTAAGCTGTTGTTGGGTGGTCAGGCTGAGCTTGCTGCCGCGATCGTAGTTCGCCGCCCACGCCGTGTTGGGCTGCTGCAAGCCGATCCCGAGCAATACGGTTCCGATGCCGACCGCGAAGGTCGACGCGAATTGGCGTCTCATGCTTGGTTACTTCCCTGCTGTTAATCGGACGTCCTGTTGCCCTCGCACGGCGTTGGCACGTCTCGTGCGCCGGTCCTGGTGGTTGCCGCCACCGGTATCCAGCCGGTCGGCGAAACGAGGTGGCACATTAGCAAATCGTTACTTAGTCGCATACCGACGCGGTCCTACGTATCGGGTCGTTTGGCTGTCAGCGGGCCTGCACTTTTTTTCCCGAGGAGCCTTCGACGGATCCGCGATGACTATGGCGTAAGCTGCCTCGTAGAAAAGGCACTGCGGGGGAGGCGCTCACATGCGAAAGTTGCTGCCAGCAGCCTTGGTCCTCGTACTAGCCGGCACGTCTTTCATCACCGCGTGTCAAAGCGGCGCGACGAAGGAGTCCGTCAGCGTTTCGATTGCGAGCGACCCGATACAGCAGGAGCGCGACCTGATTCTCTCGTTGACGGCGATGGCCGTTGTACGGGCTGATTGGCAAGACGACGGCACAGGTCGGGGCCACAACATCGGTTCGGTTCTGGTGGACGCAAAAGGCATTCCCGTTTTCTGGGCGAGAAACGCTTCGCGTCGGCTCGACAATGGGAGTCAGCATGGCGAAGTTCGATTGATCCAGAACTTCCTGAACTGCAAGGGGATCGGTCGCTACGCCAAGGGCTATACGGTGTACACGACGCTCGAGCCGTGCGCGATGTGCACAGGTTTGATGATCCTCACGCAAGTGACGCGCGTCGTCTATGTGCAGGAAGATCCTGGATACGGCGATACGGCAGAAGCGTTGAGAACCATCGACTACCCAAATGTGTTCGAGGAAGCCACCGTAGCCGCCAACCCTGCCAAGGGCACCCTGGAGGCGGGGTTTGAAGCTTTCAACAAAGACGGTTCGCAAAGCATCACGGTTTTTTTGCTGACGCCTGAAGCAAAGGCGGCGTATGACCAAGCCGTGGAGGCACTAGCGGATTTCAAGGTGGTTCACGCAGAGAACCGAGCGACGTTGGAGGCAGCGCAGAAGCTCGCGTCATCCGATTTGACCGAACTCTACGGAGACGACATGGATCGCCTGTGCCCTCACATCAGCAAACGAGCCAACTCCGCGGCATCGATCGGCTTGACGAGGTAATGCTCGATACCCGCGTTGCGCGCGCGTTCACGATCTTCGGGCTGGCCATAGCCCGTAATGGCGATCAGCCGAGGCGCCATCGCCAGCGGCGCGCATGTGCTCCGCCACCTGATAGCCGTCGAGTCCCGGCAGCCCGATGTCAAGCAGCACGACGTCGGGTTTCAGGCTCGCGGCCATCTTGATTCCTTCGGGGCCGGTGGCTGCCCCATGAACTTCGTGCCCGGCGATCTGCAACTGCAGGCGCAGAGCTTCGCGCCCGTCGTCGTTATCCTCGACGATCAGGATCCGGCGCGGAGGCGCAAGACCACTGGCATGGGCATCGTTCGACCGGCGCGGCCACCTCTGTTGCATCGACTCGCGGCAGGTGGACCGTGAAGGTGCTGCCTCGTGACGGTCCGGGGCTGGTGGCGACGATCCGCCCACCATGCGCCAGCGCCAATCGTTGCGCGAGCGTCAGTCCCAGGCCGAGTCCTCCCTGCGCGCGATCGAGCGTGCGCGGTCCCTGCGTAAACAGTTCGAAAACGCGCGGCAACAATTCCGGCGCAATGCCGACACCGTTGTCGCGAATGCGCAGCATGACTTCGTCGCGATCGCTCCAGGTTCGAACTTCAATCTGCCCGCCGGGTGGCGTGTACTTGATTGCGTTCGTCAGAAGGTTGTCGACGACCTGCGTCAACCGCGCCGGATCGCCGAGGACCCAGGCCGGCGTGATGTCGACATCGACCCGGTGCTGATCCAGCCGCCCGCTGCTGCGCAGCAGCGTCAGGCAGCCCTCGACGATGTCGCGCGAGGTTCAGCTTCTCTCGCGCAAGCAGGATCTTCCCGCTGGAGATCCGCGCAATGTCGAGCAGGTCATCGATCAACCGGCTCAAGTGCCTCGTCTGCCGGTTGACGATGTCGACCGCGCGCTCCGCATAGCCTTGCGGAGTGCCCGGCGCCGACAGCACCTGGGCGGCGTTCCCGATCGCGGCGAGCGGATTACGCAACTCGTGGCTCAGCATCGCGAGAAACTCGTCCTTGGCATGACTCGCCCATTCAGCCTCCGCACGCGCGGCGCGCTCACGCTCGAGCAGCGCCAATCGCTCGCGCTCTATCGCCTTGCGTTCCCAGACGAGTTCCGCAACCGACATCGTCAGTACGGCGATCGTGGCCATGAAGGCCTGCAGCAGCAGCAGCGACTCGTTGTCGTTGCCCGTCGCGAACGGACCGAATCCGCGGACGGTGGCCCACGTGGCGATCGCCGACAGCAGCAAGACCGAGGTCGCGACTTCACGCTGGCCGAAGCGGAATGCGGCCCAGATCAGCGGTGGGATGCACAGGAAAGGCAGCGGATGGCGGCTCAGTTCAGCGTGCGCAAAGACCAGCGCTCCGGTCGCGACGACGACGATCAGCAGCAGCACCGCCTCGAAAGGCCTGGGCGCGTAATGTTGCGAAACTGGCGCGCGCGCCCCAAAGCACCAGCACCGGCGTGACGATCAGCGCCCCGGCCGCATCGCCGAACCACCACGTCAGCCAGATCGCGCCGAATGCCGGCCATGCGGCCTGGCCGCCGGCGATCAGCGAAGTCACGCCGATCGTCGCACTGACCGCGGTGCCGAGCAGGCCGCCGAGCAGGACGAATCGCAAGAAGTCCTGGGGCCGCTCGAAGGCGCGCACACCGCCGGCGTAGCGCGCCACCAGCGACGCGCCGACCGTTGCCTCCAGCGTATTGCCGACAGCGATACCGAGGGAACTTACGATCGAGCCCGACGTCGTCAGGTTGACCAAAAGGGCGCCAACGAAAATGGCCGGCCAGATGCGGCGGCCGAACAACAGCACAGCCGCCAGCGCAATTCCGGTCGGCGGCCAGACGGCGGAGGCACTCGCGTGCACGAAAGCGAAGTGCAGTCCGAGCTTTCCGGCGAGGAAATACACGATGGCCAGGGCACCGAGCACCAGTGCCTGCTGCAACCGCCCCAACTTCGACAAGTCGGCCTCAGCCGCGGCGACTGCGTTCTCCATGCGATCATCATGACCAAAGGCTACGCGATCGCGTGTCCGCAAGGCAGCGGACGAGGAATTGACGCAAAATTTTCGCGTGGGTCCAACTCGCTCATGTGGCGAGCAATAGTGGGGAGGGCGTCAGGGCTCCGAAACCGGCGTCCATGTCGAGTCCGGGTTGTAGCGGTCCATCGCGTGAAACTGCTCGAGCGTATCCGGTCCAAGGTCCTTCTCGTAGACGATGCCGGTGTGACTCACGATGAAGGTCTTCACGCCGGTCACCGCGTATTTCGCCGGTGCGGCGACGAGCGCAAAGCCGCCGATCATCACACCCTTGAGTACAAAGTCCATCTCGCCCATCGGCGCGGCCGGGCCCTGGCCTTTCAGGACCTTGAAGTAATAGCCGTAAAAGGGCTCGGATCGCTTGGTGTAACCGTCGGCGATCACCTGCGCGATGGCTCGCCCACGGGTCCCTGCCAGATTCCGTCCGCGTCCGCCACGCCAAGCCGTCTTGCCGTCCCGGAGTGCTGATGACGCGCTGGGCGTATTGATTCACCCGGCTCCATCGTGCTTCTGCGCAGCGTATTCGTGCTGGGCCTCGACGTACCCGCGGCACATCCGGATCGCGTTGAGCTCGTTCTCCCCGATGCGCCGGTAGAGGACTTCCTCGCGTCCCGCCTCGGAATCCAACCGCCATCGGCCGCCTTCTTCGACAACTGGAATCGGCGAAGGCCAGGCCTCGGCCCCGGTGATCACGGTGGCGACGCCCGGTTGCTTGGGATCGCGGACAACTTGGGTCTTCACGCGAGCCTGCGCAGCGAACGCGGCGGCTTGGTTCTTGTCCAGGACAGGATCATCGCGTGACCACGAGATCGATGCCGTCCGGCCCGAGAATCTCCTTCAACGCGTCCACGTCGAAGCGCTCGGCAGCGGAAACCAGCGCGGCGACGGCTTCCTCGGGAGTGGTGAACGTCTTCTGCTTGAGGACTGTTTGCGCGGCGGGTGTTGCCGCGGCCTGTGCGGCTTCCGTCGTTGGCAACACCAGAATCGCGCATGCGGCGGCCACGCAATAACCCGAGGCGTGCGGCGACGCCAACGCACCTGAAGCCAGTCCTATTCACAACGTTGAGTGTCATCGCGGTTACCTCCGGCGTCCGCCGCCACGCGCGCCCATGCTGGAAGCGCCACGTGAGCTGCTGGCCCGGGCGCTGTTGCCGTTGAATCCGCCGGAGCCGCCACTCAAGCCGCTTGATCGCGACGAACTGCGCGGGGCCTCGTAGCTGCCGACCCTGTTAGCGCTGGTGCCACCGCTGCGGTCCATGGAGCTCTGGCCCCGCACTGCCGCCGCCGCGGTCCATGGAGCCTGCCCCGGCACTGCCTCCGCCGCGATCCATGGAGCCTGCCCGCTGCGCGACCGCCCGCGGACCGTCGCTCACGCCCGGGCTTGCTCCGCGATTACCGCCGCCGCCGAGCTGCTGGCCGGCGCTTGCCTGGCGGCTGCCGGCGAATCGCCGCGCGCTGACCCGCCAAACTTGTCGGCGGTAGCCTTGTCCGAATATGGCGCGGCCCCACGATGCTCGGCGTTATGCTGCCATTTGCCGCCCGGGTTGCGGTCGCCGCCATCGATGCGGTCGCCGTATTATATTGTTCCGGTTGAAATTGTTGTCCACGTCGATGTCGATGTCGTTGTTCACCCCAGCCGCATGCCGCAGCAGGAGCCGCCCCAGGCGGCGCCCACCCATACGCCGAAGCTGAACGAGACGAAGCCGCGCCCGGGGACGTACGGCGGGTAGTAAATCGGCGGATACGGATAGATAGGCGGCTCCGTAGACGACCGTCGGGCTGTACGACGGCACGTAGACGACCTCGGGGTTCGCGGACTCCACGACGATGACCGTCTTCTCCTCGACGACCTTGGTCTCGACCTTCTGCTGCTCGTTCGGCGCCAGGGCGCCCTTGTCCGTGGCCTTCTTCCGCATGCGCTGGACGGCATCCATCACATCGCTCTGCTGCGCGAGGAAAGCGTTGCCGAGGTCGGTCGTCCACTGAATGTCGTCCGCCAGCCGCTTCACCACGTCGGGGATCGCGGCCATCGACTGGATGCCGGGTCCCAGGGCTGCTTCGCCACCGCATCGGCCAGCGCCTTGTCCTTCAGGTCCTGGTTCTTCGCCAGCCATTGCTGCAGCTGGACGATTTCCAGCGGATAGGTCGAGGCGACGAGCGTCTGGGCCAGCAGCGGATCGGGATAAAGGGCGATCGGCGCGACCAGCGAGTCGAGCTGCTCCGGCGGCAGCTTCGCCGCCGTCGGCTCGGACGCGCCGGCCGGCGCTGGAGTCGCGTCTTGAGCAAGGACGACAAACTCCCGGGGCACGAACAGGGCTGCGCAAACAATGGCGACGACGCCTTGCAAAAGCAGGCTCGATGGTCGGACACGTGAGGTCCCGGATTGCATGGCGAAGGACTCCCCTTCAAGCACACATCGTACTTGGCACGCTTGATGTTAATACGCGAGAGGCCATCAGCGCGGAATTTATGGTTCGGCGGGACTTTCCGCTGTCGTAGGGTGTCAATCGAGTCTCGCAGCGACGACCAGCAGGTGACGAGTCAAGAGGCCGCGCAGTGATAGAAGTCTGTTATTCAGGAATGGGCTCCTCCAACGCTACTGGCAGACCCAATCGTGCGACAGGCCGGTCAGCGTTCTCGTCTGGGCGCTGAAGGAGACGAAGCGGCCGTCGCCGCTCATGCGCGGTGCGATGTGGTTGTTGATGAACGGGAGCTGCGTCCTGCGGCGCTGCGGCGGTGCGGCGCATGCTCCTCACACCGGTACTCCGAGGCTGACTTCCCGCGGGCCTCCAGCGCTCCATCCCAATACACTCGGGAACCCATGCGCAAGTCAGACTGTCCGCACCGTGGATTCGTTAAGAAATCTTGACGTTTCGGGCTGAAACGTTATGCGAGGTATTGAGCACGCGGCGACACGGATTCGGATTAACGGCGACGGTACACCTCCAGGTACAACCCTTCATTCACGAGCACGCATCGTGGTACCGGCGAGACTCAGTGCTGAATGCATGAGAGCTCTTGCAGACTGTTCGAGTCACAACGCCCCACCCTGAGCAGCATGTTTAGAAGCGAGCAAGGGATCGGAGACAGGTGCTTCGCCAGAACACGACGGGGGACCGTTCTAACCTTTTCGCCGCAATTATCTCGAATGGCCTGCGGCGATCGAAGGCATGACGTGGATAGAAGACAACCCATCCTCAAGCCATAAGGCCTTCGCGCGTAAGCCTGTGGGAGAAGTAATCGATTGTGTGGGCCAGACCTTTGGCCAGGTCGGTGACCGGCGCCCAGCCGATGTGTTGCTGGGCGACGGAACTGTCTGGCTTGCGACGTTCCGGATCGTCATGCGGCAACGGCTTCGACACAATCTCCGACTTTGAGCCCGTCATGCGGACGATTGTCTCAGCGAGTTCGCGGATGCTCACTTCCGCCGGATTTCCGAGGTTGAGCGGGCCCGGGAACTTATCGTCCTTCTTCATGAACCCATCGATGCCGCGCACGAGATCGTCTACGTAGCAGAAGGAACGGGTCTGCGACCCATCGCCGTAAATCGTAATCGGCTTGCCTCGCAGGGCTTGAACAATGAAATTCGATACTACGCGTCCGTCGTTCGGGTGCATGCGCGGTCCGTAGGTGTTAAAGATTCGGGCAACACGGATATCCAGGCCATGTTGCCGGTGGTAGTCGAAGAACAGCGTTTCGGCGCAGCGCTTGCCCTCGTCGTAACAGGAGCGGACCCCGATGGGGTTGACGTTGCCCCAGTACGATTCAGGCTGCGGGTGGACCGTCGGGCGCAGCACCTTCGATGCCCATACGCTTTTGTTCTCCAGCCTCGCCATCTTGTGCGGGTACCAGGGCATCCTGTTTTATATCTTCGCCAAGACATTTGGCATTTCAGAGGGACTTTTACCGCCCGATCGTCGGCTGGAACGTTTCTTCAACCTAGTGAATCTGGAGAAGGGGCTGGTCGCCGCCATGCTGGCGATTTTCGCTGGCGGCGGATTGTTGCTGGCTGCCATTCGGCAATGGTGGCTAAGCGATTTTGGAAATCTAGACTACGCCTACACGATGCGCTTCGTCGTGCCCGGAGCAACTCTCGTCGCCTTGGGCTTTCAAACCGTCTTTTCCAGTTTTTTCGTAAGCTTGCTTGGGATGCGAAGAAAGTGACCGACTGACGTCCAGCCCGGTCAGCGCATCCTTTTCATCCCGCATCTTTCGATCGATAAATTTTGGACCTTCGCAACTCGATACCACGAACGCAAACAACCATCACTCCTGATATAGTCATTCGTAACGGTGGCCAAGACCACGCTTCCCAAACGGAAACTCCATGCGCTCCGGCAATCCTGTCCTGAAGAACTCAACTTTCCAGCAACCTCTCGAAGGCGTCGGCGATCGGATGACGCTGGCCGGCACCGTAAACAAGACCGCGATGCTGCTTGCCCTGACGCTCATCACGTCGGTGTATACGTGGGGCCGGTTCATGGAGACGCGCGACGCCTCGACGATATACGGGCTACTGCTGGTTGGCACAGTCGGCGGCCTGATCATGGCGATGGTAACGGTCTTCAAGAAAACCGCCGCGCCGTACACCGCGCCGGCCTACGCACTTCTTGAGGGGTTCGCGCTCGGCGGCATCTCGGCGACATTCGAGGTGCGCTTTCCTGGCATCGTCATCCAGGCAGTTGGCCTCACCTTCGGCACGCTTTTTTGTCTCCTCGCCGCGTACCGCAGCGGGCTCATCAAGGCCACCGAAAACTTCAAGCTTGGTGTCGTCGCGGCGACGGGCGCCATCTTCCTGCTGTACCTGGTGAGCTTCGTGATGGGGTTTTTCGGTGGATCTATCGGGTTCATTCATGACAGCGGCACGTTCGGGATCCTGTTCAGCGCGTTCGTGGTCGTGATCGCGGCGTTAAACCTGGTGTTGGATTTCGACTTCATCGAATCCGGTGTCGAACAAGGAGCGCCGAAGTACATGGAGTGGTACGGCGCGTTTGGCCTGCTCGTAACATTGGTCTGGCTGTATCTCGAGATACTCAGGTTGCTTGCGAAGTCGCGCGACTAGCGGCGGACCGTACTGCTCTCGGCAGTGGCTTCGATGGTACGCCGCAACTGGTAAATGCAATGCGCCTGCGGCGCGAACCTGTTCATAGGCACGCACCCGTCCGTCCAGGTGCCCTGCTTCGTAAGGTCAGCGGAGCGACTGCCGGGCGAAATCCTCCACCGACATCAACCGTACGCCATAGCGCAGTGCGACCCGTTGCGCCCCCGGCATGGGGTCGCCAAGAGCGCAGGCGATCATGAGCGCCGCAAAGGTTCGTTGCAGAGGGTCTGATGACCGATGCTGATCCTCGAGTGCACTTATGGGCACGTGCTCACGCTCGAACCGCCGTCCGCTGACCCGCTCAAAAATGGCAACGGCCTCCAATTGCGAGAGCGGCTCCGGACCACCGATATCGATGACCTCACGAAGCTCGCCATCGCGGATTGCCGCCGCGACGGCAAAGGCCGCGACATCACTGGAAGACACATAACTGACTGGCGCCGATCCGTCGCCGAAGATTCGGACCCTCCCCTGCCGGGCGTCGAATCCCAGGTGCGGGCCGAGCCAGACCTGCATGAAGAGTGACGGCCGCAGGACTGCGCTTTCCATGGGACTATGGGCGAGGCGTGCCTCGCAGCCGCGCTTCGCCCGTGCCAGGGGCGAGTCGGTCCGGACGTTCCCGGAATACGAGGTGTAGACGAACCGACGGACGCCCGCCTGCTCGGCCGCTGCGATGAGCGCGAGCACGCCGTCGTGATCGATCTGCTGCAGAGCGTCGCCGCTCGCGTGCGGCATCGCGGTGGCGGTGCACACGACCGTGTGTACGTCCGTGCATGCCCGGGTAATGGTAGCCGTGTCACGGAGATCGCCCGCCAGCAGGCGCACGCCCCCGTCCGACAGGGCTCGGGCCACCGGGCGCTCCATATCACCGCGGATAACCCCACGAACTTCGCAGCCGAGCTTGCGAAGCCCGTGGGCCACAGCGGCACCGACCAGACCGGTGGCACCGACAACGAGACAGGTATTCGAAGTGGTCATGATGCCCTCACTCGAACTGCGTGCGGTGCCGCTGGGCTTGAAACCCGTTCGAGTGTCACCCAGGTGGGCGCATGGTCACTGGGCTTTTCGAGGTCTCGAACCCAGCGGTCGACGCCCGCCTCGAGCAGCCGCGCAGCGGCCTCGGCATTGAGCAACAGGTGGTCGATACGCAGACCCGCGTTGCGCTGCCAGCTCTGGCGGAAGTAATCCCAGTACGTATAGACGCGTTCCTCGGGGTGCAGGTGGCGCAATGCGTCCGTCCAGCCCTGCGCAAGGAGACGTCGATAGCACTCGCGGCTTTCGGGCTGCAGTAACGCGTCCTTGAGCCATGAACGCGGGTTATAGATGTCGAAATCTGTCGGCACGACGTTGTAGTCGCCTGCAAGGATGACTGGCCGGCCGCGCGCATAAAGCTCCGCCGCGTGTTCGATCAATCGCTCGAACCAGCGCAGCTTGTAGTCAAACTTCGGGCCCGGCTGCGGGTTGCCGTTGGGCAAGTACAGGCAGCCGACGATGAGGTCGCCCACCTCGGCCTCGATGTAGCGGCTGTGATCGTCATCCGGATCGCCGGGCAGCGCACGACGGACCTCGACTGGCAGCGTGTTGCCCTTGACGAGGATTGCGACACCGTTCCATGAACGTTGCCCGTGCCAGATTGCCTCATAACCCGCGGCGCGGATGTCGAGGATCGGGAAGCCTTCGCTGACTGCCTTCAGTTCCTGCAAGCAGGCAATGGTCGGGCTGCTCGCGCTCCAGCCATCGCAACAGGTGCGGCAGCCGCGCGCGGATACCGTTGACGTTATAGGTTGCTACTTTGTGGCTCGACATCGGTGGTGTGAGGCTTGGCCGCAAAATACGGCAGAGTCTGCTGGTGTCCGGAGACGCAGACAAGAGGCGTAGCTCCCACGCTGCACATTTCGCGCCCTGGGGTGCTTACCGCATCCTATTATTCGATGGGCGGGGATACAGGACGTGCGCGCCCTCGATCACCGCCCCCGTCGTCAGCCGGGCAGGCGTGGCCCGCGCCGGCGTCATCAGGTGCAGCACCTCGCGCCCTCGCGCAATCAGGTAATCCGCAATGATGCGGCGATGACACCGCCACCACACTGCTTCGGAACACATGATCGCGCAACGATGACGGTGAGTAATCTCGACGAGACGGCCCAAGCCCATCGCGAAGTCTTCCGACAACGCATGGTCGGCATAGTTATGAAAGCTCTGGTTGTCCCAGAAGGCATTCAGGTCTGGCGACACGCCGCGAGCCTTCCCACGCCTGCCGCCGAGTTCGACTATGTGCTCGTGCCCGATCTGGCGGGCAGCCAGTAATTCCGGCATTCGGTCCAGGTTGTAGTCTGGGTTGCGACGCGACTTCGGAATGCTGCGGACATCCACCACGATCTCGATTCGCACAGGCTCCAGCAGCTCCACAAACTCTGGAATGGCTTTAGTCGAGTGGCCGACCGTATAGATGGGTAAATCGGTCCGCTCGCGCACGACAGTCATGGAATCCTGAGCGCGCCCAGCGATGCTTGCGGCCGACCAGCTCCTGTCCTTACGGCTGGTCTGACCGCTCGGCAATTCCGACGCGATGTCGATAGACCATCTCCCAGCCCTGCCAGCCGTTGTAGAACAGCAGCAGCACACCGATGGCAGACAGTGACACGCCCAACGGAACGACCGCATCGGCCGGATGCTCTGTCCGCGTCATGAAATTAATTGCCGCCAGGACGACCAGGATCAGGTTGCCAACCATGTGACGCCATGCCTGGGGCAACGCACGGATGCGTCTGTCGCCGAAAAAATCGGTGAAACCACCCATGGCCGCCACGAGCGCCATGACGACGCCGACGCCTAGCAGCCACTGCGAGGCTTCGGCCCAGAACATGTTGCCAGTGCTGGCGAACGCGATATCCGTGGCCAACGCGCCGACGAACGAAGCGATCGGGAACGGAATCACCATTGGATGCAGGGGATGCCCGGCGATACTCGCCGTGCTCCGGCGGATTGGTCGAGCCACTCTCTCGGTTCATGAGCAATCCATCCCTGACGCAGGGCATTCCTGCAACGAAAAGCTATCCAGCCCGTCGTTGTCCCGCCATCAGACGGTGGGAGTTCGTATCCGACCGAAAAGCGTACGACTATTTCACGGCGTAGGCGCCATCATGATTTCTCATGAAGAGCACCCTCGCCCAATACGCCGACAAGCGCAAGTTTAGGCGTACCCAGGAGCCGGCACCGAGGCCCGCGCGAGCGCGCGGCGGACTACTGACGTTCGTCCCCTTGATCGTGCCCACTGCGCTGCTGGCACTGCTTGCGGGCTGTGCAATCCCTCAGCGACCGCCCACGGTCGATCCCGATGCCGTGCGCGCGGAGATCGACAGGCTGATGCCGCCCAAAGTCGTGAATCGTCCGGGTTGGGCGATCGACATTTTTGCCGCGTTCGAGGCCTTAAAAGTGCCACCGACCACCGAGCACATTTGCGCAGTACTCGCGGTGGCGGACCAGGAATCGAACCTTGTGGTCGATCCCACCGTGCCGGGACTGCCCGCCATCGCACGACGCGAGATTGAGACGCGAGCGGCGAGTCATGGTATTCCCAAGTTCGTGGTGGGCGTGGCGCTCAAAGTTCGGTCGCCGAACGGCATGAGCTATAGCGAGCGCCTCGATCAAGCCATGACCGAAAAGGACTTGAGCGAGTTATTCGAGGATTTCATTCGGATGGTGCCGCTCGGCGAGCAGCTCTTCGGGAATCTCAATCCGGTGCAGACCGGCGGGCCGATGCAGGTGAGCATCGAGTTTTCAGAGAGGCATGCCAAGGAGAAGCGGTACCCGTACCCGATCGCGGGCAACGTTCGCGGTGAGGTGTTCACGAGGCGCGGGGGAGTGTATTTCGGCATCGCGCATCTGCTGGACTATCCAGCGTCGTACGACGACATGCTGTACCGATTCGCCGACTACAACGCGGGGCATTATGCGAGCCGAAACGCTGCGTTTCAGAACGCGCTGAGCATTGCAGCAGACACGACTCTCGCGCTCGACGGCGATCTGCTCATCCATGGGAGCGATGCAAGCTCGCCCAGCAAGACTGAGTTGGCGGCGAGGAAGATTGCGAGTCGCCTCGACATGAGCGATGAGCAGATTCGCGGGGACCTCGAGCGCGAAGACGACACGTCGTTCGAAAAGACGCGGGTGTACTCGCGCATCTTCGCGCTTGCCGAGACGATCAAGGGACGGCCGTTGCCCCGCGCGATGGTGCCGCAGATTCGGCTGCAGAGCCCGAAGATCACCCGCAACCTTACAACGGACTGGTTCGCGCGTCGCGTGGACGAGCGTTACGAGCGGTGCCTGGCGCGCTCGAGGTAGCGTATGGGTAGCCATGGCCATCGAAAGGAGTAGTGCCGTCGCCAGGGGTATAACTAATGTCGCGTAGAAAAGGAGTCGCCGTGCAGCCGCCAGTCGAACCGATGCTCGCCAAGCTCGCCGAACAGCTACCAGCCGGTGATTACCTGTACGAACCTAAATGGGACGGGTTCCGGGCGATCGTGTTCCGCTCCAAGAATGACGTGTACATCCAGAGCCGCGACTCGCGACCGCTCGACCGCTACTTTCCGGAATTGCACGACGCGCTGCTCGAACGCCTGCCGAAGGAGTGCGTGATCGATGGCGAGATCGTCATCGCGACGGCGCACGGGCTAGACTTTGACACCCTGCAGCTGCGGCTGCACCCGGCGGCCTCGCGCGTCGCGAAGCTCGCCACGCAAACGCCCTCGTCGTTCGTCGCGTTCGACGTGCTTGCGGTCGGGGAACGTAATCTCATGGACACGTCGCAGGCACAGCGACGTGCTGCCCTGGAGAAGCTGCTCGCCAAAGTGAAGCCGCCGGTGCATCTCACACCCGTGACAAGTGACCGCACGGTGGCGCTCGACTGGCTGACGCGTTTCGAAGGAGCCGGCCTGGACGGCGTGATTGCAAAACTGCAGTCGGGCAAGTATCTGCCGGGCAAGCGCGCGATGATCAAGGTCAAGCACGCGCGAACGGCCGAGTGTGTCGTGGCCGGGTTTCGTTGGCACAAAACCGGTCAGGACACCGTTGGCTCGCTGCTGCTCGGCCTCTATGACGACAGCGGCGTGCTCCAGCATGTCGGTGTCACGTCTTCCTTTACGATGGCGATGCGCAAGCAGCTCGTCCAGGAGCTCGCCCCTTTTCGGAAGCATGCGATGGATGACCATCCCTGGCGTGGGTGGGCCAGCGCAGCCGCCGAGTCGAGCCGCATGCCCGGTGCGCAAAGCCGTTGGAGCGCAGGCAAGAATTTGTCGTGGGAACCGCTGCGCATCGAGCGTGTCTGTGAAGTGAAATACGACCACATGCAGGGCGATCGCTTCCGCCATGCGGCGATCTTCCTGCGCTGGCGACCCGACAAGCAGCCGCAGGACTGCCGATACGACCAGCTTGAAGTGACCAAGCCCTACGAGCTCGAAAGGATCTTCTCATCCGGGTCGAGCGGCTCCTGAGCGGGCCGGAGATCTTCCGGCACGTGGTGGAGATTGACGCGAATCCGCGTCCAGGTGCTGTAGCGTCCGCGCATGGCGTCCACCAGCACATCGGCCGGCTCCAAATGAGCCGCAGCTTCTGGATGTCGGGTTTTCCATCGTTCCAATCCCACCAGCGCATCCTGCTTGCGGCGAGCTCGCCCGATCTCGATCAGCGGCATGGTCGATTTGCGCCTGGATGACTTCCGCTTGGAGGGTTGGACGCGCGGCGGCTCCGATGCCTGCTTCCTGTAATGAGGAGGCCATGGTGCATCGCCCTGACCCTGACGCTCGAACAGCTCCAGCAGTCCCTCGATGGAGCCCGCGTGTTGATCAATCCTGGCGTGCAGATCGCCGAGTTTTTGGAAGCGCGCCGGCATGGAGGCCATCGTGAAGTCTGCCGGATCGCAGTCGCGGACCTCCTGCCACGTAAGTGGTGCAGATACTCGCGCGTCGGGCTTTGCTCGAACCGAGTATGCGGATGCAACGGTGCGATCCTTCGCGTTCTGATTGTAGTCCACGAACACACCGTGGCGTTCCTCCTTCCACCATTTGCTCGTGGCGAGCTTCGGTGCACGCGCCTCGACTTCACGCGCGAGCGCCAGCGCGGCGCGACGCACCTGGTCGAAGTCCCAGCGGCGCTCGATGCGCACGCAAATGTGGATGCCACGCGAACCAGAGGTCTTCGGCCATCCGACGAGTTTGAAATCATCGAGGACGGCCCGCGAAACGCCCGCAACCTCCTGGATCTGTTTCCAGTCGATTCCGGGAACAGGGTCGAGATCGACGCGCAGCTCGTCGGGATGATCGAGATCGTCCGCCCGCACCGGATGCGGGTGCAGCTCCAGGCAAGCGAGGTTCGCCAGCCAGGCGAGCGCGGCCGCGTCGCGAGGCACGACCTCCTCCGCCGTGCGCCCCGACGGAAAGCTCAGTTCAACCAGCTCAATCCAGTCCGGGCGGCTTTTGGGCGCCCGTTTTTGATAAAAGTGCTCCCCATCAATGCCGTTTGGATAGCGCACCAGCATGTTCGGGCGTCCACCGGCGCCCCGCAGCGCTCCTTCCGCGACAGTGACGTAGTAGCGCGCGAGGTCGAGTTTGGTGTGCTTCGGTTTCGGGAACAACACCTTGTCCGGGTGCGAGATCGCGACTTCCCGCCCGGCGACAGTGAGGATTTCAGCTTCGCGTGCGATCGCCATGAATTCCTATCGCCGCTCAGTCGAGCAAGTGCTCGCTGAAGCTGCCGCGCATGCAGTGATTGGACGCGGCAGCCGAACCATAGCCGCCCGCGTTGAGCAGCGCGACGAAGTCGCCTTCCTGCATCCGCGGCAGCACGACGTTTTCCGCAAGCACGTCGATGGCTTCGTTGATGTTGCCGGTCACGGTGTAGGTTGCGCATTCCCGGTCTTCGCTGCGCAGTTCCAGCGGCGCGACGACGAACGGCGTCTGGTAGTAGGCCCAGAGGTTCTGCAGGTTGAGTCCGGCGTCGACGCCGGCGAAGTTCACGCCGCCCTTGTTCTCGACGGTGTTGACCTCGCACAGCAACGCTCCAGCGTCCTTCATCAGGTAATCCCCGGGCTCGAGGTGGACCCTGAGGTTGCGGCTGCGGGTCGCCTGCGCGATCAGTGCGGCCCAGCGGCCCAGGTCGAGCGGCGGATGCCCCGGAGTGATTGGCGAGCCCATGCCCCCGCCGACGTCGAGTGTATCGACGTCGGGGCAGCGGTCGACGAACCACGCCGCATTGGCCAGCGCCTCTTCAAACTGCGGCAGGTCGCGCGTCAGGTAACCGTAGCCGAAGTGGAAATGCACCTGCGTGACCTTCATGACGAAAGCGCGCGGCGAGTTCCAGCGCCTCGTCGAAGCGGTCACGGTAGATGCCGAACTTGCTCGGGCGCGTGCCCGCGTAGTGCAGACGGTCGTTGTAGCCAGCCCCGACACGCGGGTTGACGCGGATGCCGATCGGGCGCCCGGGGCAGCGCTCGCCAAGCCGGCGGATCGTCGACAGCGCGTCGCAATTGATATGGACCTCGGGATGCCGCGCAAAGGCATCGAGATCGGAGTTGGACACGGCGTGCCCGGTGAACGAAATGTCTGCCGCGCCGAACCCGAGATCCAGCGCGTACTGCAGCTCGGACGGCGAGCAGACGTCGATGCCGCACAACCCCCAGGAATGCATGGCCTGCAACAACGGGCGGAACCGGTTTGCCTTGAGCGCATACAGGACGCGGTGCGGCACACCTTCGGCGGCGAGCGCGGCCCGAAGCCGCAAGAGGTTGGCTCTGACGCGCGCGGCACTGTAGACGAAAGCCGGTGTGCCCGTTTGCGCCGCCAGGCTCTGCAGGTCGCGGCCGGCGAAATGCAGTCGTTTTGCCCGATAGCCGAGGTCGTCGCGCTGCCACCACGCGGGATCGAAGCTCCGCGCGGTTGGGTCGTCATTCATCGCGGGCCCCGCTTACTTGACCGCACATACCCTGACTACAGCGCCACATGCAATCAGTTATGCGATCAGGTTTCAACCGCGACCTAATGGTAACTCGGACCTTCTAGGCTCTCCTCACGAACTTCAGCGCCACGGAGTTCATGCAATAGCGCAATCCTGTCGGCTTCGGGCCGTCGTCGAAGACGTGGCCGAGGTGGGCATCGCAACGCTTGCACGACACGGCAGTGCGTCGCATCCCAAGACTGCTGTCCGACGATTCGACGACATTCACTCGCGAGATGGGCCGCCAGAAACTCGGCCAGCCGGTGCCCGAGTCGAACTTCGTGCGCGAATCGAACAGGGCAGTGTCACAGCAGACGCATCGATAGAGGCCGTCAGCGTGATTCTTGTCGTACTCGCCCGAGAACGCACGTTCGGTGCCTTCGTGACGCGTCACCTGGTAAGCGCTCTGCGACAGTTGCTTGCGCCATTCCTCGTCGGATTTCACGACGCGTGCAACTTGCACCGTACCCTCGCTGACACCGGCAGCCGAAAAACGCTCGATGGATACATTCGCACTGCCCTTCGACGACGCTGGCGCCTGCGCACTGGCATTGCCGACAAGAATCATTGCGGTGCCGGCTGCGACGCCTGTGATGAGCAAACGTCGGCGTGCGTTTGGCGGACCATCTGCGCTATGACCTGCTACGCGGTTGCGATAAGGGGTGCTGAATTTCATCGGGAACACCTCACAGCGATCAGCCGAACGTGAACGCGTACCGACGTCGGATCCCGAGGCGAGCAGCATGGACTAGTGGTTGATCGACCCGACCGTAACAGCCTTTGCGCGATACAGTTCAGGCAGCAAGCGCTGGAAATTGCGCACCTTCGGAAGATCGTTGTTCACGATGTAGGGCTGCGTCGGGTTCTTCAGCAGATAATCCTGGTGATAGTCCTCCGCGGCATAGAAGCCCTTTAACGGGTCCACGCGCGTGACGATCGGTGCGCCGAACTTCTTCGTCTTGTCCAGCTGCGCGATGTAGGCAGTGGCGATCTCCTTTCTGCTTGTCGTCGGCGTAGAAAATCGCCGAACGATACTGGGGGCCCGTATCCGGCCCCTGTCTATTGAGTTGCGTAGGATCGTGGACGACAGAGAAGAAGACGCTGGAGGATCTCGCCATAAGTCACAACGCTCGGATCGAATGTGATCTGAACGGCTTCGGCATGGCCGGTTTGTCCGCTACTCACGGTCTCGTACCGGGCTGTATCGCGATTGCCGCCTGAATAGCCTGAGACCGCCCGCTGAACGCCATTCAAGTGCTGGAAAACCGCTTGCACCCCCCAGAAGCATCCACCGGCAAGCACTGCCGTCTGCGGCGGACCCGCCGTTTTCGGGTTGTCCAGTGCGGGCGGCGGGATCTCTACAGTCCGCTCAGCGCCGAACGCGATTTGACCGAGAGCTCCCCAGAGAATCAGCAGCGCGCCGGCGAGAAGCCTGCGCCGCCGGGTTACGAAGTAGCGCAAAGAGCTTTCGGGGATCACAGCAACGCCTCGTGTGGAACAGATCACTTCTTTCCCCTCGGTTCCGCCTGCGGTTGCCGCCGTATCCACGTCAGCCGCGGCGTGCCGCCTCGATGGTCGCGACGTCGATTTTTCCCATCGGCATCATCGCGTCGAACGCACGTTTTGCCTCGCCGCCACCAGCCGCAAGCGCCTCAATCAGGACTCGCGGGGTGATCTGCCAGGAAAGGCCCCAGCGGTCCTTGCACCAACCACAAGCGCTTTCCTTTCCACCGTTGCCGACAATCGCGTTCCAGTAGCGGTCCGTCTCTTCCTGATTGTCCGTTGCGATCTGGAACGAAAAAGCCTCGGTGTGCTTGAATTCCGGGCCGCCGTTGAGGCCGAGACAGGGGATGCCTAGCACGGTGAATTCCACGGTCAACACATCGCCTTTCTTACCGCTCGGGTAGTCACTGGGCGCCTCGTGAACGCCGGTCACCCTACTATCCGGAAAGGTGGCGGCATAGAAGCGTGCCGCGTCCTGCGCGTCCTTGTTGAACCAGAGACAGATCGTGTTCTTTGGCGTCATGTTTCCATGCTCCTTGTGCTCGGTGGGGGCGAACGCCGCCGTCAGCGTTGTAGCCGCCTTCTTGGGGATTTTGCGGCACTACAATTCTCGCAGGTAGTCAGAAACCGTAGGCGCCGGTCCCAATGAGACCGCAACCACTTGACGGAGTTTCATGGCTTCATGGTGCGACATGGCCTACCTCGAAACATAGGACACAGTAATGGCGAAGGACACACGACTGGCTGACGCCGAAATCCGGACTCTCCCCGCCCCTGGGTAGACCTGTCTCTCTCCTCGTAACCCGACGTCAACACGACGAATGCCTTCGGCACGCATAGGCGAGTAAAAGTCTGACAGCGCGTTGCGGGGTCAACCGATCCAGCTTGCGTGCGGACAGTGAGACTATTACCCCGAAGCTACAAAGAGGTTCGAACGAGTCTCCCAGTAGCCCTGAGCCCGAACATCGCTAACGCGACGCTTCGGGCTCACTCATTTGGGGCTGGGTGAGCAGATCCTCAGATTTTGGTACAGGAAGATCGCTTGCCTGTCGCCGTTTCCTCGACAAAGTCCTTGAGTGCGAGTGTCTTGGCGCAAAAAAGATTGCGCTGCTGGATTAGCTTCGGCGGGACTGCGCCACTGCACTCGAAGCTAAGCCTCGAGCCATCGGACCTCCTTTTGTATTCACACTTCACGGTGCAACTACGCCAGGCTTCCGTATTGTTTGTGGCGTTCACAATCAGCGTGCGGGCACCGTTGCCAGGTGGAGGTATGTAGGCTTCAGGCCCCGTCAGGCAGCGGATCCAAACGTCCTGCGCAGCGGCTTCGGCAGTGGCGGCAGTCTCTGGGGTTTCGGCAGATGCGGTGATCCATGGGATATCCGCATGAAAAAGCAGTATGGCGGCCAGTATGAGAATTGCCGATGTTATCGCCCCGCTCGCGGCGTGACTCAGTTTGGTACGCATCGTTGACTCCAAAGTGATGGAGGGCCGGCACGCGAATCGGTTTGGATTTTCCGCGATTGTTAAGGCAGACCACGCGTCGACTCGTTACTGGATTCTGTGAACGCCACGACACGGTGGCCGAAACGGGTTACTCCTTGGCCGACCGAGCCGATCCCGAGCTTCATGGGCGGAGCCGAGCGAACTGCACGGCTCGGTCACGCGGCCACGCCGTCCACGAGTTTACGCGCATCACATCGAGACTCGAGGGTCGTACCCCGTGAGCGTGTTATGCGGTTCGACGGCATAAGCGTAAAGTTTTTTCCCGCGGCACCAGGACGTGCGATGCTTAACAAGGAGTAGCGGGTCCAGGCTGAAAATTCGGAAATACAAAGAGGTGCAGAGCGTCCACGAAACTAGAGGGGCGGAATGCTTGATTCGAGGCTGAGGAACGCGAGCTCGCTGCCCGAGCCCGGTGGCGTCGGAACGTCGCGATCCAGATACAGAACACGCTCGAATCAGCGCAGAAGCGCTTCATCGAAAAGCCGCACATGCACGTGGTGGCATGACCAAGTCATCCGGGCGCGGGTCACAAGAAATGTACCGCCATTCAGCGTTATCTGGAAATCAGGCGTTTCAGGTGAATTGTTCGGTTTTTCTAACGAGCCACCGTCGTGACTCGGCCGGTAACAGTGGGCCCGCATGCCATGGAATCCCGCATCACGTGCACTGCAGATCAGACATGCCGTGGAATCTGCAGTTGACGGCCTAGCGGTCGAGCGCCGCGAACGCCTCGGCGATGGTTGGCGGAGCCGCGGTGCGGCCGTACATCGACTTCAGGTACTTTCGCAATCTCGGTGTGCCGTCGAGCATCTTCTCTTCGTTCGCCCAGTCCAGTGTATATGCGGCGTTGAAGTCGGCCACGCTGAGTCGGTCGGCAACGATGAACTCGCGCTCCTCCATGTGTCGCTCGAGCACTGCCACCATCTTCACGCACTCCTGTCTCGCCAGGTCGACATCCTGAGGCAATCGCTTCTCTTCCGGGTAAAGGAATGTGTGACGCGCGATACGCCACAGGGGCTGCTCGATCTCGGTCACCAGGAAGAAAATCCAACGATACATTTGGGCTCTATCCTCCACCGACTCCGGGATGAATCCCGCCTGTGGATTTTTTTCGGCCAGGTAGAGTTGGATCGCGGCCGATTCCGTTAGCACGAGGCTTCCATCGACCAAAACTGGGACCTTGGCGGCGGGATTGAGAGCGAGAAAGTCTTCTTTTTGAGTCCCACCGTGCAGGAGGTCCACCGGGAGCATCTCGTACTCCAGGCCCAGTTCGTTGAGCAACCAGATAACGCGCAGAGCGCGGGTCGGGGGTGTTCCGTATAGTTTCAGCATATTCCAGCCCTGTCGATTTGCAGACACCGCTATTTCAATTGACTCCTGATCTAGTCGAACAGGGGTGTGCGGAATCGACACTCGGAAGTCCGATGGTCCACCAAAAAATGGGCTATTTCGGCGCGAATGGTCCGTGGGTAATACCCGAACAGCATGAAGATCCCGCCCATGCGGCGCATCAGGTGAGCGAGCGAGTCGATGCTGGAGAACGACCGCTCGCAACGGACGCCGGGGTGGCCGCCGCATCCGAACAAAATTACGGAGCGACGATCGGCGTCATCTGGGTCGCAAGCTGCTGCCAGCGACCGTCGCGGCGGACCCAGACAACCAGGGCGCGGAACTGGCCCTTCTCCGCCTCGCCACTGTAACGGCCGCTGCAGCGTCAGAAGCGTCGTATACAGGGCAATGTCCCCGTAGACCTGGATTCGCTCGTCCTGCGGCACGTGGGCGAGTGAGTCCAGGGCCGTTCGCCCGGTGCGCAAGTTCGCCACGCGGTCGGCCCGCGTCAGGCGTTCTCCCCGCGGGTTGACGAACGTGTACTCGGTTGCCCAAAACTTCTCGACCGCCGCGACGTCGGCCCGCCGCAGCGCTTCATCGTAGTCGCGAATCGCCTGGCGCACCTCCGCTTCCGCTGAGGCGGCAGCGGCGGTGGGCTCCTCGGCGGGAGCAGGCGCCGGCAACAGCACGAGCTGGGCGAGCGCCGGCAGAGACCACAGCAGGCGTTGGAATTTCGACATGGCACCTCCCTGAACCGCGTCGTGCAGCCGTGGCCGCACAGTAAGGCATCCCAACGGCGGGAACCAGCGTAGCTGCGGCCTCAGCATAAGGCGTCAGTTGCCAGCCGATATCGTCGGCTCGCCCGGCAACAGCAGCAGTTCTTGCCCTTGCCGAACGACTTGAACTCCGAACGCCGTGTGCAGCGCATCGGCAAACTCCGTTTGACGACCCACCTTGAAAACCCCTGACACATGGATCGTTGCTAATTGGCCGGGATTTATTTTCAGCTTGGTCCCGCTGTAACGATTGAGTTCCGCGACCGCAATCTCAAGCGGGACGTCGTTAAACTCTATTCGCCCATGGTTCCATGCCTCGATGCGCTCAAGCTCCTCAACGCCGGCAAACGCTGTCGCTTTGCCTGCAACGAGCGACGCGGCCTCTCCGGGTTGCAGGAGCAGGTCGCCTTGTCCTTGATCGCCTCGTACGCGAACGCGGCCCTCTAGGACGACAACCTCGGCATATTTGTCTTTGAGGTGCACGTTGAATCGCGTGCCCAACGCTGCGGCGATGCCACCTGTGACGTGTACCTCGAACCGTCGGGCCGGTTCATGCGCTACGTCAAACGTCGCTTCGCCACGTTGCAGCCAAATTCGCCTCGCATCGTTGTCATACCCAACAACGATCTTCGAATCCGTGTTGAGCACAACAACCGAGCCATCCGCCAGGTGGATGCGGCGAATCTCGCCCAGCCGCGTCGCAAACGAGGTTTTGTTCGACTCGCCCGGCGATGCAAAGAGCAGGACGGCGAGCGCCACGATCCCAGCTGCGAGACCGTAGCCCGGCCCCGACGAGCCGGTTGCGGCCTGACGTGCCGGAGCGAGCCGCGATCCGCGTTTCGATTGCGTTCAACTGTTGTATGACATCCGGATCGTTCTGAAGCTCTTCCGTGAATTGCCATGCTAATTCACAGCGCTCAAATTCGCGTTCGTTTGCCGGATCCGAATCAAGCCAACGCTGAAATTCAGCATCGGCTGCGTCATCCACGTCGTGGAAATTGAGCCTTTCGAACCAGCGTGATGCCTGGCGGCGGGCAAGGTCGGGAGTATTCACAACACTGCTCCAACGCGCTTGGAAAGGAAGGCCATCGCATCGCACATCCGTCGTTCCACGGTTCGCGTGCTCACACCAAGCATGGTCGCAATTTCAGGATAGGTCTTCTGGCGGAATCGACTGAGCATAAAAACGTCTCGCTGGTGTGACGACATGTCGCGAAGGCCGGCTTTCAACTGCGAAAGCGATTGCTCCCATATCAGGGTTCCCTCGGGCGTCAACTCGTCACTGACTCCGGTCGCCTCTTCATCAATCGGCACATGCATCTTTGTATGACGGGTTGCCCGCCTACGGTGATAGTCGCGGGCCAGGTTAGTAGCGGTCTGGAAGAGATAGGAACGAGCGATCGACTCGACGTGTGTCATCTCGGCGTGCCGCATCAACCGAAGATAGCTTTCCTGCACAAGCTCAGCGGCATCATCGGAAGAGCACACGAGCCCGCCCAGATACCGCTGCAATGGGCCTCGGTACTTGTGGAAGAGGGCGGTTAAATAGGTTCTTTGAGTCTCGGACACCGCGTCGCGTGGTGGATGCTCTCGATCGGAGCTTGACGTGTCCACGTCTCCGCATATTGCAGGTGGTATAGGGACTGATGTCGTCATGTCAGCGTCCATCCAGCGACGCGATTTTACAAGCTTGCAGCGAGCGCTCCATCGAAAGAAACGCCATTAAAAACCAGTCAGGTCTGTTTTTTTTAGACATCTCTGTCGGGATTCTCGCATGACTGCGTCTTATGTCACGAGATTCGCTTAATGACCGGACCAGCCCGCGTATTCGGCAGGGGGATAGCGTCGATGATCAATACGAGATTGAGGAGTTCGAGCGGCATTTGCAACAGACTCCGCGTGGGAGTTTTTGCTGTCATAACAGTAACTTGCGGTACAGCGATGGCGGGGGATCCAAGGCAGTCCGTCGCGCTGAATATTGCAGCTCAGCCGTTGAGTGAGGCGTTGCGGGAGTTGGCCAGGCAAGCTGACGTGCAGATTATCTTCGCACCCGAGGTCGTCGCGGGCCGCACGGCCTCGGCGTTGCGGGGCAACATGTCGGCGGTGGAGGCGCTGCCGTAGCTTCTTGGCGATGCACCAGTCGAGTTCGTTGTGCAGGGCGAGGATACTATCGTCGTACGGCCCGCGACAAAAACCACGGAAGCGGCCTCCGCGGGGGCCATCGCGGCATCGTCGGATGGCACGTCAACGTCGCCCCCAGCTGAAGTAATGGCGTCAGGGAGCATCGAGGAGATTGTCGTCACCGCGCAGAAGCGTGAGGAAAACCTCCAAGACGTGCCGATTTCCATTCTGGTAACGACGGGCGCGACTCTCCAGAACGACAACATCACTCGCCTTGAGGACCTGGCTGTTCGTTTACCCAACGTATCAGTGACACCGGGACCTGCATCCGATCAGCTCTACATCCGCGGCGTGGGTTCAAGCATCAACGGAGGGTTCGAGCAGTCCGTTGGCACGTTCGTCGACGGCATTTATCACGGCCGTTCGCGCTATACGCGAGGTGGCTTCGTCGACGTCGATCGAATCGAGGTCCTGCGAGGACCACAGAGTATTTACTTTGGCAACAATGCCATCGGCGGGGCATTCAACATCACGACCCGCCGCCCAACGGAAGAGTGGGACGGCTACGTGCATGCGGGTTGGGAGTTCGAGCACGAAGAATTCACGGTCGAAGGTGCCGTCGGCGGGCCGATCTCTGACGAGTTCGGCGTGCGATTCGCAGCGCGCTATTCCGATCTGGATGGCTATATCTATAACCGAAACACCGAGAAGATGAATCCAGCAACCGAAGACAAGTTCGGCCGTGCGTATCTCGTTTGGCAACCCACGGACGATCTCGATTTCGGTCTCAAACTCGAGAAGGGAAAACAGGATTCCGAGGCAGGCCTCGCGATTCAGATGACAAATTGCCCGCCCGGAGCGCCGTTCACCACACCTGGTCGCTCTTGCGCTGCGGCGCTCCCACTGCCCGACTTCGATGCTGTTTTCGACGAGGAACGCAGCGCGAACCCCGGCGAGTCGGTTACCGTTGATTTCGAAGAAGCGATGCTGTCGGCGACCTACTCGCCGGGAGATTGGCAACTGACCGCCATCGCAGGCCACACGGAGTTTGACTATTACCTCGGTGGCGACACGGACGTATCCTCCGCGAACGTGATTGCGTTCAGCGTGCCCGAGGCGTTTGAGCAAGACAGCTTGGAGTTACGCGTCACTTCGCCGGAGGGTGACCGCTTTTCCTGGATTGCTGGTGCCTACTGGCAGCAGAGCGATCTCTTATACGAAACCAGTGTCGCGTTTCACTTCCTGACGTCGATTATTGGGGCGACCCCCGCGCTCGCCGGGCTGATACCGTACGCGCCGATCGGCAACCTCGGTGTACTCGATCAGGACGAGGAGACACGGTCCCTGTTCGGCGCGTTTACCTGGAATATCAGCGACGCCCTTCGCGCGACCTTCGGAGTGCGGTGGACAGAGGTGGAAAAAAAGGCGCGGCAGTCCGCCTATCCCATTTCGCTGTCCGACTACTATGGTGGCGGTCCTCGATTGCCGGACAATTTGTTAGTCGCAGGTGGTGCACTGACGGGCACGGTCCCGCACGAAAACTCCGTCGAAAGAAAAGACGATGACATTATTCCGTCGATCAACGTCCAGTACGACCTCAACGACGATTTGATGGTGTACGGCAGTTTTTCGCAGGGCTTCAAGGCCGGCGGGTTCGACGCGTTCGAGCTTACGGGTTTGGTCGATCGCTTGACGTTCGACCCAGAGTCCGTCGACGCATGGGAACTGGGGTTCAAGGCCACTTGGCGTGAAGCAGGCGTGCTATTGAACGCCGCTGCGTTCCGGAATGAATACTCGGACCTGCAGCAAAGCGTTGCGCAGACTGGCGATACCGGAATCACGTTTTTTTCGGTTTCGAACGTGGGTGGTCTGCTTTCACAGGGATTTGAACTTGATCTCGTCTGGAGCATCAACGAGAACTGGCGGTTCAACCTGAGCGGTGCCTGGCTCCAGGCGGAGTACGAGGATTACAGAACGGCCGGTTGCACCGTCGTTCAACAGTTTCAGACCCCGGCGGGCCAGACCTGTACGCAAGACCTGTCCGGCGAGGCACCTCCGTTTGCTCCTGATTACAGTGGCAGCGTGGGCCTCGAATACCGTTTGCCGCTACCCAACGGAATGGAGGTTGCAACGGCCCTGAACATGGCTTTTACCGACAGCTATGACGTCATCTCCGACAATGACCCTGTTTTGCGCCAGGACGGCTTCCAGAAGCTAGATGCCCGCATCTCGTTGGCAAACTCCGATCGCACATGGGAATTCGCAGTCCTGGGCAAAAACCTGACTGACGAACTTACGAGTCCGTTCGGTCAGGACGCGGCGACAAGCCCAGGCACCTACTGGCGCCTTCTCGACCGGCCTCGCACGATCGCGGTCCAAGCACGGTACTCATGGTGAATGACAACAGGGTAAGGATCATGCACATATCTGCGGCTCACCTGTCCGACCGAGTAGCCGTTCGCGCACGAGGCCCACCGCTTTGCTGGGGGTCATTCTCGCATTGCTCTGCGGGTCGGGGTTCCGCCGCCGCTCCCCCAGAAAACGTCGCGGGTCCGGCGCCAAGAGTCTACTCGCCGCCTGTAGCGTCAAAGCAGCCACGGCGCGTTTATTGGGGCGACTTGCACTTGCACACGCGAAATTCCGCTGACGCATACAGTCTCGGTACACAAAACGTTTCAATGTCGGAGGCGTATCGTTTCGCACGCGGCAACGAGATCACGACGTCAACTGGACAACGGGCGAAGTTGAAGCGCCCATTAGACTTTCTAGCAATCACCGATCACGCCGAATATTTAGGTGCGTACCACGACGCGGAGCATCGCGACCCGGCTTTGCTCCAGACGACGCTTGGCAAACATTGGGCCGAACTCCTTGCCTCGGGCCAGGACGGCAAACTGCTCGGGGAGATGGTCAAGGCGCTAACGTCCCAGGAGCCCGAACTGCAATTGCCGGAAGCTTATCGCCGTACCGTCTGGTCCGAGGCCACCAAAACGGCCGATTCCAACAATGTGCCAGGCGTTTTCACGGCTCTGATCGGATACGAATGGACGTCCCAGAAGAACGGCAACAATCTGCATCGCGTGGTCATCTTCCGCGACGGCGCTGACAAGGCGTCCGCTGTCCTGCCGTTCTCCACTCAGGACAGCAACGACCCCGAACAGCTATGGGAGGCACTGCGCGGGTACGAGGTCGCGACGGCCGGTCGCATTTTGGCCATTCCACACAATGGCAATTTGAGTAACGGACTGATGTTTGCCGAAACAAGATTGTCAGGTGAGCCGATGACGCTGGAGTACGCACGAAGGCGCGCCCGGTGGGAACCGCTCGTCGAGGTCACTCAGGTGAAGGGCGACGGAGAAACACACCCCGTGCTGGCTCCAACGGATGAGTTCGCCAACTTCGAGCGGTGGGACAAATACAATATCATGATGAACCAAAAGAAAGAACCTTGGATGCTGCGTACAGAGTACGCACGTTCAGCGCTCGGACTTGGTCTTTCCCTGGAACGAAGGCTCGGCGCAAATCCGTTCAAGTTCGGCATAGTCGGAGGGACTGATTCCCACACTGGGATGTCGACGACGACCGAAGACAACTTCTTCGGTAAGTTCCCATCGTCAGAACCTTCGGCCGATCGGGCGTTTACCACGATGGCGCCTACGATCGACATTCCGTCACTGAATTGGTCCTTGGTTGCATCTGGTCTGACTGGCGTCTGGGCGCACGAGAACACCCGAGAGTCAATTTTCGACGCCATGGCCCGGCGTGAGGTCTATGCAACCACGGGAACGCGCATCGTCGTGAGGATGTTTGGCGGCTGGAATTACCCTGCAGACGCAGCTAGCCGACACGACTTCGTAAACATCGGTTATTCCGGCGGTGTCCCCATGGGTGGAGAACTCTCGGCAGCACCGAAGGGCGCCGCGCCGAGATTCATGCTCGTTGCGATGAAAGATCCCGACGAGGCTAATTTGGACCGCATCCAGATCGTCAAGGGGTGGATGGATCGTGACAGCAAGCCACATGATCGCATCTACGACGTGGCTCTGTCCGACGGGAGAAAAACTGACCCACGCACGGGTAAGGTCCAGCCGGTTGGCAGTACCGTAAACATCGCATCCGCGACGTATACGAACACCATTGGCGATCCGACGATCGCTACCGTCTGGGAAGATCCGGACTTCGATCGGACGCAACCGGCGTTCTACTATGCGCGAGTCTTGGAGATCCCCACTCCGCGGTGGACTGCTTACGACGCGGCGTTTTTCAAGACGAAGATGCGGCCCGAGGTGCCGATGACGACCACCAAGCGCGCATACACGTCGCCCATTTGGATATCAACCTTAAGAGATAATCTGTGGGCTTGACGTGCAAGTCTTTGCATCATCGAGAACGCACGATGTTGCAGGTCGCGGCCGGTGCAACAAATCCCCCTGCGTTGCATCGGCCGCTTTTTGACCCGGTCGCCAACCTGGCGATCTCCGGCTCGTCCTCTCACTCGAACATTCTCAGGATGTTCTGGTATTTTTCGATGTACCAACGATTTTCATTGTTGTATTTCGGGATTGCCACGGGACGTACACCTGTCTCCTCCTCTTTCCAAAGACATGGGCAGGTCACCTGCCTTCCTGGAGGCTGCTCTCCTGGGGGACGCAGGTCTTCAAGTTTCACGCCCATCTTTTTTATGACGCGGTAGAGCTTCGAGACATTCCTGGGTCCGCCGTTGTATGCGGCGACTGGGAAGATGCCAAGCACCTCCGGGTTGTCACGATACGCGACGCGGATATCCGAACGCATTTGGGACAGCTCGATGTCGAAGAGGCAGATCGCCGCTTTCATGGCGTTCAGAAGGTCCGTTGCGCCGCGCTCAAAGTTCGGATCAATCTTTGCCTCAGGGCATCGCCTGACCACAAGCGCATAGGTGCCATTCCCTCTCCTGTTCGTGAACTGCATGGGGCCGAGGGCAGCTGCGCTGGAGACACTGTACCGATAAGCCTCCTCCCTTTCAGGCCGTACTGGCTCAGCACCTCATTGAACGCACCCGCTTTCTTTTTCACAAAGTCGGCGTCATCCGTCTGTTCGATCACCGCCAGGGTCGTGAGGACTTCAGCGGGCACGACATCTGCGAGAAGCTCTCCCGGAAATGCCACTCGCAGGCGCTTTCGCGAGACGCAAATCCTCGATCGCCTTCCGCGCCGTGGACAGCAGGAATTCCGTCCCGCCACTGACAAAAAGTGGATCGAGTGTGTCTTCGTTGAACGGCAGATATACGATTGGCTTCGCGGTCGCGACAACGGCTCTCCACTTTTTCTTCGCAATGAGAGCGCTGTCGAAAACGGGGAATTTTCTCCCGTAGACCTTCATTTGCTCTCCGTCCTTGGAGAAGGCGAACATCAGCCGTTCGGCACCCGTGCCTTTGACGTGCCGTGCCTCGATTCCTGGTGTGCGCACGGTGAAAGGTAAGGGCTTCCTTCCGGGCTTCCATTTGACCGGAGGGCGGGGGATCTCGATGTGCGCGATGGACCATTTCTTCTTCGCCTCGCTCCACAGGGCAAAGGCGACAGGACGTCCGCGAAGCGTTTCTCTTCTTCCTTTCCCCGTGAACACATACTCGAGTTCGACATCACGAAGAATAGACTGCGCTTCGGACACGAGATCAAGGATCACTTCGTGACGTTCGCGGGGAGCCTCGACGACCACCTCCTCGAGCTTATTGGCGGGAGAGACAGTTTCGGGATGCTCTGACTCGGCAACTACAAGTGGAACCTCCCCCTCTTCCAGACACTTTCTCCGCCGGGGCTTCGGGCGCTTCCTGAGGAGCAGATTCTTCCTTGATGAAAACGGGCTCTCCTTCATCGGAGGCGCCTCCCGTCGTCTCACATGCAGTGCAGATCAAAGAAGCAAGGACAAGCAGAGCTTGTACTGCCCTGCGTGTGACGAGCGCATTCATAAGGTCTTCTGGCCGGCGAATTGCAGTCGATTTGCCCAATAGCGGAGATTGCCGCCTCATCCGATCAGGCCAATCAAGTCAGCCCTCTGCTTGGCGCTCAGTATCGGGCCGACGCCCGCTTTCAGATTGTCACTTTGCCGCTCGGGCTTGCCCGTCGCCGGAATCACGACCGTGACCGCATCGTGGCTCAGTGCGAACTTCAGGAACATCTGCGCCCAGGAGGTCACACCCGCTTCGGCCGCCCAGCCGGGCAATGCCTTGCCCCGGACGCGATCGAACAAGGCGCCGTCGTCGAAGTTTCGGTTCGCGAGCACGGCGACGCCGAGTTCCTTCGCGATCGGGAACACCCGCTTTTCAGCACCCCGGTGCGTGACCGAATAGTTGATCTGCAGGAAGTCCGGCTTCGAGGCCTGCACCGCGTCCGCGAGTTCGTCCTGCGCACTCTCGACATAGTGCGTGAGCCCGACGTAACGCACCTTACCCTCCGCTTTCAGCTGGCGCGCGACCTCGAGTTGTGTTTTCCAATCACCCAGATTGTGCACCTGCAGCAGTTCGACCTTGTCGGTGCCGAGACGCTTCAGCGTGCTGGCGAACTGTTCTCGACCCTGCTCGCGGCCGCTGACGCCGGACAGTTTCGTCGCGATGAACGTGCGCGGGCGAAGTCCGGTCTCCCGGAACAGCGCTCCGAGGATGTCCTCGGCATTGCCGTAGGTCGGTGCCGTATCGATCAGCGTAGCGCCGCCGTCGACGAAGCGTTTCAGCACTTCCCGCAAGGCCTGGTACTCCGGGCCGCCTGCAGGAATCTGGAAGCTGCCCGAGGTGCCCATGCCGATGACGGGCACTGTCTCGCCGCTCGACGGGATCCTACGTCTCTGCAGGGCTGCAGGCGCGACGGCAGCCGCGGCACTGCCCACGCTGCCGTATCCAGCGGCGAGCACGGATCCGGCGAGAGCGGACGAAATAGCCAGAAACTGCCGTCGTGAAGTCATGACCCTGTCTCCTGTTGTCGCGGACGTCGCCCGGCGCATCGAGTATGAAGCAGCCCTCACCGATTCGCATCGTGACGCGGTTTGGCTGCCGCCACTCCGCGAGTTGATGGTCGTAGCTCAGCACGCTTGCTTCCTCGACGGGACCCGGCCGCGCCGTTGCGCCGGGCGTAAGATACGACGCATTTCGTTTTTCTTCGACACCGGCGCGCACACATGAGCGAGTTCACGATCTATCACAACCCGCGTTGCACGAAGAGCCGAGCGACACTGGAACTGCTACGCCAGCGCGGCATCGAGCCGGCCATCGTCCTGTACCTCGAAACACCGCCGAACCCGGCGGAACTGCGCGCGATCGTCGCGAAGCTCGGCATCGAGCCCGAGCAGCTCGTCCGCAAGGGCGAGGACGTCTACAAGTCGAAATATGCCGGCAAGGCGCTGAGCGATGCGCAGTGGATCAAGGCGATGGTGGATGATCCCGTGCTGATCGAGCGGCCCATCGTCGTCTACGGCGAACGAGCGGTCATCGGGCGACCGCCGGAGAACGTGGAGCCCCTGTTGCGCGGCAAATCCCGCTGATCGCACGGTTCGCCATTAACCCGGCCGAGAATTCAATCGGCACCGGCCTTCGGAGGCCACCTCAACGCGACTGGAAAGTTCCCGCGGCCAGAATCACCGCCCCGCGACGCTCGAGAAGGCCGTGCCGAGATATACGGTCGCCACCGTGTACGGTAGCTCGGCGAGGCTCAGTGCCAGCAAGTAGCTACGCGCCCGTCAAGGCACCGTGACAACCACCTTCCCTCGGGCGTGTCCTTCCCCGAGATACGCGGTCGCGGCCACGCCGTCATCGAAGGAATACTGCCGATCGATCGCCGGCGTCACTTTCCCGTCGCGGACAGCTCGGCGAGCACTTCGAGATCGGCTGGATTCAGCTGGGCGATGAAGAACGCCATTCGTGACTCACGAACGGCGATACGACCATCATCTCGGCCACCCGGGACATTGGCCCGAGCCACGGATCGTCCTTCGGTCCGCTGACGAGCACGAGCCTTCCGTTCGGCTCGAGCGCTCGCCGCGTATCGGGCACCGAATGATTGCCGACGTTGTCGAGAATCAATCGTAGCGCTCCGACATTTCGGTGAAGTTTTCCTTCGTGTAATCGATGACGTGATCGGCGCCGAGCGACCGCACGAGTTCGACGTTTCGGGTGCTGCAGACGCCCGTGACCTCGGCGCCGAGCGCTTTCGCGATCTGCACGGCGAACGTGCCGACTCCGCCCGACGCGCCGTTGATAAGCACCTTCTGGCCCGGCTGCAGCCGCCCCTGTCCCGCAGCCCTTGGAGCGCCGTGATTGCGGCGATCGGCATCGCGGCCGCTTGCTCGAACGTAATGTTCGCGGGCTTCCGGACGATCGAGCGATCTGCGCTGGCCGTTACGTACTCGGCCATCGAGCCGGACCTTGCGCCGAAGACTCGTCGCCGGGCTTGAACTTCGTGGCGCTTGCCGCCGACGGCCTCGACGACACCCGCGTAGTCCGTGCCGAATCTCGTTCTGCTCGGCGCGCCGATCCCGATCGTGGGAGCGCGCGACGTACGGCGTGCCCGTGAGCCCGTGCCAGTCGGCCGGGTTGACGGAGGCGGCGCGGATTCGGTCGAGCGCCTCGTACTCGCCGGGCGTCGGGCTTGGCGACTTCGACGATCTTGAGGACGTCGGACGAGCCGTGACACTGGTCGAACGACTGCCTTCATGCGCTCTGCCGCGGCCAGCGGCGGCTCCACCTCGCCGCACGGCGAGGTGTAGCTCAGCCGTACGCGCCGGCCGCTGCGGCGATTCCGAGGATCGTCAGAATGACGAACAGAATCCGGTACGTGCTTCATCTCTTGACCTTGACCTTCTGACGAGCGTTCGTCGGCTCGACTATGCCGCTCAAGCCTCCGCCTGGGCTACGGTCTAGCGATGGGCCGCGGTCTTTCGCTACCGAGAGGGGCGATTCGGCCGGAAGGACTGCGGCTCGGGTTGCGCGCCAACGCCAGCGGCGCGCGATGACGTCGTCACTCCCTGGCGTCACGCAGTACCGCGTTCAAGGACGCAAGCAGGATGCGCCAGTGATCGACCTGACGGCGTTGGAACAGCAACAGATCGAAACCGTGGCGCGCGGCGTGATCTTGCGGGATCAGGTTCCAGCCGCGGTGCTCGACTGTCACGCGCGTCTCGTCACCAATCGCTTCGAAGCGCACGTCGACTTCCGTCGTCTGGTCGGGCGCAAATGTTGCCTGCCGCCACGTGAGCGCAAGCCGCTCGCCGGGCTTCCAGACGGTAATCCGGCCGACCTCGAATTCCTTTCCGTTTCCCAGCGTCGCGATCAGCCGTCCGCCTTCGCCCGGCTCGAAACGCAGATATCCATCCCCGTCGCGGCGTAAGTTGAAAGAGTGGATGCGGGCGCCACCATTCGCCGATTTCCTCAGTGAACGCTTCGAACGCACGCGCCGGCGGGGCGCCGACGCGGATCGAAACGATGACCGCCGCGGTCACCTGCGTTTCTTCTCGACGTGAGTCTTGAAAGCAGAAAGTTGCGCCGTCCACATCGCTTCGGTTTCGGCGACCCAGCGTTTCAAGTCCGCCATGGCGCCGTCTTTCAGCGCATAAACGCGAACGCGGGCGTCGAACTCGGGATGCGTCTCCTGGACGAGGCCGCTTTGCTTCATGAGACGCAAATGACGGCTCATCATGGGCGCACGCAGCCCGAGCGCTTCGGCGAGTTCGCCCGCTCGCCGCGGACGCTCGCCGAGAAGCTCCACAGCACGGCGACGATGGGGATCGGCAAGCGCCGCAAACGTCTTGTCGACCCGCGCGCTCAATCGAGCCGCTTCTTTGTGATTAAACCACTCGCCTTGTCCCATTCGTCGGACGTCATTTTCCGAACGGTGACGCCGAAGGTCCAGATATGGCCTTCAGGATCCTTCGCGCGATAGGTGCGGTCGCCGTAAAACTGCGTTTCCGGTTCCTGCGCGATTTCGGCGCCCGCTTTCCGTGCGCGGACGCAGTGGGCGTCGATGTCGTCGCCTTCGGCGAGCTGAACGTGAACGCTTTGCGTATTCTTGCCGCCGATCGATTTCGGACTCTTATGTTCGGCGCTCCACTCACTTCCGACCATAACGACAGAGTTCCCGTGAACCATCTCCGAATGGGCAAGGTTGCCGTCGGCATCGAGAATGACGAACAGCGGCTCGAAGCCGAATGCCTCCTCGAGCCAGCGAAAGGCGGCCTTCGGATCCTGGTAGCTGACGGCGCTCGAAAGCCCTTTGGGCCGATAGGGGTCGGTCATGGCGATTCCTCCTACCTCATAATGATCCTGATACTTGCCAAGTATAATAATATTTGTCAAAAAAGTAAAACATATGCGCGCTTGCCTTTAGGGTCGTCCGAGGAGTGGACGGCGCCGCGATTGAAACGAACTTTGATACGACGGCGACTCCGTCGGGGTGACAAGATCCTTGCTTGCTTAACGCCCACGTTTAGACTCCCTCGGGCGTCGACTCGTGTTGTGGTCGCT
>CAWAQN010000004.1:0-114337 GCA_963784225.1 uncultured Gammaproteobacteria bacterium
GTAAACTGCAGTGAGCACGCCTATAAATTGTGGTGCGAAATCGACTTCCTCATCGTAGGCCCATCGGGTCTATTCGTTCTAGAGGTCAAAGGCGGTCGCGTCGCATACAAGGACGGTATTTGGCGATTCAAAGACCGGTTCGACCACGAAAACCAAAAGACGGAGGGACCATTCGTACAGGCGAGGACGGCGCTGTACGCTCTTCGTGATCTCTTATCCGAACGTTACAAATTTACGTCGCTTACCAGCGTATCCACTGCACTTGGATTCGGGGTGATTTTTCCGGATCAACCGTGGGACATCGAAGTCCCGAAATGCCGTGGGCGATTGTTGCAGACCCTACCGCCTGCTCGGACCCGATCAGTTTTGAGCGTTATCTGAAGCAGCTAATTCGTTACTGGACCGAAAAGCGCCCGAATCATAAGGTTCTGGGACGCGACAACCTAAAGACCTTGCGGCACCGAATTCGGCCGGATGTCGACGTCTATCCGCCCTTCTCAACGAGACTCGGTGCAGCTCTCAAGCAATTCCAGCACTTGACTGATGAACAATACGAACGGCTGGCAATTATTGAACATAACGACAGAGTCGTCATAAGTGGCGGCGCCGGCACTGGCAAGACTTACTTGCTTGTGCAGTGTGCACGACGTGCGAGCGCCAAAAACAAACGAGTACTTATCATTACCAACAGTCCGATCTTAGCTGCACAACTAAAGCTCCTGGCAGGGGATCGCGCAATAACCGTCGCAACCATCGGACAATTGGACGGAAGCAACGCAAAGTATGACGTTGTATTCGCCGACGAGGGCCAGGATCTAATGACGATCGAGACCCTTTCCAGGATTTCCGAGCTGGTACAGGACGGCCTGGATTACGGTATCTGGCGTTGGTTCATGGATGAAAATAATCAGGCACACGTTGCGGCCACCTTCGAACCGGACGCCTATAAGTACCTCACGGAGTCCTTGGCCTCTGGCAAGCCTGCTCGGGTGCCGCTATTGCGAAACGTTCGCAATACGCGCGAGATAATTTCTCGTGTGGTCACATGGACCGGAGCCGACATTGGCAAGGCCGAATGGTCTGGTCACGGCGGAGTTCCAGACATTGTTGTTGTCAACGACCGTCCGGAGTTACTACAGAAAATGGTGTCCAAGATTGAGGCGCTGACGGCAAACGACGTTACATTCGATCAGATTGGAATCATCTGCTCGTCGGAATTCGACGCGAGCATCCTCAAGGCACTTCCCGACCATATTCGGAAAAACCTCGTTCCTATCGACCCGTCGACAGTTCGCGCCCAGCTTGCGGGGTCGAATCGTTTGGGGATCGGTAGCCAACTTCAAAGGTTTGGAAAAGCCCGTCGTACTTTTGGTTGGCTTCGAAGGATTTGATGCAATCAACGACGAGCGCGTCGAGTTCTATATAGGGTGTACCCGCGCCAACTATTTCACTAATAATTTTCTGCGATCGATCCTTCGCAAAATCGTTGAATCAACGCAACGCTTCAACGTAATTCCAAGAGAGCAATGATGTTAGATGCCCGCTCAACGGTTATCACCCGTATTCGTACTCAACTTTTCGGCCCCGCGGGAGGTCAGCAGGAGGAGATCAAAGGCAAACCTTACTGGCGTTATATGAGCGGAATATTGTTTCCACGAAATCTTTCAACAGAATCGTTGGAAGAGTCTGACGAACCGGATGTTAACGCCAACTTGAGTGTCGAAGGCGGTTCGGATACTGATCCAGCGATTGGGCTTTCATATCAGGGAACTTCCCTCGTCCATGGGGATAAGTTTCTTCGTCAACAGAGGCACTCAAATTGAGTGCGCCATTGAGGCCGGTGCTTACCGGAAAACAGACCATAGAAGCACCAGCTGGAAGCGTGAGACGATCGCCTCGCCCGAAGACCCCATCAGAGTTTTATTTTCTCGCCCTCCACCCGGCCAGCGACAGCTGTTGCGGGCAGACGTCGCGGCCGGACGAGCATATGTGAGCGTGCTATTTAGGCCGAAAGAGAACGGTCATCTCGTGACGGCAACCTTGGTAAATGCACGCGAGGCCAAGGGTAACGTTGGAGCGAAGCAGACTGAAGACATGCTATTTCAGTGCCGTATGACCATTCGAGTGCTTGACGGTGTCATCGGCGAGTACCCGCGAATGCCGCGCTTTTCCAAACATCCCGAAGATGAGGAGCTGGCTTTGGTGCCCCGCCAGAAAAAGCCTTCGGCATTGGTCATGGCTGTGCTGCACAATGGGACCTGCCCACGAACTCAAGCGGGCTGAATGAATTGGTAGCCGAACCGCTACCAATTAGCCTTGTTAAGGGCCTTACAAACGAAATCGAACTACCGCCGGCGGCCGCGCAGGTTCTCTCTGTCGATTGGCTTAGCGACCGAAATCGAACGCCAACAGATTTGAGGGGAGCATTCGGCTTATTCGTAGACGCATACGAACGCTGGTCCGAGCAACAGGCTGCCGCATGCACACAGCTGCCTGCAGCGTTTAGCGCGGCCGCGGAACGCATCGTCTCGCGCCAAAGGCACGCAATACGGCGCATGCGAAAAGGCATTGTGGTCCTTACCGGAGACGAGGACCCCTTGGCTCTCGAGGCATTTCGCATCGCCCAGCAAGCGATGTTGACGCAATTCCTCTGGGCTGGGCGACAAGGTCAACCTAAGGCATTGGGAGAAGGAGCGACGGGCCCGGTTTCACTTAACGATATCCCGCTTGGACAGCGTCCCACGTGGCGTCCTTTCCAGCTTGCGTTTCAACTTCTAACGGTCGCTTCGTTGGCAAATCCAGATGATGCCGATCGCACAACATTGGACCTACTTTGGTTTCCTACAGGCGGCGGAAAGACGGAGGCTTACCTTGCACTAACGGCTTTTGAAATCGTACTACGTAGGCTTCGCTATGAGGATTCCGGCGCAGGTACGGCGGTCATTATGCGCTATACGCTGCGGCTACTAACGTCACAGCAGTTCGAACGCTGCGCAACGTTGATTTCCGTTCTGGAAACGATGAGAAGAACTGAGCCTGCCTTAAAGCTCGGCAGCATTCCGATCACACTAGGGCTCTGGGTCGGAGGCGCAACGACCCCAAATCGACTGAGCAGCGAAGACGGTAATGATCCCGGCGCAGTGGAAATTGAGGAACGTATCCGAAACGCGGCTCGCCCAAAACGGTTTTCAGCTTTTGGCGTGCCCGTACTGCGGTACGCGCATTGTGCCCGAGCGCCGCGGCAAATTCGCCGACTACGGTCTGGACATGACGGCCAGTCGGTTCCGGATTTTTTGTCCGGATTTCAATTGCATTCTTCACGACGAAATACCCGTCTCGGTAGTCGATGATGATCTCTACAAGAGGCCACCTAGCCTATTGATCGGCACGATCGACAAATTCGCTCGCATGGTTTGGGAACCGCGATCCAGGGCTTTTTTCGGACTCGGCGACGCCGAAACACTTCCTCCCGGCCTAATCATCCAGGACGAGTTACATCTTATAAACGGACCGTTAGGAACCATCGCCGGCGTCTACGAGGCGGCCATCGACACGATATTGAAAGCTAGAGGAATCACCCCGAAGTACCTCGCAGCGACCGCCACCATTCAACGAGCGAACGACCAAGCTCGCGCACTGTACGCGCGTGACGCATTCGTCTTCCCGCCTTCGGGCCTGGATGCCGCCGACTCATTCTATTCGCGTGAGGATAGGGAATCGCCCGGCCGTCTCTATCTTGGCGTGATGGGGCCCGGCCTCTACTCAGCGCTGACTGCTCTTGTACAAACGTCAGCCGCGGCGGCAGATGCTGCGCAGTTTCTCGACCCTACCTCAACCGATCTGGAAGGGAATACCGTCCGCGACTCTTACTGGACTCAAGTGATCTATCACAACAGCCGTCAGGAGCTAGGCAAGACGACCACAATGTTGCGGGACGACGTCAGAACGCGCCTTGAGATTCTTGAGCCGGTCAGTGACCGGCGACGCTATTTCAACGGCGTCGTCGAGTTATCAGCCAACTTGAAAGGCGCGGAAGTTGCAGATGCCCTGGATAAGCTCAAGGTCCCGTATCCCAACAAAAGCTGCATTGACGCTCTTGCGTGCACCAACATGATCTCTGTAGGTGTGGATGTCTCGCGGCTCGGTCTCATGATCATCAAGGGACAGCCAAAGACCAACGCGGAGTATATCCAAGCCTCGAGTCGTGTCGGTCGATCGGGAAAGCGCCCTCCCGGCATCGTCATTACCCTGTACACCGGGTTCCGTCCTCGAGACAGATCTCATTACGAAACCTCAGCCTTTCACCAAGCTCTGTACCGAGGCGTAGAGCCTTCCAGCGTCACACCTTTCTCGCCCCCAGCCTTGGATCGAACATTGCACGCTGGTCTGGTTATGGTTGTTCGCCACCTGCTTGGACTAACAGACACACAGGACGCAAGGCGTTTTGACCCAAATACTGCACACCAAGCGATCAGCAGCTACCTCGATCGGCTCCAAAATGCCGCGCAACCGGACGAACGGCCAATACTCGATAGGAGACTTCAGAGACTGGTCAATGCATGGCACCAGAGGTGCCATGGACGTGTCCGGCCCGCCCCTGCTTTTCCAAAGCAACTCTATTCAGTTTCTATTACTACTTCGCATGTTTCGAGCAGCGACAATCCGATGGCCTATGGGCGACGTTGAACTCAATGCGACACGTCGACGGGAAACACGTTTTGAAATTGGGGGGCTTGACCGTGAGCAGGGATCGAACGATTCGAAGCGCGCAAGCCATTCAACCATATGGCCCGGGCGCCATTAGATTGGGGTCAAGAGTGTTTTGTCGTCATGGACGTCAATCATGGCACCGGCTGGGCTCACGCTCCCCGAATAAAATTACAGAGACTGCAGGACCGGCTTGGCGCCTGGGAGGGTTTTCGGCTGCCTCCGGTGAAATCGTCCGGACAGGGCCCGGCGCTGTCCGTAATGCGATTTCCACGTTGGCTTTTTTGTCCGACCTGTCGAAAGATGGAGCGATGGTCATCTGATCGCGAGACTGAAACGTCGCGAAATCGAGACTTACCGCGATGTACTAACCACCGCTGCGAAGGATCGATCTTGGTGCCGATGCGATACGTTGCGGCTTGTGGCGGCGGGCATTTAACCGATATCGACTGGTGGGCTTGGGCACATTCCCGAAAATCCGCAGCCGCCGGGCCGTGTGACCGAATCCACCCAGACCTAGAGTTTCGCGCAGAATCCGAACGTGGCTCTTCCCTTGATGCGCTGATAATTTCGTGTCGACTCTGCGGATCGAACAGAAGCCTATCGGAACTACAAGCTCCGCACGCGCTCGCGAATATCGGCAATCGCGTCCGGGAAACCAACCATGGCAACGACCGACCGAAGACAAGCCTGCACAAGACCGCTGGTCGCGCTATTACGCAGCCAAACCGCCGTACATTTCTCGCGTCATCTCGGCCCTGGACATACAGGGCGTTACCCTCAACACAACAGATTCGTTCCATGAAGCAATGGGCGAGCTTTTAGCCACAAACATATTGCTACGAGCATCGACTTCGCGGACGCAGATAAACCCATTTCTTCCGATGATCAAGCCATGGCTTCTTGAACGCTTGGGCGAAACCGTTTCCGATGAGCGAATTTTTCGATGGTTTGAGCAGCAAACTAGCCCCCCAACCAAGTACGCGATTCACTGAATGATGATCCTGATTCTATATTGGACGAAGAGTGGCCGGCCCTAACCACGCCTACAAGTGAGGACTCATCGGGGACACTGCGGGTCCGCTGTGAAGATTGGCAAACTAATTCCGCAATACCCGAGGTGCTTCGCGCTCTGATATTGGATGTGTTTCTTATCGATCGGCTGCGCGAAGTTAGGGCCTTCCGGGGTTTCTCGCGCGTTGTGCCCGAGCCGGATGGAGCCCTCCTAAGTCCAAACCTGAAGTCCGGCCGGCTGCCTCCTTGGCTGCCAGCAAATGAGGTATTCGGTGAAGGTATCTTTATTCGTTTGGACACCTCAAGGATTGAACAGTGGGAAACCATTCAGAAGCACCAACTTTCACAACGACTAGGCCAACTATCGGGAAACCTCGCGCAATCGATGTTCGCCACTTCGCGTTTCGCTCGAGCGAGCGACCATCTGCCGCGATGGGTCATGATTCATACTCTTTCGCATCTACTCATGCGCCAACTGTGTTTCGAAGCCGGCTACGGCGCGTCCGCGATTAGAGAACGAATTTACCTAGCGGGCGATCGGGCAGTAATGCTGATCTATACCGCAGATGCTGACTCGGAAGGTTCACTTGCGGGGGCCTCGTGCGTCAGGCAATCACGCCACTTACGGATACGATATTGGCAGCGCTTGAGCGCGCAGCTTGGTGCTCCAATGATCCTGTTTGCTCGGAGATGCCACCGAACGGACCAAATGGTCTCGAATCTGTCGGCATGCCACGCGTGCTCTCTCGCCCCGGAAACGAGTTGTGCGCACCTCAACCTGCTACTCGACCGCGCGCTTGTAATCGGTGATGGACTCCAGGCCGGATCAGAGGTTTCTTTCGCGACATTGTGGCCTAGTAAGAGATCCCGTATGCGCCTACCTAACGAATCACAGCTAAGTCGCGAACAAAAGGAGGTTTGCTTCGCACAAACGGACCGACCCATGCTGGTTACAGGACCGCCAGGAAGCGGCAAGACCGTCGTAGCCATTTTCAGACAAAACGCACTTCGCAAGAAGAAGCAAAGAGTGCAAGCGTTGGTCTACAACCATGTGCTTTGCCGATACGCTGAAGTCGAATCGACCTTTTACGGTTGGCTCAACAAGTGGTGGAGATCGTCAACGGGCGCTGCCTTTCCGGCCAGTGGGTACGGCGCTCAGCGTCGGTCAGATTTTCTGCCGCCTATGACCAGGCCTGCAATGCGAGAAAAACGCAGATTGTTCAAAATGGTAACTGGGGGCACATCATTCTTGACGAGGCTAAGATTTTGAGCCTATTGCTCACCAGTTTCTGGACGTCGTTTGCAGCGGCGTATTTGACGGTGAAACTAAATCAAAGCGACCTTCGGTCACAATTTTGGCAGACGAGAATCAGCGTCTTCAGTCAACGAACAGCACCATAGATCAAATTAAACAAGCCTACTTTCTAAAGGATAACGACGTATACCTCCTTCGGAAGAACGTACAGGAATACCCAACAAATAGCAGATGTGGCCGCTTGCTTTTACGTCGGTCTAGCGACTGGCAAGCCGGAGCTGCCGAGTCAACAAGGTGACAAGCCTTCCCTGGTATTGACCCGAACCATCGACGATGCGGTTCAACGAATTGCCAACTATGCTCGAACTCGTGCCAGCCAAGACATAGGCGTTTTGGTCTACTACAAGGAAACGCGAAAGAAATTATTCAACAAACTTAGCCACCATTTGAAGGGCACAGCGATCCGAGTCCAGACCTACGCATCTGAGCCGGAAGACGTGAACAGCGACCCGAGACGTCTATCCTTTGATGGAGGCGGCAGCGTAACAATACTGTGCTTCGCCAGCAGCAAAGGACTAGAGTTCGATTCTGTTTTTCTGCCGGAGATGCAGACCTTGCCGGTAAACAACGCCAGCGAAATGACGACAAAAATGAATCTCTATGTAATGTGCTCAAGAGCCCGAAGCAACCTGATGTTTCTGGTATCGGATCCACAACGCGGCAATCCCATTTGTGCTTCTTGCCAACCGATCCCGCATTGGTCGAGATTGATGACTCAATGGTTCGATAAGGAACAAATATGTCAAAGCGTGAAGAACTTCCGCTCGGCTGCCCAAGTTCCGATTCGGCGCGTTATGTCCTTTCAAGCAACTACACCTTACCGTCTTGACTTGCGCGCGGGATTTGCTTTCCCGCAATCATCGACGAGGGAGACACCATCGAGTTTTTAAGCAGGTGGCAGAGAGTTTTTCCGTCACACATGGGTGGCGCACCTGAATCTTGGTGCGTTGGCATTGAAGGCGCAGCCCGGAATGCATTTCCCATCCTGCTCAAAAATACGGCAAGGCGGTGCACCGCATTCATTAGGAGGAAAAAGTTCGCGCACCTCAATTGAGACTTTGCGCTTGGCGGACATCGAAGAATTCGTATTTCGTTCCGAGGAAGAACGGAGCGCTTCTTAAGTTTCGAATTTGAAAACGTTCCTTACAATTCAGACTCAATCCGATCGATCAGCGAGATTTCTCGGTTTCGCGCTCTTGAGCCAAAATTGCGTAAGACGGACAAAGAGCAAGACGTTGGCGCCGCTGACCTGCGGCAGAAAATACGAAGAGCCGATGCGATAGCTGCAGTTATCTCTGTCGTGGTAACGAACTGCGGGGCTCACGGCGAATTTGTGCAGCAGCTTGGTTCACTCTCCAAGGAGGCCACAACTAAGGCGAACGGAAACGGTTGGCTAACCGCAGTCGTCGATCGGCTCCGCCGCCCGCTTGGGCCCATTCCGGCCTGATCTTGACGGCGCTCTCACCGCCGCTACGGTCGTAACATTATTGAATTACCCGACTGGCCGCAGGCTGGCCTGCAACAGACATACTCGACGAGATCGTGTCTCTTGCTATTGAGCGCTGTGCGCCTGCGTGCAGATCCCAATTTGAATCCGACCTGGGTATTGGGCACATCATTGCCGTGAAGCACTATCAGGACGACTCTCGTCGATTTCGCTGAGTGACGAGAAATCAATCGTTCGACGAGCACTTTTACTCTTATTACTAAGGGGAGATGTTCAATCCATTACGGCCACACCGCCTAACGATGCTCGAATTGGAATGATGATTGGCAGAAATGTCCACATGCTTGCGTTAATCCTGGCTGCCACAAGAATTGGCTATCGCGCACTTGCGGCGGAACATAAGGTGATGCAAAGCGAGCAACAGGTACTGGATCTGCGTGGGCCGTAACCGAACTCGCATGGATTTTCGACGAACTTCAGTGCATGATGTATCGGCCACCAAAGCGCCCTCCTACAGGCTTAGCAGTCAATACGTTTGTCTTGGTCCGATTAGCGGCAAGTGGCTCGTGACCCTGAACGGAACAAGAGACATACCTCAACCCGCGGGATTCAACCCCCGCCTTCGCGACGCGCTGACGCGACTGACCAGCCTTGGATACCAGCCGGACTTGCATTGCGAATGGTCATTCGATTCATTTGCGTTCATCGCCAATACGGACGATGTTGGATCGCACAGATTTTCCATTTCAGTAGACAGACTCTCCGGACCAAACACTACATTCCGACTTTCACTTCCACTCGGTATCCGGCTGGGAAACCCGGCGTAAAGCCCCGCGACGGCTCTATCGGCCCTAACTTAGCTTTTGCCGTTCTGTCGACGGTTTTAGCGACACAATCTCGTCCGGAAATCAATTTTCGGTATGCATTCGAAGCAGACGGCGTATCTCTAGTACTTGCCGCAGATCTCCACTTGGACCTTCAAAGCGATGTTGAGATCAACCGAACGATATCGGGCATGTGTTCCGAGGCCCTGCGAATTGCGAGATTGCATCCTGCCGGTTGAAGGTCTTCGTAAGTGAAGTTGGTCGTAGACAACAGCACGCGCAATGCATCGATCGTGAAGTGAACCGGTCTGGCCTGGCCATGTAGGATGACCTTCGTGGTCTGCTCCTCCGTGATCCCACCGCGCACCGCACTGGCCGATCTGTCCCGCGTGCCAACCACGCCAGCAAGGCGGCGACGGGTTGACCATCGAAATTCGGCATGATTGCTAGCGGCCGACGAACTCCATTCCGCCGCTGCGGATACCTCTGCTCGAGTTACTGATCGCGAGCGACCTGCGACTACTAAGGTCGAGACCAGGACGCCCCGCCCGCCACTAATTAGGTGGACTTGGTCGTCGACACGGACCTTGCAGGAATAGCTAAAGGCATCGGAGGAGCACCGAGCGTTCGTCTTGGTCTGCGCCCCGGCGGCCGCACGTTCACGTCAATCTTAGATTTTCCTACTACCACCGAGCGGGCGACAATGCGGCGACCGCGCCAAACACCGCCGTCGGTGTCTGAGTGATGTCCAGCTACTCGCTCGTGGCGCTTGAACTCGGCTGGCCAGTGGAGATGCAAACCGCCTGCCCGGACCCAAGGCCCGCCCATGACCGCATAAAAAAGCCCATCCGGTGCTTGCGGGCTCAGGCCATCGCGCGCGCGACTTCGCCGCGCACTCGTTGGGGTGGTTCAGCGTTAATGCCGAACGCGTCAATTGCCGAACCCCACAAGAATGCCGGCCATCGTTTGCGTGATAGACACCGCTATCATTAGGCATTCCGCTTTTCCCGAATCAACAGATGTCCGACTGTTTGTTTCTGCGCCCTCTGACTTTTCCTGGATCAACATGTGTCGATCCTGGATTGGCTTATTATTTGCCTGGACACTGTTTCTTTTATCCTGGCTGTTGATTTGTAACTCCTGGTGAATTAGCATTCTGATCCAGGGGATCGCCGCAGGCACCCGTAACAAGCAACATCTGGGAGAACAACAATGGCCGTTTCGTCCGTCGATATCGACGCAATCCGTTCCTATGCGAGGGGCATGACCCACTTTTCCAGCCTCCCGGTGAACAACCTGAGCACCCCAATGTGGGTCGCAACGGTCCCTATGGAACAGTTCGCCCAGATGGCGGACATCGCGAACGAGGCGCGCGTCGGAGTTGAGGGCGCGACCCAACGACACCTCCACTCGGAGCATAGCTACCGGCTCGCTCGTTACATTCAAAAGGCGGCGGTCGACGCTGCATTAAAGGCGGCTCTGAGGACAGCAACACTGAAGCCGACGTGCTGAAGGCCCTTCAGGCTATCCACGCCAACCTCGGCACCCAGTCGGTCTTCGCCCTCCAGCCATTCGTTGTTTCGATCCGTCAGCACGACCGCCATGCGCTGCAGCTGCAGCGCTTCGACAACTTCGAAGTGCTGACCGTGGCAAACAAGTCCAAGCTTTGGGTAATCGACGGACAACACCGGGTGCACGCGATTCGCGCATTTCGCGACTTCCTTTATGAAGTGCAGGTTTCTCCGCACTACCCGGAAGTCACGGTCGGCACTACCGACAAGTATTTCCTGTACGGCGACTCAAGTACCCCTAGGACGGAACCCGAAGGGCAGGCATGGCGCCTGGTGGAATACCAGTTCTCGCAGTGCGATACACCAGTCGCGATTTTTACGACCCTCGACCTCCCGCAAGAACGACAAATGTTCCATGAAACTCCCTGAAAACCTGGATAAGCCCGTCGACGACGGCCTGGCATTCGCGTTTGACGAGTCGAACCCTATGACGTTTGGATCAAGCGGACCTTGATTCCGAACATCCTTCGCGGTCAGCAGGTCGTCGTCAACAAGGATCAAAAGAACTGGGACGTCGACAAAGGTCACTACGTGCGTAAGGATCTGGCAGCGGTGAACGCGTTCTTATTCCTGCGCAAGACCTCGGTAAAGACCGCCGAGCCCAAGCACATGGCCGCCAGCACGGTGTCGGTCGCGGAACGGTTCTGGGAAGGAGGTTGCCGCCGTTAATGGAATGGGAGCCCCAGGAGCGAAGAAGGCCGTAATCCTCGCTCAGCCGGTCGTACAGAAGGCACTTGCCTTGTTGGTCAACGAGTTCGGCGTTAGGAAGCCCAAGAAGGGCATGGCAGGCAAGAACCAGGTGGCCCTGGATACTGTGCTGAATGGAGTTGGCAAAATCGACTGGCGGCACAGCAACAAGCTTTGGAGCGTTTGGCTTAGCGACAATCCGGAACGCGATTCACCGGGCATCACCCCCTACCTGCCAAAGGACATCGCGAAGGCCAAGGGTGAATTCGCGACGGTCGACCACAGCCGCGTTCGCTTTGGCGTAAAACACAACGAGATCGCTCCGGCCATTGCCAATCTGATTCGCTACAGCCTCTCGCTGCCGGCAAAGAAGGGTCGTTAGTGCACGCGCGGCGGGGTGGCATTGCTCCCCGCCGTCGCGTCCGGACCAAAAACCCGTCTCAAAATTCCCAGACAACCTCAGTCGAAGGCACCAGCGGCAACGACCCGACCGCCGCGACATCCAGGAACGTGGCCTCACCTCGTCCTGGAGCTGATACTCCATGCAACAGTCATTGTGGCGATTGGCGACGTAGCTGATCTCGAGGTAGAGAGTCAACTGGTGACGTGACTCGAATCGGAACTTCCGTGCGGCCCGCGCGTCGATGCGGACGTGAGAACCGAGCCGGTCGTCATTGCGGGGACCGACGTCCACCAGCGGGAATGGCCTGAGGGTCCGGCCCTGCCGCGGCTGCTGCCGTGTAAAAGATTCCAAGGTATTGCTTCATTGCCGGTACTCCATGTACTGCGTGGAAACAACTCCCGACTACAGGCCTGCTTGGCATTAGACGTCACGCGCGCACGAATCCTTCGCGCGCAAGCCGTTGCGACGCCAGCAGGGTGACCCTCCGCGGATGGCGTAATTCATTCGCTGTCAGCGCTTTAGTGTCAGCCGCCGTCGGCGCACGATGGCTACCGCAGCCAATCCAACGGCACCCGCGCCGATGGCCGGTAATAACCGGGTAACCCATCGCTTCCCCGCAAAGTCAGCGCGTCCCGCGAAATCCGTGCATCGCTTGCGCCTCGGCTCACGTCGATTTGCACATCCAGCGGCTCCGGCACGTTAGGCGCATAGGCAACGCGCACGGTGCATTCACCCGCGCCGCCCTCCACCGCTTCCACGGCGAGCCGCCGCGCCTGCCGCGCCGCCAAACCGATCGACATGCGTCGGATGCTTGCCGTAGATCGCGCCGCCGCCTAGCGGCACGCGCGGCCCGTAGTAATCCATGACGAGCTTGCGGCCGGTCTGGCCGTTGTCCTTGCGGCTGCCGGCATCGGATAGCGGGCCATTGGGATTGACGAGCAACTCGACCTCGCGCCACGTCGCGATCCAGCGCGCGGTCCGCGCTGCGCAAGCGCCCGTAGCAATTTGCGCAGCACGACACTCACCCGCTCGGCCAGGTCGAACACGCTCACTGCCTCCGGATGCTCGAGCGTCACCAGCACGTGCTCGAGCGCAAACCCATCCGCGTCTTCGCGCAGTCGCACGATCAGCTTGCCGTCGGGCCCGCAGCCCGCGAGTTCAGCGCCGCTGTCATGCAGGCACGCCTCCCACAGCGCCGTGCGGAACTCCAGCGCGAGGAAGTGTTCGGGCGGCAGGTACCGCACCTTCGCGTCGTACCCCGCCCAGCCGATCACGATCGCCTGGTCGTTGACGTGGCGCGACCACTGTCGCGGGTCGACGTCATAGCGGCACACGGCGTTCGTCACCCGCCACGGTTCGCGCCGCGCATCGGGATTCACGGCACGCGCGATCGAGTCGAGCGCTTCCGTCGCGATCCGCTCGACGTCCAGCTTTGCGCCACGCGCCGCGTATCCACCCGACAGCCACAGCTGGTCGCACCAGATGCCAGCCTCGATCTGCGCATACGCCTCGTCGTCCACCGCAAGCGCGGCCTGCACGATGCTCTCCGCGACGAAATCGCACAGCTTGTCCGGGTGGCCCGGCAACACGGCTTCACTGACACGGATCATGACGGCAACCTCCCGAGCTGCGAGTACGCGATGCCGGCGCTGCGCAGCAGGGACGGGTTGCCATCGCGCGTGACGATGGCGTGGATGCGCGTGGTCGCCGCGAGCGCGCTCACCCGTTGCTTCGGAATGGTTTCGACGTAGCCGTCGGTGACGATCACCGCCGCCCTGGGTCGCGTCGTCGCGATGTGCTCGAGCACGCAGGCGAGGCTCGTGCCACCGGACGTCCCGGCTCGCAGCACACCGCGCTCGATCACCGCTGGCACGACCTCCGTGCTGAACGCCCAGAACGGCCGGCGGATCCACGCCGACACGTGGCCGAGCAGCGCGACGATCAGCGGCATCTCGGCGTTCATCGAGCCCGAGACGTCGAGGTAGACCTGCGCCCGACCCTCGGGCCGTTGCACGGTCGCCGACCAGCGTGCCTCCGGCAGGAACGGCGACCACGTCGCGCGCAGGAACGACCGGCGATCTGACGCGGACAGCACGGGCAGGCACGCCTGTGTCGGCACCGGTGTGCGCGGTGCTCCACGCGCGGGCGCGAGGTGACGCCGCAGCACGGCAAGCGTCTTCGCCTTCCATGCCGCGAGCGCCGCGTGCTTCGGGTTCACGAGCATCTCGTAGGGATGACCGCCCGGCCCGGCGTTGCGCCAGATGCCGCCGCCGTTCATCTCGCGGCGGGCGCGATCGAGCGCCTGTTCCAATGCATCCGAGACCGGCGCGGCGTCATCGTCGTCGTGGTTGCCGAGCAACCGGTCGCGCACATCGGTGTCGTTGAAGCGATCACCCTTACGTGCGCGCGTGCCAACCGTGCCCGGCCCACCGTTGCCAGGTTTCGACAGGTCCTCGGCCAGTTGCTCGATGTCGTCGGCCAACAAGTTGCCGGCGTAGAGCGCCTGCCATGCCTGCCACCAGCTGGGCAAGGACGCCGACGAGCGCGTCTGATATCGCTTTTGCTCGGCGGCGGTCATCGGACGAAGTAGTTTACGAATACCTTGTAAGTCTTTGTAATAACTAGACATCATGTCGGAATATTTCTCACCCAGCTGACGATGAATGATCGCGTTGATGATCGCGTCGAGCGCCAGGTGACGAGCCGGCGTCAACCGCTTGGTGATGCTCGTGTGCCGCAACAGCACGTGCAGGAACTCGTGGCACAGCACCGCCTTCACGTGTTCGTCGGTGTGGCATTCGCGCGTGACGAACTCGAGGTTGATCAGCAGCCGCGGACGCGGCTCGTTGGTCACCGCGAGTGTCGGCACGGCGGTCGTGAACTCGACGCACAGGATCTTCAGCACGGCCCGTATCGCGAACGGGTTCTCGTCGATCAGCTCGTGCAGCAGTGCACGCACGTGATTGGCGTTCATGCGTAGAACCCCGCAGGCTCGTAGAGCTCGACGCGCCGCGTCAGGCTCGCGCGCGTCCACAGCACGGGGCGGGCCGGGTCGTAGTGGTAGGCCGTGCAGAGCCCCAGCAGCAGCGCCTGCTGCAGGATTTTTTCGTCCGAGTCGCGCCCGACCTGCGCACCGAAATTTGCATCGGGCACCAGACGAGCCAGCAACGGTCTGCGGGGTGGATCGAACCGTTCTCGCAAGGTCTCGGCGTCGTCCAGCCCGACGCGGGCGAGTGACTCGAGTACCGCTTGCAGCGGGTCCAGACCGCGAAAGTGCAGGCCGACGCGGATCACGTGCTGCAAGCGAAACTTTGAGCCGGTGTTACGCAGCACGCTTGCGACCACGCGCTCGGTCCGACGCCGGCTCATCGGTCCTCCGCTGTTGGCCCATACGCGTGCCTTGGCTGCAGTGAGTTGCGCCCGATGATTACCGACGGCGCTCATGATTGGCCCTGCATCACAGTTGCGCGTTCGCGCAGCAGCTCAACGCACTCGTGTATGTGCTCCTCGAGCAATGCCGGCGCCGGGAGTGCAATCTGCTTGACGACGCACGCCGTCAGGAATTGCCTGGCTCGAGCCAGCCGGCCGTTGTCGCGCAGCTGTGCCAGCACCTTGCCGATCGTGGCGATCATCGGATGGCTGGTGCCCGTGTCGCTGAGTCGCTCCTGCCAGGAGAGCTCGCCCTCGACGTCGAGCAACGGCACCGCGAGCTTGGCGAGGTCGTTGACACCCTCGGCGCCGATCATCGGCAGCGTGCCGGCGAGCGCGGCTGGATACGTGGCGAACGCGAACGCTGCGGCCCGGTCCGGGGACTCGTTGGCGATCAGCTGTGCAACGGCCTGCGAACCTTCGTCCGCGTCCGTGCATTGGTCGAGCAGCAGCTGCAACTTGCGCGGCAGGAGCGGCTCGGCGAGAAACGCCGTGGATCCACGCGCCCGCGGTTTCACGCGAGGCATCCCACGCCGCGCGATGCGCCGAAGCGACCACGGCTGCGTCGATCTTCTGGCCCCAGGTGAGGTGCGGCAGGCTGCAATCGAGCACGCTGCGAAACAAGTTGGACGACGGCCGACCTGCGACGATCGTCGCCGCCACGAGATTGCGCGCGAGCAGCCGTGCGCGTCGCGGTGAGATGCGGACGCTGGCGCCGTTGAGCGCGTTGACGACCGTCGTGACATACGTGATGACCTGCGTCGGGCACGCGTTCGCCTGCGCCAGGAACTGCTCGCGCCATGCGGCCACGGCCGCGCGCAACGGTTCGTTCGGCGGCGTGACGCGCCCCTCCCCCGACGGCGCCACGATGGCAGCCTGCTGCTCGGACGTGAGATCGCTCCAGTCCGCCGCCGTCACGATGAGCGCAAAGCGGTCGGCCAGCGCAGGATCGAGCGCCTCGGAGCCTGAATAGTCTTCGGTGCCGCCCTGGTCGGACGTGCACGGATTCATCGCGGCCCAGCGATAGCGCAGTCTGCTCGAGTGGCAGGCCCTGCAGCCGGCGTTCGTGCACCAGCGAGAAGAGCCGGTTCTGGTGCTCGGGTTTGCAGCGGGAGATCTCGTCGATCAGGACCGACTCCGCGCCCCACACGGTGGCCGGCGTCTCCAGAAAGCGCACGGTCGTATGTGCTTCGTCCGGATAGGGAAAGCCGACCAGGTCGTCGAACGAGATCAGGCTCGCGTTGTAATGACGATGCTCGAGGCCGAGCGCCTCGGAGAGCGTGTTCAGCAGGAACGTCTTGCCGGTGCCGCTGCGCCCGACCAGGAGCAACGGGTCTTCGGTGACCAGTGCCGCGAGGATCGTGGTTTCGTGACGGTCGAACCCGTACACGCCGAGATCGGCCAATTTGAACGTGGCATGTATGGCGCTGCGAACCGCAGGTGTTCGAGGTGACGGCGCTGACGCGCGGAACGGGCGCGCGCTTAGAACGGACGGACGGCATGTGTCGCTCCTTCGTTGCCCGGGGTCGGGCCGCATCCGCCGAAATGGCATGCCACCTTGCCGAGCGTCGGCAGGTTGGCCGGAGCACGTGCTCCGTCTTGATGCACCGTCGATTATACGGGCGCCAGGCTCACTGCGTGAGCCTCGTGACGACCTTTACTAATAACGAATTAGTCCGCGAGCGTTGGGTAGGTGAGGTCCTTGCCCGCCTCTTTGACAAATCCTTCCTTGAAAAGCCGCTTGATGATCTTCGGCGCCTCGTCTGCGCCTTTTCCGTTGAGCATGCTCGCGACATGCTTCTCCAAGTTTAGCTCGGGTGTGCGGCAGGGACCGCTTCGTTACCTTCTTCAGCGCCTTTACGACGTGAGCGTAATGCGGGTCTTCCTTTGGAACTGGCGCAGGCGCGGCCTCGACTGACTTGGAGCCTGGCAATGATTCAGCCTGCCGCACGCTGAAGCCTTTCGTCGACAAGTGCTTCACCAGCGGCGCGAATCCCTTGTCCTTGGACAACACGACGCACTCCGTGTCGGGCGCTCGCGTCAGGATCTCCCCGAGGTAGAACGCGAGATGAAAGTCCAACGCGTTCTTGCCGGTGCCCGCGATTTCGACCAGTTTCATTCGCTCGCCAAGCTTGACCGCACCCGTCAATAGCGACTTGCTCACGGATACGTCGTTCGCACCCAGGAAGAGCATGACTCGCGCGCCAGCGGGCACATGCCCGATATCGATTTTCGAAAGGTTCTCGTGATCAATGAGGTAGACGGTTTCGGTCACGGTGACCTGCCTGCCTGGTTGTTTTGTTGTTCCGGACTCTGCCTGTCGCTTCGACGCATGTAGTGCGCATTGGCTCACAAAATCGCCGCGCAGTCCGTCGAAGTCAGCGCGGGACCGAGTTTAAGCCGCCGCCTGCTCGAACGTTACCTGCGGAATTCCGCGCGTTCGCGCGCGTGCTCCAAGGTCAGCCCGCAGCCCCTGGGCCTTGATGTCCAGGACTCGTCATTTGCAGCCCGCTCGATTTTCTGCGGTTTGCTTGCTCAGGTCAGCTTCAACGCAGCAAAAAGCAGGCCCATCGCAACCACCAGGATCGATCCCAGCCGTATGGTCATCGACGATTGCAGGAGGTCGATCCGATGAGCGAGATTCGCAATGTCCTGCTTCGTGCGGAGCAGATCGCAATGTCCTGCTTCGTGGCGGAGCGAGATTCGCAATGTCCTGCTTCATGGCGAGAGCGAGATTCGCAATGTCCTGCTTCGTAGCGAGAGCGAGATTCGCAATGTCCTGCTTCGTGGCGAGAGTCGAGCCCATGTCGTGCTCCAGCGCATCGATCACAGCCCTTGCCTTCGGGGCCGGGACGTCGATGCTCAGTAGCGCATCATACAACGTGAATTCAAAGCCCATGCCACCTCCGCCTCGGATGGCAGAATGCCGGGCCGCCCGGCATGCGGCCACAGACAATTCGGTCGCGTTGGCCAACATTCGCACTGCATTTTGGCCATCGTTCGATTATCAAACTGCGCCGCACAATTCAGCGGAAACGCCTCGTTTTTCAAACACTGATCGTTCGTGGTCGGTCCATTGCAGCTCTCGGCCACAGTGTCGGAAATGCCCATTCCACGATAATTGTTCAATCATCGCGGCCCGATCCTGCGAGGCGTCGTTCGCGCCAGGCGGGCGGAGGAGCGATTGGCAGCGCATCACGAAGCCGTACGTCAACTCCGTGACAATTCCCGATACCGGCAAAACCCATTCGCCATCTTGATCTGCTTCGGGGTGCGGCACTCCGGGCTGAACAGCTCCGGGCTTCCCACGAGAATGCAAAGCGCCTTCGCCCGCGACGTCGCGACATTGAACCGGAAGCGGTTGTAGAGGAACTCCATGCCACGCGGCGCGTCCTCCGGGCTCGAGGACGTCATCGAGAAGATCACGACGGGCGCTTCCTGGCCTTGGAAACGGTCGACGGTGCCGATCCGATCCGCCAGCGCGGGCAGCGCCTCGATCAGCGCGGAGACCTGCGCGTTGTAGGGCGCGACGATCAGGATGTCGCGCGCCTCAAGCGGTCGCACCGCACCGTGCTTGTCGCGCCAGCTGCACCGGCTCAACAGGTGATCGTTGACGAGCACGCGGATGGTCGCGACCTCCTCCGCCGACCGCGCGCGATTGCCGGTGTGTGGGACGGGCACATAGCGCAAGTCCCGATCCAGCGCACATGGGCGAACGTTGAGTCATCACGCACCACCGTTCGCAGTGAGGATCGCTTGGCGCTCCAGTCCCGGCCGCGACGCGACCTTGCCTTCGTAGTAGACCTCGGACGTGAACTTCGCGATCTCCGGATGCAGACGCCGGGTCTCCGCGAGGAACAGGCCCTTGTCCGCCGGAATCGTGTGCCTCGCCGTCCAGCACGTGATAGAGCGCCGACACCTCGCTGCCCTCGGGATGACTGCTCTGCAGCGGCTGCTCGAGCTGCTGCGGGTCGCCGAGCAGCACGAGGTTGCGCGCGGCCTGCGCGGTCGCGAGCACGTTCGCGAGCGACATCTGCCCGGCCTCGTCGACGATCAGCACGTCGACGCTCTGCTCGAAGTCCGGTCGCGCCCAACACCACGCCGTGCCGCCGACCACGTTGATCGCGGAGGTCCGTGAGCCCCGCACGAATGTCGCGTAGTCCTCGGTGCGCGTCGATGCCCCACTGGCCCGTCGTACGTCACCGTCGTTGCGATGGACGATCGCTGCACCGTGTGCCCCTGCTCGCGCGCCTGCTGCGCGGCCGCCTTCGAGCACGTTCACGATGACCTTGTGGCTGACCGCCGTGACGCCCACCTTGAGCCCCGCCCGAACGAGCGCGCAGATGACGTGCGCGCCGGTGTACGTCTTGCCCGTGCCGGGCGGGCCCTGGATCGCGAGCACGTTGCCGTCGAGCTCGAGCGCGATGCGGCACGCGGCCTCGACGGTCGTCTCGTCGGGCCGCTGCAGGCGCCCGCTGCGCCCTCGGCGTCGCGGCGGCGATCGCCGCAACAGCAGCTCGATCGCCGCACGCCACGGATCGCCGGTCTCGAATCCGTTCGCGAGCACGGCCTCGCCGAGCCGCATGAGCGACTTGCGCAACGCGTCCGACGGCACGCGGTTGTGGAAGAACACCGCGTGCGGATGGTCGTTCGCGGCCTTCTTCGTCTTCTTGATGTCGATCGTGCGGTCGGCAGGTTGACGCGCGGCGACCGTGCCGACCTTGCGACCCTGCGAGTCGTACACCTCGTCGCCCTTGCGCGCATCGAGCTCCTGCGGCGGAAAAGCGTAACGCTGCAACGGCGCCTTGCGCCCTCGTTCGTGCTCGAGCGACCTCCTTGAACTCGAGCCCGTGACGAGCGCGCGTCGCTCTTCCGCGAGCTCATGCTCTTCGAGGTCGCGCAATCGGAAGTATTCCCACCAGGCTCGCTTTGTCCTCGCGACGGTGGAACTCCATCATGTGCGCGAGCACGAAGCGCGCCTGCTGCTCCGGCGTGCGCTCGGCTGGCTCGATCGGGACGCCTTCGAGCAGCCCATCGCGCAGCCGGTGCAGTTCCTTGTCGAGGTCGCCGATCTCCTCGGTACGCCTCGCCGCTTTCGAGCGCCGGCCGCGGCAGGCTGTGCCCGAGCTCGAGCGCATCTGCTGCGAAGCTGTTCGAGCCAGTCGCGCAGCTTGAGCGCGGATTCGCAGTCCTCGCGGTTGTAGCTCTCGACGATGCGGCGGTGGTTGAGGAGCGCGCTCGCCGAAGTCGCCGGCCGCGATCGCGTTCTCGACGATGCGCCGGCTCATCGAGGCCTCGCGCAGGTCCTGCGCGCGGGCGTAGCCGAAGAACGGCTCGAGGTCCTTGATCGAATAGCGCTCGACGCTCGCGATCAGCGCGCGCTTGACGACCGCGTGCAGGTCGACGAACGCGCGCCCGCGCAGCAGCGCGTCGAGCTCGACTTCGCGCGTGGCGTAGCGGCCCATCAGCCGCTTGAGCGCGGCCGGCTCGTACGGCGCGAAGTGATAGACGTGCGCGCCCGGGTTGCGCTTGCGCGTCTGCCGTCGCGAGATCCATGAAGCGCTCGAACGCCGCGCGCTCCTCCGCGAGCGTCTTCGCCCAGAGCGGCGTGTAGACGGGCTGGCCGTCGTGCCCGCGCGTCACGTAGCCGAGCAGGTATTCCTGCACGCCGTGCTCGGAGAAGTGATCACCTTCGAAGTCGAGGAAGATGTCGTCGGGCGTGGGCTCGGGCAGCAGCGCAAGGCCGTGCTCGGCATCGAACGGTTCCTTGAGCCGGTGGTGAGGCGCGTGCGTGTCGCGGCCGACGCTGCTGCATGCGGGCCTGCTCGCGGACACGAATCAGTGACATCGCGTGAGCCGCGTGAGGGTTCGGGCACTGTGGTCGAGCGCCGCCAGCGGTGCGAGCTCGATCGACGCTCAGCTCGCGCAGCGACTTGATCTGCGTGCTCGAGATGCCGGCCACGTAGCAGAGGTGGTCGTCGTCGCGGCGCGCTTCTCGCACTGCGTCCACCACGCGCAGTAGTCGCAGTGCGAGACGAGCTCCGGGTAGGTCGCCGCATCGGGCTGCGCCAGGAACTCGTCGATGCCGCGCTCGAGCAGCCGGAAGTAGGCGCCGTAGTCGTCGACCCGGTAGCTCTCCGGTTCGAAGTCCGTGCCCGGCGTGACGACGTACATGTGGGCGGGACGCGTGCCCTGGATCCGCTCGAGCAGGTACGAGTACACGCAGAGCTGCAGGATCGTGCCGGCCTTCGTTTCGCGGGCGAGCTTGGTGTCGCAGGCCTCGTATGACCAGGCGCCCAAGCTGCTCGGTGCGTCGTTGACCTTGCGCAGGAAATCGGCGCGGCCGGACCAGGCGTCGTGCTCGAGCGCGGCCTGGTAGATGACGTCGATGCCTGAGCGCATGGCGGCAAGCGTGGCCTCGACGGTCAGGATCTGTCGCCCTCCTCCGCGCCGGCGAGCGTGCGGCCTTCTGCCCGTAGTTGATCGAGGTACGCGCGCTCGTGCGCGAGACCGCGCTCACGCAGGTCCTGGACGAACAGCATCGTTGCGAACCGGCTTCGCGATCTCACCGCGCGCCGCGCGCAGGTCAAGCGCGGTCTGGTGCCGGCAGCTCAGGTAGTTGCTGAGGTCGGTCGGGGCTCGGACGAGGGCGTCGGGCGTTTGCTTCATGGCGCGTCGTGTCTGGGTGCGACAGTCTGCCAGTGCACTTCACGAGCTCCAAGCTCAGCGCAGCGTGCGGGCGACGAGCCTTAACTCATGGTGACATCGGCTGCACCGCGTGCGATGCCTATGAACCCTGCGATGAAGACGGTCTTCGGCGCTGGACGGTGCCGTGGCCCTCGGCCCGATTATCAAACCCCGCTGCACGTTTCGGCTGAAACGCGTAGTGTTAAATTGCGAGGTTGAACGATCTCCGTGAAGAGGTGCGCCAGCGTGGCACGCTGCGGAAATCGGTGAGCTTGAGCGGGACGGGACTCTGAACAGACGGGCACGTTCCGTCGGACAAGCGCGAACCTTCGGGGTTGAGGTGCGTGAACGCCGCCGTTCCCAGGGCCACGCCGGCGCGACGCGCGCTGGAGCATTCGGCTTGCTTGCTCAGGTCAGCTTCAACGCGGCAAAAAGCAGGCCCATCGCAACCACCAGGATCGATCCCAGCCGTATGGTCATCGACGACTGCAGGAGGTCGATCCGATGAGCGAGATTTGCAATGTCCTGAGCAGTAGCAAGTCATGCGTGGTCGCGAGTGCGGTCCTGCTTCGTAGCGAGAGCGAGACTCGCAATGTCCTGCTTCGTAGCGAGAGCGAGACTCGCAATGTCCTGCTTCGTAGCGAGAGCGAGACTCGCAATGTCCTGCTTCGTAGCGAGAGTCGAGCCCATGTCGTGCTCCAGCGCATCGATCACAGCCCTTGCCTTCGGGGCCGGGACGTCGATGCTCAGTAGCGCATCATACAGCGTGAATTCGAAGCCCATGCCACCTCCGCCTCGGATGGCAGAATGCCGGGCCGCCCGGCATGCGGCCACAGACAATTCGGTCGCGTTGGCCAACATTCGCACCGCACTTTGGCATCGTTCGATTATCAAACTGCGCCGCACAATTAAGCGGAAACGCCTCGTTTTTCAAAAACTGAGTCGTTCGTGGTCGGTTGATTTCAGTTCTCCGCCACAGTGTCGGACATGCTCATTCCACGCTAATTTTCGAGTCGCGGTGCGATTGAACGCGGCCATGCAAACGGCGAGGCGAACATCTCGGGACACATCGGCGAGAAATGCCAGCGTTATCGTGCGGTGCGATGTCGCGTGCACGGCTTATAGGCGTCCTGGAACGCTGTGCGGGCAGCTTGCCCGACACCCCGGCTCTCGTTGGTAAACCACAATCGCGCACGGCTCTACAAGCAAAACGAACGCTGAGGCGAACCCATGGCCGAAAACAACCGAAGCAGCGAGCGCGGCGCGGCCGGCGACAACAGCTGCGTAGCGGCAGCGAGGGGTTCGGCGGCGTCGAGGCGAACGCGACGGCACGGAGAACGTGTCTCGCGAGGCGGGCAACAGCGACCGGCAACGCGGCGACGCCGACGTCTCAAGGCAGGACGCGGGCACCAACAGTTTCCCAGAAGAGACGCCAGGCGAGCAGCAGCGGCCTCGAGGGAGCCAGCACAGGCCGTGGCGAAGCGGATCGTGAAGACAGTGCGCAGCCAAAGCGATCGTCAGCTAGCCATACAACGCCCGGTAACGAGTCGTCGCGCGACGACGTGCCGCGCGACACCCGCGGCGAGCCGGCAGGCGGTCGTAGTCAGCAGGACGGCGGCATTCTTCGCGAGGAAGACCGGGGCCCGGGCGCCAGTGGCGGCGCTCGACGAAACGCCCTCGCCGAGTTTGCTCGACGACTCCGCTGACAGTTGACGGCCGTTGAGACGACGGGCGCATTGACCGCAAGCGTCTTCATAACGAATATGTCTTCCCGGTGGCGGGCCCAGGACGACGGAAACGTACGTGAACGCAGCAGAGCAATTGCTAAGAAAGGTCTTTCGTTTCCGGTGAGCCGGCAGTCGATGTCTTTTCGACAACGGCGGAATCGTCCCTGAATCCGGCGACATACATCCATCCGGATGCGTGTTTCAGCCTCTTCGGTCCTTCCGGAAGGAAGGAACCGCTGACTGGACGCGATGCCTTTCTGGAGTTCGTGCGCAGCTGCACGGAGGCGCTCGCCGATCGCACGGATGAAATCATCGCGATTACCGGTATTGACGAGAACGCGCGCTGGTGCACGCGCGAGCGTGGCGGAAGGGCAAGGCGTCAGGAGAAGAGCTGCAGTACGAGTGGGCAATGCTCTACCGCGTGGAAAACGGAATGGTCACTTACGGCGTCGATATGCTGGATTCTGATGCGCAGGCATTCTGGGGTCGCATACGCTCCGCGTAGATGCTGCGCCTTTCCATGAACCTGTAACCTGAGGGCGGCCCATGCCAAAAAAGATCGACATCGCTGCAACGAGGAGGATCGAACGATCGGGCTATCCGGCTCCCTTCGACGAACCCTGCAACGCCACTGGCATACGGCAGAAGACGAATTTGTCTACGTGCTGGAAGGCACGGTCATGCTCGTGAGCGACTCCGGCGAAGAGATGCTGCGCCCTGGGGACTGCGTTGGATTCAAAGCCGGTACCCCCGACGGCCATCACATGCAGAACCGCTCCGATCGAGACACACTGTTTCTCGAGATCGGCACGCGGCGAGAGCACGAGGACGAGACGTTCTATCCCGACATCGATCTGCACGCCCCGATGGGCGCGGTGGGTTATAGGCACAAAGACGGCACGACCTTTGCTCAATGACCGGCGAATGCCGTCAGGTCAGGGCCCCAAACCCTGGCGCCGAGCACCGCCTTCGGATTCGCCTGCCCGGCGTCCCCAGTCGCGTTGCCGAACATTCGCACCGCACTTTGGCATCGGTTGACTATCAACCTGCGCCGCACAATTCAGCGGAAACGCCTCATTTTTCAAACACTGATCGATCGCGGTCGGTCCATTGCAGCTCTGGTCGACAGTGTCGGAAATGCCCATTCCACGATAATTGTTCAACCATCACGGCGCGCATCGCCGCCGGGACAGTTCACAATTCCGCGGGAACCTACCAAGCAGGACAATGACGCCATGGAATACCGAACTCTCGGCAGCAGCGGTCTCAAGGTCTCTACGCTCTGCGTCGGTGCGATGACCTTCGGCGAGGCGGACGACAAGTCCTTCATGCACAAGGTCTCGTGTGACGAACCGACCGCCCACGCGATCATGAATCGCGCCCTCGAACGCGGGCTCAATTTCATTGATACCGCGGATGTCTACGGCCAGGACGGCCTCAGCGAGCGGGTCGTCGGCAGTTGGATGAAGCAGGCGCAACGCGTGATCGCGTCGTGCTCGCGACGAAGTTTCGTTTCCGCATGGGTGATGGACCGAATTCGACCGGCGCCTCGCGCTACCGGATCGTCGCGCACAGTCGAGGACAGCTTGCGCCGCCTCGAGACCGATCGAATCGATCTCTACCAGGTCCACATGCAGGACATCGACACGCCCGAAGAGGAGACGCTGCGCGCGCTCGATGATCTCGTGCGCCACGGCAAGGTGCTCTACCTCGGCGCCAGCAACTACGCGGCCTATCGACTCGACGGACAGCTCTGGACGAGTCGCACCCAGCATCTCGAGCGCTTCGTGTCGCTGCAGATGCAGTACAGCCTGGTGACGCGTGACCTCGAACGCGAGCACGTGCCGTTGTGTCGCAAATTCGGACTGGGCATCATTCCATGGTCACCCCTGGCGAGCGGTTTCCTGAGCGGCAAGTACCGCAAGGGCCAGTCGGCGCCGGCCGGATCCCGCATGGACCTGTGGAAGGAGCGCTACGCGGGCTTCGACAACGAGCGCAACTGGCGCATTCTCGACGCCGTTCGTGCCGTGGCCGACGAGTGCAACACGACAGCCACCGCCGTGTCGCTGGCGTGGCTGCTCGCAAAGCCCGCCGTCAGCTCCGTCATTTTCGGCGCCCGGGACGTCTCGCAGCTGGAGGACAATCTGAAGGCGGCGGACGTCAAAATGACCGGCGACCAGGTGAAGCGTCTCGACGACGCGAGCGCTTTCGACTGGCACTACCCCTACGACTTCTTCACGCGGATCCAGCCACGCTGGTAGTAGCTGACGGGGTTTGGTCAGAGCTCCACGGTTCTCAGCTCGAGCACGTCGGTGATCGTCTCGCCATCCCAGCAATACGCGTAGTGACGCGACTGCGTGCAGCGCCCGACACGGTCGGGCCAGAACACGGCGACGCACTGCCCGCCCGAACGTCGCACGCTGTCGTAGACGATCCCGTCCGCACCTTGCTGGCGCAGTTCCCCGCCGCACTTCTGGCTTGCGGAATAGCTGTCCGGGTCGTGCACTGCCGGATACCCGCCGCGAATGTCGTGGAACGTCGCCGTGATGCGCATGACATAGCAGCGCATCTCGACGCGAGTCGCCGGCTCCCGCGTGCGAGCGAGAAAGCGCTCCGAGTGATACACGGTTTCGCGCAGGCTCGTCTCGAGCTCGCGCGCGGCGTAGAACACACCGTACGTTCCGTCGGAGAAGCGCGAGCCTTCGGGGTTGAGGTGCGTGAACGCCGCCATGATCGGCGTCGTGCCCGGACCACTCACGCGACGCGCCGGCGGAATCAGCGCGAGCACACCCAACTCCTCCCGGAGGCGTGGGTTGGTGAGCGCATCGATCTCGGCGAGCGCCTCGAAGTCCGCCGGGTCCGCGATCCGGTCCCAGGGCCCCACCGCGGAAAGCGACTCGGCACGATGCGGTGCGCGCGCCAGTCGATCGCGCGTCGTGGCGGAGCCTTGGGCACCTCCTGCTACCCGCGCTGGGCGTCGAGATATTGCCGCACGACGAACAGGTCCGAGACGTTGCCCCCCAGCATGCGCTCGAGCGCGCTCCGCCCCTGGAACAACGGCGCCTCGTTCGCACGCTTGATCCACGCATCGGCCCGCGCTGCGTCGGCGAACAGGATCTGCAGCGCCTTGTAGATGCCAATCACGTAGCTGATGCGCTCAAGCACGTCGCGCGAAAGGTTCGCGGCCTCGGGCTCCTTCTTCCACTTGAAGTACGTGGACGCGGGCGGATTGCCAAGCAGCGTGCGTTCCTGCGCGGTGTCGAGCCCCCACACACCGGCGACGCGGAAGAATGCGCGCAAGGCCGGGCTCGACAGGCCTTTCTGTGCTGGAACGGGCTGGATACGACGGGTTGCAGCGGGTTTCATGGCTCGATCTCCGAGCCGAATGTTACTCCATATATGGACTAAAATCAATTATTGTCCATATGGAGAACAGCGGCCGTGCTTTGCGGCCGGATAGCGGTTTCAGGTCAGCTTCAACCCGGCAAAAAGCAGGCCCATCGCAACCACCAGGATCGATCCGAGCCGTATGGTCATCGACGACTGCAGGAGGTCGATCCGATGCTCCAGTTCCTGTCTGAGCAGTAGCAAGTCCTGCTTGGTCGTGAGAGCGAAATTCGCGATGTCCTGCTTCGTAGCGGAAGCGAGACTCGCAATGTCCTACTTCGTAGCGAGCGCGAGACTCGCAATGTCCTGCTTCGTAGCGAGAGTCGAGCCCATGTCGTGCTCCAGCGCATCGATCACAGCCCTTGCCTTCGGGGCCGGGACGTCGATGCTCAGCAGCGCATCATACAGCGTGAATTCGAAGCCCATGCCACCTCCGCCTTGAATGGCAGAATGCCGGGCCGCCCGGCATGCGGCCAAAGACAATTCGGTCGCGTCGGCCAACATTCGCACCGCACTTTGGCATCGTTCGATTATCAAACTGCGCCGCACAATTCAGCGGAAACGCCTCGTTTTTCAAACACTGATCGTTCGTGGTCGGTCCATTTCAGTTCTCGGCCACAGTGTCGGAAATGCCCATTCCACGATAAGTGTTCAATCGTCGCGGCGCGCATCCTGTCGGAGGCGTCGTTCGGCGCTAGGTGGGAGCGCCGCCTCAAAACCCCCAGACGACCCCAAGCGACGGCACCAGCGGCAACGACTCAACCGTCTCGACATCCAGGAACGTCGGACCCTCCTCGTCCTCGATCTGGTACTCCATGCAGCAATCATTGAGGCGGTTGGCGACGTTGCTGATCTCGAAGTAGACGGTCAATTGCTGTCGTGTACCGAAAAGAAACTTTCTCGCGGCGCGAGCGTCGATTCGCGCGTAAGAGCCGAGACGCTCGTCATTGCGAGGGCCGACGTCCACCAGCGGAAACGGCTCGAGGGTCCGGAGTGCTACTGCCGTGGTCGGCCAGCCGCTGTGCCACGTGGCCGCGACGCTGAATTCCCACTTCGGTCCGCGATGCGCGGCGCCCGCGCTGACGAAATGCGGCTGGTCCCAGCTGCGAGGCATTTCCTCCCCATCCACGCGATCCTCGACACGCGATGCGCTGTAGCTGAGCCAGGCCGTCTGGGGCCCGCCGTCATAAATAAGCGATGCCTCGATGCCTTCGGCAGTCGCCGAGTCGGGCGCAATGCGGATGCGATCGGGCTTCAGCTCCGGGAGCACGACCAACGGATTGAGCAGGGTCTCGTAACGCGGACGCAGTCGCTGGTAGTCCTTGCGATAGGCCTCGACTCGCAGGTCGACGCGTTGCGTCAGGTGATGCTCCACGCTCATCACCCAGTGCTCCGCGCGCTGCGCGTCGTGGAATTGCGTCTCACCGTCAGCGGCCGCCAGTTCGTCGATCGATTGCGCCTGGAAGTATTGTCCCCAACCCATGCGCAGGCGGGTGTCGTCGTTCAGTTGCCACATCAGGGCCGCGCGCGGACTGAGCCGGTCGCTGCCCGTCGTGGTCAACGTTTCGCGGTCCCAGCGCAGTCCCAGCTCGGCCGTGATTTCACGAGTCGGTTCCAGCCGCGCGTTGACATACGCCGCGTACTGATCGCCGCGCGGCCGCAGCGACACCGCGCGCGTGCGACTCGGCTCCGACGGTGCGCCAGGCGTCAGGAACAGCAGTTCGAAATCAGCCTCGTCTTCGTACTCGTAGCTGCCGCTCGAGTGACGCCACTCCGCACCGGCCTCCAGTATCGACGTCGACCCGAGTAGCCACCATGCGTCGGCTTGCAGCGCGTCGATGGTGAATCGCCGTCGATCCGAGAGCGAACCGCTGCCCACCCCCGGCAGGTCGGCACTGCCGACGCGATCGCGTGCAAGCTGCGCGCGTGATAGCAGCACGCGCCCACCCGCCGTCGTCGAACGATTGATATCGAGGTTCAGCCAGAGGTACTTGTCGTAATACTCCGCCGTTGCGAGTTCTTCCTCGTCCATGTCCGAGACAATCAGGTCATCTTCGAATTGGAGGGCATTGGCCGCGAGGACCAACCCGTCCGCAAGCCGGTAATCCGTGTGCGCATACATTTCCGAGTATTTCGGCGTGCCGAGATTCGAGTCCGTCAATTCGAGCAGCAGGTCGAGGTTGCCGCGACGCGCCGACGCCAGCCAATGCCCGGCGTCGTCATCGAACGATCCGCCAACCCGCGCGCCAAGGTTGAAGAAGCTGGCCGTCAGCTGGCCCTGCAGTTTCCCGTTGGGTACGACCGGCGTGACGTCGATCACGCTGCCCATGCGATCGCCGTAGGTAACCGGAAATCCCGCCGTGTAAACGCTCATGCCGCTGACGAGACTGGGATCGACGCTGCTGAACAGGTTCTGGAAATCCTTGAGGTGATAGGCGTCATACAGCCGCAGGCCGTCGAAGCGCACGAGCGTCTCGTCGGCGACGCCGCCGCGAATGTTGGACTTGCTGGTGAAATCCTGGTGAGCGACGCCCGGCAGTCGGGCCACGGCACGTAGTGGGTCATCGGCGATTTCCGGCAGCAGCGCGATGTCCGCGGCCACGAGTTCAGTCACCGGATACAACGGGCCCACCGCGACGCGATAGCGGCTCGCGTTGACGATGACCTCGTCGAGCGCGATTGCTTCGTCGCCCGGCGGCGATCGTGACTTTGAATCCGGTGGCGGGTCTGCCCGCGCGCGCACCAGCATGCGCGTGCCCCCGGGACCCGCGATCAACGGTGAGTCCGAACTCGCGGACGATTTCCGCGAGCACCGCACGCGGATCACGTGCAACGGGTTCGGCAGTGATCTTCATGCCAGGCCGCACGAGATCGCTGCTGTAGACGATCTTCAGGCCCTGGCGTTCGAGTCGCTCGATGGCCTGCTCGAGTTCGAGGCCGGCATATCCTTCCGCCGTCTTTGCCTGCAGACCCGCGGACGCGCCCAGGAGCATCAGGGCGATCAGGGCCAGCTGCCCGTGCAACAACCGGTTGGCGTGGACCGCAGCCATCGGCTCCGTCCGTGGTTTCACGACTTGGGCCCGTGCGCCTACCTGTAGCGCACTTCGATTGTACCGTCCGGCAATATTTCGTACGTGAAGTTGGTCGTCGACAACAGCACCCGCAGTGCATCGAGCGGCGCCAATGGACCGGTCTGGCCATGCAGGATCACCTTCCCGGCCTGCTCCGCGGTGATCGCATCCGCGTAGCGCACGGGCCGATCGGTCCCGCGTGCCACCCACGCCAGCAGGGCGGCGACGGGTTGGTCATCGAAATCCGGCATGGCCACGAGTGTCTCGGCCCAGGCCCAGTCGGGGTCGTCGCGCGCGATATTCCGCCGGGACAATTCACCCGCCGCGCTGATCGTCACTTGCTCACCAGCACTCGCGCCAAGATCACCCGTTGCACGCTGGAGCGAAACGCTTCCCTCGCGAACGCTCAATCGCAATGCACCCGTACTGAATCGCACTTCGAACTGCGTGCCCAGGTCGCGTGCGTTCCCGGCAGGCGTCGTGATGACAATGCCGTTTTTTCTGCCGGCGCGACCCGTGTCGGCGTACACAGCCCCGTGCTGCAGGCTCACCGCGTCCGGCGTCTGCAATTCGATCTCGGTCTGCGTCGCCACGCGCAACGAAACACCACCCTCGAGCGACAGGTCGGCACGTCCGTCCAGGCCCGTCCGCAGCCGAGTGCCCGCGTACAGCGGCAATCGACCCGCGGCGAGTGGCACCCACGCCCCCGCGCCCTTCGGCCGTGTCTGCACATCGCCACCGATGCCATCGACGCGGGCGACCTCGGGCGGCGGCACGGTGGTCAGCACGGACTGCAGGAACGCCGTCCCCACCACCAGCATGATGAACATCGCGGCGATGCCCGTGCCGTATCGCCAGAAGCGCCGGCGCGCGACCTTGCGCCGCCACGTCGCCTCGGCCGCGGCGAATACGACAGGGTAGGCGTCGGGCGGTGGCTCGACGCGACGTCCTGCAGAATGGATCAGCGTAGCGACCAGGTCGCTACGTTCCGGCTGTTCACTATCCGAAGTCATTAAATAGCCACTCCGTCAGTTTCGGCCTGGCGGCTCGAGCCCGTCCGGCCCGCCGACCATGTCGGTGATGGCTTCGCGGAAGGCTTCCCGTGCGCGGGTCAACAACGATTCCGCGGCCTTGTCACTGACGCCGAGGCGTGCCGCGATGTGCCGCACCGATTCGCAGTCCACGTATTTCCATTCGAGCACCTGGGCGTAACGTTCAGGTAGCGCGTCCACGGTGGCCTGCACCAGCCGCCCGACTTCCGAACGCCACAACCGCGTCTCCGGCTCCTCGGTGAGTGGCGCAGCCATGGTCTCGAGCACCGCGCGCATGTCCGGCAGGTCTTCGAGGGGGACCATAACGCGCAGCTCGCGACGCGTACGACGCGAGTAGTCCAGCAGCGTGTTGCGGCACACCTGGTAGAACCACGTGTAGAGCGCTGCCTCACCACGATAAGTGTCGAGATGCTCGATGCCGCGACAGAAGGTCTGTTGCACCACGTCGCGAGCGGCTTCGTGATCGCCGTCGAGCCGCGCGAGTGCGCACCGGTAGAGACGCGGGAAAAAGCGCTCGAACATCGAACGGAACTCGGCCGCGTCGCCGGCCAGGATGCGCCGTGCCACCGCCAGGTCCGTATGAACAGCCTCGGTCACGTCTCGTTCCGGTCCCGGGTTTCGAGTTGCACCTCAAGCTTAGACGCTCGCGGTGTGCAAATCCTTCGCACCGCGTTGTCATTCGACCGCGCTTGCAGGCGCCAGATCGGCTTGGCGCGAAGGATCGAAGCGCAGTCGGCGTCTAACAGGGGGAACCGGTAACGCGACGACCACCAAGGAGAACCCGCATGCAACCCCTGCCCCGCGTATCTTCAGGATCGAAAGGGAATTCGCTCGCGCTCGCCATCGGCGCCATCCTGATAGCAAGTACCCTGCTCGCGGGCGAACCGGTCATGGCGGCGGGCGAGGACGCCTGTGCCATCACATCGCGCGCCGGGCGCAACGCCTGTACCAGTGAGGCGGCGGACGACTACTGGATCGACATCGGCATCTGCGCCAATTTCGGCGATCCGGGCAGGGTCGAGACCTGCCGGAAGGAAGCTTGGGCGACGCAGCAGGAAGCGCTCGAGGAATGCGGCGATGTGTTCACTGCCCGGCAGCAGGTCTGCCGAACCCTGGGCCCGGCGCCCTACAACCCGCGTATCGACCCCTCGCAGTTCGTCGATCCCGATGACATCGGCGGGTCGGTCGCAGTCAATCCCTACCTGCCCCTCAAGGCGGGAACGCGCTATGTGTACCGCAATCAGCAGGCCGGCGAGAAGGTGGTCGTGGACGTGACCCACGAGACGATCGAGATTGCAGGCGTGCGTTGCCGCATCGTGCACGACGTTGGATCGGACCTGGAATCCGGCGAGGTGGGGGAGGACACGGATGATTTCATGGCCCAGGACCTGCAGGGCAATGTCTGGTATTTCGGCGAAGTCTCGCGGAGCTACGAAGACGGCCTGCTCGTCAGCCTGGGGGGCTCATGGCGTGCCGGAGTCGATGGCGCGAAACCTGGGATCCTGATGAAGGCGGCCCCGCAGGTCGGAGACACGTACCGTCAGGAGTTCATGTTTGGCGAAGCCGAGGACCTGGCCGAGGTGTTGAACCTGCATGGCAGCGCGAGTTCGCCGTATCGCTCGTGTTCGGGCACCTGCCTGGTCACGGGCGAGTACAACCCGCTGGAGCCGGGCGAACTCGAGAAGAAGTACTACGTGCCGGGCCTCGGCCAGATTCTCACGGTGGACCCTGAATCGGGCGAGCGCGAGGTTCTGGTCGACGTCTCGCACTTCTGAGGAAACCCGGAACCCCACGGCGTCGTTGTGAACGTTCGTGGGGTTCTGCGGTTCGGGCACCCTTCGTACCTGACGCCGCAGCAAATGTAAGCGCGCGTTCGTGAGGCACCCCTCCCGTATTGGTCTGGTTGCCGCCTTCGGCAAGGAATTGCCAACTACAACAACTCTCGAAATTGCTCGAAGGTCAACCCAGCGTCGCGCACGATGCCTCCCATCGTGATTGCGTTGACCGGGTTGTGGCGCGGAATAGTGAGGATGCGCTGGCCGTCGCTCATCACCACGTGCTTGCCTTGCCGGACGATTCGAAATCCGGCCTTCTGCAGCGCACGGATCGCCGCCAGATGCGGCACGCCCGGCAATATCGGCATGGCACTCAGGCGACTGAGCGGCTCAGGCAGCCACTTCGACTTCGCGGATCGTGGCGCCTTGCAGCTCGCCATCGACGACCGCGAGGTACTCCTCGATTGCCTGCTTGATGTTCTCGAGTGCTTCCGCCTCAGTGGTTCCCTGTGACCAGCACCCGGGCAGCCCCGGAACCGAGACAGCGAACCCTTCTTCCGAGGCGCGGAGTGCGACCTTGTACTTCATGCCGTGCATTGACCTCTCCCCGGAAAATACGACCGCTGACTGGTCGATTGCAACCATCGGACCAAGGAACGTCGACTTTGCGTCACCGTCGCCCTTGTGACCCGCCGGGTAATTGCCGGGATTAGCCAGAATCTCGCACGCCCGGGCACCAAGCGGACGGACGTGCGGAACCGTTCGATCAGTTGCGCGATCCGAAGTCGCGAGCGGACGTCGCCGCGTGCAAGGTAACGTGGCGCGAGCGGGGACGGCGTTTTCAGAACTTTGACTCTCGCGCAAACGTCAGGCGGCAACCGTCTCCACGGCAGAGGGCAGTTGGCTCAGCACCAGCTTGTCCATCTGGACACGTTTGCTGGCCTCGTCGATGTCGATGCCCACGAGTTGCCCCGCGGCACCGTAGTCCAGGACGACGCCTTCGGAGATCTCTCGACTTTCGACGCTGGGCTCTTCCGAAAGGTCGATGTAAAGCGAATCGGTGTCGGCGAAATAGCTGAGTTTCACGGCTGGAACCCCTGTCGGGGAATGCGTTCAGGATCGTGACCTTATCGGCCAGCGTGATTAGCTGCAAGCAACGACATGATCAACGCGGCGGGCGGTTTCATCTTTGACGAATCGCCGCCCGCCGGCTCCTGACCTCACTGCGTATCGACCGGCCGCAGGTAATTGCGCACCACCCAGCGCGCCGTGCGGCGCCGAGCGTCGCACCGTCGTCGTTCGAGAAGCGGAAGTGCATGCCGCCGTGGACCCGCGCGCTCTTGATCTCGCGGACCATCTGCTGCACCGAGTCGTAGGTATGCGTGGTGCCCGTCACCGTGCTGTTCCACGTGAAGGCGACCTGCGGCGTGCCGTGGTGCGACTTGACGACTTCGCCCACCGCACCCGCGATGCAGCTGTGTCCCGACGGATACTCGGGATGGTTCGGGCTCGGCGCGAGCGGCGTCCAGCTCGCCTCGGCACCCGTCGCCGGGTTGCCGTCCGCGTCCGCCTGGGGAATCGCCGTGCGCGGCCGCCAGCGTTGAAGTGATACTTCGAGTCGAAGCAGCCGAGGACGGCGTCACCGATCGAGACCTGCAGCAACGCCGCGAGTCGTGCGTTCTCGACCAGGCTCGGGTCGTCGAGGAACACGCGCGTCGCGCGCGGCCAGAACAGGTTCGGGTTCTCGGTGTGGAACCGGGCGTTGTCGAGTTGCTTGGGCGTCAGTGCCGCGCCGCCCGCACCGCCCATCGCTTTCACCTCCTCGAAGGCCTCGACGTAAGCTCGCACTCGTGAGCGACGGAGGTCCGTCCGCCCGGAACTGCGCCGGCGTGAACAGCGTGAAGGCGCGCATGTACGGCGCGAAGTGCCAGACCGGATTGCCCGGCACCGCGGGCACGAAGTCGCCGACCTCGCCGGTCGGCGTGTAGTTCTGCGTGGTGTCGCGGCCGTCGTTGGCGCGCTCGAGCAGCATCTTCTGGCCGACCTCGACGCCGAGCGTGATGCCTTGGGCCGCGGCCGCGTCGGTTGATGCGCCCGGCTGGTACGGCGCGCAGTCCGACTGGTACTGCTCAGCCCGGTTCGGGAACAGGCCCTGCAGCACGGTGCAGGCCGCCGCCCCCGCCGCCGCCGACGAGGAGGCGCCCTGCGCCGGACTCTGCGGGACGATCGCATACGGCTCGTAGCGGCCCTCGATCGCGACGACGGCGTCGTACATCGCGAGATGGACGGTGGCGAGGTCGACGAAGGACAGCGTGCGGCGTTCCTCCGGGGTCACGGCCGGGTAGGTGACGGACGGCGTGGCCGTGCGTGCGGCGACCGCATTGAAGTCGGCGATCACGTCGGCGTGGGCCGGGCCGATTCGCCACGAGCGCCAGGGCTGCGATCAAGACACGGCGTAACGCACGCCGGTCGTCTGGAAATGTGAAGTGTGTCTGTGAAGTCATCGAAGCTCTCCTTACGAAACGGTGTGGATGACACGCGCCCAGTCAGGCGAGCGCATCGTTGCTGGTTTTTTCGACGATTGCCGGGTGGGTTGTCCCCTCCCGCTCGCGCGAGAGGGGACGGTTGGAAGAAGCCTCAGGCGGCTTTCCCGGCCGCGAGCGCCCGGACGTCGGAGGCGTGCAACCCCTTCCCGCCGATGGCCCAGTCGCCACCCTCGAACTCCTTGATGCGCACCCACGTAACGCCGCGCATGTTCTCGCCTTCGACGGCGACCATCGCCTCGGTGACCTTGGCGATGAGCTGCTGCTTCTGCACGGGGGTGAAAACGTCCTTGATGACGTCGATCGTGACCATTGGCATGTCGTATCTCCTAGGTTGTGTGTTGGATTACTGTCTGTTTCCGCCGCCGGAACGCTTCCCGCGGCGTGGCGCAAGAATCCCCGCAATCGCCTGGCCAAGCTTGCAGCCGGCGCTGGAGATTTCATGGAGTAATGGAGTGGGGCGCGCGCGAATTGCGCGGCCGGAGGTATCCTTCCCGATGCTGTACCGGTTCGACGACTTCGAACTCGACCTGGACCGGATCGAACTGCGTGCCCGCGGCGAGCGCATGCCGCTCGAGCCGCAGGTATTCGCACTGCTCGCCTTGCTGGTCGATGCACGCGACCGGCTGGTCAGCAAGGACGAGATCTTCGAGAAAATCTGGGACGGCCGCATCGTCACCGATGCCGCGCTCGCGAGCCGCATCAAGTCCGCCCGCCAGGCGCTCGGTGACAACGGACCGCGCAGCGGTTCATCCGCACGATCCACGGCCGCGGCTTTCGCTTCGTCGCGGACGTGCGGATCGCGGCGCCGAGCCGGTCGCCCCGAGTCGATCCCGTCGTCCTCGGGCCACGGGCACCGGCTCGTGCCGCCAGCAGCGAGGCCGACGAGCCGACACGGCCTTCGATCGCAGTGCTGCCGTTTCGCGTGACGGGCACCGCGAAGGATGACTACACGACTACGCTCGCCGACGCGCTGCCCCACGAGTTGATCGTCGACCTCTCGCGCCTGCGCTGGCTGTTCGTCACGGCGCGCGGTTCGTCCTTCCGCCTGCGTGACCAGGAGATCGACGCGCGCGACATCGGCCGCCTGCTCGGCGTGCGCTATTGCCTCTCGGGCTCGATCGAGCGGGTGCGCGGATCGACGGTGCAGGTCGCGGCGGAGCTGGTCGACACGCGCGACGGCGGCGTCGTCTGGGCCGAGCAGTACGAGGCAGCGGCGACGACGTGTACCAGGTGCGCACGGACATGCGGGCGCGCATCCTCGCGGCGCTCGAGCTGCGCATCCCGTTGCACGAAGCCACGCTCGCGCGCCTCGGTGCGACCGAGAGCCTGGACGCGTGGTCCGCCTTTCACCTGGGCCTGCAGCACGTCTATCGTTTCAATCGCGCGGACACGGCCGTGGCACAAGCCCTGTTCGAGCAGGCGGTGGCGCGCGATCCCCCGCTTTGCGCGGGCGCACTCAGGCCTGTCGTTCGTGCACTTCCAGGCCGCGTTCCTGCGCCAGACCGACGACGTCCCCGGTGCCGCCGCCCTGGCGCGTCGGCATGCGCCGAACGCGGGCTCGAACTGGACCCGCTCGACCCGTTCGTCAACTTCACGATGGGGCGCACGTTCTGGCTGACCGGCGACCTGGAGACGGCACACACGTGGCTCGAGCGCGCGACGACCTTCAGCCCGAACTACGCGCAAGGCGTGTATGCCTGCGCCTGGACGGAAACGCTGGCCGGGCACCATGCGTCGGCCGCGAGCACGTCGACCTCGCGATGCGGCTGAGCCCGCTCGACCCGCTGCATTACGCCATGCTGGGCACGCGCGCCTTGACCCACATGATGCTCGGCGAGTACGCCGTGGCCGCGCAATGGGCCGAGCGGGCGGCGCGCTCGCCCGGTGCCCACGTCCTCATCGCGATGATCGCGGCCGCGGCGCATGCGCTCGCTGGCGACTCGGCGCGTGCGGCGTCGTGGGCCGCGAACGTGCGCGAGCGCAACCCGCGCTCACGCGTGATGACTTCTTCCGCGCTTTCCCGATGCAGTCCGAGACGACGAAGGCGCGAGTTGCGGCGGCGCTCGCTCGTTACGGGTTTTAATCGAGCCAGGCCGCTGGCCAGCCCCGATTGCGAATTCCCGCGACAATTCATCCACTAGGCGGCTGCATCCTGTATCAAGCTTTGCCCGTCAGGAACGCGGGGGCGTCGAGATCGAACCGTTTCGCCCACAGCGACCGTAGTCCGGAGTCGCATAGCAGTCAAATTGGCGAACGCCACTGGATCCGCACGGAGCGCTGTCGCACGATTTCGCGCTCGAGTCGGCGTCTATGAACTCACGTTAGGTCGCACGCACGCCGTAGGGCCGATGCATCGGAGAACCTGAGCCAAATGCCTGCTGACCCGGCAGCGATTTCGCTTCTGTTACCCAGACAACATAGGACAGTGTTCGCGATCCGCTGACAGAACGCAACGGTCGATGCAAACGGCGAACTGCACGGCCTCAGCGTCCCATAGCGACCAGCTGTCGCAGCTTAGGACCCTCACGGATGTCACGGTCGAGACCACCGCCGAAGAAGTCGCCCGCTGCGAGGTCTCACTTTTCTTTGACAAGTAGGCTTGGCGATAATGTCAGGCGAACTCAAGTCTTCACTTCTGGGAATTTCTGGGCCTTTTCAATACCCTTCAATCCGAGCTTGATGCCACGTTTTTTCTTCAGCCGCACCAGCTGCACGACGGGTTGTCCGGCACGGGCGAGCACTACGGTCTCGCCTTGATTCCGCTGCTTCCACCAGTTGCGACAGGGTGTCTTTGCCTCATGAATATTGACCTTGCGCATACCGACTCCGATGCCATCAGCTAGCCTTTCGCTCGCCGATAGTCCACTATTTCAATAGGAATCGCCCGTCCCCCCAGCATCACGAACGAAATCTTCTCGAGCAACGACAGGTCTTTCAGCGGATCACCCGGCACCGCAATGATGTCGGCGAGCTTGCCCGCCTCGACGGTGCCCACGCGATCCTGCCAGCCGAGTAGTTCTGAGTTCACGCGCGTCGCCGCCTGGATCGCCTGCATCGGCGTCATGCCGGCCTCGACGAGCAGGGCAAGCTCGCGCACGCCCTGCTTCACCGGGAAGCCGACGTAGTCCGTGCCGGCACCGACCTTGACGCCCGCCTTGATCGCCTTGCCCACGGCCGCGATGTGCTGCGCGCGGTAGTTGCGCGTCAGCTCGTTCATCTTGGCCTGCGCCTCGCTGCCCGGTTGCTCGTTGAGGTAGTAGTCACCGACGTAGAGCGTCGGCACCAGGTACACGCCCTTCTCCGCCATGAGCTTGATGCCCGCATCGTCGATGAAGGTGCCGTGTTCGATCGTGCGTGCGCCCGCAATCATCGCCGCATGGATGCCGGCTGCGGAATGCGCATGCGCAGCCACCGGCACGCCGAGGCGCGTGGCTTCCTCGACGATCGCGCGCAATTCCTCGGGGCTGAAGTGCGCCTTGTCCGGGTCGTTGCCGGCCGACATCATCGCGCCACTCGCGAGCACCTTGATCCAGTCGCTGCCGTGCTTGATCTCCTCGCGCACCGCTTTGCGCACGGCCTCGACGCCGTCGACGACGAGACCGTCCGCCACGACCTGGCTCCGGCCCGAGGAAATTGATGTCCCCGCCGCCGCCCGTGATCGAGAAGTAGTGACCGGCGCCCGTGATCCGCGGCCCGATGAACAGGCCTTCCTGGATCGCCGTGCGCACGTCGAGGTGCGCGTAGTAGACGTCCGCGTCGCCGAGGATCCGGATCGTCGTCCAGCCGGACCGCAGCATCTCCTCTACCACGGCGAGACCGCGCAGCGCCTTGTACGCCGACGAGCGCCGCAGGTGATCGACCTGGTAGTCGTCGGTCTTGATCAGGATGTGGGCGTGCGCGTCGATGAGACCCGGCAGGCAGGTGTCGTGTGAGCGGTCGATGATCGTCGCCCGTGCCGTCGCGCTGGCTTCCGGCGCTTTGAATGGAGCGACGGAAACGATGCGGCCGTTCTCGATGCGGATCGCGACGTCGTGCTTGGGAGTCGCAGCGCGGCCGTCGATCAGCGTGCCGCAGCGAAGTGTCGTCGCACCGGTTGCGCTGGGCGCCGCTGCCTCGGCCGCCGATTGAGCCAGCATCGCGCCCGGCCATGCAAGGACGAGGCATGCCAAGGTGACGCAAGAGACCGCGGCACGTCGCTCCATTATTCTCTCCCTCGAACTGTTTACGATGCGCGGACGAATTCAGTCGCACGTGAAGTCCTTCGCGCCGACTGCCCGGCACTGCGGCGGAAACCCCTGCGTGCGCCAGTAGGTCAGCACACCTTTGTCCTCCAGCTTGCGCTTGAACCCCGGCGAATTGCGGAAGCCGGGCGGAAACCGCTCCCAAATCAAAAGCGCGTCGCTGATCTGGTCATCGGCAGCACCCGCCCGATCGAAATCACCCAGCCAGAGGTACGGATGCGAGTGCACCAACTGCAGATCCGGAATATCCATGTTGTCGGCCAGATAGCGGTCGATGCGCGCCACCGACTCCTTGCTCGGCGGACGCGGTCGCTTCAATGCGTCGATCAGCATGGTGCGGACATCGGGCGCAAAGCCGATCCTGTCCAACAGCAGGTGCGCGGCCAGCACGTCACCTCGCGCGACCAGCGGTCCCACGAAGTTTTCGGCCCGGCTCACGATGAAACCTTGTGCAACGCCGCGCTCGAACAGCTCGAGGGCCTCGTCCATCTTGCCGGACCACATCAGCGCCAACGCCTTGTGCCGCAGCGCATTCGAATAGTTGGGCTCGAGTTCCAGGCAACGATTGAAATCCGCGAGCGCGCGTTCGAAGTACCCGAGATCGAGCCACGCGATGCCGCGCCACAGGTAGGCGGTCGCATTCTTCGAATCCGCTGCAATGGCGCGGTCCAGGAGCTCGAACTGGCGTGACCAGTCGACTGGCCACACATACTTGTCGCTGTTGGCGATTGCCGCCCATGGCATCGACAGTGACGGATCGAGCTGCAGCGCGTGCTCGGCGGCCTGCTTCGCCAACGCCGCGTAGTCCCGATCCGTGATCCCCCAGCCCGGCGCAACCGAGGTGACGGCGGCCAGCCCTTCCCAGCCACGGGCAAAGGCGGGGTCCATCCGGGTGACCTGCTCGAACAGCCGAATGCTCTCAGGCAGGTCTTTGCGCGCGATGAACAGCTCGCGCGCCTTGAGGTACAGCTCGTAGGCTTCGACGTTTTCCGTGTCGGCACGCACGGTCACCGCGGCGACCGATTTTTCGCAGTGCCGAGTTGCCGCGCAGCGCGTCGACGATCGCGTTCGCGATTTCTTCCTGGATGGCGAAGATGTCGGTCAGTTCGCGGTCGTACGTCTCGGACCACAGGTGACGGTCGTTCACGGCATCGATCAGCTGCGCGGTGATGCGCACGTGATTGCCGGACTTGCGCACGCTGCCTTCGAGGACGTGGTTCACCTTGAGCGCGCTGCGCGATCGCCGCCGTGCCGAGCGGACTGCCTTTGTAACCGAACGACGACGTGCGGGAGGCGACGCCGAGACCGTCCACCCGCACCAGCACATTCAGCAGTTCTTCGGAGATACCGTCGGAGAAGTACTCGTTCGCCTTGTCGTCGCTCATGTTGACGAACGGCAGCACCGCGATCGAGGTGCCGGTCGTCGCTGGGATCTGCGGCTGCGCTGCAGACGGCGACCCGCCGCCGTCACGACGGGGATATCGGGCAAGCGCCCGACCCACCAGAAAAGTCCGCCACCCAGCAGCAGCAGCACGATCAGGATCGCGAACTCCCTGCCGCTGACGCGCTGCTGACCCCGGTCGCCGTGGTACCAGGCGAGCACGAGCGCAATGGGCAGGCAGACCAGGAAAGCAGTCGTGGCCGGCCGTTGCAGTTGCGCCGGCCAGTGAAACACGGTGCTCAGGTACGCGAGACCCTGCAGCAGGGCCCACGCCGCAGCGACATACGCGATGCCCCACTGCACCACCTTGCGGCGGCGCAGGCTGGACCACAGTTCCTGGCTCGGTTGTTCTGTCGACTCGCTCAAGGCCACCCCTTTTCAGACGGAGTGTAATCGAAGCGGGTGCTCGATTCGGTCTGCGCTTGCGCGTGACGACGCTGATCAAAACTGAAAGTAGCGAGGCGCTAGGCGTGCGATTACACGCCCAACCTGCGTAGCCTCGCGACGATCCCGGGCTAGTTAGTTCCCGCGCTTCGGATCCGACCGCTTCACCGACGGCCGCCGCAGGACGAACCACTCCTGCCCCGCCACCGCGAGCTTCCACATGACGATGTCGGGCGCGCTGGACTCCAGGACCGGTGCTCCGTTGACGTCCCAGCCGCGCTTCAACAGCAGCACGTAAACATCACTGCCGACATGCTTCGACAGCAGACGCCGTGTTTCCTCGTTCCGGTCTCCCTGCGGGCCCTCGCCGTCCGGCCGCCAGCCGAAACCGTCGATCCAGCAGGCGAGCGCGCCCTGGATCTCCCGCTCGATCTGGTCGTGCCACACGGTCACGACGAGCGGGCCGCGCGTGGACTCGTAAGCGCGCGCGATGTTGATGCCGAGGGCATCGTGTGCATTGTTGTTGGCGCCAAGCGCCTGTAACGCATCCTGCACCGAGACGTGCTGGGAGCACTCGAAGACGGCGCGTATCACGCCGGGCAGGGTCGTCCAGCAGTCTTCGCTGTCGCTGCGCGACGCAAGAACGTCCGCGGCCCGGTCAAGGGTCGTGTGATTGCTCGTCATGATGGTCTGTGGCCTCGCGTCGCCTGGAGGCTCGTCGCGACAGCATGTGTCTGCGACGACGATTCAAATCGAGGTGCGCATTCCAGGCTGATGCGCCGTTAGGTGACGCATTATATACTGTCTGTATAGCATGTCCACTAGTTATTGACACTGACAGCCTGCACACTACGATGCAGGCATGGATTCACTGGTCCGGCCCCGTGTTCGCCGTGGCGCGCATACCCCGCGTGGCCAGCTGACGCGTGGGGCAATCCTGGCCGCGGCACGAAAAATGTGCAGCGAGCACTGGCTCGACCAGTTATCCCTGGCCGAACTCGCGCGGAGGGCCGGCACGACGCGGGCCAGCGTGCTGTTCCAGTTCCCCGAGGGATGGCTCGACATTGCGGCCGAGTTGATGATCGAGGAGCTGGACCTCGGGCGCATCGCCGCCGAGGCGATCGCCAAGCAGCGTCTCAAGCCGCCGGAGCGCCTGAGCCGGTCGCTGCATTACTTCCTGCAACGCGGCGAGGAACTCGGCGCGATGATGCCGAACCTCCGTGCCTACAATCTTTTCTGGGGCGACTTGATCGACGCCGTGGTCGCGCCAACGCGCGACGCAGCGTTCGATACCGTGGCGAGGCTGCTGCAGGCCACGTGCCCGGGCCGCCAGACCAGGTTGGAGGCTCGTGACGCCGCGGAGACCCTGATCTTTTACTCGATGGACCTGGCCTCCGCGCCCATGTATCGGCGCCTGCGCGCGGCAGAACGCGCCGCTAAACTCGACGGCGTGCTGGCGCTCGTGATCAAGGGCCTGACGCGCAAGTAGTTTCGGGCGGGCGCTCTTTTCCGAATCTGTCCGGCCTGTCGTTGCATCGGCGCCGCTTGGTTCGTGCTATCCGGATGGGTAGCATCCCTCTCGTGAACGAACCTATCGAAAAGATCCTGGAGACACCTGACCTCCTGACGCAACTCGCCGTTCGATACGGCCCACAGGTGGTGTCCGCCGTACTGGTCCTGGTGGCGGGCTACTTCGTCATGCGCTGGATCGCCGGGCTCGCAAGGCGCGGCCTGGCTCGCTTCCACCTCGAGCCTCCCGTGCGCGACCTGATCCTGCACGTGGTGGAGCTGCTCGTCCTGATGGTGTTCGTGCTGATGGCGTTGCAGAACCTCGGCATCGACCTGCTGCCGTTGATCGCGGGCCTGGGCATCGCCGGCGCCGGCATCGCCCTCGCCATGCAGGGCGTACTTGGCAATGTTGCGGCGGGCCTCACGATCATCTTCACGCGGCCGTTCCGCGTCGGCGAGTACATCTCGATCGCGGGCGAGGAAGGCCTGGTGCAGACGATCTCGCTGTTCAGCACCACGCTGCTGCACTCCGACCTTTCGCAAGTGGTGATCCCGAACCGCAAGATCGCCGGTGAAATCCTCCACAACTATGGCGAGCTGCGGCAGCTGAACCTGAGCGTTGGTGTCGCCTACGCCACGGACCTCGACGCGGCCATCGCCACGATTCGCGAGGTGCTCTCGGCCAATGCGCGTGTGTTGAAAGACCCGAAGCCGGTCGTGCAGGCCGCGGTGCTCGGCGAGTTCGCAATCAACCTCGTGATCAGGCCGTGGGTAGCGGTGAAGGATTTCGGCGCCGCACCCGGCGAGATCAACCCGGAGATCGTGCGAGCGTTCCGCGAGCGGGGCATCGACATTCCGTTCCCGACGCTGCGGACGGTGATGGTGCCGGCGGCGGAGTAACCCGAGATCGGATCCGACAGACCGTTCCGGTGCGGCTCGCAAAATCAGATTTTTTTACCGCCCGCTGTGCGGCCCATCGCACGGACAAACCGCCGAACCACTCGCACACTGAATGCTCTCGCACGGACTTTGGGGGGTGCCCCGCGTCCAAGTGCGCAGCGATCGGAACCTCAATGGAGTGACGACAATGGAAAAAAGCAGTTGGGACCAGACCGGCGCAGGGAACGATAAGGGCGGTTCATTCGCCAACGACAACGCGCATCTCGGCACGTCGAGCGGCGACACGGCCCCGGCCGACGTAGTCGACACCAATGCCGAGGAGGCTTATTGGCGCCAGAATTTCTCTACCCGGCCTTACGTCGTCGAAGGAAACTCTTTTATCGAGTACCGGCCCGCGTATCGCTACGGTGCCGATGCCTACAGCCGTTACCCGGGCAAGTCGTTTGAACAGGCGGAACCTGAGTTACGCGACGACTGGGATCGATTCAAAGGCACGTCCAGCCTGAAGTGGGAGGACGCCAAGCACGCGGCGCGCGATGCGTGGCAGCGCGTCAGTGACTTCCTCGAACGCGCCATGCCGGGGGATTCGGATAAAGACGGAAAGTAGAGGTTACCGCCGACCGCTGCGCGAGCCGGTCACCGGTCGGGAGCGACCGGCTAGTTCCAAGCGACGCGTCCTAAGCGGCGCGTCGCTTGCGGACCGCTGCGTCCAGATCGAACGTGGCCTGCAGATTCATCCACAGATGCGGCGACGTTCGATAATGTTGTCACGTTGTTGGCATCGATTCGACAAATTCAGCCACGACGACCGACACTCAACCGCCGCTCGCGCCACTCCTGGGGTGCTCCCGGATCGGGCGTATCGGCCGCACCTCCACGCAACCGACTTTCGCGGGTGGGATCTTCGAGGCGAGCTGGATCGCCTCGTTCAGGTCGCGCGCCTCGATCAGGTAAAAGCCCGCGAGCTGCTCCTTGGTTTCGGCGAACGGCCCGTCGGACACGGACATGCGACCGTTGCGCACGCGCACGGTCGTCGCCGTCGCCACCGCCTCCAGGGCTTCCGAGGCCACGCAGCGCCCACTCTCACGGATGGCGTTGTCGTACGCCAGGCACTCGTGGTCGTCCATCGCCGAGATCTTGTCTTCTTCGCCGTACACGAGGCACAGGTATTTCATGTCGCTCAGCCTCCCTGATCAGCGGTTCTCATCAGCGGTTCTCTAGGCCCGGCGCAGCTGCGCCAGATCGAGCTTGATCATCTTCATCACGGCGCTCATCACGCGCTGCGATTTCACGGGATCGGGATCCGACATCATCTCGATTGCCTCCGTCGGGCACCACCTGCCACGACAGGCCGTATTTGTCCTTGAGCCAGCCACACTGCTGCGGCGCGCCGCCGCCGGCAATGAGCTTGTCCCAGTAGTAGTCGAGTTCCTGCTGGCCGTTGCAGTCCACGACGAACGAGATTGCCTCGCTGAACTTGAACTGCGGTCCGCCATTGAGTGCGGTAAAGGGCTGGCCGTCGAGCTCGAACGCGACGACCATCACCGAGCCCGCGGGACCCGGCATGTTTTCGCCGTAGCGCGCGGTGTTAGTGATCCTGGAGTTCTTGAAGATCGAAACGTAGAAGTTCGCCGCTTCCTCGGCCTGGTTGTCGAACCAGAGCATCGGCGTGATTCGCGTCGTCATGGAATATTTCCTTCAGGCTTCCGCCATCGTTTTGAGGTTCGAGAGGCCCGCCGCGAAATCGGTGCCGACCATCTTGTCCATGTTGAAAAACAGGCACATCACTTTGGCGAGGTACGGTTGCCGGCCGCCCATCGCCCAGGTCACGTCGGTCGAATCACCTTTCGGCAACAGCGTGAATTCGACGACGTTGTCCGCTGCGAACGGCTTGAACATCTGCAGCCGCATCGTGACCTGGTGCGGTGGACGCGTGCCGGTGATCGACAGGCGTCCGCTGCCGACGTCCTTGTTGCCTGCGAAATCGTAGGTAGCCCCCGCGCCGCTGTCCGGGCCGCTGTAAGAGCCCTTCATCGCGGGGTCTTTTCGGTAATAGGGCGACCATTGCTCGCCAGCGCGAAGGTTGTCGAGCAACGGGAAGATTCTTTCCGGGGGCGCGTTGATGCTCGCCGTGCGCGACACGCGAAACATGTCGGGCCGGGTTGCCGCGTAGATCAGCACGCCGCCAATCACGACGGCGCTCCCCAGCAGGATGATCGGTAACATCGCTTTAACTTCCGACTTCTATGTGGCTGTTTTCAGGAAGCCTTTTTTTCGTTCTAGCTCGGCCTGCAGCTCACGGAAATCCTCCACCGCCTGGCTCGGCTCGAAATCTTCGAGCTCAAACAGTTGCCGCACCTCGATCTCACCAGCCTTGCCGTCGCCGGCCGGGTTCGGAAAACGCCTGGTCCACTCGAAGGCTTCTTCGCGCGACTTGGCCTGGATCAGCGTATAGCCGGCGATCAGCTCCTTGGTTTCGGCAAACGGCCCGTCCACGACCGTGGTTTTGTCGCCCGAGTATTTGATGCGCCAGCCCTTGGAGCTTGGCTGCAGGCCCGACCCCTCGAGCAGCATCCCCGCATTGGCGAGTTCCTCGTGGTACTTGTGCATCCGGGCGATCAGCTCGTTTTCGGGCATCACGCCCGCTTCGGAATCCTTCGAGGCCTTGACGACGATCATGAAGCGCATGGGGCTACTCCTTTGCCGGGAACATGAGTGAAGGTCGATGCCTTCACCTGTTAGTCGAACTCCGGGCGCGGAATTCGACAGCGGTCCACGAACATTTCTTGAGGAGCCGATGAGCTTTTTCTGGCCGCTCAGTGACTGTTCGGACGCTCAGGGACCGGACAATTCGGCCAGTCGCCGCTGCAGGAAGCGCCGTTCCGCTTCCTGCCGGGTCAGCTTGAGTGCGCACTCGTACGCCGCCCGCGCTTCCGAGGTGCGGCCGAGCCGCCGGTTCAGGTCCGCGCGTGCCGCATGAGCCAACCGGTATTCCGTCAGCTCGCCGCGTTCGAGCAGCGCATCGACCAGGACCAGGCCCGCCTCCGGGCCATCGCGCATGGCGACGGCGACGGCACGATTCAGCTCGACGATCGGCGACGGCTCGTGCGCGCAGCAGCACGTCGTACAAGCCGACGATCTCCGCCCAGTCAGTCGCCGCCGCCGTGGGCGCCTGCGCGTGCAACGCCGCGATTGCCGCCTGCAATGCGTACGGACCGATACTGCGCGTGGCGAGCGAGCGCTGCACGAGGGCGGCGCCTTCGGCGATCTGTGCGTGGTTCCAGAGCGAGCGGTCCTGCTCGTCGAGCAGCACGAGTTCGCCGGACGGTGTGGAGCGTGCCGCGCGGCGCGAATCGTGCAGCAACATCAGCGCCAGCAGCGCCACCGCTTCGGGTTCCGGCAACAGTTCGACGAGCAGGCGCCCGAGTCGGATCGCCTCGCCCGAGAGGTCGTGCCGCGTGAGCGACGCACCGGAACTCGCGGCATAGCCTTCGTTGAACACGAGGTAAATGGCGCGCAGCACCGAGTCGAGGCGCTCCGGCAATTCGGATGCCGCGGGCACTTCGTACGGGATGTTCGCCGTGCGAATCTTCGCCTTGGCTCGCACGATGCGCTGGGCGAGCGTCGGTGCCGGCGTGAGGAACGCGGCTGCGATTTCCTCGGTGGTGAGGCCGCAAACCTCGCGCAGCGTGAGTGCGACCTGCGCGTCGGGCGCGAGCGCCGGGTGGCAGCACGTGAAGATCAAGCGCAGCTGGTCGTCCTCGACGACGCCTTGTTCGAGCGCGGTCGCCGCATCGCCATCGGCGGCCGTATCGTGCACCTCGGTGTCGAGCGGTTCGAAACGCGCCTGGCGACGGATCTGGTCGATGGCCTTGAAGCGCCCCGCGGAAACCAGCCAGGCGCGCGGGTTCTGTGGCACGCCTTCGGTCGGCCATTTCTCGAGCGCCGCGCGAAAGGCTTCGTGCAGCGCTTCTTCGGCGAGATCAAAATCGCCCAGCAGGCGGATCAGCGTTGCCAGGACCGCGCGCGAGTGGGCCCGGTAGACCGCATCGACAGTTTCACGCGCATGATTTGCGGCCTCGGTGTTCATGTTCTCGCAAACGGCGTTCGGCAAGAACGAGCTTACAGCATAGGCCTTGGAGTTCGATAATCACCCCCCATCTCACCCGTCTCGCGTTGCGCGAGCCGGAACAGGATTGATTGCGAATGAATTACACGAAACAGGAAACCGAGCACGAGATCATGCTGACGCCGACCGTGCCTGCGGTGGCCTCGGTGATCCTGCTGCACGGGCTCGGTGCGGACGGCACGGACTTTGTACCAATCGTCGGCGAACTCGGATTGCCCGCGACATTGCCGGTCCGATTCGTATTTCCGCACGCGCCCGTAAGGCCCGTTACCTTTGCCAACGGCTTCCCCATGCGCGCCTGGTATGACATCAAGGCGTTTGATGCGGCGGGCCGCGCCGACGACAAAGGCCTGGCAGAGGCTTCGCGTCGAGTCGCGCATTATGTAAATGCGGAAAAGCAGCGGGGCATCGCGAGCGAACGTGTCTTGCTGGCCGGATTCTCGCAGGGTGGCGCCGCCGCGTTGCACGCCGGCGTGCGGTTCCCGGAGCGCCTCGCAGGGGTGCTCGCGCTATCCTGTTACCTGCCCTTTTCGGAAAGGCTCGGCGCGCAGAAATCCGCTGCGAACGCCAACCTGCCCATCCTGATGTGCCACGGCACGCGCGACCCGGTCGTGCACGTCGGCCTGGGAATCGAAGCACGGGATGCACTGAAGGCAGAGGGCTTTCCCGTCGAGTGGCACGACTATCCGATCCAGCACGAAGTCTCGGCGGCCGAAATTGCAGACGTGTCGCGCTGGCTGACACGCCAACTTGGGGCCGTCACGCACGCCTGAACCACGCAAGCTCCTACGCACGCGCTTGACGCCGGTCGGTAGCCTATGCATGTTTGGCCGTGGAGGGTCGAGTATTGATCCGTTTACATCGCCGAGCTGGATGGTGACTATTTTTATGGCGAGCGCGAAGCCGAGAATGAAATACAGGTGCGCAGAGGTCATTGCGACCACCAAGGCCTGTGAGGCTGCCAGGGCACTCAAGGGTGTCCGCCTGTTAAGCGTCGAAGTGCCGCGCCTGCCGCTCAAGACCTGTGACCGGCCTGCGAACTGTACGTGCACTTACCGGCACTTCGACGATCGACGCCAGGGTCCGCGTCGCGAGAACGATGACGCCGACGCCATGATCCCGGCAGCACATACGGGCCGCGAACGGCGTCTGGGGAGCGGTCGGCGCGTCACCGACTAACCAGGCAAGCTGCCCCGGTTAAATAAGCGAACTGCCTCGGTTAAATAAGCGAACTGCCAGGCCTCGCAAGCCTGCAGCAGCGCGTGCCGGCGGGTACGCCGGGCACGCGTCGCAATACTGGTTTGGATCGCTCGCTCACGTCAGGTCGCGAACCTGCTGAACCATGTACAGAACGATCGAACTCAACATCACTGCAGCAGCTATTTCCATGACATCTCTCCTGGTGCGCCGTCGGGCGCGTCTTGAACACACATTGGTGAGATGTCATTTGTAGCTGAAAGGTTTTGCGCTGTCTGTCGAGGTGCGACCAGCCGTGCAAAGCCTACGACGAGCAGCAGTGGCTCCGCTCAACGCGTGACGCGCAGTTCCGCAATCGATGCCGGCTCTTCCGGACGGTCCATGTCGGCGACGACGTCGAACAGTTCTGGTGTATCCACGCGCGCTTCGATGCCTTCGAGCTTCAACCGAGTCGGACGTCCGTCAGCCTCGACGACTTCAGTCATGACGGCAGTTGAATCACTGGTGTCGCTGAGCCAGCCGAACCGGCAGCCCAGCACCGGCCCATCACTGCCAACGTCCAGCGAATCTTCAGCGCAGGCGAGAAATGCGAGACGGCCGTCACGAGTCACCGTCGCATCGGTGAAACCATATGGCACACCGGCCACCTGTCCCAGATCGATATCGAGCACACGCCGTGGCGCTGGCACCTGGCTTCGATCCGCGAGCCAGCCGAGAAAGGCCGCGAATTCGATATCCAGGATCGCATTCCAAAGTGCAACGTCCGGCTTGGACGCGCGACCGTTGCCTCGCTGCAGCAGGCGCAATAGTCCGTCCTGAATCACCGCGCCCTCGATGTTGAGCCTGGCGTCGCGCGCGGCGGCATGGCGTTGCAACATCGCGTAGAACTCTCTCGCCGGCGCGAGCTCCACCGTCGTGCCATCTTGCGCCAGGATCACGATGACCTCGCGTTGCGGCTTCGATCCCGAGCCCAGCGCGACGAGCCGACCGTCGGGCAATACGACGCAAGCCTCCAAATCGAGCTTCGAGCGTTTGTTACCTCGCACGTCATCGAACACGCGCACGCCGTCTGGGCCAACCGGCAGCAGCAGCGGTTGCGCCAACGGCGAGTGCCCGTCGAGCACCGCGATTGCGCTGACATCGTCCTGCAGGATCACGAGACGTGAACCATGTCGCCGGATCGCCGAGGCCGCACGAACGTGCGCCGGCAGGTCGACGCCAGGATCCGCGCCAGTGGCGTAGCGCAGTTCGCGCGTCGGACCCAGCACGGCACACAGATTCGAATCCAGCGTTGCAATGATGCGGCCGTACAGCGGCGCCGTGTCGTTCATCCACGGTTTTTACCACCGGAGTCGCGCCGGGCAAAGGCCGCACTTGCGTCCTGCGCCGCGACTTCTTGCGGCGCGGCACTCAGACGCGCACCGCAACACATCGCCGCTCAACGCGGGGCCCAGCGGCATCGCCTGTTGCGGCACGGGCTGGCGGGGACGTCCCTGTCGCCGCGCCAGCTCGAACCAGTCTTCGCCCGGGCGGTGCGTGCTTGCAGAGCAGCGCGCGATGCCTGGCATAGATCTCCAGCACTTCGTCCATGAGCGCACATCGCTCCTCCGGATACAGCGCGGCAGGCAGCAGTTCGCGATATCGGTCGTTGGTCCACAGTGCGCCGGCGAGTTCGGTGAGCAGGTCGCAGTGGCGACGACCGGCGGCGTCGATGTGCAGGAACGTGTCGAGCCTTATGAACGGCAGGTCTGGGGAGAAGTCGCCTGCGAAGACGCCGGAATGACCGGGCACGATAATGCGCTTGAACCCGAGCGCGACGGCCTGGCGATGCAGCAACGTGTTGGCGACGATCGCGGCTGCCCGGATTTCCTGCGTTGCCACGGCACCCGTGCCGGCACGCTGCATGACGCGCTCGAGACTGTGCTGCGTGAACGCGCAGGCACCGGCCGGCTCGCGCGTGTAGAGCATGTCGCCGGGGTGCAGCGAATACTGCCGCGACATCGAGCGCGCGACGACGCCCGGCCACGCCTCGAGTGATGCGCGATCGGTCTGCAGCCGCAGGATGCCGAGACGAGCGGCGCCGGCGTCCGTGACTTCGCGGTACGAGGCGATTGCGAGCGGCGACCAGGCCTTGTCGAGTTGGGTCAGCTCGTTATTGGCGGCACGCAGGCTCGACGGCACACCGATGTGGATGCGCATGCGGCGGCGCGCCTACTTCCCTGGGAGCGCTGGCGTTCCTGGTCGAGATAGGCGCGCACCAATCCGCTGGCGTGCAGGTCGGTGACCGTCATGCCCGACGATCCTGGCGCCTGCGAGCGCGGCTGGTGACGGCCCCTGGGACGGCCCTCCGGGACTTGCGACTGGCTGCTGATCATCTCGGCCTCCTGCGTGGCTTTTCACGGCTATGCAGGAGCGAGGTTGCCGGAGTGCAGGCTCAGGGGATGAGCCTGCGTGACGATCAGGGATGCATCGCGCGAAAACGACGTACCATGCTTGACGGTCGAGGACCTGTTGCTTGAGGAGCATGCCGATGGCAACTCGCGATGCCGTGATCGTAGCGACTGCCCGTACGCCGATCGGGCGCGCCTATCGTGGCGCGTTCAACAACACGCCCTCGCCCCTGCTCGCGTCGCACGCGATTCGTGCGGCCATTGCCCGCGCAGGCGTCGATCCGGCCGAAGTGGACGACTCGATCTTCGGGTGCTCGCTGCCCCAGGGCGTGCAGTAGGCGATCGGGCGCACGGCGGCATTGCATGCCGGGCTGCCGGTCACCGTGGCCGGCATGACCATCGATCGCCAGTGCTCGTCGGGCCTCATGACGATCGCCACGGCGTCAAGCAGGTCGTGATCGATCGCATGGACGTCGTGCTCGCTGGCGGCGTCGAGTCGATTTCGCTGGTGCAGACACCGGCGGCGCGCATGGAGGAAGTGCCCTCGCTGGTCGCCATGCATCCCGACATGTACATGCCGATGCTGGACACGGCCGAAGACGGTCGCCAAGCGCTATGGCATCGGCCGCGAGGCGCAGGATGCCTATTCCCTGCAGTCGCAGCAGCGAACGGCCGCCGCACAGGCCGCGGGACGCTTCGATGCGGAGATCATCGCCGGTCACGGCCACCATGCTCGTGACGGACAAGGCGACGCAGGCAACGCAGCCGCAAGGCGGTCACGCTGGCGAAAGACGAAGGCAACCGTCCCGAAACGACGCTCGACGGCCTCGTCGAGCCTGAAGCCGGTACGCCCAACGGCACGATCACGGCCGGCAACGCGAGCCAGCTCTCCGATGGCGCGTCGGTCTGCATCGTCATGGAAGCCGGACTGGCCGCAAGGCGCGGCCTGCAGCCGCTCGGCCGCTACGTCGGCATGGCGGTCGCCGGGACGAAGCCCGACGAGATGGGCATCGGACCGGTGTTTGCGATACCGAAACTGCTGCAGCGCTTCGGCGTCACGATGAACGACATCGGCCTCTGGGAACTGAACGAGGCGTTCGCGGTGCAGGTGCTGTATTGCCGCGACATGCTCGGCATCCCCGACGATCGCCTGAACGTGAACGGCGGCGCGATCTCGATCGGTCATCCGTACGGCATGTCCGGCGCGCGCATGGTCGGGCCACGCGCTTGATCGAGGGCAAGCGTCGCGGCGTGCGCTACGTCGTCGTGACGATGTGCGTCGGCGGCGGCATGGGCGCCGCGGGCCTGTTCGAGGTGCTCTAGGCACATGGCCGTCGATCCCTGTTTCGCCGACCTGCTCGCGGACAAGCGCAATGAGCTGCGGCCGCCGCCCGCCCACATCACGCTCGACATGATGCGCGCGGCGAACAAGAGCTTTCTCGTCAGCGTGCCGAAGACGCCCGTGCACTCGATCAGGATCTCGCTTCGACGGACCCTACGGGGCCGCTCGCGTTGCGCGTCTATCGAGCGTCGCCGGTGCACGACTTGCCCGTGATCCTGTTCTGTCACGGCGGCGGCTTCGTGCTCGGCGATCTCGATACCCACGACTTGATATGCCAGCGGCTGGCTCACAGCTCCGGTGCGGTCGTGGTGTCGGTCGATTATCGGCTGGCGCCCGAATCGCAGTTCCCGCGCCCGGTCGAGGAATGTCATGCCGCGCTCGCGTGGATCGTCGCGCATGCCGGCGAACTCGGCCTGGACGCACAACACGTTGCACTCTGCGGCGACAGCGCCGGCGCCAACCTTGCGACCGCCACGAGCGTGCTCGCACGCACACGCGGACCGGACGTGCACTATCTCGCGTTGTTTTATCCGATGGTCGATCCGGCATGCGACACGCCGTCGATGCACGAATTCGCGCGGGGCTACCTGTTGACGCGCCAGCTCCGTGCAGTGGTCGTGGGGTCTGTATCTCGGCGACCCGGGCGACACGCGGAGATCCCTGGTCGCCTCCCGATGCATGCCGAACCCGCGGCGTTCCCGCCAACGACGATCGTCACGGCCGAGTGCGACCCGCTGCGCGACGAGGGCGAAACCTTCGCCGCACGATTACAGGCAGCGGGTGTCGAAGCCGTCTTGCGGCGTTGCGAAGGCATGGTGCACGGATTCGCCGCGCTGCCGTACCTGACCCCGGTGGCCAACCGCGCGATCGACGAAATGGCGGCGGACATCGCGGCAGCCTTCGCACGCCGTTAGCCATGAGCGATTCCCTCAGCGCAACGTGCCGTAGCCGCCGCACACCGGGATGATCGCACCGGTGACGTTCGACGCCGCACGCGACGCCAGGTATATCGCGATCCCTGCCATGTCGTCCTCAACGCCCAGCCGGCCGGTCGCAGTTTCCTTGATCAGCTCCGCGCCCTGCTCCGCAATCGTCGCGGCCATCATCTTGCTCGGGAACGGGCCGGGCGCAATGGCATTGACGATGATGTGATCCGGGCCGAGACGCTTCGCGAGGTGTCGTGTCAGGTGATGCACGCCGGCCTTGCTCGCGGAAAACGCATACGATTCCCATGGCGGCGCGACGTCGCCGTGCACCGAGCCGATGTTGATGATGCGCGACGGGTCGTCAGCGCTGCCCGACGCCCGCAGTTCGTGCAGTAATGCGATGCTCAGGTTGAACACGCCGCGCAGGTTGATAGCGATGACATTGTCCCAGCCGGACTCCGGATAGTCGGCGATCGGCGCGCCCCAGTCGCCCCGGCGGCGTTCACGAGCACGTGCAGCTTCGATTCCTGGGTGCGAAACGACGTCGCGATTTTCAGGCAACCCTCTTTCGTGCCGACGTCACCGGGCAGCGGCCGGCAATCCCCGAACACCGCAAGCTCCTTCGCCACGCGCTCGCACGCTTCCGCCTTGCGGGAGTTGATGTACGTGCGGGCGCCCGCGTGCACGAACGCGGTCGCGATCATGTGGCCGATGCCGCTGGTGGCGCCGGTGACCACGGCCGTGCGCCCTTCCAGCGAAAACAAGCGCTGCATGTAAGTCTGGTCGGCTTGGGGCTGGACGCTCATGGTCGTGCTCCGTGGTCAACAGTCATGTTTATCTGCATCATGCAAACCTCCCTCCCAACCGACGTTGGGAGAGAGGGCGGTCGACGGTAGTTATCGGTGTAGAAACTGCAGGCTGAGCGAGCCGTGCTCAGCGGGCGACGCGGGTCTCGGATTGTGTCGTCACGCGCAGGACCGTGCCCGATTCCAGTCTCAGGTCGCTGCCCGTGTTCTTGGCTGCGGCCACGCCCGCCGCGGCGCCCAGCACGCCGCCAACGACGGCGCCCTTGTCATCGTCCACCTGGTGACCAACGACGGCACCGGCCGCCGCGCCTCCCGCGATTTTGGCGGCGTCCTTGGCAGTGTCGCTGTTGCCTGTCTGTTCATATCGCGCATCGATCGGCACGCTGCTGCCATCGTGGGCCGCGATCGACCTGAAGGTCAGCGCAAGCCGCGGTGCGCCACCTATTTCCTTGCTGCCGGACACAACTTCGACTACGGAACCCTGCACCGCAGCGCCCGCATCGACTGCGCGCCAGCCATTGATCACGACGGGAGAGTGAAGCCGCGCATACACGGGATCACCCACCGCGACCTTCTTGGTGTTGACGCCCTTGGTCAACTCGATTTCGAGAGGAGTGCCGGCCGGCACGATGATGGGACCCGCGCGGAAAATGTCGTCGGAATCCTTCGACGTGGATTGGCCCCACGCCGCAACCGACACGACGGCAGCCGCGCACGCCAACAAGCGGACGGGCCACTGGGTTGCAAGTTTTTCCACTGGATGCCTCCTGAGGTTCCTTTACGTCTACTGGTTTCGACGCGGTTATGCCGCGGTTGGTTCACGCGACGGATCGCAGCGGTGGCCAATAAAAAAGGGGCGGGAACTTGCGTGCCCGCCCCTGCTTTGCACATGCCAGATCAGTTAACGATCGACTTGGAACGGCGAAGTGGTAGCCACACTGACGACCGTGCCAGCGGCGAGCAATACTTCGCCACCCGTTTTCTTCGCCGCCGCCGTACCAGCCGCACCACCGAGGATGCCGCCAACCACGGACCCATTCTTGGAGTTGACCTGGTGCCCGATGATCGCGCCGGCGGCCGCACCACCTACGATCTTGGCGGTATCTTTGCCCGTCTCGCTCTTGCCAACCTGCACCAGCTGGGCTCCGATCGGCACAGTCGTGCCGTCTACGGCGATCAGCGAGGTGAACTCGATGCCGAGTGTTGGCGTTCCGCCAATCTTGTTGCTACCCGAGATAACCTGCGTCACGGTGCCGCTGATCGGGGCCCCGGCCGAGGCTGCACGCCGGTCTCCAATCATCACGTCGGATTTCAGAGTTCCGTGCACCGGGTCGCCCACGCTCGCGGTCTTGGTGGTTACGTCGGAATTCAGCGCGACCGCAAGCGAGGTGCCGGCAGGCACGATGATCGGCGCCGCCGGAATCGGCGTCTTCGGCGTCGCAGTTGCCGTAGCGGTCGCTGCTTTCGCCTTCGCCTTTTTCGCGGCGGCCGTCGCCGCGGCTGCTTTGGCGTTTTGCTCTGCCGCGAATGTCGCGGCACTCTCCGCGTCGCGTCTTGCGAGTTCCGCTTCGAGTTCTTGCACCTTCACGGCCGCCTCGCGTTCGCTCAGCGACTGTTCCTTGGCTGCCATTTCAGCTGCGCGATCGGCATCGGCCTGTGCGGCGGCGTTGGCCGCAGCCTCGTCGGCCGGCGTCGCTGCAGCAACAGGGGCCGCGGCGTCCGGCTCGGGCGATTTACCGCAGGCCGCGAGTGCCAGCGTGGCGCAAGCAGTAGTCAGAAACAGAAGCGAAGTACGTGCAGGATGCTTGGACAAAATCGGTCTCCCATTGGAATTTGCGGTTTTTTGACTCGGCACCAGTCCGTTTGGTTCAACCGCCGCGCCTGTCCGTGCGCAAAAGCGTGCCGAGTCATTCAACCCACTTACCAATAACGGCCTCGGCTCGCCCTGGTTGACCCTGGAATTGGCTATTGGCGCAAGCTTTTCGCGCGTCCGGTCTACTTGATGTTGCGTGCCGCGACCACTTCGATCTCGACGAGCGCCCCCGGCACAGGCAACGCGGCGACCTGCACCGTCGTGCGCGTCGGTAGCTTGCCCTGCGTCGCCTCACCGAACGCCTTGCTGTAGGCCTTCATCAGACCCGCGAAATCCATGGCGCCGCCCTGCGCCGGATCGCCGACCATGAAGACGTTCATCTTCACGACGTCGGCTAGTGTCAGTCCCGACGCGGCGAGTTCCTTGCCGAGTTTTCCCAACACGCTCGCGGTCTGCGTTTCGGTGTCGCCGAAGCGCTCGGTGCTGCCCGCCGGTGCATCCGGCTTCGCAACATCGGCGAGCGTGCCACTCAGGAAGACCAGTTCGGAGCCTGCCGGAACGGTGATGCTGCTGGCGATCGGGAAGTCACCGGTCTGCCGGCGTACGATCGCATCTGCGGCCAGCGACGCTGTCGACGCGCAGGCGAACACTGCAGCCAGCGTGACCTGAAAGCTTCTGAGCCAGGCGTAACGGTTCGACTCGCGCATGTCACGGCTCCTTCGCGGAACGAGCGTTAAGGACTCGCATGGTGGCAGAGCGGCGCGCTGCAGGAAACTTTCGTGACAGCCCAATTTCCCGCGGTACATACTTCCAGCAAATAGAACATTCCGGGGCCGAAATGGATTCGACAGGGACCTCACGCCGACAATTCCTGCAGGGAAGCGGTGGCGCGCTTGGCATGGCCTGGCTCGCAACCCAGTGGCCCTCGATCGCCGCGGCCGCCGGGCACGCGCACGGCATGGCCACTGCCGATTCGGCCGACCGCAAGCTCTACGTGTTGACGCCGGCGCAAGCGCGCGACGTCGAAGCCATCGCCTCGCAGATCGTGCCGAGCGGCGCAACGCCCGGCGCGCGCGAAGCCGGTGTCGTCTATTTCATCGATCACGTCCACAACGGAACCTGGGCGTCGGGTGCAACGGAATTCCTCGACGGCTTGAGCGAATTCCAGGCCGCCTGCGCGAAGGAACATCCCGGCGCCGCGCAATTTGCCGACCTCGCGCCCGACGATCAACTCGCCTACCTGAAGCACATCGAGCGCACCCCGTTCTTCGGTCAAATGCGTTTCCTGACGGTGCTCGGCTTGCTGGCGCTGCCATCGTACGGCGGCAACGCCAACAAGGTGGGCTGGCAGCTGGTCGGCTTCATCGACCAGCATGTCTGGGAGCCGCCCTTTGGCCATTACGACAAGACGTACCGCGGCTTCGTGCCCTACCCGCGGCAGCCGGTGAGCAAGTCATGACGGGCCGCACGTTCAAGCCGAATGAGACCGTCGACTTCGTCGTCGTGGGCTCCGGCGCCGCCGGCGGAGTCATGGCGCGCGAACTGTCGCGTGGCCGGGTTCGAGGTGCTCGTGCTCGAACAGGGGCCGCGCTACACGGCCGCGGACTTCAAGCACGACGAACTCGACTTACTGGTTCAACGGTGGACTCACCAACAAGCTCGACACCAACCCCCAGACCTTCCGCAGGACTTCACAAGACGTCGCAAGACGAGTCACTGATTTTCCGGCGGCCTGGTACGCCCCGATGGTCGGTGGCAGCAGTAACCACTTCACGGCGAACTACTGGCGCTTCCACGAAGTGGACTTCAACGAGCGCAGCCTGATCGGCGACATCCCCGGCACGACGTTCGCCGATTGGCCGATCACGTATGCGGAACTGGAGCCGTACTATACGAAGGTGGAATGGGACATCGGCGTCTCCGGACTCGCCGGCGCGAGCCCGTTCGATCCGCCACGCAGCAAGCCGTACCCGATGCCGCCGCTGCCGGTGAAATCCTCGGGCGTACTGCTCGAGCAAGGCGCCCGCAAACTAGGCTTTCATCCGTTTCCTGCGCCGATGGCGATCGCGTCGCAGCCTTATCGCGATCGCCCCGCCTGCGCGCATTGCGGTTTCTGCATCGGTTTCGGTTGCGAGATGCGCGCCAAGTCGTCGACGCTCTTCACGACGATTCCCGAAGCCGAAGCGACCGGTCGCTGCGAGGTGCGCAGCGGCAGTTACGTCGGTCGCATCGAGACCAACGCCGCGGGTCGCGACGACGGGCGTGACCTACTTCGACACGGACAAGCGCGAGCACTTCCAGCGTGCGCGTGCCGTCGTCGTCTGCGCGAACGGCGCCGAGACGGCGCGCCTGCTGCTGATGTCGGCCAACGCAAAGTTTCCCGACGGCCTCGCCAATTCGAGCGGCCTGGTCGGCAAGAACCTGATGTTCAACACGTACGCGGAAGTGCACGCGATCTTCGAGCACGAGCTGAACGAGTTCAAGAGTGTGCAGGTGACGCGCATCGTGCAGGACTGGTACCAGCACGACCCGAAGCGTGGCTTCTACGGTGGCGGTGGACTCGACGGACGCATCGGGCCGATGCCGATCGCCTGGTCGTTGTTCGCGCCGCCGCCCGACCGCACCTGGGGCGCCAGTTTCAAGTCGCTGCTCGAAGCCCTGCCGCGCGCGATGATCGTGGCGTCGCACGCAACCTCGCTGCCGATGTTGACTCAACGCGATCGACCTCGATCCCCACGCTCAAGGACGCCTGGGGCCTGCCCGCGTTGCGCATGACTTATAAGGACCATCCCGACGACCTCGCGATGAGTCGCGTTCCTGCAGGACCGCGCGGTCGACATCATGCAGGCTGCGGGCGCCGCAGGAAGTCTGGAAAGGCCCGGTCGTGGAGTCCGTCGGGCTCTCCGCACCTGCTCGGCACGGCGCGCATGGGCGAACGACCCGAAGAACTTCGGTCGTCGACAAGTATCACCGCACGCACGACATCCCGAACCTGTTCGTCTGCGACGGCTCGAGCTTCGTGACCTCGGGGCGCGGCCAGCCGACCATGACGATCCAGGCGCTCGCGTTCCGGGCCGGCGACCACATCGCGCAGTTCGCCAGGCGCGGCGAGATCTAGACGCGTTACGCCGCGCGCATGCCCTCGAGCCGCCGGGCAATGATCGCCTCGGCTTCGCCCATGATGCGGTCGACGAGCTCCTGGCAGCTCGGCACGTCATGGATGAGGCCCGCGACCATGCCGCATGACCACGCCCCGGCGTCCATGTCGCCCTGCTGCATGACCCTCGGGTAGATGCCGCCGACCAGCGCGCGGATGTCCTCGATCGTGGTGGCGTCGCCCTTGGCCTTTTCGATCTCGACCAGTCTGGTCGACGGCGGCGTTGCGCAGCACGCGCTCCGTATTGCGCAGCGAGCGCATGATCAGGCGCGTGTCGAGTTCGGTCGCCTGCACGAGCGCCTGCTTGACGTTCTCGTGCACGGGCGCTTCCTTGGTCGCGATGAAGCGCGTGCCCATGTTCATGCCCTCCGCACCGAGCGCGAGCGCCGCGACGAGGCTGCGGCCGTCGGCCATACCGCCCGAGGCAACGAACGGGATCTTCAGCGCTTCCGCGGCGAGCGGCAGCAGGATGAAGTTCGGCACGTCGTCCTCGCCCGGGTGACCGCCGCATTCGAAGCCGTCGACGCTGACCGCGTCGCAGCCGATGCGCTCGGCCTTCAGCGAATGGCGCACCGACGTGCACTTGTGGATGACCTTGATGCCGTGCTCCTTGAGCGCGGGCATGTGCTCCTCGGGGCTGCGGCCGGCGGTTTCGACGATGCGCACGCCGCCTTCGACGATCGCCTGGATGTACTCGGGATATGGCGGGCTGACGAACGCCGGCAGGAACGTCAGGTTCACGCCGAACGGCTTGTCGGTCATGTCGCGGCAGCGCTTGATTTCGGCGGCCAGCTTCTCCGGCGTGGGCTGCGTCAGGCCCGTGATGATGCCGAGCCCACCGGCATTCGAAACGGCGGCGGCCAGGTCGGCCAAGCCGACGAAATGCATGCCTCCCTGAATGATCGGATGCTGGATGCCAAAGAGTTCGGTGATGCGCGTCTTCATGGTCGAAAAAAACTCCGTCGGAGCCAATGGGACCGATGGCTATTGTGCTTGAACAAAGCGCACGGCGATACGCCGATGCCGCGACGCAGCGCCGATCTGGCTGGGTTACGGCCAAGGAAGTCTTGCGCCTGGCCGAGCACGCCGATACCGATGCCGTCGTGGACACGGGCACCAAGGACGATTCGCCCGGCGACCTGCTGTAGCAGGCGCCATGCTCCAAAGCGTTGGCAAGTAAATGCTTACCAACTGTATCTGATCACATCTATCCGGTGAACCGAAGCTCGCTCCGGTCCGTCGATGCCGGGGGTCCACTCCTCGTTGTCGCGCCCTGCCTGTTTCGTGAGAACCTATTGCTCGATGAGGTGTCTGACCGCTTGTCGGCCTTATTTCAAATGAGGCGTGCCGGTATGAAAACGTGAAGAGCAGCGAAATCCTCGAAGCCCTCACGCCATCCTTTCTGCGGGGCATGTGGGAATCGCACAGTACCCGCGCCGGCGACGAACGCAATACGGGGAAGGAGCAATCGGCGGAATTCTACGATCGCCGCTTCGCGCGGAAGGCTCGCTGGCGCGAGCATTACACGAAGTCAGTCTATTATCCGGTCTGGACCGTGGTCGCGGACCGGCTCAAGCGCGCAGGCGTGACCAGCATCGTCGACATCGGCTGCGGCCCAGGGCAGTTCGCCTGCCTGATGCAGGACAACGGCATCCAGAGGTACCTGGGGCTCGACTTCAGTACGCTGCGACTCGAACACGCACGCAGGATTTGCCCCGGATATGGATTCCAGGTCACGGACATCTTCAAATCCGACGTTCTCGCCACGCACGACTACGATGCGGTCGTGATGCTTGAATTTCTCGAGCATGTGGACCGGGACCTCGATGCGCTGGGCAAGATCAAGCCCGGCACGTTCGTGATTGCGACGGTGCCTAATTTCCCCGACGAGGGACACGTGCGATTTTTCGAGACCGCCGACGCAGTGCGGCGTCGATACGAAAACACGATGCTGGAATTGACGGTAGATACGTTCCGCGTCGATGACGGCGACAAACTGTTCTTCCTTATTGAAGGGCGACGCCGCTGACCCGGCCAACTTCCGCGCGGTCAGGGCGGGGTCAACCGTAACCGTTGTCGCCATTCCATTTACTTCGCGAGCGTCGTTCGCCAGCTGCTGGTATCGCCGACGTCGAGTGCCGTGGCGATCGTTTCGAGCGCGGCACGTTCGGACTCGGCACGGGGCGAGCTCAAGCCCAGCAGGCTGCCCGCGGTGTCCGCAACCTCCTGGCACCAGGCGAGCAGTTGTTGCTGTTCGTCGGCGCCGAAATCTTTCGCGATATCGTCGGCGCTGCGCGTCAGTTCGTGCAGGATCTGCAGGTCGCCTTGCAGTTGCGACTTTGACGGCGGCTCCGTCAACCAACGCTCGAGTGCTGCATCGCCGCCGTGCTCGAGCAGGCCTTTGTCCTTTGCGATGTTGAGAATCAGCCGTCGCTCGGTCTTGTGCATCTTGCCGTCGGCCCATGCGACATATACGAGCGGCAGCAGCATTACGACGCGATAGGCCTCGCGTGGCACCTTGAGATCCGCAAGCCATTTATCGATATTCATGCTCATAAATTTCGTGGTGTTGTGCGTGGCGTAAGCCGCTTCCGACATTCTTCCGGGCCACGAACGAGCGGTCAAGGCCGAACCCTGCGCCGGCGGGTGGTCAAACCCTGAGACGAGGCAATTCATTCAATCTCGTCGAGGTATGACTAATGGTTGACGAAGATCGCGTGGAAGGCGCCGCCAAGAATATCGGCGGCAAAATCAAGGAAGGCGTTGGCAAAGCGGTTGGAGACGAGAAGCTCAAACGCGAAGGCCAGGTGGACCAGGTCAAGGGCCGGGCCCAGAACACCATCGGTGGCATCAAGGACGAGGCGCGCGAGAAGCTGGGGAAGAAAGACTAGCCGGCCGCCGCGCTAGCGGTAGCCAAACGAAGACCCCGGCTTGACCGGGGTCTTTTTTTGGCTGGCGCCGCACGGCCAGTTAACCGCAAACTCCACCTACGGACCGGACTGAACCGGGTGTCAAGATACCGTCGACGAAGAGGAGATTGGCCATGGCGAATGAAGGACGACTGGCGTATGTCACTGGCGGGATGGGCGGCATAGGTACGGCCATCAGCCGGCGGCTTTGCCGCAACGGCTTTCGGGTCGTTGCCGGCTGCGGGCCCGGGTCCACGCGCAAGGACAAATGGATCGAGCAGATGCGGGCCGATGGATTCACGGTCTTCGCTTCGGCCGGGGACGTATCTGACTGGGACTCGACCAAGGCCGCGTTCGACCAGGTGAAGGCCGAGCACGGGCCCATCGACGTGCTCGTCAACAACGCAGGCGTCACACGTGACGTGCTGTTTCGGAAGATGACCTCCGAGCAGTGGCACCTCGTCATCGAGACAAATCTGAACAGCCTGTTCCACGTCACGAAGCAGGTAATCGACGACATGATGGATCGCGGCTGGGGCCGTATCGTCAACATCTCGTCCGTAAATGGCCAGAAAGGGGGGCGTGGGGCAGACCAATTATTCGACGGCCAAGGCCGGTATCCATGGCTTCACCATGGCACTCGCGCAGGAAGTGGCCGCGAAGGGCGTGACCGTCAACACGGTATCGCCGGGCTACGTCGGCACCGACATGGTTCGCGCGGTGAGGCCAGAAGTGCTCGAGAAGATCATGACCACGATCCCGGTCAAGCGCCTCGGCGAGCCCGACGAGATCGCGTCGATCATCGCGTGGATCGCGTCGGAAGAGTCGGGCTTCGCGACAGGGGCGGACTTCTCGCTGAACGGCGGTCTCCACATGAGCTGAGGCGTCAGAAGTAAGTTGCTGGTCTATGGAAACGGGGCCGGCCAGTCGTGCGTCTCTGCTCGCCTCCCATGGAAACAGGTGCGGGCTCAGTCGTGCGTCGTGGGCGCGTCCGCCAGCCACGCTGCGAAGGCTGACCGAACCGATTCCATCAATCCGTCCTGGTCTCCGGAAACCGGCTGGCGGAAAATTCGCGCGGTCGGATACCAGGGTGTAGCCGTCCCCTATGGCGGGCCAGCACCAGTCATTCACGCTTCCCAACAAGACCCACACCGGTTTGCCGAGCGCACCGGCGAGATGAACTGCGGCCGAATCCACGCCGATGACCAGGTCCAGCTGTCCAATCGCCAACGCCAACCCGGTCGGATCCGTGTTGTCCGCAAGGCATTCCAACGCCCTCAGGTTTTTCGGCTGGTGCATCGCGGTGTTCGGCCCGACGCGAGTGGTCAAGTCGTAGTAGGCAACGCCCTCAAAGGTCAGCAGAGCGTCGAATGCTTCGATCCGACAAGCACTGCGGGGACTGAAGGTCGACGGGCTTGCGGCGCCGGCATTCGCGCGCACGAGGCCCACTTTGATTGCACCGGCTTCCTGAAGGGACGCGCTTCGTGCGCCTCGGCGACGCAGCGCATTTAGATCGATGCCGGCATCGAAAGGCGGCACGCTGCCCTGCGTGGTTCCGAACAGCCACGGAAGGCTTTCGAGCGACACCTGCAAATCGAATTCGGAGACATTCACGTCTCCGGGTTTGCGTATCTCCGCGACGCCCTGCACGGTCGCAAGGATCGGCGCGTAAACCTCTGGGCACATCAGAATCAGTTTGCGGACTTGCGTCGCGACCTGAGGAAAATAGCGTGAAAGCAAAATCAGGTGACGCCCATCGTCGTGTCCGGTATGAACCAGCAACGCCTTATCGGGTGCAGGTTTGCCATCCCAATCCGGATGAGGGGTACGCAATACCGGCTCCTGACCTGTCTTCAGTCGCCACTGGTATTCGTCGAACCCGCGGCTGTAATCGCCCCATTGCAGCAGCAGCACTCCGAGACTCGAATGCGCCAGCGCATTGTCCGGCTGCCTCGTGATCGCCGTCTCGAAGGCGCTATTGGCGTTTTCGTAGTCACCGAGACGCTGAAAAAGACTGCCAAGGCTCAAATGGATATCGCTGCGGTCGGGCTCCTTCTCTCGTGCCGCGCGAAGGTGCTCGAGAGCTTCAACGAACTCACCGGCTTCCGCCAGCGCGACACCCAGGCTGTAGCGTGCGTCGGGGAAATCAGGTTGCCGCGCCAGGCATTCCCGAAATGCCGCCACCGCCTGCGCGTACTCGTGCTTCCTGAACAGTTCCAGGCCGCGGGCCAGCCACGCATGCGGGGACTCCTCGAGCTGCTGCGGCGTCGGCATGGAGACTTCGGCGAGCGCCTCATCGGGGAGAACGTAGGTGAGATTGATCAGCGGGTCATCGGGCATGAGCATCTCCGGGTAACGCGTTCCCGGTAGAATCTGCACGCCGAAAATCTCCTCCACGCCCGATTCGAAACGCAGGAAGCCCAATACCTCTCCGCTTTCTATCTGCACGACCCAGACACCGCAGATGCGTTCGGTCAGTTCCTTGACGATCGGTATGCCGCTGAACGAGGCTGTTTCCCTGACCTTCGACAACCCGATGAACGCCAGCGGGCCGATGAAGTCGATACCGCGGGTAAATCCCGGCAACGTCGCGACCGTGCTGAGCGTCTTGCTGCGCGGATCCACCACCGACAACGTTCCTTTCCCCGATTCCAATACCCACAGCCTGTCGCGGTACCAGCGCGGTGAGTGGGGCATGGACAAGCCGCGCAGAATGACTTCGCCGCTGTCGACGTCCAGCAAGACGCCGCCGTCCGCCTTGTTCGCGCGCCACCCGCTCGTCGAGTCGGTCTCGCCGAGCGCCGTGACATAGCGTGGTTTGCCATCGCGCATCGCAAGGCCATTGAGATGGCAGCGATCTTCGGGCGCGTACGCTGTTACAAAACCCGGCCGCCAGCGCGGGTGAAAACTGTTGTCGTCATCGAGCGTGCACAGACAGGAGAACCGCGTATTCACCAGCCAGAGCCGATCGTCGTCCGACCAGCTCATTTCATGAATATCGATGTTGCCGGTGAAGTGAATACTGCGCGGCACATAGCACGCATCGTGTTTCCCGGGCGGGTCCAGCTTGCGCGCTACACCGGGCACATTCCGGTATTCCCAAACCGTGTTCGTGCCGCCGATGCTCAGACGGCCGTCTATTTCGCAGACACCCATCGGCCGGTCGAAGAGGCGGAAATGCGTGTTGAGTGTCTGTGCCGGTCCGGCGTCCCCGGCGATCTCTTCATAACGAACGAAGATCACGCGACCGGCCTGGTAAGTCGTGACGACCAGGCTGCAGTTCAGTTGCCTGAGGATATCGGGCAGATTGCTGGTATGAACGCTGGCTAGCGCGTGTTTTTTAGTCACCTCAGGGCACGTTGCTGATCGTCTCGCAGGCAGCGGCGGTATCCCCTGCCCCATGGGTTCCGCCATCACATTGGTCCTGACCGGTCCCGCCGTTGAGCGTGTCGTTGCCAGCGTGACCGAACAACCGGTCATTGCCGCCCTGGCCGAAGAGCACGTCGTTGCCTGAACTGCCGAACACACTATCCGCGCCGCCGCCGGCGCAGATGAGATCATTGCCCGCCGAGGCCGGCAATGTCATCGTCGCCATTCAACCCGGCGATGACATCGACTCCCGCCGTGCCGGTCAACTCATCGGGTCCGGCCGGAAAGCACATCGCTTCCTGAGGCCCGAACACACTATCCGCACCGCCGCCCGCGCAGATGACATCATTGCCGCCGATGGCATCGTTGCCGTTCAAGCCGCTGATGACGTCTGCCCCCGGCGTGCCCGTCAACGCATCGGGTCCGTCGGTGCTTGGCCCATTACCGGCCCCGAGGCGTTGATGGGCACGCCTATACTAACCAGACCTGCCGCACCCGGCTTGCCGTGTCACGCCGCCGCTCTTCCGGAATCGGCCGCACCTCCGGTGTCGGTGTTCGCGCGATAGGGCGTTTGGAATTACTATCCGCTCTTGCTTGACAGACTCAGGCAAATAGACCACCCGCATCCGATGTTACACACTCGCACCCCGCCCCGCTTTCGGCCACAGCTCTGGAGCATTCCAATGCTTCTGGCGGCCGGTCCTTACTTTTCGCCGCCCAGCAACCGGAGATCGCGGCCCAAGCCGCGACTTCAAGACCCAACGTGGTCATCGTGTTGACCGATGATCTCGACACCCATTCGCTCACTCGCATGGTGAACATCGGCTTGATGCCGAAACTGAAATCCAAAGTTATCAACCCGGCCACACAGTTCAATAATTCCTTTGTCACCACCTCCTGGTGTTGCCCCTCCCGCGCGACCCTGCTCACCGGGCTTGTATTCCCACAATCACAACGTACTCACCAATAGCCGTCCCTTAGGCGGTGTGCAGCGTTTCGACGATTCCTCCAGCCTCGCGACCTGGCTTCGGAAGGCGGTTACCGTACCGGTCTGGTTGGCAAGTACTTCAACAACTACGGCAGCGACAATGACCCCACCACCCGGTGGATGACGTCGGTTACATTCCTCCGGGCTGGAGTGACTGGCAGGGACTCATGGACCAGGCCACCGATGGACTACGCGCCTTCCAGATGTACAACTACACGATCAATGACAATGGCACGCTGGTGAAACACGGCACCGCGCCAACGGATTACCAGACCGATGTGCTCACCCGTCGCGCGCGGCAGTTCATCGATGAGTCCGAAACCATCAACGATGCGCAGCCCTTTTTCCTGCTGGTTGCACCTACCGCGCCACACCTGGAAGGCCCCCGCCCCCATCCTGAGTGGCTGTACCGATTCGGTCTGGGACGAATCTATCCGCCCGGCTCCCCGTCATATCGGCACCCTGCCCGATGGTATTCAACTGCCACGGCCAGCGAATTTCAACGAAGTGGATGTGCGGGATAAGCCCAGCTGGTTCCACGAAGGTACCCGCCCTGACCGCAAAGGACATCGGTTGCCTGCAGCGCCAGTACCGGGATCGACTCACTTCGCTGCGCGCGGTGGACGATATGGTGGGCAGCCTGATCGACACCCTGCAGAGCAATGATGAGATGGACCAATACCGTATTCATCTTCACCTCCGACAATGGTTTCTTCTACGGGCAACATCGCCTGACGGACAAGGTGCTTGGCTATGAGGAATCCATCCGTGTGCCTCTGTATGTTCGCGCTCCAGGTTTCCCCCCTCAGATCACCATGCGTGCTGCGTTGAACAATCGACCTCGCGTCCACCGTGGCGGATTTCGCAGGAGTCACCCCCGGCCTGCCCGTGGATGGCCGCTCATTGCTACCGTTGATGCGCAACCCGCGGGAGAGAAACTGGCGCAAGCGCTTCCTGGTGGAATACCTCGGCACCGTGGAGACACACCGCGTACCCCCGAGGGTGCCTTTCCGTGCCGTGCGTACCACCAACCTGAGCCGGACCACACCGCCCGATCAATTCTATGTGGAATGGCTTGATGGCCTCGGCAGCAACGAGTTCTACGATTTGCCCAGTGATCGCTACCAGATCAGCAGTCAGCATGACAACGCTGCTTGGGCGAGTGCGCGTAATATCCTGGCGAGCTGGCTAAGCCAGTTGCGCAACTGTCGTGGTGGCGGCTGTCAGGCCCTGGAGGATCAATAAAACGCCGAATTCCGGGGACAAACTTCAACCCCTGATGCGTTACGACCTGCACGCCCACTATGTGAGCCTGAGACTGCCGGGCATTCAGTCGAGGTGACGCCTGCTGCCGTTTGAAAACAACATCAGCAAACCTCGGCCTCAACTCGCGCCTTCGGTGATCTATGTTCAGGAAAGCTAGCAAGTAGAAACCGTGCTCTTTCATGAACAGAATAATGTCCTCAAATTCATAGCTTTCTTCGAACCTCTTTGCAATCGTTAGGCCTCTGCAATCACGATCTTCGGTTGGCTTCGTAGGAAGGGCCTGTGAGCCTTGCAGGGCTTTCAATTCATATCCTTCAGTATCAATCTTTAAAAGTATTGGCTCTTCGAAAGCTGTGGTTTCTCCGAAAATTCTATCGAGGGTTGTAACCTCGATAACTCGTTTTTCGAGTTGATTTCCTGTTTTTGTGAGGGGTGCCCGATCTGTAGGCCTCCTGCAGGTTCCTGGTATCGACGCTTATTTCCTGGATGCCCGTGTTTTTACCGACGGTGCTATAGAAAATGTCGCAGTTGTACTTTTTCGTTATTTTTTCAATTGCCGTTTCAAAATCTCTAAGGGGCTCCACTAAACGAACTTGGCCTTTGGGAATGCCTCGTACAACGAGTATGTTCCGTAGCCAACCCCAACATCGATAACAGTTTTTGGCTGACAAAGTTGGACAAGGTAGGAAGGATGAAATCCAACAAAAACGTCTGCTTTGCCTTTTGTGTATGTCGTAACCAAGCTTGCCTAGTATGGTTTTTGCAAGTCTCTTCATAAAAAAAAGAAATTTCCCTTATGGATAAAAACTTACGCCGGCGTTCAGCCGTTGATCATGTTGGAACGGAGCGGCGCGTAGCAAGGCTTTTCGTATACTCGCAAAACGCGGGGTGCGCGATAACAGAACTGCCGACGCCGGAGCGGCGAGCCCGCGAGATGTTGGTCCGCGGGCGCCTGCAGACCGACTAGCCCAGACGCAGAAGCGATTGCTGCGCCAAGCAACAGAAGCGTCACGTAACGCGGAGCTTTTCGAGCAGACGAATGGTGAGCGAGACCGGCTGCGGCTAGAAAGGCTGCTCGCCCCTGATCCGCTCTACTGGACCGGATACCGGCGCGGTTTGCTGCGACTCGCCTCGGCAAACGATTTTCTTGCATTCTTAACCACTTCGCTTGCGCGATTTCCATGGGGACGCCGACCCGGGTTTAACGGAGCTGGCCGAGGCTATCTCGACGGCATCAGTACGGTCATTAACGCAAAACCTAGCGCGCCGATGCAGAGGAGGCCGGTGACGCCGTTCGAGTCTGTCCGCATCCGAGTCCAACTGTCGAACCTCGTCTTTTGCTGTTTGGCTACTGCGCAATCTCGTTCACTTGACGGTACGAAAAGTATACGGCGACATTCGCAACCGGGTTTTTTGTTCGGCGACGATGATCCTGACCGGCCGCATTGCCTCGCCTGAACTGTTACCGGTCGGGTGTGGTTGCCTCACAGCATTTGTTACCGATGGTGGTAAGAACTGGAGGCAGCCATGTCGCGGACACTGTCAGGTCCAACCAGGAGAGAGTTGGTACGGGCACTGCGTCGACGTACGTGGCCGGTTCCCGGCCGATCAAGACGCGCATCCTTGAAGAGTTCGTTTCGATCAGCGGCTATCACCGGAAGTCGGCCATCAGGATTTTGAACGGGACCGTCCGGCTCGAAGGTGATTCCACCGGACGCAGCCGTCCACGCCTTTACGATGAGGCCACCCGGCAAGCGTTGATCATCCTGTGGGAGGCTTCCGACCGCATTGCGGCAAGCGTCTTCGGGCGTTGCTGCCGGTTCTGGTGCCCGCACTCGAGCGCAACGGACACTTGACGCTCGACCCGGCGATTCGCACGCAGGTCTTGGCGTTGAGCCCTGCAATGATTGATCGGTTGCTGCGTGATGTCCGATCGGGCGCCGGCCGCCGTCGTGGCCATCGCCGGCCGACAGCCCTACGCGCGAGCGTGCCCGTTCGGACATTTGCCGACTGGCGTGACCCGATCCCAGGGTTCCTGAGATGGACCTCGTGGCGCACTGCGGCGACGTCGGTGCCGGCAGTTTCGTGCACACGCTATGCATGACCGACATTGCCACCGGCTGGACGGAGTGCCTTCCACTGCTGGTGCGGGACGGTCACGCCGGTTGGGGTCGAGGCGGCGATGGGACTTCCCGGGCGGTAGCCTGCCGTTTCGGCTTTCGCCGGTCTCGACGTGGACAGCGGCAGTGAGTTTCTCAATGACATGATGCTGCGCTACTGCTTGTTTTTTTTTTTTTTTTTTTTTTTTTTTTTTTTTTTTTTTTTTTTTTTAAAAAAAAAAAAAAAAAAAAAAAAAAAAAAAAAAAAAAAAAAAAAAAAAAAAAAAAAAAAAAAAAAAAAAAAAAAAAAAAAAAAAAAAAAAAAAAAAAAAAAAAAAAAAAAAAAAAAAAAAAAAAAAAAAAAAATTGCCATTCAGCACCGGATCGTGCGCCTGGCCAACGGCGGCCAGCCGTACACGCCAACATCCGGCAAGGTGGACTTGTCGCGGTTCTTGGCGAGTCTCTCGACGGTGTGGCGCGAAGGCGAGGTACGCCCTACGCACGCCTCGGTCACCAAGCCGCCGCGCCACTGGCCTACCCGACCCTATCCACTCTGAGTCAGAGTCGCCATATTTCTGGAGCGCTCGGTCCACTGTCGGGTTTATTGACAGAAAAACCGCGTGGCGTTCACGTGCAGCATGATCTGGTCTGATTGATTGTAAATCTTGGACAAAAAATTGTGGCGCGATTATTGCATCTACTTCATTAGCCGGGCGTCCATCCGACCGGTGCCGTCATTTGGCCTCATCCATCGAAAGAAAATCTGGAGGACGCAACACAACGGTGACGCACTGGGTGTTCCGCCAATGCTTCGCCGGGGCTCACGCTAGAACCCGCAACGACAGACACCGGAACACACCAATTATTGGTTCGCGACAGTGCCCACGAAAATCTGGTTCATGGAGTCGTTATGAAAACCAGGCGTGCACTCACATCCCTAGCCGCTCGGTTCCTTTCCGGCCGCGCACGCTCGTTACTGACCGCGCTGACCATTGCCTTTGGTGTAACCACCGGTGCGCTCGCCGAAATAGCATTTACCGATGCCTCGACGGCCGCGGGTGTTGACCGCTCCGGTGAAAGTTACGGCGCGGTGTGTGGGGCGACCTTAACGGCGACGGTTTCCCGGACCTCTTCGCGGGGAACACCGCGAGCAACCGAGCCTGTTCCGCAACATGGGCGACGGCACGTTCCATGAAACAGGGCCGCAGGTGCTGACCTGGCGCAACCGTCCGCAGGCGGACACCCACGGCGGATCCTGGGCGGATTTCGACAATGACGGCGATCAGGACCTGCTGATGAGCGTCGGCACCGGCAACCCCAGCCAGTTCCTGGTCAACGAACGCCAGCGCCTGGTCGACCGCACGACGGAACGCGGGTTGGCCACTCATAATCTCGGTGGGCGACTGCCGGTGTGGCTCGACTATGACGGCGACAAGAATTCCGATTTTGTGATGACGCAATACGCCGGCATCGCAAAGCTTTACCGCCAGGCTCACCCGGCTTTTTCACCGAGACGACGAGCAACGCGAAGCTGCTGTGCAAGCGGTTTCACTACGGCCAACTGATTTACGTGACGGGCGACGGGCGCGTTGATTTCCTCTGTTCAGATGACAAGCTATTTCCCCAGAAGATTTACAACACGCTGCCCTTCCCGTGGAAGAAGGTTTTCGACAACGCGACTCCGGCGCCGTTCCTGCCGGCGGTGTCGCAAGTAGTCGACTCGGCACTCGGCGATTTCAACAACGACGGCCGCATGGATTTATTCGTGCTGGGAAACGTGCAGTTGCATCCCTCTACAACCGTCCAGGGCAGTCCGACGCACTTAGAGTCGCAGCTGATGAACGGTATCAAGGGCTTTGTTTTCGTTACGGCCGGCAAGGTCACGTTTGACGTCGACTGGAACAAGCAGGACCACCGTACCACGACGGAGTTTACGAAGATCCAGATCGGGGTTCCTGGCGGACACCCTGCGGGTGTCCCGTTCACGCTCGATCCGTCGAACCCGGCGGTGCAGGGAATGCCGCCAGCGCACCGTGGCGGCCCAGATTCCGGTCGTGCAGATCGGCTTCAATTCAACCACCAAGAAATGGACCGTCGGTGATTTACAGCCGGCTGACGGAGACCAGCCCGCCTGTATTCAGCGAGGCCTACATCTCGGTCTACTCGACCGCGTCGATTACGAACCTCGCGGCTACGGGTCAGTGGGGCGGCGACAAGGCAGGCCGCCCTACGTTGTTGACCAATTACTCTGGCGGCTTCGTCGATGAGACAGTCAGGGCCGGGATTCTACACACCGGTTCAATGCGTAAGCGTGACACCCGGCGATTTTGACAACGACATGGACGTGGATTTGTACCTGGCCTGCCGCACCGGGGCCAGCAGGCACTCGAATATACTTTAATGCGGTGAAAACCTCGGCAATGGCACGTTCCAGCGCGTCGCCGGTGCTGGCGGCGCAGCCGGCCCCGTAGGGTTACCGCAGTTGCCAGTGGCGCGGGCACAGCCGATTCCGCCGTCGCGGCGGATTACGACGTAGATGGCGACCCGGACCTGTTCGTCACCAACGGGCTCAACCTGCGACCACTCGGGTTCGGCGGTGCGAACACGTTGTTCCGCAACAACGGCACCGGTAAGCGCTGGATCGAGCTTGACCTGGTTGGAGCGAACTCCGACCGCGACGCAGTCGGCGCGCGAGTTTATGCGACGGCGAATGGCGTTACGCAATTGCGCATACAGAACGGCGCCTACCATCGCTGGTCGCAGGACCTGAGACGCAGCCACTTCGGTCTTGCGGGCGCCACGGTCGTCGACCTGCGGGTCGAATGGCCGAGCGGCGCGGTGCAGACATTTGCGCGCGTGGCCACCAATAAGCTTTATCGAATCAGCGAAGGCGCAGACATAGCTGCGGTGGCGCTGGGCGTTGCGCCAGCGTATCCCTGCGGCCCGCCACCCTTGAACGGCGCGGTCGATAATGGCATTTTTGTCTGGCAGGACTGCCCGACGGGTGAATGGCGGCTCAGGACCGCCGCCGGTGGTGGCAGCGCGGTGTACGCCGGCACGATCACTTCCACCGCGACCTACGCTCGCGTCAGCGGTGTCGGCCTCAACAGCGCAGACCAATTGAATTTCACCGCGAATCCCAAGCAGATCGTATTCCGGTTCGACACGCGCGGGTCAGCGACCGACGGCGCCAACTTCAAGCCGCGCGAGGGCACCAGCACCTGCATGAAGGTCACCGCGCCGTCGGGCTCGCACGTGTTCTACGGTCCGTTCCGCAAACCGTTGGTGCCGCCGTGCGACCTCAACTCCCAAGCACCTTGTTAATAAATAGGGGGACGGACGACCAGTGTGCAGACTTGACGATTGTTTAAACGCGGCCCGGGACATATGTGTGTTAGCGTACAGACGGGCAGTGTCAAAACCGGAGTAGCGTTTCTGCTTTGGGTGTGAATCAAATATATGAAAAAGATGCCCTCTAAACCCAAGCTCGGCGTACCGCCGAAACTGCATCGATAGGTCATGACCCTGGCAGTTCTGGGCGAAACGAAAACGAGGAACAGTGTATGGGGTGGATCATGTACGCAGCTAATACGACACGCGTTTTTTGTCTGTTATTCGCCGCAGCGGCGAACGCTCACAATCCACATGACCCAGTTCAGGCGCTGGGCGTGTCGCCCGATTATTCCAATGATAAAACCGTGTTCGTCGCCACCCTTGGCGAATTGACTTGGGGTTACAGTGATACCCTGCGTTCCACCGACGGCGGCGTGACATGGACGAAGCTGCCCAAGGGGATGGACAATCGTTTCGACTTTTCGGCAATTCGCCTCTCGCCGAATTTTCCGGTGGATCGCACGTTGTACGCGGCGACGGTCGGTGATGGCATTTATGCCTCTACCAATGGCGGCAATTCTTGGCAACTCATCAATACCGGCTTGGTCGGATTGAACATCCGTGAGTTCAAGCTTGCCGGATCGCCGAACACGGACTATGTGTTGTTTGCGGCACCGACGTCGGGCGGGCTATTTAGGCGTGCAGCCTCCCAAAGTTCGTGGACGCGGGTGCTCAATGGGTCCATCCAGTTGGCCGTCGTCGCAACTTCGCCTGATTTTACGACGGATCAGACTGTGCTGGCAGCCGATACTACGGGCAAACTACTGAAATCTCGACCGACGGAGGCTTCACCTGGATCGATCGTGGGAATCCTGCCGCGGCGGTAGTTTACGACATGGCCATTGCACCCGGGAGAGCCCGAGAAATATTCCTCGCCACTAGCCGTCGCGGCATTTTTTATAGCGGCAATTCAAGTACCAGTTTCACCAACATAGTGGCGAATCTGCCAGCAGAGGCAGTGAATAACGTCGCCACCTCCCCGAATTACCTAGTGGATCACACCGTGTTCTGCACGACGCCCACGATCTCTAGTTTATAAGTCCACGGATCGCGGTAGCAGCTGGACGCTCTATTCTTCCACGGCGGGGATCACCCATCAAACCAATGCGCTGAACGAGTTTTCCGAACTGCAAGTTTCCAATTCGTACACGACTTGATGAGTGGTCCCCTCGGCGCACGACGGTCTTTTTGCGTCCTCCAATGCGGGCAGGGTGTGGGCGCAGCGTCAGACCCGACCAGGCTTGGTTACGGGTCTCGCGTTGTCCCCCGCTTATAGAACGGACAAGCGCGTGATGGCGACAAACTATTCCGACGGCGGTCTGTACTCCTCCACCGATCGCGGCACGTCTTGTGGACGTCTGACTCCGGGATTCGTGGAAGCATCCTGGAGACAACTCTCCGCCCAGGGAATTGATTTTGTGCCCAACCACGTAGGAGCGCCGATGGCCGGGGCCAACGCAAACCATTCGCAAATTGGTTTTACCAGCAATTTCGGTGCGAGTTGGAGTGTGCTGCCAGTTCCCAAGCTGCGCCACCTTCCAGGTCAGCTGCCCACCGCCGTTTATCACAACATAATGATCGTGTCACCGCAGTTCGATACGGATCGGGAAATTTATCTAGGAACGCGCACACATGGCGTGATTCAGTCCCGCGACGCTGGGGTATCGTGGCGTATGAATTGGGGCCTACCCACCACGCAACTAGTCATTTCTATGGCTACCTCGCCGGACTATGCGAACGATGATACTGCAATGGCCGCCACTATAAATGGCCAAAGTATGGCGTACGACCAACCGCGGCGATAGTTGGTCGGTCGTTGGCTCCGGGATGATCATAACGCGACCCGGCAAAAAGCTTGCGTCAATCGCAATCTCGCCGAACTTCGCTGTTGACCATGCAGTGCTGGTAGGGACGAACAATGGTGTATATGCCTCAAGTAACAGCGGCGGTACCTGGACTCAAGTGAATCTCCTCAGCATCGGATCGTCACCAGTCATCCGCCAAGTGGAGTTCTCTGCGGATTTCGCTACAGATCAGCAGATTTTCGTCAATGTGCGCGGACGTGGCCTGTATCGCGTGACGATGAGCGCGAGAGGTACGGTAACATCATCGCGAGCATCGGCACACCGTTGCTTAATAGCAATGCTGAGTTCACCGAGTTTCGTTTGTCGCCGACATTTAGTCTCGATGCGACCATTCTTGGAGCATCAGGACGCGACATATACCGCTCAACGGATGGTGGCGAGAACTGGACGCTGGCTGGGTCACCGGGAGGTTGAGCGGACGATGGTTGTACTGTTGTACTGGACAGAACCGCGCTTTGTTTGATCGTGTGACTGGCGATGCGCCTCGAAGGATGAAGAGTATGAACACACATGCAGCCGGACTGGCCATATTCAGATACGCGACGGGAGTCGCCCTCGTGTCGTGTAAGGATGTCCGTGCGCGCAGACGTCTGATACCGCATAAAGTAGCTGCTGTAGTTTGTGCCTTGGCACTCGGCGGTGCAAACATAAGCGTGCTCGCTCATCTCCCACATGATCCGGCGCTGGCACTGGGGGTATCCCCGGACTTTCACGATGATCAGACTATCTTCGTGGGGACTTTCCCGAATCGAACTGGAGTAACCGGGACATCCTTCGTTCAACCAACGGCGGCAAAACGTGGAGCAAGCTGCCGAATGGCATGGACAATCGGTTTGACTTTTCCGTGATTCGTGTCTCGCCAAGTTTCAGCACAGATCACGCGGTATTTGCTGCAACCCGTGGCGACGGCGTCTATCGACCGCCAGATCGAGGCAACCACTGGACTCTCATAAACGCCGGTCTGGCCAATGTGAATGTGAAAAGAGCTCGAGATCGGTGGATCGCGCAATACCGACTACACGCTCTTTGCCGCGCCGAGCACTGGCGGGATCTACCGACGTGCCATAAGCCAGACGGTCTGGAGAGCGGTGCTAAGCCCCTCGATCAGTGTGAACGTTATCGCGACCTCGCCAGACTTTACCGGTATTTACCGTCATTACGGCGGACAAGACGGGGCGCCTGCGCATTTCCAGCAACGCTGGAAACACTTGGACTGACATGGGGGTGCCGGCCGGCGCAATCATCCATGATATTGCCATCGCGCCGGGCAGTTCGAAGGAGATTTTCGTGGCTGCCAACCGCAGTCGCATCTTTTACAGCAGCGATTTTGGCAGAACATTCGTCAACAAGGGCGCCAATCTCCCTGTCGAAGCGATCAACAATATTAGTGGTTCGCCGAACTACTGGTCGATCACACGGTGTTCTGCACGAGCATTACACGCAGTGTCTATAGGTCGACGAACAGCGGCGGCAGCTGGACGCTCTATCGTTCCGGGGCCGGGATCACTCATCAAACGGCGGCAGTGAACGAGTTTAGTGAGCTTCAAGTATCCAATACATTCTCGTCCGATCGAGCAGTCTTTCTGTCGACTTTTGATGGTCTGTTCAAATCTACGACGGCAGGCAATGAGTGGAGCCAACGACAGACCCGTGCAAATCTGACTCCGGGTTTAGCCCTATCGCCGAATTTCGCGAATGATCACAATGCCATCGCAACGAGCTATTATGGAGGCGGGATATCCTTCTCTGGCGATGGCGGATTGACGTGGACTATTCGTTCGAGCGGCTGGCCAAGTCCCGCAGTTTTCGGATCCCTCCTTTGACATTGATTTCGTGCAAAACCACGCAGGTTCTCCAATGGCGGTGGCGACCAAGAGCTTTTCTTCACATCGGATTTTCCAGCGACTTCGGGGCGGCCTGGCAGATGAAGCGAATACCTGATCTTCCCTCATTGCTCCAGGACCGGTTTATCCCGCGGTCATGGGATTGTCACCTGCATTTGACGTCGATCACGAGATTTATCTCGGAACGATCGATCACGGCGTTGTCCAATCGCTCGACGGCGGAGCGACGTGGCGGGCGAAGCGGGGTGTTCCGGCCTTAGTGAAGGTTACAAGTGTGGCCGTTTCGCCCAATTACGCCAACTACTACACCGCCTTTGCCGGGAACACGGGCCAGATTTGGCGGACGACAAATGGCGGCGACAGCTGGAACCGCACAGGGGCGAGTTCGATTGTGATGCGTGGCGGACTCAAATATACATGGATCGCCATCTCCCCTCGCTTCGCTACAGACCATCCGTTGCTCGTCGGATCGAACAACGGGGTGTTCCGCTCGACCAATAGCGGCAGCACTTTTCAGGAGATAGGACGAAGCCAAATCGGACCATCGACCGTAATTCGCCAAATTGAGTTCTCACCCAACTTCAGGGTACGGCACGGTGTTTGTTACCGTGCGCGGCAAAGGACTGTATCGTGTTCTCTTGGACACATTAGGGAATGTGTCATCCCTGCAGAACGTTGGGTTGCCACTCGTTGGCAGCCAACGTTGAATTTACCGATTTCCGCGTTTTGCCTACCTTCAAGCAAGACGCTACACTGATGGGCGCCTCTAGGGGAGAAGTGTACCGCTCTACCGATGGCGGTTTGACCTGGGCGCTTGCCGGTTATCCGAGCACTGATTAGGGAGAACAAATTCCGAACGATTCAACAACGAAGCTGCATCGGCGAACGCGACGGACACGGATGTCTGGAGTTCGCGCTCTGTGTTCGGCGTCAACTATCCTGACCGGCCGTATTGCGTCAGGTGGGATTGTTACCGGACTGCCTCATAACTGATGTTATCGACACGCTGACCGTCGACAACGGAGCCGAAATTCAGTTGCTGCGCCAGTTCAGCACGCCATTGCCGCAAGCGACGCTGTAGCGTCCGCAACTGTCCGAATGGTGGAACTGGCCGGGGTGCGAGCGACATAGCCCTTCGAATACATCGAGGCCGGTTTGATCCGGATGGTCGTCCCAAAGATTTTGCCGGAATCCGAAGCGGGCGTCGAGAAGGCTGCCATAGCAGCTACACCGGGGCGACCCGGCGTTCCCGGAGCCCTGCTGGGTCAAAGAACGCTCAGCCGGAGCGCCGCAGCGTGCGGCGCTCCGGTACGTGCATGACACTGGGCGGCTCTATTGACGGCTAAATCTCCGATTGTGAATTTGCGGATGCTGTTTAGCTCCGCTGAATCGTCTCGATTACCGCATCGGACTGCCACGGGCAGGTAACCAAGGCTCAGGGATTGATGACCGGATTGCTGTCAATGACAGGTAGCGCATCGAGCCAGTCATAGGAGTCGGATGGTGAGGGCTTGGACACGCGCACCCAAAACATGTAGTTCACGTGCAGATTATCGCGTGCATACCTGAACAGCTCCGGCATCGTCCAGTATTTGGTGCTGGACGAGACGCTCTTATGCAGATGACGGTAGCAGGCCGGTTCGACCTGCCCGAACAGGGGCATCCGCCCCGCGAACTGACCGTAGAACGGATACACCCGAGTCTGTAGCGCATGGTTGTCCGGCATGACGTCCGGACCGCCCATCACCACTCCTTTTGACGCAACGGCACTGGCAATGCTCGCAATGTAGCTTTGGTTGCGGGGGAGAAAGTTCATGAACCTAAACACTCGCGACGTCGGCAGGCTCTGGGTCGCATCGGTCAAGAGGTCGATATACGCATCCCGATATTTTTCCGGCGTATAACCATTCGCGTTCAGCGTCGCATCGTCAAGACTCGGAGCGGATTCCTGCGTCGCTATGCCCTCGAAGGCTGGATGCTGTCAAACCGCTGACCGAGTGCCTTTACCAAGGCCTTTTCTCGGGTCACAACATACGGCGACCAGCGCACGGCGGTGTACCCACCCAAGCTTATTGCGAGGTGTGTACGAGTCCAGATACGCTGGTGTCGGCCGCTCATTTATGAACGTCTTGCTCACCAATCATGACGACCAGACGCATGCCATACGCCAGCGCCCAATCCAGGTCCGATTGAATCTCCGCAAACTCATACACACCGAGCGAAGGCTCGAGTGAACGCCACGTGTAGCGCTTCATGAAGCCCACCACGCCGGGCTTCACCGAGGCTGCCATTACCGACGGTGTGTCAGTGCTACCGAACAACGCAATATAATGTCCCGGATGGTATTTCCGCTTGGCGGGCGGGGGCGGGCGGCGGCTGTTCCGTCGCATGACCTGAAGCCCGTGAGTGCTACCGGAGCGGTGACGAGGACGGCGTCGGCCAGACTGTCACCGAGGTAGACATCGAACTCCCGTGCTGCCGGTGTCGCGTAGACAGAGTTGCGCATCGGAGGCCACCGAAAAATTGACACCATCGGAGCGGCCGGGCCACACCTCGAAGGTTGCGCTCAGCACATTGGGCGCCGAGAGACGCGCCGCATCCGTCGTCTCCAATTTCGTGGAAGAAACGGATGAAAACGATACGGTCGATTCCACGACTCCGTTGAATCGTCGGGCTTCGGTGCCAGCAATCAGGCGTATTTGCCATCCCTCGCTGCTGCTGCGCGAAATGAGCAAGCCACCGTCCGGGGACTGGCTGCGCGCTGTACCGAACGGAGAAAGAGCACACACCAAAAAACTCATAATCAACCGGTGCGTCGTTTGATTAACACCTTAGCCATTTAGATCTCCCACCAAAGCTGTAAAACACCGGCTGTTCGGGAGAGGGCAACGGGAATGTTGCGCTGGGAACGGAATGCCGCATGCGCTTCCGCTCAATAACGAGATCGCTGGAGGATCCCGGCAACTCCGCTATCGTGGGCCCTCGAGCCTTTAGACCGGAAGCTTTGCGCCCCCGCCTTTCGACGGGTTTGCCTTTATCGACGGTGCAGAGTATTAGCAATCCGGCACGGTTCGGCGAGCGACCGTGTACAAATCTGTGAGCGGTTGCGACGTTTTCGCAGGGGTCTGCTTGGATGCTACGGGCGCGATATTGCTTGCTTGGGTTTGAGTTTTGGAGTGACTGATCTCTCGCCGCTGCTTCAACAAACTACGACTCAACGCAAGCGTGACTGCTTCCGCAGTTTCGCCTGTTCGACGGGGTGGGGAGACAGTACGCTCAACTTTTGGCTGCGCAACAAGGGCACCGCGGCGCTGCCGATCATCGGCATGGAGCTGCGCGGTCCGACAAACCATTATTTTCCTTGACGCACGTCCGGCTCTTCGGTAGCGGCGGGGGCATTCTGCGCGATTCGCGTGGCCTTCCGTCCCAACTCGGTCGGGGCAAAGTCGGCCCGGCTGCACGTCGAGGCGGGAAAAGATATCGTGCGGACACGAGACCTGACGGGCACGGGCGTGCCGCCGCCGTGAACAGCGGCTACCAACAACATGAGAATCGGCAAGCCTCTCCTGCTCACCACTACCACCGTTGGCATCGGTGTCGGTTTGTACGATGTAGCCCGCAGCCCGAATCTCCTCGAACAGTCGCGTCGCCGACAGCTTCGGAAACTCGGCCAGACGGGTTGCGAGGATGCCGCGAAAGGGGCGACCTTGCGCGTTACCGGCGGCCGCGCGGCATAACGCAGCGGCGCATCACCGAGCTCGCGGTCGAGTTGCCCGGAGGTGATCCAGTGATAAACCGTTCGGCGCGAGACTCCCAGCTCCCGCGCAATCTCCGCCTTGCTCAGGCCCCGCTGCAGATAGTGACGCAACAGCACGCGTTGTTCCCTCCCGTACATCGGTGGCTCCCGAACCTCTTAGGGAACCGCCAGCTTGTAGGAGTGCGCAATTTTCGTCCGCCATATCTGTGCAAGTTACGTCCGCCGCCGACACTTCGTGACATGCGCTCTCACGGGTTACATTTCAGGTGAGGCAACGGATCCGTCCGGTAACATTTGGTTTGAGGCAACGCGACACTCGATTAGTCTGCTAATGCAACCGCTGTGCGCGGCCGAATAACTCGTGCGGATCGTCCGTTCTCGTCTGTGCGGCAAGTTGCGCTAGGAAGGGCTGCCGCCCCGTCTCTCCCGCTAGTTCGCGCCAGCAGTCACCACGTGTGGCCGCCGGCGCTATTTCTGCAACGGATCGAATCTGTTCCGTTTCGAGTGGCAGTGCAAATTCAGGTGTGACTTTCGTTCATTTCTTGACCAAATACAGCCAGGTCAGGCGATGGCTTTTAAACGCGAACATATTGTTTTTGCTGCCGCACCCGGCTTGCGGGGTCACGCCCCTCCCCCGCGCTCAGCCGCACTCCCGGTCTCGGTTGCTCGCGCGATCGGGCGATTGAAATTACTATCGGCTCTGACTTGACGGACTCAGGCGAAAAAGATCAACCGCATCCGATGTTACACACTCGCACCTCGGCCCGCTTCCTGCCTCAGTTCTGGATCGTTCCAATGCTTCTGGCGACCGGTGCACTTTTCGCGGCCCAGCAACCGGAGATCGCGACCCAAGCCGCGACTACAAGTCCCAGGTGGCGAATTCCGGGGACAAATTCCAGCCCCTAATGCGTTACGACGTGCACGCCCACCATGTGACCAAAAGCAGGTGCGACTGCAGGAAGCGCGCCAATTGATGCTCAATCAGAATAAGGCCGCGGGTAACGCCGGCGGACGGATGGGCTTCGAAAGCGCTTCGCGGTTCAGTGCGAGTACAGTTCGGCCGCCCCCACAAGATGTCAGAAGCTTGAGACCAACGTAGTTGTCGCGATGCGCGTGGAACGGTTCTGCCCACAGCCAATTTTTTTCAACCCGGTCGAAAAAAGTTCGGTGGGGGGCGCCGCTAAGCCCTTGATTCGCTTCGCCGGCGGAACGAAACCGGCGCACAACGCATTCCACCGCGGAAGTTACACGGTGTCGCGGGTGAATCTCGAGAGGCGACCTACGAATGTCGCAAGGCTCCATTCCACCCTGCGGCTGGGAAAAGCCGACAGCTCGGCTCGAACCATCGCTTCGATTGCTTCAGCCGGCACTGCGGCGCTGCGATAGTACCCCTGGTACTGATCGCAGCCGACGTCTGCAGAAAATCCAGCTGCTCGATAGTCTCGACCCCCTCCGCGATGACGGAGAGACGAAGGCTATGCGCCAACGACACGATGGCACGGACGATTTCCGCGTCGCTTTCGCTGCGGCAGATCTCCCGAACGAAGCTGCGATCGATCTTCACCTTGTTGAGCGGGAAACGTTGCAGGTAGCTCAGGCTCGAATATCCGGTGCCGAAATCGTCCAGGGAAAGCCGCACGCCCAGGTCGCTCAGCTGCTGCAGGATGAATGCAGACTGCTCCGCGTCCTGCATGACCGCGGACTCGGTGAGCTCGAATTCGAGGAAGCGCGCCTCGAGTCCGGACTGCTGGAAGTGCGTCACGCACCCTCTCCGCCAGGTTTGCGCACGAAACTGCTGCGCAGCGAGATTGACCGCCATGCGCAGGTGGGTCAGGCCCGCCACGTGCCAGGCGTGGGCCTGCCGGCAGGCTTCGGTCAAGACCCAGTCGCCGATCGGAACGATGAGGCCCGTCTCCTCGGCGAGCGGAATGAATTCCTCCGGCGACAGCAAGCCGAGCGCAGGATGGTTCCAGCGCAGGAGAGCTTCTACGCCGACGATATGCCCGTTCCTGATGTCGACCTTCGGCTGGTAGTGCAGCACGAATTCGTTCTGACCCAAGGCAAGCCGAAGGCTGGACTCGACCTCCAGCCGCTCGCGCGTGAATGAGTTCACTTCCGACGTAAAGAACTGAAATGTATTCCGGCCGATCTTCTTGGCGTGATACATGGCGGCGTCCGCAGCCTTCAGCAACGTCTGAGGATCCTTGCCGTCTTGCGGATAAAGGCTCACGCCGATGCTGGGCGAGATCTGCACCTTGATCGACGCGAGTACCATCGGCCGGCCGATGCACTCCAACACCTGTTTGATCAAGCTTTCGGCCTGCTCGCGGCCAGCGATGCAGTTGACGATGATCACGAACTCGTCACCGCCGAGGCGGGCGAGGGTGTCGATCGGCCTCAGAATCGACCGCAGCCGTTGTGCCACCTCCTTGAGCAGTTCGTCACCCGCCTGGTGGCCGATTGAATCGTTTATCGATTTGAAGCGGTCGAGATCCACCAGCAGCACGGCGAACGAACCGCAGTCGCGTTCTGCGTGCGCGCTCGCCTGTTCCAGGCGGTCGGTGAGGAGCACTCGATTGGGCAGCCCCGTCAGCGCATCGTGCGTCGCAAGGTGATGCAGCTGCTCGTTCGCGCGCTGAAGCTGCGTCGCGTGCGCTCGTGAGCGTGTCAAATGAGCATCATAGAAGAGCAGCACCAGCGTCAGGATGAGTGCACAGCAAGCCACGAGGGCGATGGTGCTCGCGAGCCAGGCGCTGTTGGCACCCGTGCTGGTCAGGCAATAGGACCCCGCCGCGAACCTCGATGCCGCCATGCCGGTGTAGTGCATCCCCGAGATGGCGAACCCCATGACGATCGCAGAGCCACCGTCATCAGACCCGCTCGCTGTGTGTTGCCCGTTCGAGGTCGCACGAAGAGCCACAACGCCACGAAGGACGCGCCAATGGCGATAGCGATCGAGGCGAGGAACGGCGCGCGATCGTACGTGATCGTCGGCAGAATCTGGATGGCGCTCATCCCGGAATAGTGCATTGCGCAGATGCCGAACCCCATGACGACGGCACTGGCCGCGAGCGCGGTCAAGCCGATTTTCGATCGCGCGGCGATCCACAACGCGAAGCCGGAGGTGAGGATCGCGATCACGAGCGACCCAATCGTCCTCGGCTGTGTCGTACGCAAGCGAAATCGGGAGCGAGAGCGCGAGCATGCCGATGAAATGCATCGACCAGATCCCGCCGCCCATCGCGATTGCGCCACCGCCCAGCCAGAGACGAGCCGACGAGCGGTTCGCGTTCGACACACGCACGGCGAGGACGAGCGCCGTGTATGAAACGAGGATCGCGACGATAATGGAAAGACAAACGAGCCACGGGTCGTACGTGCCCGTCATTTCAGCCCCCTTCGGGCATCAAAATAGCGTTTTTGCCTCACAGCAGGACTATAGGCGGTGGGCAAGGTGGCAAGCGGCGGCGGCAGCGCGAGGGTACTGCATATGTGACGCAGTTCACGTCGTGATGCGCCTGCGGCGATCATCGAGTGGCGCGCAGCTTAGACGCCCTGATCCCGAGGGTTCGGTGGATCAGTGCCTCAAGCCGATTGCAGCCGACGAGTGACCTCGCCTACCCTGCTCGAACTTTGCAAATGGCGGGTGCGGATCATGCGTAGGCTTGCGGCAATTCTTGGCATCGTTGTCTCGTTGAGCCTGGTCGACGCGCAAGCAGCCACGGAGCGCGAAAACGCGGAAAAGGAGCTTTTCCGCAAGGTCCTCGAGATACCGACCGTCGCCGGCCGTGGCGAAATGCCCCGATTGGTCAAATTGCTGTCCGCGGAATTCGAGCGCGTCGGGATCAAGAACATCACGGTCAAGTCGCATGGCGACACCCAGTCGATGATCGTCAGGTGGCCAGCCGCGCGTCCTAAGCGGAAAAAAGCCGATTCTCCTGATGGCGCACATGGACGTCGTCGAAGCCAAGCGCTCCGACTGGATCAACGATCCATTCAAGTTCCGGGAAGCCGACGGCTTTTACTGGGCGCGCGGCGCCAGCGATAACAAGGCGGGCGTGGTCGCGATCGTGTCCAGCATCGCACGCCTCCGGGAGGCTGGCTTTGCCCCGACGCGCGACATCATCGTCCTCTTCACCGGGGACGAAGAAACGACCGGAAACGGTGCCCGCCTGGCGGCATCGGAATGGCGCCCGCTGATCGACGCCGAGTACGCGTTGAACATCGACGCAGGAGGCGGTGAGGTTCACAAAGATGGACGTGTGGAAGGCTACTACCTGCAAGTCGCCGAGAAGACTTACGCGGACTTTCGGCTCACGGCGACAAACAGAGGTGGACATAGTTCCGCACCGCCTACCGACAACGCCATTTACCAGCTGGCAGGCGCGCTGAAGTCGCTGGAAGAGTATCGATTTACACCCATGATCAACGAGGCGAGTCGTGCGTACTTCGAGTCGGTCGTGGCGAAGGATAAAGGATCGTACGGTGAAATCGTCAGCGCATGGCTGGACGACCCCACCAACATGGAGAAGGCCGACCTGGTCGAACTCAACGAACCCGGCCATACGCGAACTCGCTGTGTAGCGACGCAGCTCGCGGGGGGCCACGCACCGAACGCGTTGCCGCAAAAGGCAGAGGCCATCGTCAACTGCCGCATCTTTCCCGGCGTCAAAACGGCGGACGTGCAGGCGGAACTGCAGGCCATTGCAGGCAAGGAAGTGAAAGTCGAGCTGGCATCCGGTGGTGACTGGTCGGAGCCGAGCCCCATGCGCGACGATATTCTTGCCGCCTATCGAGACGCGGTCGCGAAGCGATTTCCAGGAACGGCGATCGTCCCATGGATGTCGGCCGGTGCAAGCGACGCGATTTTCATTCGCGCGGCTGGCATCCCGACCTATGGTGTTGGCGGCCTATGGAGTTACATCGGGGAACAAACCGGCAGTCACGGCCTGAATGAGCGGGTCGTCAGCAAGGCCTTCCATGACCAGATCGACATCTGGGAGGAAATGCTGCGCAAGCTTGCGGGTTGAATCCGCAGGTCAGCGTTTTGCAACGAAGGATCTGGCCTGATTTATTTCGCTTCGGTTTACATCCTGGCCTGCCTGCGCCAGAAGCCGGGCGTAGTACATCCTGGCCTTCGGCAGCTCGCCAGCAAGCTCCGCTGCGCGGGCGGCGCCGTAGGTATTGCGTAAACGGCTTGGGTCGTTCTGCAGTGACTGCTCGAAGGCAGCCAGGGCCATCGCGGGTTGATTCAGCTCCAGCAGCAGTTCTCCAAGCATCTCGCGCACGGGAATCACTCGGCCAGGCATCATGATGTGCTCTTCGGTCTTGTCCTCGCGGTCCGCGGTTTCGCGCATGAGCTTGAGTGCATCATCGTTGCGCCCCTCTGCCCTCGCGATCCACGCAGATATCGCGCCTGCTTGGATATCCGCCTGGATGATCCAGTAGTTTTTCTTCTGCACGACCATGGCGTCGCGCAGGCCGGCGAGCCGCGCGACTTCTGCCTTCGCCGCGCTCACATCGCCGCGCCGGGCCGCGCCTAAACCTCGCGCGTATGCGTTCACTGCCTCGCCTTCCGGAAAGAGGCTCCAGTTGAACTGGTCGCGAACGGGGTTCAACGCAAGCTGCGACGCCGCGGCCCAATCGCCGCGCTCCAGCGCGTAGCGTGCCGGGATGGCCGCGCTTGCGTAGGCGATCTGACGTGCTTCCTCGTCCGGCTTCCGGGCGGAATTCACGACATCGACCCACTTCTTCGCTTCTGCATCACGTGCGAGCTGAAGGTATGCGTACACCATGTAGTCCATGGCGTGGAGGGCATCGCGATCCGAATCCGCAACAGTATGCGACCGGATGTTCGTTCCGATCGAGTCCTGCCACTGGCCAATTCTGGAGAAGATATGCGACGGCATGTGTAATGCATGCGGTGAATCAGGCGCGATCGCGGCATAACGCCTCGCTGCATCGAGTCCACGATCGGCAATTGGCGGGAAGTCGTACGCGTGGATGATGAAATGCGCGATGCCCGGATGGTTGGGCTGTGCAAGGAGCAGTTCCTCCAGAATCTTCGCGCTCCTGAGCTGTTGCGCATAGGTCTGGTCGTTCCGGTCCGCCGTGACCTGCAACCATTGGGCGTAGAGGATTGCTGCCTCGGTATCCTCCGGATAGCGCAGGTGCAGCTGCTCGAGCGCCTTCTCATACGCAGCCGCTCTTGTCGCGAACGGAACGGTCGTGTGGTCCTTGAACACAACCTCGACGGCGGCGATGTAGTCGCGCTCGCGCTGGGTCTTGCCGCCGAGCTGCTTCGCCTTCTCCACGGCCATCCACCCCTGCTGCTCCTGTTTGGGGGTGGGCGGTGATCCGAGCGCGTTGTCGAGGCTCGCAACCGCCTTGACCCAGTAGGCCATGGCGCAGCTCGGATCCGCGAGCAGCACTGCCGCAACGGTTTCGTCGATCTTTTCCCAGTAGAAGGAGTAAAGCAGCGCGGCCGCAGTGTTGAACTTCTCCTGTGCCGCGGGTGTGCAAGAGACCGGAAACTTCACGTCCCCCAATACCGCCGGGGCCGGATGGTGATCGTGGTCCAGCGCCCTGGCGCCAGGAGCACACAAACATCCGAGGGCGAAAATGAAGACCATCGCGGCTGGAACCAGGAACCGAGTTTCCATCTCGAGGTCTCCTTGCCGTGCAAGGTCAGATCAGGAACTGCTCTTCCATCCACAGCATCCCCGGCGCGTTCGTTTTCGTGACGATTGGGCCGTCGATGACGATCTGCTTCGGGATCGGGACGCCGTTCTTCGGCCCTCGCGCAGCGGCGACGCCGGCGACGATGGCGCCGCCGTGGATGCGACAGGAGGAATTGCGGACCGTAGCGTGCATGCGGCCTTCGACCACCGCCTGGATCGCCGGCGGCATCGCGTCCACGCCGCCAATCAGGATCTCGGTACGCCCGTGCGCTTTCATGACGCTGGCTGCGGCAAGCGCCATGTCGTCGTTGTGGAAGAACGCGGCATCGATCTCCCGAAACGTGTCGAGATACCCCTCCCACAGCTGCGCTGTTTTCGCGACGTCCCAATCCGCCGAATCGGTCGCCAGGACCTCCACACCGGGAAACTTGTCGATGACCGATTGGAAGCCTTTGGCGCGTCCCTGCGCGCCGGTATGTCCGAGGTCGCCCTGCGTCATGATGATCTTGCCCTGGCCGCCGATGGCGTCCACGAGCGCCTGTGTGACCGCGGCGCCCATGAACTCGTTGTCGGGAGCAAGAAACGTGAGGACGTCGATCTGATCGAGCGGCGCGATCAGCGTGTCCATGTCGATCACCGGGATCCCAGCCTCAATCATCCTGACGACCGGTGCGGTGATCGTGTCGATGTCCACCGCCTGGATGGCGACGAAGTCCCACTTCTCAGCCGCCATCTCTTCCACCAGGGCCAGCTGCTTCGCAGCCGACAGCTCGGCGTCGAACCAGGTGACGTCGACGTTGAATAGCCGGCCCCAGTACTCGGCGGCCTCTTTCCCTTGCGCGCACCATGTGACCTGCAGGCCGATGTTCGAGAACGCGGCGCGCAGCCGCCTGCGCGAGTGGCCCGGACTGGCGCCATGCTGCGCGCCGGCGGGGAGGTTGACGCCGCCGAAGGCCGCGATGCCGGTCGCCGCTGCGGCGAGTTGGAGTAAATCGCGTCTGGCGAAACTTTGGATGCATGGCGTCCTCAACTTTGACTTCTGACTTCGGGCTCCGGCTCTAATTCGTGCTCACCTTGTGCAGCACGATCGTGCTCACGGGGCTACCGTCCGGCAAGGTCGCCGTCTCGATCATCAGGCCGCGCTCAACCAGCTCGAATCGGAGGTGCAACTGGACTATCGCGCCGTTGTTGAAGCACTTGATGATGAGCGTGTCCGACTGCATCACCGTTCGACTGACGACCGTGCCGTCATCGAAGCTGGCAAAGCCGCGATCGGTGCTGTCGCAGAGATGAAGCATGGAGTCGCGGGCCGCGAGCGCGTACGTGCCGTCGCTGCGCAGGATGAGACTGCGCCGCGCGTCGCCGCCGTCGACGGGGTCCACGCCCATCCAATACCCTTGAAAATCGGCGTGGCCCCGGGACTGTTGCGCCAAGGCCTGGTCCGACCTGGCCGAAGAGCCTCCCATGAGAATGAGTCCGAAAACACTGGCGGTGACGAGTGCGGTTCGCATACCTGGGTCTCCTGCGCGACGATCGAGCGATACTCTATTTCTTGGAGGGAGCGGGTGACGGCGCCCACAGCACCGCGTGAAACAAGGGGTTCTTCGACTTCTTGTCGAGCCTCTTGTCGAGCGTGAAGCCGGTGAACGCCCCGGTCGGACTCGCCGCGTCCACGTTCTCGAGTCGACCCAGCGACGGCATCTCGACCATTCCGCCGGCCTCGGTCCACACGAACGCGTGCGTCCGGTGCCCCTTGACGCCGCTAATGCCGATGATCGCGCCGGCCTCGGTGACGAACTGCCCCCGGCTGCCTGATCCGCCCAGCGTGCCCAGGTCGATCAAGCCGCCGTCCGCCGTCCAGGCAATGGCGTGGTCGTGACCTTCCGGCGTAGTGCTGTAGCCGGCGACCAGTCCGGAAGAATTGATCCCGGACGCCCAGCTGAAATCGCCGCCCAGCGTGCCGAGATCGACGAGCCCGTTCGCCTTCGACCACACGAACCCGTGCGTCTCGCCGCTGGCCGTCGTGCCGAACCCGACGATCGTGCCGGCGTCGTTGATCGCCGTGGGCCGCATCTCGTCGCCACCCAGGGATCCGATGTCCTCGAGGCCGTTCTCTTGCGACCAGAAAAAGGTACTGGCCGTGCCGTTCCTTCTTTGCACCGTGCCCGTCAGCGCGCCCTTCCGGTTCATGTACTCCGGCAGCATGTCGCGGCCGAGCTTGCCGATGTCCACGAGGCCTGTTGTCTCGGTCCACGCGAATATGCGCCAGCCGGTTCTCGCGAAAATCTGTCCAATGATCAGGCCGCCGTCCTCGGTCACGAAGCGTCCGGCGCTGTCATCGAGACCCGTCGGGTCGAGATCCACCATGCCGTCGGCCTCGGTCCACATGAACGCGTGTTCACGTCCATCAGGGGCGGTCGAATTGCCGATCACCAGGCCCTTGCTGTTGACGCCTTGCGGGACGGTGTAGCCGCCACCGAGATCGCCGATCGTGACCAGCCCCTTCGCGCGAGTCCAGATGAAGCCACGCACTTCGGCCTCCCCACGCGTATCGGCGGCGCCGGTAACGATGCCGTTCGGGCTCATGCCGCTGACCAGGCTCCCGCTCCCGCCCAGCGTGAGGACGACGAAGCCGGTCTGCGCGCTCCAGACGAAGCTGAAATACGAGCCGTCCTGGAGATTGCCGGCAACAACCTCGTTGTCGCTGATCCATTGCCCGGTGCTGGACACGTTCTCTCCGACATCGAGCCGCGTAATCGTGTACGTGTCCCGTGCCGGTGGTTTCTTCTTTTGCGAGTCGCCAGCAGCGGCCACCCCGCTCTGGGTGCCGATCACGAGAGCCAGCATCGCCAGCCCGGAAATCAGAGACTTCGTCTTCACGTGCGTTCTCCTTTCAACGACTCTCTCAGCCAATGCCGCCCGAAACGTGCAGCATGTTCGACGTCACGGGTTCGTCGCACGCGCACGCATCGCCACAGATGGCATCACTGGCTGAGGACGCGACTCCTGAACTCGTGGCGACGGTCATGTCCGTGACCTCATCCGCCGCGACGTTTGTCATCGCGGGGGTTGTGCTTTCCGTAGCGGGAGGCGTGAGCCTACGCCCGGCGCAGAGAGGCTTGCAACCGAGGCGCTGTCACTGGACCGTAACAATCAGTGCTCCGCGAGAAGCGCCAAAGGTCGTGGCAGAGAGGGAGGGATTCACTCGACCCACGCATGGGCCTCGCCTCGCTGGGGCGCCCTGCTCGCCTATTGCGACCGGGCGTGCAAATCGCAGTGCGATTTGTCGAACCCCACGATCCCGTTGGAGTTTTCAGCTCGCATCCCTCGCTTGCGCAAAAACTCACGCAAAGAAACACGCCGAGTGTTGCCACCGTGGACGAGCGTTCGCGCGAGGAATTCGGGCCACAAGGGCAAGTGGCAATCGAATGGCAATGCGCCACTTACCGACGTGCTCCGAACGTGCCTCGCACAGCTAGCACGGCTAGTTGGCTGACGCTCGTACAGTCCGGCGATGCTGCGCGGTCGATCATGGGTGGATGCTACTGCCGGACGAGGCATCGTTGCCCGGGCAGTCCTGCCTAAGTGGATGTCGACGATTTCGACCCAAGTTCCGCCTTGACTTTGGTCGGCCCCCAGAGCACTGTCGACCGAAATAGAAGTACGTGACGATCTTGGTGAGGGTGACCAGGCATGGTCAGTGATCAGTCACACGGCGCACCTCCGCGCGTCCGTCAGCGTCCCCGTGTACCGGCAATTGCATCGGTCCTGTTGCTTTGCATCGGACTGGCGCTGGCGTCCGGTGACCTTGACCAGGGCTTCAATTCCACCGGACTCCTGTCTTTGAAGATCGCTGACCGCGAAAGTTGGGCAAGTGCCGCGCTCCAGCAGACCGACGGCAAGCTGGTGTTTGCGGGATCCCAACGATTGCATGGAAGCAACGACGATGACTTCATCGTCATGCGTGTTTTGCCGGATGGGACGCGGGACAGCGCCTTCGGCACCAATGGTGTCGCGAGCGCCAGGATCACGGACCGGGATGACAACGCATACGACGCAATCCAGCAGGCCGACGGCAAACTGGTACTGGCCGGTGAAAGTGGTGACTTTTATTCAAGCGGCGTTGCGCTGGCACGTTTCAATTCCGATGGAACCCTGGACGCGACCTTCGGCAGCGGCGGCACGACTCTGGTTGACCTCGGCACAACCAGCTATGCGACGGGCCTTGTGCAGCAGCCCGACGGCAAGCTTGTGGTCGCAGGTCAAAGCGCCTTATGCGATCAAGGTTCAATGATGTTCGCGCGACTCGAGACCGACGGATCGCTCGACACGACGTTTGGGACCGGTGGGATGACACGCGTTAGACGGCGGTCTACGCCACAGACCTGGCGCAGCAAACGGACGGAAAACTCGTGGCAGCTGGGTCTGTACTACGGCGTGGCCTCGGGCTCGGGGAGGCCAGAAATCGCGCGCGTCACGGCAAACGGTGCACTCGATCCGTCGTTCGACGGCGATGGCCGGGCCGGTATAGCTGGGCTCGCGAGCGCTCTCGCCATTCAGCCGGACGGAAAGATTGTTGTCGCCGGTGATTACTTCGGCCCGGCGGTGTTCAGGGTCAATGAGGACGGCACACCCGACGACACGTTCGGAGCCGCGGGCGTGGGCCGGCTGTTCTCGGGGGGCAACGAAGACGGCCTGGGTTCGATCGTCGTGCAAGCGGACGGGAAAATTGTAGCGGCAGGAACCCGGCACCGCGGTCGCGATAACGTGTTTCGCGATGACATGGTTCTCGTTCGTTTCCTCGCCGACGGTCGTGTCGATAGAAGCTACGGTTCAAACGGGGTTGCGACGGCGGACTTTGGCGCGGGAAACGCTGCCAATCAATCGTGGGGCGCTGCACTGATCCAGCAGGCTGACGGCAAGCTTGTTGCCGTGGGATCGATAAGCGGGGCCTCTCGCCATAGGCGCCGCTCGATTTGACGAGGGCGCTGCATTCGCGGGTCGCATCGGTCTCACTAGCACGGTCGCACTTACCCATGAGACGACCCCAACGGTCACCTACACCGTCCGTCGCACAGGTGGCAAGACCGGAGCAGTCAGCGTGGACTACGCGACGGCAGGAGGCACGGCGCAGCCGGGTTCTGATTTTCAGAGTGCGTCAGACACGCTCACGTGGAGTGATGGCGATGCGAGCGACAGGACGATCACCGTCAATATCGTCGACGATGGCCTGGCCGAGGACATCAGAGAGAACTTTACCTTGACACTCTCCGCACCGACGGGCGGCGCCCAGCTTGCCGCGAGTCAAGTCACCACGACCATTATCGATAGCGATGGTGCCGGCGAACTCGTTTTCCTCGACCGTTACTACTGGCAGAATAGAAGCGAGGGCGCGGGCGTGATTGAAGTGCCGGTTGAGCGCTTCAATGGTTCGAAAGGCGCGATCAGCGTTGATTACGAAATCCCCGATCGATCCTCCACAACCAAGGCCACCGCCACGCCCGGCGAAGATTACGTGCCGACATCGGGGACATTGAGCTGGCACGATGGTGACATTAAGACGAAATTCATCCAGGTCCAATACATCAACGACGCGGTGACGGAGGACACCGAATACTTCCCGATTCGACTCGTTGATCCGGCGACAGGTTCGACGGCCCCGGGGCCGCACACTACGGACACCATGTCCATTAGTAACGATGACTTTGCCGGCGGCGGCAGCAGTTGCGAAGTCGGTGGAGAACTCGGCCTGGATCGATCCACAGCGACCATCGGTGAAGGCGCTGGTTCGGTCACGTTCACCGTACTGCGGGGCGGCCCGTCGGCGAGCGGTACAGTGAGCGTGAACTATGCGACATCGCCGGGTTCGGCAACGGCGGAATCCGACTTCACGAGCATGAGCGGTACCCTCACGTGGCCGGATGGCGACAATACCGACAAGACGTTTACCGTCAACATTGCGAGCGACACGGAGGACGAACCTGACGAGACCTTCGTCGTCGCTCTTTCCAGCCCATCCGCGAGAGCATTGTTGGTCCCGTCTATCAGCGCGACCGTGACCATCATCGACGATGATGCGCCGGGCGGTGGCGGCTCCAGCAGTGGCGGCTCCAGCAGTGGCGGCTCCAGCAGTGGTGGCTCCAGCAGTGGCGGCTCCAGCAGTGGCGGCGACGGTGGTGGTGGCGGGGCTACAGGTGTCGGTCTCTTAGCATTACTCAGCGCATTTGCAATACGCAGGAAAAAGGCGGGCTCGGCCTTGCGGGACTTGGCCTGAGCCGACGACGCAATGCGTACCGAGCGTCCGCTGCTCTCACACGACCACCCGGTCCGCGCCGGGGTTCTTGTTTTCTGTGAATGCGACAGCAATCTGGCGGTGGGGGTGGGATTCGAACCCACGGAAGACTTACATCTTCGGCAGTTTTCAAGACTGCTGCCTTAAACCACTCGGCCACCCCACCATCTCTGGCCGCACCAACAGGCGCTGACAACCGCCTTTCAAGACCGGTGCATTCAACCGCTCTGCCACCTCTCCGAGCGGAACAACTCTTTGTGCCGACGCGGTTCGATCGCGACACGGCGTAATTCTACCGAGCGAGCGGCTCAGCCGCGAATAACTTCGGCACCGCCCATGTATTGCCGCAACGCGGGCGGCACGACGACGCTGCCATCGGCCTGCTGATAATTCTCCAGCACCGCAACGAGCGTGCGCCCACGGCCAGCCCGGAGCCATTGAGCGTATGCACGGGTTCCGGCTTGCCGGTCGCGGGGTTGCGCCAGCGCGCCTGCATGCGCCGCGCCTGGAACGCCTCGCAGTTCGAGCACGATGAGATCTCGCGATACTTCTGCTGGCCCGGCAACCACACCTCGAGGTCGTAGGTCTTCGAGCTGCCGAAACCGACATCGCCGGCGCAGAGCTCCACGACGCGATACGGCAGGTCGAGACCCTGCAGCACTTTCTCCGCATTGCCGACCAGTTCCTCGAGCGACGCGTACGACGCATCGGGCGTCTCCACGTGCACGAGCTCGACTTTTTCAAACTGATGCTGTCGGATCATGCCGCGCGTGTCGCGGCCGTAGGAACCCGCCTCGGCACGAAAGCACGGCGTATGCGCGGCATAGCGGCGCGGCAACGTGTTGGCATCGAGGATCGAATCGCGCGCGAGATTCGTAACCGGCACTTCGGCGGTTGGAATCAAGAACAGTTCCTGCTCGCCCGACGTCGTCTTGAAAAGGTCCGCCTCGAATTTCGGCAATTGCCCGGTGCCGATCAATGCATGTCGCGCCACGAGATACGGCGCGTAAATTTCCGTGTATCCGTGCTGGCCCGTATGCAGGTCGAGCATGTACTGGATCAACGCGCGATGCAGACGCGCGATGCCGGACTTGAGCACCACGAAGCGCGCGCCGGAAATCCTGCTGGCTGCCTCGAAATCGATCAGCGCCAGTTTCTCACCGATCGTCACGTGGTCGACCGGCGCGAAATCGAACTGCCGCGGCGTGCCCCAGCGACGCACTTCAACGTTGGACGTTTCGTCGCGGCCCTCGGGCACGCTTTCGTGCAGCAGGTTCGGCAGGCCGAGCACAAGTTCATCGAACTCCGCCTGCACCGCGGCGAGTTCCTGGTCGAGGGCGGCAAGCTTGCCACCGAGCGCTTCGCCCTCCGCGAGCAGCGACGCGATGTCCTGCCCCTGCGCCTTCGCCTTGCCGACGTTCTTCGAGACCGCATTGCGCGCTGCACGCACTTCGTCCGACGCAACCTGGGCGGCCTTGCGGCGCTCCTCGATGGCGCGCAGTCGCTCCAGGTCGAGCTGGAAGCCGCGACGCGCAAGGTTGGCGGCCACGGCCGCGGGGTCGGATCGAAGCAGACGAGGATCGAGCATGATTTGTTATTGCTGGAAAAATTGAGCGGTAATTGTAGCAGTCACTTCGACCGCAACCGCGCCAGCGCTTCGCGGATCTGGATTTCCAGACCCCGCGGCACCGGCTCGTAATACCGCGCCGGCTCCATGCCCTCTGGAAAATACGTCTCGCCCGCGGCAAATGCGTCGGGCTCGTCGTGCGCGTACCGATAGCCCTGGCCGTAGCCGAGGCCTTTCATGAGCCTGGTCGGCGCGTTGCGCAGGTGCATCGGCACGTCGAGCGTGCCGAGGCGCTGCGCATCGGCCATGGCGGCGTTGAATGCCACGTAGACGGCATTGCTCTTGGCCGCACACGCCATGAAGACCACGGCCTGCGCCAAGGCCAGCTCCCCCTCGGGGCTGCCCAGGCGTTCGTACGCCTCCGCTGCCTGCAACGCGAGTGTGAGCGCGCGCGGGTCGGCGTTGCCGATATCTTCGGACGCCATGCGCAGCACGCGGCGCGCGACGTAGCGCGGGTCGCAACCGCCGTCGAGCATCCGGCACAGCCAGTACAACGCCGCGTCCGGATCGGTGCCGCGCACGGCTTTGTGCAACGCGGAGATCTGGTCGTAGAACTGCTCGCCCTTCTTGTCGAAGCGCCGGTAGCCACCGGCGGACACTTCGCCGGCGATCTCCTCGGTGATCAGGCCAGGTGTGCCGGCCGCTTGAGCGAGGTCGGCGGCGACTTCGAGCAGGTTCAGTCCGCGACGTGCATCGCCGTCCGCGGCTCGCGCCAGCGTGGCCAGCGCCTCGGGTTGCGCCGTCACCGCGTCGACGCCCGAGAATTCCCGGTCGAGCGCGCGCTGCAATACGGCCACGATGTCGTCGAATGTCAGTGCGCGCAGCACATAGACGCGCGCGCGGGACAGCAACGCACTGTTGATCTCGAAGCTTGGGTTTTCGGTCGTCGCGCCGATGAAACAGACAGTGCCGTCTTCGACGAACGGCAGGAACGCATCCTGTTGCGACTTGTTGAAGCGATGCACTTCGTCGAGGAACAGCACGGTGCGGCGGCCACTCTCGCGCCGCATCGTCTGCGCCTGCTCGACCGCAGCACGCACATCCTTGACGCCGGCCATCACGGCCGAGAGCGCAATGAACTCGGCATCGCAGGTTTTCGCGACGAGTCGCGCCAGCGTCGTCTTGCCGGTGCCAGGCGGTCCCCACAGGATCATCGAATGCAGGCTGCGGCCTTCGAGCAGGCGTCGCAGCGGCTTGCCGGGTGCCAGCAGGTGCGCCTGCCCGACGAACTCGTCGAGCGTCGCGGGACGCATGCGATCGGCCAGCGGGCGCCAGACTTCGGGAACCTCGACGGCGCGCGGGCTGACCTCCGCCTGCGACTCAGGCTCGGCAAATTCCGGGAAGTCCGCAAACAGCGAGCCTTCGCCGCGTCCTTTATCTTGCGGCCAGCCATGCCTCGACTCGTTGCGCCCAGCCGCCCGTAAACGCCAGTGCAAGCAGCAGGCCCAGCAGTACGCCCACGGTGTTGGCGGCCATGTCGTAAGGATCGCCGGTGCGGCCCGCGTGCATTGCCCACTGGGCAACTTCCAGGCTCAGGCCGAAGCCGAGCAAACAGAGCACCGCAATCCAGTAGCGCGGCCGGTGCAGCAGTCCCATGAACCAGACCGCGAGGAACAGGTAGGTGCTGAAGTGCTTGACCTTGTCGAAGCCCTTCGGCATGAGCCCGCGGAAAGCGGTCTGCAACGTGCCCCAGATCACGCCGAGCAGCGAGCACGACACTGACGATGATCCAGAATTGCTTGTAGCGCAGGCTGAGCATGTTGGTGTCGTACACGTCGCTTGTACCGTCGATCAGCGGGACGCAGCGACGCCGATCACGTCGGCGCCGGGCGGCGGCTTGAAGCTGAACAGCGATTCGTCGACGGCCGCGCCACGCTTGACCGCGCTGAATTCCACCGTGGTCGTCTGGCCGAGCTTGTCCTGCAATTCCATCGCCGCGAGTTCGCCCTTGCCGTCGAACGCGAGACTGACCCTTTCGAAATCCGAGCCCTGCTGCTTCGGGGTGAGGTGACACCACGTCCAATCCGCACGGCGTTCGATGCCGGCCGACTTGAAGGCGTCGCCGACCTTGCCGGACCCCGAGAGCAACATCGCCGGCGTCGCGCCGAGCCCCTGCTCGAGCGAACGCACGGTGACCTGGTCGAGATCAGGATCATAGAGCCACAGGTTGCGGCCATCCGCGACAATGGTCTGCGAGTACGGCTCGCGGTAGTCCCAGCGAAAGCGATTCGGTCGTGCGATCGAAAGCGTGCCGCTGGCGCGATCGGTGATCTGTCCGTCCTTGGCGCGCACCACCTGCAGGAATTGCGCGCCCAGGGTCTTCAGCGATCCGAGGTAGGTATCGACACGAGTAACCGCGTCGTTTGCCGCGGCGGCCATTGGACGCCGCGTCAGCGGGCGATACCGGCATGCCGACGAGCAGCGCCAGGGCGGTCACGACTACCGCGAGCCGACCATGCGTCCACTTGCGTGAAGAAATACTCAATGCGCGCGGGCGAGCCGGCACGAGGCGGCGCACCTCAGTCGGCCTCGGGCGGAGGCGCCGCGAGTACTTCGCGCGCACCGTTCGACTGCAGCGGGCCGACGAGCCCGGCCGATTCCATCGCCTCGATCATTCGCGCGGCGCGGTTGTAACCGATCTTGAGCCGACGTTGCACGCCCGAGATCGACGCCTTGCGGCTCTCGGTCACGATGCGAACGGCCTCGTCGTAGAGCGCGTCCTGCTCCGGATCCCCGCCTTCGCCACCGTCGCCGCCGTCTTCGCCGGACAAGCCTGCGATCGGCATCGACGGCCCGTCGAGGATCTCGTCGATGTAGACCGGCGCGCTGTGCGTTCGCAGCGACGCGGCAACCTTGTGCACTTCCTGGTCGGAAACGAACGCGCCGTGCACACGCACCGGGTGCGACGTGCCTGGCTGCAGGAACAGCATGTCGCCGTGGCCCAGCAGGCTCTCCGCGCCGCTCTGGTCGAGGATCGTGCGCGAGTCCACCTTGGCCGAGACCTGGAACGCGATGCGCGTCGGGATGTTCGCCTTGATGAGGCCGGTGATGACGTCCACCGATGGGCGCTGCGTCGCGAGAATCAGGTGGATGCCGGAGGCACGCGCTTTCTGCGCGAGACGCGCGATCAGCTCTTCGACCTTCTTGCCGACGATCATCATCATGTCGGCAAGCTCGTCGACGATGACGACGATGAACGGCAGGTGTTCGCAGAACGGCACCGTCGACGGATCGCCGCCCGGCGGCAACCGCTTCATTTCGAGCGGATCCTTGATCGGCTGCCCGGCGTCGGCCGCGTCCTTGATCTTGCGGTTGTAGCCCGGCGAGGTTGCGCACGCCCGCCGCCGCCATCAACTGGTAGCGACGCTCCATCTCCGCCACGCACCAGCGCAGCGCATTGGCGGCCTGCTTCATGTCGGTCACGACCGGCGCGAGCAGGTGCGGAATGCCTTCGTACACCGAGAGCTCGAGCATCTTCGGGTCGATCATGATCAACCGCACGTGCTCGGGCGTCGACTTGTACAGCAGCGACAGCACCATGGCGTTGACCGCCGTGGATTTGCCGGAGCCCGTGGTGCCGCCCACGAGCAGGTGCGGCATGCGACCGAGGTCGGCCACCATCGGGTTGCCGCCGATGTCCTTGCCGAGCACCAGCGCGATCGGCGAGGCCATGTCGTCATAGGCCTTGGACTTGATGATCTCGCCGAGCGTGACCATCTCGCGCGTCTCGTTCGGGATTTCGAGACCCATCGTCGACTTGCCGGGAATGATCTCGACGACGCGCACGCTGATCGCGGAGAGTGCGCGCGCCAGGTCTTTCGCGAGGTTCGAGATCTGCGCGACCTTGACGCCAGGCGCCGGCCGCAATTCGAAGCGCGTGATGACCGGGCCGGGATGCACTTCGACGACTTCGGCTTCGACGCCGAAATCGCGCAGCTTCAGCTCGACGAGGCGCGACATCGCCTCGAGTGCCTCGGCCGAGTAGCCGCCCGCACGCGGCGGCGGATCGTCGAGCAGCGACAGCGCGGGCAGCGCCGACGTGCCCGGCCTCTCGAACAGGGCGACCTGCTTTTCCTTCTCGACGCGCTCGCTCTTTTCGACCTTGGGCGCCGGGCGCCTCGATCTTCGGCGGCTTGCGCTCGGCGACTTTTTTCTGTTCCTCGCGCACGACTTCCTGCCGCGCCTGCTTCACTTCCTTGCCGATGCTGACGTCACGTCGCTCGGAGAGCTGCTCGCGCAGGTACGAGACGCCTTTGAGGATCCACAGGCCGAGCTGGTCCATGACGCGCAGCCACGACAATGCCCGTCGCGAGCGATACCGACCCGAGCCACACCGCGAGCAGCAGCAGCGTCGCGCCGAGGAAACTCATCGCCTTCTCGAGGCCATCGCCCAGCAGCACGCCGACGATGCCGCCCGCGGAGTTCGGGAAACCGGCGCCGGAGAAATGCAGCGTCGCGAGCCCACAGCTGCTGGCCAGCGCCAGCGCGAAACCGACGCTGCGAATGGTCGAGGAGCGGCGATCGAGCGGCTCGCGGTTGCCGCGTTCCTGGAACAGCCGGTAGCCCGCGAAGCCGAGCATGAGCGGAAACAGGAAGGCGGGCGCGCCGAACAGCACGAAGAACAGGTCCGACAGCCACGCGCCGAACGGTCCGATCAGGTTCGTGATCGGACCCGGCTGGCCGGTGGACGAGAACGCGGGGTCGCCGGGGTCGTAACTGATCAGCGCCGCGAACAGGATCAGCGCCAAAGCGCCAAAGACCCACAGTGCACTCTCGCGTAGACCACGCGCCACGTTGGCGGCCTGGGCGCCGCCCTCGATTCGTTTGCCTTCGACCTTAGCCACCCGACCTCGCCTGGAAGTTAAGACTGTGCCGTAACCCTATGAAGTATATAAGGCTACATGTTGCCGTCGCGGTCCGCCACAGTGTTTGCAGGGTAAGCTTATGAAGCCAGCATCCGACGTGCTTTGCCGCGGAGCGGTGAGTTGCTTACCATGCCGCGCCTTCGTCGGCGCAATGCACAAAAATCGAGCAAGGAATTATACATGAGCGGTCCGCGTCACTCGCGCTTGATCATTCTGGGCTCGGGGCCCGCCGGCTATGCCGCCGCTGTGTACGCCGCACGCGCCAATCGCAACCCGTTGCTGATCACTGGCATGGAGCAAGGCGGCCAGCTCATGACGACGACCGAGGTCGACAACTGGCCCGGCGACCCGCACGGCCTGACCGGGCCCGGGCTCATGGAGCGCATGCGCGAGCACGCCGAGCGCTTCCACACCGAAATCCTGATGGACCACATCAACGAGGTCGACTTCAAGCCAGCGGCCGCTGCTGCTGAAGGGCGACCGCGGCGAATACACCTGCGACGCGCTGATCATCGCAACGGGCGCCAGCGCGCGTTACCTCGGGCTGCGCGTCCGAGGAGAATTTCAAGGGCCGCGGCGTGTCGGCCTGCGCCACGTGCGACGGGTTCTTCTTCCGCGGCCAGCGCGTCGCGGTCGTCGGTGGCGGCAACACGGCCGTCGAGGAAGCGCTGTATCTCTCGAACATCGCCTCGCACGTCACGCTGATTCATCGGCGCGACAAGCTGCGCTCCGAAAAAATCCTGCAGGACCATCTGTTTGAACGGCAGCGCGCCGGCGTGGTCGATATCGTGTGGAATCACGAGGTGGACGAGGTGCTGGGCGATGCAACCGGCGTGACCGGCGTGCGGGTGGCCGCGACCGATGGCTGCGGGCAAGCGCGATATCGACGTGGCTGGCCTGTTCATCGCCGTGGGCCACACGCCGAACACGCAGATCTTCGAAGGTCAGCTCGACATGAAAGGTGGCTACATCACCGTGCGCTCCGGCAGCCTGGGTGGCGCGACCTCGACCAGCGTGCCGGGCGTGTTCGCCGCCGGGCGACGTAGCCGACCACGTCTATCGGCAGGCGGTAACGTCTGCCGGTACCGGCTGCATGGCGGCGCTCGACGCCGACAAGTACCTGGACAACGTGGATGCCGGCGCCGCCCACTGAGGCGGCCCGGCATGAAACGGGGCGCAACGACGTGCCCCTGAAAGCGGAAGTCATCGGGCGGATCGCGGACATCCCTGCGGCTGACTGGGACGCACTCGACGCGTCGGGCCATCCATTCCTGAAGCACGCATTTCTCGAGGCGCTCGAGGCAACCGGCTGCGTCGGTGGCGAAACGGGCTGGCTGCCCGCGCACCTCGTCGTGCGCGACGAACGCACGGATCACGCTGGTCGCGGCCGTGCCCCAGTACCTGAAGACCCACTCCTGGGGCGAGTTCGTGTTCGACTGGAGCTGGGCGCAGTCGTACATGCGCGCCGGTCTCGAGTACTACCCGAAGCAACTCGCAGCCATCCCGTTCACGCCGGTGACGGGACCGCGATTGCTCCTGGCGAACGGCCGTTCGATGGTCGGTGTCACTCGAGTGCCCGTTCACGCCGGCGACCCGTGATGGCAGGGTTGGAAGCGAGTGCGTTGCGGGTCGAGCTGGCGACGCTGCTGCAGGAAGTCGCGCAGCGTTCGGGCGCCTCCGGCGCGCACGTGAACTTCACGCGTGGACGAAGACCAGGCAGCGCTCGAGCGCGCCGGGTTCATGCGGCGACACGACTGCCGGTTCCTCTGGCGCAACAGGGGCTATCGCATCGTTCGACGATTTCCTCGCGACGTTTCGCGCCGACAAGCGCAAGAAGGCAAAGCGCGAGCGGCGCAAGGTCGTCGAATCGGGCATCCGCTTTCGCACGCTGCGCGGCGAAGAGATCGACGCCGCACCTGGAGCGTGATCTTCGGTTTTCCGAGCGCACGTTCCTGCGCCACGGCAACGGCCACTACCTGAACGTGGATTTCCTCGTGCGCGTGGCCAAGCGCCATGCCGGGTGCCATCATGGTGCAAGCTGGCCGAGCGCGCGGGCGCGCCGCTCGCCGCCGCGATCTTCTTCGAAGGCGGCGGCTGGCTCTACGGCCGCTACTGGGGCACGGCGAAGCACGAGGATGCGCTGCATTTCGAGGCCTGCTATTACCAGGGCATCGAGTACTGCATCGAGCGCGGCCTGCAGTTCTTCGATCCGGGCACGCAGGGCGAACACAAGATCGCGCGCGGCTTCGAACCCACGCGCACGACCTCGGCGCACTGGCTCGAACACGCCGGCTTCAGCACGGCCGTGCGGCGCTACCTCGAACGCGAACGCGAGGCCATCGACGCCTACATCGCCTCGGCGCAGCAGCACCTGCCGTTCCAGCGTAGCTGCGGAATCGGCGGCATGATCCCGTGGCTGCGGCCCACGGATCCGCCTGATGCATTCCCGCGCGTCGAACGCGCGTTGAGCGAGCCGGACGGATTGCTCTGCGCAGGCGGCGACCTCACGCCGGCCCGCCTGCTGGCCGCGTATCGACGCGGCATCTTTCCGTGGTACTCGGAAGGCCAGCCGATCCTGTGGTGGTCGCCCGATCCGCGCCTGGTGCTGTTCCCGACGGAACTCCGGATTTCGCGCAGTCTCGCCAAGACGCTGCGCAACCGCGGGTTCCGCATCACGCTTCGACACCTGCTTTCGCGCAAGTCGCGGCCGAGTGCGCGGGGAGCGGCGACCGTGCCGTCGAAGGCACCTGGATCTCACCGCAAATGCATGCGGCTTACGTCGCAGCTGCACGGGCTGGGCCACGCGCATTCGGTCGAAGTCTGGGACGGCGACCAGCTCGTCGGTGGGCTCTACGGCATCAAACTGGGCACGGTGTTTTTCGGCGAATCGATGTTCAGCACTGCACGGGACGCCTCGAAGGTCGCGCTTTGCCACCTCGTCGAGGCGTTGCGCACCGCAACAGGTGACCTGATCGATTGCCAGGTGGCGAGCGAGCACCTCTTCTCGCTCGGCGCCCGCTTGATCCCGCGGGCGGAGTTCATCGCACGCCTGGATGGGGCATCGACGTGCGCGCCCGCAGCGTCAGGCGTTGGCCGGACTCCGGGAAAACACAAGCAGAATCGCGCGGTTTGGCCGGTATTTTCATTGCAATGCGGGGAGGCTTTCTGCAGAATTCGCGCGGCTTTTACTGCTGCGAGGATGCATGGCGAAGGAAGATGCGATTCAGATGGAAGGGCGAGTGCTCGAGACGCTGCCCAACACGATGTTCCGGGTTCAGTTGCAGAACGGTCACGTAGTGACTGCTCACATCTCCGGCAAGATGCGTAAGAACTACATCCGCATCCTCACGGGCGACAGCGTCACGGTGGAAATGACTCCGTACGACCTGACCAAGGGCCGCATAGTTTATCGCGGTCGCTGATCGTTCTTACCGCTCTCCGGTGATCGCACCGGCGGGCTCAGGTTCAGGAAAGCCGGCTTTGCCGGTCTTTTTGTTTCAGCCTCCGAGAGAGATCGGAGGCGGACTGCACGGGGCGGCTATTCGGTAGCTTCTCCGACTCGCGAAGAAAATATGCTCGCCGGAGAACTACCGAATCGCCGCCTCCAGGCGCCGCGCCTGAGCTTCTCGGCGGCGCTGAACAATAAGAGCTCGTCAAAGCCGCCTTCCCTGCCCGCCGATGCGCACGGCGCAAGCACACCGAAGGGCGCTAAGAACGATCCGTGACTGCGGTCGCGCGCGATGCGCGCTTGCGTCGCGCTCCAGGCGCCGAATTGACGTGCGCTGCGATGGCCCGGCGCTGAATCGACGTGCGCTGCGACGGTCCAGGCGCTGAATCGACGCACGCAGCGATCGGTTCCAGGTCACTGCAAGCTGCGACACAGATTTCTCTGCCGACTGCACCGTGACTGCGCATCGCAGGGATGGCGCTGAAGTCTGACGCTGCACGCTTTCAGCCTGCATGCGCCGTGCGAGTTCTCGCACTTGGCGAGAACTCGCTCAGGCGCCGCGCACCCAGCGTTCATTCCGGTGTTCTTTCCCGCGATCGTATCTTCTTCCCGATCGCGGGAAGGAATCACCGGAAGGGCACGCCTGGCTCTCGCTGCCGGTGCCGTAGCGACTGACGCGCAACGCGGGAGAGCTCGCTCACTCGAGCAGCGCAGGCTCGTTGGCGCTGCGCGTCTCGACCTTCAGCTGGCCGTCCGCCGCCCACACTGACGAACGCATGCCCGCCATTCGAGCCGTCCGAACAGCAACTCTTCCGCGAGCGGCCGCTTGATGAACTCCTGGATCACGCGGGCCATCGGCCGTGCGCCCATCTTCGGATCGTAGCCGCGCTTGGCGATCCACTGCCGCGCATCGTCGTCGATGTGCAGCGCGACGCCCTTCGTCTCGAGCTGCGCCTCGATCTCGACCAGCAGCTTGTCGACGACGCGCTGGATCGTGCGCTCGTCGAGGCAGCGAACTGCACGACCGCATCGAGGCGGTTGCGGAACTCGGGGGCGAACAGCTTCTTGATCGCTTCCATCGCGTCGCTTGCGTGGTCCTGCGCGACGAAGCCGATCGACGCGCGGCTCATGTCGGCCGCACCCGCGTTCGTCGTCATGACGATCACGACGTGGCGGAAATCCGCCTTGCGCCCGTTGTTGTCGGTGAGCGTGCCGTGGTCCATGACCTGCAGCAGCAGGTTGAACACGTCGGGGTGCGCCTTCTCGATTTCATCGAGCAGCAGCACGCAATGCGGATGCTTGGTGATCTGCTCGGTGAGCAGGCCGCCCTGGTCGAACCCGACGTAGCCCGGAGGCGCGCCGATCAGGCGCGAGACCGTGTGCCGCTCCATGTACTCGGACATGTCGAAGCGCACCAGTTCGAGCCCCATGGCCAGCGCGAGCTGGCGCGTGACCTCGGTCTTGCCGACGCCTGTCGGCCCGGCGAACAGGAACGAGCCGACGGGCTTCTGCTCGTCGCCCAGGCCTGAGCGCGCCATCTTGATCGACGAGGCCAGCGTCTCGATCGCCTTGTCCTGGCCGTAGATCACGAGCTTCAGGTTGCGCTCGAGGTTGCGCAGCACGTCGCGGTCGCTGCTCGAAACCGTCTTGGGCGGAATGCGCGCGATGCGCGCCACGACGTCCTCGATGTGCTCGACGGTGACCGTCGTCTCGCGCTGGTCGATCGGCTTCAGGCGCAGCCGCGCGCCCGCCTCGTCGATGACGTCGATGGCCTTGTCCGGCAGGTGGCGGTCGTTGATGTGCCGGGCGGAAAGCTCGGCCGCCGACTTGAGCGCCTCGTCCTCGTACGAGACGCCGTGGTGCTCCTCGAACTTGGTGCGCAGGCCGCGCAGGATCTCGATGGTCTCCGGCCACGGTGGGCTCGACGACATCGATCTTCTGGAAACGTCGCGTAAGCGCATGATCCTTCTCGAAAATGCCGCGATATTCCTGGTATGTCGTCGACCCGATGCAGCGCAGCTCGCCATTCGCAAGCGCCGGCTTGATCAGGTTCGAGGCGTCCATGACGCCGCCGGACGCCGCGCCGGCGCCGATCACGGTGTGGATCTCGTCGATGAACAGGATCGCGCCCGGCAGCTTCTTGATCTCGGCGAGCACGCCCTTGAGGCGCTTCTCGAAATCACCGCGGTACTTGGTGCCCGCGATCAGCGAACCCAGGTCGAGCGAATAGACCGTGCTGTCGGCCAGCACGTCCGGCACCTTGCCTTCGACGATCAGGCGCGCGAGGCCCTCGACCAGCGCGGTCTTGCCGACACCGGCCTCGCCGACGTACAGCGGGTTGTTCTTGCGACGGCGGCACAGGATCTCGACCGTGCGCTCGATTTCGAGCTGGCGGCCGATCAACGGGTCGATGCGGCCTTCCTGGGCCAGCTTGTTCAGGTTGGTCGCGTACTTCTCGAGCACGGAGGCGCCTTCGCCGTCGCGCTCGGCCTCGACCTGCGTCGGGTCCTCGGCACGCGCGCGGCTGCTCGCGGTCCTCGGATTTGGAGAGCCCGTGCGAGATGAAGTTGACCACGTCGAGCCGCGAAATCTCCTGCAAGCCGAGCAGGTAGGCCGCGTGCGAGTGCTTCTCGCTGAAGATCGCGACCAGCACGTTCGCGACCGAGACTTCCTTCTTGCCGCTCGACTGCACGTGAAAAACGGCCCGCTGCAGCACGCGCTGGAATCCCAGCGTCGGCTGCACTTCGCGGTCGTCGTCCTGCTTCAGCCGGGGAGTCGTCTGGTCGACGAACTCCTTCAGCTCCTTGCGCAGGCGGGTGGCGTCGGCCCCGCAGGCACGCAGGATCTCCCGCACTTTGGGGGTATCGATGATGGCGAGCAGCAGGTGCTCGACCGTCATGAATTCATGTCTGGCCTCACGAGCGCCCTGGAAGGCCTCGTTCAGGCAGATCTCGAGTTCACTGCTCAACACGGTTTCAGGCCTCTTCCATCGTGCAAAGGAGGGGATGCTGGTGCTGCCGGGCGTACGTCATCACCTGGGCGACCTTGGTCTCGGCGATCTCATATGTAAACACGCCGCAGACTCCCTTGCCCCGGGTGTGCACCTCTAGCATTACTCGCGTCGCCGTCGTGCGGTCCATGCCGAAAATGTGCTCCAGTACGTCGACGACGAACTCCATCGGTGTGTAATCGTCATTCAGCAGGATCGACCTGGTACAGCGGCGGCCGCTTGGTCTGCGGCTTCGCCTCTTCGACAATCAGACCGTGGCCTTGCTGTGTATGTTCCTCGTTCATCGTTTACCAGTGTCGAGGGTCCTATATATGGGGTGACCAAGGCGCCTGACAAGCAGCGGGACGACTGTTCGCAGGACATCAGCTTGCCCGAAGCGCGTTCCATATGGGACGCAACTGTCTTGAGGCTGCGTCATCCAAGTCCGTATGATGCCGCCACCCCGTAGAAACCGCCTTGCCGGACGGACACTTACACGAGACCTGATGCAGCTGCCCCGAAGCGTGAACCAAAGCCTGAGCCGGATTGCCTCGGTCGCCGAGGGGGCCCGGTCGGACGGTTGGGTTAAAAACCTTCCGCTCGTGGTCTCGGCCGTCCTCGTCGTGCTGCTGGCCTGGCAGCTCGTCCAACTCGGCTGGGCCGTGCTGGCGCGCGGGCAACAGCCAGGCCGTCGTCGTCGCCGATACGGCCCCGGCGTCGCCTGGACCCGGCATGGCCCGCGCGGTGGATGTTGGCGCGATCGTCAATGCTCACCTCTTCGGCGTGGCGAGCCGCCCCGGGTGCCAACGAAACGGATCCGAATTCGGTCGCCGCCTCGCAGATGCCACTCGTGCTGGTCGGCACGATTGCGAACTCGGACCCCGAACTCGGCTACGCCATCATCGGCGAAAGCTCGGCCGCAGCCAAAGTCTACGCGGTGGGTAAGACGATTACCGGCGGCACGAAGTTGCATTCCGTGTACCCGGATCGCGCCATCCTGGATCGGGGGGGCAAGCTCGAGGCGCTGCTGTTGCCGAAGCGGTTCGCGGGCGCCGGCATGAATGCCGCTTCGCCACTGCCGGGCGCGCCGCCCGGCGGCACGATCGGGCGAACGGCTGCGCCAGCTCGCTGCGGAAAACCCCGGCGCCATCACCGAGATCCTGCGGCCACAGCCCGTGTTCGCCAACGGTGAGCAACGGGGCTACCGCGTGTATCCCGGCCGCAATCGCACGCAGTTCAGCAGGCTGGGCCTGCTGCCGGGCGACCTCGTCACGGCCATCAACGGCACGCCGCTCGACGACCCGGCGCGTGGCATGGAGATCATGCAGACCATGAACAGCGCGACAGACGTCACGGTGACCGTCGAGCGCAACGGCCAGACTACACAAATAAACATCAACAACGCCCAGGTCGCCGCGGAAGCAGCGGCCGCGGCAGCCTTGCCGGAAGCCATCCCGGTCAACGAAATACCGGCCATGACCGGTGATGACGATTCCGCGGAGTGACGATGAAGCAAACGCTGTTGCAACGCCGGTCCCCCGCCCTCGCGAGTCTCGCACTCGCCCTGGTCGTTGGCGCCACGTTCCTCGTCATCCCGATCCGCGACGCGTTCGCGCAGGGCACGATCACTCCAAACTACAAGGACGCCGACCTCTCGCAGATCATCGAGGCCGTCAGCGCGGTCACCGGCAAGAACTTCATCGTCGATCCGCGCGTGAAGGCGCAGGTGACGATGTTGTCTTCGACACCAATGACGCCCGACGCGTTCTACGAGGCCTTCCTTTCGATCCTGCAGGTGCATGGTTTCGTCGCCGTGCCCTCGGGCAGCACGATCAAGATCATTCCGGACGCCAATGCGCGCCAGGTCCCGGCCAACGACCTGCCCTCGCGCGTCAGCTCCAGTTCCGATGAAATCGTCACGCAGGTCGTCGCGGTCAAGAACGTCAGCGCCGCGCAGCTGGTGCCGATCCTGCGCCCGTTGATTCCGCAGTATGGCCACCTCGCCGCGTATCCCGCGTCGAACATGCTGATCATCTCGGACCGCGCTTCGAACGTGAACCGCCTGATGCGGATCATCCAGCGGATCGACCAGACCGGCGACGAAGCCATCGACGTGGTGCCGCTGCAGCATGCCAGCGCGGCGGAGGTCGTGCGCCTGATCAACACGCTGTATACCGGCGGCGCCGCGGCCGAAGGCGCGGGCATGCCGTCGATGAAGATCGTCGCGGACGATCGCACCAACAGCGTGCTGATCAGCGGCGAGACCTCGCAGCGCCTGCGGCTGAAGACGCTCGTCGCGCACCTCGACACTCCGCTGGATGCCGGGCGGCGACACGCAGGTGCGCTACCTGAATTATGCCGATGCCGAGAAGATCGCGACCAAGCTGCGCGAACAGATCCAGGGCATCGTCGCGGCCGCAGCCCCCGGCGCGGGCGGCGCGGGCGGCGCAGCCGGCACTGCCGCACCCCAGGTCACCTCCTCAGGTGGCGGCGACAAGAGCGTCATGATCTGGGCCGAGCCGCAGACCAATGCACTGGTCGTGACGGCGCCACCGAAAGTCATGCGCTCGGTCATGCAGATCGTCGACCGGCTCGACATCCGCCGCGCGCAGGTGCTCGTCGAGGCGATCTCGGTGGCGCTGCTGTCCGGGCTCGTCGTGGTGCAGACGGTCGCGGGTCCGGGAGGCCAGCTGGTCGTCGACGCCAGGGTGGTCGCCGTGGGCGTGGCCGTCGGGCTCCTCCTCCTGCGCGCGAACTTCCTCGTCGTCGTGCTGGCCGCGGGCACCGTCGCGGCCATCATGCGCGCGGTCGGGGTGGGGCTACAGGGTGCCGGTCGCCGCATCGATCGTCGTGCGGTAGCGCTCGACGACGACGTCGACGATCCGCGTGTCCGGCGCCAGCGGGGCGCTCACGACGTCGGCCCCCGAGTCCTCCAGGCGCCGCTGGAAGAACCCTGGCGCGAGCAGGTACGACGCGACAGCGACGGCGCCGCCCCGCGCGAGGCGAGCCGTTTCGGACGGCATCGGCCACCGTGGGCGCCGGGCCGGCGGCATATCCCAGGGTGACCGGCCCTCCCCACGTCACCTCGAGGCGGCAGGCGACCTCGGCGCTGTCGGCCTGTGCCCGAGGGTCGCTCGACCCGGCGGGGGCAAGGACGAGAGGGGTGGCCGCCGGCGCCCCCGCCTCGCGAAGCCGGTGCACGACGAGGTCGACGAGCCGGTCGTCGGGTCCCAGCGCCGAGGACGTCAGGACGTCGCGGCGGGTCGCGACCGCCCGCTCGATGTCGACGTGCACGTGGTACCCAGCGGCGAGGAGCAGCGGGACGACCACGCCGCTCAGACCGCTGCCGTCAGCACGCGGCAGTCCCTCGACGACCTCGTCCAGCTCGGGGCCGTGGACGTCGACGTACGCCTCGAGGACCCTGACGTCGGGCAGCCGCCGGGCCACCGCTGACCAGATGCCCTGCACCGTCTTCCGGCCGACGGCGTCGCGGGTCCCGTGGGCGCAGAGGACCAGTGCCGGCCCGCGGTCACCCATCAGCGACCTCGGTGGTCGGCCCGGCGTGGGGACGTCGTCGCCGCAGGTCCACGGCACCGGACGCGACATGCTCGGCGAGGGCGTCGCGCACGCCCGCGACCCTGAGCGGGTCGGGGACCCCGGTGGACACGACGCCCAGCAGCAGGTCGCCGTGCCGGCTCGACGCCACCGAGCGTGCCGTACCGGCCGCGCCGTGGATGCACCAGGTGCGCCTGTCCAGGCACCACTGCGCCACCGCGGCGTCGACCGCCTCGTCGGCGGTGGCGGCGACGACGAGCCATGCCTCGTCGACGTCTGCCTCGGTGACCGGCCGCTCCACCAGCTCGACGCGGCCCACCGTGCGGGAGGACACGAGAGCCCGCGCGGCGTCCGAGGGAGCCGGGTCGACGACAACGACGTGGGCACCGTCGGCAGCGAGAGCAGCGGCTCGCCTCGTCCCGACCGCTCCCCCTCCGACGACGACGACCCGCCGCCCCGTGAGGTCCACCCCGACGAGCGTCGTCACGCCGGGCTCAGCCCCCGAGCCCCAGGTAGTGCTCGAGCCCCACGGTCACCCCGGGGCGACTCCCGACCGTCCGAACCGCCGTGAGCACGCCCGGCATGAACGACGCCCGGTCGAAGGAGTCGTGCCGGATGGTGAGAAGCTCACCGGGTCCCCCGAACAGGACTTCCTGGTGGGCGACGAGCCCGCGCAGCCGTACGGAGTGGACCGGGATGCCGTGCACGCGGGCCCCGCGTGCCCCGTCCGGGTCCGCGGTGGTTGCATCGGGGACGTCACCGAGCCCGGCATCCTCCCGGGAAGCGCCGACGAGGTCGGCGGTCCGGCGTGCGGTGCCGGAGGGGGCATCGACCTTGTCGGGATGGTGCAGCTCGACGACCTCGGCGGACTCGTAGAACCGCGCGGCGCGCTCGGCAAAGGCCATCATGAGGACTGCGCCGATCGCGAAGTTGGGCGCGATGAGCACGCCGGTGGGTGGGGCTCCGGCGACCTGTGCACGCAGGGCATCGAGACGCTCCGCGCTCCACCCCGTCGTGCCGACGACGACATGGACGCCCTGGGCGATGCAGTGGGCGACATTGCCCGGAGACGCGTCGGGCACGGAGAACTCCACCGCGACGTCCGCCCCGGCGAGGTCCCCGAGATCGTCCCCCTCGTCGAACCGGCCGACCAGCTCGAGGTCCTCGGCGGCCTCGACGGCCCCGCAGACGGTCGACCCCATCCGGCCGCCGGCGCCGACCACGGAGACCTTGATCCCGCTCATGCAGCGAACTGTAGTCACGGCGCTGCTGTTCACCTGCCGTTCACCTTCACGACACCCTCCGTGCGGATGGAGATGCGCTGGAGCGCCGTACCCGTGGTGTCGAGGTACTCAGCCTGACCGAACCCCGCACGACCCCGAAGCGCCGGGACCGCGGCGGGGACGACGAGGGCCCCACACCTGTCGGTGCGGGGCCCTCGTCGTGCTGTTGCCGTGACGCCGGCTCAGGCGTCCGTCGACGCGCTCTCGGCGTCCGAACGCTCACCACGTCCGCGGTTGCCACCACGACGGCGGTTCCGCTGGCGGCGCTCGCCGCGCTCCTCGTGCTCACCCTCACCGACCGGGGCCTCCGGCGCCGTGTCGGCGTTCACCACGAGGGCAGGCGTCTCGGTCGCCCCCCTGTCCTCGGCAGGCCCGGGCGGGGCCTGCTCGTCACCGGTCTCGCCCTCGGCCAGGACCGCTGCGAGTGACAGCTTGCCGCGCGGGTCGATCTCCTTGAGCTCGACCTGGACCTTCTGGCCCACGGCGAGGACGTCCTCGACGGCGTCGATCCGTTTGCCCCCGACGAGCTTGCGCACCTCGGAGATGTGGAGGAGGCCGTCCTTGCCCGGCAGGAGCGAGATGAACGCACCGAAGGTCGTCGTCTTGACGACCGTCCCGAGGAAGCGCTCGCCGATCTCCGGCATCTGGGGGTTGGCGATGGCGTTGACCATCGCGCGCGCCGCCTCGGCCGAGGGGCCGTCGGTCGCCCCGATGTAGACCGTGCCGTCGTCCTCGATGGAGATGTCCGCGCCGGTCTCGTCCTGGATCTGGTTGATCATCTTGCCCTTGGGCCCGATGACCTCGCCGATCTTGTCGACGGGGACCTGCACGGAGATGACGCGAGGAGCGAAGGGGCTCATCTCGTCGGGTGCGTCGATCGCCTCGTTCATGACGTCGAGGATGTGCAGGCGGGCGTCGCGGGCCTGGGTCAGCGCGCTGCCGAGCACGTCGGCGGGGATGCCGTCGAGCTTGGTGTCGAGCTGGATGGCCGTGACGAACTCGCGGGTTCCGGCGACCTTGAAGTCCATGTCGCCGAAGGCGTCCTCGGCACCGAGGATGTCGGTCAGCGCCGCGTACTGCGTCTGGCCGTCGACCTCCGCCGAGACCAGGCCCATGGCGATGCCCGCGACCGGCGCGCGCAGCGGCACACCGGCGTTGAGCAGCGACAGGGTCGAGGCGCAGACCGAGCCCATGGAGGTGGAGCCGTTGGACCCCAGCGCCTCCGACACCTGGCGGATCGCGTAGGGGAACTCCTCACGCGTCGGCAGCACCGGCATCAGGGCCCGCTCGGCGAGCGCGCCGTGGCCGACCTCCCGGCGCTTCGGCGAACCGACGCGCCCCGTCTCACCGGTCGAGTAGGGCGGGAAGTTGTAGTTGTGCATGTAGCGCTTCCGGGTGACCGGCGAGAGGGTGTCGAGCTGTTGCTCCATGCGGAGCATGTTCAGGGTCGTCACGCCCATGATCTGGGTCTCGCCACGCTCGAAGATCGCCGAGCCGTGCACCCGAGGGAGCACCTCGACCTCGGCAGAGAGCGCGCGGATGTCCGCGAGCCCACGACCGTCGATGCGCACCTTGTCCTTGAGGATGCGCTGGCGGATGAGCTTCTTCTGCACGGCGCGGTAGGCGGCGGAGACCTCCTTCTGGCGGCCGTGGAACTCGCCCACGGTGCCGGCGTCGTGCACGCCGTCGCTGTCGCCGACGAGCTTGAGGTGCAGCGCCGTCTTCAGCTCGTCGAGGCGGTCCTCGCGCTCCGACTTGCCGGCGATCTGGAGGGCCTCGGCGAGGTCGGATGCCGTCTCGGCCTCTACGGCGGCGTACACGTCGTCCTCGTAGTCGAGGAAGATCGGGAACTCCTCGACGGGCTTGGCCGCGGTGCGGGCGAGCTCGGCCTGTGCGTCACACAGGACGCGGATGAACGCCTTGGAGGCCTCGAGGCCCTTCGCCACGACCTCCTCGGTCGGGGCGGTCTTGCCCTCGGTCTTCACCAGGTCCCAGGTGGCGTCGGTCGACTCCGCCTCGACCATCATGATCGCGACGTCGTCGCCGGCGACGCGGCCGGCGACGACCATGTCGAACGTGGAGCGCGCGGCATCCGAGAAGTTGGGGAAGGCGACCCACTGGTCGTCGATGAGCGCCACGCGGACGCCACCGATCGGCCGGAGAACGGCAGCCCCGAAGATCTGCGTGGACGCGCTGGCCGCGTTGATGGCGAGCACGTCGTACTGGTGGTC
>CAWAQN010000005.1:0-201455 GCA_963784225.1 uncultured Gammaproteobacteria bacterium
GATCCTCGTCGAAATGAGCGCCGACAAGGCCATGGATCTCGGCATCAACTGGGTGGTCGGAGACAGCGATAGCGACGGCAACGTGCTGCCCGCCGGCGGCTTTGTGTCGCCGGTCAACGGCACCGGCATCGGCGAAATTCTGCAGGGCGTGCTCAACCCCGACTCGATCGCGGCGGTGCCGAGCGGCTTGACGCTGGGCCTCGGCAAGATCGTCGAGAACGGCACCAGCTGGGCGGCCCTGATCCGCGCGATCGGCGGCATCGGCAACACCAACATCATCGCGACGCCTTCGATCGTCACGCTCGACAACGAAGAAGCGGAAATCAAGATCGCGCAGGAAGTGCCGTTCATCACCGGTCAGTACGCCCAGGCGCACCGGTGGCACCGGCGGCACCGTGAACCCGTTCACGACCGTGCAGCGCGAGGAAGTCGGCAACATCCTGAAGATCACGCCGCAGATCAACGAAGGCACCGCGGTGCTGCTGAAGATCTCGCAGGAAGCGTCGAGCATCGCCGCGAGTTCGCAGCAGGTCAGCTCGACCGACCTGATCACCAACAAGCGCACGATCACGACCAATGTCATGGTCGAGGACGGCGGCATCATCGTGCTCGGCGGTCTGATCTCGGACGAGGTGCGCGAAAGCAAATCGCAGGTGCCGTTCCTGGGCTCGATCCCGATCCTCGGCGAGCTCTTCAAGACGCGCAGCGTCGACAAGGTCAAGACGAACCTGATGGTCTTCATCCGCCCGCGCATCCTGCGCGACGGCACCGACGCGGCGATCGAAAGCAATGCGAAGTACAACTACATCCGGGACCAGCAGACTGCGGCAAGAACAAGGGCACGTGTGCCGCTGATGCCGGGCGAGCGCCAGCCAACGCTGCCGGCGCTCGAGCAGCTGGTGCCGCCCGAACTGTTGAATCCCACGCGACAGGCAGCCCCGCCGGGGCGACGCCGGCTGAGCGCGCACAGGCCACCGGCGGCGGGCCCCCGCAGCGACGACACCACGGGCATGACCCAGCCGCCGGCGACCGCGCCGCCTCCGCCGCCGCCGCCACCGCCGACGACCGCGCCGGTGACAGCCGCACGACGCCGTTCGGCGAGCCGCACGCCCGACAGCCGCGCCCGCGGGTGGAACCACGCCGTGAACACGGCCGCGACCGAAGCCGCCATCCTCGCGGCCGCGGGCCGGGTCACCGACCCGTTGCGTCCGCTGCCGTTCGCGTTCGCGAAACGGCACGGCGTGCTGGTGCGCGCGGTGGCAGACGACGATCGCCGACGTCGTCGTGCGCGACGGCGCCTCGCCCACCGCGCTCGCCGAAGTGCGGCGACATCTGCGGCGCCCGCTGCGGCTCGAACGCGTGACGGTCGAGCGGTTCGAGGTGCATGCTGCGCGAAGCCTACGAGGCAGGCTCCGGCACCACGATGGACGCGATGGGCGGCCTCGAGGAAGAAACCGACCTCGCCGACCTCGCGCAGGACATCCCGGAACCTTCCGACCTGCTCGAGAGCGAGGACGAAGCGCCGGTCATCCGGCTGATCAACGCGCTGCTCGACGCAGGCGGTCAAGGAAAACGCCTCCGACATCCACGTCGAGCCGTTCGAGAACCGCCTCGTGATCCGCTTCCGCGTCGACGGCGTGCTGCGCGAAGTGCTGCAGACCAAGCGCGCGGTCGCGCCGCTGATCGTCTCGCGCATCAAGGTCATGTCGCGTCTCGACATCGCCGAGAAGCGCCTGCCGCAGGACGGCCGCATTTCGCTGCGCATCGCCGGCCGCGCCGTCGACGTCCGCGTCTCGACGATTCCCGCCGGTCACGGTGAACGCGTCGTGCTGCGCCTGCTCGACAAGCAGGCCGGTCGCCTCGACCTGCATTCGCTCGGCATGGACACGGTCACGCAGCACGCACGTCGACGAACTGATCCACAAGCCGAACGGCATCCTGCTCGTCACCGGTCCGACCGGCTCGGGCAAGACCACGACGCTGTATGCCGCGCTCGATCGCATCAACGACCGCACGCGCAACATCATGACGGTCGAGGACCCGATCGAGTACTACATCGACGGCATCGGCCAGACGCAGGTCAACACACGCGTCGAGATGACGTTCGCCCGCGGCCTGCGCGCCATCCTGCGCCAGGACCCGGACGTCGTGATGGTCGGCGAAATCCGCGACCTCGACACCGCGCAGATCGCCGTGCAGGCGTCGCTGACCGGCCACCTCGTGTTGTCGACGTTGCACACGAATACCGCCGTCGGCGCCGTCATGCGGCTGCGCGACATGGGTGTCGAGCCGTTCCTGCTCTCGTCGAGCCTGGTGGGCGTGCTGGCGCAGCGCCTGGTGCGCGTGCTGAACCCGGTCACGCGCGAGGCGTACGACGGCCGGTGAGTACGAGCGGCGCCTGCTGAACCTGCCGGACGACGCGCCCTCGCCCACGCTGTATCGCCCGAACCCGAAGGACACGCGGGCGGCTTCAAGGGCCGCACCGGCATCTACGAACTCGTCATGGTCGACGAGCACATGCGCACGATGATCCACGATGGCGTCTCCGAGATGGAGCTCGAACGCCACGCGCGCTCACGCACGCCGGGTATCCGCGACGACGGGCGCGCGAAGATGCTCGCCGGCATCACCACGATCGAGGAAGTCCTCAAGGTCACGCGCGAGGACTGACGCGGGCCCATGAGTGCATTTGAATACGTAGCGGTCGATGCCGCGGGGCGCGAACGCAAGGGCGTGCTCGAGGGCGACAACGCACGCGCCGTGCGCCAGTTGCTGCGCGAGCAAAGCCTGCTGCCGGTCGCGGTCACGGAGGTCACCGAGCAGGAAACCGCACGCGCCGGGGTCGGCAAGGGCCGGCTGTCGTTCAAGTTCCAGCGCGGCCTGAGCCCTGCGGACCTGTCGCTGATCACGCGCCAGCTCGCGACACTGGTCAAATCGGCGTTGCCGCTCGAGGAAGCCCTGCTCGCGGTCTCGCAGCAGACCGACAAGCCACGCGTGCGCAACATCATGCTGGGCGTGCGCTCGAAGGTCATGGAAGGTCACACGCTCGCCGACAGCCTTGGCGAGTTTCCGACCAGCTTTCCCGGAGATTTATCGCGCGACGATCGCGGCGAGTGAACATTCGGGTCACCTCGACACGGTGCATGGAACGCCTGGCCGACTACACCGAGAACCGCGAGGAGCTGCGCAGCCGCACGCTGGGCGCGCTGCTCTACCCGGTCATGTTGTTCATCGTGTGCGTCGCCATCGTTTTCTTCCTGCTCGTTGCGTCGTCCCGAAGATCGTCGAGGTGTTCCGCAACAGCGAGGCCGAACTGCCGCTGCTGACGCAGGCACTGATCGCGGGCAGCGACTTCATGCGCGCTTACGGCCTGATGCTGTTTGCTGCCATCGGTGCTCGGGATCTGGCTGTTCCGGCGCTGCGCTGCGCGTCGAGTCGAACCGCCGTCGCTGGCACGAGTTCCTGCTGCGCCTGCCGCTGATCGGCAAGGTCGTGCGCGGTTCGAACACCGCGCGTTTCGCGCGCACGCTCAGCACGCTTACGGCCAGCACGGTGCCGGTGCTCGATGCGCTGCGGATTTCCGGCGAGGTCGTGACCAACCTGCCCATGAAGGCCGCCGTCTCCGAAGCCGCGGTGCGCGTGCGCGAAGGGGCGGCGATCGGCCGCTCGCTCGGCGATCAGCCGCCTGTTCCCGCCGATGATGATCCACTTGATCTCGAGCGGCGAATCGAGCGGCGAGCTCGACACGATGCTCGATCGCGCCGCCCAGCACCAGGAGCGCGAACTCGACTCGGTGCTGCAGGCCGTGGTCGGGTCTGCTCGGGCCGCTGATGATTCTGGTGATGGGCGGACTCGTGCTGCTGATCGTGATGGCGATGCTGCTGCCGATCTTCGAGCTGAACCAGCTCGTCAAGTAGCCTGCTCGCCGCGCGATACTGCCCTGGCGTCTGCCCGCGCTCGCTTCAGGAGCGGAACTCCTGGCTGGGTTTCGGGATCTTGTTCCCGGCTCAGAAGAGGGATATATCGCCGGGAACAAGACCCGAAACCCAGCCTGTTTGCAACGCGCCTGAGCGACTGATCGGGCGCGCGCGACGCAACGGGATGTCCGGCCTGCAGGCTTCAGCGCCCGATGAGTCGCACGGCGCATGTAGCCTGAAAATACGCAAGAATCGGGACTGCGCACTGGTCCCGCGACAGCCTCGCTTATGCCGCCGCGGCGTGCTTGAGCCGCTCCGCTTCGAGCGGACCGAGGTATTTCTCGATCTGGTTTCGCGACAGGTAGAGCAGCGGACTCAGCAGCACCGCCATCATCATCTTGTACGCGTAGTTGACCGTCCCCACGGCCAGGAACAACCCGATCGGCCACTGCTGCGGCCCCAGCACGAACGCGATGTACAGCACGACGAAACTGTCGACAACTGCGAGAACGCGGTCGAACCGGTCGCGCGCAACCAGATCCAGCGATCGCCCGTAAGCCTGCGGATGCGATGGAAGATGTGGACGTCGATAACTGGCCGACGAAGAACGCGGTGATCGAGCCGCCGATGGTCCAGAGCCCCTGCCCGAAGACATTGTCGTACGCGGCCTGCATGTCCGGCACGCCGCGGTCACGGCGTTCACGGTCGACCCACCAGTCCGCGGGCTCAAGGTGGATCGAGGCATACGCGAACAGGAAAGCGTAGGCGATCATTGCGATCGCCGCGTACGAAATGAGCCGCACGCCGCGCCGGCCGAAATACTCGTTGATGACGTCGGTGAGGATGAACACGATCGGCCAGATCAGCACGCCGGCGGTGAAGCTGAGGGAGCCGGCCTGGCCGAACAGATTCCACCCGAACGGCGGCAGGCCGAAAGTCTTCTCGAGCGCGAAGATCTTGACGCCGACGAATTCAGCGACCACGGCGTTGCCGACGAAAAAAGCGGTCAGGAACACGAACAGCCGCGTCGAGCGCGAGCCGAGCATCGAAGCGGTCATGTCGTCGAGGCTCCCGTCTTGCTTATGCGGCGAGCATACCGCGGGACGCAAGCACCGGCAGGAGCGGCCCTACCGATCGTCGTCGAGGTTCGGCTCGTCGCTCGGCTCGCCGTTGCGCTCGTCCGACCGGTCGCGGCCTTTCACGAACCGCATCAGGTCGCGGCGTTCGCGCTTGTCGGGCCGGCCGCTCGACACGGGACCGGACAGCCGGTTCAGCTCACGGACGTGCGCCCGTGCGGCCTCGCTTTCCGGCGTTTCGCGGTAATGCAGCCTGGCCTCGGCGCCCGGGCCGCGACGCTTCGGAATGCCAGTGCACGTCGATTTCAAATAGCTCGCGCTCGCGGCTGACGCGCAGCCGGTCGCCGACCTTGACGTGCCGCGGATGCCTTGACCCGCTCGCCGTTGACCTGCACGTGGCCGCCCTCGACCGCTTCCTGGGCCATGCCGCGGGTCTTGAAGAAACCGGGCGCACCAGAGCCACTTGTCGATGCGCAGGCCCGCCGCTCCGGCGAAACGCTGCGATGCGGTCGCCGATCCCGTACGTCGTCGGCACCAGCTTCGTCCTGCGCTGCCCTTGGTGGAGGTTTTTTCGGAGCCACGCCGGATTATAGGCCCCTATAATCCGCGCTTCGCCCCAGAAGAAGACACGCATGGACCGCGAGTTCCTCGACCGACTGGCCCACCAGACCGACGACCTCAAGGGCAGCGGGCTGTTCAAGCCCGAGCGCGTGCTCGCCTCGCCGCAGCAACCCGTGGTCCGCCTCGCCGACGGCCGCGAACTGATCAACCTGTGCGCCAACAATTACCTCGCGCTCGCGAACCACCCGTCCGTGCGCGAGGCCGCACACCGCGCGATCGACCGTTACGGCTATGGCATGGCCTCGGTGCGTTTCATCTGCGGCACGCAGAGCGTGCACAAGGAACTCGAGGCCCGCCTGAGCACGTTTCCTCGGCACGGACGACACGATCCTGTATTCGTCGTGCTTCGACGCGAACGGCGGCCTGTTCGAGACGCTGCTCGACGAGCAGGACGCGGTGATCAGCGACGCGCTCAACCACGCGAGCATCATCGACGGCATCCGGCTCTGCAAGGCGCAGCGTTTGCGCTACGCGAACGACGATCTCGACGAACTGGAGACGCGGCTCAAGGAAGCCGCGGGCGCGCGCGTCGAAGCTGATCGCGACCGACGGCGTGTTCTCGATGGACGGCGTGATCGCGCGGCTGCACGAGATCTGCGACCTTGCGCCGAACGATATGGCGCGCTGGTGATGGTCGACGATTCGCATGCGACGGGGTTCGTCGGCAACGGGCGGGCGCGGCACGCCCGAATTTCGCAACGTCATGGGCCGCATCGACATCCTGACCGGCACGCTCGGCAAGGCGCTCGGCGGCGCGGCGGGCGGCTACACGGCAGCGCGCAGGGAGATCGTGGCCTGGCTGCGGCAGCGCTCGCGGCCATACCTGTTCTCGAACAGCGTGCCGCCGGTGATCGCGGCGACGACGCTGCGCGTGCTCGACCTGATCGAGTCCGGCGACGACCTGCGAGCGCGGCTGCGCGACAACACCGCGCATTTCCGCCGTCGCATGACCGAGGCGGGCTTCCAGATCGTGCCGGGCGAGCATCCCATTGCGCCCGTCATGCTGGGCGACGCCGCGCTCGCGGCGAAGTTCGCCGAAAAACTGCTCGCGCTGGGTGTGTACGTGATCGGCTTTTCGTACCCGGTCGTGCCGATGGGCAAGGCCCGCATCCGCACGCAGATGAGCGCGGGCCACGACCGCGCCCAGGTCGACCGCGCCATCGAAGCATTCATCACCGTCGGGCGCGAGCTCGGCGTCGTCCGCTGACAAAGGAACGTTCATGAAGGCACTGGTCAAGGCACAGCGCGCGCCGGGCATCTGGATGGAAGAAATCCCGGAGCCCAAGGTCGGCCACAACGACGTGATGATCAAGGTGCGCAAGACCGCGATCTGCGGCACCGACATGCACATCTACCTCTGGGACCAGTGGGCGCAGCGCACGATTCCCGTGCCGATGGCCGTCGGCCACGAGTACGTCGGCGAGATCGTCGCGATCGGCAGCGAGGTGCAGGGCTTCGAGATCGGCGACCGCGTCTCGGGCGAAGGCCACATCACCTGCGGCTATTGCCGCAACTGCCGCGCCGGCCGGCGCCACCTGTGCCGCAACACGGTCGGCGTCGGCGTGAACCGCCAGGGTTGCTTCGCCGAATACCTCGTCATCCCGGCCTTCAACGCGTTCAAGCTGCCGGACTCGATCACGGACGAGGTCGCGTCGATCCTCGACCCGTTGGGCAACGCGACGCACACCGCGCTGTCGTTCAGCCTGGTCGGCGAGGACGTGCTGATCACCGGCGCCGGCCCGATCGGCATCATGGCCACCGCGATCGCGCGGCACGTCGGCGCACGACACATCGTCGTCACGGACGTCAATGACTACCGGCTCGACCTCGCCCGCAGGATGGGCGCGACCAAGGCGATCAATGTCGCGCACGAATCGCTCGACGACGCGATGAAGGAACTCGGCATGGTCGAGGGCTTCGACGTGGGCCTCGAGATGTCGGGCAACCCGGCTGCGTTTCGCGACCTGCTGCGCACGATGCACCACGGCGGCAACGTCGCATTGCTCGGCATTCCGCCCGACGACACCGCGATCGACTGGAACCAGGTCATTTTCAAGGGCCTGGTGCTCAAAGGCATCTATGGCCGCGAGATGTTCGAGACCTGGTACAAGATGGCGGCGATGCTGCAGAGCGGCCTCGACATCTCGCCGATCATCACGCACCGCCTGCCGATCGCCGAATTCCGCGACGGATTCGAGATCATGCGCAGCGGCCAGTCCGGCAAGGTGATCCTCGACTGGGCCGCCTGAGCGGATCAGCCGTCGCCCGGCGCCGGTTCTCTGCAGACATCCAGACGGCCCAAGGCAGGGAGACAGTCATGACCGTACGCAAAGCCGAAGCGGAATGGACCGGCAGCCTGCGCGAAGGCCGCGGTGAGATCGCGCTCGAGAGCGGCGCGTTTCGCGGCCCGTATACCTTCAAGTCGCGGTTCGAGGAAGGCAAGGAAACGAACCCGGAGGAACTGCTCGCCGCCGCGCATGCCGGCTGCTTCACGATGGCACTCACGGCCCTGCTCGCGCGCCAGCAACTCGCGCCGACGAAGATCCACACGACGGCCTCGGTGCACATCGAGCAGGTGCCCGGCGGGTTCAGCATCCCGCGGATCGACCTGCAAACGCGGGCAACGATCCCCGGCATCGACGCCGAGAAGTTCGCGGCGCTCGCGGCAGACGCGAAACAGAACTGCCCGGTCTCGAAGGCGCTGGCCGGGGCCGAGATTTCGCTCGATGCGAAACTCGAATGACGGCATCGATCCTCTACGGCAACCGCGAGTCGGGGCACTGTTACAAGGTCAAGCTCGCGCTGGTTTTCGCCGAACTGCTGCACGAATACCGTGAGGTCGACCTCGACGTGCCATTCGCCGAGCGGCACGAGGATTTCCGCGCGGTAAGCCGCTTCGGGGAAGTGCCCGTATTCGTGGACGGCAACATGGCGCTCGCGCAGTCGAACGCGATCCTGCTGTATATCGCCGAGCGCAGCGGCAAGCTCGGCGGCGAGTTGCCGCATGAACAGCTCACCGAATGGCTGTTCTGGGAGGCCAACCGGATCGGCTTTTCGATTCCGAACCTGCGCGCGGCACAGGACGTACCGGTGCCGCCCAATCGCCCGCGGCCCTGGTCAACTGGCTCGAGGCGCGTGCCGTCAGCGATCTCGACCGGCTGAACGAGGAGCTGAGCACGCGACCATTCCTGATCGACTCGGCCGTTACGATCGCCGATCTCGCCTGCTGCGCGTACCTGTATTGGCCGGACCAGGCCGGCATCGATCTAACGCGTTGGAAGAGCGTCGTCGACTGGCTCGCGCGCATCAGCACGCTGCCCGGCTGGGCCGAACCGTACGAACTGCTGAAACCCTGAATCGCGCGGGAATTAACAATGTCCGACCTGTTTGCGCCGATGAGCTTCGCGCGCGGCCACGGCATGAAGAACCGCTTCATGCTGGCACCCCTGACCAACCTGCAAAGCCACACCGACGGTACGCTTGTCGGACGATGAATTCCACTGGCTCCTGATGCGGGCCAAGGGCGGCTTCGGCCTGACGATGACCTGCGCCTCGCACATGCAGTCACAGGGACAGGGCTTTCCCGGCCAGCTCGGTGTCTTCGCCGACTCGCACCTCGAAGGGTTGACGCGGCTTGCGGCCGCAATCAAGGCAGAAGGCAGCCTTGCCTTCGTACAGCTGCACCACGCCGGCATGCGCTCGCCCGCCGCGCTGATCAACACGCAGCCCGTCGCACCGTCCGACGATGCGGCGACCGGAGCGCGCGCCCTGACCGGCGACGAGGTCGAGCAGTTGCGTGACGATTTCATTGCGGCGGCATTGCGCTCGCAGAAAGCGGGGTTCGACGGCGTCGAGGTGCACGGTGCCCATGGTTACGTGCTGTGCCAGTTCCTCAGCAGCGAGACGAATCGGCGCACGGATCGCTATGGCGGCTCACTGGAAAATCGCAGCCGCCTGGTCTTTGAAATCGTGCAGGGCATTCGCGAGCACTGCGGGCCGGATTTCACGCTCGGCCTGCGCCTGTCGCCGGAGCGGTTCGGCCTCAAGCTCGGCGAGATGCGCGACGTCGCGCAGCGCCTGATGCATGAGGCCCAGGTGGATTTCATCGACCTCTCGCTCTGGGACGCTTTCAAGACGCCGAACGAAGCCGAATATGCCGCGCGACCGCTGCTCGACTGGTTCATGGACCTGCAACGCGGCAACGTGCGGCTCGGCGCGGCGGGCAAGATCCTGACCACGGCGACCGCTCGCAGGTGCCTGGAACACGGAGCCGATTTTGTCCTGCTCGGCCGTGCGGCAATCCTGCATCACGATTTTCCGCGGCAGGCCCGGTCCAATCCGCAATTCGAGTCGATGGCGCTGCCGGTGACCGGTGAGTACCTGCGCGCAGAAGGCCTCGGCCCCGCTTTCGTCGACTACATGAAGACCTGGAAAGGGTTCGTTACGGCCTAGCCGGCCCAATCGATGACGCCCGACCAGGCGGTCAGCAGCACGAGCACGCCGAACGCAATGCGATACCACGCGAACGGGACGAACGTGTGGGTCGCCACGTAACGCAACAACCAGCGCACGCAGGCGAACGCCGAGACGAAGGCGGCAACCATGCCCACGACCCAGATGCCGAGGTCGTCGACCACGAGCAGGTCGCGTTCCTTGAAGAGTGAGTACAGCGACGCCACGCCGAGCGTGGGTATTGCGAGATAGAAGGTGAACTCTGTCGCCACCTGCCGCGACAGGCCAAACAACATGCCGCCGATGATCGTGGCACCGGAGCGGCTGGTGCCGGGGATCAGGGCCAGTGCCTGCGCCAGCCCCACTTTGAGCGCGTCGAGCATCGTCATCTGCTCGACCGTCTCGATGCGCACGGTGTGACCGCGCCGCTCGGCCCAGAGGATGATGAAACCGCCGACGATAAAGGCAGCAGCGACTGTCGGGGCGTTGAAGAGTCCGGCCTTCAGTGCCTTGCCGAACAGCAAACCTAGCACCGCGAGTGGCAGGAATGCGATCCCGACGTTGACGAGCAGCCGGCGGGCGCTGGCATCCCGGGTCGCGGTGGCCAGCACCGTGCCGATGCGTGCGCGGAATTCCCAGACTACAGCCAGGATCGCGCCCGACTGGATGACGATCTCGAACAGCTTGCCGCGAGCATCGTTGAAGTCGAGCAATGTCGCCGCGAGGATCAGGTGACCCGTGCTGGAGACCGGCAGGAACTCGGTGAGTCCTTCGACGACCCCGAGGATCGCCGCCTTCAGCAGCATCACGAGATCCATGCGATCAGTCGATCGAGCAGGCCAGGCAGTAGGCGTAAACGTTGCGCGGATCGCTGAGGCGTTCGATGCGTTGCAGTTCGCGTGCGACCGGGCGCAGGGTGCGCGGCACGATCGCCGACAGTACATCCCGCTGGGGCAGCAGCGGCGCCACGACGCGAGCGACCGCTCCCTGCACGCGCAGGCCGAGCACCTCGCGGAAACCCAGGTCTTCATCGAAATACTCGACGTCGTAATCCTTGCCGAGCTTCGCCAGCTTCGCGGCCAGGTCAATCGCGTCCTGGTAGCTGCCGAGCTGGTCGACGAGCCCGAGGCGTTTGGCATCCGCACCCGACCAGACGCGCCCTGCGCGATCGCGTCGATCGCCGCGACTTCCTGCTTGCGCGATTTCGCGACGTGGCCGATGAACCGCTGGTATTCGTACTCGATGCTCTGCTGCAGCATGTCCCTGGTCGCGTCGCTCATCGGGCGATCCGGCGCGGAACTCGCCGGACAAGCGCCGTGGTGCCGACACCGTCGGTGTGGACGCCGAGCCGCTCGAGCGAGCGCTGGAACGTAGGGAACATCGCGAAGATGCCGATCGAGCCGGTCAGCGTCGCGGGGCTCGCCACGATGCGATCGGCGTCCATCGCGATGTAATAGCCGCCCGACGCGGCAAGGCTGCTCATCGACGCGACGACAGGCTTCTTGGCGGCCCGGAGTTCGGCAACTTCGCGGCGGATCACTTCGCTCGCGAACGTGCTGCCACCCGGGCTGTCGATGCGCAGCACGACGGCCTTGACGGCATCGTCGAAGCGCGCATCGCGCAGCTGCTTGCGCGAGCGTGTCCGAGCCGATCGTGCCTGGTGACTGCTCGCCCGGAACAATCTCGCCGGAGGCGACGATGACCGCTACCTTGTCGCCGGGCCGGCTGCTGAGCGCCTCGCTCGAATGCACGTTGGCCAGGTAGGCCCCGTGATCGATGCCCTGGTACGAGTGTTCATCCTCGTCCTCGCCCGTGATCTCGGCGAGGCGTTCCTCGACCTTGTAACGGCCCTCGAGCGCCGTGACGAGCCCGGCATCGAGCGCCATGCGCGCGAGGTCGCCATCGGCGCGACGCAGCGCATTCGCAGCATCGTCCGCATAGGCCTGGAAGGCGCTCGGGCTTGATGCCGCGCGCCTTGGCGACATCGGTCTTCCACGTGCGCCAGATCGAGTTGAGCCAGGCCAGGCTCTCCTCGCGTTCGGCCGGCGACATGTCGTTGCGCGTGAACATCTCGACGGCGGACTTGTACTGGCCGACGCGGAACACGTTCCAGTCGATCGAGAGCTTGTCGAGCGCGTCCTTGATGAACATGCCGTAATTCGCGAAGCCATCGACGTACGCGATGCCCTGCGGGTCGAGGTAGATCTCGTCCGCGTGCGCGGCAAGGTAGTACTGCGGCTGGTCGTAGTATTCGCCGAACGCGATGACGGGCTTGCCGCTCTTGCGGAAATAATCGATGGCGGCTGCCACTTCCTGCAGCTTGGCCACGCCGCCGCCCTCGAGCCCGCCGAGATCCAGGTACAGCGAGCTGATGCGTTTGTCGTCCCGGGCCGTGCGGATGGCCTCGACGAGGTCGCGCAGGCGCGTTTCCTCGGGCCCCTGGCGCAAGCGTATCGGCGACGGCGCGCTCGACCGGATCGCCCGTGAATTGCTCGACGAGCGGACCCTGCGGCGCGATGACCAGCGCCGCCTGGTCCGGGACGAGCGGGATCGGCCGCGAGAAGAGCGTGCCGATCACGCCGAAGATCAGCAGCAGCAGCAGGAAGTGCAGGACCTTGCGCAGCCCGTCGAGGCCATGCCAGATCCAGCGCAACACCTTGCCGATGGCACGCATTCAGGCGCGCCTGCCGGCGTCAGACCTTCTCTTCGATGCGTGCAGACTTGCCCGTGCGCTCGCGCAGGAAGTACAGCTTGGCGCGACGCACGTTGCCACGGCGCTTGACCGTGATGGCGCCGAGGGCCGGGCTGTAGGTCTGGAACACGCGCTCGACGCCTTCGCCGTGCGAGATCTTGCGCACGGTGAACGACGAGTTCAGGCCGCGATTGCTCTTCGCAATCACGACGCCTTCGTAGGCCTGGACGCGCTCGCGCTCGCCTTCCTTCACCTTGACTTCGACGACGACGGTGTCGCCCGGGCCGAAGTCAGGCACTTCGCGCTTCATGCGCTCGCTTTCGAGCGCCTCAATGATGTTCGTCATTTTTCACCTTCTCGCAATGGCTGCGTCCCTACTCTCGTCGCGTCGCATCCATGCTCCGCCTGGTATTCGTCGAGGAGCTTGCGCTCCTCCCTGCTCAAAACCCTCGCCTGCCAGCAGGTCCGGGCCGCCGCTGCCACGTGCGCCCCAGCGACTGCTTGAGCCGCCAGCGCGCGATCGCGGCGTGGTTGCCGCCGGTGAGCACCGCTGGCACCTCGCGCCCCGCCCACACCTCCGGTCGCGTGTAGTGCGGCCAGTCGAGCAGCCCGTCCGTAGAACGACTCCTGCACGGCGGACTCCGCGTCACCGAGCGTACCCGGGAGCAGGCGCGCCACCGCATCGACCACCACGAGCGCCGGCAGCTCGCCGCCGCTCAGCACCACGTCGCCCACCGACACCGATTCGTCGATGCATTGCCTCGACGAACCGCTCGTCCACGCCTTCGTAGCGTCCCGCGACCAGCACCAGTTCCGCCATCCCGCGAACTCGGCGACTTTCCGCTGCGTGAGCGGGACGCCGTCGGCCGCGAGATACACCCGGCGCGCCGCCGGCACGCGCCGCCTCGGCTCCAGCATGGCCAGCCGCAAAGGCTCGGCCTTCAACACCATCCCGGGGCCGCCGCCATAAGGGCCGGTCGTCCACCGTCTTGTGCACGTCCGTGGCAAATTGCCGCGGATTGACCGTCTCGACCGCGAGCACGCCGCGTTCGAGCGCCCGTCCCAGCACGCCGAACTGAGTGCGTGCTCGACGAACTCCGGAAACAGCGTCACGACGACGATGCGCATCGTGTCCTCGTTTCCCGCGTCACGTCGTTCAGTCGTCCGACGTGCCAGTCCAGCGTCACCCGGCCCGCTGCGAGGTCCACCTCGACGATGCGCTCCGGCACCAGCGGCACCAGCCGTTCGCGCGTCGCCCCGCAGCACCACCACCGGGTGCGCTGGCAAGTCGAGGAACCCGTCGACCCGTCCGAGCGGCACTGCCCTTCGCGATTGACCGCCTGCGAGTCCCAGCAGGTCGTGCAGGTAATACTCGCCTCGGGCCGACCTGCGGCAGCTCGGCGCGATCCACCTGGACCTCCGCGCCCGTCAGCGCCCGCGCGGCTTCGATCGTTTCGACGCCGGCGAGCTTCACCGCGATCGCCGCGCCCGGCCCGCTTCGAATCCAGTACTTCGACCTGCGCGCGTTCGCCGCCCTGCACCAGCGTCCACCCGGCGTAGTCTGCGATGCCCGCGGCGGGCTCGGTATAGGACGAGACCTTGACCCAGCCCTGCACGCCCGAACGGCGCACCGACCCGGCCCAGCACCACGCACGTGGCGCTCCGGTCAGGCATTTCCGGTGCGCGCAGTCATGCGCGTCGCCACGTCGCGCGTGCGGCCTCAGGCCGCGACCGCGGTCGGCCTGGGTCTTGCGGTAGCTCCTTGACCAGCTGCGCGACGCGGTCCGACGGCTGTGCGCCAACGCGACAGCCAGTAGTCGACGCGCGCCAGGTCGAGACGCAACTCTTCGCTGTTGCCGCGCGCGACCGGATTGTAGAAGCCCAGCTGCTCGAGCGAGCCACCGCCGCGCGCGGCGGCTGTCGGTCACGACCACGTGGTAGAAGGGTTCCTTCTTGCCGCCGCGGCGGTTCAATCGGATCGTCACCATCGTTCGCACTGCCTATCGTATTCGGCACTTGAAGAGATTCGCGGCCGGGCACGAGGATGCCATGTCCGGCCAAAAAAGAGCCGCGAACTATAAACAAATTCCGAAGCAAAAGAAATACTTGTGGGGCCCGCGCCGTCCCAGGCGATGGCGTCGACGCGGGGGCGGGCGGGCCGCCTAGCGCAGCCCGGGCGGCATGCGCCCGGCCATCGACCGCATCATGCGGCCCAGGCCGCCCTTGCCCATGCCCTTCATCATCTTCTGCATCTGCAGGAAGTTCTTCAGCAGCCGGTTGATTTCGGCCACGTGGGTGCCCGAACCGGCGGCGATGCGGCGCTTGCGCGAGCCGTCGATATTCTTCGGGATAGCGGCGTTCGACCGGGGTCATCGAGCAGATGATCGCGATCTGGCGCTTGACCTCCTTCTCGTTGCCCTGGGGCAGCTGGCCCGCCTTGGCCGCCAGCTGGCTCGGCAGCTTGTCCATCAGGGCCGCCACGCCGCCCATCTGCTCGATCTGGCGCAGCTGGCCGAGCAGGTCCTCGAGGTCGAAGCCCTTGCCCTTGGCCACCTTGCGCGCGAGCTTCTCGGCCTCGTCGCGGTCGACCTGCCGCGTGACCTGCTCGACCAGCGACAGCACGTCGCCCATGCCGAGGATCCGGGAGGCCATGCGGTCGGGCTGGAATGCCTCCAGCGCGTCGGGCTTCTCGCCGGTGCCGACGAACAGGATCGGCTGCCCGGTGACCTGGCGCACCGAGAGCGCCGCACCGCCGCGCGCGTCGCCGTCGGCCTTGGTCAGCACGACGCCGGTCAGGTTCAGCGCGGCACCGAAAGCCCGCGCGGCGTTGACCGCGTCCTGGCCGGCCATGCTGTCGACGACGAACAGCGTCTCGATCGGGCTCAGCGCGGCGCTGAGGTCGCGCACCTCGCCCATCATCTCCTCGTCGACGTGCAGGCGGCCCGCGGTATCGACGAGCAGCACGTCGTAGACACCGCGACGCGCCTCGGCCAGCGCGCCGTCGCGATTGCAATGGGTGTCTGGCTGGCGCTGGCCGGCGCCACGTCGATCTCGAGCTGCTGGCCGAGACGCTCGAGTTGCAGCAGCGCGGCGGGCCGCCGCACGTCGGTCGAGACCAGCAGCACGCGCTTTTTCTCGCGCGTCTTCAGCCAGAGCGCGAGCTTGGCCGCCGTCGTGGTCTTGCCCGCGCCCTGCAGGCCGGCCAGCAGGATGATCGCGGGCGGCTGCACGCGCAGGTTGAGCGGGCGCACGCCCTCGCCCATGACGCGCACGAGCTCGTCGTGGATGATCTTGATCAGCGCCTGGCCCGGGCGTGAGGCTCTTCTGGACCTCCTGGCCGATGACCCTGCGCCTTGACGCCCTCGATGAAGGCCTTGACCACCGGCAGTGCGACGTCCGCCTCGAGCAGCGCCATGCGCACCTGGCGCAGCGTGTCGCCGATGTTTTCTTCGGTCAGGCGGCCACGGCCACGCAGGCCCTCGACGACGCCCGCCAGCCGGGCGGAAAGCTTGTCGAACACGGTCGGAGATCCTCGCTGGATACGGGGCCGCACCGGCGCTGTGGCGCCGGCGGACAACGCGATTATAGAGGTCGGCAGCGTCGTTTGCCGCGCTCCTCAGTGCCGCCCGGTCGTGGCATCATGCGACGGGTCCACCTTGCCACGCCGGGCCTAGCGCTTGCTGCTGCCACTGATCGCCGTCGCCTGTTACCTCATCGGAGCCGTCGTGGCTCGCAATCGCCACGTACCAGAACCGCACCGACTCCGCTGTCGGCGCACGGCCGGGGCGGGCGCATTGCCGCGGTCGCCATCGCCAGCGGTCGGCGCCGTCGTACACATCGCGGCACCTGGTCGCAGGAACGCCGCATGGCACCCGCCGCGGCGCTGTCGCTCGGCGACACGGCCGCGATCGTCAGCGTGATCATCGCGTGTCACGGCGGTCGCTCATGTCACTGCGCCCGGGCACGACGCGGCATGGCGGCGCTGCTGCTCGGCGTCGCCGCGCTGCATGGAGGCGGCGTTCTCCGAGGGCACGCGGCAATTTTCGATGGCGCGCCCGGGCTGGGAGCTGTCGTTCCACATGGCCATGGCCACGACCGCGTTCGCGTTCCTGACGATCGGCATGGCGCTGGCACTGGCCCAGGTCGATCGTCGACCGCCGGCTGCGCAGCCGCCGGCCGCTCGGCTGGCTCAAGATCCTGACGCCGATCGAATCGCTCGAATCCGGCTGCTTCCAGAGCATCCTCGCGGGCTTCCTGCTGCTGACGCTCGCGCTCGTCAGCGGCGCGTTCTTCGTCGGAGAACCTGTTCGCGCAGCACCTGGTGCACAAGGTGACGCTTGCGATCGTCGCGTGGTTCGTCTTCGGCGTGCTGCTGCTCGGCCGATTGCGCTTCGGCTGGCGCGGCCGAAGGCGTTGCGCTGGACCTTCGCCGGCTACACGTTGCTCGGGCTGTCCTATTTCGGCAGCAAGCTGATCCTCGAAAACGTGCTCGGCAAGCACTGGGGCTGAGCGCTGCCTTGCCAGACCTAACGCTCGGCGCACTCACGGTCATACTCGTCGTGCTGCCTCGTCCTTTCGGCGTTTTTCTCGAGCACCGAGACGGCGCTCATGAGCATCAACCGCTATCGGCTGCGGCACCTCGTCGCGCGAAGGCAGCACCTCGGCGCGTGCCGCGGAAAAACTGCTCGAGCGCCCCGACCGCCTGATCGGGATGATCCTGATCTGCAACAACTTCGTGAACTCCGCCGCGGCCGCGATCGTCACGGTGATCGCGCTGTCGTTCGGCGGCGAGCGTATGCCGCGGTCGGCGGTCGGCCTGTTCACCGTGGTGCTGATCGTCTTCGGCGAGGTCGCGCCGAAGACGTTCGGCGCGTTGTACCCGGAGCGCATCGCGCTGCCCGCCGCGGTGGTCTTCACGGTGCTGCTCAAGGTCCTGTACCCGATCGTCTGGCTGACCAACCTGGTCGCAAATGGCGTGTTGCGCGTGCTCGGGTGTCTCGCGCGAGAAGGCGAGCCGCACGTCGCTGAGCTCGGAGGAACTGCGCACCGTCGTCGCCGAGGCGAGCACCGTGATTCCGCATCGTCACCAGCGCATGCTGATGAGCATCCTCGACCTCGAGAAGCATCAACGTCGAGGACATCATGGTGCCGCGCCACGAAATCAACGGCATCGACGTCGCCGACGACTGGGACGAGGTGCTCGACGCAGATACGCGATTGCCGTCACACCCGCATCCCGGTCTACGACGGCAGCATCGATACGCTGATCGGCATCCTGCACATGAAGAAGGTCGCACAGTTACTGGCGCGCGATGAACTCGACCGCGACAAGCTGCTGGGACTCGCCAGGGCGCGCGAGCCGTACTACGTGCCGGAAGGCACGCCGTTGAACCTGCAGCTACTGCAGTTCCAGCGGCTACGGCGCCGCGTGGCGTTCATCGTCGACGAATACGGCGACGTGCAGGGCCTGGTCACGCTCGAGGACCTGCTCGAGGAAATCGTTGGCGAATTCACCTCCGGCACGAGCGCGCTGCACAAGGACGTGCATCGTGAGCGACCCGACAGTTTCGTGGTGAACGCATCGGCGAGCGTGCGCACGCTGAATCGCAAGATGGGCTGGTCGCTGCCGGCGACGGGGCCGAGAACGCTGAACGGATTGATCGTCGAATACCTCGAGACGATTCCGGATCCGGGCACGAGCATGCGGATCGGCGAATATTCGCTCGAAATCCTGCAGACGGGCGACAACGCCGTGAAGACGGTGCGACTGAAACCGATCACGCCCGATGCGGGCGCGAGCGACGTGAACCAGGTGGCCCGGTCGGCTTAGGCGTGCTAGAGCACGCGCTCGAGCGCTTCCTGCAGCCGACCGACACCAGCGACCTCGATGCCCTCGAGCGGCTTGCGCGGCACATTCGCCATGGGCACCAGCGCGCGGCTGAAGCCCTGCTTCGCGGCTTCGCGCAGCCGCTCCTCGCCAAACGGCACCGGCCGGATTTCACCGGTGAGACCAAGTTCGCCGAAACAGACGGTGTCGGCCGCAATCGGCTTGTCCCGCAGGCTCGACAGCACGGCGAGCACCGCCGGCAAGTCGGCCGATGTTTCGCTGATCCGCACGCCACCGACGACGTTGATGAAGACATCCCTTCCGGCCGTCGCGACGCCACCGTGCCGATGCAGCACCGCCAGCAACAGTGCGAGCCGGCTTGACTCGAAGCCGACGGCGACGCGGCGCGGGTTCATCGCCTGCGCATCGTCGATGAGTGCCTGCACTTCGACGAGCAGCGGCCGGCTACCCTCGCGGACCACCGTGATCACGCTGCCGGACACCGGCGCAGGGTGACGCGACAGGAAAATCGCCGAGGGATTGCGCACTTCGCGCAGTCCCTGTTCCGCCATCACGAAGACACCTAGTTCATTGGCCGCGCCGAAGCGATTCTTGACTGCGCGCACGACCCGGAAACGACTACCGGGATCGCTTTCGAAATAGAGCACCGTATCGACCATGTGCTCGAGAATGCGCGGGCCCGCAATCAGCCCTTCCTTGGTGACGTGGCCGATGATCAACACGGCCGTGCCCGATTCCTTCGCATAGCGCACCAGGCGTGCCGCCGACTCGCGCACCTGCACGGCAGAACCTGCCGAGGATTCACTCAGCTCGGTCTGCATGGTCTGGATCGAATCGATCACGACGACCTTGCGCACGTGACGCGACCGCCTCATCGAGCACCGATTCGACGCGCGTCTCCGCGACGAGTCGCAAGGCCGTGGCGGCAAGGCCCGAGCCGCTCGGCGCGCGAGGCCACCTGGCGGACGGATTCCTCGCCGGACACATACAGCACGGTTCGCTCGCGGCTCAGCGCATCGGCCGCCTGCAACAGCAGCGTGGACTTGCCGATGCCCGGATCACCGCCGAGCAGGACCACCGATCCGGCCACGAGGCCGCCGCCCAGCACGCGATCGAGTTCGCCGATGCCGGTCTCGGCGCGCACGTCGCTCTCGCGTGAGACCTCGGTCACTGTTTTGCTGCTGGAGACGGCGGGCGCCACTGCGCCGCTGCGATGCTCGAGCCGCCATGCCGACCGCAGCGTTCGTCAGCTCGAGCGAATTCCACGCCTCGCAGGCGGGGCACTGGCCCTGCCATTGCGCCGTGCGTACGCCGCAAGCACCACAGACGTAGCTCGATTTCGGGACGGGCCATCGGTTGCCGGTCGGGACGGAGACTGTGTTGACCAGGTGGTTCGGATACGGCGGGTCGGGATGCTGGCGGCGGCGCATGATCGCCGACGGCCGGAGTGTGACGGCGACGACAATTCCGCGCGGAACCGCACCTATACTTCTGCGCGATACATGGCCGGCAGCGCAGAACAGACCCTGGTGCTTCGCCCCTCGAGCAGGACGATGGCCCGTTGCCGACAAAACTCGGCCGTTACCAGATCCTGAACAAGCTCGGCAAAGGCGCCATGGGTGTGGTCTATCGTGCCCGCGATCCGATGATCAATCGCGACGTGGCGCTTAAGGTGATTCCGCTGGCCGAGGAATTCGAAGAAGGGGAAGAACTCGACGAAGCCCGCCTCAAGTTCTTCCGCGAAGCGGAGATGGCCGGCCGGCTGTCGCACCCTTACATCGTCACGATATTCGATGCGGGCGAGGATAGCGGCACGGGCCTATATCGCGATGGAGATGTTGCGAGGCAGTCACCTCGTCGAGTACACCGATCCGACGCGATTGATGCCCCCGGCCATTGCGATTGAAATAATGGCGCGTCTCGCGGATGCGTTGCACTATGCGCACCAGAACCAGGTCGTGCACCGCGACATCAAGCCGGCCAACATCATGTTCGACGCGCCGAGTGGAGAATTGAAGATCACGGATTTCGGCATTGCCCGCCTGACCGACTCCGGCCGCACACGCACCGGCGTCGTGCTCGGCACGCCGTCGTTCATGTCGCCCGAGCAGCTGCAGGGTCGCACCGGTGACCGGGCGCTCCGACCTGTTTGCGCTTGCCGTGTCGCTGTTCCAGCTGTTGACCGGCCAGCTGCCGTTTCGCGCCGATTCGATGCCCGGGCTCATGCTGCGCATCGCGCAGGAGCCGCACCCGCGAATCCGCGTCCTGAACCCGCGCCTGCCCGCGGGTATCGACGAGTTTTTCGACCGGGCACTGGCCAAGGACCCGGCGCAGCGGTTCGATACCGGTGCCCAGTTCGCGCAGTGCGCTGCGCGACGTCAATACGCCGCAGTCAAGGGCCTGAGCGATGCGCCTGAGGGGAAAGTTGCGTTGCGTGGGAGTGACGGATACCGGCCGGATCCGCGAGCACAACGAGGACACCTTCGGCACGGACGCCGACATCGGGCTCGTCGTGCTGGCGGACGGCATGGGCGGCTACAAGGCCGGTGAAGTGGCGAGCGGCATCACCGTGCGCACCGTGATGGGCCTGATCAAGGAGGCTGTCGAGCGCGAGGACCTGGCGGTCAGCGATGGCGCCACCGGTTTGAGCGCGGCCCGGCATCCTGCTGCGGGACGCGATCCAGCGTGCCAACATGCTGATCAGTCACACCGCCAAGACGCAGCCGAATTGCGAGGGCATGGGCACGACGGTCGTGGCCGGCCTCTTTTTCAACGACAGCCTGACGATCGCCCACGTCGGAGATTCGCGGCTGTATCGCTGCCGCGAGGGCAAGCTCGAGCAGGTGACGAAAGACCATTCGCTGCTGCAGGAACTGGTCTCACGCGGCTTCTACACGCCCGAGGAGGCGCAGCGCGCGGCCGCCAAGAATTATGTAACGCGCGCGCTCGGTGTCGAAGCGACGGTCGACGTCGAGATCACCGAAGTGCCGGCGCTCAAGGACGACCTTTACCTCCTCTGTTCGGACGGTCTATCCGATATGGTGGACGATGAGGACATTCAGTTAACGATCAACACCTTTGGTGCTAACCTTGAGACGTTGGCGAAGCAGCTCGTCCTGCTCAGCAACGACAATGGGGGTCGGGACAACGTCTCGATAGTGCTGGTGCGGGTTGCTCGATAATTCCCGGCGCAACGCGGGTCATCGACCGGATCCTCGGGATCATTCGGCTAGCGGGAGGCGGAGCTAGCATGGCCAGGTTGGTATCTGCACCTCGACGGGCAATGCTCGCCGAATACAACATGAGCAAGGAACGCTATACGGTCGGGCGTCTGCCGGACAACGACATCCGCATCGACAACCCTGCCGTCAGCGGTCATCACGCGCTCGTCATCAACATCCTCAACGATTCGTTCCTCGAGGATCTGAACAGCACCAACGGTACGTACGTCAACGGCAAGATCATCAAGAAGCACGCGCTGCAGCACAGTGACGTGATCACGGTCGGGCCATCACGCACTGCGCTTCGTCGACAGCGAGACCGAGGGCGCGAAAGGACGAATTCGAAAGGACGATGGTCATCAGCCCACGCGATGCGGCCAACTGTCGCCGGGGCGGAATAGGCGGTGCCGCGGTCGATCCGCCGGCCAGAGCGGGCACCGGTCGCCGCTACGCGCCGGCGAATGGCAGCTGCCACAGCGCGCCCGCCGCGGCGTCGTTTTCGCGAACGGGGCGATGCCGCGCGCCAAGCTGCAGGTACTCTCAGGGCCAGTTCGCGGGACGCGAGCTCGAACTGGTGAAGACGCTGACGACACTCGGGACGTCCGGGCGTGCAGGTGGCCGCCATCACGCGTCGTTCCGACGGGTTCTACATCATGCATGTCGAAAGCGGACGTGAGAACGACTTCCCGATGGTCAACGGCGCGGTGATCGGCGCCCAGGCCCGCAGATTGCGCGACAACGACGTCGTGCAGCTGGCGGGCGTGAAGATGGGGTTCTTCGAAAGCTGATCCGTCGTCGTCACGACCGCGGATGCCTGAACAGAGGTCGGCATCCGCCCACGGCGGGCCGATTTTGTCATTGCCTCAGCCGACTTCGAGCTGCACGCGCTGGCTGACACCGCAGATCAGTTCGTAGGGGATCATGCCCGCGCTGGATCGCAATTTCCTCGACGGGCACTTCGCTGCCCCAGAGCACCACGGGATCGCCGACCGAGACGGCGGGAAGGTCGGTGACGTCGACCGTGATCATGTCCATCGAGACACGGCCGATCAGTGGCGCCCGACGGCCACCGATCTGCACCGGCGCACCTGACGCAGCGCTGCGCGGATAGCCGTCGCCGTAACCTGCGGCCATCACGGCCATGCGTGTGTCGCGCTGCGCCGTCCAGCTACCGCCATAGCCGACCGTCTCGCCCCGCCGACCGGTTTTCACCGCAATGACCTCGGTGCGCAACGTCATGGCCGGACGCAGCCCGAGTTCGGCGCCGGTGCCGTCGGAAACGGCGAGACGCCGTAGAGCATCAACCCCGGACGCACCCAGTCTGCACGGGCGGCCGGCCAGCCAGCACACCGGCGGAATTTGCGATGCTGCGGGCGCCCGGGCAAGTCCGGCGGTTGCGTCGTGAACGCGTCGAGCTGACCGCGTCTTCATTCGCGACGGTCGTCGGCCGAAGCAAGGTGCGTCACCAGCGTCGGCTCGGACTGCACGTGCGGGTTGCGGCGCAGGCGCTCGTAAGCGGCCGCGAATTCGTCCAGCCGGAAACCGAGGCGGTTCATGCCGGAATCGACCTTGATCCACGCCGTGATGCCGGTGCTGGCCTGCAGGCCGTCGAGCAAGTCGAGCTGCTCGAAGCCGTGCACCATGAGCTCGAAACGCTCGCGCGCCGCGATCCCAGTTGCTCGGCGTTGAACACGCCTTCGAGCAGCAGGACGCGATTGGTGAGACCGGCCGCGCGAAGCGCGAGGCCTTCCTCGAGTCGCGCGACTGCAAAGCCATCGGCTGCGGCGAACGCCTTTGCGGCAGGCACGAGGCCATGGCCGTACGCGTTCGCCTTGATCACGGCCATGACGCGAGCTCGCGGTCGCGGCCTTGCGCACCTGGCGCAGGTTGTGCCGCAGCGCGGCGGTGTCGACGACAGCGCGGATGAGGTTTGCATGTTCTGGCGTCACGCGTACGGGCGCATGCGATCGGATGGTGCGCGAACTCACGTAACCCATGCATACCATATTTTCCTGCGGATCAGCTGCCGTAGTCGTAATCGCCACCGTGCGCGAGGTTCTCGAAGCGCGTGTACTTGCCGAGGAACGTCAGGTGCACTTCGCCGGTGGGGCCGTTGCGCTGCTTGGTGATGATGATGTCGGCGATGCCTTTGCGCGGCGTGTCGGGTTCATACACTTCCTCGCGGTAGATCATCATGATCAGATCTGCGTCCTGCTCGATCGCGCCGCTTTCACGCAGGTCCGACATCACCGGCTTCTTGTCGGTGCGCTGCTCGACGCCGCGATTGAGCTGCGACAGCGCGATCACCGGCACCTTCAGTTCCTTCGCCAGCGCCTTCAGCGAACGCGAGATCTCCGAGATTTCGGTCGCGCGGTTTTCCTTGTTGCCGGCGCACCTGCATCAGCTGCAGGTAGTCGATCGACGATCAGGCCGAGCCCGCCCTGCTTTTCCGTATCGCGCGCGAGGCGGCGCGCACGCGCGCGCACCTCCGTCGGCGTCAGCGCGCCGCTGTCATCGATGAACATCGGCGCCGTCTTCATCTGCGCGATCGCGCTGTTGATGCGCGCCCAGTCCTCGTCGCCGAAATTGCCCGTGCGCATGTGGCCCTGGTCGACGCGGCCGAGCGAGGAGATCATGCGGAACGCGAGCTGCTCGCGCGACATTTCCATCGAGAAGATCGCGACGGGCTTGTTGGCCGCGATGGCCGCGTTCTCGGCGATGTTCAGCGCGAGCGTCGTCTTGCCCATCGACGGGCGGCCGGCGACGATCACGAGGTCGCCGGGCTGCAGGCCCGCGGTCATCTTGTCGAGTTCGGTGTAACCGGTGCCGAGGCCCGTGAGCTGGCCCTGCGAGGCATGCAGCATGTCGAGGCGGTCGATCGTCGGCACCGAGCACCTCGCGCACCGGCACGAAACCCGTGCCCTGGCGTTGGCCCTTTTCGGCGATCTGGAAGACCATGCGTTCGGCGTCGTCGACGAGCTCGTGCGCCGCGCGGCCTTCGTTTTCGTAGGCACTGGCGGCAATTTCGCCACTGACGCGGATCAGCTGCCGCAGCAGCGCGCGCTCGCGCACGATGTCGGCATACGCGCGGATGTTGTCGGCCGTGGGCGTGTCGCGCGCAAGGCCCGCGAGATACGCGAGCCCGCCGGTTTCTTCTTCCTGGCCCTTGCGGACCAGGTGCTCGGCGAGCGTGACGGCGTCGCTCGGCTCACGCCGCGCGGAAAGCTCGGCGATGGCCTCGAAAATGACCTGGTGGTCGCGACGGTAGAAGTCGTCGGCCAGCAGGCGGTCGGCGACGGTGTCCCAGGTGCTGTTGTCGAGCAGCAGGCCGCCGAGCACGGCCTGCTCGGCCTCGAGCGAGTGCGGCGGAATGCGCAGGCCGGTCGGCTCCAGTCGCGAGGACGGGCGCGGCTTGCGGCGCGTCCGGCCGTTGCCAGACCCGCGCTCGCCGCTCCGCCGTCTCGTGCTCCATGGGACGAACGCTCCCGCGCCGGCGCAGGATCTAGTCTTCGGCCGTGATGCACGACCGGCAGGTCGAGTTCGACGTCGGTGTGCAGGTGCAGCTTGACCTGGTGCTCGCCGGTGTGACGGATCGGGCCACCCTGCAGGCGCACTTCACTGCGCTCGATCGCGATGCCGGCCTTGGTCAGCGCCTCGGCGATGTCGCTGGTGCCCACGGAGCCGAACAGCTTGCCTTCGCTGCCGGCCTTGGCCGGCCAGGCTCAGCGTGAAGTTCTCGAGCTGCGCCGCGCGCTTCTGGGCACTGCCCAGCTCGTCGGCGGCAATCTTCTCGAACTCCGCGCGGCGTTCTTCGAACTTCACCAGGTTCTTGGCCGTGGCAAGCGCAGCCTTGCCCGAGGGCAACAGGAAATTGCGGCCGTAACCCGGCTTGACCTTGACCTTGTCGCCGATGTTGCCGAGGTTGGCGACCTTCTGCAGCAGGATGACTTCCATCGTTATGTCCTCGAAAAAGCAGTCGAAATGTTAACCGTTCAGTCAATCAAAGCGAACGCCGGGCACTGGCCCGCCGTTCAACCCGTCCAGTGCGCGCTCAGGCGATGTGCCAGCGCGGCGCTGCGAGCGCTGTCCAGTTGTCCAGGAAGCCCCAGGCGGCCAGGACGGCGACCGCAACCGGCGCAACCAGCATCAGCATCGCATACGTCGCCCACAGCCAGCCCGAATTCAAGCGGCCGGCCGCGGCCATGCGGTGCACTCCGGCCAGCCCGACGATGACCAGCGCGCCAGGAACAGGCGGCCTATGTCGTCGACCAGCACCGGCTGCGTGAGCAGCGACGCCGCAAGCACGAGCGCTGCCGCAAGTCCCGAGCGCGAGCCCCAGGCGCAGCTCGCGAAACTCGACGGCGAAACGCCCGTCGCCGGCCAGCAGCGACTGCCACCACCGCGCGAGGAACAACGCGCACATGGCGAGCAACATCGTCAGCACCGCGACCCAGCCCCAGAGCGTGCGCGCCAGCGTCTCGACCAGGCCGTCCTTTTCGAGGTCCATCGGCAGGCCGCGCTGCTTCATCTGCTGCGCCAGGTCGCGCACGAACGGCGCCCAGAACTGCTCCGGGTCGCCGAACGAAACATGCAGCCCGACCACCATCAGCGCGCCCATCAGCGTGGCGACCTGCAGGCACATCGACAGCGACTGTGTGCGCCGCGAGCAGCACGGCCAGCAGCAGCGGCGGCCCGAGCACCCAGCCCGAGTAGATGAGCCCGACCGGTATCGGCCGGTCGAACGCCATCATCGCGCCTGCGAGCAGCACGGTCGCGCCAAACGCGACGATCAGGCCCGCGCGCGGGCCACGCTCGAGAGCCACCAGCCCAGGCACGGCGCCCGGCAGGAAAAACGCGAACCCGAAACCCAGCAACGGCAACAACCCGAGCAGGCCCGTCACTACGACGGCCCCGCCTGGATTGTCGGCAAGCCACTGGGCCAGCGATCGGTTCATGGCAACGCGCCGGCGGGCCGCACGTGCGGCCGCACGCGACGTGACGTGCGATTAATGCTGGTCGGTGTAAGGCAGCAGCGCGAGGAATCGCGCGCGCTTCACTGCAAGCGACAACTGGCGCTGGTAATTCGAACGCGTGCCGGTGATGCGGCTCGGCACGATCTTGCCGGTCTCGGTGATGTACCCCTTGAGGGTCGCGAGATCCTTGTAATCGATGCGCTCGATGCCTTCGGCAGTGAACTTGCAGAACTTACGGCGGCGGAAAAAACGTGCCATGGCTGTTTACCCGAATATGTTGGTCGTGTGGACGGCGGCGCGCGATCAGTTCGCAGCAGCCGAGTCGTCGTCGGAGTCACCGCGCGGACCGTCGTCGGAGCGCACCGCGCCCTCTTCCTCGGGCCGCGACATCGGCGACGGTTCGAGCACCGCGGCCGGCATGGCGATGACCATGTGGCGGATGACGGCATCGCTGAAGCGGAAGCCACCGGTGAGCTCGTCGAGCGCGTTCTTGTCGCATTCGATATTCATGAGCACGTAGTGGGCCTTGTGCACCTTGGCGATCGGGTAGGCCAGCTGGCGGCGGCCCCAGTCTTCCAGGCGGTGGATCGCGCCGCCGCCGGCAGTGATGATGCCGCGGTAACGTTCGATCATGGCGGGGACTTGTTCGCTCTGGTCCGGGTGGACGAGGAACACGATTTCGTAATGGCGCATCGACGAAGTCTCCTTACGGATGATGCCGCCCATTTGCAAAAATCGCTGGTGCGGCAAGGAGTTGGAACGACCAGGCGCCAGGTTCGGACGCCACGGAGCCGCGCATCATAGCGGAACGCGGAGCGGGCCGGTAGTCCCTATCCGTTGCGTCGGCCCGCGACGCGCCGCTGCCGGACGGCCTCGAACAGGGCCACGCCCGAGGCCACCGAGACGTTGAGGCTCTCGACCGCTCCGGCCATGGGTATGCGCACGAGTTCGTCGCACGACTCGCGCGTCAGGCGCCGCAAGCCCTCGCCCTCCGATCCCATGACGATGGCCGTCGGGCCGGTCAGGTCGACGTCGAACAAGGTGCGCTCGGCCTCATCGGCCGTACCGACCAGCCAGACGCCTTTTTGCTTGAGCTCGCGCAGCGTACGGGCAAGGTTTACGACCGCGACGAATGGGACGCTCTCGGCCGCCCCGGCCGCAACTTTGCGGACCACGGGCGTCATGCCCGCGGCGCGGTCGCGAGGCGCAATCACGGCGGCCGACGCCGGCCGCGTCGGCGCTGCGCATGCAGGCGCCGAGATTGTGCGGATCGGTCACCCCGTCGAGCACGAGCAGCAACACGGCCTGCCCGCCCGTGGCTTCGAGAGCCTCCTCGAGCTGGGTTTCCGGATCTCCGGAGCGCGGCAAAATCTCGGCCACGGCGCCCTGGTGGCGCTCACCGTCTGCGAGCCGATCGAGGTGGACATCTTCGGCTTCGCGGATCTGCACATTGCCGGCCTGCGCGAGTTGCCGCAGGTCCTCCAGGCGCGACGCATCTTTGCCTGAGGCCAGCCATAACTGGCGCACGCGTGCCGGATTGCGCGTGAGCACGGCGCGCACGGCGTGGATGCCGTAGGTGACCGCGAGCCGCGGTGCATGGCCACCGCTTGCAGGCTCGCGAGCGACTGCATGCCTGGCCTCGCGAACATCGGCACCGTGCTGTCGTGGTCCACTGCCACGTCCGCCACGTGATCCACCGCCACCGGTGCGTGGTCCGCCCTGCCTGCGCGGCATCAGCGCCTTCTCCGGCTGCCTTGACGCAGAAAGCGCGGCGAGGCACGCCGCGGCGGCTCGAACTCGCCGGCGAGTTCGAAGTCGATGCGACGATCGTCGAGCGAGACGTTGGTAACCCGCACGCGCAGCCGGTCGCCGAGCTTGAAGACCTTGCCGGAACTGCGCCCGACCATGCGGAAACCGGAGCTGTCGCGGCCGAAGTAATCGGCACCCAGCGACGATACGTGCAGCAACCCGTCGACCTGCATGCCTTCGAGTTGCACGAACAGGCCGAAGTCGACGACGCCCGAGACGATGCCGTCATATTCCTCGCCGACCCGATCCTGCATGTAGAAACACTTGAGCCAGGCGATCGCGCTGCGCGTCGCCTCGTCGGCACGTCGCTCGCGAAACGAACAATCCTGGCCGAGCACGGGGAACGGCCCGTGCCACGCGATCATTTCCTGCGGATCGCCCTTCAGCAGCACCTGGCGGATACCGCGGTGCACGACCAGGTCCGGATAACGGCGGATCGGCGATGTGAAGTGCGCGTAGTGCTCGAGCGCCAGCCCGAAGTGGCCGATGTTGCCGGGCTGATAGACCGCTTGCGGCATCGAACGGATCACGGCCGTCGAAATCAGGCCGGCGTCGGGCCGGTCGCCGATCTTCTGCAGCAGGTCGCGCAGGTGCTCCGGCGTGATTTCATCCGGCGGCGGCAGCCAGATGCCGAATTCGCGCATGAACGTTCGCAATGTCTCGAGCCGGTCGATTTCCGGCAACCCGTGCACGCGGTAAAGCGTCGGCACGCGGTTGCGATCGAGGAACCGCGCCGCAGCGACGTTCGCGGCGATCATGCATTCCTCGATCAGCCGGTGCGCATCGTTGCGCATCTGTTCGACGATCGCCGCGATGCGGCCTTGCTCGTCGAACTTCAACTTCAACTCGGGCGTATCGAGCTCGAGCGCGCCACGACCACTGCGCGCACGCGTGAACGATTTGTAGATGCCGTGCAGCGCCGTGCAGCCTTTCGCGCAACTTCTCCAGGCGCTCGGAATGACGCGCACCCGGCTTTTCCAGGAACGAGCCGACTTCGTGGTACGTGAGGCGCGCCGCGGACCGCATGACCCCCTCGAAAAAGCGCGAGCGCGTGATGCGCCCGTCGTCGCTGACGCGCAGTTCGCAGCACAGGCACAGGCGGTCCTCGAACGGCACCAGCGAGCAAAGACCGTTGGACAGGGCCTCGGGCAGCATCGGCAGCACGCGATTCGGAAAATAGACCGACGTGCCGCGTTCACGCGCTTCCTGGTCGAGCGGCGTGCCGGGGCGCACGTAATGGCGCTACGTCGGCGATCGCGACGATCAGCTTCCAGCCCGAGCTGGTGCGCTCACACCAGACGGCGTCGTCGAAATCGCGGGCGTCCTCGCCGTCGATCGTGACCAGTTCGATCTCGCGCAGGTCCTCGCGGCCCGCGATCGCATCCTGCGGGATGCGGCGCCCGTAGGCTTCGGCCTCGGCCGTCACCGCGTGCGGAAACTCGAACGGCAGGCTGTGCGAATGGATCGCGATGTCCGTTTCCATGCCGGGGGCGCCGTGATCGCCGAGCACGCGCGAGACCCGGCCGACCGGTGCACCGGTGCGCGAGGGCTGCTGCGTCAATTCGACGATGACGACCTGGCCCGACTCGGCGCCGCCGAGCTCGGCACTCGGCACGAGAATGCGATGCGTGACGCGCGGGTTGTCTGGCGTCAGGTAGGCTACGCCGCTTTCGACATGCAGCCTTCCTACGACTTCTTTCGTGCGGCGCTCGAGCACTTCGACAATCGTGCCCTGGGCTTTGCCACGGAAGCGCGCGCCTTCGATGCGCGCCGCGATGCGATCGCCGTGCATGACTTCGCGCATCTGCTGCGCGGGCAGGTAGATCTGCGCGGACCCGTCATCCGGCAGCAGCCAACCCTCGCCATTGCGTTGCGCCTGCACCGTGCCGACCGTGAGCCCGGCGAGTTGCTCGCGCAGGCAATACTGCCCGCGGCGATTCACGACGACTTCGCCGCGCTTCACGAGCGCCTGCAGCTGGACCTCGGCCTGCACCGCGCCGGCAGGACCGAACTCGGCCGTGATTTCTTCCGGCTTCAGTGGCCGCCCGGCTTTACGCAATACGTTCAGCACGGCGCTCTCGGGGGATACGGCCGTGCGCCCCGCGGGACGACTCCGCTTCGATTCGCCGTGCTGGGAACTACCCGCACCGCGCCTGGTTCTTGCTCTTCTCATTTTTCCTTACGTTGACAGCCCGGGGGGCCGCCAGTACATTGCGCCACCTTCCGGCGGGCCCAGCATGGGTTCGCGCCGCGACCGATGCCCAGGTGGCGGAATTGGTAGACGCACTAGTTTCAGGTACTAGCGGGTAACACCGTGGAGGTTCGAGTCCTCTCCTGGGCACCATCTGGCGACCTGGCCAGACTTTAGCACTGTCGCTGCACAACCGTCTGTTTTTCCTTGTTTTTCCCACCAGGACGAACATGCAATACACGACGCTCGATTACCGGGTCCAGGACCGCATCCTCACGCTGACGTTGAACCGGCCGGACCGGTTGAACGCATTCACGGTGACGATGGCCGAGGAACTCGAGCACGCGTTTCGCCAGGCCAGCGCTGCCGACGACGTCGGTGCGATCATCGTCACGGGCGCTGGTCGAGCGTTCTGCGCCGGCATGGACCTCGCCACCTCCGGCAACGTGTTCGGACTCGACGAAACGCAACACCCGACGCTGCGCGACATGCACGAGCGCCTCGACGATCCCGCGATCGTGCGCGGTGTGCGTGACAGCGGCGGTCGCGTCGTGCTCGCCATCTACGAGTGCCTGAAACCCGTGATCGGAGCAATCAATGGCGCGGCGGTCGGCATCGGCGCGACCATGACGCTGCCGATGGACGTGCGACTCGCTGCGGCCAACGCGAAGATCGGCTTCGTGTTCGGCCGGCTCGGCATCGTGCCGGAAGCCTGCTCGAGCTGGTTCCTGCCGCGGCTCGTCGGCATCTCCCAGGCGCTGGAATGGATCTATACGGCCGAGCCGTTCGACGCGGCCGAAGGCGTGAGTGCCGGGCTGTTGAAGGCCGCGGTGCCGCCGGAGCAGCTGCTGGATGAGGCGCGCAAGCTGGCGCATCGGTTCATCGATGGCCGCTCGGCCGTGGCCGTCGGCCTGGCGCGGCAGCTCGTCTATCGCAATTGCGCGGAGTCGCACCCGCTCGCAGCCCACCGCGTCGATTCGCTGGCGATGTTCCACTTGAGCCAGGGCGACGGTGCCGAGGGCGTGCGCGCCTTCATCGAGAAGCGTGCGCCGCAATTCACGTCGCAGGCGTCGACCGAGCTGCGGCAGTTCATGGCCGACTGGCTGCAGCACCGATAGCGACGCGGCGTACCGTCACGGCGGCGCGCCGAGGCAGATCGGTAATCACAGGGAACGTGAAATCAGTTCCTTCATGACCTCGTTGGTGCCGCCATAGATGCGCTGGACGCGCGCGTCCGCGAACATCCGGCAGACCAGGTACTCGTTCATGTAGCCGTAGCCGCCGAATAACTGCTGGCACTCGTCCATGACTTTCTGCTGCGTGTCCGTGACCCACCACTTCACCATTGCCGCGGTCTCGGTGTCGAGCTTGCCGTCGACGAGCTGCTGGATGCAGTGATCGGTGAACACGCGCGCGACGCGTGTGAGCGTGGCAATCTCGGCCAGCCTGAACTTGGTGTTCTGGAACGACGCCACGGGCTGGCCAAAGATCTTGCGCTCATTGACGTACTTGATCGTCTCGGCGAGCGCGCCCTCCATCGCGGCGATGCCGCCGACCGCGATCAGCAGGCGCTCGTACGGCAGGTCGCCCATCAGCATGTGCATGCCCTCGCCTTCCTGCTGCAGCAGGCAGTCGACCGGCACGCGCACGTCCTCGAAGAATAATTCCGCGGTGTCCTGGGCGTGGAAACCCATCTTTTCGAGAACGCGCCCGACGCGGTAGCCCTGCAGGCCCGTCGTTTCGACCATCAGGATCGACAGGCCGCGGCTTCGCTCATTGGGATCGGTGCGCACGACCAGCATCAGGATCTCGGCGCTGCCGCCGTTCGTGATGAAGATCTTCGAGCCGTTGACGACGTAATGATCGCCGTCCCGCACGGCACGCATGCGGATGCCCTTCATGTCGGAGCCCGCGCCCGGCTCCGTGATGCCGATGGCCCCGATCAGTTCGCCGCGCGCCATGCGCGGCAACCAGCGCTGCTTCTGCTCCTCGGTGCCGTAGTTGAGGACGTAGTGCGCGCAGATGCTGTGCACGCCCTGGCCGAAGCCCGAGATGCCGCGCCGGCCGAGTTCTTCGTACAGCAGCGTTTCGTGGCGGAAATCCCCGCCACCACCGCCATATTCGGTCGGGATGTCCATGCACAGGAAACCCGCCGCGCCGATCTTGCGCCAGGCTTCCTTGTCGACGTGGTGCTGGTTGCGCCATTTCGCGTCGAGCGGCGCCATCTCGGTTTCGACATAACGGGAAATCGGCTCGCGCAGCATGCGCAGGTCGTCGTCCATCCAGGGAGATTCGTAGGTTGTCATGGTGTCGCCAGTTCCTCAGTCGAAAGGATGCCGCAGGACGATGGTGTGGTTGCGATCGGCACCGGTCGACACGATGTCGATCGGCACGCCGGCCAGCTCTTCCATGCGCGCAAGGTACGAGCGGGCCGTCACCGGTAGCTTCGAGAAATCGACGATGCCGTTGGTCGGCTCCGACCAGCCCGGATGCTCTTCGTAAACTGGCACGCATTCGTCGTAACGATGCGGCAGCAGCGGCGGATCGGCGCGCACCTCGCCGTCGATACGATAACCGGTGCAGATCCGCAGCGTGTCGAGCCCGTCGAGCACGTCGAGCTTGGTCACGCCGAGACTCGAGATGCTGTTGTGCAGGACCGCGCGACGCAGCGCGACGGCGTCGAACCAGCCGCAGCGCCGGGCACGGCCGGTGACCGCGCCGAACTCGTGCCCGACGCGCGAGAGGTGCTCGCCGGTCTCGTCGAACAGTTCGGTCGGGAACGGTCCCGCACCGACGCGTGTCGTATAAGCCTTCACGATGCCGAGCACCGCATGAATGTCGCGTGGGCCGAGGCCCGTGCCGACAGCCGCTTCGCCCGCGATCGTGTTCGACGACGTCACGAACGGATAGGTGCCGACGTCGACGTCGAGCAAGGCGCCCTGCGCGCCTTCGAACAGTACGTTGGCGCCACTGCGCATCCGGTCCTGCAATAACACGCTGATGTCCGCGACCAGCGGTGCGACACGCTCGGCCTGCGCGATCAGTTCGTCGAGCACCTGCTGGAAGTCGATCGCTTCGGAGCTGAAATACCGGCTCAGGATGAAGTTGTGATAGTCCAGGACCTCGCCGAGACGCGCGGCGAGCCGCTCGCGCTGGAAAATGTCTGCCACGCGCACGGCGCGGCGCGCCACCTTGTCCTCGTAGGCAGGACCGATGCCACGGCCCGTGGTGCCGATCGCGTTGACACCGCTGGCCCGCTCGCGGGCGCGATCGAGCGCAATGTGCGAAGGCAGGATCAACGCGCAATTCGGGCTGATGCGCAGCCGCTCATAGACCGGCAATGCCTTTCTGCACGAGCGCATCGGCCTCGCGGAACAGCGCGTCGAGGGAGACGACCACGCCGTTGCCGATGAGGCACTGCACGCCCGGATGCAGGATGCCGGACGGAATCAGCGACAGCACGGTCTTGACGCCGTCGATGACGAGCGTGTGGCCGGCGTTGTGCCCGCCCTGGAAACGCGCGACCGCGCCGACGCGTTCGGTCAGCAGGTCGACGATCTTGCCTTTGCCTTCGTCGCCCCACTGGGCGCCGATGACGACTAGATTCTTGGCCATGGCAGATAGTTGAGAGTCTTGTTCGGTGGGTCGTGTGGTTCAGAGGCTGCCGCTGCGCACGAAGTAGAGCAGGAACGCGCCAGCGATCATGCTGGCGAGGCCGATCCGGCGCAACGTCCTGTCTTCCATCGCCGAAAGCGCCAGCAGCGTGCGCTTCATGCCGCCGGGATTGGCGAACGGCATGAGGCCCTCGAGCACCAGATACAGGGCGAACGCCGCCCACAGGTCGTTCCAGTCCACGCGCGCGACGCCGGCCGCGATCAGCGGCCGGTGTCCTTCAGGTACTTGAAGAACTCGCCGTCGGGTTGCAGCACCAGCACGTCGCCCTGCTTGCCCAACGACCGGCGATAGGCCTGCAGGCCGCGGTAGAACGAGTAGAACTCCGGGTCGCCGGCGTAAGCCTTGGCGTAGATGTCCGCGGCCAGTGCATCGCCCTCGCCCTTCATGATCTCCGCCTGCCGGTAGGCATCGGCGAGGATCTCGGTGCGCTGGCGATCGGCTTCGGCGCGCGTCTGCTCGGAAATTGCAGAACCTTCGGCGCGCAGCTGCGCCGCCTGCCGCGCGAAGTCCTGGCGCATGCGGTTGAAGACCGAGTCGCTGACTTCTTCCGGCAACTCGATGCTCTTGACGCGCACGTCGACCAGCGTCATGCCGAGGTTGTTGACGTTCGCCCCGGAGATCTTCAGCACTTCGCCGAGGAACTCGCTGCGATCGGCCGCGACGACCTGCTGGATCGTGCGGCGGGCGATGACGCCCTTGATGCCGTCCTTGACGATTTCGCCGAGCCGGCGATTGGCGACGTCCTCGCTGCCGCCCGCCGTCGAGGTGTAGTAGCGCGAGACGTCGGTGATGCGCCATTTCACGAACAGGTTGATGCGCAGGATCTTGCCTTCGCTGGTCAGGAACTGCTCCGCGGGGTATTCCTCGCTGAGGATGCGCTTGTCGAACTTGATCGACGTTGTTCACGAACGGCGTCAGGAAATGCAGTCCCGGCTTGTAGTCGGCGCGCACGATTTCGCCGAAGCGAAACTTCACCGCGAGTTCCGTTTCGCGCACGGTGAACGCCGCCATCGAGAACAGCAGGATGGCGGCGCCGATCAGGATCAGCGGCAGGTAACCACGATTGCCCATCAGCGTGTCCCCCGGTCGCGGCGCGATTCGACGGTGCTGACGGCAGGCGCGTCTGCCGGCGTTGCCTCGCGGGCAGGTGCGGTGGCCGGAACCTGGCGTTGTTCATCGAGCGTGAGCGTGCGCGCCCGGCCTTCGCCAAGCTTGTCGAGCGGCAGGTAGATCATGTTGCCGCCGCCCGCCTTGGTGTCGACCAGCACCTTGTTGGTGTTGCCGAGCACCTCTTCCATCGTTTCGTAGTAGAGGCGCTTGCGCGTGACGTCCGGCGCGCGCCGTAGCTCTCCAGCAGTTTGGAGAAACGCTGGGCCTCGCCCTCGGCGTCGGCGGTGATGCGCGCCTTGTAGGCGATGGCGTCCTCGCTCTGGCGCGCCGCGGAGCCCTTCGCTTTCGGCAGGATGTCGTTGGCATACGCCTGCGCTTCGAGTGCGAGACGCTCGCGGTCTTCGCGCGCCTTGATCGCGTCACGCTGCGAACTCTGCACCTGCTCGGGCACGTTGACGCCCTGCAGGTTCACGGTGGTCACTTCGATGCCCGTCTTGTAGACGTCGAGTGTCCGTTGCACGAGTTCCTTGGTCTTCGCCGAAATTTCCTGGCGGCCCTGCTCGAGCACGAAGTCGAGCTCGTTGCGCCCGATGATTTCGCGGATCGCGCTTTCGCTGACCTCACCAAGCGTCATGCTCCGGCTCGCGCACGTTGAATGCGTACGCGACCGGGTCGGCGCGACGGTACTGCACGGCGACATTCAGGTCGACGAGGTTTTCATCGGAGGTGAGCATGCGGGTCTGGTCGCTGAAGCTCTCGATCGTCTCGACATTCACGATCTGCCGCGCCTCGACCGGCCACGGGATGTGCCAGCGCAACCCAGGCTGGGTGGCCGCGACGTACTTGCCAAAGCGCGTCACGACGCCTCGCTCGGCGGCGTCGACCACGTAAAACCCCGTCAGGGCCCAGATCACCAGCAGGACGAGCGCTACGGTGCTGAAGCCGAAACCGCGCATCGCCGCGCTGCCGCCGCCGTTACCGCCGCCTCGGCCATCGTCACGGCCATTGCCGTCGCCGCCGCCGCCGCCGAAAATCTGGGAAAGTTTGCGTTGCAGGTTTCGCAGGGCCTCGTCGATGTCGGCGGCGCCCTTGTCGGGGCGATTGCCCCAGGGATTGCGATTCCTGCCTGGGTCGTTCCAGGCCATGGGTACGGTTGCTCCGGATGCTGCAGCGGAAGGTGGGTGTGGAACTCGGCGCCGGCGGTCAAGGCAGGTTTCGGTCGTCATGCCGAACCCCCGGCAGCCCGGAGCCCTGTGGATTGTAGGAACCGCCCTGCATCGGCACAAGGCGCGCATTCCGCCGGCATGTCGATTGCGTCCTCGCGGCAGATTCGCTCGAGGTCCGGGCGACGCATGCTGACTTCGACCTCGAGCCACCCTTCGTCGAGCGTTTGCTGCCTGAGCACGGCACCGGCCTCGAACAGTCGCGCGCGAGCCCGGCCCGCCCGAGGTGGAATCCGGAGCACGCAATGGCAGAGGTCGACGCCTAATCGCTCGTGCAGTGCACGCAGCAGCAGGTCGATGCCGGCTCCGCTGTGGGCCGAGAGCCAGACCCGATCGATACGTCCCTGCGGCGTCCACCTCGAAATGCGGGGCTTCGCCGGTGCGATCGATCTTGTTGTAGACAGCGATCTGCGGCACTTCGTGCGCTTCGATCGATGCCAGCACTTCGTTGACCTGCGCGATGCGATCGGACCGCTCCGGGTCCGCGGCATCGATCACGTGCAGCAGCAGGTGCGCCTCGCGCGCTTCCTGCAGCGTCGAGCGGAACGCCGCGACCAGTTCGTGCGGCAGGTCGCGCACGAAACCGACAGTATCGGCCAGCGCCGTTTCGAGCCCGGGCGCCAGGTGCAGCCGGCGCACGGTCGGGTCGAGCGTCGCGAACAACTGGTCGGCGGCGTACGCATCGGACGCGCGTCAGGCGGTTGAACAGCGTCGATTTTCCGGCGTTCGTGTAACCGACCAGCGCAATCGTCGGCACCTCGGCACGCCGGCGTTCCTGCCGCGTGGTCTGACGCTGCAGCAGGACCTTGTCGAGCCGGTCGTTCAGTGTCTTGATGCGTCTCGCCGACCAGCCGGCGGTCGGTCTCGAGCTGCGTTTCACCGGGGCCGCGCAGGCCGATGCCGCCGCCGCGCTGCCGCTCGAGGTGGGTCCACCCGCGGACGAGTCGAGTCGACATGTGCTGCAGTTGCGCGAGTTCGACCTGCAGCTTGCCTTCGAAGGTACGCGCACGCTGCGCGAAGATGTCGAGGATCAGTCCGCTGCGGTCGAGCACGCGGCACTCGAGTTCTTTTTCGAGATTGCGTTCCTGGCTCGGGCTCAGCGCGTGGTCGATCACCACGAGGTCGGCCTGCAGCGCCTCGATCCGTGGCGCGCAGTTCCGCGACCTTGCCGGTGCCGATCAGGAAACGGGGATCCGCAGCCTTGCGGGTGCAGGTGATGACCTCGAGGACTTCGGCACCTGCCGAACCTGCAAGCGCGCGAAATTCCTCGACGCGATCAGGCTCGGGAGCACGACCCGAGACCTACGCAGACGAGGATGGCACGCTCACCGCTACCCGGCCTGTCAAACAATGCAGCCCTGCCCTCGCCTGCGCGTCGTTCAGCCCGCCGAAGCGTCCTCGGCAGGCGGTGTGTCGTCTTCGTCGGTCGCGAGGCGCACGTTGCGCGACGGCACGACCGTCGAAATGGCGTGCTTGTAGACCATCTGGCTCACACTGTTACGCAGGAGCACCACGAACTGGTCGAATGAATCGATCTGGCCCTGCAGCTTGATGCCGTTGACCAGGTAGATGGATACTGGAATGCGCTCCTTCCGCAGCGCGTTCAGGAATGGATCCTGAAGGGACTGGCCCTTGGCCATTTTATAGTCTCCTTTTTCTTGGGTGCCGTCGTTCCTGCGGGAATCTTCCTTGAGACGGCCCGTATACTGTACGTCGTGTGGACCTAGCAAGAACGACGAGCAGTCTAACACAGGGCTGTCATCCGATTTTTCCGTAAGCGCTATTCAGAGCGTGGGATATCGGGACGAGTTCCGCATTATCAAGGCCATTTATCCACACGGTCGCCGGATCGGCCCGCAGCCATGTCAGTTGGCGCTTGGCCAGGTTGCGGGTCGCCTGCTTGGCCGCGGCCACGGCCTCGGCGAACGCAAGACGCCCGGCGACATGCTCCCACAGTTGTCGGTAGCCCACGGCGCGCATGCTCGGCAGGTCGCGGTGCAGGTCGCCGCGTGCGCGCAGCGCCCGCACCTCCTCGACGAAACCGGCCGCGAGCATGGCATCGAACCGGTGCTCGATGCGCGCGTAAAGTTCGGCACGGGTCAACGGCAATAATGCAAACCGCGCCAGGGTCACGGGCGCAGGTGTGCGCCTGTCTCTGCAACTCGGAAATGCGCTCGCCCGGTGAGTGCGTGCACTTCGAGCGCGCGCTGGATGCGTTGCGCGTCGGTGGGGCGGATGCGCGCGCCGGCCTCTGGATCGAGTGCGGCCAGCTCCTGCGTGCAGTGCCGGCCAGCCGCCGGCATCGCTCGCACGTGCGGCGAGCGCCGCGCGGACTTGCGTGTTCGCTTCGGGCAGCGGCGCAAGGCCGTGGGTCAGCGCGCGGTAATACAGCATCGTGCCGCCGACCAGCAGTGGCACCCGGCTTGCGCGCGCGGATCGCGTCGATCAGTGCGAGCGCATCACGGCGGAAGCGCCCGGCAGAATACGGCTTCGAGCGGATCGCAGACATCGATCAGGTGATGCGGCACCGCGGCGCGCTCGGCGAGACTCGGCTTCGACGTGCCGATGTCCATGCCGCGGTAGACGAGCGCCGAATCGACGCTGACGATCTCGAGCGGGTAACGCTGCGCCAGCGCGAGTGCGAGCGCCGTCTTGCCGGTGCAGGTCGGACCCATCAGGCAGACCGCGTCGGGTGCGGCAGCTGGGGCGATCGCGCGGCGACCTCGACGAGATCTGTCATTGGCCGCGCATGAACAACCGGTCGAGTTCGTTCATGCCGACGAACGACCAGGTTGGACGGCCGTGCACGCACTGGTCGCTGCGTACGGTCTGTTCCATCTCGCGCAGCAGCGCATTCATCTCCGGCATGCGTCAGGCGGCGATTGGCCCGCACCGCCTGGTGACACGCCATCGTGCCGAGCGCGCGATCGAACGCGTGCCGCGCAGCCGCGGCTCGCCTTGCGCACGCAGGTCCGCGATCATGTCCTTGACGAGCGTGGCGACGTCGACGTTCGGCAGCAGCGCCGGGGTCGCGCGCACCAGCAATTGCGCCGGGCCTGCCGCGATCGACGTCGAGCCCGAGGCTCGCGAGCAGGTCCGGGTGCGTTTTCAGCTTCGTCGGCGTCGGCCGATAGCGACATTGACGACGACCGGCACCAGCAATGGCTGGCTCGGCAACCGGTCCGAATGCATGGCCAGCTTGAGGCGTTCATAGGTCGTGCGCTCGTGCGCCGCATGCATGTCGACGAGCACGAGGCCGCCCTGCGCCTGCGCGAGGATGTAGACGCCGTGCAACTGCGCGATCGCATAACCCAGCGGGTGTTCTCCGCCAGGCGCGTCACCGCTACCGGGCGAATCGGCGCCGCTGCGCGCGATCCGGGTGCCGGCGCACTCGCCGAACCCGCGCGTGCCCGCTCGCGTGTCGCTCGAACGGGGCGCGTCGCGCACTGCCCTGGTCGAGCGCCCGGTACGAAATCGAGAGCAGACACCGTGCCCGGCTGTGTGTCGCGCAGACCACTCGGCGCGCGTTGCCGGAATCGCCGCCGCGGCTGCCTGCGAGGGCCGCGTCTCGGCCAGCGCGCGCTCGAGCGTGCGGAACAGGAAGTCGTGGACGAGCCCCGGCTCGCGAAAGCGCACTTCGAGTTTCTGTGGATGCGCGTTGACGTCGACGCGCTGCGGGTCCATTTCGAGGTACAGCACGTAGGCCGCGTGCCGGCCGTGGAACAGCACGTCGCGATAGGCGAGCCGCACGGCGCTGGCAACGAGCTTGTCGCGCAGCGGGCGCCCGTTCAGGAAGAAATGCTGCTGGTCCGGCTGGCTGCGCGCGTAAGTCGGCAGGCAGAACCAGCCATGCAGGCGCATGCCGGCGCCTGCGTGATCGAGCTTCATGGCATTGCGCGATGAAATCGTCGCCGAGCACCGCGGCGACACGCGCATCGCGCGCACGTTCATCGCGCGCCGGCCGGATGGTCCGCCAGCATGCGTGCGTGCGGACGACAAGCCGAAAACCCGCGTCGAAGCGGCTCAAGGCGAGCCGCTCGACGAGCCGCTCGATCTGGGTCAGCTCGGTGCGCTCCGCGCGCAGGAACTTGCGTCGCGCCGGCACGTTGAAAAACAGGTCGCGCACTTCGACGGTCGTGCCGGGTGGATGCGGGTGCGGCGCCGGGCCCGACACGGCGCCGTCGACCGCTGTGACCGACGTAGGCGACCGGCGCATCGCGCGGCCGCGACACCATGCGCACGCGCGAGACCGATGCGATGCTCGGCAGCGCCTCGCCGCGAAAACCCGAGCGTGCGCACGGCCTCGAGGTCGTCGATGCTGCCGATCTTGCTGGTCGCGTGGCGCGCCAGCGCCAGCACGCAGTTCGTCGGCCGCGATGCCGACGCCGTCGTCGCGCACGCGGCACAACTCGGTGCCGCCTTTTTCGATCTCGATCTCGATCGCGCTGGCGCCCGCGTCGAGACTGTTCTCGACCAGTTCCTTGATCACGGACGCAGGGCGCTCGACGACCTCGCCGGCCGCGATCTGGTGCACTAACTGCTCTGGGAGGACCCGGATGGGCATGGAGGAGCGGCGGGCCTCGCGGTGGGGCCGCGAGAATAGCAAAGCGCCGGCTCAGCGTTCCGCGAGCGTCTGGTTGGGCAGCGTCGAGCCGCCGTCACGCCGCGCCGCGACCACCGCGGCCAGCCGCGTGCCGGGCGACCGGGTTTTCATACCAGTAATTGCGAATGCCCGTCCGGATCGCTTCGGCGATGCGCTGCTGGTGGGCGCCAGTCGCGCAGCCGGCGCTCGTCGCGTCGCGTTCGAAATGAAGGCGGTTTCGACCAGCATCGACGGGATGTCAGGGGATTTCAGCACGACGAAGCCCGCGTGACGCACGCGGGGTATACCGTGCACGCGTGCCGACGCCGCGCAGCGCGCTCAGCACGCTGTCGGCCGCCTCGACGCTGTCGCTGACCGCTTCTTTCTGCGTCACGTCGAGCAACACCGACGCGAGCACGTCGTCGTTGACGTCCAGCGAGACGCCACCCTTGAGGTCGGCCGCGTTCTCGGATTCGGCCAGCCAGCGCGCAGCTTCGTCGCTCGCGCCGCGCAGCGACAGCACGTACACGGACGAGCCGCTGACCTCGCGATTGCGCACCGAATCCGCGTGCACGCTGACGAACATGTCTGCGCCGAGTTGGCGCGCCTTGCGCGTGCGGCTGCCGAGCGTAATGAAATAATCGCCATCGCGGATCAGCACCGCGCGCATGCCTTCTTCGGCATCGATCGCGGCGACAGGCGTTTCGCGATTGCGAGCGTGATGTCTTTCTCGCGCGTGCCGCCGCGGCCCATGCGCGCCGGGATCCTGGCCGCCATGCCCGGCATCGATCGCAATCACGAGGTCGCGACCCTTTGCGACGGACGCCAGCGTCTTGACCGGCGTGGCCGCCGGGCTGACTGCAACGGCGGCTGTCGTTGGCGCGGCGGCAGGTGCCGTCACGACTGGTGCGTGCTATCGCCGTTGAGACTGGGTGTGCATTCGCCGTTGTTGCGGCACTGCTCGAGGTCGCCGGACCCGCAGCGGCGGGAGTTACCGGCAACACCGCCGTGCCAGGCAGTTCGACGACGAGCCGGTGGCCGGCCGCGCCCTCCGGTGCCGACCATGAAACTGCGGCTGCTGCGCGCTCTCCATGTCGAGCACGAGACGCAGCCCATTGCCTGCCTGCGGACCCGCAGCGAACCTTCTTGACCGGGCCCTGTCCGTTCGGCAGTCCCTTTGAAGTCGCCAGTCGCGTGCTCGCCAGATCGACGACGACGCGATACGGGTTGTCGAGCGTGAAGACGTCGAACTCGACGGGAGCGGTGAGCGTCCAGCACGAGCCGCGTGCCTTCGGGGCCGGCCCAGAGCCGCACGTCGGTGACGCGCGCCACGGCGGCCGAGGCGGTTCCGGAAATAGTGTGAGCCGCCAGCCAGACGGCAATGCAGCGTGAGTCGCGAGGCTGCGGCGGCTTGGAAGCGAACGCATGGCGCGCAATCTACCGCCCGTACTGGATTTAATTCAATAAAATGATAGAGGATACGCATGGTTTGTAACGTGTGTCCTGAATGCAACGCGTGTCCGTCAGTCAGCGGGCCAGCAATTCAGCCAGACGTCGTGCCCGAGTCGCTGATCGGGCCTCCCAGTCGAATCCGACGCGAATCCCGCGCTGCGTAGTCGAACTCGATCGCGAGGTCCGCGGCACCAAGGCGATCGACCGCCTTGTCCGGCCATTCGACCAGCAACAGCGTCCCCGGTACACACAGGTCGCGCCAGCCCGAGGTCGTCCAGTTCGTCGGGATGGCGCAGCCGGTACAGGTCGCAGTGCTGGATGTCCCGCCCTGCAAGCCGATAGGGCTCGATCAGCGTGTACGTGGGGCTGCGCGACCGGACCTTCGTGGCCCAGCGCCGCAAGCAATCCGGCGACGAACGTGGTCTTGCCGGCGCCGAGATCGCCCGACCAGGGTGACGCAGCAATTGGCGATCGCAACCAGGTGCGAGTCGAGCAGCGCCCGTGTGCCAGGCGCGCTCCGCAGGCGCGCGTTGCGTCTGCGTCCGCGGCGACGCAGGCAGTCATCGGGCGTTGACGCTGGCGCGCAGGTGCTCGACGACGTCCATCGCCAACAGCCGCGCTCGCCCCTGGCCGCCGCCGCAGCGTCACCTGCGTGCGCGTGCGCGAACACGCCGGCGCAGGCCGCCAGGGCAGGTCCCCACACTGCGCGGCGATGCCTGCGATCGTGCCCGTGAGCACGTCGCCCATGCCCGCCACGGCCATGCCCGGATTGCCGCGGTCGCAAAGCCAGGCGCCGGCCGGGCCGTCTGCACGATCGAGCCCGCGCCCTTCAGCACGACCGTGCCGCCATAGCGTTCCTGCAGCGCCGCGGCGGCACCAGGCGGTCGCGCTGCACGAGCTGGTGCAGTGGTGCCGAGCAGGCGCGCCGCCTCGCCCGGGTGCGGCGTCAGGACCCAGTCGTCACGCGTCTGCAGAGTCAGCGCGAGCAGGTTGAGCGCGTCCGCGTCGACGACGAGCGGCTTGCCGGACGACATGCGCCGCACGCCAGGACTTCCATTGCCCACGGCGACTGGCCGAGGCCCGGGCCCGAGCGCAATGACGGTCGCACGCTCGAGCGCCGAGTGCAGGTCGTGCACGATGCCGATCGATACGCTCATGAGCTCCGGACGGGCGGCAAGCGCTGCGACGCTCGACGGGTGCACGGCGACCGTGACCAGCCCGGCGCCTGCTCGCAATGCAGCTTCGCCTGCGAGTCGGGCAGCGCCGCCCATGCCGACACCGCCGCCGATGACGAGCACGTGGCCGTGCTGACCCTTATGCGCCGCGCGCGCGCGCTGCGGCAGCGCGATCGGCGATGACCCAGTCATCGATCAGGCGCGCGAGCGCCGGGCTTCCATCAAAAATGCGGGCCGGAACGTCAAGGTCGTCGAAGACGATGCGGCCGCAATGATCCGGCGCCGCACCGAGGTAGAAGCCCGCCTTGCGGCCAATGAAGGTCACCGTGAGGTCGGCGCGCGTTGCGACACCAAGCACGGCGCCGGTGTCCGCATGCAGTCCGGACGGGAATGTCGACGGCAACGACCGGCCGGCCGGTCGCGTTGATACGGCCAATCACCTCGGCCGCCGGTCCCTCGACGGCTCGTGCGAGACCAATGCCGAACAGCGCATCGACGATGACGTCTGCACCGTCCAGCGCGTGGGGCTGCCACGGCGCGCAACTGCCGCCGGCCGCGCCGAAATCGTCGAACGCGTGTCTCGCATCGCCGGCAAGTGCGGACGGGTCGCCGAGTGCAATCGCCGTAACCTGCAGTCCCTGTGCCCGTGCGATGCGCGCCAGCACGTAACCGTCGCCGCCGTTATTGCCCGGTCCGCAGAGCACGCCGACCGAGCGCGCATCCGGCCATGCTGCGCGCAATGCATTCCAGGTCGCGTGACCGGCCCGTGTCATGAGCTCGTAGCCGGGCACGCCGAATTGCTCGATGGCACGCCGGTCGAGGGCGCGTACCTGGTCGGCGGAATAGATGCCGGCGGAGAGCGGATGCATTGCCCGATTATACTGGGCGCCCACGTCTGCACGGCCGACCTGCCTGTCATGGATTTCGACGCGCTTGCCCAGTCCATCAAGGCCTGGGGCCGGGAACTCGGCTTCCAGAAGGTTGGCGTGGCCGGCATCCACCTGCCCGACGACGAAAGCCGTCTCGCGGCGTGGCTGGAGCAGCAGCGGCACGGGACCATGCGCTACATGCAGCGGCACGGCACGCGCCGGACGCGTCCGGACGAGCTGATTCCCGGCACGTTGCGCGTGGTCAGTGCGCGCATGGACTATCGGGTCGAGGCCGAACCCGCCGAGGCCGTGCTGGCAGACCCTGAACTTGGCTACGTGTCGCGCTACGCACTCGGCCGCGACTACCACAAGGTTGTGCGTGGCAGGCTCGCGCGCCTGGCGGAGCGCATTGCGCGGCACGCAGGCAGCATCGGGTATCGCGCGTTCACGGACAGCGCGCCGGTCATGGAAAAAGCCCTGGCGCGCGACGCGGGACTCGGGCTGGATCGGCAAGCACACGAACCTGCTCGACCGCCACGACGGCTCATGGTTCTTCCTCGGCGAGATTTATACCGACCTGCCGTTGCCGCTCGACGCGCCGGTCAGTGCGCATTGCGGCACGTGCTCCGCCTGCATCGACGTCTGTCCCACGCAAGCCATCGTTGCGCCGTACGAACTCGATGCGCGACGTTGTATTTCGTACCTGACGATCGAGCATGCGGGGCCGATCCCGGAGCGAATTCCGCGCGGCCATGGGCAACCGGATTTACGGCTGCGACGATTGCCAGCTCGTCTGCCCCTGGAATCGCTACGCGAAGTTATCGGCCGAGCCCGACTTTCGCGCACGCCACGGCCTCGACGCGCAGCGGCTCGTAGACCTGTTCATGTGGAGCGAGGCCGAGTTCCTGGCGCACACCGAAGGCAGTGCGATTCGCCGCATCGGCTACGAGCGCTGGCTGCGCAATGTTGCCGTCGCGCTCGGCAATGCGCCCACGACGCCGGAAGTCCTGGCAGCGTTGCGATCCCGCAGCGACTCTGCAAGCGAACTCGTGCGCGAGCACGTGGGTTGGGCGCTGCAGCAGCACGTCGCGCGCGACGCGCAGGGAACTACGCTGCGGACTTGACGAACATCCCGGGGCCGCGGCACTGCAGGTTGTCGATCAGCCGCGCCTTGCCAAGGCGGCCGGCCGTGAGCACGACGAGATTGAGATCCTGGCCCTCGGGTCGCGCCAGTCGATCCGCCGTGCGCACCTCGAAATAATCGGGCCGAATTCCCGCGGCACGCAGCGCCGCGAGGCCTTCGGCTTCGATGGCCGCGACGTCGATATCGCCCGATTCGATGCGCCGTCGCGCCCGATCGAGCGCGCGGTATATCTTCGGTGCCGTGGCGCGCTCCTCGGGCGTCAGGTAGCGATTCCGGGAACTCAGCGCCAGGCCGTCTTCGGCGCGCACCGTGGGGGCACCCACGATCTGCACGGGCAGGTTCAGGTCCTGCACGACGCGACGTATCACCGTGAGCTGCTGGTAATCCTTCTCGCCGAAAATCGCGACATCGGGTTGCACGAGGCAGAACAGTTTCACGACCACCGTTGCGACGCCCTGGAAATGCCCGGGACGCACGACGCCGCACAGGATGTCCGTAAGCCCCGGCACGTCCACGACCGTGCTGCCGGTGCTGCCCTGCGGATACATCTCGTCGACCGTCGGGTGAAAGAGCGCATCGACGCCATATTCGTCGAGCAATCCCGCGTCGTCGTCGGGCGTGCGCGGATAGGCCGAGAAATCCTCGCTCGGGCCGAACTGCAATCGGGTTGACGAACACGCTCGAGATCACGCGCCGGCCGTGCAGGTGCGCCGCGGCCATCAGGCTCGCATGACCCATGTGCAGGTTGCCCATCGTCGGCACGAACGCGATGCGCTCGCGGCCGAGGCGCCAGCCGGTGACCAGTTCGCGCAGTTCCGCGATCCGCGTGACGGTTTGCATCTTCAAGAAGAGGACCTCGGGACGGGCTGGGCAGCGAGCGTCAGAAACAGTGTTCGGGCGCGGGATACGCCCGCGTCTTGACCGCCTGCGTGTAGGCCTGCAAGGCAGCGAGCGGGCTGTCGTGGCCCTGCATGAAATTCTGCACGAAGCGCGGCTTGCGACCCGGCGTGATGTCGAGCACGTCGTACAGCACGAGGATCTGCCCGTCCGTGTCGGGCCCGGCGCCGATGCCGATCACGGGGACGTGCAGCTCGGCCGTGATCTGCGCGCCGAGCGCGGAGGGAATGCATTCGAGCAGGACGACGTCGGCGCCGGCGTCCTGCAGCGCCTTGGCGTCGGCGCGCATCTGTTCCGCCGCCGCCTCTTCGCGGCCCTGCACGCGAAAGCCGCCGGTCTTGTGGACCGATTGCGGCCGCAGGCCCGAGGTGCGCACAGACGGCGATGTCGTGGCCCGCGAGGAATTCGACGATCTGCACCTGGCTGGCGCCGCCTTCGAGCTTGACCATCTTGGCCCCGCCCTCCTGCATCAGCCGCACGGCGTTGGTGAGCGCCGTTTCCTTCGAGGTGTAGGTCATGAACGGCATGTCGGCCATCAGGAACGGGCGGAACAGGCCTTTCGACACGGCGCGGCAGTGGTAGATGATGTTCTCGAGCGTGACCGGCACGGTCGTGTCGTGGCCCTGGATCACCATGCCGAGTGAATCGCCGACCAGCACGACATCGGCACCGGAGGCATCGACGAGCGCGGCGTAGCTCGCGTCGTAACAGGTGATCGACGAGATCTTCTCGCCCTGCTCCTTCATGCGATGGAGCGTGGCCACGTTGACCGGCGGGCGGGTCGAGTCGCGCAGTTGCAGTTGGGTGTACATCGGGGCGCCTTTCGCGAGGCCCGCAAGAATGAAGCAGCGGCAGCCAAACGTCAACGTGACGTCGTGTCGCCGAGCCTACAGTAAGGTCTTGAGCGGATTGAAGTAATGGCGGCCGCGCCGCGGCCTGGCGATTTCGGCCAGCAGGCTCTGGTAGTCGGCTTCGACACCGATCGGATCGATCTCGGCCGCGTTCACGATCAGCAGCGGCGCCGCGTCGAACTCGAGGAAGAACCGCGAATACGATTCGCCGAGGCGTTCCAGGTAGCGGCGCTCCATCTGCTGCTCGTAGGGAATGCCGCGGCGCGCAATGCGTCGATTGCAGCACGTCCACCGGCGCCTGCAGGTAGATCACGAGGTCCGGCACCGGCGCGTCGATGGCCAGGCGCGCATACACCTGCTCGTAGAGCGCAAATTCCTCGTCGTCCAGGGTCAGCCGCGCGAACAGGCGGTCCTTGTCGAGCAGGTAATCGGCGACGCGCACGGTCTCGAACAGGTCGGCCTGGCGCAGCTCCTGCAATTGACGCGCACGCTGGAACAGGAAGTACAGCTGGGTCTGGAACGCGGCAGCGCGAGGGTTGCGATAGAAGCGCTCGAGAAACGGGTTTTCGTCGTCCTGCTCGAGCACGAGTTCGCTGCCGAAGCTGCGCGACAAGCCGTCTCGCAAGACTCGTCTTGCCGACCCCGATCGGTCCTTCGACGACGATATAGCGATGTGCGGTGGGCATCGACCTCGACGGCGTCGGCGACCGTCGTGCCCTCGAATGTCTCCGTCATGTCCCGATCCGTTCCAACTCGCTGGCTCCAGCCGTTGCACCAGGACGGCACACTCTACCAACACCGGGCAGGTCGAGTGACGGTGCGATTTCCGCGAGCGGCACCAGCACGAAGTCGCGTTCGGCAAGCGCCGGCGTGCGGCACGGTGATCGCGGGCTCGGCGAGACGCGTCGAGCCATGGGCCAGCAGGTCCAGGTCGATCAGCCGCGGGCCCCAACGCACGATCGGTGCGGCGCGTCCGAGTTGGGACTCGAGCGTCTTCAGGTGCTGCAGCAGCGCCCGCGCGTCGAGCTGTGTCAGCAGCCCAGCGACCGCGTTCACGAAGTCCGGTTGTGTCACGGGCCCCATCGGTCGCGAGCGGTAGAGGCTTGACCGCAGTACCAGGCGGCTTTGCGGCAGGCCGCGCAACGCCTCGAACGCCCGCTCGACCTGGTGCTCAGGGCTGGCCGAGGTTGCTTCCCAGGGCAACGTACGCTGGCACCCAGTGCGGCAGCGCGGCCGCCGGCGGCCCCGCTGCCATGATCACGAGGTGGTGGCCGGCCCTGGGCTGCGGCGACGACGCGGGCGGCGACGTTTGCGCCGTGGTGGTTCCGTTTCGCCGGCGGGACTCGTTTTATCGGTGACGGCCTTCTACTTCGGCGATGCGTTCGTCCGGCGACATGTCCTGCAGGTTCGTCCACCAGTCCGCAAGTTCCTGCTCGATTTCGCCTGACTCGGCGCGGAGCAGCAGGAAATCGTAAGCGGCGCGAAACCGCGGATGCTCGAGCAGGCGCAGTGCTCGTCGGCCCGAGCGACGCTCGAAGCGCGTCTGCAGCATGATCAGTTCGCGCATCGGGATCGAAAAACGCTTTGGCAACGCGATGCGACGCATTTGCCGACCCATCACGTCATCGCACGCACTGAGCAAATGCTGCGGATCTTCCGGCAATACCCCGTCCGTCGCGCCCGCGGCTCGCAAGATGGCGGGCCACAGCAGCACGGCGAACAGGAACGTCGGCGTGACCGAGCGATCGTCGCGCACGCGGTCGTCGGTGCCTTCGAGACCGAGTTGTACGAGTCGCGCGCCCGGCGAATCAGGAGCCTGTTGCAGCGCTCGAGCCACGTCCGGCATCAGGTGCGGCAGCAGGTCGAGGCGGATCAGCCACTCGAACGAATGCGCCGCATGTCCTGCCAGCATCATTTTCAGCGTCTCGTCGAAGAGACGTGCCGAGGGCATGGCGTCGAGCATGTACGCAAGACGATGGATCGGCGCCTCGGTCCCGGGGTGCAGCGTGAAATCGAGTTTCGCGGCGAACCTTGCCGCACGCAGCATGCGCACCGGGTCTTCGCGATAGCGCGTCTCCGGATCGCCGATCATGCGCAGCACGCGGTCGTTCGCGTCCGGCACGCCATCGACGTAGTCCCAGATCGAGAAGTCCTCGATGTTGTAGTAGAGCGCGTTCGCCGTGAAATCGCGGCGCCAGACGTCTTCTTCGATCGTGCCATAGAGATTGTCACGCAGGATGCGGCCGCTGTCGTCGATCTTGCGGTGACTCGACTTCGTCGACCCCGTGGTCTTCGTCGGCTTCCGTGTGCGCGGCGCGAAACGTCGCAACCTCGATGATCTCGTGGCCAAAACGCACGTGCGCCAGATGAAAGCGCCGGCCGATCAGGCGGCAGTTGCGAAAGATGCGCCGCACGTCTTCGGGGTGCGCATTGGTCGCAATGTCGAAATCCTTGGGGTGCAGGCCGAGCAGCAGGTCGCGTACGGCGCCACCCACTAGAAACGCCTGGTAACCGGAATCACGCAACCGGTACAGCACCTTGAGCGCGCTCGGCGAAATGTTCGCGCGCGAGATGTTGTGCTCGCCACGGGAGACGATCGTGGGTTGCGGCGGGCCCTCCGGCACCTCGTCCGCCTGGGCTTTGGAACGCGTCTTGAACAGTTTCGAAAATGGGAACAAAGAGTTGGGCTTCCGCTGGACCGATGCAAACGGCTGAGTATAATACGCGCCCTCTCACGGTCCCGGTTAGTTCACCGGTCCCGCGCACGCTCCCATCGTCTAGAGGCCCAGGACACAGCCCTCTCAAGGCTGGTACGAGGGTTCGAATCCCTCTGGGAGCGCCAATTGCGATGTAGTTTCATTCATGAGGGGCGCTTCGGCGCACCTCTTTTTTGCCTTACTCGCCCGACCGCGCGGCAGGGACTAGGCAGGGACTACTTGAGACACACGACCAGCTTGGCGACGTGACTGCGCCAGTTGATCGGGATCACGACCGGCCGGGTGCCGGCCGGGAGTTCCACTGCGCTGCCCGCACCAGACACGACGGTCGGCACTGAAATTGCGAAGTCCTTGCCCAGGTCGCGTCGCACGTTGCCGGCGATCGTATTCGCGACTTCGCCCACCACGTCGCACAGGTACTCATTGGAGACATTGCTCTCGTTCATCTTCATGAGCAGCACGGTCAGCATGCCCCGCGGCGCCGAGAAATAGACGATGCCGTTGCGACGGCCCGATACCGAGATTACGCCGCTGTAGTCGTAGACCTCGGGCGCTCCCTTGGTGACGAGGTACGGGGAGCCCACCGAAGCCGCCTGCTGCACCGCGACCTCAAAATAGCGGGTAGTGCCATAAACAAACGCGCGGATGTCCTGTTCGTTCATAGTTGCATCAGGAGCCCTGGATCAGTTCTTCCAGCGCTTCATTCAGCTGACGATCCGAAAATGGTTTGTTCAGGAAACCATTGGCGCCCTTGCCCATGGCTTCGACGGCAGTTGCCTTGTCGGCCAGTGCCGAGACGATCAGGATCAGGACGTCTGGCTTGATTGCAACCAGTCGTTCGACGCACTCGATGCCGTCCATCTGCGGCATCGTGATGTCCATCGTGACGACGTCCGGGTCCGTGCGGCGAAAGATTTCGACGGCCTCGAGGCCGTTCGATGCCATGCCCACGACCTGCAGGCGCGCGATCTGCTGGCAGCGCTCGATTCGCCGGCGGATGACGTTGGAGTCATCCACGATCAGCATCTTGAGTGGCCTCGTCAGCGATCGAGCAGGGGTTGTCATCGGCAGACTTCCTGGGCGGGCAACGTCAGGCGACCGCGCCTTGTTGCCGACTCTGTGACGCCAGCAGGATCGAAAAGCGCGTGTGCTTGCCGGGTGTAGTCGAAACACCAATCCTGCCGCCAAGCGAATGGACTGCCTTCAAGACAAGGTCGAGGCCCACGCCACGGCCCGCATCGCGGCCGCTGCCGTCGTAGGTCGAGAACCCGGCCTTGAAGATCAAACCCAGGATCGCTTTCGTGTCGAACTGCGCGGCTTCCTGCGGGCTCGCGTCGCCGCGACGTACCGCCGCTTCGCGCAGCCGCTCGGCGACGATGCCTTGCCCATCGTCCTGGAACACCAGTTCGAAGCCCTGGTCCCGCGACCTGAAGTTCAGCTGCAGCATCCCGGTCTCGTTCTTGTCGCTCCCGCGCCGTGCGGCAGGGTCCTCGATGCCGTGCACCACTGCGTTGCGCACGAGCTGGATCGCGATGTCACGCACCGTCTTGCGCAGTTCGGCGGGCACCTCGTCGAGCCCCGTGGCGACGAGCCGGACCTTCTTGCCGTGATCCGCGGCGATGCGCTGTGCCAGCGCGTCCAGCGCAGAGCCCAGGTCGCGCGTGCCCACGTTGCTCGGTGACGACGCCGCACGTTGGGGTGGAGTGGCGGTCAGCAGCGCGCTGGCCCGCAGCGAGTCGGCGCGGTTGACCAGCCCACGTATCGATTGCAAGTGGCCGAGGATGTCGTCGAGAGTCACCACCAGCGGCAGGAAATCATTGCCGGACAGCTGCGGGCGATCCCGCAATTGCTTCAGCAGATCCTCGAACGAGTGTGCGCGGCTCTCGACCGAGGCCAGGCCGAGTGTCGCCGCCTCACCCTTGAGGCGGTGCATTTCGCGGAATAACTGGTCGATCTTCGCGCGAAAATCAGCATCGCCGCGCGCCGGGACCTTGAGGATGTTGTTGACGTGCGCCAGTGCCGCGACCGTGTCGTCCAGGAATGACACCAGTTGCGTGGGATCGACCTGCAGGAGACCGAGCAGCATGTCCATCTGTCCCTGGGCATTGGACTGGGACTCCTTCAGCTCACGAGCCAACAGTACCCTTGAGGTTACGTCGTTCACGGTCACCAGGATGTGCCGCACGCCGTGCTCGCCTTTGACGCGATGGAAGTCGAATTCGAGATACCGCAGATCGCGACCGCCGTCACCGCGATCGAAATGGACCTCGACTTCGGCGAGCGGGTTGATACTCCGGATCAGGTTCTCGTTGGCGCGTTCGCCCCAGAGTAATTTGACGTACTTCGTTGCCGTCGCGAGTGTCTGCTCGGTCACGGCGTCGCGCAGCAATTCCTCGAGCGTCATGTCGCTGAAATCGTCGCGGCCGAACAGAGTGGACAGTGCTGCGGAGTGTGCCTTGCCGATGCGGAAGTCGGCGTCGATCAGGAACAGCCCGTCCTTGACGGTGCCCAGGATGTCGCGAGTCTGGTTCTGCGCCTCCACCGCCATGCGCTCATGGCGAGTCTTCAGCCACTGAAAATACGCGAGAAAAGGCACCAGCAGGCAGGCGAAACCGATGCCGGCGATCATCAGCGTCCGCAGCCTCGCGGATGTCGTGACGACCCGCTTTTCGAGACTGGAGCTCACCGACGACAGGGCCGCAGTCAACGGGGCCGTCGCGCCGCGACCGCTCTGGATGGCTCGGCGCGTATCTTTCAAGAGCTCGCCGCCCTGGCGGTTCAGCTGCGCGCCCGCAGAATCCGAGTCGCTGTACGGAAGTCCTGCGAATCCGGCGACCGGGTCCAGGTCTTTGCGGTAATCGGACCACAGGCTTTCGAGTTCCCGCAGTTCAGGTGAGTTGCCGGCGGCGGAACCCTTGAGCTCCGTAAGGGCGCGATCGAAGCCCTGCATTGTCGCGCCGAGATCCTTGACGGACCGGCCGATATAGACGCGCGACCCGAGCCGGTCGCGGATCGCGGTCAGCGCACTGGCGATCGATTCAGGCTCGCCGCGATGTTCACTGGCGAGCTTCAGCGCCGCGCTGTCGGCGGCAACCTGGTTCGCGAGCCGGTAGCCTGGTATCAGCACCAGCCCGATGAATGCAACGAGCAGTATGAGGAAACCGGCAATTGCGGCCCGGTCCTGGAAGCTTCCGGAAAAAAGGGGTCGGGTCATGACTTTCGCTCGCCTGAGGATGGACGATCCACGTTGCTCATGGCTTTTTCACTTCATCCGGTCGGAAGAGGATATTCGTCATGACGATCGCCTCGACGTCGGGGTCGTCCTGCGCAAAAGACTTGAACCGCCACCGTCGAACCGCATCGAGTGCCGCCTCGTCGAATACCTTGGCCGGATTTGAATTCACGACCGTGGCCGACTTGATCTTGCCGTTCGCTGCCACGGTGATGCGCAATCGAACGTCGCCACTGATGCCCTTCTTCAACGCGTCCTGCGGGTATACCGGGGCCACGTACCGGGTACGCTGAGGCACCGGTCGCGCGGCCGGCGTCGCGCGTTCCGCGCTGATCGCACGCTGGAGCGCATCCACGTCCGGCATGTTCAGCCCAAGCGGCCCGGCGGCGGTGGCATACGCCTGCGCCTTGTCGAAATCCCGTGCTGCCAGCGCCGTGCGCCCAGCGTCGAGAAGCGCGTTCGCCACGGTCCGGGTGCTCGAGGCGGCCGCGTTGCCGGACGGATCCGCGGTACGCAGCGCGGTCAAGTGAGCCACGGCGCTGTCCTGTGACGGTTCGAGCAACTGCCCGTCCCTGACTCGATCCTGCACCAACTGCGCGAGTCGAGCGGCCTGTGCACTGGCCGACGGCGCAGCAGGGGCCGGCCGGCGCGGCACGCATTGCGGCATCGAGCCGTGCGGGCGCGACATCGAGGGCTCGTGCCTCCGCGACCCAACGTTTCATGTCTTCACGGCGTGACTGTCCCGCGGCCTCCCGGATCCTGGCCAGGTAGGCCTGCTGCAACATCGTCGTGGCGGCAACCGACAGCCGCTTCGGATCCGACGGCAACCTCTGCAGTTCCGCGAGATAGCCTTTTGCGCTGTCGGCGGCCGGTTCGACCAGCTTTCCTTCCCGGATTCGCGCCGAGACGAGCTGCGCCAGCCGCTGCGCCTGCGCCTCGCCCCGCCGGCGAGAAATCTCATCTCGCCAGTGCGCGGCGACTGGCGCGGGCAGCGTGTTGCGTTGCGAGGCCTGCAGCAGCAATTGGCTGGCGCGTTCCAGGTTGCCCGCATCGACGGCCGCCGCAATCTGCGCCTCCGTCAGCTTGGCATCGACTTGCGCCAGCTCGGGATCGCCCGGACGAATGAGCCGGAGTTGGGCGAGCGTGCCGGCGACGTCGTTGAACTTTCGCTGCCCCAGCTCCGACTGCAATCGCTCGTCGAGCAGAACGCCTATACGCTGCAGACCTTCCCTGGCTTCTTCGTTGGCGGGCTCCTGCGCGAGTACCGCGCGGAAATAGACGAGCGCATTGTCGCCTTCGGGATCAGTGTACTGACGCGCGTCCATTGCAGCATGGGCCTTCTCCAGAAGCTCATCGCTGGAACCCGCCTGGACCGCGACCGCGTCGACCGTCGACGGAGGGCTGGCGGGCTCGACAACACGATCTGCAGGGGGCGCGGCCGCTTGAGTGCGATCGTCGGAATTTCCTGCGCGCAGTGTCAACCACCCCACGGTGATCGCGACGATCGCAATGCCCACCAGACTGAGCGCCCAGGTTCGCCGGTTGCTGCCGCCTTCCGAGCCGGCGGTGACGCTCGCCGATGAACGACGTGCAGGCGAAGCGCGGTCGTCCGAGTACGTTGAGTGCGCAGGCGACAACATCGGGGCCGCCGCAGGTGTCGTGGATTCGTGGAATTCGACCGCCGTGGTGGTGGATGGCGATGTCAACGTGAGTCGCGCCAGGGCTTCGTCGCGTGCGCCTTCCAGTACCGCCATCGTCTGGGCCTGTTCGACGGGAACCGGCAGGATCGCGAAGGTGGGCGATCCGCGGAGGGCATTCGAGACACTTGCGATCTCGTCCGAGGGCGAAAACACGACGACGATGCAAGTGCCCTCCGACGACTGAAGATCCTCGATGGTTGCCGCGATGTCCGGATGGCCGTGCGCCTCCAGCAGCAGCACGCATGCACGCAAAGGCCGGATGAATTCGCGGGCGGCGTCGAGCGAGTCGGCCTGGCGAATCGTCGATTCGCCGTCCAGGGCCTGTCCGATCTGTTCGAGCAGAGCATCGTTGCTGGTCAGCGCGATGATTTCGACGCGCAGCGGTTGCGAAGCACTCGGTTGGTCAGCGAGCGCGGTCGTCGGTTGCGCGTGTGCATTCACGTGCACGGGTTCTGCAGACAACGGAACGCTCCTGTCTTGATGCCGAGTTATTGCGCCTGGTTCGATGGCGATCCCACGGCGAAGTGTAGATAAGGTGCACAGACCAACCTTGTGCCACGTCACAGTTCAGCAGAGCTGACTGAACCCGCAGCCCTGGCGACGTATCGCTGGCGAGTCGACCCGGGGTTCGGGTCACGTTATGTAGAGTGCTGCCCGGACGAGAGGATCATGGCCCTCGACAGGCGATGGGCTCGCGAATCATCAATCCGGTCAGGCCAGGTCCGCGAGGACGCGCGGAACGGGCCGGCGCAGCAGGCGATTGCGTGCTTCCCACTGCGCCGAGCCATCGATTGTTTCCAGGAAAGTCACTTCTCCGCCGCTCAGCGCGGCGATCGGCACTCCGTCGCGATACAGGATGCGGTTGCCGGTGAGCGCGGGCACACGCGGCCCGGGTGTCAGCAGGCCAACGACATTCAATGGATCTGCGGCACTGATCGACACGTATTCGTCGCTGGCGTTGCGTCGACGGCTTTCGCGCAGCGCACCGATCGCTGCCGGTGTTGCGTACTGTTCGCCGGAAAATCCAGCTACGAAGCGTCCGCCTCGAATCTCTCCGCGCGCCTCCAGCCGGCGATAAACCATCAGCAATTCGCGCCAGGGCGGCAGCCACTGCGCTTCGCGCTGGTACACCTTCCAGAACACGACTCCCCAGCGTTCGAGCAACACACGCGCGACATGTTCGACCGGTAGTCTGGCTTCCGGTTGTGCCCCACCACCGGCGGACAGCCGCTCCGCGGCGCACCAACGTCCAGCGTCCCGCATCCTGCATACCAAACAGCGCCACGCGCCCTCGCCCACGCCGGGCCGAACCGGACCTGCGACGTCGATCCTCGGGCAGCAGCAGCGCGCGCAACCCCGCGAAGCTGTCGGCGTTGACGATCCCGAGCGCCACGAGTTCGGCCAGTGCGGCTTCCACTTGCGTGGGCAGTAAATGCGCGCCTTCGATGATTTCATCGAAGAACGAGGCACCGTGGCCCTGGATGAACTCGGCGACCGCGCGGGCGGTGCCGCTCAGATGCTGCGGGTCCGTTTGTTGTACCAGCGCCGACCAGAGCCGCGCGTCGCGGCGCGGTAGCAACACAATGGGCGTGGCCCGCACCGGCGCGGCACTGCGCTCAGGATTGATCGAGCGTGGCGCGAGCCGTGTCCACAGGTAGCGTCCGGCAATGCAGTGCTCATCCAGCCATGCCGGCTCGTACCCGGCAATGCGCGCCGGGAGAACCTCGGTTTCCCATGCGGCGGCCGGAACATCGAAGCCAGCCAGTTGATTCAACACGGCGGCGACAGCATCAGGGCCCTGCATGCGCGTCGCGCCGCCGACGCGCTGCCATTCGAACAGGAAGCGTATGAAGTCACGCGCCTGCACCGGCTCGATCTCGGCCCGCAGTCGCTTGACGGTGTAGCGGTGAATGCGTGCGAGCAGGCGCCGCTCGCACCACTGCGTCGCCGCGGGCACCGCGGACACGCCGGCTGAGTCCGGTAGCGTCGCGTCGAACTGCCCGCGCATCGCAAAGCCTTCGGCCTCGAGCGCAAGCAGTGCCGCGTCGATGTCGTCGGTCGGCACCTGTGCCGCAGCCGCCAATGCTTGCGCGGTGACCGGACCGCAACCCTGCAGCCGGCCTCGCACGATCTCGATGCAAGCCTCTTCGCGCGTCCACTCGCGTTCGATACTGCGGCGGCACATCGGTGCGCGCACTCGATTGCGATCCAGCGTGAATCGCGCGCCACAGCGGCAGGCGTTCGATGGCAATCCAGATGGCGTCCGTGTGCCGGCCTTCGCCCGCTGCGCCGGGCGCAGCGCCCACGCGCACGTCTGCCACGCGACCCTCGGCCTGTAACTGCCTCACCAGTTCCAGGCCAGCCGGCGCCGCCGTGAACCTCAGCGGTGGTCAGGAAACCGAGCCACATCAGCGCGTCGTGCAATTCATCCGGCGTCGTTGCGTCCGGCCACGCCTCATCACGCACACGCGCGATCGCCTCGGGATCGAGTCTGCCGAGGTCGGCGGCCTCTTCCGGATCCAGCCAGCGCCGGCTCATGACGGCCTGGGTGCGACGCTCCTCCAGCGGAGCATCGTCGAGATAGGCATAAGGGCGCGCGGACAACACTTCCAACGCCATCGGCGACGGCTCGGTGAGGTCGCGTGCTACGACGCGAACGGTGCCCGCTTCGAGCGCGCGCAGCAGCGACTCGAAGCCGGCGATGTCCATGGCCTCCTCGAGGCAGTCGCGCAGGGTCTGCCGCACCAGGGGATGATCGGGTACCGGTATTTCTCCCGGCTGGTTCTCCGCACACCCCACCTGTTCGGGAAAGATGGCGCAGAGCAGGTCTTCGGCATTCATGCGTGCGATCTGCGGCGGCACTTTCTTGCCACCGCGAAACCGCGGCAGGGCCAATGCCACACCCGCGGTCCAACGCCAGCGCGTGGTGAACATCGGCGCCGCAAGTAACGCTTGCACGAGTATTTCGCGTGCGCTGCTCGAATGCAGGTACCGCGCGACTTCGGCGAGTTCGAAGCTGTGCGCCGTCGTGAGCGAGAGCACGATGCAGTCCTCGGTCGCGGCTGCCTGCAACTCGAAATTGAACTTGCGGCAGAAGCGCTTGCGCAGCGCGAGCCCCCAGGCGCGATTGATGTGACTGCCATACGGCGAATGCACGACGAGCTGCATGCCGCCGGCTTCATCGAAAAATCGCTCGAACACGATCGTGTCGTGCGTCGGCAGGCAACCGAATGCGGCACGCGCGGAGGCGAGATACGCGACCACCTGTGCGGCCGCTGACTCTCCCAGGCCAACGGTGTCGGTGAGCCAGGACAGTGCAGAGCGCTCCCCTGTGCCAAGCCTCTGCTCCACCTCTTTTCGCAATCGACTGACGGCGAGTGACAACTCGTGCGTGCGGCCGGGAGCTTCACCCAGCCAGAATGGAATCGACGGGGGCTGGCCCTTGGCGTCCTCGACGCGCACGGCGCTGCGCTCGACGCGCAGAATCCGATACGACGTATTGCCGAGCTGGAAGACATCGCCGGCGAGGCTTTCGACGGCAAAGTCTTCGTTCACCGAACCCACGGTATGACCCTCGGGCTCGAGGATCACCTGGTAGTCGGCGGCGTCCGGAATGGTGCCGCCCGAGGTGATGGCCGTGAGCTTCGCGCCCTTGCGTGCGCGCAGCTTGCCGTTCACGCCGTCGTAAAAAATCAGCGCCCCGCGGCGTCCGCGCCGGGTGCTGTAGCCCTCGCTCAGCATCTTGACGACTTCGTCGAAGTCCGCACGCGGCAGGTCCCGAAACGGGTAGGCCCGCTTGACCAGCGCGTATAGCTCCGCGACGTCCCATTCCGCGCAGGCGACCTCCGCCACGAGTTGCTGGGCCAGCACGTCGAGCGCATTGCGTGGAATCGACAATTGATCGAGCTCACCGCGCCGCACGGCATCCAGCAGGGCGCTGCACTCCACCAGCTCGTCGCGCGAGGACGGAAACAGACGGCCCTTGGGCGTGGCGGCGAGCCCGTGACCCGAGCGGCCGACGCGTTGCAGGAACGCATTGATCGATCGCGTGGAGCCGAGCTGGCAGACGAGGTCCACGTCGCCGATGTCGATGCCCAGCTCCAGCGAGGCCGTCGCGACCAGCGCTTTCAGCTCACCCCGCTTCAGACGCTGTTCGGCATCCAGACGACGCTCCCGGGACAGGCTGCCGTGGTGCGCCGTGACATTTTCGTCACCCAGGCGCTGCGACAACTGGCGCGCGGCGCGCTCTGCATGGCGCCGGGTATTGACGAAGACGAGCGTACTGCGGTGTTCACCCACGAGATTCGCGATGCGGTCATATACCTGCTCCCAGTCCTCGCCCGACATCACGGCGCCGAGCGGGGCCGCAGGCAGTTCAAGCGCCAGGTCGCGTTCGCGTTTGTGGCCGCTGTCGATCACGGCACAATCCGGGCGGGCCGACGCATCCAGACGTCCGGCGCCGACCAAAAAGCGCGCGACTTCGTCGAGGGGCCGTTGCGTCGCGGACAAGCCCACGCGCGTCAACTGTCGGCCGGCGAGCGAATCGAGCCGCTCCAGCGACAGCGCCAGGTGCGAGCCTCGCTTGTTGCCGACCAGCGCGTGGATCTCGTCGACGATGACCGTGCGCGCCGTCGACAGCATGGCGCGGCCGGAATCCGAGCCGAGCAGGATGTACAGCGACTCGGGCGTGGTGACGAGGATGTGCGGCGGCCGGCGGCGCATGCTGGCGCGCTCGTGCTGGGGCGTGTCGCCCGGTCCGTACCCAGGTGCGGATGCTGGCCGGAGGCAAGCCCGACGCCGTGAGCTCCGCGTCGATGCCATCGAGCGGCACGAGCAGGTTCTTCTGCACGTCGTTCGACAGCGCCTTCAGCGGCGAGACGTAGACCACGCGCGTTTCGTCGGGCAACCCGCCCGTAGCTGCCTCGCGCACCAGCGCATCGATCGCTGCCAGGAACGCGGCGAGCGTCTTGCCCGAACCGGTGGGCGCGGCAATCAGGACATCGCGCGCTGCCTGGATCGCCGGCCACGCGTCCACCTGCGCGGGTGTCGGCGCCTCGAAGGTGCGCGCGAACCACGCCGCAACGGCAGGATGAAAGCATCCGAGAGTCATCTTTAAAGGTGCTGGACCGTTCCCTGGTAATGACGCGCCTCAGTGGCGCTGCGCATCCGGCGTCATGGTGATCTCTACGGTCCGTTGCAAGTGGTCGACCGTAGTGATGGCGACCGGTCGACGCCAGACGCGCACCACGTATTCCAGCACGCGCCGGGCACGCTCTGGATCCAGCCCACGACCGTCGCTCGCGTGGTCGTGCACGAGTTCCAGCCGGCCATCGACATTGACACGCGACACGCTGACCGACGGCGCTCCGAATCCATACTTGGGTGCGAGAAGCGCTTCGTGCAACGCGGGCAGGTCCATCTCCTGCACCTGGTACGGGCCGTTGCTTGGCCCTTTGTAGTGAAACAGCTTGAGCTCATTGGCGAGATCGACCGTCAAGTGATTGCGGATGAAGGAAAAATCATCGTCCTGCTGCATGATGCGGCGCGCATTGTCGAGGCCCTGCTGCTCGACGATCTTCTCCCAGAGCGAAAAGCCCAGGTGATAAGGGTTCGTCGTGAGCGCGGCGGTCCGTGCACCGCTCGCGGTCGGCCGGACGACATCTGAATGGCATTTTACCGCATCCAGGTACGCGGTCTGCGGCAGAAAGTCCGCCTCGCGCAGCAGGCGGGCATGCCAATAGGAAGCCCAGCCCTCGTTCATGATCTGGCACGCAAACACGGGATAGAAATAGAAGGACTCCTCGCGCACCGCGAGGAACACGTCACGCTCCCACGGCTCCATTTCGGGGGCGTATTGCGCGATGAACCACAACAGGTCTTTCTCGGGGTGGGGCGGCACGGGAGCGCGCAGGGTGCGACGCTCACGCTCGGGTGGTGCTGTGTCAGGTCCCAATGCAGCGAAGCGCTGGGCAAACGGATCCGTGCTCGGCAGGGGGCGCGCGGCAACGTTCTCGTCGTATCGCGGCCGGCGCAAGGCGAGGTCCGTGTCGATGTGCTGCTCGAGCGCGAGCGCAGCATCCAGCACTGCCTCGACACGCTCCACGCCGTGCTCGTGGGTGGCGATTGCGATCTGGCGCGCATGCGCCGCGGCCTGCTCGACGATGTGCTCGCCGACCTGTTCCTGGCTGACGCGAAACAACAGGTTGTTGCGCGAGAAATCCGCGTGTCCCAGTACGTGCGCCGTCACCAGCACGTTCTCCGCGATGCTGTTGTTGCGCGCGAGGTAGGCCCGCCCAGGATTGCCCGGAAATACCACTTCGAACAGGCGCGACAAGCCCATGCGATGCTGGATGAGCTGGTAGATGTAGCGCACGCCGAACGACCAGTGCGGCATGCGCACGGGCAAGCCGTAGATGGCGATTTCGGTCATGAAACTGTCGGGCACGAGTTCGAACTCGACCGGGTGGTATTGCAATCCCAGCGATCGTGCCAGCTGCTCGATTTGTGCAATGTAGGTGCGCCAATCGTCGCTCAGCATGGCTTACTCCGTGGCCGTCGTCACTCTCGAGCCTGTTCGCTGAAAAAGTATCGCACGGCGTCCCAGACGTCCTCGGGCGCGCTGACGCGGTAGGCGCCGATGTGGGGGTTGTCCGCGCCCGTCTGGCGAAACAGCGTGCCGAGCGCACTGTCGGGTGCGGAGCCCGCGGTTGCAGCAACTTCGAGAAAACCCGCGTAGTTGCAGCTGCGCAGCAAGTCCGCCAGGGCGCCCTGGGCGTGCCCCTGGTCGGAGGGAAAGTTTTCGCCGTCGGAGGCGTAGAACAGGTAGACGTTGTACTGCCCGGGGTCGTAGCGTGCGTCGACGATCTCGCGCACCTTGTTCAGGCCTGTCGACGCCACGGTGCCGCCCGAACCAGTGACGCGGAAGAATTCTTCTTCCTGGAATTCCCACGCCTCCGCCGTGTGTGCCACGAACACGAGATCGAGATGCCGGTACTGGCGGCGCAAGCCCTGGATGGCCCAGAAAAAGAAGGTCTTGGCCACCAGCCGCTCGCGTTCGCCCATGCTGCCGGAGACATCGAGCAACAGGAACACGACCGCCTGCATCGCTGGCTGCTCGCGCTTGGCGAGCTGCCGGAAGCGCAAATCGTCGTCCGTGAACGCCGGGCTGTCGCCTTCGGTACCGCCTTGCATGCCCCGCCGCTTGATCGACTCCTTCAGCGAGCGGCGCCTGTCCAGTCGCGAGCGCGCACCACGTCGATCCCAGCCCTCGCGCGTCCAGTCATCGTCGCGCGAGCCACCCATGCGGCTCTCCAGGTTGGGCAGCTTCATTTCTTCCCACAACCAGTCGACGATGTCCTCGATCCTGAACTCGACCGTGTACTGGATTCCGCCGTCCTCGTTGCCGCCGGTATTGGTCCCCGGCGCGTCTTGCGGCTCGCCCAGCTTGTCGCCGGGCCTGGCATCGCCCTGGCCCACGCCTTCCTGCTCCTGCGGCGGCCGCAGACGGAAGCGATAATGCTCGAGCATGCGCACCGGCACGCGAACGGTGGTCGCGCCGCCGTTCAGTACATCGGCACCCGCGACGATCTGCGGCAAATGCTGGCGCACCGCATCGCGCACCTTGTCATTGTGGCGCAGCCAGTCACGCGCCCCGCGCGAGAAGAGGTCGTACCAGCCCGCTTCGCCCGGCTCGCCGCCGGAAATGTCGCTCATCTAATCTCCCGCACGAGAAACCGTGCGCTGAGCTGCAGGCTGCGGGCCAGGCGATGCAATCGGCTCATGCTCGCCCGCCCTCCCACGCCGCTCCGCTGATTACTCCTGGGCCAGCAGTGTCGTCACGTAACTCAACGCTTCTTTTGCACTGTGTTCGTCGTAACCGTACTCGGCGGTCAGCCGATCCTGCACGGCCGAGATCTTCTTGCGCGCCTCGTCATCCGGGCGTGCAGCCGAGGTGACGAGTCGTAACACATCGCGACGTTCCTCGAACAGGTATTGCTCGATCGCCTCGCGCATGCGCGCGTGGCTGTTCAGCGTGAACTTCTCGCCTGCCTTGAACGCCACCATGGCCTTGCGCACGACTTCCTGGCGGTACGTGAGCTTGCCGGATTCCGAAACCTTGATCTTGTCCTCGACCGAACGCAAGAAGCGCTCATCGGCGGGGCGCGTCTCGCCCGTGATCGGATCGGTCACTTCACGATGGTCGAGCGACGCCTCGACTTCGTCGAGGTATTTGTCGAGCAGCTCCTGTGCTTCGTCCTCGAAGGAGGCGAACAGCGCCCGATGCACGTCTTCCTTGACCCAGCGGTTGTAGAAATCCTTGCGCGCCATGACGAGGTAATCGATCCAGGTCTTCTTGGCCTTCGCATCCATGCGCGAGTCGGTTTCGATCGCGTCCTTCAACGCCAGCAGCACCTCCATGCTCGTGAGGCTCTTCTTGTCCGTCCGCGTGATGGCGTTGGAAATCGCGTTGATGACGAAGCGCGGGCTGACGCCCGTCAGGCCCTCTTCGGGCGAATCCGACCGCAGGCGCACCATCTCGTTGTCCGAAAATCCCTCGACGCTCTCTCCGGCGTACAAGCGCAGTTTCTTGGGCAGGTCGAGCCCCTCGCGTTCCGGTTTCAGCAGCCGGGTGAGCACCGAAAACACGGCGGCGACCCGCAAGGCGTGCGGGTCCATGTGCACGTCGCGAAACGCCGGGGCGGCCGAGACGAGCTTGTTGTAGATGCGCGCTTCGTCGGTGTACGACAAGGTGTATGGCACCTTCACGATCACCATGCGATCGAGCAGCGCCTCGTTTTCCTTCTCCTGCAGGAACTTGTGGAACTCCGCGAGGTTCGTGTGCGCGAGAATCGTCTCGTCGAGGTAGATCAACGGGAAGCGCGAGACCTTGACGTTCTTTTCCTGTGTCAGGGTGAGCAGGAGGTACAGGAACTCGCGCTTGACCTTCAGGATCTCGATCATCTCGAGCACGCCACGGCTTGCGGCGTACACCGCGCCGGACCACGACCAGGCACGCGGATCGCCCTCGTCGCCGAACTGGGCGACCTTGGAGAGATCGACGGAGCCGACGAGGTCCGCCAGATCGGCCGTGGTGGGGTCGTGCGGCGCATACGTGCCTACACCGACGCGCGCCGCTTCCGACAGGAACACGCGCTCGACCGGCATGCGCAGGAAGTCGCCTTCGAACTCCCGCTCGAGCCGATCGCGCGCCCAGGGACTCAGTTCGCCACGGATATCGACGCCGTAGGTTTCGCGGAACTCCGCCCGCAGGCTGGTGGGAACCAGGTTGAGCGGCGACTCGTGCATCGGTGAGCCCTGCAGGGCATACACCGCGCCTTCGTCGGTATGGCTGTACTCCTCCAGCCCGCGCTTCAGGAGGATGGCCATGGTCGACTTGCCGCCCGACGGCGGGCCAAGCAGCAGCAGCAGGCGTCTGCCAACATCGGAGCCGGAAGCAGCGGCCTTGAAATAGTCGACGATGCGCCCGAGGGGATCGTCGATGCCGAAGAGTTCACGACGGAAGAGTTCGCGCGGGTTGGGCGGTTCGCCGGGCGCGGCGGCGTCGCGTCCATACCAGCAGAACATGTCCCACAAGTATTCGTGGCTGCTGCGCGCGAGCGCGCGGGCCTCGCCAGGCACGACGGTGCGCAAGAACTCGCCGAACGTTCCGGACCAATGCTTCGCGCGATGAAAACGACTGTAGGCGGTCAGCGCGTCGACGAAGTTCTCACCGCGCGACGATTCTTTTGCGCTATCTGACGGCATCGACTGGCCCTCCACCGTAGTGTCTCAGCATTCCCATCGTTGCCAGCGTCTTCAGCAACATTTTGGTTTACCGTGCCGACCCCCACAAAGCCAAAGCCTCTTCGCTTAGGACTGTCCCACGCACGAACGGTTCCATCAGCGCAAGTGTCCAGCGGCTGCAGCAGTCTTAGGTGCTGCATGCCGATGCAAGAGAGTCGCGTGATGAGCGTAGTCGCCTGCGCAGAAAAAGGCGTGTCCGAAGTATCCGAATTGGCGGCGATCAGGCCAGCAACTGACTCAATCTGCCGATCGATTCACAACCTAGATAGATAGTGACGAGCCAGGCGGCCACGCCGAGCAGCGCGAGTACACGCGGGTATCGATAACCATCCATCAAGTCGCGTCGCCGCAGAGCCACCCAGAGCAGCGCTCCCACGCCGATGGGAAGAATCAAGCCATTGAAGGCTCCCGCAAAGATCAGGAGCGGCACCGGCGCAGTGCCGGCGAACACGAAGACCAGCGTCGACGTGATGATGAAGCCGACGACGAGGGTGCCGCGCCACCGCTCCATCGCCGCTGACGAACCGACGAGAAACGAGACCGACGTATAAGAGGCGCCGATCACGGACGTAATCGCCGCCGACCAGAGGATCAAGCCAAAGACCCGCAGCCCGACCGCGCCTGCCGCCGCCTCGAACGCCGATGCGGCGGGATTGGCGGGATCGAGCTGCACGCCTGCGGCGACCACACCCAGCACCGCCAGGAACAGCAACGTGCGCATCACTCCGGTCACGAGCACACCGGCGACGGATGCGCGCGCGATCTCCGCCACGTTCGCACCGCCACGCACGCCCGCATCGAGCAGGCGATGCGCTCCGGCGTACGTGATGTAGCCGCCCACCGTGCCGCCGACCAGCGTCGTGATCGACAGCAGGTCAACCTCGGCCGGCCATACGGCGTTACGCAGCGCAGCCCCGCTGGCGGATGTGAAACGATGGCGACGTAACCCGTCATCGCGATCATCACGAAGCCAAGCACGACGACGATCCGATCCATGGCAACGCCAGCACGTCGCGACAGGAATACGCCAATGGCGAGCAATGCCGACAGCGCGCCGCCCCACTTCGGCTCGAGACCGCACATCGCGTCGATGCCCAGACCGGCACCTGCGACGTTGCCGACATTGAAGACGAAGCCGCCGAGCACGACGAAGAATGTGAGCACGTGACCCAGGCCCGGCAGCACCCGATTGCCGAGTTCCTGCGCGCGCAGAGCCGGACACGCCGATGACCCGCCAGACGTTCAACTGCAATGCGACGTCGATCACGATCGAGACCAGGATCGCAAACGCAAACGCAGCGCCGAGTTGCGCGGTGAATTGCGTCGTCTGCGTGATGAAGCCCGGACCGATGGCGCTGGTGGCCATCAGGAACATCGCGCCGAATAGCGGGCGTCGCACTTATTTCGGACTCGCCAACGCCAGCCTGGCTTTCCTTGCCTGCTCGGGCTTGCCCCATGCCTCATACAGCTCGACCAGGCGCTGCTTGCCGCGCGTCTCGAGTCCCGGAATCGGTGCGCGCCCGAGCGCGGCCAGGCTGTCGACCAGCAACGGCTCGGCCTGTTCGAAGTGTCCAAGTGCGACCTGGGCAGCGCCCTCGACATTCATGGCCGCGGCGACTTGCCAACTGTCGGCGGGCATGCTCGCACTGAGGATTCGATGAGCTTCGGCCGCGAGTGCACGCGCGTCCTCGTAACGCTGCGTCGCCAGCATCAGGTTGGCCTTGACGGTGAGCGTGCCGCCGACCTGCGGATGCTCTGGGCCCAGCGCCTTGCGTCTTATCGCCAGCGCTTCGTCCACGAGCAAACCTGCCTCGTCGTACTTGCCTTCCTCGGTAAGCCAATACGCGAGACTCGAGGCGCGGCCACCGACTTCCGGATGGTCGGGACCCAGTTCGCGGCGGCTCATGTCGAGCGACTCGCGCAGGTTGTTGATCGCCGAGAGGCGCGCCCCCTTGGCGTATTCCACGAACGCGATGTTGCTCAGGTTCAACGCGATGGTCGGGTGACTCGCGCCGAGCAACTTCCGGTTGACGGCGAGTGCTTCGCGGTACGTCGTCTCGGCCCCCGTGAAATTCCCACGCGATTCCAGCAGATACGCAAGATTGTTGAGCCCCATCGCCGTTTCCGGATGCACTTCTCCATACAGCAGGCGTTTCATGGCGAGCGCCTGCCGCGTCAGCGGCTCGGCTTCGTCGAACTTGCCGAGAGCCGCCAGGGCATAGGCGAGATTGTCGATCGACTGCGCCAGGGCCGGATGCGCGCTGGGGTGCAGCTTTTTCTGCATGGCCAATGCATCGCGCAACTGGGCGACAGCCTTGTCGTACTGGCCCCGCTCGTAGTAATTGAGTCCCAGTTCCTCGATGCTTTTCGCGACGTCCGGGTGTGGTTTTTTTTTGCCGTAAAGCTTCCGCCGTATTCTCAGCGCCTCGCCGATCAACGGCTCGCCCTGCGAGTACTCGCCTTTGTTCGCCAGCACCTGTGCCAGAAGTCCAAGCGTCTCGGCAACTTCAGCACTGGACTTACCGTGTACTTGCGTACGGATCTCGAGTGCCTGGCGCAACCTCTGTTCAGCTTCGTCGTAATCCGATTTGAGCGTCAGCACCTCGCCGAGATGGTTGAGACTGCTGGCCACCTCGGGGTGCGCGATGCCCCAGAGCTTTTCGCGACGCGTGAACGCCTTGCGGACCAGTGGAATGGCTGCGTCATACAAGCCGAGGCTCGTATAGACGGTTCCCATCGTGTCCATCAGCGTCGCCTGGATCGCCGGCTGGCCGGCAAGCTCACGATCGATGCGCGCGGCGCCCTTATCGAGGATCTCGCGTGCCGTGATGGAGTTGCCCAGCGCTTCGCTCGGATCCGAAACCTTGAAGAGGTCGAGCATGAAGCGCGTCGTCTGGCGGGCCGTCTCGGCTTCGGATTCCGCGCGTACTCTCTGGCGTTCCGCTTCGTTACGCGCGAACCAGGCGGCACCCGCGAGCGTCGACGTGATCGCCATGCCGGTCACGGACGCGGCGGCGAGCCACATCAGGCGCCTGTGGCGCCGATGCGCCTCACGCCGCTTCAGTTCGTCGAGGCCGACGCCGAGCATGCCGGCGATCAGCTTCAGCTTGACGTCGAGCTTGCTGTCCTTGCCGGGACGGCCATCGGCGGCAATCGGCTCCGTACGCTCCTGCGTCAGTTGTCCGTCCGCGCCCATGCGGAAGCTCAGCGCTTCGCGGAAAGCACTCCTGAGTCGGGCGACGCCCGGTTCCCCATCGACGATCAGTGCGAAGATCCGCTGCTCGCGCCCAAGACGCTTGTAGGTCTTGATCTCCTCGTTGACCCAACGCGACTGGGCCGCCTTGCGCGAGCAGATCACCAGCTGGAACGCCGATTGCTCCAGTGCCCGCGTCAGGATTGTCCCCGAGGCTGGTTGCAGTCGCGAGTTCGTCCCGATCACGGAAAATCGGTGTGAGGCGCTCGGGCACCGGGCCGAACTCAGTGTCCCGACCGACGAGATGCTTCGGGACACGATAGGTCTCGAGTGCCTTGTGCAGCCACTTCGCCCATTCCTCGTCGGCGTGGCTGTAGCTGATGAACGCCCGGTACTTGAATTGCTCGTCCATCGTCAGCCCAGCTTGAGTCCTTCCCGCTCGTCGATCGAACGCTCGCGGTGGATCAGGATCCACTCTGCGTGTTCTTCGAGCGCGGAGTCACCGAGCACCTTCAGGACGCGACGCCTGTCGGCGTCGCTGTCCGCCGCGTCGATGCGGCGGCGAGCATTGTGAAAAATACGGTACATGAATTCGTACTGCTTGATCAGCTCGGACTCTGCGGTGCTCTTGGCATAGGACTGGCGCACACCGACCATCAACAGGACCACGCCCATCAGGTACACGATGGGCGTCTGGACCGTTTCCGGGATACCCGAGCCAACGAAGAGCAGCGCAGCCAGGGCCCCGATCGTCGTCCAGATACCGAGGCGGCCGATACGCTTTGTCTCGCTGCTCTCCCTGATGCGCTGGTTGCCCTTCTTGCGGTAGTAGCCCAATTGCCCCGAGGTATCGTCGCCAATCCATTCCCGCACCGCGAACTGCAGGCCATACGCGTCGTCATTCGGGGCGATGTCGCACTCGGTGCCAGCCACGCGCATCACATTGCGGATCCAGCCGAGTTCCGTGTCCTGCATCTGCAGGAAGTTGTCGTGCGCAAACTTGGTGACGTTGCCGCTGGTGACGCCCGCGGCGGCCCAGTAGAACTGCACGCGGAGTCCCTCCGCGAGCGTGCGACAGTCCAGGTACTTGCGGTGCCACGAACCACGCACGGCCAGCACGTTGATGCCTACGGCGCTGAGCATCAGCCCGATGATCAGTGCGATCAGTACGCGCGTCGATTCCAGGTCCGTATACGGTCAGGTAACCGATCGCCGTGAGCAACGCGCAGACGTGCCCCGCTTTGAGCGTGAAGATCACGCGCTTCTGATAGCGGATCGCGAGCCAGTCGGCGGCGCAGAACACCTGGTTGATGTCCCAGAGCCCCGGCGGCAGCAGCGTTGCCTGCTCACCGCTCAGCAGGGAGTAACGCTCCTTGTCGATCGATGCCGCGTACAACTGGGCTTCGCGGCTGAATTCGTTCGTATAGGCGAAAACCTTGCGATGCCGCGCAGGCATTTCGCGCACGCGCGGCTGCGCTTCATCGGACGTGAACCAGAACGCGTCCAGCGCAACGAGTCCAGGCGCGGGCTGGCCGTCGGGTCGATCGCGGGAGCAGACGACGTGGTACACGAGGTCGCTTTCGTCGTCGGTCAGGTTGAGCCGGCTTGCCGTTGCGCGCGGCGTATAGCCGGGCATCACGTCGTGATGGTGAAACCGCACGACCTGGCTGGTGCCGCCAAGTTGATCGCTCTCCTTGCCATCCCACAGCGCCAGCAGGACGTGACAGTGCGCACAAAGAAAGACACCTGCCGAGGCGTATTGGCGGGCGCGGGCCGGCCCCTGCTCCGCGATGCCGGCTTCGGTGTTGCCGAGCGTAAGCGGAAGTTCGAACAGGTCGACCGCGGCGGCGCAGAGGGTCGCAAACTGCGCCCGCGAACCGGCATTCGTAAAATCCTGCTCGTACATCGCGCGAGGCATGGGCAGGACCACGGTGAGCGGCAAGCCAAGTGCCAGTGCTTCCTCGGCGACGAGGCGATCGGCGCCTTCGGCGAGCGCGGACATCACCGCGATGATGCGACCCGGATAGTCCTTGCGCAGGCCTTCGAGGCATTCGCGAACCCTGGCGCGGATGCCAGGCAACTCGGCGGAGACGAGGTCGCGGTGGCCAGTGACCGCGACGACGAGCGGCACCGCATAGCTGCGTGCGCCGGTGCGACGCACCGGTCCCGCGGTGAACGGAGCCTCAATCGGAATCGAGAACGCGGCAGGCGTCGCCATGCGGCGGGATCATACACAGGACGCAGTGCGCGGGGCGCGGGCTCCGCCTGCGCCCGTAAAGAAGCCGCGACCCGGACAACTCCGAGTCGCGACCTCGACTGTACTACTGGGCCGCCTGCAGGAAGTGGTCCCGGTACACGTGTTCGAGCACCTGCGCCCGGGCGTCTACTTCGCCGATCCGGTTCGCCGGGTCGCTGCCTTGTCGAGGCACCGAGGCCAGCGTGTTCTTGTAGCTCAGGAACTGCGTCTCGAACGACTGGCAATTCTGCGCAAAGGCGCTGTTCTTCGGGGTCTCCGCAGCCTCGAGGCACCTGTTGAGCTTGGTAGTCACAGCGGCCCATGCGGATTGCAACAGACTGCATGAACTCGGCGAGACCGGTGCCGATGTGCCGCCGTCGGCGTTAGCGCAGAGATAGATCGTCTGCGTGTTGCCCAGGTCCGTACCTAGCGAACCCAACAGATGCCCGAAAATGGCGTCCGGATATCCGGATACCGTGCCCGAGGTCGTGGTGATCAATTCGGGGCTAAGCTGGAGGCCATACGCATAGATCGACCAGCGCAAGCCCGAACCCGATGTCGGATTGAAGCAGCCATTGTTGATGAGCATGTCGACGTGCTGTGGGCCAGTGACGTCCGTCGGACCACCGACGGTCGGATGACGCTCCGAGATCGTGACGACGAGATCCCAATTTACGTTCGGCTGCGGACCGCCGATGCCACAGCCGAGACTGGGCTCGCCGAGCAGGTCCGCGACGTCAAACTGCGCCGTGAACGTGTCACGGAACTGTACGGTCGGGTCGGTGACGCCGTACAGCGCGTCAAACCGGCCCCGCGTCGCGATCGCGCGATACCGCGGCGAGACGAGCAGACGCGGCAAGCTGCCCGGCGGATAGATTTCGATGATTTCCGGCGGCAACAACGGCCGGATATTCAGGTACTGCGTCTCGGGCGGACTCAAGGCCGTCACCGGCGATCCGTCCATGTTGATGACGGCCGGGTCGAGCGGGTTGGAACATGCCGCCGGCTTGATGACGAGGATCCGGCAGTCCGGGATGTTCCTGATCTGGAACAGCGCCATGCCACTCCGGCCCGGCTCGATCACGACGCCCGAGAGCGACGCGCCGGGAATCGTCTGCGAACCATCGCTGGGCCCGTCGGGAATCAGCTCGCAGGACGCCTGCGTGTTACCGCAGGTATTCAGGTCGATATCGATGCCCGGTGAAACGCTGGCGCCTTCCGGTGGTTCCGTACCGGTGGACAGCGTCGCGATGGTGCCCAGGCTGAAAGCCTGGCCCGTCGGTTCCGCCGGGAACGAATACAGATAATTCGGCTTCGTCACGACGGTCCGGCAATAGCTCTTGTCGGTCAGGAACACCTGTCCCGATTTGGCACTGGCCCGGACGCCGAATCGCGCCGCCGGCAGGACGCCCGGGCACGCCGAACCGCGACCCGACGTTGCGAGGAAGTTGGTATTGAAAACGGTCGTCGCCGCGGACGAAACCTGTTTCGCCAAAACCCGGCCGGTCGTCGTCGTGGCGACGACGAAGTTGTCTGTGTACGTGCCGGCATTGGGGCCGGTTACGATCGTTCCGGTGCGCTGCAGCAGACCGACGCCCTGCAACGCCTCGTTACCGCTAAGGCCCCACGTTGACTTACCGGAGGCAATTACGGTCGGAGCCACGCCGAAGGTCTTCGAAAAGAACGTGACCGCGTTGCTGCCTTCGAGCCCGATGATGCCCGGGTCCATGCTGGAAGTTGTTGCCGATGTCGCCGTCCACCGGCGAGATATCGACCAGCAGCGGGCGGCCGGACGCGTACGCACGGGCACAGTAGCCCGCCGCGTTTGTCAGCGCCGTAAAGCCCGCCGTGCAAGGCGCTTTGACCACCTTGAACAGGCTGTACGCGTTGCTCTTCTTGCCGACGAGCCAGACGCTGCCCGACAGGTCGACCGTCATCGCCGTGCAGATCGCACCGCGGTCGAGCGCAAAAGCCGGGTCGCTACAAGCGAATAATGTCGACGAGGCCTCTGGTGCTTTTTCCGGGTCGGGCCAGTTGCGGACAACGTTGTTGTCGAGGCAGAACATGCCGCGCGTCGAAGTGTTCTGGCACTCGGTAAAGGCGGTGGTTGCCGTCACCGCATAGGTCAGCGGCGTCGGGCTCACGCCCTGCGCCTTGGTGCGGCTGAAAACGTCCGCGCGATCGAGCGTTTGCTCGATGACGTCGGGGGCGGTCTGTGCGAGGGCTTCGCTCGCAGCACCCACGCCGCGAGCGCAAGCACCATCAGGGCGAAATGACCGTACCGAGCAACGTGGACGCGACGCACCAGATCCATGACCATCCCTCCTCCAGTTCAAGCCGCTTATGAGCGCAGCCGTGAACAACCAGTCCATTAGTAAAGGCCGTGCGCCGAAATCCCCGCCTCGCTTGCTTCGTGTTTGTTCGGAGGCGGTGGTCGGAGCGTATGCCGCGGACTATACCCTCGAAATTGTGACGAGCTACGCATTTTTGAAGGTTTTTATCGCGTTTTCCATAATCTGGCCGTCCGCGCCACCGGATAGTGCGTACGGTTACCCGGCCGCCCCATTTCAGTACCCATCCAGACCGCGAAGCGCGCCGAGGAATCGGCAAACGAGGGCGGAAGCAGTTCGCGCGGCCGCGTTTGCGTAATAGACTCCCGGCGATCCACGGGGTGAACGAGAATGTCGGCGGCAGACAAGCGAATCCAGGAATTGCTCGACCGCTGGCTTGCGAGTATCGAACACCACCTGCGCTACCTGCAGCTCGATGATGCTGCATATGCGCGAGCCGAAGCCTGGCCTCGGCACCAGCGCCCGACCAAATGGATCGTCGAGCTGGCGCGCACCCGCCTGCTGGAATTGCAAGCGAGTCTGCACCGCTCCCAGGCCACGGGTGACAGTTCGTTCGCCGAATCGCTGGAATTGATGTCCTTTTTGACTTCGCTCCTGGCCTCGGAGCACATCGAAAGATTCATCCCACTCGCGACCGGCAAGCCGCCCGACGCCGCCTCGACGACAGGCACGGTTGAACAACCCGGGGTGCAGGCCTCGGCGTGACGCGGCCCGCAATGTATCCAGTGACAAGGAATCGTCGGCAGCGCGCAAGGCACTGGCGAAGCGTCAAGCGTCCCGCCCGACAAGCAGTTCATCCACCCCGGAAAAACCAAAGTCTCTCGAACCTGCATCGTCAGTCAGCAGGGCCGCACCCGCGAAACCGTCCGTGCCATTGACGGCCGCGGAGGCAGAGGTCGTAAAAACCGTCGTAGCGGACGCCGTTCGGTTCCTGGACTGGGGCACCGAGTGGCCCGCCCTCGCCGGCAAGATCGCGCACCTGGCAGGTCGCCCAACGGAAAATCAAGTGCGCAACATCCTCCGCGCCCACCGCGACGCGATCCAGCAACGCTCAAAACGCCGCGTCGACTAGGCAGTGGCAGATCCCACGGGCCTGTTTGCGCAATGATCGTGCCGGCCCACCCCGCCGCGGCGGGCCTGCTGCGCCGGTTGGGCGCATTGCTCTACGATTCACTGCTGCTGCTGGCGTTGTTACTGATCGGCACGGCTTGCTTCCTGCCTTTCACGGGCGGCGAAGCCGTGACATTCGCGGCCTTTCCCCTGCTCGCGGTCGTGCACCGCGTCATGCTCGCGCTGGTGGTCGTCGGTTTCTATGGCGTCTTCTGGCGCCAGCGCGGCCAGACACTCGGCATGGAGGCGTGGCGACTGCGAGTCGAACGCGAGGACGGCGCCTTACTCGACTGGCGCGACGTCGTCACGCGCATTGGCGCCGGCGTCCTGTCGTTGCTGCCGTTCGGGCTGGGTTGGCTATGGATCCTCGTCGACCGCGACAAGCGCGCCTGGCACGACCGGCTGTCGCGCACGCGCGTAGTAGTGTTGCCCGCGCGCAAGCGCTAGCGAGTTCGCCAGAGCAAGATGCTCGTCAGTGCGGCGAGCAATATCGTGGGCAACCAGCCGACGACCCAGGGTGGCAGGTTGAATAATTGCCCGCTGCTTTCGAGCGTCCGGCTGAGCAGGATGAACCCCGCGCCGATCAACACGCCGATCACCGTGCGAGCCCCCTGCCCTGCGTTGCGGAGCGACCCGAGCGCGAACGGCAAGGCCAGCATCAGCACGAGCAACACGGACGCGAGGCGTGCCAGGCGCGACCAGAACGCGGTCCGGAACCGATCGGAGTTCAGCTCGTTGCGTTGCAGGTGGGCGACGTAGGCTCGCAGGTCGGCCATGCCCATGGAATCGGGTTCGAGCGACCGCCAGGCCGAGAAATTCGGGCGACAGGCTCGTAGTGCAATTCGCGCCATGCCCTTGCGCGCGGCCCGCGTGCCGCCGTCCACGAACTCGGTTTCTGCATAGTCTTCCAGGCGCCAGACCTTGTCGCTGGCGAGCCTGGCCGACTCCGCACGCCCAACCGCCAGCAGCCGGCGCTCGTGAGTCGAGTTGAAACACCTTGATGCCGCCGAAGCGGTTGCTCGCCGATTGCTGGTCCACGCTGATGATCGTGTTGCCGTCGCGAACCCACGTGCCCTTGTTGCCGGCCAGGCTGAATTCGTTGAACTTGCTGAACACCTTCAACTGCCGCGCATACTGGCCGAGCGGCGGCGCCACGTATTCGCCGACCGCGAACATCGCGAGCGAAAGCACGAGGCCGGCCGCGCCCAGCCAGAGGCAGAAGCGCGCCGTCGTCACGCCCGATGCGCGCATCACGATCAACTCGCTGCCGCGGGCGAGGTTGCCGAGGCCGAGCAACGCGCCGATCAACGCGGCGACGGGGAGCAACTCAAACAGGTAACTCGGCAGGTTCAACGCGACGAACAGCAACGCCTGCGTCGCGCTGTAACTGCCGGTGCCGATGTCGTCCTGCTGCCCGATGAACAGAAACAGCGCGCCGAGTGCGAGCAGCACCAGCATGACCAGCAGCGTGTAGCCGAGCACGGTGCGCGCAATGTACATGCCGAGCTTGCCCATGATCAGGCCCTGCTCCCGGGCGCGGCGCCATAACGGGCCGGGCCGCTCCTCACGCCAGAGCAGCCAGGCGGCGACCAGCAGCGGCAGACAGGTGCACCCACCACAGACCGAACTGGCCGCCCGGCGATTCCTTCTCGATCCAGACCCGCACGGTGGCGAGCAAATTCGAATAAACGAAGTAAACGAGCACGGCGAGGCCGACGCGCGCAAAGCGCCCCTGGCGCGGGCGCAGCTTGGCCAGCGGCACCGCAAGCAGCATCAGTACGACCGCCATGACCGGAACGGCCGTGCGCCACGACAGTTCGGCACGAGCGCGTGGATTGTCGGACGTCATCAGTTCGCGGGTGCTGCGCAGCTCCTCCCTGTTGCGGACTTTCTTGAAGTCTGGCAGTCGCACGGGGATCCCGTGCTCCTTGAATTCGATCACGCGCCAGGTCGGCGTGCCGGGCACTCCTTCATAGCGACGGCCGTCGAACAGCACGAACGTCTGCTCGGCTTGCCCGGCGCCGCGCTGGACTGCGCGCTCTGCCATCGCGATTTCGAGTTTGTCACCGACGTTGCGTTGCACGAACACGCCGAAAAGCTCGCCATTCGCATCGACTCGCTCGGCGTAGAACACCGCGTCGCCGCCTGCGAAGCTGCGGAAGCGTCCCGGCTCGAGGGCACCGAACTGCGCCGCGCGCAGCGCTTCGATACGCAGCCGGTTCGACTTCCATCCAGGCTTCGGGCACGATCTTGAACGACAGCAGCGCGAGGAAGCGCCGCGATGACCAGCGTCAGCAGCGCGAGCGGCCGGAACACGCGCAATGGCCCGACGCCGCAGGCGTTCATCGCCGTCATTTCGCTTTCGTGATACAGGCGGCCGAGCGCCAGCACGATGCCGAGAAACAGGCCGATCGGGCACGAGCAAGGTGAGTTGCTGCAGCGTCGTCAGGCCGATCAGCGTCGCGACCACCTCGCCCGGGAAGTCGTTCTGCGCCGCCTGCCCCAGCACGCGCGCGAACTGGTTCGACAGCAGCACCACGAGCAGCACGCCGGTGACCGCAACGAAGGTCCAGGTGACTTCGCGCAGCAGGTAACGGTCCAGTCGATTGAGCAAAGTTCGCGGCCCTCGGCGGGAATCGGTAAACTCGCCGGCCACACGCACGCCGCGAGCGGGTCAAGCCCGACAACGCTCCGGATGTGCAGCTCCATCAGTTTAACGGGCGATCCGGCGGCTGGCATACAACTCAATCGTGCCCAGACGCCCCGATCGATAAGGAAGCCTACAATGCGTTCATTCGTAGTGACCGCTGCGCCCGCCCGCCAGAAAACGGATTGCGCGATCGTCGGACTGCACGAAGCCGGCGGCTTTGCCGGCGCCGGCGGCCCTGCTCGACGCCGCGCTCGACGGCCGGCTGTCGCGACTGGTCAAGCGCGGCGACGTGCGCGGCAAGGCAGGGCGAGATCGAGCTGGTCGACACCGAAGGCGCGACTTTCGAACGCGTGCTCGTCGTGGGCCTCGGCAAGAAGGGGCCTTCGGCCGCAAGCAATACCGCAAGGCCCTGGTCGGCGCCTTTGGCGCATCGCGAAGACCGGGCGCCAAGGACGCGGTGAGCTATCTTGGCGAAGCCGTCGCGGATCCCGACGCGTATTACGACGCCCGGCTCGCCGCCGAAGCGTTTGGCGCGGCGCTGTATCGCGTTCCCGCGATCCGCAGCACGCGCAAGCCGCCCGAACCCGCGCTCAAGGCATTCGGCTTCGCCGTGACGCGAAGCCTCGCAGAAGACGCCAGGCCCAGCGCGGGCTGCAGCACGGCCTTGCGATCGCGGCCGGCGCTGGCGCTCACGCGCGATCTCGCCAACCTGCCGGCGAACGTCTGCACGCCCGACGCTATCTCGCCCAGCAGGCCCGGGAACTGGCGCGCGCATACGGCGCCGTGCGCACTCAGGTGCTCGAACGAGCGCGAGCTGAAGCGCCTGAAGATGGGTTCGTTCCTTTCGGTCACCCACGGCACCGACGAGCCCGCGAAGCTGATCGTGATGCGCTACGACGGCGGCCGTCGCGGCCAGGCGCCCGTCGTGCTCGTCGGCAAGGGCGTCACGTTCGACAGCGGCGGCATTTCGCTGAAGCAGCCGCCCGGCATGGACGAGATGAAGTTCGACATGACCGGCGCCGCGAGCGTGTTCGGCTCGATCAAGGCCGCGGCCGAGATGGGCCTCAAGCTCAACGTCGTCGGCATCGTGCCCGCGTGCGAGAACATGCCGAGCGGTCGCGCCACGAAGCCGGGCGACATCGTGCGCAGCATGTCCGGCCAGACCATCGAGGTCATCAACACCGATGCCGAGGGCCGGCTGATCCTCTGCGACGCGCTCACCTATGCGCGGCGCTTCAAGCCCGCCGTCGTCGTCGATATCGCGACGCTGACCGGCGCGTGCGTGATCGCGCTCGGCGCGCACCTCTCGGCCGTCATGAGCAACGACGACGAACTCGCCGGCGAACTGGCGCGCGGCCGGGCATGCGGGCCGAAGACCGCTGCTGGCACATGCCGATGGCCGAGGAATACCACGAGCAGTTGAAGAGCAATTTCGCGGACTTCGCCAATGCCTGCGGCCGCGAGGGCGGTGCCATCACGGCGGCCTGCTTCCTGGCGAAGTTCACCGATGGCACTGCGCTGGGCCCACCTCGACATCGCGGGCACGGCGTACCTGACGGCGGTGCGCAGAAAGGCAGCACGGGCCGCCCGGTGCCCTTGCTCGTGGATTTCCTCGATCAACCGCGCCTGAAGTCGCGTCGCCCGGCCGTGACCACGCCGCAAGTCGATTTCTACCTGCTTGCGGCGCCGGACCCGCGTGCCGCGGCTGACGACCGCCTGCCGCCTCGCCGAGAAAGCCTACGAGCAGGGCCTCAAGGTCGTCGTGCGCACGACGAGCCCGGCCGAGACGGCCGAGTTCGACGAACTGCTCTGGACATTCGCGGACCGCAGCTTCGTGCCGCACGTGGTCTGGCCGGGCGACCCGGAGCTGGCCGCGGCCACGCCGGTGCTGGTCGGCAGCTCGGCCGCTGCCCGACACGCACCGCGACGTGCTGGTCAACCTCGCGGCCGATGCGCCCGCGGATTTTTCCGCTTATGCTCGCGTGCTGCGAGGTCGTCGGCGGCGACGAGGACGCGCAAGCGCGCCGGACGAACACGCTGGCGCGTCGTATCGCGAAGCTGGCTGCAGCCCCGATCGCACTATCAACCGATGTGAGGTCGCGATGAACGAACCCTTCGATGGCATCCCGGTCCTGACCGAAGTCGTCACCGACGCCAGCCCGGCGGCGGCAGCGTCGGACGAGCACGGCGCAATTTCTCGACGATCTCGAAGCGCACCTCACGGCGGTGATCCACGAGCACGCAGATGAACTCGTCCACAACGCCTGCCGCGAAATGGAGGCGCTTGTTGCTCGAGCAGGTCTCGGACCGGCTCAAGGCCGAGTTGCCCAGGATGATCGCCGACGTGATCGCGCGCACTTCCGCGGCCGGGCGCCCAACTGATCGCCCCCCTCGTCTGCCGCGGCTCCACCCGACCGCGGCGGCCCTGCCCGGCCCGGTATAATCGCGGGTTCGCGCACGAGGCCGTCGATGGATAAAAGCTACTCCCCCCGCGATATCGAATCCCGCATCTACGCCGCCTGGGAAGCGGCCGGCTGGTTTGCGCCGGCCGGCGACGGGACGCCCTACTGCATCATGATTCCGCCGCCGAACGTGACGGGCACGCTGCACATGGGCCACGCGTTCCAGCACACGCTCATGGATGCGCTCACGCGCTTCCATCGCATGGAAGGCGACCGCACGCTGTGGCAACCGGGCACCGACCACGCGGGCATCGCGACGCAGATGGTCGTCGAGCGCCAGCTGAACGCGCGCGGCAAGTCGCGCCAGGACCTCGGCCGCGAAGCGTTCATCGAGCGCGTCTGGCAATGGAAGGAAGAATCGGGCGGCACGATCTCGCGCCAGATGCGGCGGCTCGGCAACTCGGTCGACTGGTCGCGCGATCGCTTCACGATGGACGCAGGGTCTCTCGGAGGCAGTGCTCGAAGTGTTCGTGCGCCTGCACGAGCAAGGCCTGATCTACCGCGGCCAGCGGCTCGTGAACTGGGATCCGGTGCTGCACACCGCGCTCTCCGACCTCGGAGGTCGTCTCGGAGCCGGAAGCCGGGCCACCTCTGGCACCTGCGCTATCCGCTCGCGGACGGCTCCGGGCACGTCGTCGTGGCGACGACGCGGCCGGAGACGATGCTCGGCGACACCGCCGTGGCGGTGCATCCCGACGATGAGCGATATCGCCATCTGGTCGGCCAGCAGATACGCCTGCCGCTGACCGATCGCCTGGTCCCCGTCATCGCCGACGACTACGTCGACCCCGCATTCGGCAGCGGATGCGTAAAGATCACGCCCGGCGCACGACTTCAACGACTACGAGATCGGCAAGCGGCACGCGCTGCCGATGATCAACGTGTTGACCGCCGATGCGGCCATGAACGACAACGTGCCGCCCGCCTACCGCGGGCCTCGATCGCTTCGAGGCACGCAAGCGCATCGTCGCGGACCTGGAGGCGGCCGGACTGCTCGAAAAGACCGACCCGCACACGTTGCAGGTGCCGCGTGGTGATCGCAGCAACGCCGTGCTCGAACCGTGGCTGACGGACCAGTGGTACGTGCGCATCGCACCGCTGGCCGAGCCGGCGATCGCTGCGGTCGAAGACGGCCGTATCCGCTTCGTGCCGGAAAATTGGGCGAAGACGTATTTCCAGTGGATGCACAACATCCAGGACTGGTGCATCAGCCGCCAGCTCTGGTGGGGCCACCGCATCCCGGCGTGGTACGACGAGGCCGGCAACATCTATGTGGCACGCACGGCCGCCGAAGCCGAAAAGGCCGCGGCGGATCGCCACGGCCACGCCGTCGCGCTGCGCCAGGACGACGACGTGCTCGACACGTGGTTCAGCTCCGCGCTCTGGCCGTTCTCGACACTCGGCTGGCCGCAGGCAGACGCCGGAGCTCGCAACGTTTTATCCGACCAACGTGCTGGTGACCGGCTTCGACATCATCTTCTTCTGGGTCGCCCGCATGATCATGTTCGGGCTCAAGTTCACGGGCGAGGTGCCGTTCCGCGAGGTGTACATCACCGGGCTCATCCGCGACGAGCACGGCCAGAAGATGTCGAAGTCGAAGGGCAACATCATCGATCCGCTCGACCTGATCGACGGCATCGACCTCGAGGCGCTCGTGGCCAAGCGCACCGCGGGCCTCATGCAGCCGCAGATGAAGACGGCGATCGAGAAAGCCACGCGCAAGCAGTTTCCACAGGGCATCCCGGCGTTCGGTACGGATGCATTGCGCTTCACGTTTGCGGCGCTCGCGACGATGGGTCGCGATATCCGCTTCGATCTTGGCCGCGTCGAGGGCTACCGGAACTTCTGCAACAAGCTCTGGAACGCTTCGCGCTACGTGCTGATGAACACCGAGGAGCACGCGGACGACCTGCGGTCGGGCCCTGGCGAACTCAGCGTTGCCGATCGCTGGATTCGTGGGCGGCTCGGCGCGACGATCGTCGCGGTCCGTGCCCATCTCGCGACGTACCGGTTCGACCTCGCCGCGCAGGCCATGTATGAATTCGTGTGGTACGAGTTCTGCGACTGGTACCTGGAGCTTTGCAAGCCGGTCCTGCAGGGCGCGGACGTCACACCCGAGCAGAAGCGCGGCACGCGTCGCACGCTGGTCGAAGTGCTCGAGGGTACGCTGCGCATGCTGCACCCGTTGATGCCGTTCATCACCGAGGAAATCTGGCAGAAGGTCGGGCCGCTGGCGGGGCGCACCGGACCGACCGTGATGCTGCAGCGCTACCCGTCCACGAGCGAGTTCGTCGCCGACGCAACGGCCGGGGACCAGATTGCGGCACTGCAGGCCGTCGTGCTCGGAGTGCGCCAGATTCGTGGCGAACTCGACGTGCCCCACTCCCGCGCGACGCCGGTCTACGTGCGCGTCGCGAAGCCGGGTGATGCCGCAGCGCTCACGGCGTTGACGGCCACGATCGCGAAGGTCGCGAACCTGGAGTCGTTGCAGGTCGTGCAGACCGAGGCCGACCTGCCGCCCTGTGCGATCGCGATCATCGACGGCCGCACGATCCTGGCGCCTTTTGCCCGGCTCGTCGATGACGTGTCGGCCGAAATGGCGCGTCTCGAGAAGCGCATGGCACGCGCGCGGCAGGAACGAGACAAGTGCGCCGCGAAACTCGCCAATGCGAATTTCGTCGCGAATGCACCGGAGACGGTGGTCACGCAGGAGCGCGAACGCGTCGCGGAATTCGAACGACAGCTCGCGCAGTTGGGCGAGCAGTTACGACGACTCGCAGCCATCGCACCCGTGGAGTAAAACAAACCAGTGGTCGTCGCATCTCCAACATTGACCGGCATCGAGCCGAGCACAGCGCACCTGGTCGCAGGCGCGGTTGCCGGGCTCAACGAGATCATCCTCGGCAAGGAGCAGCAGATTCGCCTTTGCCTGGCCTGCCTGCTCGCCCGCGGTCACCTGCTGATCGAGGATATTCCCGGCGTCGGCAAGACGACGCTTGCGCACGCGCTCGCCGCGTCGCTCGGCCTCAGCTACCAGCGCATCCAGTTCACGAGCGACCTGCTGCCGGCCGATATCATCGGCGTCTCGATCTTCGAGGCGGAGACCGGACAGTTCCGGTTCCACCGCGGACCAGTGTTCTCGCAGCTGGTGCTGGCCGACGAAGTCAATCGGGCGACGCCCAAGGCGCAAAGCGCGTTGCTCGAAGCCATGGAGGAGCACCAGGTCACCGCGGACGGCCAGACCTATCCGCTCAACGAACCGTTCTTCGTGATCGCAACGCAGAATCCGGCATACCAGATCGGCACGTTTCCGCTGCCCGAGTCGCAACTCGATCGCTTCCTGATGCGCATCGAACTCGGGTATCCCGAAGCCTGCGCTCGAACGCCAACTGCTGCTCGGCCGCGATCGCCGCGATCTGCTGGCCGAGCTGGCGCCGGCCGTCACGCCCCAGCAACTGCTGCGACTGCAAGGCGAGGTGCCGCGCGTCCACGTCTCCGAGGCGCTGCTCGACTACGTGCAGGCGATCGCGCGCCACACGCGGCAGGCCGCCGAATTCGAGGCGGGTCTGTCGCCACGCGCGGTGATCGCACTGCTGCGCGCCGCGCAGGCCTGGGCGCTCATGCAGGCACATCCGGGCGTGCTGCCCGAAGACGTGCAGGCCGTGCTGCCGGCCGTTGTCGGGCATCGACTCGCGCCGCGCGACACGGCGCGCTTTCGCGATGCGGGCCAGGTTGGCCAGTACGTGCTCGAAGCGGTCGCTGTGCCTTAAGCGGCGCGATGCCACGCCTCATCCAGGCAGTCCGCACGCGCCTCGAAAATCGCGCGCATCGCGTGGATTCGTCGCCGCCAAGGTCCCGACACCGACCCGGTCGAACTCAGGCGCAATCGCATCTACATATTGCCGACTCGCTCCGGCCTCGCCTACGCCGCAATGGTGTTCTGCGATGCTGCTCGGCGGCATGAATTACAACAACAATCTTGGCCTGGGACTCGCGTTCGTGCTGGTGAGCCTGGGCCTCGTGGTCATGCACCATTGCCACGGCACGCTGGCGGGGCTGCAAGGTGCGACTGCTCGAGGCCGAGCCCGCGTTCGTCGGGCAGGACGTGCATTTCCGCCTGCTGCTGCAGAACGAATCGCGCGTGCCGCGTCCGGCGCTCGAATTGGCGATCGGCCGGACACGCAAGCCCATCGCGACCACCGAAGTGCCGGCTGCGGGGTCGGCGCAGGCCGATCTGCGCGTGACCGGCGACGCGGCGCGGACGCATGCCGCTCGAGCGCTTCGTCCTCGCGACGCACCATCCGCTCGGCCTGTTCCGCGCCTGGGCGGTCGATGCACCCGGATTACTCGGCGATCGCCTGGCCACGACCGGCGACGCGCGACCGCGCACCGCCCCTGACGCGCACCGATACCGGCGGTGCGCAGGACAAGGCGCCCGGCGACGAGGATTTCGCGGGGTTGCGTGCGTTCCAGCCGGGCGATTCGATCCGTCGCATCGCCTGGAAAGCGTATGCGCGCGGCCAGGGACTGCACACCAAGCAGTACGCCGGAACCGACGTGATTTCGCACGTGTTCGATTGGGACAGCCTGCCCGGCCTCGACACCGAGGTGCGCCTGGCGCAGTTGTGCCGCTGGATCATCGACGCGCACGCCGCCGGCGAAGCTTTCGGCCTGCGCTTGCCGGGGCAGACGATCGAACCGAATGTCGGCGTCGCACATCAGCAGCGCTGCCTGAATGCACTCGCGCTGTTCGGCGACGCGGGAGCCACCGCCCATGCCTGAGGCGGGCCGCACTCGAGTGCATGGGCTCGGCTGGATGCTCGCCGCGCTGGTCGTGTCCGTCGTGCCGCACGTGCCATACATACCGGCCTGGGTCACATTGCTGCTTGCGGCCATCGGCGCGTGGCGGTGGGCCGCGGATCTCAGGCACTGGCCATTGCCGTCGACGCGGCGTGCGGCTCGGCATTACGTTCCTCGCGGCCGCGGGCGTGTTCGGCACCTACCGGACCTTGAATGGCGTCGAAGCCGGCACGGCATTCCTGGTGCTGATGGTCACGGCAAAACTGCTCGAGACGCGCTCGACGCGCGACGTGACGATCCTCGCCTTCATTGCGTGGTTCCTGTTGTACGCGGCGTTGCTGCGCGACCAGGGCCTGCTGCAGTTGCCATGGCTCGCCGGTAGTGCCTTTCTCACGACCGTGGCGTTGATGCGTGTGCACGCCGGCGATAAGGACACCTCGACGCGGTACCTGGCTTCGCGCTCGGGTGCGTTGCTGCTGCAGGCGCTGCCACTCGCGCTGCTGCTGTTCGTGCTGTTTCCGCGCCTGCCCGGGCCCTTCTGGGGCATCGACTCGGGCCGGCAGGCGCGCACCGGACTCGACGACAAGATGACGCCCGGCGATGTGTCGGATCTCAGCGTCTCGGGCGACGTCGCGTTCCGTGCGCGCTTCAAGGGCGAGTTGCCGCCACCGGAGCAGCGCTACTGGCGCGGTCCGGTGCTGCACGAGTTCGACGGCAGCAGCTGGGGCCGGCCGCAGGCCCAGGCATTCCCGAGCCAGGACGTGCAGTTCGCCGGTTCGCCCGTCGAATACGAAATCACGCTGCAGCCCCACGGCCGGCGTTGGGTGCTGGCCCTCGACCTGCCCTCGCAATGGCCGCCGCGCCAGGCGTCCCAGGGCTATGACTTCACGTTGCTGGCGCCGCGCGCGATCAACAGCGTCACGACCCTCGAGCCTGGTGTCGTTTCCACGGCACACGGCGGGACGCGAATTGCCACTCTCGCTGCGACAGAAAGACCTGTCGCTGCCGCGAGACGGCACCAACCCGCGCGGCGCTGGCCCTGGGCCGTGAACTGAGCGCACGCCATCGCGGCAACACGTCGGCGATCGTCGACGAAATGTTGCACATGTTTCGCACGCAGCCTTTCATTTACACGCTCGAGCCACCGCGCCTGACGGCCAATGGCGTCGACGAGTTCTTGTTTTCCACGCGCAAGGGATTCTGCGAGCACTTCGCGTCGGCATTTACGGTGGTCATGCGTGCCGCCGGGATTCCCGCGCGCGTCGTAACGGGCTACCAGGGCGGCGAATTCAATCCCTACGGCGGGTACCTGATCGTGCGTCAATCCGACGCCCACGCGTGGTCCGAAGTCTGGACGGCAGAACGCGGCTGGCGTCGTGTCGATCCCACGGCCGCGGTGGCGCCCGAACGCATCCAGGGCGGACTCATCCGCGCGGTCGGCGCCAACGAAGCTGTTCCGGGCAGGCTGCGTGAGGCCAGCGCGTTGTGGCTGCAGGTCGAGCTGAGCTGGGACGCGGTCAACGATTTCTGGGACCAGCGCGTGATTCGCTTCGACGCCCAGTCGCAGTTCGACCTGCTCGAACGTCTCGGTGTCGACGAACCTGACTGGCGCGCGCTCGGCCTCGGCCTTGCTGCGAGCCTGGCCGCGTTCTTCGTCGGGTTGTCCGCCTATCTCGCGTGGGCCCACCGCTCGCCGCCCCGCGACTGGCCCGCCCGGTTGCATGCGGTTGCCGTGCGCCGCCTGCGCAAGCGCGGCGTGGCGCCAACCCTGGCGGAGAGCCCGGTGGCGTTTCTCGGACGCGCTGGCAGGACCTGCCCCGACCTCGCCGGACAACTGGATGAAGTCCGCATCCTGTACGCCGCGCTGCGGTACGGGCCCGCCCCGTCTGAGCGCGACCTGCAACGGCTCAAGCACGTGGTCAACGCACTGCAACCCTGACCGGCGGATCGCGCGCTGTCGGGTATGCTTGTCGGACTCATCGAGCGGGGAAGTGTCATGGCGGACATCAAGAAGAAATTCGAGGCCGCGGCGATCGACGTCAAGAAGTTCACGAAGCGTCCGGACGACGAAGACATGCTGCGGCTGTATGCGCTCTACAAGCAGGGCAGCGAGGGCGACGTCAGTGGTGAACGACCCGGGGCGTTCTCGTTCGTGGACCGCGCCAAGTACGACGCGTGGGCGAAGCTCAAGGGCACCGACTCGACCAAGGCGCAGGAGTCGTACGTGAAGCTCGTCGAGCGCCTGAAGAAAACCTACGGCTGAGCCCGGCATGGCCGTGGCGATCGCTGCGATCGTGGCGGCCGCGCTTGTGGCGCTTGCGGCAATCCTGCTGCCACCCGCAATCCGGCGCCGACGGCGGCGTCACACCGGGGCAGCAATCGTTGTCGGCCTGCGGAGCGTGCCTGCATCGCCCGCAACGTGCCCTGCGCCGACTCCGTGCCGGACGAGCTGAGGGTGCGCTTCGAAGGACTCGTCCGCACACTTCTCGCCGAAAAGGAATTCGTCGGTTGCAATGGTCTCGCGATCACCGATGAAATCCGCGTCACGATCGCGGCGCACGCCTGCCTGCTGCTGCTGGGTCGCCCCGGCCGGATCTATGACGAACTGCGCTCGATCCTGGTGTATCCGAGTACGTTCTGGGTGAACGACGAAGTCGAAGATGAAGCAGGCATCGTCACGCCGCGCCGGCGCGAGTTGTCCGGCGAGTCCTGGGACTCGCACCGGATCATCCTGTCCTGGGAAGACATCGCGGAGAGCGGTGCGATGCCTGCCGACGGCTACAACGTCGTGCTGCACGAATTTGCGCACTATCTCGAAGCCGAGGGGCTGGGTCTCGCGTCGGGGCAATCGGGTGCAAGGCGGACGATGTCGTCGTGGTTGGCCGAATTGCGCGCCGAATACGCCCGATTCGTCGGAGCCCTCGAACGCCACGATGCCGTATTCCTCGACCCTTACGCAGCCGAAGACGAAGCCGAGTTTTTTGCGGTTTCCACCGAAGACTTCATCGAGCGGCCGCGGTCGTTTCGAGATGCCTCGCCGGCGCACTATCGGCTGTTGACCGAGTATTACGGCATCGATCCGGCGTCCTGGCAGGGCACCGGTCGATTTCCTGCCTAATCCGAGCGGCCGCCCGCTGCATTTCCTATGCGACCGGCGCGACGCTCCGCGCGCGCCCGCAACGGCAAGCACTGCCGCGCCCGCGACGAACAGCACGAGGATCGAGAGGATCGACAGGCGCGAGTCGCCCGTGACACGCGGCCACGACGCCGGTCAGCAGCGGGCCCGAGCACCGCCGCGAACTTGCCCATCATGTTGTAGAAGCCGAAGAATTCGGACGACTTGCCCTCCGGCACGAGACGCCCGAAATAGCTGCGGCTCAACGACTGCACGCCGCCCTGCACGAGGCCGATGATGACGGCCAGCACATAGAAATCACGCGCGCTCTGGATGAAATACGCGTAACACGGTTGCCGCGGCGTACACCGCAAGCGCGATGAAAATGCCCTTGCGCGGTCCGATCCTGCGGCCGATCCACCCGAACGCGAGCGCCGCAGGGAAGGCGACGAACTGTGTCAGCAACAGCGCCGCGATCGAGCTGCGACGCCTCGAACCCGAGCGAGAGCCCGTAGTCCACGGCCATCTTGATGACCGTGTTGACGCCGTCGATGTAGAGCCAGTAGGCGGCGAGGAACCAGACGACCGGCTGATAGCGCCGGATCTCGGCCGAGCGTGTTGCGCAGTTCCGCGAAGCCCTGGCGCACCGCACGGCCCGGCGTCGGGATCGCGCGCGATGTTTTTCTCGCGCACGAAGAAAAAGCAGGGCAGCGCGAAAACGAGCCACCAGGCGCCAACCATCAGGAACGAGGCGCGCACGGCCGCCGCGGCGTCCGGTAACCCGAACCACGCGGGCTTCTGGGTCATCAAGACGTTCACCGCGAACAGCAGGCCGCCGCCGAGGTAGCCGAGCGCATAACCGAAGCCGGAGACGAGGTCGTACTCGTCGGGCTCGGCAACGTGCAGCAGCAGCGAATCGTTGAAGACGATGCCGCCCCAGAATCCGAGCGAGGCCGCGAAATAGAGCCCCGCGGCTGCTACCCAGTGTCCCTGGCCGACGAGGGCCAGCGCCGCCGTCGCCGCGGCGCCGAGCACCGTGACCAGCATCAGCAGCCTGACGCGCGAGTTGCTGCGATCGGCGATCGCGCCGAGGACGGGCGCGAGCAACGCGACCAGCAGGCTGGTGAGACCGCTCGTGACGCCGAGGCGAAACGTACTCTCGGTCGCGACGACGCCGGCGTTCCAGTACTGCTTGAAGAAGACCGGGAAGAAGCCCGCCATCACCGTGGTCGCAAACGCGGAGTTGGCCCAGTCGTAGAACGCCCAGGCCAGCACCGGGCGGCGTGTCGAGTACCCTGTTCACACGCGCGTGCTGGAGAGATGCTCGCGCGTTTCCCGGAACGTGATCTCCGGCCAGCGTTCCTGCGTCAGGTGCAGGTTGACGCGCGTCGGCGCGAGGTAAACGAGCGCGCCGGAATGGTCGAGCGCGAGGTTCTCGTAGGCCTTGGTGCGGAATTCGGCGAGCTTCTTCGGATCGTCGCAATACACCCAGCGCGCCGTGTAGACGCTAATCGCGTCCCACGCCGCCTGCACGGAATACTCGTCCTGCAACCGGAACGCGACCACGTCGAACTGCAACTGGCCGACCGCGCCGAGAATCAGGTCGTTGTTGCGCAGCGGCCGGAAGAGCTGCGTGGCGCCCTCCTCGCAGAGCTGGTCGAGCCCCTTCTGCAGTGCCTTCATGCGCAGCGGATCGCGCAGCACGACGCGGCGGAAGAGTTCCGGCGCAAAGTTCGGCACGCCCGTGAACATGATCTTCTCGCCTTCGGTGAGCGTGTCGCCGATGTTGATCGTGCCGTGGTTGTGCAGGCCGATGATGTCGCCGGCAAACGCTTCGTCGGTGTGCTGGCGATCGGCGGCAAGGAACGTCACGGCATCGCCGACGCGGATTTCCTTGCCGTGCCGAACGTGGAACAGCCGCATGCCCTCGGGTGTACCGGCCCGAGCAGATGCGCAGGAACGCAATCCGGTCGCGGTGCCCCGGATCCATGTTCGCCTGGATCTTGAACACGAAACCGCTCAACGGCGCTTCGTGTGGATCGACACTGCGGCTCGTGGTCGGTCGTGGCAGCGGCGCGGGCGCGAATTCGACGAACGCATCGAGCAGTTCGGTCACGCCGAAATTATTGATCGCCGAGCCGAAGAACACCGGCGTCTGCCGCCCGGCGCGGTATTCCTCGAGTGAAAACGTGTGCGACGCGCCGCGCACGAGTTCGACTTCGTCGCGGTAGGCACGCGCGCGGTCGCCGAGAAATTCCGTCGCCTCGTCGCTGTCGAGCCCTTCGATGATCTCGTTGACTGCCGGCCCGGCCCTTCTCCGCCGCCTGGTAGACGTAGATGCGGTCTTCGAGCAGGTGGTAAACGCCCTTCAGCTCGCGACCCATGCCGATCGGCCAGGTCACCGGCGCACAGCTGATGCGCAGCACCTTCTCGATCTCGTCGAGCAGGTCGGTCGGTTCCCGACCTTCGCGGTCGAGCTTGTTGATGAACGTGATGATCGGCGTATCGCGCAGCCGGCACACTTCCATCAGCTTGATCGTGCGCTCCTCGACGCCCTTCGCGCAGTCGATGACCATCAGCGCGGAGTCGACGGCCGTCAGCGTGCGGTAGGTGTCTTCGGAGAAGTCCTCGTGGCCCGGCGTATCGAGCAGGTTCACGACGCGCCCGTCGTAAGGAAACTGCATGACGCTCGACGTGATCGAGATGCCGCGCTGCTGCTCGAGGCGCATCCAGTCCGAGGTCGCGTGGCGCGTGGCCTTGCGTCCCTTGACCGTGCCGGCAAGCTGGATCGCGCCGCCGAACAGCAGCAGCTTTTCGGTGAGCGTGGTCTTGCCGGCGTCTGGGTGCGAAATGATGGCGAAGGTGCGGCGACGCGCCACTTCGTCGAGGGCTTGATTCATCCGCCCTATGTTACCGGCAACGACAGCTTCAGGACCAATGCATCCTCGCGGCCGTCCACGGCCTGGTAGTAGGCCTTGCGGCGGCCGACCTCGATGAAGCCCAGCGACTGGTAGAGCGCAATCGCGTGCAGGTTGGACGGCCGCACCTCGAGCAAGACGTCGCTCATGCCCGCCTGGCGTGCCCGTTCCAGCAGCAGGTTCAGCATCTGGCGGCCGACGCCGCGGCCGCGCATGGCTTCGCCGACGCAGATGTTCAGGATGTGCGCCTCGCCGGCGCCCATGGCGACGATGCCGTACGAGACGATTTCACCGTCGCATTCCGCGACGCGGCAAAGATAACCGACGCGCAGGCAGTCGCGAAAAATGCCCTCGCTCCACGGAAACGTATAGGACGCACGCTCGACTGCCCCGACGCCCGGCACGTCCGAGGGGATCATGGCGCGGAAGCGCACGAGCCGCTGCCTGGCCTTGGTGGGTTCGCGCGCGGCGTTCACGACGGCGGCCACCGGGCGGCGCTTCGCGCTTTCGACGCGGGCAAACACCTGCTTCGCAAACAGCAGGTCCTGCCACGCCTTGCGTTTTTCGCCGGGACTGCGCAGCAGGTAGGCCGGGTGATACGTCACGACCAGCGGCCAGTTCCGCGCACCGAACGAATGCACTTTGCCGCGCAGCTTGGCGATCGGCGTGTCCGTGGCGAGCAGGTACTGCGCCGAGATGCGCCCCACGGCGATGACGAGCGTCGGGTTCACGAGTGCGACCTGCCGCTCGAGGATAACCGCGGCAGCTGACCGCTTCCTCCGGCTTCGGGTCGCGGTTGTTCGGCGGCCGGCACTTCAGGACGTTCGCGATGAAGACGTCCTCGCGCGCGAATCCGAGCGCACGAATCATCGCGTTGAGCAGTTGCCCGGCCCGGCCGACGAACGGTTCGCCTTGCCGGTCTTCGTCCATGCCCGGCGCCTCGCCGATGAACATCCAGCGCGCGCTGGGATTGCCGACGCCGAAGACGGTCTGCGTGCGGGTCGAGTGCAGCGTGCAGCGCTCACATGCGGCCACGGCCGCGCGCAACTCGTTCCAGTCCATGTCCGCGACCTGGGGGGCGAGCTGCGCCGGCGCGCGTGCTCGCGATCGACGTCTCGACGGGCCTGGCGGCTGCCTCGGGAACGTCAGCCGGCAGCGGCGGCGTAGCGCGCGGGACGTACACGTCGACGCCCAGCGCACTCAGGTAGGCCGCCTTGCGTGGCTCCGCCATCGATTACTTGCCCGTCCCCCGGGCCGGCTTGCCGCAATAGCCGGCGACGCCGGAAGCGGCGCCAGACCGCGAGCAGCGGGCCCGAACTGGCATAGACGGCGAACAGCGCGAACAGCATCTCCGGCGGACTGCTGCCGACCAGCACGAAACCGAGCGGCACCAGCACCATGAATGCGACCGGGACGCGCATCTTCGGGTCGAGGTCCTTGCCGCTCAGGTAGCGGAACCGGCTGACCATGAGGCTGCCGGCCAGCAACGCGACCGCGAAAATCAGGACAGCGCACGCAGTCCTTCGCGCTGCAGGTCGGCGACCATCCAGACGAAACCCGCCAGCAGCGCCGCGCCGGACGGGCTGGGCAGGCCTTCGAAGAAGCGCTTGTCGGCCGTGTCGACCTTGGTGTTGAAGCGCGCGAGCCGGATGGCAACGCAGGCGGCGTAGAAGAACGTGGCGAGCCAGCCCAAGCCGGCCCCAGAGGAAGCCGTATTCGGCAATCCGGGCAACGCCCCACTGGTAGGCGACGACGGCCGGCGCAAGGCCGAACGCCACCATGTCGGACAGGCTGTCGTATTGCGCGCCGAACTCGCTCTGGGTATTGGTCCACCGCGCGATCCGCCCGTCGAGTCCGTCGCAGACCATCGCGATGAAGACCGCCATGCCGGCGCGGTCGAAATTGCCGTCGGTCGCGGCCACGATCGCGTAGAAGCCCGAGAACAGGACCGCCGTCGTGAAAAGGTTGGGCAACAGGTAGACGCCGCGGCTGCGCGGACGCCGCACCGCTTCCGGTGTGGGTGGGATGTCGGTCGTCATGGATGGTGCACCGGGCCGGAAAAATTCGGCTACGCCCATGATAGGTAGCACCGTCGCCGGGCACAACGCATCCGGCCCGCCCCGTCGGCCCCTGCGCCGGCTGGCCGGCGGCCCTCTGTTAACATACCGGCGTTTTTTTGCTGCCGGACGGCTCAATGCGACTTTCGACCTATCCGATCAACACCCTGCGTGACGTGCCTGCCGATGCGGAGGTCGTGAGCCACCAGCTCATGCTGCGCGCCAGCCTGATTCGTCGCCTGGCGGCAGGGCTGTACACGTGGCTGCCGATCGGACTGCGCGTGTTGCGCAAGGTCGAAACGATCGTTCGCGAGGAAATGAATCGTGCCGGCGCATTCGAAGTGCTGATGCCGACGATGCAGCCGGCCGAACTGTGGATCGAATCGGGGCGCTGGGACCAGTTCGGTCCCGAGCTGCTGCGTATTACCGACCGCCACGAACGCTCGTTCTGTTACGGCCCGACTCACGAGGAAGTCATCACCGATATCGCGCGGCGCGAACTGAAGAGCTACCGCCAGCTGCCGGTCAATTTCTACCAGATCCAGACCAAGTTCCGCGACGAGATCCGGCCCGCGGTTCGGCGTGATGCGGGCGCGCGAATTCACGATGAAGGACGCGTATTCGTTCCACCTCGACGATGCCTCGCTCGAGCCGGGCTACCAGGCCATGTACCAGGCGTACACACGGATCTTCGAGCGCATGCAGCTGAAATTCCGTGCCGTTCGCGCCGACACGGGCAGCATCGGCGGCAGTGCTTCGCAGGAATTTCACGTGCTCGCGGATTCGGGCGAGGACGCGATCGCGTTCTCCGACGGCGATGATTACGCGGCCAACCTGGAGCTGGCGGAAGCCATGGCGCCCGCGGAACCGCGCGGAGCCGCCACCGCAGCCGCTGCAGAAGGTCGCGACACCCGGCGTGCGCACGATCGCCGAACTCGCCGCGTTCCTGAAGGTGCCCGCCAGCCGCTGCCTGAAGACGCTGCTGGTCGAGGGCACCGATGGCGACGCGGTCGCGCTTGATCGTGCGGGGCGATCACGAACTGAACGCGGTCAAGGCGCAGAAACTGCCCGGCGTGCTCGCGCCGCTGCGCATGGCTTCGGCCGAACTGGTGCTGGCCGCGGCGAAGTGCGAACCTGGCTCCATCGGGCCCGTGGGCCTGGCCGCGAAGATCTACGTCGATCGCGCTGCCGCGCACGCTGCCGATTTCGTCTGCGGCGGCAACGAGCGCGAGGCGCACCTGACCGGGCGTCAACTGGGGCCGCGACCTGCCGGAGGGCGAAGTCGTGGATCTGCGCAACGTCGTTCGCGGGCGACCCGAGCCCGACCGGCAATGGTCACGCTCCGTATCGCGCGCGGCATCGAAGTCGGTCATATCTTCCAGCTCGGGCGCAAGTACAGCACCGCGCTGAATGCCACCGTGCTCGACGAACAGGGCAAGGCCGTGCCGATGGCCATGGGGTGCTATGGCATCGGTGTGACGCGCGTCGTGGCGGCCGCGATCGAACAGAATCACGATGCGAAAGGCATCGTCTGGCCTGAACCCATCGCCCCGTTCGACGTGTCGCTGATACCGATCAACATGCAGAAATCGCCGCGCGTGCAGGAAATCGCCGAGCGCCTCTATGCCGAACTGACGGCCGCCGGCTTCGACGCCGTGCTCGACGATCGCGACGCACGCCCTGGCGTGAAGTTCGCCGACGACGAACTGTTCGGCATTCCGCATCGCATCGTCATCGGCGACAAGGGTCTCGACCGCGGCGTGCTCGAATACAAGCGCCGCCGCGACGGCGAGGCGGCGGAAGTGCCCGTCGCCGGGGTAGTCGAATTCCTGCGGGAGAAGTGCGGCCAACGCCGCGCCTGAGCAGATCATGCGCCGTCGCGCTGCGTATCCTGGGATCGATGGCGCTGGTGGTGCGCCGCGCTGCCGTTTGGCATGCGGCCCATGCCGACCGGCAGATGGACCCGGAATTGCGCGGCGTCATTGCGGTAGCGCTGCACGACGCCAATTGCTTTGCCGACAAGTACGACCGCGCCGTCTGGTTCGCGTTGATGGAGCCGCGGCTCGCGCGCTACGTCAAGGATGCCAGGGAACGCGAACAGATCCTGCACAACGTGCACTGCGAAGCAAAGCGCGTCGACATCCCGCCGGAACTCGTGCTCGCCGTGATGGACGTCGAGAGCCGCTTCGACCGCTATGCCGTGTCGTCGGCGGGCGCGGTCGGGCTCATGCAGGTGATGCCGTTCTGGCCGCGTCAGCTCGGCATGACCAACGATCAGCTGGTGCGCATCGACGACAACGTGCGCATGGGCACGACGATCCTCGGGTATTACCTGCGCAAGGAACGCGGCAACTACCAGCGTGCGTTGCAGCGCTACAACGGCAGCCTCGGCAGGCCGCGTATTCGGACCTCGTGATCGATCGGCTCGTGTCGCGCTGGCGTTACGAGCATTGAACCGGCCGCCTAGTTCGTGCGGAAGTCTCGTCGGCAAAGGCTGATCGAGTCTCGGGGCGCACGTCTTCGATCGTGACCGCCGTAACGTGCGAGGCAGGCGAGCCCTGCCAGAGCCAGTCGCACAACGCCGTCACTGCCGCCTCGTCGCCGCAGGCCAGCACTTCGACCGATCCGTCGGGCAGGTTGCGCGCGTAGCCGGCCACGCCGAGCACTTCCGCGCGGCTGCGGGTTGACGCACGGTAGAAAACGCCCTGCACGCGTCCCGACACGCGGCACTGTCTGCAGATCAAGGGGCGGTTTTGGCGGACGCTGGTTTCGGCGATGTGGCGCGCGGTCATGGCTTTCTCGCGCGACAGCTCCGCATCCTCGCGCGCTGCGCGGTAATCGCCGCGATCGAGGTTCGACTTGGCCTGCTCCAGCAGGCGTCGTGCCTCCTCGAGATCCGCGGGTGCATGCGTCGCTGGCGCCCGCGCGCTCGGCCGCCTGCACGGCCTGTCGAGCATTGCTCATCTCCTGCACGGGCGCCCCGGCGCAACCGACGAGGCCCCCAGCAGGAGCAGCGCGGAAACGAACAGCGCCAGGGGGTGGAATCGCGGCAAGAGGTGGCTTCCGAGGGGGGTGCGAACTGAACTGACCGTAACAAGCGGACCCTGTACCGTCAAGGCTCGCACGCCTAGAATCCGCGCGCCGCGCAGGTTCCGAACTGGGCGACACGATCCGACTTACCAGCGCCCGGTGCGAATCATGGTGGAAATACTCGTCCTCTACTATTCCCGCCAGGGCGCGACGGCGGAAATTGCCCGGCACGTCGGTCCGCGGGGTCGAATCGGTCGACGGCGTTGCCGCGCGGTTGCGCACCGTGCCAGCGGTTTCACCCGTTACCGAAGCAACGGCACCCGCCGTGCCGGCCGCGGGACCGCCCTACGCCACGCACGACGACCTGATCGAGTGCGACGGCGTGCTGCTCGGCAGCCCGACGCGGTTCGGCAACATGGCGGCGCCGTTGAAGTATTTCCTGGATGGCACCAGTTCGCTGTGGCTCAACGGCGCGCTCGACCGCAAGCCCGGCGCGGTCTTTACGTCGACCTCGTCGATGCACGGCGGTCAGGAATCGACCTTGCTGGCGATGATGCTGCCGCTGCTGCATCACGGCATGTACCTGGTCGGCCTGCCCTACACGGCGGCCGCGCTGCACCGGACCCGTACCGGCGGCTCGCCGTACGGCGCGAGTCATCTCGCGGCGCAGGGCACGACCACGCCGAAGCTGAGCGACGACGAGCGCGAACTGGCGCAGATGCTCGGGCGGCGCGTGGCGGAACTCGCGGTTGCAGCGCGCAGGGTTCGCCATGAGTGAGCCGGCGTCCCCGGCACCGGTCGCCCCCGCCGCGCGCAGCATGCGCATGCGGGCGTTGGCGTTGCTCGCCCTGCTCGCCGTCAGCGTCGCACTCGCCGTTGGCCTCACGTTTCCATGGCCGCGCAACATGCTGCTTGGCGCGGTGCTGCTGATCCCGCTCGCGCTGCCGGTAGCCGGCATCGTCCGTTCGCAGCGGCGCACATTTGCGTGGGGGACGCTCTGTGTCACGCCGTATTTCATTTACGGCTGCATGGAACTCGTGGCAAACCCGGAGCTCCGCGCGCTGGCCACGGCGATCCTGCTCGCGAGTCTCGGACTCGCGGCAACACTGATCGCGTACCTGCGGCTGACGCGGCCGTTACCGGCGGATCAGGAACCCTGATTCGACGGCAGGCGCGACTCCAGCGCCTCACGCAGGAACGGAATCGTGAGCCTGCGCTGGGCGACGAGCGAGGCGTGGTCGAGTTCATCCAGCACGCCAAACAACGAATGCATGTCGCGTGGCAACCGATGCACGAGATAAGCCGCTGCGTCGTCGGCCAGTTCCAGGCCGCGCGCCGCGGCGCGCCGCTGCAGTGCCTCGCGTTGTTCGCTTTCGCCCGGTTCGATGACCTGGTGCACGGAAGCCGCCAGCAGGCGCGAACGCAGGTCCGGCAGGCCGAGTGCAAGGGCGGCGGGCGGCGCCGTGCTCGCGACCACGAGGCGGCCGTTGCCGTCCTGCAGCAGCGTGTGCAGCCGGAAGATCGCCTCGTTCCACGCGGGGTCGGCCGCGACCAGGTCGAGTCCATCCAGGCAGACCACGTCGAGCGACTCGCAACCGTCGAGGAACTCGCTGCCGGGCGCCGTCGGCAGGTCGACATACGCGGCCGCGCGTCCGCGCTGCGCCGGCTGCGGCGCACGTCGCCTGCAGCAGGTGCGACTTGCCCGCTGCCGGCCGTCCCCAGAGCCACAGGACGCGTGGCGAGTCCGGCGCGGGCGCCGCAGCAGCTGGCAGACCTCGGTGTTCGTTGCCCGGCACGAAGTTCTCGAACCGCGCCGAATCGCGCAGGCTCATGCGCAGTGGTAGTTGCTGCATGATCGCCGACTCAGTGCGAACGCGCCGAGCGGGCGTGCGCAACCTGCACGGCGCGCCGCGTATAGATCAGCACGTAGTCGATGCCGCTGATCGCAGGTCGATGATGAACACCAGCGCGCCGAGCGCAGTGACGCACCAGGCGTGCGGGCCACGCGAAGGCCGCGGCCGTGACGACGGCCAGGCTGAAGACGATCTGCGTCAGCGTGTTGAGCTTGCTCGCGAAGGTCGGCTTGCCGTGCAGCGGCCCGAACAGGCGCGATAGGCGAGACCGCCGAAAATGATGATCAGGTCGCGCAGCAGCACCACCGCCGTCAGCCACCACGGCACGAGGCCGTTGCATGCTCAAGGCACACGAACATCGTCGACCAGCAACAGCTTGTCGGCCAGCGGGTCGAGATGCTTGCCGAGTTCGCTGTTTCCCAGCCGAAACGCTTCGCGAGGAAGCCGTCCAGCGCGTCGGTGAACGCGGCAACGGCAAAGACCGGCAGCACGACCGCATAACGACCCTCGAGGATGAACAGCGCCACCGGATAGACCAGCAGCATGCGCAGCACGCACAGCAGGTTCGGCAGGAAACTCAGGCTCATGGTCTGCCAGACGAAATCGGGCGCTGTGGTTCCGGTAGTCGTCGTGCCAGGCGAATCGGCCGCCGCCAGGTGCTCGGCGTCCAGCGCGACGATCCGCCGCAGCAGCCCGAGATCGCCGCGCAAGCCCACACGCAACTGCACCGTGTCGCCAGCGAACTCGTCCACCGCGAGCGAACGAACCAGGCTGAGCCCCTGCAGGTACGTGGTGAGGGCGGCGTAGGCACGCACGTCGGTCACGTTACCAATACGCACCGTCGGCGGATGTGATGCCCGCGTGTCGAAGCCGGGGCATAGCGGCTGGCGAGCGTGTCTGCGGCGAAATTGACACCTTCCGCGAGCGGTCCTTCGGTGCGCGAGACCTGTCCGGCGTGGCCAAACGTCCACTCGTATCCGGCGCCGCTCGCAACGCCGACGAGCACCGCGCGCGTGGGATCATGGTTCGGCCGCATTGGCGCGGGCCATCGCCGAATCCAGCTGCTCCGGCGGCCAGGCGACGGGCATGCCGCGCAATTGTGCTGCTCGTTCAACGTCCGCGCGTTCGGGCGTGCGCTCGCCCAGCGCCCGCGGGACGCGCGCCGGTGGCGGCGGTATACAGGTAGATGGTCGTGACGGGCCGCTCCGATGGCCACAGCGGCAAGCCGGCCTGCGCCAGCAGCTGCTCCATCGCGTGACCGTCGAATCCCACTTTCAACATGCGGTCGGAAGTCGTCGAATACTGCTGGACATAGCGCGACGGATCGGCCGCCGCCGCAACGATGCGCGGCATCCGTGGCCGCGTCGCGTCGTCCGCGTCGCCCGGACCGCCGCGACTTTGAGTGCCTCGCCGAAGGCGGCCTGACGGTCGGCCTCGGTCGCTGCCGCGCAGCGGCACGACAGCCTGGTACAGCGTCACGTCCGCTCGAGCCGTCAGGCTGCAGCAGCAAAATAGCAAGGGTGGCCAGCAACCCGCGGACGAAATCTCGTGCTGGCCCGGCTGCTGTTCGCGTTGGTGCGGTATGAAGACATGCTGGCAAGAAGTTCGGCGCCGACGGGCTGCGTGTAAAATACCACAGCCTCGAACCACACCCCGGGGCGCCATCCCCGTGGGAGCAAGACAACAATGGCCGAGAACCCCTCCACCACCACGTACCGCGATGCCGGCGTCGATATCGAAGCCGGCGATGCGCTGGTCGACCGGATCAAGCCGGCCGTCAAGCGCTCGATGCGGCCGCGAGGTGCTCGGCGGCATCGGCGGCTTCGGCGCGCTGGTCGAGGTGCCGCTCGATCGATATAAGCGGCCCGTCATGGTGTCGGGCACGGACGGCGTCGGCACCAAGCTGCGGCTGGCCATCGAGACCGGCCGGCACGATACGATCGGCATCGACCTCGTCGCGATGTGCGTGAACGACGTCGTCGTGCAGGGCGCCGAGCCGCTGTTCTTCCTCGACTACTACGCGACCGGCAAGCTCGACGTCGACACCGCCGAACGCGTGATCAAGGGCATCGTCGAGGGGTGCCTGCAGGCCGGTTGCGCGCTCGTCGGCGGCGAAACGGCCGAGATGCCGGGCATGTACGACGGCGAGGATTACGACCTCGCGGGCTTCTGCGTCGGCCTCGTCGAAAAAGACCAGATCATCGACGGCACGCAGACGCGCGCCGGCGACGCCATCATCGGCCTCGCCTCGTCCGGTGCGCATTCGAACGGTTATTCGTTGATCCGTCGCCTGCTCGCGATGGCCGATGCCAGTCCCGCGACGCTGCTGGACGGACAACCGCTTTACGATCTGCTGCTCGCGCCGACACGCATCTACGTCAAGTCGATGCTGCGAACTGTTGCCGCAAGTGCCGGTGCACAACATCGCCCACATCACCGGCGGCGGCCCGACCGGCAACATCCCGCGCGTGCTGCCGCCGGGGCTCGAGGCCGTCATCGATGCGCGACTCTGGCCGCGTCCGGCGATCTTCGACTGGCTGCAGCGCGCCGGCAACGTGCCGCGCGACGAGATGTATCGCACGTTCAACTGCGGTCTGGGCATGACGGTCTGTGTCCCCGCGGCGCATGCCGACAGGGCCGTGGACATCCTGCGCAGTTGCGGCGAGACGGCGGCCGTGATCGGCGAAGTACGCGCCGGGCGACCAGGGGGTCGTCATCGTCGAATGAGCGAATCCACGCGGTTGCCGCTGCGCGTCGTCGTGCTCGTTTCCGGACGCGGCAGCAACCTGCAGGCCATCGCGGCACGGGCGGCGGACGGCACGCTGCCGATCGAAATCGTTGCGGTCATCAGCGATCGCCCCGCGGCCGGCGCGCTTGCGTGGGCCGCCGAGCACGACTTGCCGCACGTCGCGCTGCGCAGTGATGCGTATCCCGACCGACGGGCGTACGGGCAGCGCGCTCGGCGACCTCGTCGCAGGCTACGCGCCGGACCTCGTGCTGCTCGCCGGTTTCATGCGCATCCTGAGCGACGAATTCGTCGAGCGTTTCATGGGGCGGCTGCTGAATATCCACCCCTCGCTGTTGCCGAAATATCCGGGCCTGCACACGCATCGGCGCGCGCTGCAGGCAGGCGACTCCGAGCACGGCGCCAGCGTGCATTTCGTGACCCCCGAACTCGACGGCGGCCCCGTGGTCTTACAGGCCAGAGTCCCGGTACTGCCGGGGGATGACGAATCACGCCTGGCCGCGCGCGTGCTGAAGGCGGAGCATCGCATTTACAGCGAGAGCGTCCGTTGGTATGCGCTCGGCAGGCTCCATTTCCGCAATGGCGCGATCTGGCTCGATGGCCAGCGCCTCGATGCGCCCGTAGTCGTTCGATACGAATTCGAGGAAGGCCTGGCATGATGCACCGCTCGCGAGCTTCGCTGCTGATTGGCGCAGGTGCCGTCGCAATGCTGAACCTGTCGGCGGGCACGGCGAGGGCCGCGGAGGCACTGCAACCGCTCCAGCCGTACACGGCGCGCTACCAGGTGAGTTATCGGGGCCTGAACGGTGGCGAAATCGAGGCCTCGTTCAATCGCGGCAGCAACGACGCCCTTTGGCTCTACGAAACAAGGCCTTTTCCGAGCCTGCTGGGCCGTGTCGCCATCAGCTCCGCGGCTCGCGAGCGCAGCACCATGCAGGTCAATGGCACGGGTGTTCGTCCACTCTCGTTCGAATTCAACGACGGCGGCGTCCAGTTCGAAAAAGAACGTGTCGCTGCGTTATGACTGGAGCGCGAACACGGTGACCGGGCAGGCATCCGGCAAGCCCGTCGCGTTCGAGTTGGTGCCCGGTGTGCAGGACACGGCATCGGTGCAGGCGGCGATGATCCTGGAACTTGCCGCGGGTCGGAAACCGACCGGCTTTCGCATCATTACCGGCAACAAGATGCGCGATTATCGGTACTGGCCGGAAGGTGTCCAGCAGGTGATGACTCCCTACGGCCAGGTGGAGGCGCAAGTCTGGGCGAGCCAGCGCGAGGGCTCGGACCGGGTGACCAAGACCTGGCACGCCGCGTCGCTTGGCTACGTACCCGTGCAGGCCATCCAGTACCGCAAGGGCAGCCCCGAAGTGCAGATGCGGCTCGTGAAACTGCAGCGCCCCACCGGCGTCACGCCTTCGGCAAAGTGACGCCGCGCTGTCCCTGGTACTTGCCGCCGCGATCCTTGTAAGACGTCTCGCAGACTTCATCCGACTCGAAGAACAGCATCTGCGCCACGCCCTCGTTCGCATAGATTTTCGCGGGCAGGGTCGTCGTGTTCGAAAATTCGAGCGTGACGTGTCCTTCCCACTCGGGCTCGAGCGGCGTCACGTTGACGATGATGCCGCAGCGCGCGTATGTCGACTTGCCGAGGCAGATCGTCAGCACGCTGCGCGGGATGCGGAAAAATTCGACCGTGCGCGCGAGCGCAAACGAGTTCGGCGGGATGATGCAGACCGGCGCCGTCGAAATCGACGAACGACCCGTGATCGAAATCCTTCGGATCGACGATCGTCGAGTTGATGTTCGTGAAGATCTTGAACTCGCTCGCGCAGCGCACGTCGTAGCCGTAGCTCGAGGTGCCATACGAAACGATACGCTGGCCATCGACGACACGGACCTGGCCCGGTTCGAAAGGCTCGATCATGCCGTGGCTGGTCGCCATGCGGCGGATCCAACGGTCCGACTTGATGCTCACGGTCAGGTGTCCTCGACGCTGATCTTGGGAAAAACGGGCGCGGCCGCGGCCGCGAGCGAAAGGCGTGCCGCCGTGCGGCGCGCCGTGTCGAAATACGCGCGGCCGATGGAACTCGCCGGCTCGGCGACCACGGTCGGGCGCCCGCCGTCCGTTTCCTCGCGGATGCGGATGTCGAGCGGCAACTGTCCGAGCAGGCTGACGCCGTACTGCTCGGCCATGCGCGCTCCCCGCCTGCGCCGAAAATCGGCTCTTCATGGCCGCACTTCGAGCAGACGTGCGTGCTCATGTTCTCGACGATGCCGAGCACGGGCACGGCGACCTTCTGGAACATCTTCAGGCCCTTGCGCGCGTCGAGCAGCGCGATGTCCTGCGGCGTCGTGACGACGATCGCGCCGCTGACCGGCACGCGCTGCGAAAGCGTCAAGCTGGATGTCGCCGGTGCCCGGTGGCATGTCGACGACGAGGTAATCGAGCTCGCCCCAGTTCGTATCGTTGAGCAGCTGTTGCAGCGCCTGCGTGACCATCGGTCCGCGCCAGACCATCGGCTGCTCCTCTTCGATCAGGAAGCCGATCGACATGACCTTGACGCCATGCGCCTCGAGCGGCTCGATTCGCTTGCCGTCGCTGCTGACCGGCCGTTCGCCCTGCAGGCCCATCATGCGCGGCTGGCTCGGGCCGTAGATGTCCGCATCGAGCAGGCCGACGCGGGCGCCGTCGAGCGCGAAGGCGAGGGCCAGGTTGACGGCGGTCGTCGACTTGCCGACTCCGCCCTTGCCGGACGCTACGGCCAGCACGTTGCGGATGCCCGGCAGGGGCTGCAACTGGCCCTGCACCGGGTGTGTCTGAACCTGCCAGCCCACCGTGACGACTGCCTCCTCGAACCCCGCCTCTGCCCGCAGCAGGCCCTGCAGCGTGGCGGCCAGCGACTGGGCATAAGCGCCCGCCGGATAGCCCAGTTCGACGTCGACCACGGTCCGCGTGCCATCCAACCGGACGGACTTCACAGCTTTGGCGTCGCGCCAGAGGTATCCCGAGGTAGGGTTCGACATAATTCCCGACCAAGAGGCGAGCTTGGGCGATTCGATCGTCCGGCATTCTGAAGTCCGTCGAGGCTGGAGGGGGCATGCGCCTGAGTCCAACGATTGTAGCGGAAACATGCAAGGTTCAATGCCGTACCACTACGGCACGGGCGCTCGACGACGCATGGCATAATCGGGTGCTGGGCCCCGGTGTCGCGGCGCCGGCCGGACATTGACTTAATTCCAGTTCCCGAGCGTGACCGAGCACAACGCGTCTACATGAGTTTTTTCACGAACCTGCGAGCCGACCGCCTGATCGCGGAGATCAAGGGGGCCGACGCCGGCCACCAACCGCGACGCGCTGGAAAAGCTCAGCAAGTTGGGCGGTGCGGCCATCCCGCGAGTCATCGATGCGCTGGCGACGGCCGACAAGCAGGAAACCGCGGGTTTCGTGAACGTGCTCTCATCGCTGCTCGACAACCGCACGTTTGCGGTCGTTGCGGCGGGTCTCGCCGATGGCAACCAGCGCACCGCTTCGGGCGTCGCCGCGGCGCTGGCCAGTTCGCGCAGTTATGCGGCCAACCTGCTCTATCCGCTGCTCGACGATCCGACGATGCCGAAAGGCCAGGTCGTCGCGGTGCTGGCCGCGCAGAAAAACCGCTTGAATTCACGCGACCTGCTGCAACGCGCCTACTCGCAGGAACCGGCCGAAAAGGCCGCCATCTTCCGCATCGTCAGCGAAATCGCGGACGAATCGCTGGTGCCTGAGCTCCTGAGCCGATTGCAGGGCAAGGATCCGATCGCACGTACGCACATCATCAACATCCTGGCGCGCTTCAATCGGCCCGAAGTGGCCGTCGCGCTGCAGGAGCAGCTGCGCGACCCGAACAAGCTCGTGCGCCAGTCGGTGCTCAACGCGCTGGCAAGACTCGAAGGCAACGTCGACGTCGGCCTGCTCTGCGAGGTGCTGCGCGACCCCGACGTGGAGACGCAGCAGAAGGCCATCGACGCCGTCGTGCGTGCCAACCATCCCGACACGATTCATCACCTGATCAAGGTGCTGCGCGACGAAGACGAGGGCGCCCGCCGCGCCGCCGTCGAAGTGCTGAACGAGATCGGCACGCCCCAGCACGTGAAGTACCTGCTGCAGTCGATCAAGGATGACGACTGGTGGGTGCGCAGCCGGGCTGCCGACGCGCTCGCAAAGATCGGCGGGCCCGCGCGTCATCGAAGCCGCGCTCGAACTGATCCGCGACACCGGACGAGGAAGTCCGGCGCGCCGCGATCGAGATCCTGAACCAGACCAAGGACGAACGCGCCATCGGCTACCTGATCGAGGCGACCAGGGACAACGACTGGTGGGTGCGCGAGCGCGCGGTCGATGCGCTGGCCGAGATCGGCAGCAAGCGCGCCCTGCCCGCATTGCTCGAGCTGCTGCGCAACGGCGACACGCGTTCATTGCCGACCGTCGTGCGCGCGCTCGGCAAGGTCGGTGACGCCAGCAACATTTCGAAACTTGCTGCCGCTGCTCGAAAACGAAGCGAAGGAAGTTCGCCTCGAAGTCATCACCGCATTGACCCGGCTGGTCGACGACGACTCGGCCGATGTCGTGCGCGCTGCGTCTCGAGTCGGTCGGTAGCAGCCCGGACCCGACCGTCGGTCACGCGGCGCTGCAGGGCTGTCGAGGACCTCGACGCGCGCTTCTCGAGCGGCGCCGTTGCGGTGCGCGACGGGGCCACGCGCATGGCCGAGCCTTCGCGGACACTGCTTGCCGACCGTCCGGACATCGACGGCCTGATCAAGCAGAACGCGGACGCCCAGCGGCTCGACATCTCGACACTGAAGCCGGGGGACGTGCTCGAAGGCCGCTACACCTACGTGCAGAAGATCGGCAAGGGCGCGTTCGGCACCGTGCTGCTCATGGAAGACAAGGTCGTCGACGAGCAGCTGATCCTGAAGTTCCTGAACCCGAACGTCTCCCAGGACGAGGAGATGATGAAGCGGTTCGTGCACGAGCTGCGCTACTCGCGCAAGATCACGCATCGCAACGTCATCCGGATTTATGACTTCCTGTTCATCCGCGGCAACTATGCGATCTCGATGGAATACTTCCCGTCGCACACGCTCGGGCACGAAGTCAACGACAAGCCCATGGTGCTGCAGAAGGCCGTGCGTTACGCCACCGACATCGCGACGGGCATGGCCGTCGCGCACCAGTCCGGCATCATTCACCGCGACCTCAAGCCGGCGAACGTGCTGATCGACGACGTCCGGGCTGCTCAAGATCGTGGACTTCGGCGTTGCCGCCGCGCAGCAGCAGGGCGATACGCAGCTGACCAAGACCGGTTACGTGATCGGCTCGCCGAAATACATGGCCCCCGAGCAGATCCTCGGCAAGAAGGTCGATGAGCGGGCCGACGTGTACAGCCTCGGCGTGATCCTTTACGAGATGCTGACGGGCGAGCCGCCCTATCACCGCGGCGACCACATGGCGGTGATGTACCAGCACGTGCAGGGCAAGGCGAAGCCGCCGATCGAGCTCAATGCGCACATCCCGCCGAGTCTTTCCGAGACGGTCGTGAAATCGATGTCGGTCGACAAGGCCCGGCGCTTCCAGTCGATGGACGAATTCCGTGCCGCGCTCGAAAAATACCTCTGAGGCGGACCCGTGGCACGCATCGACGCATTCCTGAAACTCGGCGCCTCGCAAGGCTGCTCGGACGTCCATCTTGCCGTCGGCGTGCCGCCCATGTTGCGCATGAACGGCGAGTTGCTGCCGATCAAGTTCCGCAACCTCGCGGAAGCCGAACTGGAAAGCTACGTAACCGAAATCCTGACGCCCTCGCACCGCGAGCAGTTCCGCCTGGGGCACGACATCGACATGTCGTACGTCTCGGAAGAAGGCAACCGATTCCGCGTCAACGTGTTCCGCAAGGACACGGGGGTCGGCGCGGTTTTCCGCACGATCCCGAGCGACGTGCCTTCGCTCGATTCGCTGAACCTGCCGCCGATGGTCAAGAAGTTCTGCGATTTTCACCAGGGCATGGTGCTCGTGACCGGCTCCACCGGTACCGGCAAGTCGACCACGCTCGCGGCGATGATCGATCACCTGAACGCGACCCGCCGGCTGAACATCATCAGCCTCGAAGACCCGATCGAGTTCGTCCATCGCAGCAAGTTGTCGCAGGTCGTGCAGCGCGAGTTGCACACGCACCTGCCCTCGTTTGCCGATGGCGTGCGCGCGGCCATGCGCGAAGATCCCGACGTGATCCTGGTCGGCGAACTGCGCGACGCGGACACCGTACGCTGGGCCATGACCGCCGCCGAGACGGGCCACCTCGTGCTCGGCACGCTGCACACGACGAGCGCCGCCAAGACCGTCGACCGTATCGTGGACGCGCTGCCGGCCGAGGAACGCGAGCAGACCAAGAGCTTCCTCTCGCAGGGCCTGCTCGGCGTCGTCACGCAATTCCTGGTCCGTACACCCGACCTGCGCGGACGGCGCGCCGTCTGTGAAGTCATGGTGATGAACCGCGCCATCGGCAAGCTGATCATGTCGGACCAGACGCACATGCTGCCTTCGCAATTGCAGACGGGCCGCGAGGTCGGCATGCAGACGCTGGACCAGGCCTTGCTCGGCCGGCATCCAGGGCCGCGAAATCGACCCGGAGGACGCCTTTACCTACGCGGTCGACAAGCGGCCCTTCACGCGCTATATCGCCGATGGCACCGCCGTCCTGAAGGACGACGTGACGCAGGGCTTGTGATGGCAACCGACGCAACGACACAAGTCGCCGGCGCAACCGAAGTTGCGCAGCATGCGCCAAAGCGCATCGACGAGTACCTGCGCGAGGTCCTCACCAAGGGCGGCTCGGACCTGCATTTCGTGGCGGGCGACCCGCCGCGCATCCGCCTGAACGGCGAGTTGCAGACGCTGCGCGACCAGAAGCTCGGCCAGGAGCAGACGCGTGAGATCCTTTACGAGATCATGACGCGTCGCGCGCTGCAGCAGCTCGAGGAAAAGGACGGCGCCGACTTCGCGTACATGATCCCGGGTGTTTCGCGGTTCCGCGTGAACGTCTTCCGGCACATCGGCGGCCTCGGCGCGGTCATGCGCGCAATCCCCTCGAAGGCGCTGACGCTCGAGCAGTTGAACATGCCGAATTCGGTGCGCAGTCTGTGCCGCGTCAACAACGGCCTGATCCTGGTGACGGGCAAGACCGGGTCGGGCAAGTCGACGTCGCTCGCCGCGATGCTCGACGACATCAATGCACGCATCAAAGGCCACGTCCTCACCATCGAGGACCCGATCGAATTCGTGCATCCGCGCAAGTCGTGCCTGGTGAGCCAGCGCGAGGTCGGCCTGCACAGCCCGAGTTTCGCCGAGGCGCTGCAGTCGGCGCTTGCGCGAGGATCCCGACGTCGTGCTCGTCGGCGAATTGCGCGACCACGAGACCATGAGCATCGCGGTGACCGCGGCCGAGATGGGGATCCTGGTCATGGGCACGCTGCACACGAACGGCGCGGCTGCCACGGTCGACCGCATCGTGAACGCGTTTCCCTCGGACAAGCAGGCGCACGTGCGCACGATGCTGTCCACCTCGCTCCGCGGCGTGATATCGCAGCAGCTGATCGCGCGCGCCGACAAGCGTGGGCCGCGTCGCGGCACTGGAGATCCTGATCAACACGCCGGCCATCTCGAACCTGATCCGCCAGGGCAAGCTCGACCAGCTCGAAAACGCCATGCAGAGCGGTGGCGCCCACGGCATGCGCACGATGGACTCCGCCGTCCAGGACCTGTTCGACAAGGGCGTCATCTCGGGCCGCTCGGCCTACGAAAAAGCCATCAACAAGCCGCGTTTCGAGCAGTTCAAGGACCGCGCCTGAGCCGAGGGCTGAGCCTTCGCACGGTCCGCGGCCGCAGAACGCCCGTGGCATAATTGCCGGTCATTTTCACGGCCGGCTTCCTTACATGAGCGCTTCCCCGCCACGCACCCTGCTCGTCACGAGCGCCCTGCCGTACGCCAACGGCGCGCCCCACCTCGGGCACATCGTCGAGTACGTGCAGACCGACATCTGGGTGCGGTTCCAGCGCCTGCGCGGCCACGACTGCCTGTACGTCTGCGCCAGCGATGCCCATGGCACGCCGATCATGCTGAAGGCGCGCCAGGAGGGCACCTACGCCCGAAGAGTTGATCGCGCGTTTCTCGGCCGAGCAGAAGCGCGACTTTGCGCGATTTCGACGTCTCGTTCGACAACTTCCACACCACGCACTCGGACGAGAATCGCGAGCTCACGCACGAAATCTACCGGCGCCTCGTGGCGGCCGGCCATATCCGCCGCGAGACCATCCGGCAGGCGTACGACGAGCAGGCGAAGATGTTCCTGCCCGACCGTTACGTGCGCGGCACCTGCCCCAGGTGCGGTGCGCTCGACCAGTACGGCGACAGCTGCGAGGTCTGCGGCGCAACCTACACGCCGGCCGACCTGTTGAACGCCGTTTCGGTCGTCAGCGGCACCGCGCCCGTGCAGCGCGACTCGGAGCACCTGTTCTTCAAGCTCGGCGACTTCGAGCCGATGCTGCGGGAGTGGACGGGCTCGGGCCGGCTGCAGGCAGCCGTCACGTCGAAGCTGGCCGAATGGTTCAACGCGGGACTGCGCGACTGGGACATCTCGCGCGACGAACCGTACTTCGGTTTCCAGATCCCCGGCGAGAACGGCAAGTATTTCTACGTCTGGCTCGACGCGCCGATCGGTTACCTCGCCAGCCTGCTGAACTACTGCCGTCGCACGGGCCGCGATTTCGACCGCTACTGGAAGCCCGACAGCGATGCCGAGGTCTATCACTTCATCGGCAAGGACATCGTCTACTTTCACACGCTGTTCTGGCCGGCGGTGCTGCAGGGCGCGGGTTTCCGGCCGCCGACGTCGGTGTTCGCGCACGGCTTCCTGACCGTCAACGGCCAGAAGATGTCGAAGTCGCGCGGCACGTTGATTTCGGCTCGCGCCTGGCTCGAGCACCTGCCCGCCGAATACCTGCGGTATTTCTACGCGTCGCGGCTCGGCTCGGGCATCGACGACTTCGACCTCAACCTCGACGACTTCGTCGCCAAGGTCAATTCGGACATCGTCGGCAAGCTCGTCAACATCGCGAGCCGTTGCGCGGGCTTCATCGCGCGCGGACACGGCGGCAGGCTCGCGGCACAACTGCCCGACGTGGCACTGCACGACGAGTTCATCAGCGCGGGCGAGCGCGTCGCGGCAGCTTACGAGCAGCGCGATCTTGCGGCGGCCGTTCGCGAGATCATGGCGTTGACCGACAAGGCCAACCTCTATATCGACCAGCAGAAGCCCTGGATCATGGCCAAGGATCCGGCGCGCGCGGCCGAAGTCCAGGGTGTCTGCACCCAGGGCCTGAACCTGTTCCGTGTGCTGGCGCTTTACCTGAAGCCGGTCATGCCGCGGCTCGCGGCCGGCGCCGAAAAATTCCTGTGCCTGCCGGACCAGACCTGGGCGGACGCGGGCAATGTGCTGCTGAATGCCATGATCGCACCCTACGAGCCGTTGGCGACGCGTGTCGACGCCGCGGCCACGAAAGCGTTGCTCGGTGATTCGGCGGAAACCTTGAAGCCTACCGAGGCGCCGCAGCACGATGTGCCCGCGACCGCAAAGACAAAGGCAAAGACGCAAGGCAACGGCCGCAACGGCAACGGCAACGGCAACGCGCGAAGCCGGAGTGCTGCCGAGACGCCCGCCGGGCCCGCTGTCGATCGACGAGTTTTGCACGCGTCGACCTGCGCATCGCACGCATCGAATCCGCCGAACTGGTCGACGGCGCCGACAAGCTGTTGAAACTCGGCGTCGACCTCGGCGGCGAGAAGCGCACGATTTTCGCGGGCATCCGCTCGGCGTATACGCCGGAGCAACTCGTCGGCCGGCTCACCGTCGTCGTCGCGAACCTCGCACCGCGCAAGATGCGCTTTGGCGTCTCCGCCAGGCATGGTGCTGGCGGCGGGTCCCGGCGGCGCCGACATTTTCATCCTGTCACCGGATGCGGGCGCCGAGCCCGGCATGAAGGTCAAGTAAGCACCCGGCGCGGGGGCCTATGTCCGAGCTGTTGTTGCTCGCACTGAGCGCGAGCCTGGTCAATAACTTCGTGCTGACGAACTTCCTCGGGCTGTGCCCGTTCGTCGGCGTGAGCCGCCGCTTCGAGGCCGCGGCCGGCATGGCGCTGGCCACGCTGTTCGTGTTGACGCTCGCCTCCGGGCTCAGCTTCGTCGTCTGGGATTGGGTGCTGCAGCCGCTTGGCCTCGAATACCTGCGCACGCTGGCATTCATCCTGCTGATTGCCGGCGTCGTCCAGTTCACCGAGCTGATGGTTCGCGCAACGAGTCCGCTGCTGCACCAGTTGCTCGGCATCTTCCTGCCGCTGATCACGACCAACTGCGCCGTGCTCGGCGTGGCCCTGCTCAACGTCGACAAACAGCACGGCCTGCTCGAGTCGCTGGTGTTCGGCGCCAGCGCAGGCGCGGGGTTCGGCCTCGCGCTGCTGCTGTTCGCGGCCCTGCGCGAACGACTCGAGACGGCCGACGTGCCTGCGGCGTTTCGCGGCGCGCCGATCGCACTTGATCACCGCCGGCCTGATGGCGCTGGCGTTCATGGGTTTCACCGGGCTCGCGGCGCGATGAGCGTCACGCTGGTCATGGTCTCGATCGGCGGTCGCGGCGGTTCTCGGCGGCGCGATCGGCATCGCGCTGGGCTGGGCAGCGAGCCGCCTGCCACCCGACGCGAACCGGCTTGCCGAGCAGATCGACGCACTGCTGCCGCAGACGCAGTGCGGGCAATGTCGCTATCCGGGTTGTCGGCCTTACGCCGAAGCGATTGCCGACGGCTCGGCCGACATCGACCGGTGTCCGCCAGGCGGCGAGGCGACGGTACGCGCGCTTGCGGCGCTGCTCGATCGCGAACCGCGACCCGTGGATCCCGCGTACGGCATCACGAAGGGCCCGCTCGTCGCCTGGATCGACGAAGAGCGTTGCATCGGTTGCGCGCGCTGCCTGCCGGCGTGTCCGGTCGACGCGATCGTCGGCGCGCCGCGTTACATGCACACGGTGTTGCGCGACGCCTGCACCGGCTGCGAGCTTTGCCTCGCACCCTGTCCCGTCGACTGCATCGAATTGCGGCCGGCCGCGGTCGTGCCGCTGCGCCGCCTGCATCGGGCCGCGTGATGCGCGCACGTGCGCACGTTTCCCGCCGGGCTGCTGCTGGAACCGCACAAGCAGCCGGCGCTGCGCGAGCCCATCCGCATCGTCGAGGCACCTGCCGTCGCGTCGTGCTCGCGCTCGACCAGGGCTCGGGCACGCGAGGCGCGACGCGGTCGTCGAGGCCGGCGACATCGTCGGCATCGGCACGGTGATCGCGCGCGATCCGGACGGCTATGCCGCCACGCTTGCACGCGCCGGTGTCCGGCCGGGTCCGCTCGATCGAGCGCCTGCGAAGACCGCCTCGGACAGCGGCTGGCGACCGTGCGTCGTGATCGAGAACGACGGCGCGGACCGGCGCGACGCGCGACCTGCGCACCGCCTGACGCGCTCAGTCGCTGGACGATCCGGCGGCGCTGATCGAGGCGACTGCGCGAGGCGGGCATCGCGGGCCTCGGCGGCGCGGCATTTCCGACCGCCACGAAGCTGTCGCGGTCGCGCGGCAATGCGCGGCGACGCGCTCGTCTGCTGAACGGCGCCGAATGCGAACCGTGGATCTGCTGCGACGATGCGCTGATGCGCGCGCGAGCCGAGGACGTCGTGCTCGGCGCGCGACTGCTGCTGCATGCGCTCAGGCCGAGTCGTGCGTGATCGCGGTCGAGGACGACAAGCCCGCGGCGATCGCGGCGCTGCAGGCCGCGCTCGATGCGCGCCGCGGCGAACGCTCGACTGCAATCGTGGTCGTGCCGGCCGTCTATCCGCGCGGCGCCGAACGCCAGTTGATCACGGCCGTGACCGGCGCCGAAGTGCCGACGCGCGCGCTGCCTGCCGACGGTGGGTGTCACGTGCCAGAACGTCGCGACGGCCGCCGCGATTGCGCAGCTGGGCGAGGACCGGCGAGCCCTGCATCAGCCGCGATCGTCACCGTGACGGGCAGCGGTGTCGCACACCCGGCAACGTCCGAGCGCGCATCGGCACGCCGCTGCACGCGCATCATCGCGGCCGCGGGCGGCTATCGCGGCGAGCCACATGCGGCTGATTGCCGGCGGCAACATGACGGGGCGCGCGCTCGCGACCGACGCGATCGGCCTGACCAAGGGCATGAACTGCGTGTTGGTCGCGGCCTTGGACGACCTGCGCAACCGCAGCCAGGCGCGCGAAGTGCCGTGCATCCGTTGCGGCGACTGCGCCTCCGTCTGTCCGGCCGGACTGTTGCCGCAACAATTGCACCGCGCGGCGCTCGCGGCAGGACGAGGTCGCGCTTGAAGCGCTCGGCCTGGTCGACTGCATCGAGTGCGGCTGTTGCGATTACGTCTGCCCGAGCCAGATCCCGTTGACGCAGCGCTTCCGTGTCGCCCGGTCCGCCTTGCGCGCCCGGGAAGACGAGGCGCTGCGTGCGACGGTTGCGCGCGAACGGTTCGAGCGCCATGAGCACCGACTGCGCGAGGCGGCGGCCGCGGAACAGCGCGACTTCGATGCCGCGCGGAGCCAGGCGCGTGAGGCGACGACGATGCGCGTTGACGACCCTGGCCGTCGCGTTCCATGACTGCGGGCAATCCCATGCGTTTCGAGGTCGCGCCGGCCCCGCACTCGATCGGTGGATACAGCGTGCCGCGCGTGATGTTCCAGGTGCTGGTCGCGCTGGTGCCGGCGGCGGTCGCGCACGTCGCCTGTTCGGGCCTGGCCTGTTGCTGCAGATAGCGGTCGCCGCCGTCACGGCGCTGGCGTGCGAAGCGGCGGCACTGCGCTGGCGGCGTCGCGACATGACACCGGCATTGCTCGACGGCAGCGTGCTCGTGACCGCCGTGCTGCTCGCATTTTCGGTGACGCCGTTGCTGCCGTTCTGGCTGACGATGTTCGGCACCGCGATCGCCGTGTTGCTCGGCAAGCATCTTTTCGGCGGACTCGGCCAGAACCCATTCAATCCGGCGATGGTCGGTTATGCCGTCCTGCTCGTGGCCTTTCCGACCGCAATGACGCAGTGGCCGGTGCCGCTCGATGCGGCCGCGCACAGTTGGACGGATCTCGCCCGCCTGACGTTCGCAGCGTTCACTGGCAACCTCCCTGGCGCCTCCGCCTGGGACGGCTACACCGGTGCGACAGCGCTCGACTCGATCCGCAGCGGACTTGACCCAGCGTTACACGTTGCCCGAACTCGTCGCACGCGATGAGATCGTCGGCGCCGTTCGGCGCGCGCGGCTTTGCGTGGATCAACGCGATGGCTCTGGTCGGCGGCGCCTGGCTGCTGCAGCGCGCCATCGATGCGCTGGCACATTCCGGTGGCCGTGCTCGCCGGGCCTGCTGGTGCCGGCAATGATGGCGCAGCGGCCTCGATGCCGGCGCCTATCCCGGCGCCGCTGTTCCAGCCTTTCCGGCGCCACGATGCTCGGCGCGTTCTTCATCGCGACCGATCCTGTGTCGGCGGCAACGCAGCGATCGCGGCCGGCTCTGGTACGGGGCCGGCATCGGCGCTGCTCGTCTGGGTCATCCGCAGCTGGGGCGGTTATCCGGACGGTTTTGCATTCGCCGTGCTGCTGATGAACCTGGCCGTGCCGCTGATCGACCGCTACACCGTGCCGCGGATCTATGGACACGCGCGTGACTGAGTCCGGCGCGGCGCGCGTGGCGAGCCGCCATGATCCTGCGCGGCCGTCGCGATTTTCGCGTTCGGGTTGATCGCCGTCGTGCACGAAGCCACGCGCGACGACATCGCGGCCGCGAAGCGCGCGCGGCTGCTCGCGAAGTTCGACGAAGTGCTGGCGGGCGAGCGCTACGACAACGACCTGCTTGCCGATCGCATCGACGCGCGCGATGGCGAACTGCTGGGCACGCTCGGACACCGGTGCCGGTCTACCGTGCGCGCCGGCACGGCGCGACGATCGCCGTCGTGATCGCTGCCGGTCGCGCCGCACGGGTTATTCCGGCCCGATTCGCCTGCTGGTCGGCATCGCGCAGGACGGCCGTGTGCTCGGCGTGCGCGTGACTGAACATCGTGAAACGCCGGGGCTCGGCGATGCCATCGAAGTCCGCAAGTCGAACTGGATACTCGCGTTCACGGGCCGGTCCTTGCAGGACCCCGCCAGGCGAACGCTGGCGCGTGCGCAAGGATGGCGGCGACTTCGACCAGTTCACGGGCGCAACGATCACGCCGCGCGCCGTGGTCGGGCGCGGTCGCGAATGCGCTCGTCTATTTCGAGCGCCACCGCGACGAGCTGCTGGACCGCGCCGGTACAATCCGCCCATGACCCCAGCCGACATCCTCCGTGCCGGATTTCGCGACCAGAATCCCGGGCTCGTGCAATTGCTCGGCCTGTGCCCGCTGCTCGCGGTCAGCACGTCGCTGGCGAGCGGGCTCGGGCCTCGGCCTCGCGACGCTCGCTGGTGCTGACGGCGAGCAACGTGCGCCGCATCGCTGGTCGGCAGGGCACTTGCCGGCCGAGATCCGCATCGCGGTGTTCGTGCTGCTGATCGCCGCGCTCGTGACCGCCGTGGAACTCGCGCTCGCAGCGTGGTTGCCGGCCCTGCACGCGGCGCTCGGCATCTTCCTGCCGTTGATCGTCACCAACTGCCTGCTGCTCGCCCGCGCCGAAGCGTTCGCCTCGCGGCAGAGCCTGCCGCGCGCGGCGCTCGACGGGTTCGCCATGGGCGGCGGCTTCCTGCTGGTCCTGGTGTCATTGGGTACGCGTGCGCGAACTGCTTGGGCACGGCACCTGGGCGGCCGACCTGTCGACGATGTTCGGGCTTCCGGGCGATGGCTACGACCGTGCGCGTCTTTGCCGAGAGCACGGCTTCCTGCTCGCATTGCTGCCGCCCGGCGCGTTCATCCTGCTCGGCCTGATGGTGGCCGCGCATAATGCCCGCCGCGCGGCCCGCGCAGCACGGCAATCCGTCTCGATCGCCGCCGGACGACGCGCAGCAGCCCGCATGAACGCGCGGCAACGTCACGAACTCTTCGAGCGCTTCGCGGCGTTGAACCCGCATCCGGTCACCGAACTCGAGTACTCCACGCCATTCGAGTTGCTGATCGCCGTGATCCTCTCGGCGCAAGCGACCGACAAAGGAGTCAACCTCGCGACGCGCAAGTTGTTTCCGGTTGCGAGTACGCCCGCGGCAATCCTCGCGCTCGGGCAGGAGGGGCTGACCGCATACGTGCGCACGATCGGGCTGTATCCTGGCAAGGTAAAAAACATCCTGGCGACGTGCGCAGTCCTGCTCGAGAAATACGACGGCACGGTTCCGCAGCAACGCGAGGCACTGGAGGAACTGCCGGGCGTCGGCCGCAAGACCGCGAACGTCGTGTTGAACAGCGCGTTCGGGCAAGCCGACGATGCCGGTCGATACGCACATTTTTCGCGTTGCGAACCGGCTTGGGCTCGCGCGCGGCGACACCCCGCGCGAGGTCGAAGACCAGCTGCTGCGCCGGGTGCCGCCGGAATTCCTGTTGCACGCGCATCACTGGCTGCTGCTGCACGGGCGCTACATCTGCAAGGCCCGCAAGCCCGAATGTCCTGTGCTGCCCCGTGGTCGATCTCTGCGAATACAAGGCGAAGACGCTGCCGGTCGCGGAGGCGAAGCCCGCCCCGACAAGCGCGCGGAACCCGCTGATGCCGGTGTTCCACGACCAGGGCCGCGCGGATCTGCGACGCATGTATGTCGAGGCCTGGCGCAAGCATCGGGAGCGCCTTGCCTATCGAGCCACTCGAAGACCAGATCATCCGCGTCGTGGCACTGCATCCGGAATACGCACGCCGTGCTCGAGGGCGATCCGGACAACACTCGAGCACGACTACACGCCCGAAGGCGGGCAGTATCCAATCCTTTCCTGCACATGGGCATGCACCTGGCGATCCGCGAGCAGGTGGCACCGACCGTCCGCCGGCATCCGTGCCGTCCACGCGCGCTGGCGCAGCGCCTCGGCGACGTGCACGAGGCCGAACACGCGCATGATCGAATGCCTCGGTGAGGCACTGTGGCATGCACAGCGCGTCGGGACGGCACCTGACGAAACGGCTTACCTCGAAGCGCTGCGGCGACTGCCGGCGTTGCGTCCGGTTGACGCAGCGGTTGGCCAGGCCCGGCCCGTCATGCCACGAACGGCTCGCCGAGCAGCTGCGCAAGTCGCAGCGTTGTGCGGCGCGAAATGGTCGGCGCAGCCGCTCGGCGGTCGGCGGCGGACATCGGGGGATACTTGCGGGTGTTGCGCGCTTCGAGCCTCGCACTCGTGACGGCCGGAAAGTCGCAGGAACGCCAGAGTTCGATTGAGCACGGCCAGCGCATCCTTGACGAGGTCCTCGAACCGCAGCACCAGCATCTGTTCGCGCGGATAGACTGCAGCCAGCGCTCGAGCTGCTCCGCGTAATGGCCGCGCGAGACGTAACTGAAGTACTGGTGCGCGACGGCTGCGCTCGATCTCGCCGCGCGCCAGCCGCTCCGCCGCCGCTCCGATCCGGTCGGGTTCTGCCGCGACTGCATCCTCGAACGACAGGTTCTCGCGCCCTTTGTCGCGCTCGTGCCAGTAATGTGAATAGGCGCGTCGCACCGGGTCGCGCAACAACACGATCAGCCGGGCGTGCGGCAACAACAGCGCGTGCGCGCTGCGGCACAGTCGGATGAAAGAGGTAATACGGCGCTACTGTCGAGGTTGAGCCCGGGCTGTCCGAGTCCGGCCGAAATTGGCGCGGTACCAGCGCTCGCCGCGGTGGAAATTCACGTCGAAGTAATGCACTTCCTTGCGCAGCGGCGCGATCACCGCGCTGTGCTGCGTCAGGTAGTTGTGCAGCGAACTCGTGCCGCACTTCATGGCCGCCGATGATCAGGGCATCGGGCAGCGCGCGTGACTGGCGCATGCGCACGCGAAGCTCCGACGCGACGGCCAGTTTCGAGCAGGCCGACCCAGCGCAGGGAACGCGTCAGCGCCGGGTGCATCGCTCGGTGCCGGGAACGATCATCCGGATCGCCGCGATCAACCACCGACTTCGCCGGCGCACGCGTGGTCCGCTGCTTGGGGATATACAGGTCGGTCAGCGATCCGTCGAACGCCTCGGCCGCCATCGCCACGGTTTCCGAGAGCGTCGGGTGCGGATGGATCGTCATCCCGATGTCCGCGGCATCGGCGCCCATCTCGATGGCGAGCATGACTTCCGAGATCAGGTCGCCGGCGTTGGTGCCGACGATGCCGCCACCGATGACCCGGTGCGTCTCCGGGTCGAAGATCAGCTTCGTGAAGCCCTCGTCGCGGCCGATGGCGAGCGAGCGGCCGCTCGCCGCCCACGGAAACACGGCCTTTTCATACGCGATGCCCTTGGCCTTCGCCTCGGTTTCGGTCAAGCCCGGCCCAGGCGATCTCCGGATCGGTGTAGGCGACGGAGGGAATCGACGCGTCGCGTCGAATTGCCGCTTGTGCCCGGCGCCGACCTCCGCGGCCACCTTCGCTTCATGCGTCGCCTTGTGCGCCAGCATCGGCTGGCCCGACGACGTCGCCGATCGCAAAGATGTGCGGCACGTTGGTGCGCAACTGCTTGTCCGACCGTGATGTAGCCGCGTTCATCGACGGCCACGCCGGCAGCCTCGCAGTCGATGAGCTTGCCGTTCGGCGTCCGGCCGACGGCGATCAGCACCTTGTCGTACAGTTGCGGCTCGGGCGCCTTTTCGCCCTCGAACGTGACGCGCAGTCCCTTCTTTGCGCGCCTCGATCGCGGTCACCTTCGTGCGCAGCATGATGCGTTCGTACTGTTTCGTGATGCGCTTCTCGAGCGGCTTGACGAGGTCGCGATCGCAACCGGGCATCAGGCCCTCGGTGAGCTCGACGACGCTGACTTGACACCGAGCGCTGCGTAGACCGTGGCCATCTCGAGACCGATGATGCCGCCGCCCACGACCAGCAGGCGGCCAGGCAGGTCGAGTTCCAGCGCGCCCGTCGAATCGATGATGCGCGGATCGTCGGGCAGTCCGGGCAGCCGCATCGATTCGGAGCCGGCGGCGATGATGCAATGAGCGAACGAGACGGTCTGCGGCGAGCCGTCGTCCGGCGTCACGTCGACCGTATGGTCGCTCGCGAAACTGCCGACGCCGCGCAGCACCGTGACCTTGCGTTGCTTCGCGAGCGCCGTCAGCCCGCCCGTGAGCCGCGTGACGACCTTGTTCTTCCAGTCGCCGCAGCTTTGGCTGCGTCGACGCTGGGTGGCCCGAACGAAACACCGAAGTCCGCCATGGCCTGCGCTTCTTCGATCACTTTCGCGGCGTGCAGCAGCGCCTTCGACGGAATGCAGCCGACATTCAGGCAGACGCCGCCGAGCATCGGCCAGCGCTCGACCAGCGCGACCTTGAGTCCGAGGTCGGCGGCACGAAACGCGGCCGTGTAGCCGCCCGGGCCCGCGCCGAGCACGACCACGTCGAAGTCGTACGTCTTTGACGGCGCCGCTGACCGTCGACGCGGTCTGCGCTGGCCGCCTGCGGCTGGCCTTGCTTCAGCCGTCGCGGCTTCCCGGCGCCGGCTCGGGCGTTCGCAGATGTAGGCCGCAGCCGAGCGCGCTCTGGCTCGCCGGGCCACAGCGTCGGCCGGGGTCGACGCCTTCGCCGCGGCTGTCTTCGGTGACTTCGCTGCCGCGCGCCGGCGAACTCCATGAACATCGTCGCCGGTGTTGACCTTGTCGCCCGGCCTTCACCAGGATCCTCGCCACGTCCCGGCCGCGGGCGACGGCACGTCGATCGTCGCCTTCTCGCTTTCGAGCGTCACAGCGGTGTGTCCTTCTCGACCGAGTCGCCGACTTTCACGAGCACGTCGAGCACGACCGACGTCCTTGAAATGTGCCGAGGTCCGGCACGCGAACTTCGAGCGTCGGCGCGGCGGGCGGCCGCTTGTCGCTGGAATCGCTCACGATGCCAACTCCGTAAGGCGCCGCATCACGGGATCGCCCGCGTCAGGCCCGGCACGTCGGCGAGCGCCTCGGCGAGGAACGTCGTAAAGCGCACGGCCGTGGCGCCATCGATGACACGGTGGTCATACGACAACGACAGCGGGAGCATGAGCCGCGGCACGAAACCACCTTCCTTGTAGACGGGTTTGTGCGCCGAGCGCGACACGCCGAGGATCGCGACTTCCGGCGCGTTGATGATCGGCGTAAAGGCCGTGCCGCCGATGCCGCCGAGACTCGAGATCGTGAAGCAGCCACCCTGCATGTCGGTACCGGCGCAGTTTGCCCGTCGCGGGCCTTCTCGCTCAGCTCGGCGAGGTCGCGCGCCAGTTCGAAGACGTCCTTGCGGTCGGCGTCGCTGCACGACCGGGACGACGAGGCCCTGCGGCGTATCGGCCGCAAAGCCGACGTGCACGTACTTCTTGTAGACGAGTTCGCCCGCCTCCGCATCGAGCGACGCGCAGAACTGTGGAAACTTGCCGAGCGCCTGCACGCAGGCACGCATGACGAAAGCCAGCGGCGTGAGCTTGATGCCGCGCGTGGCCGCCTCCTCCTTCATGGCCTGGCGGGTCTCTTCCATCCCGTGATGTCGGCTTCGTCGAACTGCGTAACGTGCGGCAGGTTCACCCAGCTCGCATGCAGTCGCGGCCCGGCAATTTTCTGGATGCGCGTCAGCGGCCGGCGCTCGATCGGGCCAAACGCCGCGAAATCGACGCTGGGGACCTTGGGCAATCCGCCAGTCGCGACGGCGCCCGCGGCGGCACCGCTCGTCGAGCGCTTGCTTGACGTGCCCTTGACGTCCGCCTCGGTGATGCGGGCCTTGTTGCCCGTGCCGACGACGTGCGCCAGGTCGACGCCAAGTTCGCGTGCAAGTTTGCGGATGGATGGGCTCGCATGCGCACGCGCGAAACCCGGCTCGTCGATGGGTGCCGCCGTCGCGGGACGCGATACCGGCGCCGCTGGTGCAGGCGCGCTCTGCGTTGGCGCGTCGGGGCTGCGCTGCGAGTCCTCTTGCGGGGCGGACTTTGCAGCCGCCGGTTTGGCAGACGCCTCTGCTGGCTCCGGCGCCGCGGCGGGAGCCGCGGGCGCGGCCGCAGGCTTCGCTGCAGTTTCGCCCTGCGCCTGGGTTCCGGCGCTGGCTGCCGCTTCGCCTTCGGCTTCCGCTTCGACCACGGCGATCAGGTCGCCCTGCGAGACGCGCGACCCACGTTGCAGCTTCATCTCACGCACGACGCCCGCGGCGGTCGATGGGATGTCGACCGTCGCCTTCTCCGTCTCGAGCGTGATCAGCGTGCCCTCGAGCGCCACCGTGTCGCCCGGCTGGACCGCGACCTCGATGACTTCGACATCGCTGTAATTGCCGATGTCGGGCACGGTGATTTCGACCAGTTGCTTCGTCACTGCCGCGCCCCTGCTCAGACCGTCACCGGATTCGGTTTTTCGGGATCGATCCCGAGTTTCTCGATCGCGCTCGTGACCGTGCCCACGTCCAGCTTGCCGTCGTCTGCCAGGGCTTTGAGCGCCGCGACGACGACGTACCGGTGATCGACTTCGAAGAAGCCGCGCAGTGCAGCCCGCGAATCGCTGCGGCCAAAGCCGTCCGTGCCGAGCACGTGGTAACGACCGGGTACCCACTGTCGCACCTGGTCCGGCACGATGCGCATGTAATCCGTGGCCGCGACGAACGGGCCCGCGTGCCCGTTCAGGCATTGCTGCACGTAGGGCACGCGCGGAGGTTCGCCGGGATGCAACAGGTTCCAGCGATCGGTATCGATGGCCTCACGGCGCAGCTCCGAGAAGCTCGGCACGCTGAACACGTCCGCAGCGACACCGTATTCCTTCTCGAGCACAGCCGCGGCCTTGATCACTTCGCGCAGGATCGTGCCGTTGCCGAGCAGGTTCACGCGAACCTTGCCCTTGCCTCCCTTCTGGAACTGGTACATCCCCTTGAGGATGCCCTGCTCGGCACCCTCCGGCAGCGCCGGCTGCACGTAGTTCTCGTTCATGCAGGTGACGTAATAGAACACCGACTCCTGCTCGACGTACATGCGACGCAGGCCGTCGTGCACGATCACCGCGAGTTCGTAGGCAAAGGTCGGGTCGTACGCCACGCAATTCGGGATCGTGCTCGCCAGCACATGGCCGTGCCCATCCTGGTGCTGCAGGCCTTCGCCGGCGAGCGTCGTGCGGCCCGCGGTGCCACCGATCAGAAAGCCGCGCGCCCGCATGTCGCCCGCCGCCCAGCAGAAATCACCGATGCGCTGGAAACCGAACATCGAGTAGTAGATGTAGAACGGCACCATGTTGACGCCGTGGTTCGAGTAGGCGGTCGCCGCAGCGATCCAGCTGCACATCGCGCCGCCTTCGTTGATGCCCTCCTCGAGGATCTGGCCTTTCTTGTCTTCGCGGTAATACAGCAGCTGGTCGGAATCCTGCGGCGTGTACAGCTGTCCCATCGACGAGTAGATGCCGATCTGGCGGAAGAGTCCTTCCATGCCGAACGTGCGCGCTTCATCGGGCACGATCGGCACGATGTGCTTGCCGATCTGCTTGTCCTTGAGCAGGATGCCGAGCAGGCGCACGAACGCCATCGTCGTCGAGATTTCGCGCTCGCCCGACGCTTCGAGCAGCGGTGCAAAGGCGTCGAGCGCGGGCACTTCCAATGGCGGCGCACTGGTGCGACGTTGCGGCAGGTAGCCGCCGAGCGACTTGCGTCGCTCCTGCAGGTATTCCAGCTCTTCGCTGTTTTCCTTCGGCCGGTAATACGGGCACGTGCTCGATTTCCTCGTCCGACACCGGGATGTTGAACCGGTCGCGGAATTCGCGCAGCGTCGCGTCGTCGAGCTTCTTCTGCTGATGCGTGATGTTCTGGCCTTCGCCGGCGGCCCGGCCCATGCCGAAACCCTTCACGGTCTTGGCGAGGATCACGGTTGGCTGGTCCTTGTGGTGCATCGCGGCGTGGTACGCGTTGAACACCTTGCGCGGATCGTGTCCGCCGCGATTGAGGTGCCAGATGTCGTCGTCGGACATGTTCGCGACCATCTCGCGCAGCTCCGGGTATTTGCCGAAGAAATGTTCGCGCGTGTAAGCGCCGCCCTTGGCCTTGAAGTTCTGGTACTCGCCGTCGACGCATTCCATCATGAGCCGGCGCAGCAAGCCCTTGGAGTCCTGCTGCAGCAGTTCGTCCCAGCGCGAGCCCCAGATCACCTTGATGACGTTCCAGCCTGCGCCGAGGAACGCAGCCTCGAGTTCCTGGATGATCTTGCCGTTGCCACGCACGGGCCCGTCGAGACGCTGCAGGTTGCAGTTGATCACGAAGACGAGGTTGTCGAGCTTTTCGCGCACCGGCATCGTGATGGCGCCAAGCGATTCGGGCTCGTCCGTCTCGCCGTCGCCGAGGAAGCCCCAGACCTTGCGATCGCTCGGTGGCACGATGCCGCGGTGCTCGAGATAACGCGTGAAGCGCGCCTGGTAGATCGCCATCATCGGTCCGAGGCCCATCGACACCGTCGGAAATTGCCAGAACTCGGGCATCAGCCACGGGTGCGGATACGACGACAAGCCGCCACCGCCGACTTCCTCGCGGAAGAGACGCAGGTGGTCTTCGGTCAGCCGGCCTTCGAGGTACGCCCGCGCGTAGATCCCGGGCGACGAATGGCCCTGGATGTAGACCATGTCGCCCGGATGCTGGTCGCTGGCTGCACGCCAGAAATGATTGAATCCGACTTCGTACAGCGTCGCGGCCGAGGCGTAGCTCGCGATATGGCCGCCGTATTCGGAGCTTTGCCGGTTGGCCTGCACGACCATGGCCATGGCGTTCCAGCGCAGGTAGGCCTCGATCCGGCGTTCCAGGGCGCGGTCGCCCGGGTACTCGCGCTCCTGGCCCGGTGAGATCGTGTTTACGTAGGCGGTGTTCGGCTTGAACGGCAGGTATGCACCGGAACGGCGCGTGAAATCGATGATCCGCTCGAGCAGGTACTGCGCGCGTTCGGCGCCGTGCGTTTTCAGCACGGAATCGATGGATTCGAGCCATTCCCGGGTTTCGGCCGGGTCGGCGTCTTCGATCTTGGAGGCTTCGAACATCCGCGGGCTCTCCGGCTCGCTACGCACGCAGCCGTGCCGCGTCGAGCAGTAATGATTTGACTGACATGCCCTGTTAGCATGCCGCGGCGCCGATACGCACGATCGAACCGCGCGTGACGCTACAAAACGCTACTCCCAATGATCGTTTCCGGACCCCGGGGGTCAAGGTAAACCGTGGTCGAACTTTTACCCGCCGAGCTCGAAATCAAGGTCGTTGCCCGCCCGCTGCCGCTGTCGGATGCGACGCTGGGCAAAGCCGACGCGGCGGTACTGGTTTTCGAGCGCGACGGCGATCAGGCCAGGATTCCTGCGACCATGCCCGGAGCCGCTCTGTGGCAGGGCCTGCTGCGCAACGCGGACGAAGGCCGGGGACGAGTCGCCGATTCTCGTCTCGCGGCTGCCAAACGAGAGGCACACGCTGGTCGTGATCGGGTTCGTGAAACCGGACGCGTCGGGCTTCCAGCGTCTCGACCTTGCCGGCAAACTGCTGCGCGAAGCACTGCAGCCGGGTGCCGCCACGCTGCAGTTGCATGCGCCCGGCATGTCGTCGGGTAACGAAGCTGCGGTTCTCGAAGCGTTGCTGAGTGCCGCGCTTGCCGCGGCGGCACCGATGCCGGAAATAAAGTCGAAAGCGACTCCCGCGCGCACACTTGCCCGCATCGACATCTCGGCTGCGGCCAGCACGTCGTTCGACCGTAGCATCGCCGTTGCCTCGGGCAATCACCTGGCGCGCTGGCTCACCGGCGCTGCCGCCCAACGTGCTCGAATACGCTGGGTTATCGGCGCGCGCTGCAGAAACTCGCGCGACGTGAGGGCTGGTCGTTCCGTTTCTACGATGTTGCCGCACTCGAGAAACTGAACGCCGGCGCGTTCCTCGCCGTTGCGCGTGCCAACGCGCACCGCGGTGCGGGCATCGCGCGGCTGACTTACCGCCCGAGCAAGCATGGCGCGCAGGCCGGCAACCTCGCGCTCGTCGGCAAGGGCATCTGCTTCGACACGGGCGGCATCAACCTGAAGACCCACAAGGGCATGTACCTGATGCACGGCGACATGCAGGGCAGTGCGGTGGCGCTGGGCACGCTGCTGGCGCTTGTCGCGGCTCGGCGCGCCAAACCGCGATCGACTGCTGGCTCGCGATCACCGAAAACGAGATCGGACCCGACGCGTTCCGGCCGCAGGAAGTCGTCCGCGCTTCGAACGGCGTCACGATCCAGGTCGTGCACAGCGATGCCGAGGGACGCATGGTGCTCGCCGACACGCTGGCCCTCGCGTCGCGCGAGAAGCCGCGCTTCATGCTCGATTTCGCTACGCTCACGGGCGCCTGCGTCAACGCGATCACCGACCGCTACGCGGGTGCATTCACGAATCGAGCGGCGTTGCACGATTGGTTGCAGGCCGTCGGGCCGCGACAGCGGCGAGCGCGTCTGGTGTTTCCCGATGGACGAGGATTTCGACGTCGGAGCTCGAAAGCCACGTGGCCGACGTCCTGCAGTGCACTGTCGGACAGCAAGGGCGATCACATCCTCGCGGCGCGCTTCCTGGCCGAAGTTCGTCGAGAAGGCGGTGCCGTGGGTGCACGTGGATCTCGCGGCCGCCGAGCGCAAGGGCGGCCTCGCGCACGTGCCGACCGAATTCACCGGCTTCGGCGTACGCTATGCGGTGCACTTGCTCGGCGATGCCGCCGGGCTGAACCAGCGACTGCAGGCCCTCGCTTGACCACATGCCGAACCCACATCGCTGACGCTGCGCCGTCCGGACGACTGGCACCTGCACCTGCGCGACGGCAAGCACCTGGCGGCGTGCTGCCGTTCACGGCGCGGCAGTTTGCGCGCGCGCTGGTGATGCCGAACCTGAAGCCGCCGATGACGACCACGGCGGCGCTCGGCGAGTACCGCGCGCGAATTCTCGCGGCGCTGCCCGCCGGGCTGCGTTTCGAGCCGTTGATGACGCTGTACCTGACGGACAGCACCTCCCCGGACGAAATACTTGCGGCGAAGCGAAGCGGTTTCGTCGTCGGCGCAAAGCTCTACCCGGCGGGTGCGACGACGCACTCCGACGCCGGCGTGACCTCGATCGACAAGGTCTGGCCGGCGCTCGAAGCGATGGCCGAGGCGGGCCTCGTCCTGCAGGTGCACGGTGAGGTCACCGATCCGCAGGTCGACGTGTTCGATCGGGAACAGGCCTTCATCGACCGGGTGCTCAGTCGCGTCGTGGATCGCGTGCCGCAGTCTCAAGGTAGTGTTCGAGCACATCACGACGCGTGCTGCCGCGCAGTTCGTGCGCGCCGCGCGCAAGGGCGTTGCCGCGACGATCACACCGCAGCACCTGCTGCTGAATCGCAATGCCATCTTCGACGGCGGGTTGCGCCCGCATCATTACTGCCTGCCCGTGCTGAAGCGCGAGCGGGATCGCGAGGCGCTGCGTCGAGGCCGCCACGAGCGACGACGCACGCTTTTTCCTCGGCACCGACAGCGCGCCGCACGAGCTGCGTACCAAGGAAGCGGCCTGCGGCTGCGCGGGGATTTTTTCGGCGCACGCCGCGATCGAACTGTACGCCGAGGCATTCGAACTCGCGGGGCGGCTCGATCGCCTGCAGGCCTTCGCCTCGGAGCGGGGCGCGGATTTTTACGGCGTGCCGCGCAACGAGGAAACGATCATGCTGAAGCGCGAAAGCTGGACCGTGCCCGACACCTACCCGTTCGGGCTGCACGATGAGAAGCTCGTGCCCTTGCGCGCCGGTAGCGCGCTCGGCTGGCGCCTGGTCACGCACGTCATGAACGAATACGGTTTCGTCGAGCCCGCATCGCCGACCGCTTCCGCGGCTTCCTGCCCGTCGTGGTGGACGTCGAGACCGGCGGCTTCCAGTCGCAGACCGACGCGCTGCTCGAGGTCGCGGCCGTCACGATCGAGATGACACCGCATGGGCGAGTTGCGCCCTGCCGCATCGTTCCGCTATCACGTGCAGCCATTTCACGGCTCGCGCATGGATCCGGCGTCGATGGCGGTGAACGGCATCGACCCGCACCATCCGTTGCGTCCGGCGATGCCCGAGAAAGAGGCCCTGGCGCAGCTGTTCCGGGAGATCCGCAAGGTGGTGCGTGAGCGTGAATGCACGCGCGCCGTGCTCGTGGGTCACAACGCCTCGTTCGACCTGGCATTCCTGAATGCCGCCGTTGCGCGCAACGACATCAAGCGCAATCCGTTCCACCCGTTTTCGACTTTCGATACCGCCACGCTGGGCGGCGTGGCGTTCGGCCAGACCGTATTGTCGCGAGCGGTCGTCGCCGCCGGGCTCGAATGGGACCAGAGCGCCGCGCATTCGGCGATCTACGATGCCGAACGCACGGCGGCGCTCTTCTGCATCATCTGCAATCGGTTCCGCGGCATGTACGAGGAAGCGGTGGAACGCGCACCGCAACTGGCGCAGCGCGAACCTGCGCCGCCGCCCGAAGACTTCTGAAGCTCGCCCGCTCCATTGGCCGTCCGCTGCACGCTTACGCGGCGGCAGTTACTGCCTGGCTGGCTCGGTTACGCCCGCCTCCGTCAGCAGTTGCTGCAGCTCGCCCTTCTGGAACATCTCGCTGATGATGTCCGAGCCGCCGAGCAGTTCGCCGTTGACGTACAGCTGCGGGATACGTCGGCCAGTTCGAGTGCCGCTTCAGCGCCTCGCGCAACTCCGGATCCTCGAAGATGTTCACATAGGCGAAACTCGCGCCGCATGCTTCGAGCGTGCGCACGACCGAGGCGGAAAACCCGCACTGCGGGAAATCCGGCGTGCCCTTCATGTAGAGCACGACGGGGTTCGACTTGAGCTGTTCCTGAATACGTTGCGTAACGTCCACCTGAATCTCTCCCGGCCACTGGTGGCCACTGCGTCATGCCTGCGCTGACGTAAAAAAATAAGCTTCCCGGCCGCTGTTAACAGGCGACCGAGCCGTTGCGAGGCTCGCTATCCGCCTGTTGCTGGCGTACCTGTTCGAGCCGCGCGATGACTTCCCACTGCTCGGTGACGCTCATCCGGCCCCACCGGGCGATTTCGTCCAGGGTGCGGTGACAACCCAGGCAGGTGCGCTGCTCATCGAGGACGCAGACGTTGATGCAAGGGGATGTGGGTGCAGCCTGGGTCATGCGGCCTCGTGCGCACGGCGCGCAGGACATTGAATTATGGGGTCCCGTCGCCTATTCTTCAAACGCTTCTCGGCTGGGGGTCGTTCTAAGTCCCCGTCCTTAAAAAAGATTTTCACGCTTCCAGGAATACATACCAATGAATCCACTGAACACGGTTCGCGGGGCCATCACGACCGGTTTCGTGCTTGCGTTGCTGCTGACGCTCGCCATTTCGCCCACCACGTTCCACGAACTGGGCCTGGCGCGATGGCTGCACATCGTCTTCGGCATCACGTGGATCGGCCTGCTGTACTACTTCAACCTGGTGCAGATTCCCGGTCTGGCCGTCGCGGCGGCCGACAAGGGCGGCCCGGGCGGCGCCGGCGTGAGCAAGTACATCGCCCCACGCGCCTTGTTCTGGTTCCGCTGGTCGGCGCTGGCCACCTGGCTCACGGGCGCCTGGTATCTCGCGCGCTCGGGCAACCTCGGCGGCGCGTTCACGCTCGGCATGGGCAGCGACCCGGTCAATTATTACCAGCTCGTGATCGGCATCGGCGCCTGGCTCGGCACGATCATGCTGTTCAACGTCTGGGGCCTGATCTGGCCCAACCAGAAAAAGATCCTGGGCATCGTGCCCGCCAGCGACGAGGAGAAAGCCAAGGCGCGCAAGGTCGCGATGCTCGCTTCGCGCACGAATTTCGTCCTGTCGGTGCCGATGCTGCTCTGCATGGGGTCGGCGACACACGGCCTGCCGTTCTGACTGCACGACCACCGCGATGCTGACCAGCGAGTAGACGCTGGCTGCGCGAGCCGGTGCGATTCGAATCGCATCGGCACTCGAGGAAACCCGGCGCTCTCAGGCCGGGTTTCTTTTTTTGCGAGAATGCACCATGAAGCACGCAATACCCGCGGACCTCGCACCGGTCGTCGCCGCCGCGCTGCGAGAGGACATCGGGGCCGGCGACCTGACCGCCGCACTGGTCCCGGCCGCGCGACGCGGCCGCGCAGTCGTGATCACGCGCGAACACGCGGTCCTGGCCGGCCAGCCCTACGTGGATGAAGTTTTCCGGCAGGTCGATCCGGGCGTCGCGATCGAGTGGCACGTCGCGGACGGAGACGCTGTCACGCCCGACCAGCGGCTCTATCGGCTCGAAGGGCCTGCGCGCGCGCTGCTGACAGGGGAACGCACGGCACTGAATTTCCTGCAGACGCTGTCGGGCACCGCGACGGCTACCCAACGCCACGTCGCTTGCCTGCAAGGGCTGCCTGTCGCGTACTGGACACACGCAAGACGCTGCCGGGCCTGCAGGACGGCGCAGAAATATGCGGTGCTCTGCGGCGGCGGCACGAATCATCGCATCGGGCTCTACGACGGCATCCTGATCAAGGAGAACCACATCGTCGCGGCCGGGTCGATCGCCGCGGCGATCGCGGCGGCCAAGGCCCCAGGCCCGCGGGTGCCGGTCGAGGTCGAAGTCGAGTCGCTCGACGAACTGCGTCAGGCGCTGGATGCCGGCGCCGACATGGCACTGCTCGACGAGTTCACGCTCGACGATCTTCGGGCCGCGGTGGCACTCAATCGCGCGCATCCGAATGGGCCGATCAAGCTGGAAGCGTCGGGCAGCGTGACGCTGGAAACGCTGCGGTCGATCGCGGAGACGGGCGTCGATTTCGTCTCGATCGGATCGCTCACGAAGCACGTGCGTGCGGTCGACTTGTCGATGCGGTTCGAGTACGCGGACTGACTGTTGCGTTCCGGATGCGATGGCGAGCGTATCGGGAGGCTCCAGGATTCACCTGAGACACGCCGCAAGCAGGTGGCGAGCTTGGCTCGCGATGCGTCACGCTGCACGAATGCCCGATGCGAGCATGCCGGGAGGACCTGGGTTTCCTGAGACCGTCACGAGGCAGGGACGCCGAGTGCGAGCCCCACATGGACGTGCAATGCGGGCGTGTCTCAGGAAATGCAGGTCCTTCCGGCGTGGTCGCCACGCGCCTCAGCGAATCGGCGTGCTCACCCGCGCTTCAGCGAATCGGGGTGCTCGCAACGAGCTCGGGCAAACCGGTGGTCAGCCGTTGACGACAGCCGCCCGCGTAATGCGACTCGGCGGCGCAATGCCGTAGCCTTGCGCATAATCGACGCCGAGGCTGCGCAGCATGTTGATGATGTCTTCGTTCTCGGCGAACTCGGCGATCGTCTGCTTGCCGGTCAGGTGGCCGATCTCGTTGATCGACCGCACCATCTCGCGATCGATCGGGTCGTGCAGGATTTCCTTGACGAAACTGCCGTCGATCTTCAGGAAGTCGACCGGGAAATGCTTCAGGTAGCCGAACGACGACAGGCCCGTGCCGAAGTCGTCGAGCGCGAACTTGCAGCCTAGTTCCTTCAGCGCCTGGATGAAGCGGTTCGCCTGCGAGAAGCTCGCGATGGCCGCCGTCTCGGTGATCTCGAAGCAGATCTTCGATGCGTCCAGGCCGCTGCGATGGAACTGGTCGATCACGAACGGCAGGAACTTGTCGTCGCCGAGGCTCTGCCCGGACAGGTTGATCGAGCACAGCGCGAGGTTCTCGCGCTCATCCGCCTCCGAAACCAGCCAGCGGAACGCGTTCTCGATGACCCAGCGATCGATTGCGGGCGTAATGCCATAGCGCTCGGCCGCATTGATGAAGTTGTCCGGCGAGACGATCTTGCCGCTCTCGTCCTTCATGCGCAGCAGCAGCTCGTAGTGCGCGCCCGGTTCGTGCTTCTGCAGCGGCTGGATCGTCATGCGGTACAGCTCGAACCGCGATTCTTCGAGCGCGTTGTTGATGCGCGCCGCCCACTGCATCTCGCGCCGGCGACGCATCAGGTCGATGTCGTTTTCCTGGAAGCTGTAAACGCGATTGCGTCCGCCTTCCTTCGCCGCCTGGCAGGCGCTGTCGGCCGCGGACAGCAGCGCCGCGACGTCTTCGCTGTCGCCCGTGATCGGCACGACGCCGATGCTGGCGCCGAGACGGAACGTGCGCTCCTCCCAGACGAACTTGTAGTTGCGGATCGTCTCGCGCAGCTGCTCCGCCATGCGCAGCGCCTCGTCGAGCGAGCAACTCTCGAGCAGCAGGCCGAACTCGTCGCCGCCGAGGCGTGCGAGCGTGTCGCGCCAGCGGATCTTGGTCTTGAGGAGCGCGCCGACCTGGCCGAGCAGCGCGTCGCCGGCGCTGTGGCCGCAGGTGTCGTTGATGATCTTGAACTGGTCGACGTCGAGGTGACACAGCGCGTACGCCGTCTCGCGCGCCTTGGCGCTGCGCAGCGCCCGCTCGAGCCGCGCCTCGAATTCGCGCCGGTTTACGAGGCCGGTCAGGATGTCGTGACTCGCGTGGTACGAGAGCTTGCGGTTCAGCTCGCGGCTCTCGCTGACGTCGTGGAACACCAGCACGCCGCCGGAAACGGCGCCGGAGCCGTCGCGGATGGGCGATGCAGTGCTCTCGATGTACATCTCGTTGCCGTCACGCTTGATCAACAGCGTCGGCCGCACCGACTTGATCGCCCGCGCGCGCCGGATGGCCACCGACAACGGGTTTTCGAGCGGCTCGCAGGTTTCCTCGTGGAATCCGCGGAAGATATCGTCGATGTGCTTGCCCTGCGCTTCCTCGAACTTCCAGCCCGTGAGGTCTTCGGCGGTCGGGTTCAGGTATTCGACGACCAGGTGCCCGTCGGTCGTGATCACGCCGTCGCCGATCGACTGCAGCGTGATCTGCGCGCTTTCCTTTTCCTTGAACAGCGCGTCTTCGTAGAGCTTGCGCTCGGTGATGTCGAACTCGACACCGACAAGCCGGCGCAGCCGCCCCGTCGCGTCGACCCGCGCCTTGGCACGGCTGACCACCCAGCGCCACTCGCCCTTGCAGTGACGCATGCGGTGCACGCTTTCGAACATCGGGATCTTGCCCGCGATGTGATCGCGGATCAGCGCCTGCACGCGCGCCATGTCGTCCGGATGCACGAGCCGGCGCCAGTCGGGCGACACGTGTGGATCGTGCTCGTCGAAGCCGAGCATCTTGCGCCAGCGCGGCGAGAAGTAGACCGTGTTGTGTTCGACGTCGAAATCCCACAGCCCGTCGTTGGCCGTCGGCAGCGAGAGCGCATTGCGCTCCTCGAGCTTGCCGAGGTGACGCGCGACGCGCAGCCGCTCGAGGCCCGTCGCGAAACTGGCGCCGACGAGCTTCAGCATCAGGTGCAGGTTCGCGTCCCAGCCATCGGGGCGAGGTTGCGACGCGCAGAGCGCCAGGAAACCACAGACGCGATCGTTGAGTGACAGGCCGCAGACGAGCACGGAACGCACGTTGAGTTCGGCGAACCGAGCGGCATCCACGGCGTGTTCGCGCCGCGGCGCCAGCGTGTCGCGAATTTCCGCGACGCGCAGGTGCGCGACTTTCGCGCCGAGATACGGCAGGCGCTCGGCCAGCACCTCGCCTTTCAGGACTTGTGGGTCGAACGGGGCCAACAGGCCCGTCGAACTGGCAACGCGCTCGACCGTGCGTTTCTCGGCATCGAACAAGGCGATGCAGAGCGCGTCGACCTGGGTGGCGTCGCGCAACGCATCGAGGTTGCGCTTGATGCAATTGTCGCCGGCCTCGCGAGGTGAGCCCGAGGAAATCGACAGCAACCTTGGTTACGAGTACATCGAGACCGACGGCGGATCGGCCGCCATTCCCAAAAACAAATTGGGTGGCCAGGAAATCAGCATTTTCCTGGTCGTCGCCCCCGATCGGCGGTGTCTGTGACATCGCGCTATCCAGTCTCCCTCGTTTTTCTCGTCACGAACGCATGTACTGCGCGCTTCGTGCGGGACTCGTCCGACAAGGCTCGGGCCAAAAGTGGAGCCAAGCGGGCCGGATTCTGACATAAAACCGAAGGAGAGCAAGCTAACCATTTGTATTTATTGACGCATTTGGCGGAACGTAAAGCCGGGCGCGACGCAGGTCGCCGCGCCTGCTACAAGCAGGGTCGACTTCACCGCCAGTGACCAGGAACCAGCTCTGGCGATTGGCGCTGCCCATTTCAGTCGCGTGCGTATTCTTGAAACAGTAATCGCGCGTCCTGGTCTCCATCAGCAACGCCCTGCCCGGCTTGGCCGCGAACCACGCGGCGGCGTCCGCGGCTTCGTTCTCGCGCTCGCGCCAGCGTGCGTGGCCGAAGTTGATACTCGGGCGCCGTAACTGGAGCAGGTATTGTTCCTTGGCGCCGACCAGACCGAGCTCGGCGATCCCCTCGCTCGCCTTTTCGACGCGGTGCATGAACGCGCGGCCGGAGCGGGTGTCGTCGATACGCGGGTACACGACGAGACCAACGGTCGCCATCACGGCCGCCAGCGTGCGCCGCGACGGCAAGCCAGGCGTCGCGCAGGCGAAACACGGCGAGTGCGATGGCTCCGGCAAGGCCGACGATGCCGAGAGGCAGTGCTGGTGCGGCGTCGTATTGCTCCACGATATTCGCCGTGGCCTGAGCGTCGACGGTGAAATAGATCGCGCCGAACAGCGCACCAGCCGTCAGCAGCGACGCCAGCACGAGTGCAAGCCGCCGCGGCTGCAACGCGCGCAGGAGTTCGGGAAGCCAGGGCGCCGCCGCCATTACCAGCGCTGGCAACGCGGGCAACACGTAAACGCCGCGTTTGCCCGAGCTCATCGAGAAGAACAACACGACGATCACGACCCAGGCCAGCAACACAGCGACGAACGTATCGCGATTGCGCCACGCCGTCCGCCAGCGCGGCCAGAGCCACGGCACGAGCGCGATGAGCGGCAACCACAGCACCGGGATGACTTTCACGAGGTAGTACCAGAACGGCTCGTGGTGGTGCCAGGCCTCGGCATAACGCGTGACGGTCTGGTGGAACAGGATCTCGTTGCGGTACTGCAGCAACTCGCCGCCGGCCGCCGTCACCAGCATCATCGGCACGAACCACAGACCGATCGTGCCCAGCATCCACAACGGGCCCGCGAACCAGCGCGCATCGCGGTGCGGGGCCGTGGCCGGCCACCCGCGAGCGGCGAGCACGGCGAACGGAATCAGGATCAGCAGCGGCAGAAAGCCAACCCCCTTGGTGATGATGCCCGCGCCTGCCGCCGCCCAGCCGACGAAGAACCAGCCAATCGAGGGCCCCGCACACAGGTGACGCAGGAGGCCGTACAACGACAGCGTCGTCATGAAACACAGGGTCGCGTCGATCTGCGCCTGGCGCGCCTGCCAGACGAACTGGAACGAAATCAGCAGGACGAAAGCACCGGCGAGGGCGACCTCGCGGCCGCGCACGCGACGCAGCAAGTCGTACACCAGCAGCAGCGTGCCGATGCCGGCCAGCAGCGACGGCAACAGGAAACCCAGCCGTACCGACCCGGTGACGGCCATCGACACGGCAAGCAGCCAGAAAAACACCGGCGGTTTGTCGCCGTAAAGATCGCCACCGACGCGCGGGATGAACCAGTCGCCCGACCGCAGCATGTCCTGCGCGACCAGCGCAAAGCGCGGCTCGTCCGCCGGCCACGGATCGCGCAGGCCGAGCCCGGTACCGATCATCAGCAGCGCAAGCCCGACCAGCCAGAGAACATCGCGCGTTACGTCGTTGGGCGTATTGCTGCCCGGTCGTAACCAGCGGTCGAGTAGCGACGGCGCGACGGCGCCGTTCATGCGTCAGGTTTCATCGTGAAGACCGACGCGCGGCGCTGCCCGTCGGATCAGCCACATGACGCCGAACATGTCGACGATGCCGACCCAGAGCCGGTTGTGCAGGCCGTACTTCGACGTGCCCTTGGTGCGTTCGCGGTGGTTCACCGGCACGGACACGACCTCGTACCCTTCGCGCTGGAACAGCGCGGGCATGAATCGATGCATGTGGTTGAAGCGCGGCATGTGCATGAACACGTCGCGGTCGAAGACCTTGATGCCGCAGCCGGTGTCCGGCGTGCCGTCCCGGAGCATCGAGCCACGCACGCCATTGGCGACGCGCGAAGACAGGCGGCGCAGCCACGTGTCGCGGCGCGTCGTGCGATTGCCCATCACGAGTTTCAACCGCGGCGATGGCGATTCGCGCAACGCCGCCATCAGGTTCGGGATGTCGGCTGGATCGTTCTGGCCGTCGCCGTCGAGCGTCGCGATCGACGCCGCACGAGCGTGGCGTACGCCGGTCGCCACGGCGGAGCTTTGTCCGGACCGTTTCGTGTGCCGCAGCAGCCGGACCTCCGGCATGCCCTGGGCGCGTGCCTGGCGCACGGCTTCGGCCGTGCCATCGGTGCTGCCGTCATCCACGAAGATGGTCTCGAACGTGTAACGTCCCGTCAGCGCGGCATGGATCTCGCGAGCGAGGGGGAGCACGTTGTCCTCCTCGTTGCAAACGGGTATCACCACGGAGACGTCGGGCGGCGGCGGGTGCGGCCTGCGAAGCGATGTCGGTCAAAGCGGGCCTCTGAGGCTGGTTTTCGCGGTCGGCCGCCGTTGACGGGGCCGTCGCGTAGTATAAACGTTCCACTGCCCGCGACTGTCGCCGCAATAACGCCAGATGAACGAACCCCTCGACGAAGACACCACGTCCGGATCCGGCGCCGCTGCGCAATACGCTGTACCGCAAGGTCACCAAGGGCAAGCGCAAACTGACCCCGGCCCGGCTGTGGACGTACCGCGTCGCCGTGGTCGTCGCCTGGTGGACCGTGCGCCTGATCTGGAAAAGCTGCCGCATCGAGCATGTTCGTGGTGCTTGAGTCAGCCCGACAGGCGGTGCGCGAATTCAAGTCGCTGATTCCGGTCTACTGGCACCAGCACATGCTGTTCGGCGTGCATGCGTTGCTCGCGTTGCGGCCGGAAGGGCTCAAGGTGGGCTTCCTGATCAGTCCCTCCGTGGACGGCACCGCGCCCGCGATGCTCGTCGAGAAGATTGGCGGCCACGTGATCCGCGGTTCCTCGACGCACACCGGGGCGCGTGCACTGCGGGATTACTACGAGACCATCGTCAAGCAGCAGGTTTCGCCCGCGATCACGCCCGACGGGCCGCGTGGACCCGTACATGAGTTCAAACCCGGCGCCGTAATGCTGTCGCAGATCACCGGCAAACCGATCCTGCCCGTGGCGGTCGCCGCGTCGCGCACGTATACGTTCAACACCTGGGACAAATTCGAATTGCCGTTGCCGTTCAGTCGCGTGGCGATCGTTTACGGCGAACCCGTAAAAATTGCGCGCACCTCCGACGCCGAGGCACTGGCGGCGTTGCAGCGACAGATGGCCGCGCGCTTACTCGCGTTGCGTGGCGAGGCCGAAGCTCTCCTGCAACGCGGCTAATACCTCCGGCGTCGTGAGATCCACTTCCTGCACCTCGATCTCGAGGCTGGACTTCGACGCCACGTGGCAAACAGCGCCGGGCCATGGCGCGACGCGGCGTGCAGAACGAACTGCACACCGTTCAGTTCGGCCGTCGCCAGGTTCGTCGCCAACCGCACCGCGCGGGCGTGACGCAGGCCGTCACCGCCGCTTTCAAGGTTGCTTCGAGCGCGGTCCAACGCTGCAGCTTGCGTCTTGTCTCATCATCGCTGCCCGGGTTGTAAACATTGCTGACAGGCTCGATCTCGAGATCGATACCCAGGTCGGTGTCATTGCTCAGCGCACAACAGACGTGCGCACCCGCATGCGAGATACTGAAGTACGGTGCAGCAGCCAGCCTCGGCTTGCCTGCATCCGGGAATACGATGTTCGCGACGTGCGGTGTCCGGCCGTCGAGACGTCGCGCGCCTACCAGCATCAGTGCGATGCCGGCGAGGCTTGCGCGGCAGGACTCCGGGTCGCGCCGTTCAAGTTGCAGTCGCTTGGCATATGGCAACGCACGCAGCAATGCCGGCTCCCACATCCAGCCCGGATGAGCCGCAAAAGTGGCGTGTAGTACAATTGCCCGCATAGAACGCAATTCTCGCTGGCCTGTATCGGTCACGCCATCCAATTCGCAGTCCTGGCTGCGCGCGGTTCAACTTGCGTGCGAGCCAGGAATTCCACAGGAGAGTCGAGACGAGATGATCAGATACCAGACGCTGCCGGAGATGCTCGACGATCGCAGTCGCGGGGACGCGGCCATCGTGTACCTCGAGGGCGAAGGCGCCGAGAAATCACTGAAGCTCGCGGAGCTGCGCCGCCGTGCGCTCGGCATCCTGTTTCACCTGCAGCGTATCGGCGCGAGGCCGGGCGACTTCGTGATCCTGCACGTCGCCAGCAACGAGCAGTTCATCGATGCCTACTGGGCCTGCCTGTACGGCGGCATCGTGCCGGTTCCGGTCGCCGTCGGCATCAGCGACGAGCACAAGCACAAGCTGCTGCGTATCGCGCAGCACCTCGGCAATCCGTTGCTGTACACCGATCGCAAGTTGCGCGACCGACTGGCGGCGTTCGCCGCGACAAGCGCCGAAGCCGGGGCATGGACGGCGCTTGAAGTCGCGCACGTTCGTGGTCGACGAGCTCGACGACATTTCCAGAGCCGGTGTGCCCGCGCAACTGACAGCGGAGCAGACCGCCTTCATCCAGTTTTCGTCGGGCTCGACCAGCGACCCGAAAGGCGTCGTGCTCACGCATCGCAACATGCTCGCGAACTGCCGAGGGCGCACGCCAGGGGGCCGGATTCTGCGAGCAGGACGTCTCGCTGAGCTGGATGCCGTTGACGCATGACATGGGGCTGATCGGTTTTCACTTGATGATGATGTACGCGGGCGTACGGCAACACCTGATGCCGACGGACCTTTTCGTGCGCCGCGCGTTGCTGTGGCTCAAGTGGTCATCGCAGAAACGCGTGACGGTCACGTGCTCGCCGAACTTCGGCTATCGGCATTGCCTGCGCGCGCTCGGGGACAAGCACGCTCGACGGCGTCTCGCTCGATTCCATGCGCCTGTTGTTCAACGGCGCCGAGCCCATCTCGGTGGAACTCGCCGAGGAATTCCTCGACCGGCTCGCGCCGTATGGTCTCCGGCGCTCGGCGATGTTTCCGGTCTATGGCCTGGCGGAGGCTTCGCTTGCCGTCAGTTTTCCGGAGCTTGGCTCGATGTATCGGTACATCACGGTCGACCGGCGTTCGCTGGGCGTCGGCATCAAGGCGCGGCTCGTCGAACCCGCCGATCCGACGGCGTTGAAGCTGATGTGTGAAGGCCGCCCGATTCCGTTCACGGACGTGAAGCTGGTCGACGATGCCGGGGCCAACGTCCCGCCAGACACCGTTGGTCACCTCTTGATCCGCGGCGACAACGTCACTGCGCGGTTACCTGCGGAACCCGGAAGCGAATGCCGCGGCGTTTACCGCGGATGGATGGCTGCGCACGGGCGATCTTGCGCTGGAGCACGAGGGGATGCTCTTCGTCACCGGCCGCTCGAAGGAAATCATCTTCGTCAACGGCCAGAACTATTATCCGCACGACCTCGAAGCCGTGCTGCAGGCCGAGCCGGGGCTCGAACTGGGCAAGGTCATCGCCGTCGCGGCGCGCGGCGCCCGGCGGGGCCACCGACGAACTGGTGCTGTTCGTGCTGCACCGAAAAGACATGGTCGATTTCCTGCCGCTCGCCACCCGGGCCATGCACCTCGTCAACGAGCATGCGGGTGTCGAGGTCGCGCGCGTCATCCCCGTGCCGCGCATTCCGAAGACGACCAGCGGCAAGCTGCAGCGCACCGCGCTCGCCAGGAGTTACGAGAACGGCGACTTCGCAACGGAGATGGCGGAGTTCGATCGCGCCTGGGCCGAAGTGCACGGCCATGGCCGTGATGCCAAGGGTCGGCTCGAACAGCAGTTGAAGGCGATCGTCGATGACGCGATGCCCGGCAAGCACGTCGACGTCGATGACAACCTGTTCGACGTCGGCGCCAGTTCGCTGACGCTGATCCAGATCCACGAAAAGATCGACGAGCTCTACCCGGGAGCCGTGGACCTGACCGAGTTGTTCGATTTCCCGACCATCTCGCAACTGTCGCAACATCTCGAGTCGAAACTGCCGACAGCCGGTCTGACGATGCGCAGGTGCAGTGACGTCGGTGCTCACGGGTCCGCATGATCGTTACGCGGGGCGCTGCAGCTTCCAGCGCCGGTGCGACCACCACCAGCCGGCGGGGTCGCGACGTATGTCCCTCTCCAGCGCGCGCGCATAACGCTCGGTGAGCTGCCCGCTCGCCAGTTTCTCACCCGGCTCGTTCAGCGGTTGCAGTTCGATTTCGTACGAGCCGCGTGCGATACGGCGCATCGAAACATACGCGGCCGGTGAACGCAGCGCGCGGGCCAGTAACTCCGGGCCCATGTAGAACGCCGTGTCCTGGTGCAGGAATTCCAGCCAGAGTTTCTCAGGGCTCGTGCGCGGCACCTGGTCAGCGACGATGCCGATGGCCCGCGCCTCGCGGAATTTCGCCAGTTCACGCAGCACCGATTTCGCCGGCACGAGGTTCGCGCCGAAGCGCGTGCGCAGTCGCCTGAAGCGGGCCTCCATCCATGCATTGCGCATCGGCTTGTACAACGCCAGCAGGCTCGCACCGAGGTCCGCCGAGACCCGCAGCAGCATCCATTCGAAATTAGCCTGGTGACCGGCGGCAAGCACGACCGGACGCGGCGGTGCCGCCGTTTCGAGCAGCGCCGGATTCACGATGCGTACACGTGCACGCAGCTCGTCGCTGGAAATGTACGCTCCATACACGGCCTCGGCGATGATCTCGGCCTGGCGCGCGATGAACTCGCGTCGCAGAAGCTGCAACGCGGCTGCATCCATGTCTGGAAACGAACGGCGCAGGTTGTCGCGGATCACCGAGCGGCGCAGCCCGAATGCGCCGAACACCAGCCAGCAGACCAATCCACTCAGCGCGTAACAGGCACGCAGCGCGAACGACGTCGGCGGCAACGGTGCTGGCGCATTGTCGTCGTGACGCCCGAGTGCCGGACCCGATACCACCTCAACCATACAACGGCTTCTCGCGCTTCCAACGGTTGTAGGCCCAGACATACTGCTCTGGAAACGTGCGCACGTGGTGCTCGAGTTGCTGCACGTACAGGCGCAGCCACTGTTCGGGATCGACGCGGACTCCCGGGGCCGCAAGCTCGACGAAACGCACAGTGTAACGACCGCGGCTGCGCCGCTGCATATTGGCGAGCACCACGTGGAAACCCAGCTTCGCGCCGATCCAACCCGGCCCGCTGTGGAACGCCGTTTGCTGCCCGAAGAATTCGAGCCAGATGCATCGCTCGTTGTCCCGGGCCGGCGATTGATCGGCCAGCATCGCGAGCAATCGCACCTGGCCGCGCTGCTGCAGCAGATGCTGCACGAGTGCCTTGGCCGGGATCATCGTGCCGCCGAATTTCTCGCGCAGGGCACGCACGGCACGGTCGACACGCGGGTGATGCGTGGGCTTATAGGCCGCCGTCAAGGGCACACCGAACGCATTCGAACAGCGCAGCAGCAGCCATTCCCAGTTGCAGTGGTGCGACGAAAGTATCAACACGCGGCGTCCTGCTCCGAGCAAATTCGAAACCAGTTCAGGATTCTCGAAGCGCACGCGTTCGGCGAGTTCTGCTTCGTCCATGCGGGGTATGTGCCCGAACTCGGCCGAGATCTGCCCAAGGTAGGTGTAAAAGCCACGCGCAATCGCACGCCGCCGCGGCGGATCGAGATCGGGCAGGCAACGCTCGACGTGTTGGTCGATCAGCCTGCGACGCCAGCCGACGACGGACATCACGCGGGCACACACCGCTGTCGCGGCGTAGAGCCAGGACAGCGGCACGAGCGCAAGGATGCGTTTCACCAAGGGGTGCTTATGGTGCCGGAGGAGGGACTCGAACCCCCGACCCATCGCTTACGAAGCGATTGCTCTACCAGCTGAGCTACTCCGGCACGGAGGGGCGCGCAGTATACGAATTAGACCCCTGCGTTGGAAGGCTCAGGCCTTGCGTCGGACCCGGATCACCACGTCGACGCTCTCGATTTCGGTGCCTGGCGGCAGCGGCGGCAACGTCGCGAACACCAGCTCGTCCGGGCCGATATCGATCATTTCACCGGTGTCCACGTTCTGGAAGTGATGGTGCGGCGCCATGCAGGAGTCGTAGACGCATCGATCGGGATCCAGGTGAATCTGCCGGGCCAGCCCGTGCTCCACGAACAATTTCAGCGTGTTGTACACGGTCGCCTTGGAGACCCGTCCCGGTGTCTGGCGCATGGAGGCAAGCAACTGCTCCGCCGTCAGGTGGGTGGGCGCAGCGAGCAATATTTCAGCCACCCTGACCCGCTGTTGCGTGGGCCGGATGCCGTGATGCTCGAGAAGGGTGCTGAGGTCTGACATGCCTGGTTCGCCAACCGACGGTAGAAAATGAGGCTGGATTATAAAGGACCACGACGCCTCAACCGCAAATCAGCGTAAACCGCGAAGTTTATCGGCATGCCCTCGCCCGCCCTCACACGTAACGTTGCCGGCGCGACTCCGGCCGCCTGCTCTGGCCGGCCAATGTAGCAACGACGGGTCGGGGTGAGTCATGCCGCGGCGGCAGCTAGGGGTAACGCTGATCGAACTGATGATTGGCCTGGTCGTCGCCGCCGGGCTGCTCGGCTGGACGGCACCGTCGTTCCGCGCATTCTTGCTCGACGCCGCGCGGGCACGCGAGGTCAACCAGTTCGTGCAGGCGGTCTATTACGCACGCAGCGAGGCCATCAAACGCAATGGTGTCGTGAGCTTGTGTCCGAGCCTCGACGGTGCCACCTGCGCCCCCGCCACGGACTGGCAGGCCGGGTGGCTCGTTTTCGTGAACCTCGACCATGACTCTCCCGCCGCCGTCGATGCCGGCGAGGAGCTGTTGCATGCGTACGCTCCATGGCCGGACGGCCGGATTACGTCAAATCGAACCACGCTTTCGTTTCGCGCCTTTGGCCAGAGCGGGGTCACGGCAACGGTCGAGTTCTGCGATGAGCGAGGCAGTCGCTCGGCACGCGCGGTCATCATCAGCCAGACCGGTCGCCCACGAATCTCGGAACGCAACGCGTCTGGTGACGCGCTCGCCTGCGACTGAGGCGCGTCGAACGGAAATGTCGCCGCCCGGCATCAAGCCAACTGCCAATCGGGGTTTCACGCTCATCGAGGTGTTGATTGCGGCCACCGTGCTCGCCGTCGGCCTGCTGGGAATCGGCGCAATGCTGGTAAACAGCCTGCAGGCGAGCCGGCTCGCGTTGCAGCGCAGCCAGGCCGTCATTCTCACCGCAGATCTCGCCGAGCGTATCCGCTCGAACGCGACAGCGGTCAATGCGTTCGCGCTCGCCGAAGACACCGTGCCGCCGGCAGCGCCCGCCTCGTGCACCGTGCCAACGCTTTGCACTCCGGCCGAGATCGCGGCGATCGAACTCCAGGCCTGGCACGAGATGGTGCGTGAGGCGTTGCCGGCAGCCAGGACGACTGTGACCGTAGCTCCGGTGCCAACGGCAACACCCGCGCCGTCCAGCGTCTACACGATCAGCGTCAGTTGGACGCAATCCGGCGACGACGCACCCACTTCATTCACGATCATGGTGCAGGCGTGAGATCCCGCCCCGGGCGGCGCAGTAGAGTTCGGGGCCTGAGCCTGATCGAGCTCATGGTCGCGTTGGTGGTCAGTCTTGCCGTGCTGGGCGGCACGATCACGACATACCTGAAGGCCAGCGAGACTTACGCGGTCGCGGATGCCACGGCGCGGCTGCAGGAGACCGCGCGCTATGCCCTTGCCGTGATCGAGAGCGACGTACGCATGGCGAGCTTCTGGGGCCTGCACAACCGGCCCGAGCTGGTTGCAATCAATCCGGCGTCCGCGTTGCCACCTGGCTGCGGCGCGACCTGGGTCGGCGACGTCGCGAATTACGTCTCGGGCGACAACGATGCGTACTCGCTGAGCTGTGCCGCTTCCGGTGGTGGTGCACGCGCCGGCTCCGACGTGCTGATCGTGCGGCACGCCAGCGCACATCGCATGGCGCCACAAACCGGCACGATCGCCAGCGCCGACCGAGCCCGGGTGTTGATCGTCAGCAATCCGTTGGCGGCCGAGATCTTCGTGCCGAAGGACATCGGCAACGGCGTTCCACCCGGCTATGCCATCGCCGATCCTGCGAGCAAGCCGCCGCTGGCCGACACCCGCGAGCTGCTCGTGCACGCCTACTACGTCAGCCGGAATTCCAGCGTGGCGACGGGTTACCCGGCGCTGCGCCGCAAGCACCTGACCGCCGGCCCCGCGATCACCGACGAGGAACTGCTGCCGGGCGTCGAAGACCTGCAGTTCCAGCTCGGCGTCGACACGAACGGCGATGACAACACCGACCTGTTCGTGAGCCCCGGTGCGACGCCCGCCGGGTCCAGGCCGGTGTCGGTCCGGCTGTGGCTGCGACTGCGCGCGCAGGAGCGTGAAAACGGGTACGTAGACTCGACGACCTATGCTTACGCCGGCCAGAGTTGGCCGGCGACCGGTGATGCCTATCGCCGCGTGCTGGTGCACAAGACCGTCAGGCTGCGGAATGCGCGCCCATGACCAGGCGACTTGCAAGGCAGGCGGCACCGTCCTCGTGATCACCATGGTGCTGCTGACGGTGATGACGGTGCTCGGCATCACTGGTCTCGTCACCGCCGCTCTCGAACTGCAGATGTCGGGCAATGTGCAATACCAGGAACGCGCATTCCAGGCTGCGGAGTTCGCCATCGAGCAGGCCATCCATGTCGCGACGCTGAGCACGGCCGATTCATTGACGGTGCCGGCACGAGTTCCGGCGGGCGGTGGCGATGTCGCGGTGCCCGGTTCCGCGATCGACACCTACAACTATCGGCTGTACTACGACTCGAGCGCCGGCGCCACGCCCGTACCAGGCGGTTCCGAGCCGGGCGAAATCCATCGCGCGTACCACTTCGTCATCGAAGGCACGGGCAATTCCGCGCGCGGCGCGAGCTCCACAGTGACACAGGGTTTTTACGTGCTCGCACCGGCCGCGTGCGGCGAAACGGGGAGCAGCTGCGACTTTGCCACCGGACTGCGTCGCCGAACCTACTGGATCCAGCAAGGTACCGAGTAGTGCGCCTGCGTTCATCGTGCACCGGCTTCACGGCGATCGAACTTTTGATCGTGGTCGTGTTGATCGGCGTGCTGGCCGGAATGGCGCTGCCGGCCTACCGCGCCCATGTATTGCGCGCCAATCGCGCCGAGGCGCGTGCCGCGTTGCTTGCGCTGGCGACGACGCAGGAAAAGTTTTACCTGCAATGTCACACCTACGCGGCCGCACTCGACGGCTCCAGTCCGACCTCGTGCAGCCCGGTCAACCTGCGGTTTCCCGAAACGAGCGAACGCGGGTATTACGCCATCGAAGTAAACGCGGCGACTGCCGGAGCGTGGTCCGCGACGGCCAGCGCCGTCGCAACGGGGCCGCAACACGAAGACAGGAAGTGTCGGGTATTCCGGCTGAACAGCCAGGGACTGAAGACCGCACGCGATGCAACGGACGCGTCAAGCGGTGGCGAATGCTGGAGCCGTTGAGGCTCGACTTACGCGTCGGCCACACCCGGGCCGGCCGGGGCTCGATCCAAACGCAGTTCGCGCGGCAGGGCGAACACGACGTTCTCCGCGCGGCCAAGGACTTCGTCCGGGCCCTGCCCACCCCACTCTTTCAGGCGCGCGACGACACGCTGCACGAGCAGTTCGGGGGCGGATGCGCCCGCCGTCACACCGACCGTCGTCTTGCCTTCGAACCATTCCGGACGCAGGTCGTCGGGACCGTCGACGAGGTGGCCCGGAATGCCCGCCTTCTCCGCAATTTCGCGCAGCCGATTCGAGTTCGAACTCATCTGCGAGCCGACCACGATCACGACGTCGCAGGCATCGACCAGTTTCTTGACGGCGTCCTGGCGATTCTGCGTGGCATAGCAGATGTCTTCCTTGCGCGGCGTCGCCAGCGTCGGAAAGCGCCGCTTGAGCGCATCCAGCACGTCGGCCGTGTCGTCGACCGACAAGGTCGTCTGCGTGACTACGCCGACACGCGACGGATCGCGCACTTCGAGATGCTCGACGTCGTCCGCGTCCTCGACGAGCCGGATCTGTCCGCCACGGCTGTCGTCGAACTGGCCCATCGTGCCTTCGACTTCCGGGTGTCCTTCGTGGCCGATCAGGATCACGTCGAGACCGTCGCGCCCGTAGCGTGCGACTTCCATGTGCACCTTCGTGACCAGCGGACACGTCGCATCGAACACGCGCAGGCCGCGTCGCCTGGCTTCGGTCTGCACGGCCTTCGAAACGCCGTGCGCGCTGAAGATCACCGTCGCGTCGTCGGGCACCTGGTCCAGCTCATCGACGAAGACCGCGCCGAGCGAGCCGAGCCGATCGACCACGAACTTGTTGTGCACGACCTCGTGGCGCACATAGATCGGCGCGCCGAACAACTGCACGGCGCGCTCGACGATGTCGATGGCGCGGTCGACGCCGGCACAGAATCCGCGTGGATTGGCGAGCAGGATGCGCATGACCACTCGCTACGCCCTGCGCTCGCGAAATGCGTCGAGCATCAGCAGCACCGCGCCGATCGTGATCGCGCTGTCTGCGATGTTGAAGGCCGGGAAATACGCGGCGCCCCAGTGCGCGTGGATGAAATCGACGACAAAGCCGTGCGCGATGCGGTCGATCACGTTGCCGACCGCACCGCCAACGATCAACGCCAGCGAGATCGGCAGCAGCCGGTCGCCTCGTGGCAAGCGCCACAGCCACACGACCAGCACCGCACTGACGGCGATGCCGAGACCGATGAAGAAGCAGCGTTGCCAGCCGGACGCGTTCGCCAGGATGCTGAACGCGGCGCCGGTATTGTGCAGCAGCGTGAAGTCGAGCACCGGCAGCACTTCGACGCGCTCGTACAGTTCGAAAAAGCGCGTGACCAGGAACTTCGTGATCTGGTCGAGCGTGACGACTGCCAGCGACAACCACAGCCACGCGGCCGGGTGCGTGCGCTCGCTGCCGAACATCGAGTCGGCCGCACGGCGCACGGCTTGCGGCTCGGGCTGTTGCTCGCGCTGCGGAGGCTGGCTGTGCCGTCGTGTTCATCGTGTCCCTGTCATCATGCATACCGGCGCGTCTCGCCAGCGCCGTCGAGATTGTCCGCACAGCGCGCACAGAGCTCCGGATGCGCCGGCACCGAGCCGACGTCGGCCCGCTTGTGCCAGCAGCGCACGCACTTGGCGGCCTCGGACCGACGCACGTGCAGCCAGAGTCCACTGGCGCCGTCCGCGACGGCCGGCAGCGCCTCGGCCGGCCGCGCCGCCTCCGGTGCAATGTTCGCCTCGGAAGTGATCAGCACAAAGCGCAGTTCGTCACCGAGCGCAGCGAGCGCGTCGAGCCACTCCTGCGTGCCATAGAGCGTCACGCTCGCGTCGAGCGGCGCGCCGATCTGTTCGGCAATGCGCAGGCGCTCGAGCTCGCGCAGCACGGCGGCACGCGCTTCGAGCACTTTAGGCCAGTTGATGGCGGAGGCATTTTCGGCAGGTGCGGGCAACTCGGCCCACGTCGCAAGAAACACGGATTCCGCACGCGGCGCGGGCATGTGCCGCCAGATTTCCTCGGCCGTGAACGACAGGATCGGCGCCAGCCAGCGCACCATCGCTTCGGCGATCCAGTACATCGCCGTCTGCGCCGAGCGGCGCGGGTGGCCGTTCGCCTGCGTCGTGTACAGACGGTCCTTGATCACGTCGAGGTAAAAGCCGCCCATGTCGACCACGCAGAAGTTGTGCACCTTCTGGTAGATCAGGTGGAAATCGTAGCTGCGGTATGCCGCGAGGATCTCGAGCTGCAGTTCGCTCGTGCGCGCGAGCGCCCACTGATCGAGCGCGACCATCCCGTCGACCGGCACGGCGTCGCGCACCGGGTCGAACCCGGCGAGATTGCCAAGCAGGAAGCGCACGGTATTGCGAATGCGCCGATACGAATCGGACATGCGCTTCAGGATCTCGTCGGAGACACTCAACTCGTTCGCGTAGTCGGCCGAGGCGACCCAGAGCCGCAGCACGTCGGCGCCGAGCGTGCTGACCACTTTCTGCGGCAGCACGACATTGCCGAGCGACTTCGACATCTTGCGGCCCTTCTCGTCCACCGTGAAACCGTGCGTGAGCACGCCCTTGTACGGCGCATGGCCTTTCTGCGCGACGGACGTCAGCAGCGAACTGTGGAACCAGCCGCGGTGCTGGTCCGAGCCTTCGAGATAGAGGTCGGCCGGCGTCCGGATCTCCGGCCGGCTCTGCGAGACGCAGTGGTGCGAGACGCCCGAGTCGAACCAGACGTCCATGATGTCGGTGACTTTCTCGTAATCTGCCGCCTCGGCCCCGAGCAACGTCGCGGCATCGAGATCGAACCATGCGTCGATGCCGTCGGCGCCCACGAGCTGCGCGACCTGCTCGAGCAATTCCGCCGTGCGCGGGTGCAGTTCGCCGGTCTCGCGATGCGTAAACAGCGCGAGCGGCACGCCCCAGGCACGCTGTCGCGAGATGCACCAGTCGGGGCGGCCCGCGATCATGCTGTAGATGCGCTGCTCGCCCCAGCCGGGCGTCCACTTGACCTTGCCGATCTCGGTCAGCGCGGCCTGGCGCAGTCCCGCCTGCTCCATGCTGATGAACCATTGCGGCGTGGCGCGAAAGATCACCGGCGACTTGTGACGCCAGCAGTGCGGATAGCTGTGGCGAAACGATTCGTGATGCAGCAGCGTGCCGCGCTCGGCGAGCACGTCGACGATGTGCTTGTTCGCATCGAAGACCTTCTCGCCGGCGAACAGCGGCGTCGCGGGCAGGAAACGGCCATCGCTGCCGACGGGATTGTCCACCGGCAGGCCGTACTTCTTGCCGACGACGAAGTCTTCCTGGCCGTGACCGGGGGCGGTGTGCACGGCACCGGTACCGCTCTCGAGCGTGACGTGCTCGCCGAGGATGACCGGCACGATGCGATCGTAGAACGGATGCTGCAACTGCAATCCTTCGAGTGCGGCGCCCTTGACGCGCGCCAATTCCGTTGCGCTCGGGATGCTGGCGCGCTGGAACACCGCATCGGCCAGGTCGCTTGCAAGGAGCAGCAACTCTGGTTTGGTCGAGATTTCCGTCACGGCCTCGCCCGGGACACCGATCTCGTCGAGACGCCGGCATCGGTGCGGCCACCTCGAACAGCGAATAGTCGAACTCCGGATGCACCGCGACGGCCTGGTTCGCCGGCAGCGTCCACGGCGTCGTCGTCCAGATCGCGATGCTGGCACGGCCACCTTCGGGCAGCGCCGTGACGCCCAGCCGACGCGCAAGGTCGGCGCGGTCGACGACCTCGAAGCGCACGTCGATCGATGGCGAAGTGCGCTCTTCGTATTCGACTTCCGCCTCCGCCAGTGCCGAGCGGCAATCGAGGCACCAGTGCACCGGCTTGTAGCCCTTGTAGAGATGGCCATTGCGGATGATCTGCGCGAACGCGCGCAGTTGCTCCGCCTCGTAGCCGGGCGCGAGCGTCAGATAAGGATTGGCCCAGTCGCCCATGACGCCAAGGCGCACGAAATCCTTGCGCTGCACGTCGATCTGCGCGAGCGCATATTCACGGCACGCTTGCCGGAACGCCTTCGCGTCGAGTTTCTTGGCATCGCGGCCAAGCGTTTTCTCGACCTGGTGCTCGATCGGCAGCCCATGGCAATCCCAGCCAGGCACGTACGGCGCATCGAAGCCGTCGAGCGTGCGCGACTTGACGATGATGTCCTTCAGGACCTTGTTGAGGGCGTGGCCGATGTGGATCGCGCCGTTCGCGTACGGCGGACCGTCGTGCAGGATGAACTTGGGTCGGTCGGCCGCGACCGCGCGCAACTTGTCGTAGATCCGGTTGCCTTCCCACCAGGCGAGCATCTCGGGCTCGCGCCGCGCCAGGTCCGCTTTCATCGGAAAGCAGTGTCCGGCAGGTTGACCGTGTTCTTGTAATCGGACATCAGGATGCGAACCAGACTGGCAGGGAACCCGAAATTTTGAAGGATTTCAGCAATTTAAGAAAGGTACAAAATGCTTTCAGCCGGCAAGCGCGTCGCGCGCCTGCCTGGCGTCGACAGTGCATCTGCTCGACGAGCGCATCGAGCGACTGCGAACTTCTTTTCGTCGCGCAGCCGGCGCACGAAATCGACGCTGAGGTACTTGCCGTAGAGGTCGCCGTCGAAATCGAACAGGTGCACTTCGAGCAACGGATCGGTGCCATTGACCGTGGGGCGCGTACCGAGGCTTACGACGGCCGGATGCTCGGCGAGCCCGCACCCGCAGACGCGCACCGCGAAGATGCCCCACAGCGGCACGACCTTGCGCTGCAGCGCCGAGGTTGGCGGTCGGAAAGCCCAGCGTGCGGCCGAGCTGCTGGCCACGGCGCACGCGGCCCGTCATTCGGTAGGGACGGCCGATCAACTGCGCCGCGCGATCGAGGTGGCCGACTCCAGCGCCTCGCGCACGAGCGAACTGCTGACGCGCTCGCCGTTGCAGCGAGGAACGGGTCGACTTCCTGCAGCGTGAAGCCGAGTCGCTGACCGGCGGCCGTCAGCGTCGCGACCGTGCCCGCGCGCTTGCGTCCCGTAGTGGAAGTCGTGGCCGACGACGACGTGATGCGCGCCGAGTCCCTCGTGCAGCAATTGCTGCTCGAAGGCCGCGTGCGGTCATGGCCCGCAAGCGCGCATTGAAACGCAGCACCAACACGCGCTCGATGCCATACAGCGCCAGCGCTTCGACCTTCTCGCGCAGGCGCATCAGGCGCGCAGGCGCCCGCGCGCCTTCGAAAAATTCACGCGGTGATGGCTCGAACGTGACGACGGTCGCCGGCAGGCCGAGTCTCCCGGGCGCGACGGGTCACCGCTGCGAGCATGACCTGGTGGCCGCGATGCACGCCGTCGTAGTTGCCGACCGTCACGACACTGCCGCGATGGCCGCGTGCGCAGGTTTTCGAGACCGCGGATCAGCTCCATGACGCGATCAACCGCCGGCGGTGCTCCGTACGTGCCAATGGGCGGGGAATCGTCATGCGCCGGGTTCCGACGGGCGCGGCGGAATGGCGATGCGTTGCGTCGCGCAGGTGCTTGACCCGCAATGCCCAGCATGTACAGCGTGCCGAAATAGATGCCGGCGCCACCCACCACGAGCAACGTCATCCAGCCGGCGCGGTGCCAGCGCGTTCATGTCGAGCCAGCGCTGCGTGTCGCCGCCGACCCACCACAGGAACGCGCCCATCAGCGCGTTGCCCGCCAGGACCTGCCAGAGCGTACGTCGCCAGCCCGGGCGAGTGATGCAGCACGTGCTGACGGCGCAGGCCCCGGTACAGCATCGAAGCGTTGTACCAGGCGCCGATGCCGTTGTTCAGCGCCAGCAGCGCATGCAGGCCCGGCGGGCCTGGTGCCAGAGCGCGAGCGGCAACACGATCAGCACGTTCAGTCCCATGTTGACGCCGAGCGACTGCACGCCGATGCGCACCGGGGTCTTGGTGTCCTGCCGCGCGAAGAAGCCGGGCGCCAGCACCTTGACCATGCTGAAGCCCATCAGCCCGGAGCGAGTACGCCATCAGCGCGAGCGTGGACATGCGCACGTCCTGCTCGTCGAACTCGCCGTAGTGGAAGATCGTGACCGTCAGCGGGCCGGCCAGCACGAGCAGCGCGACCGTCGCGGGCAACACGATGATCGTCGTCAGCTTGATGGCCCAGTCGAGCGTCGACGCGAATCGTTCCGGCGACTGCGCGGCGTGATGCGACGCAAGTCCGGGCAGGATCACGGTGGCGAGCGCGATGCTGAACACGCCAAGCGGGAATTCGACGAGCCGGTCGGCGTAATACAGCCAGGCGATGCTGCCCGTCGCGAGGAACGAAGCGATCAACGTATCGAGCAGCAACGAAACCTGCGACACGGACGAGCCAAAAATGGCCGGCAGCATCAGCCGCCCGATCTTGCGCACGCCCTCGTGTCCCCAGCGCCAGCGCGGCCGTCGCAACAGGCCGAGCTTGATCATGAACGGCAGCTGGAACGCCAGCTGCACGATGCCCGAAACGAGCACGCCGATCGCCAGCACGATGCCGGGCGCTCGAAGTGTGGCGCAATCCAGGCGGCAAACACGATCATGACGAGGTTCATGAGCGTCGACGTGGTCGCCGGCACCGCAAACTTGCCGTAGCTGTTCAGCACGCCCGCGGCGAGCGCGGCGAGCGAGATGAACAGGATGTAAGGGAACGTCCAGCGCAGCATTTCGACCGTGAGGTCGAAGCGGGCGCCATCGGCGCGAAAGCCCGGCGCAAACAGGAAGACGAGCAGCGGCGCCGCGATCACGCCGATGATCGTCACGACCGAGAGGAACCAGGCCATCGTGCCCATCGCGCCGTCGACCAGCTCGCGCACCTCGTCGTGCTCGCGCTGGACCTTGTATTCGGACACGACCGGCACGAAGGCTTGCGAGAACGCGCCCTCGGCGAACAGGCGCCGCATGAAGTTCGGGATCTTGAACGCGACCAGGAACGCGTCCATCAGCAGGCCGGCGCCGAACATGCGCGAATAGACCATGTCGCGCAGCAGTCCGGTGACCCTGGAGACCAGCGTGGCGGCGCCAACGATCGACGTACTGCGGAAAAAGCCGCCGCCGCTCAAAAAACCGGAACCGTGGGGTGCTGCATGGAGCGCGGATCATACGTTTTAAGCCTGGCTGCCGCGCGGGCGGGATCGGACCGGCAAGGCGGGCATCTAAACTTGACCTGCGGCCCCCGCATCGCCAAAATACGCGGCTCTTTTATAACCAGCCGAATTACCCGAGTGTTGGCCGCGCCATGCTGGCGACGCCGACCGCAGGAGATGCAAGTCCGTGGCGAACATCAAGTCCGCAGAAAAGCGCGCCAAGCAGGCCGTCAAGCGTCGTGAACACAACGTGGCGGCCCGTTCGCGTCTGCGCACGTCCATCAAGAAAGTCCTGGCCGCAATCATTGCGCGGCAGCAAGGACGACGCCACCGCCGCCTTCAAGGCCGCGCAGCCCGTGATCGACACGATGGTCACCAAGGGCATCATCCACGGCAACAAGGCCGCCCGTCACAAGCGCGAATTGAATGCGCGGATCAAGGCGCTGGGCGCCGCGGCGAAGTAAAAACGCCGTCAATCGAAGAAGAATCGCCGCGCTCGCACGAGTCCCGGCGATCCAGTGAAAAAGCCGGCCTCTGAGCCGGCTTTTTTGTGGGCGCATCGGGCTGTCTCAGCCCAGTGCTTCGCTCCGTCTCCTCGCTTCCGCCTTCAGCCGGAGCGGGCACCGGGGCCAGCACCTCGAGCCGCTGCATGATGGCCTGGCAGAGTTCTTTCGTGCCCTGCTGACGCACCGAAGAGATCCGGCACACCGGACCTTTCCAGCGCAGCCGGCGCACGATTTCCTTGCAGCGTTTTTCGGCGTCGGCGTCCGGCAGCAGGTCGAGCTTGTTCAGCACCAGCCAGCGCTCGCGCCCAGCCAGTTCCGGGCTGAATTTCTTGAGTTCGGCCGCGATCGAGCGCGCATCCGACGACCGGATCTGCGTCCGGGTCGGGCGGCGCGATGTCGATCAGGTGCAGCAGCAGCCGCGTGCGTTGCAGGTGCTTCAGGAACCGGATTCCCAGCCCGGCGCCGTCGGCCGCGCCTTCGATCAGGCCTGGAATGTCGGCCATGACAAAGCTCTGGTGCTCGCCGACGTAAACCACGCCCAGGTTCGGGTGCAGCGTCGTGAATGGATAATCGGCGATCTTCGGCCGCGCCGCTGAAACTACGCTGATCAGCGTCGACTTGCCGGCATTGGGCAGGCCCAGCAGACCAACGTCCGCGATCAGCTTCAACTCGAGCCGCAGCTCGCGCTTCTCGCCGTTGGTGCCCGGGGTCGCCTGGCGGGGCGTGCGGTTGTTGCTGGACTTGAAGTGCTGGTTGCCGAGGCCGCCGCGGCCGCCCTTGGCGACGAGGATGCGATCGCCGTCCTGGGTGAGGTCGCCGAGCGTCTCCTCGGTGTCGACGTCGTAAACCACGGTACCGATCGGGACGACCACTTCGGTATCCGAGCCGCCGCGGCCGCTGCAATCGGCGCTGCCGCCGGGCTCGCCGTTGGCGCCCTTGAAGGTGCGCATGTAGCGGAAATCGGCGAGCGTGTTCAGGCCCGCCTTGGCGACGAGGTAGACGCTGCCGCCAGCCCCGCCGTCGCCGCCGTCGGGCCCGCCGAACGGGATGAACTTCTCGCGGCGAAAGCTGACCATGCCGCGCCCGCCGTTGCCGGCCTGCACCTTGATCGCGGCTTCGTCGACGAATTTCATGCGAATGGCTGCCCTTAAACGCAAAGGCCCCGGTTAACCGGGGCCTCAGCTTACCGCGAGGCTGCGCACCGTGGACCGGCCCGCAGGTCGTCGGCTGATCGTAAAGCGGAACTGTCAGGCGCTGGGATCGACGCTGACGTGCACGCGCTGCTCGACGCCCTTGCGCTTGAACTGCACCTTGCCGTTGGTCAAGGCGAACAGCGTGTGGTCGGTGCCGACGCCGACGTTCTCGCCGGCGCGATACAGCGTGCCGCGCTGGCGCACGAGGATGTTGCCGGCAACGACGTTCTCGCCGCCGAACTTCTTGAGGCCGAGGCGCTTGCTCTCTGATTCGCGGCCGTTCTTGGTCGAACCGCCTGCCTTTTTATGTGCCATTTCTCAATGACTCCTGGAACTGGATGCGTGCGAGGAATGCAGGGCTCAGCCCTGGATTCCGGTGATCTTGACGTCGGTGTAGAACTGGCGATGCGTGCCCTGGCGCATGTAGTGCTTGCGGCGGCGAAACTTGACGATCGGCACCTTGTCGCTCTTGCCATGCTTCTGCACGGTGCCGGACACCGTCGCGCCCGCGAGCAGCGGGGCGCCGATCTTGACGTCGCCGCCCTGACCGACCATGAGAACCTTGTCGAACTCGACAGCGGCGCCGAGGTCGGCGGTCAGCTTTTCGATTCGGACCACGTCGCCTTCGGCGACGCGATACTGCTTGCCGCCCGTCGCAATGACCGCGTACATGACTTCTACTCCAACGATGGGGGCCGGGAGCCCCGGCAGAAAGACGCGCGATTTTAGAGGTCGAACCCGCGCAAATCAAGCGCTTAGGCTGTTTATGGCATTCCCAGGCTTTCGGGCTGCAGGTACCATGCGCGGCTAACCCGAAACTGGCGGCTTGTCGCGAGAATGCAACTCGAAGAAATCAGGGCGCTGGTCACGGAAGACCTGAAGCGCGTCGACCGCACGATCGTCGAGCGGCTGGCCAGCGATATCGCGCTGGTCAACCAGGTGTCCCAGTACATCACCAACGGGCGGTGGCAAGCGGCTGCGGCCCCTGTCAGTGGTGCTGGCGGCCAGGGCCTGCGGCCACCGCGGCGAGAAGCATGTGCCCGCCGCCGCGATCATCGAGTTCATCCATACGGCCACCCTGCTCCACGACGACGTCGTGGACGGCTCGGACCTGCGCCGGGGCCGCAACACGGCCAACCAGGTCTTCGGCAACGAAGCGAGCGTGCTGGTCGGCGACTACCTGTACTCGCGGTCGTTCCAGATGATGGTCGACCTGGGTGACATGCGCATCCAGGAAGTGATGGCCAACGCGACCAACACGATCGCCGGGGGCGAAGTGCTGCAGCTGATGAACGCCCACGACCCGGACACGACCGAGGAGCGCTACCTCGAGGTGATCTACCGCAAGACCGCGAAGCTTTTCGAGGCCGGTGCGCAGATGGCCGCCATCATCTCGGGCGGCTCGGCCGTGGTCGAGCAAGCCATGGTCGATTACGGCCGCCACCTCGGCACCGCCTTCCAGCTCGTCGACGATGCGCTCGATTACACGGCCAGCGCCGATGAGCTGGGCAAGAACCTGGGCGACGACCTGGCCGAGGGCAAGCCGACCCTGCCGCTTATCTATGCGCTTGCGCACTCACCGCCGGCCGACGTGGCGCGGCTGCGGGCCGCGATCGAAACCGGCGGTCTCGAAGACCTGGCGGGCATTACCGGCGTCATTGAATCGTCGGGGGGCCTTCAGTACACTGCGCGGCTCGCGCGGCGGGAGAAAGATCTCGCCATCGACGCCCTCAGCCGACTACCCGAGTCGGAGTATCGCAGGGCCCTTGGCGCGCTCGCGGAGTTCGCGGTGGCGCGGACTTACTGATCCAGGATCGTTGATCGATCGGTAAATCGTTCGTTCGCTTCCTGCACACCGCGGCAGTTATCGGAACGGGATGTAGCTCAGCCTGGTAGAGCACTACGTTCGGGACGTAGGAGTCGAAGGTTCAAATCCTTTCATCCCGACCAATAAAAATCAGGTGCATTCCGATCACATGGTTTACACCTTATTCCGGGCACATCGTTAACAGTGTGTCCGGGGTGAACGGATTGGAACCGTGTGAAATCCCAATCGACGCGTGACACATTCAGCTCTTTTCTCAAGGCCATCAACCTGGAGCGGAGAGCGATGACGAAGGCAGAGCAGGCGCGTATTACCGCGTGGCGATTGAAGATTCTGCGATGGGCTCAGGACGAGCCGCGCTACGTGGCACGGACGTGCCGGCATTTCGGCATCTCGCGAACGGCGTTTTACCGTTTATTCTGTTGAAAAACTCGCTTTCGGCGGCGACGCAAAAAATCTAGGGCGATTTGGCGCGTTCTCTGCGCGAAGCGCCGAGGGGCTACCGCTTGCGAGCACCGAGCTCACCTAGCTTGCCTCTGATCCTCTCGATGGAAACACCTGAGCAATTCGCCCCGTGCCACAACAACCGAAATTCCGGCCGCAACGAGAAACCGAGTTTTTCAACAGAATACGTTGGAAACGACCGTTCGACGCGCACAGGGAGGCAGGACTGGGCGACCGCCCGCGAACGTCCCACCGGTCGCCGCGGGCGACCCCGCGCGAGGTGGTGAGTAAGATCCTGTATCTGCGGCAGCAGTACCACTTCGGTCCGGGCAGGATCGCCCATTACCTGCAACGCTTTCACCAGGTGAAGATCGCGTGCTCCTCCGTGCATCGGAGCCTGGGCAAGCACGGCCTGATATGTCTGGAATCAAAGGCTCGCAAAGGGCCTAGCAGCGAACGAGTCTTAACCAGCGGATTATCAGTCCGACGGAGCGCTCAGTTCGGCGCGAGCAAGCCGAAGACCGGAAAGGGTTTTCCGGCTGGCAGACCGAACCGCCGCGCCCGATCGAGCCTATCCCGAGCATGACGTTCGGAAACTGACCGAATGTTCCGGCGCGGTCACGCCAGTCAACGAGTTACGCCCATCGCGACCGAACGGCTTCCGAACATGAAGCGTCCCGGCGCTGTGGAGGCGCACGGCCGGCGTGCTGGGGAGTTGGAAATCTGGGGTGCTGATGGGCGCACTGCCGACTCAAGTCGGTCTGGTGCGTCAGCTCGACTGAATCACGCTCCTCGTTGCGAATACATGGTCACACCGATGCCGCTTCAGCTCGTGCCACTGCACGTGTCCGCCTTCCGCCGCCAAGCCGCCTTCATGCCGAAAGTTATTCAGGTGGATCGCCCATGTTCCCGAACAATATAGAAACGTTGCTGCGCTTTATTGCACCGTTAGGGCTGAACCTGTCGGACCAGCACTGCTGCGGGAGGAGCACATCCGTCGCCTGTGCAACGTGGCCTTGAACCTGACTTGGATCCCGACCGCCGGTGGCGCAGACTCTCCGGACATCTATGACACGGCTAACTTCGTCGATCTTCGTGACCTGAGCCTGCGACGACACAACCAGGACAGGAGGAGACCATGGCCAACGCCATTTTTACCGCCCCGGCAGTCGCCCGGTCGGGCACGCACGGCTCTGTGCGTGTGGAGCCGCTCACCCGCGCGATCGGCGCGTTGCTCGAGAACGTGAGCCTGGCCGACGCCGCGCGCGACGACATGCTGTTCGCTGAGATCCGGGCGTTGCTCCTCAGGTATCGCGTCCTGTTCCTGCACGGACAGGACATCACGCGCGCCGAGCACGTGGCCTTTGCGCGTCGATTCGGCGAACTCGAGGATCACCCTGTCGTCGGCAGCGATCCTGACCACCCAGGGCTGGTGCGCATCTACAAGGGGCCCGACTCGCGCAACGAGCAGTACGAGAACGCGTGGCACTGCGATGCGACGTGGCGCGAGTGCCCGCCGTTCGGCGCGGTGCTCCGGTGCACGGAGACGCCGGAGTCGGCCGGCGACATGCTGTGGGCGAACATGGTGCTTGCTTACGAGAACCTGCCGGCGGACATCAAGGCGAAGATTGCCGATCTGCGCGCGCGTCACAGCATCGAGGCGAGCTTCGGCGCCGCGATGCCGATCGAGAAGCGCCTGGCATTGAAGGCGCAGTACCCTGATGCCGAGCACCCGGTGGTGCGCACGCATCCGGAAACGGGCGAGAAGGTGCTCTTCGTCAATGGCTTCACGACGCACTTCACCAACTACCACACGCCGGCGAACGTGCGCTTCGGACAGGACGCCAACCCGGGCGCGGGTCTCCTGCTCAACTACCTGATCAGCCAGGCCTATATCCCCGAGTACCAGGTCCGCTTCCGTTACCGGAAGAATAGTTTCGCGATCTGGGACAACCGCAGCACCCAGCACTATGCGGTCCAGGACTTCTGGCCCGCGGTGCGCAACCTTGAACGCGCCGGAATCATCGGCGATCGGCCGTACTGAGGAACCAAGGAACACCGACCTCGACCGAATCTGCGTCGCCGCCGCCAAAGCCGCTCTTCCTCAGGAGACAACAATCGGCGAGACGCCGGGCAACCGCTCGACGCAGTTAGCACCCATCAGCATGGTTGGAGTGTGGTAACCCTTGTGCTCCGGATGTTCGAGCAGATAGGCGACCGCCATGAGCATGCCATCGACCGTCAGACGATAGCCGTTAGGGGTGGTAATCCGCGCGCGACGGATCTCGCCCTTGGCGTTGCGCACCTCGCCGACGAGATGGCAGGTACCGCTGTCGAGGACTGCCTGCCCAGGCCCCTTCATGGTCGCGCCGACAATGCGCTTGAGCAGCTTGATGACCCACTGATAGCGCAGCAGCGGAATGATCGGCCTGAGTTGCGACATGCTTCGTGCGACTGCCGAACTGGGGGGAATGTAGACCTCGATGTTCGGAATTCCGGTCGAGAAATAGGCGGTAAACACATCGGCCCACGGCAGGTTGAAGCCGGCAACCGTGCCCTTGCCATCGCCGAAGTCGAGCGGCCGGCTGCGCGAGAACTGCGGAATGTCGATCAACTCGCCGTTCTCGCGGACTTTGGACATGGCTGTGCCCATGCTTTCGAGCGACGCCTTGGCCGTGCCGGGGCTCAGGTCGTCCAGGCCGGTAAAGCCGAGAACGAGGTGCGTTGCATCGGGTAGGGCCTGCTGCAAGGTGGCGGCCAGGCTGTCGGTTGGGATGACGTCGAAGCCGGCGCCGGTCAGGATCACGATGCCGGCCGCGCGGGCTGCGGCATCGCGCGCCTGGGCCGCGACCATGACATCAATCTCGCCACACAGGTCGACATAGTGGCAGCCAGCAGCGATGCAGGCGTCGAGCATCGGTGCGCTGGTTGCCGAGTAGGGCCCCGCGCAATGGGCCACCACGCTGATCCCCTGCAATGCCTTGTGGCTGGCGCCGGCATCGTTCAGATCGAAGGCCACCCATGGCAGGTCCAGTTCGTCGGCCAGGGCCTTGATCGTGACCGGATTGCGTCCGGCAAGCACCGGCCGCATGCCTTGTGCCTTTGCCTGGCGCGCGATGCGAAGCCCGGTGTAGCCATTGGCCCCGTAGATCATCCATGTCGCGCCATCGGATCGGGTCGTGCGGGAATTCCTTGGCTTGCTCATGATGGATTGTCTGCCCCTGACTAATGAAGTAACGCAATCCGGCGCGCGCCCGCTACGGAGGCCGAGGCCGGCTCGTCGGTGGGCTGGCCGGCGCGCCGCATGTCAGCCTCGTAGGTTTCCGCGGCGAACCTGAAGGCCAGCGGCGCCAGCAAGCCGAACGCCGGCATGGCCGTCAACGCAGCTGTCAGTCCCCAGGCGTCCGACAGCACGCCAGCGATGAACGACCCCGCGGCAAGGCCGAACAGGTTCAAGAAAAGCGCCAGCACCGATGCGCCGGTGGCGCGCACGGCGGGGTGGGTCACGTCGATCACGATCGCCGTCACCGGGCCGACGGTGCAGGTCATCAGGAACCCGCCCAGGGCGATGAGCGCGAAGCGGACCTGCGCGGACATCTCCAGACCGAGCCGCGGGGCACCGAAGGCCGCCGCGAGCACCAGGAACGAGGCGATGCACAGCAGCGCCATCGCGTGCAGCTTGGCGCGCGGGTGGCGGGCGCCGACCCGGTCGACGACCGTACCCCACATCACGCTGCCGATGGCGCCGCACAGCACGACGAGCGCCGCCTTGACGGCCGCCTGATCGGGCGCGAGGCCGTACTCACGGTTCAGAAAGCTCGGCAGCCACGACCAGACGGCCGAGACCACGAGCACCTGCGCCGCACCGCCCACGCACACCCACAGCATGGTGCGCGAGCGAAGCAGCGCTTTGACGATGACCTGCGCGGCGCTGCGCGTCGAGCGCATGGTCCGGTCCGGCCGGGGCGTGAGCTCGACGGTCTGGTAGTCGCGCACCTTGAGGTACAGCAGGGCCAGCAACAAGCCGGGAAATCCGACCACGCCGAACGCGGCCTTCCAGCCCCAGTGCGCCGCGATGAAGCCGCCGAGCATCACGCCGAGCACCGAGCCCACCGAGGCTGCGGCGAAGAAGCCGGCCAACAGGGCACCGCGCATGCGCGCCGGGAAATGGCTCGCGATCAAGGCCGCGCCGGCCCCGCCGTAGCCAGCTTCGCCCAGGCCGATCAGCGCGCGCGCGGCCAGCAACTGGCCGTAGCTGCGCGTGAACATGCAGGAGATCAGGACAGGCTCCAGACGGTGGCCATCACGACGATGCTCTTGACCCGGCTGGTGCGGTCGGCGAGCAGCGCGACCGGCAGTGCCCCGAGCGCGATGGTGAGCGACACCACCGAAACCAGTCCTCCGAGCTGCTTGTCGGACAGGCCCCAGTCCTGTTTCATGTGGGGAAAGAGCGAGACGATCACCTGGCGGTCGACATAGTCGAACACATCAGCGCGATCGTCATCGCGAAGGCGAACCAGGCGTGGCGGGCGGCCGAACAGGTAGCTGTCGGCAGACCCCTGTTCGCTATCTATCGAGTGCGTGTGCATTGGAACCTCGAGCCTGAGCTCTTCGCGGCACCGGTCTCGTGCAGGCGGATGGCTTGCGCCATGTGATGTCTCCTCGAAATGTGTGTCTGGGCAGGCGGCTTCAGCCCGCGGCCAAATCAATGACAGGGCAGGTGAATCTGCCCTGTGCTGATTTCATGGCGCTGGACGCCCGATCAGTCCCTCACGAGCGAACAACCTGGACGCTAGCGCTGTAGCTGCTCGAGGAATTCCAGAAGCAATTCGTTGACTTGATCAACGCTTTCTTCCGCCGCGCTATGACCCACGCCGGGTAGCAACACTTTCTTCTGCAGTCCGGGCAGATAGGTGTCGAGCTGGTCGTAGAGACCGCGGATTTCGATCGGTTCGAGGGAAGGGTCGGCAGCGCCACCGATGAACAGGCTCGGCTGGCGGACCACCGCCCCGTCCAGAAACGCGGTGATTTCCCAGTTCCGGTCGCGACAGCGGTAGTAGTTCAGGGCACCGGTAAATCCTGTGCGCGTGTATTCATCGACGTAGTAGTCGATCGCCCGTGCGCTCAACCATGACGGGAACTCCTTCGGGTCGGTGAAGGCGTTGAGAATGGGCTCACCGGGTTCGATGAACAGGCGCCAGCGTTCGGCGCCGACGGCGCTGCCGGAGATCGAGTAGAAGACGCTACGCAAGGTCTTGCGCGGATCACTGGCCAGTTCGCGGTCCGGCTTGCCGACCTGCTGGAAGTACAGGTGGTGGTACACCCTGCCCTTCGCCATTGCCTGCAAGCCGACGGTCGGTTTGACCTTTCCGCGCGGTGGCACCGGCGTATTGAGCATCACGAGGGCGCGGAACAGGTCCGGCCTCAGCATGGCCGCCGATTGAGCGACCCATGCGCCCAAGTCGTGTCCGACGATCACCGCGGACGTTTCACCCAGGGCCGCCATCAAGCCAACCATGTCGCCGACCGACTGGCTGATGTCGTAGGCTTCAATGGACTCTGGCCGATCGGTTTGCCCGAATCCCCGTTGATCGGGGACGACGACCCGAAAGCCGGCCTCGGCCAAAGCCCCGATCTGGCGCCGCCACATGTACCAGAGGTATGGAAAACCGTGCAGCAGAATGACGAGCGGGCCCTGCCCCTCGTCGATGTAATGCATGCGAATGCCGTTGACTTCGGCGAAGCAGTGATGGAATGCGTCGGGGTCGTCGGCATCCACTCGCCCTAATGCGGCGCGCGGCCGACCGATGTGCATTGCAGCGCTCGTGTCCATTGTCTACTCCGTCCATGGCAGTTCTCGGGCTCAAAGATAGCTCTGGCAGCCTGCGCTAGCTAAGCTTCTCAGGACATAGTCTTGTGAAATTGGGACAGGTGATCGTGCATGCACGCATTGACGCGAAGTGCCAGCCTTACCGACTATGAGCACGTTGCCCGTTCAGTGGGGCTCGATCCGTTTCGGATGCTGCGGATGGCCAAGCTGCCGGCCAAGGTCCTCGACGATCCGAATGTGATGATCAGTGCCGATTCGGTTGGGTGGCTGCTGGAGGAGTCGGCACGCCTGTCCGGCCAAGAGGCCTTCGGACTGTTGCTCGCGGAAACGAGAAGCCTGGCCAACCTGGGCATGCTGGCGCTGGCGCTTCGGGAAGAGCCAACGCTTCGCGCAGCATTGCAATCTTGTGTCCGCTACATGCGACTGCACAACGCCGGCGTGCAATTGCGGCTTGACGACGCAGGCGACGTCGCGCTGCTGCATGTGGGCGTGAATATGCGCCGCGGCGTCTGTCGCCAGGCTATCGAACAGTCGACCGGCATCGGCGTGCGGACGTTGAGCGTGCTGAGTCGCGATACCGTCCGGCCGGTAAGGATCTGTTTCACCCACGAGCGGCCGGCCAGCCTTGAAGTGCACCGCCGCGTGCTCGGAGCTGCGATCGAGTTTTCACAGGAATGCAATGCCATAGTTTGTCGCGGCCGCGACCTGGACATGCCAATCCCTGCTGCAGACCCGACGCTGAATCGCGAGGTGAGACGATGGCTGGACATGCAGCTCGCTAACTTGCCCGACGAACCGGCCGCAGCGGGCGCGCCAGATCGTCAAGATGCTGCTGCCAAGCGGACTATGTTCGGCAGATCGCGTTGCCCAGCATCTTGGCCTGCATCGACGCACGCTAAACCGACAACTGGCGGAAGAGGGTGAGAGCGTCACAACGATCATCAATGCCGTACGTGCTGAACTCGCCGAGGAGTATCTGGCCAACAGCAAACGCAGGTTGTATGAGGTCGCCGAATTACTCGGCTTTTCCTCTGCCGGTGACTTTTCTCGCTGGTTCCGCGATCAGTTTGGCAGGACACCCTCGGATTGGGCCGCCCACTACCGGGAGAGCAAGGCGGCAACCCGGCCAATCTCGCATAAGTAGAAGGCATTCGAGGGCATCTTGACGCGTCTCTCCGCCATCCCAGCCGGCCACACTGCCTGAACCCGCCGCACCGTAACGTTCCTCACGTTACAGATTCCGGCCGCTCCAGCGATTGCCAGCTTCGCCGCACGGGCCGGATGCGTTGTCGCTATCGGCTTTCCAGCCATCGACCCTGGCTCCGAGGTCCCAATATGCGAAGAAATTGTCCCGCCACACAAATACGCTCGCGGCCTCGATACCTACTATGACGCCCGTGGACCGACGAAACGTTGCCCTGCCCCGCTGACAGGCTGCCGGACGCACATATTGCGCCGACGCACAACCACGGATTGGAGACATCAATGACAGCAAGCGCCGTAACCGAAGACACCACTTCACAAGCCACGTCCGCGACACCGGCCATTATCCGGCCATCGGTGCGCCGCCATTCGATCAAGGTCGAGCTCAGCACGCCCGCCATCGGCGCCGAACTCAGCAACATCAGCCTGGCTGATGCCGCGCTGGATCCTGACGTCATTGCCGAAATCCGGGCGCTGTGGCTGAAGCATAAAGTCCTGTTCTTCCGCGATCAGGACATTACGCCGATGCAGCAACAGAACTTCGCCGCGCAATTCGCCGAACTGGAAGCCCATCCCCTTGCTCCGAGCCATCCGGAGGCGGACAAGCTGCTGATGCTGTACCGCAATCTCGACCCGAGCAAACCCAAGAACTACGTCGAAAAGGCCAGCCGCGAAAATCTCTGGCATGCCGATGTCACCTACAAGAAGGCGCCACCCCGCGGCGCGGTGTTGCGCTGCGAACTGGGTCCGGACACCGGCGGCGACACCATGTGGTCCAACATGGTGATGGCCTATGAAAACCTGCCCGATACGATCAAGCACCGGATCGATGGCTTGTACGCAAAGCACGACGCCGAGCACACCTTTGGCGCCCAGTTGCCGATCGAAGAACGTCACGCGATGGCGGCGAAGAATCCCGCCGCCGAGCACCCGGTCGTGCTCATCCATCCTGAGACGGGCGAAAAGGTGTTGTTCGTCAATTCGGCGTTCACGACCCATTTCTCGAATTTCTTCAACTTCGAGGACATCCGCTACGGCCAGGACTTCATGCCGGAGGCCCATAATCTGATGAACTATCTGACCTCTCAGGCCGCGATTCCGGAATACCAGGTACGTCTGAAGTGGAGAACCAACACGGTTGCCATGTGGGACAACCTGCAGGTTCAGCACTACGCCGTGGCTGACTACGGCAATGCGCCAAGAAAGATGCTTCGCGCCACCCTCGCGGGCACCGCCGCTGGCCTGAGCCGACTGGTTCTCTTCGACGAATCCAGGGCACCCGCCCATAAGGCGGGCTGCCCTGGCACGTTCACCAGTTTTCGACCTCAACCACATATTGGAAACAAACATGCTCTACGAACACGTCGACACCGCAGTCATCGATGGCGAATCGCTGCCGTGGGTACCGTTTACGCCCTATGCAGAAGACGTCCTGCTGAAGTACTTCAAGCTTGACCCGATCCGGGGTGAATGGATCGTACTGATGAAGGCACCGCTCGACATGTAACTGCCCAAGCACCACCACACCGGTACGGTCCTGGTCTACACGATCGAAGGCAAGTGGAAATACAAGGAGCACGATTGGGTCGCCGGGCCCGGCAGCGTCGTGTACGAGACCGCCGCATCGACCCACACGCTTGAAGTCGTCAGCGGAAGGCGGAAGCGGATATGTGATCACGCTGGTTCAGGTGACCGGCGATCTCTTGTTCCTCGACGATAAGGGCAACATCGTCGCGCAGGAAAACTGGAAGACCGGGCTGCAGCGCTATCTTGCGTATTGCGAGCAGCATGGCATCCAGCCGAAAGACCTCACGGCATTCAACTGAGCTTGCCCTCGACTTCCGGATCCCATAGCCGAGGCGATCATGCGGCTCGCGTTGCCAAGGCGGCGTACCACGCCCCGATGAAATTGCATCGGGCTGATGTAGCCAAACTCGCTTATTCGTCCCGACGTGCTGACCTGCCGGCTTTCTTCGGACCATTTCAAACTTGAAGAATGGCCGACTCCGGGCGGGTTGATAAAACTAACTTCTTGAACTCAGCCGGCGTCAGGTTGCCCTGGCAGCGGCCCATAAACGCCTTCGGAGCCGCATGCTCTGGCGTGGAGATCGTCAGGCGCGTCGGCTGCATCAAGCCAGCGCGGCGATCGTTGCACGGCGGTTTCGTTGCTCTACGAACCAGACGCAGGCCACACCTGCCGTGCAAACGACCGCCGTCATCCAGCCAACGGGCCGATAATTCGAACCCTGGATCAGAAGCGCGGCCAGTAACGGCCCGAGTGCACCACCGGTACTGGACATGGTGCCACCCAGGACCGAGCCGCGGCCGGTGCCGGACACTCGCTTTCTCGCGTTTCGAACCTATTCCCGAATTCTGCGATTGCAGCGACGCCATGCCGAGGCGCGGGCGGCCATGGAGCGGGTCCTTTTCGCCGAAAGTACAGTCAAATGGGTGCGCCTCGAGGCCAAGGTGCTCGCCGAAAAGGTTAGCCTGGCGCTCGAACAGCATGATTTCCGGATGGCGCAGTCATATATTCAGGCCATATCCGAACAGATCAGCGCCTTGGATCCCGAAGACGAGCATTGGAGGTCCGAGCTAGAGGGGACGCTTGCAGCCTGTACCGCGCGGCTGAACATGCACCTCAAGCCGGCCGAGACCATCAAGCCGCTGGCCAGACTGGTTAAGCAAGACGTGAGAGCCGGCTGGAAGCTGCGGGCATTACAGAGAGCAATTCTGCTCGTAAGCGCGCTTTGGCTCGCCGGCCGACAGAAAGCAAGCGTCCGTCTGCTCGAGAAATGCATCCAGTTCGCCGCAGACCGGGGAATCGTGAGGTCCATCCTCGATGACGGACAGGAAATTTCACCGGTTCTTGAACGTCTCGTCGACGACGGAATCGGACGACATCCGAAGGACCCCCGCCTGACACATCTCATCGAAATTCTGCGGCAGGGATTGGGTACGAATGTCGACCCGTTCTGTACCCGCGATGATATCGACGAGTCAAGGCACTCCGATCAAATCACCGAACGAGAAAAGGATCTGATCCGCCTCGTCAAGCGCGGGCTAAGCAACCGCCAGATTGCGGCACGGATGAACGTCAGCGAGAACACGATAAAATGGCATCTGAAGAACGTCTTCAGAAAGGTGTCGGTCACCAACCGCGCCGAGCTTACAACCGTACCCTTTGATTGGTGATTTCGTGGCTGGGACCACTCACACGCAATTACTTCCGCTGCTGCGGCATCTGCGTAGCCCATCCTAAGCCCGCGCCGCCACGCCGACCCACAGGCAACAGGACGCCCGCCGATCTCGGGCGTCCTTGAAGAGCCGGTCGCGCCCGGCCGATTTGACGTCGGCCAGGATAGCTCAGTCGTATCCCCAGACTTTGACCGTCGGAGCACCACTGACGATCTTGTAGTTGACCGTGACTCCAGTGAGGCGCCCTTTGCGTCCAGGAGCATTCTTCGGAGCAGTCTCACCACCTGCCTTCAGGACTCCGGCATCCGTGATCGTATCGTCGGGGCGATTGTCCCAGTGGAGGACGGCTTTCGAGATCTCCACATCACCGCCCTCGGCGGAGAACTTGATCTGCTTGACGTCCTTGTCCCATCGACCACCTGAGCTCTTGATCTCCACGCTCGGGTTGGCGGCATTGAGCGCCTGCTCGCTGAGCACGAACCACTCGTCGGCAGCTCTGACGCTGCCCGCGGCCACCATCAGGACAACGAACGCGACCCCAAGAGAGGCCGCGGCGTTAGAAATCTTCCTCATGACATCCTCCATGCATTTGCAGATTCTGGCGCGGTGCAGTGTAGGCCGATTTTCGTCCCGTGCGAGCGCTGCGCCCGGTTCGAAGTGCCCGCGCTGGATCGCTCATATCATCGTAGGCGAATTCGCACGCACCCCTGAGGACAGCCGAAAAAAGCGAACCATCCCCACCACTTGTTCTATAAAGACCAAGCCGCGGTGTTCGTGCCGCGCTGTCTTTCTACCCCGCACTATCCTCACGCGTCCATTTCACGTCGAACTCCTCCGCGGAAGACGGCCCCATCCTCGGTAGCTTCGCGCCATGCACTCAAGCACTCGTACGGGTTACCGCCGACGGGATGTAACAATGCGTTTGGCAATGTTCAGCCGTAGGCGCGGTAAATAATGTCGTTAGAGCAGCGTTACGACGTAATAGTCATCGGCTCGGGCGTGGGCGGTAGCTGCGCGGCGGCGCTGCTCGCAAATGAAGGATACAAGGTGCTGCTCGTCGAAAAGCGCGCCTACCTGGGCGGCCGATTTTCAACGTCCAATCACGACGGCTACCTCTGCGCAACCGGAGGCCTCGCCGTACAGGTGGGCGGACCGATCGAGAAAGTCTGCACGCAGCTTGGCATCGAGTCGGGCGTGCGGCCGGCCAGCCGCTCCGCCTGGTGGATCGACGGACAGTTCTACGAGATTTCCGCCGCCGGTGGCAGCTTGCGATCCACGATTCGTAAGGTGGCGGAATCAGAGGACGAGGCGCGTCGTGTCACTGGCGCGCTCAACGACGCACTCAACTGGCTTGAGCCGACAGACGTGCTCAACTTTCGTGAGTGGCTCGACCAGTTCACGACCAACCCGCGCATCCATGGACTATTCCAGGCGACGATCTCGTCGTTGCTCACGGTCAACAGCTGGGAGTTGCCCGCGTCGGAGTATTTCAAGCTGGTGCGCAACATCGCGCCGCTGCGTTTCGGCTACGTGGAGGGTGGCAGCCTGAAATTGTGGGAGCGCATGGCGGAGTTCGTGCGGTCGCGCGGTGGCGAGGTCGTTACGAGTTGCGCGGGCACAGCCATCGCTACCGACTCGGGTCGCGTCACGGGTGCAACATTGCGCTTGAAAGGCCGGGACGTTGGCATTGACGCGCCGGTGGTCGTGAGCAATCTCGGTCCACACGCTACGGTGGCGCTCGCGGGCCGCGATCCCTTCGAGCGGAGTTACCTCGCTTGGCTCGACGGCAACGTGCGCCCGACGGCGATCCTGTGGCTGCACTTTTCTAGCGACGAGCCCGTGCTCGACTACTCCGCGATCGCCGTGTGCGGCACGCGTCGCGTGAACATGATCGACGCGCCCTCCTACGACTGCCCGGACGTGGCACCGCCGGGCAAATACCTCTACACGGTGGGCGCGGCGCCGCTCGATGCCGTAGCGCCCGGCGACATCGATGCAGAGTTTGAACATGTCATGGAGGATCTGCGCGACATCATCCCCGGCTTCGACGAGCGGTGCCGCGTGTTGACCAAGACGTGTTATCGCGGCAAGTGGCCCGGTTTTCGCACAGTGCCCGGCTCGCCCGTGCCACATCGCACTCCCGTGAGGGGCTTGTTCAACGTAGGCGATGCGAGCTGCCCGCGCGGCTTTGCTGGCTCGATGGGCGCGGCGACTGCGGCGATACTTGTGCGGGACGACCTGCGCAAGACGCCATCAACCTGACCGCGACCGATAAGGATCCAATCGCAGAAATGCAACGCGGTCGCGTTGGGTCCTGGTGTGGTGGCCGCGTCCAAATGGTCTTATGCTTGGCGATTGTCAAAGAACTCGTAAGGCACCCGCTTGGCAAAACGCTCCACACGGCCAAAGAAGACGGCAAGACCGCGGCACGCAAGGCCCGACCCATCGCCTTCGCTCACGCCGGTCGAGCCGGTTGAGCAAGCGGCCGATTTTCCCGTCACCGTGAGCCCCATCGTTGGCATCAGCCGCGACGACGTTTTGAAAGGCGTCAACGCGTTGCTGTCTGCCGCGGTCCGGCAGCCCGCCCTCCTCGTTAAACACACCAGCTCGGCCGGCCGTGCGGTCGCGGACGTCATCACTGGCAGGTCGACTCTTGACTTGCCACAGAAGGACCGGCGCTTCGCGGATCCGGCGTGGCAGACGAGCGCGATCCAGAAGCGTCTCGCGCAAGGTTGGCTGGCGCTGGGCGGTGCGGCCCGAGGCTACGTCGCGGACCTGAACCTGGACGCCCTGGCACGCACCCGTGCGGATCTCTTCGTGAGCCTGGTGGTAGACGCACTGGCGCCGAGCAACCTTCTGCTGACGAATCCTTCGGCCATGAAGCGCGCCATCGACACGGGCGGAGCTTCGCTGGTCAAGGGCCTGCAGAGTTTCGTGCACGACCTGCGGGAGAACGGCGGCATGCCGTCGCTGGTCGATAAGCGTCCGTTCAAGGTTGGCGAAAATGTCGCCTGCACGCCTGGGGCGGTGGTGTATCGCAGCGACACGCTGGAACTACTCCAGTACCAGCCGCAGACCGAACGTGTGCACGCCATACCGGTGCTGTTCGTGCCGCCGCAGATCAACAAGTACTACGTGCTCGACCTAGCGCCGCAGAAGAGCATGGCGCGCTTCCTGGTGTCCCTGGGCTTCCAGGTTTTCATCGTGAGCTGGCGCAACCCGGGTCCTGGACAGCGGGAATGGGGCATGGATCATTACGTGCAGGCGCTCGTGAAGGCCAGCGACGTCGTGGCGGCGATCACAGGGTCGAAGCGAATCAACGTGTCGGGAGGCTGCTCCGGCGGCATCACGACGGCAATGTTGCTCAGTCACCTGGCCGCGCAGCGCGACCGCCGCATCAACTCGGCGACGCTCTGGGTTTGCGCGCTCGATCCGGCCGCGAGCGAGAGCGACGTGGGTGCGCTCCTAACGCCGCAAAGCATCGCGCTAGCGCGGCGGCGGTCGGCAAAAGCAGGGATTCTGCCCGGGGTCGAGATCGCGCGCGTCTTTGCCTGGTTGCGACCGAACGACCTCGTGTGGAACTACGTGGTCAACAACTACCTGCACGGCGAGACGCCTCCCGCGTTCGATGTGCTCTTCTGGAACGCCGACTCGACGAACCTGACGGCGGCATTACATTCCGATTACCTCGACCTGTACGTTCAGCGGCCATTCGCCCGCCCCGGGGACATGAAGCTGCTCGGCCAGCCGATTGACATCCGTCGCGTCGATATCGATTCGTACATCATCGCTGGCATCACGGACCACATTACGCCGTGGAAGGCCTGCTACCTCACGACCGGCATGCTCGGCGGCAAGAAGCAGTTCGTGCTCTCGAACAGCGGGCACGTGCAGGCGATCGTGAATCCGCCGGGCAATCCGAAGTCCCGCTACTTGACCAACAGCGCGGTGCCGCCATCTGCCGACGAGTGGCTGGCCGGCGCACGGGAGAACGAGGGCACGTGGTGGGAGCACTGGGCCGCATGGCTGCGCGACCGCTCCGGCTCCGAAGTCGCGGCGCCCCGCCACCTCGGATCTCGCACCCACCGGGTGCTGGCTCCGGCGCCCGGTGAGTACGTGCTCGGATGAGCGCGCCCTTGGCGATCACAGCCGTGCGGCACGACCGGGAGCCGCACATCCGGCACCTTGAGCTATTCGGGCACCGCATACGGGTCGCCGTGTGGCATGGCAGCCCGCAACGCACACCGCTGCTCCTGTTCAATGGCATCGGCGCCAACCTCGAGGTGCTCGCGCCCATTGCGGACGGCCTCGACGACGTTGAGTTGATCGCTTTTGACGCGCCGGGCGTGGGTGGTTCCGGACCGGCCCACCATCCGTATCGGCCCTGGCAGCACGCGATTCTTGCATCCAGGCTACTCGACGCTCTCGGCTACCGGCGCAAGAAGGTGGACGTTCTCGGCGTCTCCTGGGGCGGAGTCATGGCGCAGCAGTTTGCTTTCCAGTCTCGTCGTCGCGTCCGGCGCCTCGTGCTCGCAGCGACTTCGGCCGGATTGTTGATGGTGCCAGGGCAACCCCGCGCGTTTCTCAAACTCGCGAGCCCGAAGCGCTATCTCGACGCCGATTACCTCGAACGTCATTTCGAGGGAATGTATGGCGAACGGACGTATGACCGTGACCATGCCGAGCGGATCAAGCCGCCCACTTTTCCGGGTTACCTATTCCAGCTGCTTGCGGGCGCCGGCTGGACCAGCGCTCCGTTCCTGCCGCTGATCCCGCACAAGACTCTCGTGCTGGCGGGCAGCCGCGACCAGATCGTGCCAGTGATCAATGGGCGCATTCTCGCGACGTTAATTCCGCGTGCGAAGTTGCGGATCATCGACGGCGGGCACTTGTTTCTGCTGTCGCAGGCGGCACAGGTCATACCGATAGTTGACGAATTCCTGGCTGCCGACTGAGGTCTACGGCGCTCGTGGCCCGCAGTCGTGGATGCAGGCGTCCAGTCGCCTGTTGAAATCGTTCGGCACTAGGTTGTTGGCGCGCGCTTGGAAAACGACCCAACGTCCGTCACGACTGATCGAAGCGTCGTAGCTTCCACTATTTCAGACCAATGCTTGCGCTTCGGCTGTCACCGCACGGTCGCATGCTGTCAGCGCCGACGGTTTTGAAGTGCGCGTGTTCGAGCAAGAGCGATATGAAGGCGCACTCGCAGGAAACAATCGGCTATCTCGCGATCTATCAACCCGCCGGTTCGGGCTTGGCTGAGATTGCCGAAACCAAGCGAGATCATGCCGGATTAAAGTGGGACAACCGCACGTATAGCGTCCAACAAGAGTTCTGGGCCCTTGGAGACAATGCTTTTTGACATGTCGATTCCGTTGCCGCCCATTCGACAAGTAGGCAAGGCAAATCAGTACCGCCAGGGGTTCCGGGCGGGTCGCCGGCAAGGAGAATCGCATGATGCAAAAGTTTCTGATGACGGGGGTTTTATTGCTCGCTCTGGCGGTCTGGTCTGACCGCCGGTTACCGCAGCGGACACTAGTCAAAAGAAGGCCGAACAGGTATTGCCTCCCTCCACCGCGAGCATTCCCGCGGGCTCGTATACGCTCGACAGGCAGCACGCGAGCATGATCTTTCGGGTGAATCACCTTGGCTTTTCGAACTACACGGCGCGCTTCAAACGTTTCGACGCGAAACTGCAATTCGATCCGAAGAACCTGGCCGCGTCAAAGGTGGTCGCAACGGTGGATGCAGACTCGCTGGAAACGGACTATCCGGATCCCGTCAAATTGGACTTCAACGCGCAACTGAAGGGTGATGAGTGGCTGGAGGTCGCGAAGTTTCCAAAAATGGAGTTTGCATCCAGGCAGGTCGTCGTGACGGGTGACAACACGGTGCGCATCAATGGCGACCTCACGCTGCACGGTGTGACACGCCCGATCGTGCTCGAAGCCAGGTTCAATGGCGGCTACGCGGGCCACCCACTGGACCCCAATGCGCGCGTCGGCTTCTCGGCACATGGCACGCTGAAGCGCTCCGAGTTTGGAATCTCCTATGGCATTCCGGCACCGGGTACGACCATGGGCGTCAGCGACGAGGTGAATGTCGTCATCGAAGCGGAATTCACGGGTCCGCCGTTGGCTAAGGGTTGACTGCCGGCGGGTTGACTGCCGGCAGGATAGCTATCTTGCGCAGTGCCTCTTCGAAGACTTCCACGGCCTGTCCACCCTGAATCAGATATTTGTCGTTTACGATCACGGAAGGTACAGCATGGATACCGAGCCGACCATAGAACCGTTCCCGCTCGCGGACCACGTCGGCGTAGAGGCCTGATTCCAGAATCTCCCGTGCGCGCACCGGATCGAGGCCGGCTTGCATGGAGACGTCGATCAGCACTTCGCGATCACTGGGATCGCGGCCTTCGGTGAAGTACGCGGCGAATAGTCCCCGTTGCAATTCGTGCTGGCGACCTTGCAGACCCGCAAAGTGCATCAGTCGATGTGCGTCGAACGTATTGTAAATTCGGGAGCGCTTATCCAGGTTGAACGTGAATCCGAGCGCTGCGCCCCGGGCCCGAATGCCTTCCCGGTTTTGCGCGAACTGCTCGGGCGTCGAGCCATACTTCTGCGCGATGTGCTCAATAATGTCCTGTCCTTCCGACGGCATTTGCGGGTTGAGCTCGAACGGCTGGAAGTGGATGTCGGCAGTCGTTTCAGCCCCTACGCGCTCAAGCGCCTGTTCGAGCGATCTGAGCCCGATCACACACCAGGGACAGGACACGTCAGACACGAAATCGATCTTGAGGTGATAGCTCATGGGATCGCGGACCGTCTGCAGAGTGAAACTCGTCGGAAATGTGGGCATTTGCGGGTAGTCAGATATCAGAAGTCATAACCGACTCCCACAATCACCCGGTAGTCGTCCTGCTTCGGTACGCTTCCATCTGCGTTGGCGCGGGGCTTATTGATTCGATCCCACACAAGCGACAGGTCTAAGCTGAACGCGTCCGTAAGCTCCATCTCGAACGTGCCGATCATGTGGTGGTTGTACTCGCCGGACTCCGGATTCGTGAGCTGAAATCGGTAGTCGTAGATGAAATCGATCGTTTTCGTGAACGCCGTGTCGTACGTAGTCCCGGCGGTGAATGCCCAGGTATCCTCGTCACCGCTTTCGCCCGGTGGCACCGCGTCGAAGAGGGTCGTCTGGTAGCCCGGTCCGGCAAAGATGCTCCAGTCGGTCTTCGCGGTGTCGATCAGCTGATAACCAAGTCCGGTGCCCAGCGTGAAACGGCGGCTGATGTTCTGGAATGGGTCCTTGAAATATTCGAAAAAGACCGGTCGCAGGAACAGCTTCTCCGAGAAAAACCAGTCCCACTCGGCCTTTGCCCGATGATTGTTCGATGTTTCGACGTCGTCGGTGTTGCCGTAGTTGCCGAGATAGTCGAGCGTGATGCGATTCTCGACCGTCCGCCGCTGAAACCTCACGTTCGCGCTGGCCTCGACTTCGTCGGAATTGCCAGAGCGAAAATTGCCGCCGGCCACCACTGACCCTGTCCAGTAGTTGCGTTCCCTCGGCACGCCGGCCGTGACGCTCAGCACCTCGCCGCGGTCGAACTGCTGCGGCGAATCGCCGAGGACCTTGACCGACTTGTCCTCCAACAGGACCCTGCCGATCGCGGTTGTGCCGTCACGCGTCCGGACGTTGAGCACCTGCGCCGAGCGGAGCTCTTTGATGTCGGCGAAATCAATATTGAGCATCTCGAGTTCCTCGCTGTCGAACTCCAGCGAGCCCTCGTACATGACCTCGATCGCGCCCTTGAGCCACTCGCCGGATTTCAGCTGCACCCAGTCGAACTTGTCCGGCATGGGCGGCGGTGGCTCCCACTCGGCCGACCGCGCCGGCATGCTTGCCACAACCAACAGCGCGGTCCCGATGATCATGCGCAAGGCAAGATTGATGCGTGGCATCAGGCCGTGATTGCAGTGCAATGTTTGCTCCCTTCCTTGGTCAAGCACACTCAAGCGACGGGCGGGCCCCCAGCCACTCGATAGAGCATCCGTTCTAAGTGCATACGGTCAAATGCGAGTTTTACGCCCCAGTTACAAAACGAGCAAGGTTCGAGGCACTTTGGTGAATGTGGTCGTCGAAGCGGAATTCACGGGTCCGCCTTTGGCTAAGAGGTGATGAACCTTGGAGTGTGAATCAGTTCACTGCCGGCAGAATGTCCTGCGGAACGAATTCGCGGTGCGGCCGGAACAGAACCGGGTCCGTGTAGTTGCCACCCGTAAAACCGATCGCCAGCTGCAGCTCCGGAATCCCCATGAAAATCTGCCCGCCGTTTCCGCCGGCGAAGTAGGCATGCAACTTACGACCCTTGTATGGATATTCGACTGAGTTCCAGAGATAGCCGTATGTCTGCGAAGGCGTGAGGTTGCGCAGAGCCGCACCTGATTTTTGCGCCCACTCTCGGCTGATGATTTGACGGCCTTCCCAGCGTCCCTGGTTCAGCATCAGCTGCGCCAGCTTGAGGAAATCGCGGGGTTGGAAATGATGGCCGCCGCCGGCGTAGGCCGTGCCCGTTGGTGTCAGGAACAGGTGGTAACGACCCATGTGAAGTGGCCTGGCCACCAGCCGGTCGAACATCTCCGGCAGCGGCTCGCCCGCAATGCGCTCGAGCATCCCGCCGGCGAGGTTCGGCTCCGCGCTGCAATAGATGATCTGCTCGCCGGGCACATACGCCATCGGCACATTCAGCGTGTAGCGGTACCAGTCCGGCTCTTCTGTCTGCTCCTGCATCACGTCTTCGGCGCCAGGCCGCATCTTCGAATCGTCGCAATCGAAGCCTGCGGTCATGGTGAGTAAATGCTCGAGGTTCATCGCCCGCTTGCGCGGATCGAGATCCGCGGGAACCTGATCGAGCATGGTCTGGAACACGGGCGTATCGAGCCGGATTGGCACGCCCGCCTGCATGGCCGCGCCAATCAGCACCGAGGTCCAGCTCTTCGCGGCGGATCGGGTGTCGTGCGGCATTTCGCGGTCGTACCCATGAAAATACTCTTCGAGCACCAGCCGGCCGTTGCGTGCGATCAGCAGGCTGTGGATTTGCGAACTACTGACCCCTTCCATTGGCATCTCGATCAGCTTCTGCACGAACTGCTCGATCGCCTCGCGCGAAATACCCTCTTTCTCGAGTGTCGACGTCGGCCAGCCGTCGTCAAACTGCACGGGCGGCGCGTACGCGTAGTGCTGGCCGGATCGGCCTCGCGGAAAAAAAGCACTCATGCTCCCCGTGTCCCGTTCGAAATCGAACGTGTTGCCGTCCAGGGGGATGCTTAGAACGCCCGATTCAATATCTCGGCGGCCGGAGGCGAGAACACTCTCGTCCTGGCGCCGCGTGAAACGCCGAGCAGTCGCACCGTTTCGCCATCGACCTCAACCCTCGATATGGGAATGAAGCGCCCGAGATTGCGCTCGGGATTACGCAGGTATGTGGCGAAGAGACCATCGGCAGTCCGGGTTATCGGCAGGAAATAGGTCATCCGGTTTGCTTTCGGTTCAACCTGTCCACGCCAGCGCTGCGTGCCGTCGGCGTGCAGTGTCACGTTCGTTGCGTAACGTGATCCAGCCTCCGTTTGGATCCAATGCCCGGCCAGGTCATTTCCGATGCGGACGCCGCGGAAAACTCCCATGATCATCGGGAAGCGCGAAAAAGAGATTTCTGGCCGTCCACGCGAACCGGGACGGAATAGCCAGCGATGTCGGCCCGAAGCACGTTATTGACCGGCAGGATCAACAGCGTGCCGTGGACGTCTGGCCCGTAGCGCTGCCGCGCCACCCACAGCCCTTCCAGACTGTCCTGGCCGGCGGATGTCGCGGCCGTCCCGGCGAGAATGGTTGCCACCAGCGCGATACAACGCAAACGTTTCATCGGCTGTCCCCTTCCGCCAGTCGCCGGTTCGCCGTTCGCCGGGAACCAACTTCAAGAAGCTGCCCACGATCCATGAACAAGCTGATGGTCAACTCGATAGATGCATGACCGTCTCGCATCGTCGCAAAAAAAGAAGGCGTCTAAAATTAAACTTTTCCACCTCAAGACTAGCAGTGCAAAGGTTTGAGACAGTCTTGATCAGATCGTACTCACGGGCCATCCATCCACGAGGCGCATGTTGGCTTCGTCCATCCGAAGTCCGTACACCGTCATCAAGGCATACTCCGATTCCAGTTCGCGAATATCGGCCGACGAAAGGCTGACGTCGAGAGCGCCGAGATTCTCCGACAGGTGATCGTCCGAGCGTGTGCCAGGGATCGGAACGACCCAAGGTTTTTGGGCAAGCAGCCACGCCAACGCCAACCCCGCCGGGGTCGTGCCCTTTTGCTTTGCCACACGCTTGAGCAGTCGAACCACGGGCATGTTTTTTGCCCGATTCTCGGGACTCATTCGACCGAAATTGGCGCGGTAGTCGTTCTTCGGATCGAATCGGGTGTCGGCGTCCAGCTTGCCGGTCAGGAAACCCTGCCCCAACGGGCTCCACGGTACGAAGCCGATGCCCAATTCTTCACATGCTTCAAGAACGCCATTGCCTTCCGGGCCCCGGAACCAGAATGCATATTCACTCTGGACAGCTGTTACCGGTTGCACGGCATGAGCGCGGCGGATGTTAGCGGCGCTCGCCTCCGACAGGCCAAAATGCAGAATCTTACCTTGGGCGATTAGCTCCTTGATGGCGCCCGCCACATCCTCGATGGGCACGTTCGGGTCTACGCGGTGCTGGTAGTACAGGTCGATGCGGTCGGTCCGCAGGCGCTTCAGCGAGCTGTCCACGACTCGTCGGATGTGGTTCGGCCGGCTGTTCAAGCCTCCCTTCTCAAGGTCGAAGCCAAACTTGGTTGCGATCACAACCTCGTCACGGAAAGGCGCAACTGCCTCCCCTACGAGCTCTTCGTTCGTAAACGGCCCGTAAACTTCGGCCGTATCAAAGAACGTGACGCCTTTGTCATGGGCTGTACGAATGACCTGGATGCCTTGGTCACGGTCCGCGGGCGGTCCATAGTTGGCGCTGATGCTCATGCATCCCGACCCGAGTTCTGAGACTTCGAGTTGTCCGAGTCTTCGTTTTCTCGATTTGCGTTGACCGCTACCGAGGACCCGCTCGCCTGGGTTGCTCGTTCCCGCAGACTGGTATGGTGAAGCGGCACCTGACAATTGCCCTACAGCAAGTCCTGCCCCAATACCGACAGCACTCCTTAGAAAGTCACGACGACCGATGGCTCCGCAACCTTGAAATTTGGATTCAATTGTCTGTCCGGTCGATTCCATCAATGGTCGTCTTGCAATTGCATCAGCTGATTGCTTCATCGGTATCTCCAGGCTAAGTATCGGCATGAGCAGCGGTTACGCGCCTGCGGTTAGCGGTCGATGACGGCCATATTTGCTTCCTCGTGCCGCTCGCCGGCGGCAGGCGTGAGGTTATTCAGCCGTTCGATCTGCTTGGCACTAAGTTTTATGCGATCGGCGGCTGTGTTCTCCTCGACGCGGGCGACCCGCTTGGTGCCTGGGATCGGCGCGATGTCGTCACCTTGCTCGAGCAGCCAGGCCAGGGCGATCTGCGCCGGTGTTGCGCCTGCGTCTGCGGCAACGGCTTTTACCTCCTCGACAATGCGCAGGTTGCGTTGGAAGTTCTCGCCGGTGAAGCGCGGATTGTTCTTGCGCCAGTCGCCATCCGAGAACTCGTCGGGCGAACGGATCTCGCCGGTGAGGAAGCCGTGGCCGAGCGGCGAGTAGGGAACGAAGCCGATGCCCAACTCGCGCAAGAGTGGCAGCAATAACAGTTCCGGCTCGCGGGCCCACAAGGAGTACTCGGTCTGCAGGGCCGCAATGGGATGCACGGCGTGCGCGCGACGGATCGTTGCGGGGCCAGCCTCCGACAAGCCGATGTATCGAATCTTGCCCGCTGCGACCAATTCGGCGAGGGCGCCGACCGTGTCCTCTATCGGAGTGTTTCGATCGACCCGGTGCTGGTAGTAGAGGTCAATATGGTCCGTGGCCAAACGCTTCAATGAACCCTCGACTGCGACGCGGATGTTCGTCGGGCTGCTGTCGAGCACGCCGGGGCCACCGCCCGCGTGGGAGACGATGCCGAACTTGGTCGCGAGCACGACCTGATCACGACGGCCCTTGATGGCGCGGCCCACCAGTTCCTCATTTACAAAAGGGCCGTAGATCTCGGCGGTGTCGATGTGGGTGACGCCCAGGTCGAGTGCACGGTGGATGGCGCGAATCGACTCCGCGTCGTTGATGTCCGCGATGTTGTAGTAGGCGGACATGGACATTGCGCCCAGTCCGATCCGCGAGACGTCGAGTCCGCCAAGCGAGACGTGCTTCATGATGGAGTGCTCCTGAAGGGTTCGGTTTCGATGTGCAGCAGTGTCGCGGGATAACCTCAAAACTGCTTGCTGGATCCGGCGAGATTTTTGCCTAAAACAACACTTCGTCGTCGTACCAGAGAATGACTGTAAATGCCGGTGCTAGACTTGTACCCGGTTCAGCAGAGTCCGCCGAACCGCAACGAACAAGCCATCTCGCACGCGGCCGCCCAAAGGTGGATTTCGATGAGTGCCCTATCTCTTGCTGTTGGAAACTTTGCCCAAACCGATGGCGACTACGTCACCGCCATTCCGGCGCTTACGCTCCATCGTCGAAGCGGACCCACCGAGCCGCTGCACTGCATCTACAGCCTGGGATTGGGCGTGATCGCGCAGGGCGAAAAGCAGGTCATGCTCGGAAACGAGGTGGTCAACTATGGCCCCGGTCAATCCATGCTCACGGCCATCGACCTGCCCGTCGTCTCGCACGTCACGAAGGCCAGCCCACAGAAGCCATTTCTCGGCCTGCTGGTGACGCTGGATGTCCGTCACATCGTGCAGGTCGCGTCCGAGATGGACTTGCGGAGGCATCCGCGTGAGCGCGCCTTTAAGCCTGTGACCATCGAGAAGCTTGATGAGGCGCTCACGGATACGCTGGTCAGGTTAGTGAAGCTCCTGGATGACCCGCAGCTGGCCCTCCAACTCGCGCCACTGATCCAGCAGGAAATCATCGTTCGGCTTTTAAGAAGTCCATACGGGCCGCAACTGCAACAGCTGGTCGCCTCGGGTTCGCCGAGTCAGCAGATCGCGAAGACCGTCGCCTGGCTGAAGCAAAACTTCAAGCAGCCGCTTCGCGTCGACGCACTGGCAGTTCGCACGCACATGAGCCCGTCGACCTTCCGCCAGCATTTCCGTGCCATTACCGGCATGAGTCCACTGCAATTTCAGAAGCAAATGCGCCTGCAGGAAGCGCGGCAGCTGATGCTCAACCAGAGCATCGACGCGGGCAACGCCGCAGGTCTGGTGGGCTATGAGAGCGTGTCCCAGTTCAGCCGCGAGTACAGCCGATTGTTTGGCGCTCCTCCGCAGCGCGACGTTAAGCGCATGCGATTGACCCAATCGTCACTGAGCCAGTAGCGCTTGGTCAGATCCGCGCGATGAAGACACAGGAACGAGCGTCAGGGTGAGCGGCCGAATCGCCGACCACTCGCCCGTCCAGCACGCTCGAACGTGCGCGCCGGTCGTCGACTGTCAGGCGGCTGCAATCAGGCGATCGAGTTGCCGCACGTGCTCTTCCTCGCGCGACAAGTTCATCGCGCAGACGTCGAGCACTTCGGGTGCCGTCAGTGTCGTCACCTCCTGCAGGGCCGCGCGGTAATCCTTGACGCCGCTTTCCTCGCCTTCCCTGAGTGCCCTCAGTGCGACCTTGTCGCCCAGCAGGCTCGCCGCGCCGAGCACAGTGTTCGCCCAGGTCCCCCAGGTGCCGGCACCGTTGGTCGCGGTGCCACCGAGCTGCTGCACCAGATCGCGCAATCGTGTGGCGGCCTGTTCGTGGTCGTGCAGCATGTCCGTCAGTTGCTGGAACCGAGCGTCCTGCCCGTGCGCCTTGCGATTCCTGTCGATCGCGTGCCGGTAGGTCTCAATGGCCGCTAGCTCGTCGCGAAGCAGCTCGTTCAGTTCGTCGACGATGTCGGTCGGGCTTGTCATGGCAGGCACCTCCTGCAGGTTGCCACCTTGGGATTCCCTAGCATCGCTCGTCGCCGATCGACGGCAACCACCCATCGACCGGCGCTTCTGTCAGGTATGTCTGACGTCGACCTCCCCTGCGCCGCGTGCGCTACCATCGCGCTGGAAATGGGTAGGAATTTCATGAAGCGAGCCGCTCGTGTCGCAGGTCCACTCGCGCTCGCCAGCGCGCTCGTCGTTCTCTCGCCGCGGCTGCTGTGGAGTCACCCGCACCGAGCGAGGAAGTCCGCAAGTTCCTGCAGTTCGAGGATCGCGTTGTTGCGTTTCGCAACGTGCGCGTCGTGGATGGCACAGGCGCCGCAGCGAAGGAAGATCGCACGGTGATATTGCGCGACGGCCGCATCGAGGCGGTGGGCGACGCGTCGCTCGCCGTCCCGGCGGATGCTCGCATCCTCGATCTCGCCGGGCACACGATCTTCCCGGGGCTGGTGGGCATGCACGACCATTTGATGTACACGGCCTCGATCGACCGCGACGCGTCCGGCCGCACCCCGCCACCCGGTGCCCTCGTTACGGAGATCGCGTTCTCCGCGCCGCGCCTGTACCTTGCCTCCGGCGTGACGACCATCCGCACGACGGGCAGCATCGAGCCGGCGATGGACCTCAACCTGCGCCGCAAGATCGAAGCCGGCGAGTCGCCGGGGCCGCGGATGGACGTAACGGCACCGTTTCTCGAGGGCCAAGGCGGGCGCTTTCCGCAGATGGCCGTGATGCAGGACGCGGAACACGCGCGTCGGACGGTCCGGTACTGGGCCGGCGAAGGCGCCACGTCCTTCAAAGCCTACATGATGATCACCGAGCCCGTGCTGGGCGCCATCATCGACGAGGCGCACAAGCTTGGGCTGAAAGTGACGGGCCACCTGTGCGCCGTGAGCTATCGCCGTGCCGCGGCCATCGGCATCGACAACCTCGAACACGGCCCGGTGTTCACCGACACTGAGTTCGTGCCGGACCGCAAGCCCGATACTTGCCCGACCGGGAGCGCGACACTGGCTTCGTGGGAGAACCTCGAGATTGCGAGCGAGTCCGTGCAGGCACTGATTCGCGACCTCGTGTCAAAGAGGGTTGCCATTACCTCGACGCTGCCGGTGTTCGAGGCGTTCATACCGGCGCGTCCGCTACTGTCGCCGCGTCAACAGTCGATGATGTCCGCGGAGTCGCTGCGCAGCTACTTGCAACAACGCGCCTCCACGGCGACGGTCGCGGGGCTCGGTCAGCGTTACGCGACCGGCCTTAAAAAAGAGATGGCGTTCGAGCTCGCCTTCGCGCGTGCAGGCGGCCATCTCATGGCGGGCGCCGATCCAACCGGTATCGGCGGCGCACTACCCGGCTTCGCGGACCTGCGCGGCGTGCAACTCCTTGTCGAGGCCGGGTTCACGCCCGTCGAGGCGCTTCGCATCGCGAGCGCCAACGGCGCGAAGTTCCTCGGGAAGGACCGGGACATCGGCACCATCGAACCTGGCAAGCTCGCAGACCTCGTCGTCGTGAAGGGTGACCCGACGAAGACCATCGCGGACTTGGAAAACGTTGAAATCGTGTTCAAGGACGGCTACGCGTACGATCCTGCGAAGCTCCTGGACTCTGTGAAGGGCATGGTAGGGATTCGGTAACCGCGACGACATGCCGGGGTTTTTGGGCGTGTTTTACAATGCATCGGATCGATGCTCCCTTTGCCGCTCGTCCAGGAAAGACCGCACCGCCCCGAGATACTCAGGCGCCAAGTCCAGCGTATTGTGCATCACGCTCGGCACCACGCGGATTTGCACCTGGCCCGGCGCAAACGCTGCCGCGAGTGCCTCCGAGCGTTCCCGCGAAATGATCTCGTCCTCGCCCGCAACCACCACGAGCACCGGCGCCGTCACCTCGCGAGCGCGACTCGTCGAGTCGTATCGGTCCCGAAGCAGTAGCCCCACCGGCAGCCACCAGAAATGCTCACGCGCCACGTTCACCAGACTGTCAAATGCGGTGACCAGCACGAGTCTCGCGACCGGCCGCTGACTTGCCAGATACACCGCCACACCGCTGCCGAGACTGCGTCCCATCACGGAGATCTCGGAGTGTTTGGCGCGCACGTGTTCGTAGACGACGAGCGCATCGGCGAACAGAGCCGGCTCCGAGGGCCGCCCGCTGCTCCCGCCATACCCGCGATAATTTACGAGATATAGCGTGTGCTCCGGTAACACCTCGGAGAACACATTGATGTTCCCGGCCACGTCCTCGGCGTTTCCACCGAAGTAGATGAGGGCAAGGGAACCCTCACGCGGGACGACCCAGACGTTGAGCCCCTCACCTTGCGATTCGAGCCGCACCGCCTGCGCAATCGGGTACTGGGTCTCCGCCGTGGGAAAATAGATCTGGGATCGTTGTGTCGCATACAGCCAGCCGCAGAGCGCAACGTAAGCGACAGCGACGATGCTGAGGAATGACATGACCGTCCGCATAGGCTTCGGTGAACCGCCCGCAGACACAATGTCTGCGGGCTCAGAACATCCTTTCTCAACTAGTTGCGCAGTGACCTGAAGCCATTGCTTACCTCATTTGAGAAGAGCTTCGGCTGTTCCCAGGCGGCAAAGTGGCCGCCCTTGGGGAGCTCGTTGAAGTGGATGAGATTCTTGTAGGCGCGCTCGGTCCAACTCCGCGGAGCTTGGTAGACCTCTTCAGGGAAAACGCTAACGGCGGCCGGAACGGAGATGTTGTAGTCGTTGAAGAAGGCGCCCTTGTATTCCACATAGAGACGAGCGCTGGATACGCCCGTGTTCGTCAACCAGGAGAGGGTGATGTTGTCGAGGATGTCGTCCCGGGTCAGGTCGCCGTAGGGCTCCCCATCGACAAAGAGTTTCACGATGTGCCCGTAGCTGGCCACGTCGTGGTCGATCATCCAGGCGGCAAGGGCGACGGGTGAGTCCGCCAACCCGTACAGGGTTTGCGGGTGTGCGGCCATCATCAGTTGCGTAGGGACGTGCTGGTAAAGGAATGCCATCTGGTTGTATGCCCGCTGCTCCTCAGCCGAGAGACCGGCCGGCGGCGGCCCGCCGGACTGAAGCGCCTTGGAAACGTCAGGGGGCGCGGCACCGGAGAAGTTCAGATGGATGCCGATCAACTCCGGGGGTGCCTGTTGCGCCATCAAGTTCGTGACGAACCCACCCCAATCACCACCTTGTGCCGCGAATCGGCTGTACCCGAGACGCTTCATCAGCTCCACCCACGCCCGCGCCATGTGAGCGGGATCCCAACCGGGCGTCGTGGGCTTGCCTGAAAACCCGTAGCCGGCCATCGACGGGATCACCACGTGGAAGGCGTCCGACGCGCTGCCGCCGTGAGCCGTGGGATTGGTCAGTGGATCGATGATCTTCAGCTGCTCGATCGGCGAGCCAGGCCAGCCGTGGGTGACGATGAGCGGCATGGCATCTTCATGTCTCGAGCGGACATGAATGAAGTGGATATCCAACCCATCGATCTCGGTGATGAATTGGGGGTGTGCGTTCAGTTTCGCTTCGCACCGCCGCCAGTCGTAATCGGTGGCCCAATACCTCGCAAGCGCTTGCATGAAGGCGAGTTGCACGCCTTGCGAAAAATCGGAGACCGGTTCCTTCTCGGGCCACCGCGTGGCCTTGATGCGCCGACGCATATCGGTCAGGTCAGCCTCTGGAAACTCCACTTGAAACGGACGAAGAGCGGTGTTGTCATTCATGGCTATGCTTCCTTCTGAGAGAAAGGCGAACCCAGCGTGCCGGCAGCAACGGTGACCGCAGCACCGCTAAAGCGACGGCGATTGACGCCGACCATACTTTTTGCGTGACGAACTCCGTAGCCAGCTGACGTTGAATTGCGCCGGCGGCGGGTCCAACTCGACTACCACAGTCGTTCTTTGATTCCCTGTGGATAACTCAAAAAGCGCGCCTAATCATGAATCTCGCGCCCCGTTGACAAATTCGCCAAAGCGCTTCGGCAGCGCAGGCCGCGCATGTGGACGGGACATGCCTTTCGGCGCCGAGAGGACTACGCGGCGGCTACCAGGCGCCGTCGATGTTCTTGATGAAGTCGTACGGGTAGCCAAATTCCGGGGCACTGGCAGCGTCGAGCCGGGTGATCACGTCGGCTGACAGCGTGAGATCGGCGGCGCCGAGGTTGTCGTCGAGCTGCGCGACGGTGCGCGCACCGAAGATCACCGACGACACCGCCGGCCGTGCGAGGAGCCACGCCAGGGCGACCTGACTGGGTGTCTGGTCGAGCTCGCTCGCCACGGCGAGCAGTGCCTCGACTACGCGCCAGTTGCGCTCGTTGTCGAAGCTTTTGTAACGGTCTTGCCACTGCGCGAGGCGCGTGCCCTCGGGCGGCGTCTGGCCGCGCCGGTACTTGCCCGTGAGCAAGCCCGAGGAGAGCGGCGACCAGGGCAAGATGCCCAGGCCGAACTTGGTGCAAAGGGGCACATGCTCGCGCTCGAGCGCGCGGACCGCGAGGCTGTACTGTGCCTGCAGCGTGACGAAGCGATTGAGGCTGCGCTTGTCCGACGACCCAGAGCGACTCCATCAGGCGATAGGCCGCGTAGTTGGAGGCGCCGACGTAGACCACCTTGCCGGCGCGCACCGCGTCGTCGAGCGCGCGCAGCAACTCTTCTTCGGGCGTGCGCAGGTCTTGCATGTGGATCTGATACAGATCGATGCGGTCGGTGCCGAGGCGCTTGAGGCTGTCGTCGATGGCGCGTGCGATGCGCATGCGCGAGGCTCCGGTGCCGTTGGGCCCGGGCGCCATGCGGAAGCGTCCCTTGGTCGCGACGACCACCTGCTCGCGCGCGCTGCGCGAGGCGAGCCACTCGCCGAGGATGCGCTCGGACAGGCCGTCCTGGCCGTAGACATCGGCGGTATCGACGAAGTTGATGCCGGCCGCGAGCGCGCGATCGAGCACACGGAAGCTTTCCTCGCGGTCGGAGCCGACCTTGTGCATGAACGACTTGGCGTCGGCCTCGCCGAAGGTCATGCCGCCGAGGCAGAGCACCGAGACCTGCGTGCCGGTTTGACCGAGTTGACGGTAGCGCATGCCGCAAACTCTACACCACGCCCGCGCCACGAAGCAGCCCGGACTTTTTACGCCCGGAGCAGTCCTTCGTGAAGTAAAGCATCGAGCGGGTGTTTCATGTCGAGCGCACGCCTTGGATCATGGCCGCGCTCCATTCCGCAAACGCCTTCAGCAACTCCGCACGCACGTCCGCGTCCTTGCGTCCGCTGCGCGCCGGCACGTGGAAGGAATGATCCGCGCCCTCGGCAAGATGCAGCGTGGCTCTCGATCCGAGCCCGCGCACCAGGGCCTGCAGCAGATCGAGCGACGCGAGCTCATCGCGTGTCCCCTGCAAGAACAACATCGGGACGTTTACGTCGTACAGATGCTTGGCGCGCGCGTCGGACGGCTTCTTCGCCGGATGCAACGGAAATCCCAGAAAGGCCAGGCCGAGCACGCCCGGAAGCGCACCGAGCGCCTGGGCCTGCGAGGTCATCCGGCCGCCGAAGGATTTTCCGCCGGCAATCAATGGGAGAGCCGGCCGCAGATCGTTCGCGCATCTCATCGCAGCGCGCACGGTCGCGTGACAGGTTTCCGGAGGGTCCGGCCGCCGGGAGCCACGTTGCATGTAGGGAAACTGATACCGCAAGGTGGCGATGCCCAATGTTGCGAGCTCGTCCGCGCAAGCGGTCATGAACGAGTGCTCCATTCCGGCCCCGGCGCCGGGCGCCAACACGTAGCACGCCACGGCACCGGGCGGGCGTATCAGTAGCCCCGCAACCTGTTGAGCGCCGTCGACATCCAGCGTGACCGATTCTGGTTTCATCGAGGCCCGATGATATCGCGGCTGCGCAGAGATGGATCCAGGCCAGTCACGCACTTAAGGCGCTGTCACGCGCGAGAACTACGACCCCTTCACATAGGTTAAGGTGCGCCCGTGAAGTGCAACTTGGTGCCGCAGCCCCGGCGTTCCTTACGGCAACGTCAGTTCCACGAGTGCCGCCTCGAAGTTTCCGCTGTAGGTCGTGCTGCCGGCCGGTGGCGATGCCCCATGCGTCGAGACCGAGATCGTGCCTGCCGGATCCACGAGTGCACCTGCCGGGGTCGCAACGGTGAACTTCGGACCAGACAGCCTGAGCGACGCCGGCAACAGCGAATACGGGGGGCCCTGGCTCGTCGTTGCGGCAAGTCGTACTGTCCCACCGGCCGCGGCGGCGACCGCGCCGCCCAACTCGAACCCGGTGCCACCCCAGGTCGCACCGCCTGTCACCTTCTTGCCGGTCGACTGCATACGCGCGACGAACGCGTCCTCAGTGCCTGCGCCTAACAGTGTCGTCGTCCCCGCGAGAAGAACCGTGCCGTCCGGGGCCACCGCGATGCCTTCGCCGGTGTCGCCGCCCTTGGTGCAGCATTGCTTGCCGAACAACAGGCTGCCGTCGGCCCCGATCTTCAGGACCAGTGCGGCGATGCCGGTGATGCCGCCCTTCGCCACTTGAATGGCGCCGGCGGTGTATATGGATCCATCCGCCGCGGCGGCCATTCCGCCGCGCGCATCGACGACCTCGCCTGCCCCGTACGTCCGTGCCCAGACCAGGCTTCCCGCGGGCGCCAACTTCAGCACCATCACGTCGAACTGGGAAAAATTGCTGTTGGGCCGCAGTTTCGAACTGGCCGCGTAAATGCTGCCGTCCGCCGTGACGGCCATCGCTTCAAACCCGGCGGCATCGTCCCAGAGCCGTTGCCAGACGAGGTTGCCCAGCGAATCGAATTTCAGGACGAACACCCCGGCGGAACTCGGACCGAAGCTGGTGGTGCGGCCCGCGACGTAGACGGAGCCGTCGCTGTGCGTCGCCACGGCGCCGGCGCTGTCGGACTCGGTTCCGCCCCAGGTCCGCTCCCAGAGCAGGGTGCCAGTCGAATCGAATTTCAGCAGCACGGCGTCGCCGCCGCCGTCTGCGGTAATGCCGGCCACGTAGACGGATCCGTCGGCCGCGACCGCCACCGACGCATCCGTCACACCAACGATGGTCGGACCGTTCCAGATCCGCTGCCACAGCACCGCGCCATTCGAGAGCTTGACGATGAAGATTCGCGTCGCGGGCTGGCCGAACTGGTCGACGGCGAAGCTGTCGGTCGAGCCCACGAGGTACGCGCTGCCATCGGCGGCGGTGGCGACCCCGGTCGCGACATCGCTGCCCGTCCCGCCCCACGTCGTCTCCCTGAGCAGTGTCTGCCCGTGCGCCGGTCCCACTGCCAGTGCCAGCAGCAACAAGCCCAAGCTGGCAGACAACGCCTTTCCGACCACGATTCGATTCCGTGGCGCTGACAACGTGCTGCGGGTCTGCGTCATGACGTTCTCCTGTTTGGCGCTAAAGGGAATTGAGCGGCTCGGATCGGAGTCCGCCATGAGACCAAGTGGACAAGCAGGGAGCGGCGTGAAGAAGTTGCACGCCGCCCGGGCCGCCGTCATCGACCTGTGAGTACCATCGATTCGTGCGCTGGTTCAGCTGCTAATGCGAGATTCGCCGGTGCGTCGCGAGCGGCAAGCCCCTTCCCCTGACCGGCTGCAGCCGACCAAGTCAATAAATGACGCTTGCCATGCATTATTCGGACACATAGGGTTCGGCGATGGACAGCAATTCCTTCGAGCGCGTAGCCCCCAGACACGCGGACGACAGCGCCCTCTCACCGATCCCAAGATGAGGTTTTCATGACGACGTTTCCAATCCTCGAGAAGGCGGGCCTGGACGAAAAGCAGAAGGTCTTATGGGACGAACTGACGCTGGGCCCGCGCAGTGTCATTACGGGCGGACCGGGGAAAAAACGGATGCCCGACCTTTTCAATGCCTGGCTGCAGTTTCCTGAGTTCGGACATCTCGCTCTGCGCCTCGCCGACGCAATTCGCGCGAATGAAGCCCTGACGCACAAATTGCGTGAGCTCGTGGTCCTGACGACCTCCATGCTGCTGAACACCCGCGTCGAGTACGACTTCCATGTGCCCCGGCCAGAAAAAACGGCCTTTCCGAAGCGGTGATCGAAGCGATTGGCCGGGGCGAGAAACCTGAATTTACCGACGATGCCGAACGTATCGTCTACCAGGCCAATGTCGAGTTGGTTCGGGTCGGCACCTTGAGCGACAGCACGCGCGAAGCTGTCGTGGGAATCGTCGGATATCGTGGGCTGATGCTGCTGATTGCATTGGTCGGCATGTACGTGATCGTCGGGTACACGTCGAATGTGTCCGACGTGCATCTGCTGGATGATTTCGCGGCCGACGAACAGAAGCTGCAGGACTTCTACAAAGGTGAATCGGCACCGGGCTCACAGAAATAATCCGATCGTCTCCACGAATTGGCAGGCCGCCGACCCTGCACCGCGGCGGCGATACGACCAGTAATAGTGGGCACGATTCAGACACGAGGAACTTGCATGAACTATCGCAATCTGGGCAACTCAGATATCAAGATTGCACCGATCGTCTTCGGCGGTAACGTATTCGGCTGGAGCGCCGATAAGGCGATGAGCTTTGCGCTTCTCGATGCGTTCCTGGAAGCCGGATTCAATGCCATCGATACGGCGGACTACTATCCCAGTCGCTCGTGCGGCACGTCCGAGATCATTATCGGCGAGTGGATGAAAGCGCGCGGCGTCCGCGACAAGGTGGTGGTCATCACAAAGTGTGGCTGCCCCATGACGCAGGACAAGAAAGGACTGCATCCCGATTACATGAAACGCGCCATTGAAGATTCGTTGAACCGACTGCAGACGGACTATGTCGACGTCTACATGTCTCATCTGGCTGACCCGACGGTGCCAATCGAGGATACGCTGGAAGCTCACCAGTCGTTCATTGATCAGGGCAAGTCCCGCATTTGCGCCTTTTCCAATTACACGGCGGCACAGATGCGAGAGGCGTTGGAAGCAGCGGGCAATGGCCGTGCGCAGTACCAGGTTCTCGAGCCGCACTACAATCTGCTCGATCGGACAAAGTACGAAGGTTCGGTCGAGGATGTCTGTGTCGAGTATGGTCTCGGCGTGATTCCGTATTTTTCGCTGGAATCCGGGTTCCTGACGGGCAAGTATCGAAGCAAGGATGACCTGAAAGGTGGCGTCCGCGACTATCTGGTTGAGCGCCATCTGGCAGACCCCGCGCGCGCTGAAGTTGCTACATGCCATGGACACCGTGGCCGCCCGTCACGATGCGACGCTCGCGCAAGTTGCCCTTGCCTGGCTGCTGCACCGTCCGTCCGTGACGGCGCCCATTGCCAGCGCGACGAAACCTGCGCAACTTTCCGACATCCTCAATGCGCCGAACCTCAAGCTGACAGCAGGCGACATGGGGGAACTGGATGTTCAGTGAGGTCTCGCGGTTGGGACACTTATGAACGATCCTGCCGCTGTCGCTCCGCTGCCGGACATGCGACCTGGCCCGCACGACCATCAGCGGCAAGGCGTGTTGAAACTGGCAGTCGGCGCGATCGGAATCGTGTTTGGCGATATCGGCACCAGCCCGATCTACGCATTTCGCGAGACGTTCGCCGGCCATCATCCGATTTCGCCCGACCCGCTGCACATTCACGGCGTGCTGAGTTTGATCTTCTGGTCAATGATGATCGTCGTGACGATCAAATATGTCGTCGTCATCATGAGGGCCGACAACGATGGCGAAGGCGGCAGCTTGGCGTTGCTCGCGCTCATCAGCCGCGAGATCCCTGAGCGCCGATGGACTGCCGGGATCGTGCTGCTCGGCGTCTTTGCCTGCGCCCTTTTCTACGGCGACAGCATGATAACGCCTGCCATATCGGTGCTCTCTGCCGTCGAAGGGTTGCAGACCATCGAGCCGCGGTTCGGCCCCTTCGTAGTGCCCGTCGCAATCATCATCCTGACGGGACTTTTCTCGATTCAGTCCCATGGCACGAGCCGCGTCGGAAGCTTCTTTGGTCCGATCATGCTGCTTTATTTCGCGACGATATCGGTACTCGGGATTTTGCACATCGCCGGTGACCCATCGATCATTTTCTATACCTTGAACCCGCTCAATGCCCTCAACTTTTTCCTCACCGATGGTCTGCGCGCATTTCTCGCCATGGGGTCGGTCGTGCTGGCAGTGACCGGAGCCGAGGCTCTTTATGCAGACATGGGACATTTCGGCCGAAAGCCGATCGGTCTGTCCTGGCTTGTCTTTGTGATGCCCGCGTTGATGCTTAACTACATGGGCCAGGGCGCCATGATCCTGTCGTTAGATGCGGACGCGGCGATGCACGCGATCAGGAACCCCTTTTTCCTGCTCGCCCCCGAGATCGCGCGCATCCCTCTCATCATTCTCGCGACCTTCGCCACGATCATTGCCAGCCAGGCGGTCATCTCCGGCGCTTTCTCCGTCACGCAACAGGCAATTCATCTCGGCTTCATCCCGCGACTCCGGATTTGCCACACGAGCGAGGCGGCCGCGGGGCAGATCTACATCCCGGTCATGAACTGGGCGCTGATGACGATGGTAATTCTGCTTGTGCTGGTTTTCGGGAGTTCAAGCAACCTCGCCGCCGCTTATGGCATTGCGGTGACCGGGGCGATGTTCATCGATGGCTGCCTGTTGGCGGTCGTGCTTTTCTCGCTGTGGAAATGGCCTGCTTGGGCTGCTATCCCAATGCTGGCGACCTTCTTCATCGTCGACATGGCCTACTTTGGCGCGAACCTCATGAAGGTGCCCGAAGGGGGCTGGTTTCCGCTGCTCGTCGGCGTTGTTGCTTTCACGTTCCTCACCACTTGGGCAAAAGGCAGGAAACTGCTCGCCGCCCAGATGCGCAAGACGGAAATTCCCGCAAAAGACTTGTTTGTCGCGGCCGTTCAATCGGTCACGCGCGTGCCCGGCACCGCTGTATACATGACGTCCCAGCCTGATGGCATTCCGCAAGCGCTTCAGCAGAATATCGAGCACAACCGGGTCGCCCACGAGCGTTCGCTGTTCCTGAGGGTCGCGATCGAAAACGTCCCCTACGTCCCGCCCGACACGCCGGTGACTGTCGAAGATCTCGGCCACGGGTTCTTGAGGTTGACGCTGCGACGTGGGTTCATGGAAGAGATGAACGTCCCTAAGGCCCTCGAGCGCTTGAGCGGCATCGGCGTGCCGCTGGTTCCGGAGGAAACCAGCTACTTCTTGAGTCGCCAAACGCCACTGGCGACAAAAATCAAAGGCATGGCCCTTTGGCGCGAACGGCTGTTCGCCTGGATGATGCGTAACGCCGAAAGCCCGATGGGATACTTCTGCCTGCCGTCGCATCGGGTCGTCGAGCTTGGGGCGCAGATCAAGATCTGATCAGCAGTCTATGAACCTGTTCTGAATGTCGGAGCCGAACGGCTGCTCCTGGCCCGAAGGCGACCGCTGTCTCAAACGGCGGATATATCGAGGAATCCGTATGCGCTCAATGTTCGCGATATTGATCTCACTCGGCTGCCTGCAGGTGATCGCTGCCGATGAGCCGCGGCAAGAAATTCGCTTCTGCCCAGGCGATGTCGCCACCACCTATCCGCTCGACAGCCGCGGCCGAGTGCAAAGCCTGCTGGCACCACATATCGCGGTGATCAATCGCGCCGCCACTCCTTTCACAGTCAGTGCGATCCACCTCGAGCTGCTGAAGGGCGAACAGGTCATCGATGCACGCCACATGGACGCCGCGGACATCCAGCGGTTCGCGAGCAACGGTCCGGGCATTCAGGAAGTGGTGCAGATGGCGTCATTCATGTTCTGTGGCGCGGACCTGATTGCGCCCGGAATCAAGCTTGCCGGCCCTGCGCTGCAGACGAACGAAGGTCTGGTGGTGACTAACCAGGTATTTGCCTTCAACGAAAAGAGGGACACGCTTCGCGTACGGATCGAAGGTGCATCGGCGGGGGTGCCTGCCGAGCTGACGGCAACACTGCCGGTGAGCAGTGAATTGCCCGAGGCCCGCTGGCTGTTTCCCCTGCGCGGCGTGAGCTACGTCGGCTGGGGCGCCAGTCTCCATACTGGACACCGCTGGGTCTTGCCTGAGGCGTATGCACTCGATATCGCGCGACTAGGTGGCAGCGGTTTGACCTATCGCGGCGACGGCACTCGGTTCTCCGACTACTATGCGTACGGCACTGAAATCCATGCCGCGGCGGCCGGCAGGGTCATCGAATCCGCGAATGATGTGCAGGAAGTTCAGTCCCTGCTGCAACGGCCGAACGAATCCACGGACGCCTACACCGCGCGCGTGCGGGAGACCCAGGCCAAACTGCTCAAGACCGATAACGGCCTGATGGGCAACTATGTCCTCATCGATCATGGCAATCGCGAGTATTCCCTGTATGCCCACATGCAGCCGCGCAGCGTGCGCGTTCGCCCGGGAGACAGCGTCGCCGCAGGCGCGCTGCTGGGCCGACTCGGCTCATCAGGCAATTCGACCGAGCCGCATCTGCACTTTCACGTGTGCCGGGGATCGAGCGCGCTCCAATGCAGTGGAGTGCCGGTGAGCTTCAGCAACATCAAAGTGCTGTGGGCTGAGACAGACCGCGCCGTGCAAAGCGGCGACATTGTGATTGCGAAATGACAGCAGTTCAGCCCTACTACCGACACATGGTCCCGTTACGGAATGCACGCGCTGGGGGTCTGCTTCCGCCCAGAGCGGACGCCTATCAGCCCGTCGGTGGCTTGCCAGTGAAAACCGCCAACTGACCGTCGAAAGCACGCTTGTAGGCGGGGCGCGCTTCGCCGCGGGCGACATAGGCGGAAAGGCTCGGATATTTCTCCAGCACACCCGACCCGTTCAACCTGCGCAGCACCGTCACCATCAGTAGGTCACCGGCGCTGAACGCATCGTCGAGCCAGTCGGCACGCCCGAGCCGACTGGAAAGTTCGCCCAGCCGGGCACGGACGCGATCCTCGAGGATCGCCTGGCGCTCCTCATACCAGCTTTTGTCTTGCTCCAGGATCCTCGCCATTCCGTACTCAACAATCGGCGGCTCCACCGTATTGAGCGCGGCAAACATCCATGCAATCGCGCGCGACCGGGCATTCGCATCATCTGGCAGTAGCCCCGCATGGCGCTCCGCGATATGGAATACGATTGCCCCCGACTCGAAGAGCGTGAGATCGCCTTCTTCGTATGTCGGAATCTGGCCGAAAGGATGAAGCTTGCGATGCGCGGCTTCTTTCATCTCACTGAACGAGAGAAGTCGAACGTCGTAAGGCTGCCCCACTTCTTCAAGTGCCCAGCGAACGCGCATGTCACGCGCCAGTCCTCTGCCGCGATCGGGCGACCGTTCAAAAGCGGTGATGGTGGGAATCATCGAAACCCTCCTGGTGATTGCATAACGCTATCGTGCGTCACGTCCGACGCGGCACATATTCCCCGACCTCAACCAGCCAGTTGGTTACTTCAACAAGACCAGCTCTTCCGCCATGGTTGGATGAATGGCCACGCATGCATCGAACTGCGCCTTCGTGAGTCTTGCCTTCACGGCGACGGCCGCCAGTTGCAGTATCTCGGGCGCGTCCGGTCCGATCATATGGGCACCGACGATCCTGTCGGTCGTCTCGTCGACGACCAGCTTATAAAGCGCGCGCTCGTTGCGATTCGCGAGCACGTTCTTCATCGGGCGAAAGTCGGAGGTGTACACCTTGACGGTGCCGAGACGATTGCGTGCCTGCGACTCCGTCATTCCAACGCCCCCGAGCGGCGGATGGCTGAAGACCGCTGAAGGAATGCAGTTGTAATCCACCTTGGTGGGCTTGTTGCCGAACACCGTGTCGGCGAATGCCTGGCCTTCGCGAATCGCCACGGGCGTGAGCTGCACACGATTGGTGACGTCGCCCACGGCATAAATGGACGCGCACGTCGTGCGGTTGTAATCGTCGACACGCACCGCGGCGGCCTTGTCCTTGTCGAGCTCTGCGCCGGCCTGCTCCAGCCCCAAACCATCGGTGTTCGGTACGCGACCCGTCGCGAACATCAGTGCGTCACACTGCAATGGTCGCGCGCCCTCCAGATCCAACGTGAGCGTGCCGTCCTCGCTTTTTGTTATGCCCTTCAATCCTGTGTTGAACAGAAAGCGAATGCCCTTCGTCAACGAAATCTGCAGCAGGCGGTCGCGGATCTGCTCGTCGTAGCCACGCAGGATCTGGTCGGAACGGTTCAGCAGCGTCACCTCCGCCCCGAACTGATGGAAGATTCCGGCGAACTCGTTGGCGATGTAGCCGCCGCCGGCGATGACGATGCGTTTCGGCACCGCGTCGAGGTGAAACGCCTCGTTCGACGTGATGGCGTGCTGTGCGCCGGGTACGTCCGGGACCTGCGGCCTCGCGCCGGTCGCGATCAGTATCGTGGCGGCGCTCAATGCTCGATCACCAACGCGGACGGAGTTCGGGCCGGTCACGACGGCCCGGTCGCTGATGGTGTCGACGCCGTGGCTGGTCAGGGTCTCAGTGTAAATGCCGCTGAGGCGTGAGACTTCGGCCAACACGTTATCGCGCAGTGTGGGCCAGTCAAACGTCGCATTCTCGACGGTCCAGCCGAAGCGCCGTGCGTCGACCAGGTCCTCGGCAAAGTGCGAGCCATAGACCAGCAGCTTCTTTGGCACGCAGCCGCGAATGACGCAGGTTCCGCCGATGCGGTGTTCCTCGATGACCGCGACCTTGGCCCCATACGCGGCAGCGACGCGCGAAGCCCGAACGCCGCCGGAACCCGCGCCGATGACGACCAGGTCGTAATCTTGCTTTGTGGGCACGCTGCACCCTGTGGTTGAGAGTCGATCAGCTCACGAGCTTACTCGTACCGGCCTGACCATTCGTTCCCGAGCCAGCTGTCAAGACACACTCCTTCCCAACGCCTCCACCGTCGTCTTGTCGAAGATCGTGCGATTGAACCAGCCGGGATACGTCGCAGCGGGCGCGGTCAATCGATCCAGGTGCTCCAGTTGCGGCCGCGGAAAGCGACACGTCCGCAGCCGCGAGGTTGTCGTCGAGTTGCGCTGCGCTGCTTGCGCCCACGAGCACCGAGGCCACCTGCGGTTGGTGCAGCAGCCACGCAAGCGCGACCTGGGCCGGTGTGACACCCTGCTTGTCGGCCGCGATCTGGCGCAGCACTTCGACAAGGTCGTAGCCGCGTTCGCGGTCGAACGGGATGAAGTCGAAACCCGTGAGACGACCTCCGCCGCCGGTCGGGTCTTCGCGCGTGTACTTGCCGGACAGGAACCCGCCCGCCAGGGGACTCCAGACCATGATCCCAATGCCGGCATCGCGCGCAAACGGCACGATCTCATGCTCGAGATCGCGACCAACGAGGCTGTAGTACATCTCGGCCGCGCAAAACGGTGCGGCACCCCTCGTCTTCTGCAGCCCGATGGCTTTGGCGGCCTGCCACGCCGGCCAGTTCGAGAAACCGACGTAACGCACCTTGCCCTGACGCACGAGCAGGTCGAATGCGTCGACGGTTTCCTCGAGCGGCGTGGGCGGGTCGGGCCGGTGCGCGAGGTAGACGTCGATGTAGTCGGTGCCGAGCCGACGCAGGCTGTCCTCGGCGGCGTTGAGCACATAGCGCCGTGACAACCCTGATCGCAGCAGCGGCTCGCCGGTGCGCATGCCGACCTTGGTCGCGATGACCGCATCCTGGCGCCGCGCGCCGAGTGCGCGCCCGAGCATGGTTTCCGAATCGCCGTTGGCGTAAACGTCTGCCGTGTTGAAGAAATTGACGCCGAGCTCGAGCGAGCGCGCCACGAGTTCGTTCGCGAGATCCTGGCCAACCTTGAAGATGGAGGCATACGCACCTTCGACGGTGCCGAAGGTCATCGTGCCGAAAGCGAGCCGTGACACGACGAGGCCCGTGTCGCCCAGGCGGTTGTAGAGCATCGTCGTCATCCTCTGGTTACGCTGCGTCAGCGCAGTTCGTTGCCGGACAGGTATGGTGGGCGACGCCGGCGTCCGAGGCAACGCGAGAACGCGGGCGACCGCGCGCCCGCCGCGCAAGGGTTAGGCGACAAAAAGACAGCGAAACTGGCGCTTCCATAGGCCAGCCACCAGAAAGGGATCATTTGTTCAAATCTAGCGAATTTCTCAGGAGTTGCGGGCACTGATCGCGGTCGGGCGCAAAGCCTATTCCTTCGTCGACCCCGGGCGACCGCTTCCCGAAGTGCCGAAAATGACGATGCGACGCCTGGCTGCAGCGCGAAGCGCGTCGATTTCGACACTGCACTTGACGCAAAAGACATTTCCGTCGAAGGCATCCAGACCGCAATCGATAGTCCGGCAAACTCGAACGTCCATCTGCTGGCGAGCGTAGGCCCCTGACTCGTCTAAAGGAAAGATGTTGCCCATAACGCATGCTCCATGTGCGGGTTCGGCATCAGTGTGATCCAAGCGCGGGCACGAAATCGGTAGCCCCAAGGTTACAATTTAGTAACCGAACTCGTGGCTCACGATTTCATCTCCGTTGGTCGACGTCGGCCCATCGAATGGCCGCTGCTGGCTGCGGATTCTGGCGTCAAGCACACGCCCATCCCGATGGTGACAACCGCGCTCGCCGAGCTACTCGAATGAGGCCAGACTGCGCCGCCGCTGATCGTGATTTGATGCCTTCACCTGCATGGGTGCGCTCATGAAGAACCTCGTTCCCATCCTCTGCCTGCTCCTTCTTGCCTGCGCACATGCGAAGTCTTCTACCGTTGCGATCCGCGGCGTCACCGTTGTCGATGTCAGCGATGGGTCGCTCCATCCGGGACGGACGGTTCTCGTCGCAGGCAAGCGCATTGAGGCCGTCGGCTCCGTCAGCGAGGTCGCCGTGCCCGACGACGCGCAGGTCGTGGAGGCCGCTGGCCGGTACCTCATACCCGGCCTGTGGGACATGCACGTCCACTCGGTGGCCAACGTGGCGTTGGATAGCTCGCTCAGATCGGTCGCAGCCCACGACTGGCACTTCCCGCTGTTCCTCGCCTATGGCGTCACGGGGGTTCGCAACATGAACGACGGAACCGGCGACGTGACGCTGGCGCTGAGCAAGACAGTCAGACGCCAGCTGGCCGAAGGGGTTTTTCGCGGGCCGCCGCGATTTCTCAACGCGGGCCCTTCGCTCGATGGCGATCCTCCACTGGGGAGCAACCCAGTCGTCGTGCGCACGGCCGCAGAGGCACGGGCCGCGGTGGAACAGCTGGTCTCGAATGGTGCCGATCTCGTCAAGGTCTACGAAAACCTCTCCCGCGAAGCCTACTTCGCGATCATGGACGAGGCCCGGCGCAGAAGAATCCCCGTGGACGGCCACGTGCCGTTCCGCATCAGACCCGAGGAGGCCGCCGACGCCGGCCAGCGCACGGTCGAGCATCCGGATGCTCTCGCAGCGGCATGCTCGACGGCGGCTGAAGCCGAGCGGAAACGGTTCGCAAGTGTTCTTGCCAACTACAACAGCCTGCCAGAGGGCGAGAAGTTCCTGGCCATGTTCCGGCACGTACGCGCCCTCTACGACAGCTGGGATCCGGCCGCCTGCGCGTCCGCCATCGAGGCGTATCGGCGAAACGGAGTGGCGGTCACCGTCGATCTTGTGGCGTATCACCACGTCGTGCATGCGGAGCAGGTCCTTTCGGACCCAGCCCGCATGCGACTCGTCCCGCAGGAGATCCGCCGCAATTGGGAGAAATGGTTCGCCTCTGCGGCGGCTCGGGAGTTCCAATCAATCCTGCGGCCGATTGTCCCGCTCGAGTTGGAGACCGTTCGTCTCTTGAACAAGGCCGGTGTCGTGCTGCTGGCGGCGACGGACGTTGGCGTGCCGTTGCAAGTTCCCGGCATCAGCCTGCACGTGGAGCTCGAAAGGTTGGTCGAGGCTGGTCTCTCTCCGCTCGAGGCCCTGCGGACCGCGACCCTCAACCCTGCTCGCGTTCTCGAAATGACCGATTCCTTGGGCAGCATCGAACCCGGCAAGCTCGCCGATCTGGTGCTGCTCGACGCCAACCCCCTCGAGGACATCCGCAACACGCAGAAGATCCACGCGGTCGTCGCCGACGGCTGGCTCTATCGCCGGGCCGACCTCGATCGGCTTCTCGCTGGAATCAAAGTGCGACCACCAGATCACCAGTAGGCGAGCGCCGCATAGGCATCCACGGCTCTAATTCAGGCGTCGAGCGTATCGCACTCGCAGTGTTTGCTCCGGACGGCCGCTTTCGACCATTGCGGGCCCTGTTTTTCCAAGGCACGCAACCCCAGCGCAGATCGCAGACGACTGTGTTTTCCGGATTATTCTTTTCTGGCGACGACTTCCATCATCAGCGGAGCGATCAACATGGAATCCTCGTTGGCTTCGACCTCTGGCCATACTTTTAGAAATGCGTCTCTCTCTGTAGCGCGCAACAGCCCCATGTCGACCAGCTTCAATGAGTATATTTTCAAGAACGAGGACGGCCACTGCCACACCATCTGTCCGGGCCTGGAAAGTTTTGAGATAGCTGCCGTGTGAATGACATTCAATCCGTTCTTCCTGAACAGCATAGGCAGCTGCGCGGCAATGTCGATCTCGCTATCCATGATTTGCCAACTTTCGCGGCAAGCATCAATTACCCGGCGAACCTCGGACCGCTCGGGTATGACCCGAAACGTCCCCCAATGCAGATATTCATGAGAGAGAAAGACGCCGCCGGGTTTAAGGAATGCACAAGCTTTCTGGACGACCTGCTCGACGTTATTGATCCAGGCAAAGGCCCAACGACAATAAATGGCATCGAAGCTACTGCGCTCGAACTTCATATCGCTGAAGTCAGCCAGTACGAATTCGACATTGCTTAAACCCGCTGTTTGGGCATGTGAGCGCGCGGAGGCTATGTATCCTGCGGATTTATCCACGCCAATCACCATGCCGTCCGAGCCTGCGATAGCTGCGAGATCGAAGGTTGCGAATCCTGGTCCGCACCCCAAGTCGAGGATGCGCTGTCCCTGGCCTAATCCTGCACGCTCCCAAAGAGCAAAGGCATCCTTTGACCAGACGCGGTGCTGAAATCCCAGGCGCTGAAGTTCTTCGGGATCTGTTCCGAGGATGTAGTCGTTCTGGTTGCTCATTCGAAATCGCTTAACGCTTGCGTAGGATCCCCTTTCCAATGAGGCCGACCGGCCGGCTCACGACGCGAAATCCACGCGTGGCCCGCAGCTGGCGAGAACCTGGCCAACCTGAAGAAGTTACGGTCCCGCCGGCGCGACGCTCAGCGGCACCGCGACGATCCCCGCGCCTTCCGTGATGCGGTACAACTTGTTGGCGGCGACGTTGTTGAAGGTCTTCACGTTGCCGCTCGGCCATTCGACGCGCACGCTCACCTGGGTCGCGCTGGCGAGACCAAAGTGGGCGCGTTTCATGTTCTGCGACCAGCGGTGATAGCCACCGTCCTGCACGCGCAGTTGCGTCACGCCGTTTGCTGTCGCGAAGACACGTGCCCCCGTGGCATCGCGTTCCGACTGTGTCCCCACCAGGTCGAGCTCGATCCAGCGGTTGGCGTTGCCCTTGTTGCGGAACAGCTTGGTCGGGCCGCCATATAGGCGAGGGCGCAGGTTCAGGCCGTTCGTCACGTAGAGGTCGAGGAAGCCGTCAACGTTATAGTCGGCCGTCACGACCGAATCGGCCCAGCCGGCCCCGCTTGCGAACGCGACGCCGACGGGACCGATGGCACCGCCCGCATCGGCGACTTTCGTAAACGTGCCGTTGCCCTGGTTCCGGTACAGGATGTTCGGCAGGTTACTCGAACCAGTGCGACACGCGAGGTACAGGTCCACGTCCATGTCGTTGTCGAAGTCGCCAGCGACTACGCTCGCGCATTCGATCGGCGCATCGAGGCCGGCGGTTGTCGTTTCGTCGATGAAGCCGCCGGAGCGATTGATAAGCAGCGACGGTCGCTTCGCCGTGTCGCTCGGCAACAGTCCCGTCGGCGTCAACCCCGTGATGGCGGATGTCGAGTCGACCTGGAAGTACACCTCGCTGAAGACGACCGGAGCGGTCGCGTTCAACTGCGAGTGCACCACGACGGTCCACTTCTGCGTCGCTGCGTCGTAGCCGATGCGCATCACGGGAATCTGCGCTTCGGTCGTCGGTGCAGGCGGCATGCCACGCACGGTTGGTCGGCGGGGTCGAGCGTGAAGGGCAGATTGGCCGGAATGCGCGCACCTGCGCCGAACTTGATGCGGGTGAATGTCGTCGTGGTGCGCACATCCTGCTTGTTCCAGTCGAGGTCGAACTTCACCTTGCCGGCGGTGACGAACTGGAAGCCCTTCGTCGCATCGGTCAAGTGCGATTCGAAGTGCGTGGGGCCGCTTTCGTCACGCCCGACGGATGCAGTTCCATGCGGCCGATCACGAACAGGTCGACGCGCCCGTCGTTGTTGAAGTCAGCCATGGCCGAATCGACGCCCTTCGGCACCGGCTTGAGAAACGCCGCAGGCTTCGTGGCGTCGAAGACCTTGCTCCAGGGCATGGGCTCCGTGTTGTAGATCTTTTGCGGGAACAGGTCCTGGTCCGAGCACATCAGGTCGACGCGGCCGTCGTTGGTGACGTCGATGAGTTGCGCATAGTGGAAACGAATGCACAGCAGCTTCGCGTCGCTGGTCGTCTCCTTGAAGAATCCGGGCGGGACTGGTGATACAGCTTGGCGGTGCCGCCGAACTGCGTCATCACGAAGTCGATCTGCTTGTCGCCATCGTAGTCGAGCCACACGGGGAGGCGGCCGCCGAGATTCGTGGTCGTCAGGCCGCGTTCCTTCGTGAGGTTGACGAGGTTGCGGTTCTGGTTGAACAGCAGCTGGCTCAGGTTTCCCGTGCCGGAACTCACCAGCAGGTCCTGGTCGCCGTCGTTGTCGATATCCGCCCACGATGCGCCGTGCGTGTCGGCATTTGGCTTGTTGCGCCAGGTAAGGACCTGATTGGCGATGTTGATGAACGTGCCGTTGCCGCGATTGACGAACAGACTCTCCTTTGTCCGGTGATTGTTCGCAAAAAGGTCCGGGTACGCATCGCCGTTGAAATCGCCCCAGGACGCGCCATAGGTTTCGCCTTTGTAGGCGACGCCGGCAGTGTTCGTCACGTCGACGAAAGCGATTTGCGCCTGCGCGGAGTGCCACGCGGCGAGGGCGCACAGCGTCGAGGTCACAATGCTGCGAAATGCCGGAGAAGCGATCTTGCGACGTCCGGGCGCAGCGACGCACCGTGCGCGAGCGATCGAGATACTGGTACTAACGCGCTGTTCGTGCCGTCCATGGGGTCGTCCTCAGGTGAGTCGAGCGATTCCCAGCGCCGGCCTTGGGGGGACCGGAACGCCTTTCCGCTTGGTATGCGGCGACTATATCCCTGTATGAACGATTGGCGAAGGTGAAATCCGCTGTCAGCGCCGCCTCTGGTGTCCGAACGGACCCTGCTGCCGACTTCGACCTACGCAGCGGCAAAACGACCGCGGACCCCGCACCCGGGCCGGGTTTTCTCGCGCTGTAAAGCCTACAGCCGAAAAGGCTGGCGCATCTCTCATGGACGCCCGACGGGGTTCGTTGTAAACATTCCGACCGCTTGATTTTAGAGGAGACGCAGCATGGACCGATTCACGGGCGGTTGCCTGTGCGGCAACGTCCGAATTGTGGCGTCGGGACTCCCATACCGGGTCGGCCTTTGTCACTGTCTCGACTGCCGCAAGCATCATGGGGCCCTTTTTCACGCTTCCGCGATATTCCCTCAGGATGCGGTGACGATCGATGGCGAAACACGCGACTACGCCGGGCGGTTTTTCTGTCCCCGCTGCGGCTCGTCCATTTTCGCACGCACCGCCGACGAAATCGAAGTGAACCTCGGATCCCTGGATGCCCCTGACCAACTGATGCCAACCTACGAAAGCTGGATCGTCCGTCGCGAGTCCTGGTTGCCGCCGTTTCCGCTCACGAGACGATACGAGCGCGATCGTGACGCCACGGGTCGCTTTGAGGATCGATCCCGTGCCGCTGGCCGATCGAAGGCACCTTCGCCAAGTCGTCCGGAACCGTGCGGACCTCGCGATTTACATCCTCGAAGAACGCCGACGAATGAGCGGGCGCAGCAAAAATGAGCACCCGCGCAGGAGACGGCGATGCTCCCTTGAACGCGTGCACAGTATTGCGCGGCAAGTAAGCGAAATCGCTACGTTCGATGCGCACTTGCTTCCCGTCTATCTCGAAGTCGAGCGCTCCCTCGATCACATAGTAAGCCTCATCCCAGTCATGCCGATGCGGCGGTGGGCCGTGGCCGACAGGAATCTCCTGCTCCATTAACGACCAAGCTCCATCAGTGTCTTCCGCATCGCAGAGGAACCGAAGTGGCATGCCCAGTACGTTGAGTGTTTTGCCTTCGCCGGCCTTGACGGTGACACCAGCCATTGCAGGTCTCCTCCCAACAGTCTTGCTCTCTGAAAACTTACTAAGAGTGCGCTCGAGTTGAACAATTTCAAGCCAGGGCCGGTGCGTAGGCTTTGGATA
>CAWAQN010000006.1:0-84854 GCA_963784225.1 uncultured Gammaproteobacteria bacterium
ACGCTCACGCTCAGCAGTGAGACGAGTCCGCTGGCGGCATCCGCGAGGTTCTTCGGTACTCGCAGCCGAATCACGGCCCAGGCTTCACCACCGTAGGCGAGGTCAGGCATCAGCCATGCATTTCCGTCCGCCGACATGTAGTCGTTCAGCATCCTGGCCGTCACGCCCGGGGCAAGGTCGAGCTCGAGGCGCAGACGACGCGCGCACAGCGCATTGAGCAACGCGAACTCCTCACGGAACGGGTCCATGAGGTCGTCCGCCGTCTGGCCGTAGTACGAGCTGCCCTGGCCGTGGCGCGCCATGCCGATCATCAGCCGCTCGTTGAAGCCATTGCCGAGGCCATACGTCGAGGTGGTGACGCCGGCGCGCGCAAGGTCGGCGCATTGCGCGAAGATCTGGTCCGGGTCGTCGATGCCGTGGTTGGCGCAACCGTCGGAGAGCAGGATCACGCGGGAGGTGATGCGCTCGGTCGTGTGCGGCGCGAGTGTTCCGGCGCCTTGCAGCCAGCCGCCGTGCAGGTTGGTGGAGCCGCCTCTGGTGATGCGACGAATCGCACGACGCACGTTCTCCTTGTCGTGCAATTCGACGGCCGGAATCAACGTCAGCACGTGGTCGTCGTACGCGACGACGGAGAGCCGATCGTTCGGCATCAATCCGTCGAGCACGAATTCCGCACAGCGCTTGGCTTCCGCGAGCGGCGGGCCGGACATCGAGCCGGAGCGATCGATCACCAGCGCGAGGTGCAGCGGGTTGCGGCTCGGCTGTTCCGCGGGCGCGTTGGGCGCCTGCACGCGCACCAGCACGTCGAGTTCGTTGTCGTGACCGGCGAGCAGGGCAGCGCGGCGCGGGGTGATCAGCAGGGTGGGCAATACGCTTGTTGTCATGGTGGCTTACCTTTTCTTCTGGATGCGCTCTTCCTGGAGCGCCTGGGTCAACGCGGTCCCGAGGATCTCGGGCGTGTCTTCGCTCATTTCGCCGAGCTGGCGGACATCGACGTGCACGTGGCACCAGGGCGCAAGCTCGATGCGCACGATGCTCTGGCGTTCGGCGCGGCCTTCGGTGTTGCCGAGGGCTTTCAGGTTCTCTTCGAGCGATACGCGGCGACGGGAGATCTCGGCCGCGCGGGTAACCGGCGATTCGAGATTCATCGCACGTTGCGACGCCGGGCGCTTAGCAGAGGCGGGAGGAGGCGCTGTGGCGGAGAGCGCCCACGACTCGTCAGCGTCGCGATTGGCGCTGGAAGCCTTGGACCGGATCACATGCGTCGCGATCGGCTGCTGCGACCGGTGGGGATGTACGCCCGCCGCGATATTTCGCCACGACTTCTTCGGCACGCGTGCGCGGCCGGTCGGACGGGATCAGTTGGGTGAGGCCGGCGACGTCCGTCTCCCGCACGAGCTCGGCGGCCTTGGCGAGCGGCCAGCCGTCCTTGAGCAGGTAGCGGGTCGCGAGGAACTCGACGATCTGGCGCAGGCCGAACAGCGCCTCACGGCCCTCGCGGTCCGGCGGGCTCAACACGCCCACCTGCACGTAGTGGCGCACGAGGCGTTCGTTGGCGGCGCCGGCGTCGTCGCTGAGCGTCGGGACCTCGCCCAGCACTTCGTTGCACTTGTCCGCGAGTTCGGCGGCCGTGCCACGCCAGTCGGCCAGGGCGTCGGGGAGGGACAGGAGGAGGGGTTTCATGGATGGGTGCCGGTGATCGTTGTCAATGTCAGTGATCGTGAGTATACACAGACCGTTGTCAATGTCACAAGGGACTGTCAACAAAGAGGAATGCTGGGCCCGTCGAGGGACGATCGCAAGTCGAAGGCTCGGGTCGTGAGCCACCTCAACCGACGATGGTTGGCCGTACCGCGGCCATTGGCGGCGAGTCTCGACCGCGTGAACCCAGGCGAGCGTTTGTTGAAGGTTACGGTCGTTATGCGGGCGGCAATCCAAATCCTTCTGTCGCAGCCTTCTACGCATGTCGCGCCTTTTCGTAATGCCCAAATCTGAGACAATGCCGGTCGTTCGTCCCGCAATCTTTCACTCGCGGGCGCGGGACGAGGTCCGTGCGCTGCCGAAGGATGTCCGGTTTCGGCTAGGACGAGCCTTGCTGGCGTTGCAGTACGGTTATGCGCTCGGCATGCCAGCGTCTCGACCGATGCCGGCAGTCGCGGCGGGGTGAATGAACTGCGGTTGCGCAATCCTGATGGTCAGTATCGGGTCTCCTATTACGCGCACGCTACCGACGGTGTGCTGGTGCTGCGGGCGTTCCACAAGAAGTCGACACGAACGCCGCCGTCGGAGATCGTTATCGCCAGGCGACGATTGAAGGAGCTAATGGATGAGCGGGAAAAGGGTCGTCGCGCGTAACTCGCGTGAGCTTGCAAAGGTCCTCGGCTTGTCCGATTCCGACCGTGTCGCGATGGACGTGCAACTCGCATTGGTCGAGCAGATCGGGTCGGAGGTCCGCCGTCTGGGAATTACTCATACGGCACTGGCGCGTCTCGCCATGTCGTCGCGCCCGAGGATAACCGCGATTCTCAATGGCAATCTCGAGGGCGTCTCGACGGATTTGTTGCTGCGCATTCTCGCCGCGTTGGGTGTGCGAGTGGAGCTGAAGTTTCGCCGAGCGGCCTGAGACCACGACCAAGCCGGTGTTTCGGCCGTTTCGCCTTGGAGAGGGACTTCCGCAGGTCACGGAGCTTATTGAAGTTCCCAAAATGGGAACTACGTGTGTTAGTATTCGAGATGTCGCAATCGAGCCCCTCATGAAGGTCGTCGGTCGCTCGCACTTGGCCGAGTTCTGCAGCAATCACGCAGATGCGCGGAAATGGATCGAACACTGGTTGTCGGAGGTCGAGCAGGCAAGCTGGACCGCTCCGCGCCACATTCGCGCGCGCTACACGTCGGCGAGCTTCCTGGCGAACAACCTCGTGATTTTCAACGTCAAGGGTAATGACTATCGGCTCGAAGTAAGGGTCGCTTATCAGTCGTCCGTAGTCGTCATTCAGTGGATTGGCACCCATGCGGAGTATGACCAGCGTAACCGAAAGCGGCGAGAAGGGTAGCAGCATGGAACCACGCATCATCAAGACAGAAACGCAGTATCGCGAGTATCTCGCGTTGGTCGAGGCGTTGGTCGTTGCGGACCCCGCGCTTGAATCGCCGGAAGGCGCGCGTCTGGAACTGCTCGCGAAGCTTGTCGAGGAATACGAAAAGACTCGCTTCGAGTTCGCAAGGCCCGACCCAATCGAAGCGATACTGTTCCGCATGGAGCAGCAGGGGTTGCGCCAGAAAGATATTGCCGGGTTGCTCGGTGGCAAGAACCGCGCTTCTGAAGTCCTGGCGCGGAAGCGTCCGCTGACGTTGACGATGATTCGCGCATTGCATGAGAAACTCGAAATTCCGCCTGCGCTGTTGATTCGCGAGCCGCAGACGACCTACGGCGCTCGGCCGAAGCGAACGAGTGTTACCAGGAAAAAGGCCGGTGCGAAACGAACGGGCTTGAAGAAGAAGAGCGCGTGACGCGCAGCCGTCGGGCGTGCTAACGGACACCGGCGCTACGCAGTTGCCGGTCGAAGCGACGAGAGGAGACTAAAGATAATTTGCACAATTCACGTGAAACGTCCGGACGGTGCTAAAGTAATACCTGGATAAATTGAGGTATTACTCCATGGCGAATACCGCACCTCCAAGGGTCAGGTAACGATTCCAAAAAAGGTGCGGGAGCGGCTCGGCATCCACACCGGGTCCACGGTCGCCTTCGAGCTCACCGATTCCGGGGAAGTCGTGCGCGTCCGGTCGCACACGCTGGCGGCGCCGGGCGGCCCGGGCCCCGAAGAGCCGGTTCGCAAAGCTGCGGGGGCAGGCCACCGTAAAAATGCGACCGAGGAGATTCTCGCGCTGACGCGGGGTCGTTGACGGCAAAATGATTCTCGTCGACACCAATGTCCTGTTGGACGTGGTCGAGGATGATCCGGCCTGGGCGGACTGGTCGCAGCAGCAGCTGGACGCCGCAAGTCTGCGTGGCCCGATTTGCATCAATCCAGTGATCTACGCGGAACTGTCGATGGCGTTCGCGCGCATCGAGGAACTCGAGTCCGTGGTCGCGGACGGCGGCCTCCGGGTCGAGGCGATTCCGCGCGAGGCGCTGTTCCTCGCGGGCAAGGTATTCCTGCGCTACCGCCAGCGCAGTCGCAGCGCCGTCAAACGCAACGTGCTGCCGGATTTTGTCGTCGGTGCACACGCGGCGGTGAGTGGGATGTCCATCTTGACGCGGGACGCGGCGCGCTATCGGACGCATTTTCCGACAGTGGAGCTGATCCATCCAAAGGCGTGATGGGCACGACTTCGATCACCCAGGCGTCAGGAAGTCGCAGTTCGGTCCTTTCGCCTTGGCGAGCCGCGTATCCAAAGTCGCGAGCGGCAGTCTGAGCGCTTCGGCAATAGCCACGTACCACGCGTCATAGCTCGTGACGTTGTGGCGCAGTTCCCAGACTCGGTCCGCGAACGGGTGGAAGGCGAAAAGCTCCAGGTTGAGCTGCATCAGATCCTCATAGGCCCCGTTGGCCTCAGCGGTCGTGATCTCTTTTGCTCGTTCCAGTCGGCGCAGAATATTGGTTGCTTCAACGCGCGCCAGCTCTGGCGCATGCAGCGAGCCGGCCGCAAGAACTCCTTCCGCCCATTCGCCATGCGGATCGGAATCGATCAGCGCGGCGACCAGTACGGATGCGTCTACGACGGCGCTCAACGTCGGTCGGCGTCGCGTTGTTTGAGTATCTGGCCGGGGAGAGACGCGGGTCTGCGACGCGCGCTTTCTCTTGCGTACCTGCTCCAACCAGGCATCGATCGACGGGCGCTCGGCCAAGCGCTCCAATTCCGCGCGCAGATACTCTTGCATCGACTTGCCTTGCAGCGCGGCGCGGGCAGCGAGCTCGTCGCGGACCTTCTCGGGAACATCGCGGATTGTGATCTGAATAGCCATGCTTTCATAATGCCAGCAAGAGAGGCATTCTGCAACGAAGCGTGTGGACGATGAGCAGCGATCCATTCGCTGCCGCGAATGCTGTTATCGCTCCGACTCCATGCCCAGCTCTCGCCAGAGCCAGGTGACGTCGTAGGCCGTCACGTTCATGTCGCGTGCCTGGCGGAGCTCGCCGTTCTCCAGGTTCTTGAGCCACCGGACGAGTAGCTTTCGTCCAGCTTTGCTGCGAATGCATTGGCGCGGCGTACGATTGCCGAGCGCCGGCACCTTGTCATCCAGCGTTCGCCGGTAGTGATCGTCCTTGAAGCGGGTCACGGCTTCGGCAATGGTCGCGGCGTCCTCGGCGGCGACCGGCGGCGGCGAGGCTGGCCTCGTGGCGCCGTGCGACAACGCTGCAAAAGGGTCTTCGTGACTTGTCAGGCCAGGCTTGACCAGTCCGTCAAGCAACGACTCCACCGTCGCGAGTGCGTCGGCCATGCGCTCGCGCGAAAGCGTCTCGACCACGAGCGCGTCCCTTTCCAGCCATGCACTCGCCAGCACGACTCGTGCGCTGCGCTTCTCGCCGCCGAGGCGAACCCATCGCGACTCTTTCGGCGATTCACGCTTCCAACCTGTCTTCGACGCCGCATCGAGCCGCCTCGAGATCTCGAACCGTGCGTCGTCACGGACAAGGGGCAGGCGAGTCCGGCTGATCAGCATCGCCTCGCCATGAGTCGTCTGCAGTTGGGGCAAGGGACGGCGCGCGGCATCGAGCATGCCCCGCAACCAGGCCCGCAGCATGACGCACTCGAGCGTGTCGTCGCCGTCCTTGTCGTTCCGGCGCACCGCGTCCTCGATCCGATCGGCCATTTCGCGCGTCAGCGCCAGCACACCCCCGGTAAGCATGATCTCGTCGTGCGGCTGGACGAGCCGCGCGATGAAGCAATCGTAGCGTTGCAGGGCCTGGCTACCCGACGATTCGGCGACGTGCTCGATCGGAGCGTCGGCATGAAGCCTGTCGCGGAGGTCGATCCATTCACCGGGCGACACGTCCTGCACCTCGTAGAGTGACGGTACGGACGACCGCAGCTGCTGGAGGTACTCCCGGGCACGCGGCGATTCCTGCCAGCCGCGACGGCGCAGGTAATCGTCAACGGCGTTGCTGCCGTTGGGACCTGCATTCAGTCCGAAGAACGATTCGTCGATGAACGTGAGCATCGCGCCAAGTGCATCGGCGGCGGCGAGTTCCTCGGTCAGTTTGGGTAACGTCAGTCCGTATTCATCGAGGATCGGTTCGACCAGCAGCAAGACGTAGGCTTCGCGCGGCGTGAGCCATTCGTCGCGCGCGACGTAGCGCCCTAGTCGTTGCACGGCGCTGATGATGTCGGGGCGGCGGGCCATGCACCGAATTTAACACGCACTAATGTTGAGATAATTATCAAGAATAAGTGCACGTTTCAGCTGAAACGCATGCCGTACGCGTGACGGATATTCGAACCAACGATGGATACAGCTGGACGAATGGACTCTCGCCGATCACGGCCGAGTGGTCACGATTCCGACTATGATAGAAAACGGGGAAGAGTGAAAAGATGGACGAAACAGAAAGAGAGACATTTCATCGGGACTTCGAGCGCGCGCTCGGCTTCGTCACGAAGCTGCATGCGGAGCAGACCCGCAAGCAAACGGACATCCCCTACATCTCGCACCTGATCGCGGTGGCCGGGCTCGTGCTCGAGAACGGCGGCGGACGCGACGAGGCCATCGCCGCGTTGCTGCACGATTCCCTGGAGGACTGCGGCGCCGAGTATCCAGGCGGCGTCGACCCGTTACGTCTCGAGATCGAAGCGAGATTCGGCACGGACGTGCGCAGCATCGTCGAGGCCTGCACGGATGCCGACACCATTCCCAAGCCGCCGTGGCTCGAGCGCAAGACGCGCTACATCGCTCAGCTCGAATCGGCGCCCGACCGGGTGCGTCTCGTTTCGTGCGCCGACAAGCTGCACAACGCGCGGGCGATCGTCGCCGACCTGCGCGTCATGGGCGATGCGCTGTTCGACCGATTCACCGGTGGGCGCGAAGGCACCCTTTGGTACTACGAAGCACTGGCGAACGTCTTCGAGCGACAGGGTCCGACGCACCTGGCCATGGAGCTGCGCCGCACGGTCGATACGATGAAGACGCTGGCGGGCTGAATCCGAGCCGACGCGATTGGCGCATGATCGCAGATCGAGCTCTAGCGCCGATGTCGGCGCTGAAGACGCAGCGTCACGAAATGCGATGGGGCGGTGATCGACAACGGGTGATTCTGTGATATCACTCAGTTCGCATGAGAGGCTATTCGCGAAATTTCATAAAAGCTGCGCTGGCGCTGGCGGCTCTCGCCCTATGCGCTGCTGGCCAGACCCACGGTTATGAACCGGACCAGAATGCCCCGACTGGGCCCGTGCTGGTAGGGTCGGTCGCACATGTCTTCGACGGCGACACGATCAAAGTCCAGCTCTCGTCGGGTCCGATTACCGTTCGTTTCAGCTTCATCGACGCGCCCGAATGGAACCAGCCGTGGGGCCCGGAAGCGACCGCGGCGCTCAAGAGCCCGGCTCACGGGCAAACAGGTTCAGCTCGCAGTCGAGACGCAGGATAAGTACGACCGGCTCGTGGCGGTGGTCTACGTCGGCGATGAGAACATCAATGCCTGGATGGTGAAGCAAGGTAACGCGTGGGCCTATCGGCAGTATCTCGAAGAATCCGGCGTACTGTGGCTGGGAGGGCCATGCACGGGCGTCCAAGCTTGGCTTGTGGGGCGTGACGCCGGCGAACTGGCGTGCGCCCTGGGATTGGCGGCACGTGGAACGCGGACAGGCCGCTGGGTTCACCGATTACAGCCACGACACGATCGCCAGCTGTATTGCGGCCATGCGTCCAGCCGGAAGCCCTGCGCAGGCCACAATACCTGTTGCGCCCATTCAGACGGTTTCGACACAGGCATCCGACCGGTGCCTCATCAAAGGGCAACATCAGCGACAACGGACGGATCTACCACGTGCCCGGGAGCATCTGGTACGACCGCACGCAAATCAACACGGCCAAAGGCGAGCGCTGGTTCTGCACGGAGAAGGAAGCGCTCGGCGCAGGCTGGAGGGCGCCGAGGAATTGATGTTTCTGTGCCGTCAGTCGCGACGCATTGCGGTCAGATCGCCAGTCCACTGCAACTTGCCGCGGACGTGTCGGATTCGTTCATAGCGTTTCGACCGGACCATCAGGCGCAGGCTTTTATCCACTGCCTCGCGTTTCGTGCGCGCGCCGGATAGTCGCATCGCTTCCGCAATCAATTTTTCATCAATGTCGAGGGTTACGCGCACGAGGAGGGTGACTCAGCGGTTTCGTTGACGACGAAAGTCGAGATTACGCGAGCGGGGACGTTTCAGCTGAAACGTGAACAAAAATTTATCAATTGCGTGTCTTCGCAGTCGCCATCCATATGGGTATCCCGGTCTGTACTACGGTAGAGACGGCAAGCGAGTGGTCGGTTACGACAACGAGCCGAGGCAAAGGCGACCATAGGCATCGTCGCGATCATGAGGAGCCATATCGATTCACCACAGTTGAGCAACTGATGAGCGATTTCCACGCGGATGTCGCCAAGGAGCGTGGGCGATGACCAAGGCAATACTTCGAATTCGTCGAGATGTGGACACGGGGCTGACGGACATGGGCAAGCGGTTCACGGCCGCTTGGAAGTCGGGCAAATCTGCGGCCCACGTATTTACGTTCGAGTCGCCTGCGGCGCTGTTCCGGGTCCTCACGCCGAAGCGATGGGAACTTCTGGAGCGGCTTCAAGGCCTCGGCCCCTCGAGCCTGCGAGGGCTCGCGCGGTCGCTGGAACGTGACGTCAAGCGCGTCCACGAGGATGTCGCGACGCTGATCGAGATCGGGTTGGTCGAAAAGACCGACCAGGGCAGGATCAAGGTACCGTTTACGGTGATCGAGGCTGACTTTCAACTCCGTGCCGCGTGAATCTTCGATCTACCGCAATCCGATCCGCTGCACCATTTCGCTGTACCGTGGATCGCCACGCAGCGGGTCATACCCTGGATCGAGGTGCAGGTAGATGAGGCCCGCCGAGCGCGCCTGATAGGCACGGTCGAGGGCGGCAAAGGCGCTGTCGAGATCGCCAACGGCCGCATGACCCATCGCCAGGTACTCGGCTCGCACGTAGTGCTGGCGTGACTCGCTCTCCAGCCGCGACAGGATTTCTTCGGCTTCCTCACGACGACCCAGCGCCGCCAGTGCGCGCACGATCATCGCGTCGTATGAACGCACGGCCGTGTCGAGGCTCTGCCCGCGCTGGAACCACTCGAGCGCGGTCTCGGCATCGCCCTTGGCAAGGTACGCCGAGCCGACGAACACGAAGCCGCGGCCATACTTGTCGTCGATCTCGAAGGTTTCCTCGCCCTGCTGCGATGCGCCGCCTCGTAGTCCTTCGAGTACAGCAGGAGGCGAGTGGCCCAGCCGAAGTATTCGACGCGCAGCGGGTCGAGCTCGCAGCGCGCGACGCACGGCCTCGATTCCCTCGGGCAGCCGCCCAACCAGCGGCAGCGCCGTGCCCAGCACCCAGAAGGCCTCGGAGTTGTTCGGGCTCAGCGCGACGGCGCGTTCGAGCGTGGCGCACGCCGTCCGGCAAATTTCCAGTCGTGCCAGCAGAGCACCTTGCCGATCGAGATCATCGCATCGGCGAGTTCAGGTTCCCGTTGCAGCGCGCGCTCGGCCGCGGCTTTCGCTCGCGGATACGCATCTTCGGGCGCGACCCAGTCGTCGGCCAGGTCACACCAGACGTCCGCGATGCCGGCGTAGCGCCCGAGCAAATCCCGGATCCTGCAGCAGCGCGCTGCTGGAACAGGTCGATCGCCTTGCTGCAGGCCCGACTCGGTGAACTTGTTGAAGTGGAAGCGGCCCTTCAGATAGGTCGTGTAGGCATCGAGATTCCTGGTCGGCGCGCACCACGTGCGGCCGCTCTCGCCGACCGAGCCGCAGCTTCAGCGCGTCGACGATCGAGCGCGAGATTTCATCCTGCAGCGCGAAGATGTCCTCGAGCTGCCGGTCATAGGTCTCCGACCAGAGCTGGTAACCGTTCTCGACGTTCACCAGCTGCGCCGCGATGCGAATGCGGTTGCCGACCTTGCGCACGCTGCCTTCGAGCAGAGTCGTGACGCCGAGCTTCTCGCCGATCTGGCGGGCGTCGACGTCCTTGCGGCCCTTGAACGCGAACGACGACGAGCGCGACGCGATATGAATGCCCGGCACCGTCGACAGCGCGTTGATGATCTCTTCGGTCATGCCGTCGCTGAAATATTCGTTCTCCGGGTCGGCACTCATGTTGGCGAGCGGCAGCACCGCGATCGCCGTGACCTTCTTTTTTTGGCGGCGCCGAGCTTCCCTTCGAGCGCCTTGCACAGTGAGCGAAACGATGGGCTCGGCTATTCCGCCCAGTCGTCGAGGTCGGTGCAGTGGACCGCACGGAAGTCGAGTGGGAGGCGGGCACCCTCGAAGCGTGACGGGCACCAGCGAGCCTCGATCTGCAGCGTCGCGCGCCTCGCCGCGGACCCAGCGTGAGTCGACGGACTGCGGCGTCCAGACGACGATGATGGCGCGAGCCTCGGACAGTTCCTTGGTGATCAGGTTGTCGAATTCGTCGCCGGGTGCGATCTCCGGGTCCCACCAGATGGACCAACCTTCGGCCTCGAGGGCGGCGACCAACGGCTGGACCCGGGCTTTGTCCTGCCGGGAATACGAGACGAAATGTCGGCCAAGGCATCCGTCCCTGTTATTGGAATTCGCGCGGGACTCTAGCACAGGGGGCGCGTGGGTTCGTCGGCTTGGTCACGTGCGCGCCGTGGGTTCGGCATCGCATAGAGTCTAATATCTATATTCGCTCAATGAGGGAACGGCTATGCTGAAGTTTCTGCTCTGGTTGCTGCTGCTGATCGTGTGCTGGCCGCTTGCATTGCTGGCGCTGCTGCTGTGGCCCATCATCTGGGTGCTGACGTTGCCATTCCGTCTCGTCGGCATCGCCGTGGAAGGGGTGTTCGCTTTGCTGCGCTCGATCGTCATGCTGCCGGCGCGCGTCCTCGGCAGCAGGCCGTGACGATCGGCCAGACGATGCGGAAGTTCATCACGGAGCTGCGGCGCCGAAACGTAGTCAAGGTCGGCATCGTCTACCTGGTCGTCGCCTGGGCCGTGATGCAGGTCGCGGACGTGATGTTCCCGGCGCTCAGGTTGCCCTCGTGGACCGTCACGCTGGTCGCCGCGCTCGTCATCATTGGGTTTCCGATTGCCCTGATGCTCGCCTGGGCGTTCGAACTGACGCCGGCGGGAGTAACGCGCGACAAGTTTGTCGTCAGACGGCGTGGACACCGCGCCAGCATCCGCGGCGGCACGCGGTCCACCTGCCGTGCCCGTCGTCGAGCCCAAGCCATCGGCTGTACTGACGCTGGAGCGACGGTCGCTGGCCGTGCTGCCGTTCGCCGACCTGAGCCACGGGCACGATCACGAGTATTTTGCCGACGGGCTCACCGAGGAACTGCTCAATGCGCTCGCGCGCATTCCGGACCTGCGCGTGCCGTCGCGCACGTCGTGTTTCGCCTTCAAGGGCAAGCACGTCGACGTCGCCGCAGTGGCGGAGCGATTGCGTGTCACGCACGTGCTCGAAGGCAGCGTCCGCCGGAGCGGTGATCGCGTCCGGATCACGGCGAAGCTCGTCGAGACCAGCAGCGACTCGCACCTCTGGTCCGAGACCTACGACCGGACGCTCGACGACATCTTCGCGATCCAGGGCGACATCGCCCGGCAGATCGTCGGTGCGTTGCAGTTGCGGTTGCGTCCGCAGGATGCCGCGGACACCACGACCAGGGACGCACGGGCGTACGAGCTTTACCTGAAGGGACTCAGCTTCCTGCACCGCTTCGGCCTGAAAAGCCTGCGCTTCGCGATCGATACGTTCAAACGGGCCACCGAACTCGATCCGACGTTTGCCAAAGCCTGGGCCGGGCTCTCCACCGCACATTCAGCGGTCGCGATTTACCACTCGGGTGGTGCGCCGGCGCTCGCCGCGTCGGACGAAGCGAGTCGTCGCGCGGTCGAACTGGCGCCCGAGGTGGCCGAGGTGCACACCGCACGCGCCGTCTCCTTCACGGCCCAGGAACGCTACGACGAGGCTGCAGCGGAGTTCGAACGCGCGGTGGAGCTGAATCCGCGTTCGTTCGACGCCTGGTACCAGTACGCGCGCAAGGCGCTGCACCAGGGCGATTTGCCCAAGGCGCTCGAACTGCTCGAAAAAGCGATGGAGATGGACCCGGACGACTACCAGTCGCCGCTCATTGCGGCCCCGGCCTATCGCAAGCTCGGCAATGAGGCGAAGGCGACGGAAGCGGAGCGGCGGGGATGTGCACTGGCTGCGCGACACCTCGAGAGCTATCCCGACAACGCGCGCGCCTATTTCCTGGCGACCGCCGCGCTCTACAACATCGGCGAGCGCGAGAAAGCGTTCGAGTGGGCGGACAAGGCCATCGCGATCGATCCGGACGATGGCAACACGCGGTACAACCTTGCGTGCTTCTACGCGCAGGTCGACGAACCCGATCGCGCGTTCGCCTTCCTGCAAGGGTTCAATCGCCTCGCGGTCGTGGGCCGAGAACGATCCGGAGCTCGACCCGATCCGCGACGATCCGCGATTCCGCGAGTTTCTCGCGACGCTCAAGGACTGAGCGGCACGCACGATCGCGCTTACGACGCGTCAAGGGCTGAGGGTGCTGGGAGCGAGACGGCACGCATTGGACAGGCTGCGGCAGATGGGCGATCTCTGGACCGCCCACCGCCGCGGGTCATCCCCGAAACTTGTCGACGATATTGGTCTTCGCGAATAGCTTGGTGCGGATCGTGATGTCACCCGCGTGACTCTCGCGCTTGGCGATACCGTAGCTGGCGTACTTGCTTTCCAGGTTCACGTGTAACCCCGGGCCGCCGAGCCAACGGGCGCCACCGCGGACGACGTTCAGGCACTCGCGCCAGGCGGCGAGAGGCTCCGTCACGGAGATGACGCCGTCGGCACCCGCCGCCAGGATCTGGAGGATCGTCTCGGCATCGGGCGAGGCAACCACGCCCACCAGCGGGTGCACTCGATAACGCTGGCGCGCGATGGCCATGCCCTCGACGATCAGGCGGCAATCCACGAGCACGATGTGGTCGTCGCGTGCATCCGTGCCGTGGACCAGGGGGACCTCGTCGCCGAGCAGCCCCTGCAGCAGCGCCACGAATTCTGGCGTGCGCGGATAGGGGACGCACTGGACGGGCGAGCCGCGCCAGGGGTCTGGCCGGTGTGCGCTGGCATCGCCTTTGGTCATCTTGTCGTCCGTGCGGGTTGATCCGGGGCGAACAGTACCCTTGGTTCGCGAGCACCCGCTATGAACTGGTACCGGATTGGTGACGTGTCTGTGGCGCTGAAAAACAGCAGGCCGAGGCACTTAACTTATTGGTTGCAGTTCGGGGCCCGCCTGCGACGTGTCACTTAATGAAAAGCAGGCTTTCGCGCCAGCCTCTAGCATGCGCGCCCTCCCGCAGCAGTCTCTGATGTGTTTCCATGACGATCACTGCCCGAAGCCTGGCGACACTCATCGCCGTCGCGTCCAGTTTGCTGGTGACCTGGTGGTCTGCCGCCTACATCGCCAAGCCGCAGATGGCCCCTGCGCTTTTTCAGGTGGGCGCGGCCGTCGTCAACGCGCGCGCAGTTGTGTCTGGCGGCCAGGGCAAGGTCATCGCGGCGACGTGGGCGTGCCCAACGGGATCAGTCGCCAACGGCCCGGACGTTACGTGCGCAGCTACGGACAAGGCGCGTGTCTCCGAAGTGACCATCGTCGATGGCGCAGGCAACGTCGCCACGGCCGCGGTGGTCATTTCGCCGGCTCTATTGTAGTAGTAGGGCCTCGAGTTGGCTTGATACCGACCTCTCCGTGTCGTGGGGGAAGTCGGTGCCGCGCCCTCCGCTTAACAAGGAGGGGCTCGTACGGTTTGGCGCTGCGTGAGTGGTATGGTATTCGGCGACATGCGATGAACGTCGTCGATACCGCAAGGGAAGCACACCATGACCAAGATCCTCGCCATCTCCGGCAGCCTGCGTGCCGGCTCGTACAACACAGCATTGCTTCGCGCCGCTCAGGGAATGGTCAAGCGTCCGGTCGAACTCGAACTCGTCACGCTGCACGGCATCCCGCTCTACGACGGCGACGTCGAAACACGCGATGGCATACCGGACAGCGTCAAGGCGCTGAAGGAAAAGGTCGTCGCGAGTGATGGCGTGCTGCTGGGGACACCCGAGTACAACAACGGCGTCCCTGGCGTGTTCAAGAATGCGATCGACTGGCTGTCGCGACCGCCGAGCGACATCCCGCGCGTTTTCAAGGGCCGGCCGTTCGCGATGATCGGCGCGTCTGCCGGCGGCTTCGGCACGATCCTCGCGCAGAACGGTTGGCTGCCGGTGCTGCGCACACTCGGCGTGCGTTACTGGACGGGTGGGCGCTTGATGGTCGCGCGCGCCGGCAACGTCTTCGGTGAGGACGGCGAGCTGAAGGACGAGGCGATCCGCAATCAGCTGGACAAGTTCATCACGGAATTTGCGGGCTTCACGGCAGCTCAGCTCCCTCGAATTTCGCCGGAAATCGCATATTGAAACTCGCTGTTTACCTCACTAATTGAGCGCTTGAACTCGGCGTCTTCCGGACGTAAACGGTTGACTTTAAAAGGATTTTCAGTACTATACTGTATATAACAACAGTATACACGAGATGGCCATGGAAGTCGCCAGTCGTCCCCGGAAAGCAGCCTCTCGATTCGCGAACTCGAGGCCGAGATCACCGAACTCGCCGGGCACCTGAACGCGGCCAATCATCGCTGGCTGGTGCTGATCGCCGAGTTCGATCGCCGCCAGGGCTGGTCGGACGGCTGTACGCAATCGTGCGCGCACTGGCTCAGCTGGAAGTGCGGGCTCGACCTGGGTGCGGCGCGTGAGAAGGTGCGGGTCGCCCGTGCGCTCGAGACCCTGCCGCAGATCTCCGCGGCGATGGGTCGTGGCGAGTTGAGCTACTCGAAGGTACGGGCGGTGACGCGCGTGGCGACGCCGGCGACGGAGGAGGTGCTGCTGAACGTCGCGCTGCACGGCACGACGCATCATGTCGAAACACTGGTGCGGCAGTTTCGCCGGGTGCAGGAAGTCGAGGAATTGTCGCGCGAAGCGCGGCAGTACTCGCAGCGGCGGCTCACCTATTTCCACGACGAGGATGGCTCGCTGGTCGTGAAGCTGCAGCTGCCGGCCGAGAGCGGCGCACTGCTCTTGAAAGCGCTCGACGCGGCGCTGCTCGACGTGCCGCTGCCGAGCGACGATGCATGATCAAGTTCAGGTACACGTTTCACGCTGAAACGCGGGCGTCGCAGAATTCCAGGTCGCAGAATGCCGAGGTGCAAGAGTCAAGTCGCAAGACTTCAGGGTGAGCGGCGATGCGCCGAGCTGGTCCGCACGACGCGCGGATGCGCTCATGGTGCTTGCCGAAAGCTTCCTGCAGCACGGCGCCGAGGCGCTGAGTGGCGGCGATCGTCAGCAGATCGTGGTGCACGTCGATGAATGCACGCTGCGCAACGGCGAGCGCCGGTCGTTGCGAGCTCGAGGACGGGCCCGCGCATTGCCGATCGAGACGGCACGGCGCCTGTCGCTGCGACGCGAGCATCATCACGATCACCGAAGACGAGCGCGGCGAGCCGCTCGACGTCGGTCGCAAGACCCGCAGCATCCCGCCGGCACTGCGCCGCGCGCTCGCCTCACGCGACAAAGGCTGCGTTTTTCCCGGTTGCAGCTCACAAGCGCTACGTCGACGGTCACCACATCCAGCATTGGGCCGAGGGCGGCGAGACGAAACTCTCGAACCTGGTCACGCTGTGCCGGTTCCATCACCGCGCGGTGCACGAAGGCGGCCTGAAAGTCGTCCGTTGCGACGACGGCGCGTGGCGCTTCATCAACAAGCACGGGCAAGCGATGTTCGCCTGCGCGCCGGGGCACACGCAACCGCTGGCCGATTGGACGCGACTGCCGGCCGAGCATGCCGAGCGCGGCATCGTGATCAACGCGCATACCGCGGCCACGCGTTGGCGTGGCGAACGCATGGACTACGGAGTTGCGATCGATTCGTTGCTGTTCAGGGCAGCGGGTGACGTTGCGTGCCATCCAGTCGATCTGCCGCTATCCCTCGCTGAACCGGAACGATCCAGGCGCGGCAGACAGAATCCCCACCACTCGGCGTTTCCGACAAAGAATTCGGTATCGTGGACATGATCTCGGCGTATCAGACGGTAGCGGGGAGGTCTGATCCACTGCCAAAATCCACTATGTAGATCGTTCGCGCGAGGGGCCAAGCGGACCGACCCGCAAAACGGAACGGAGCCTGCTACCACCATGGCAACGCCGTCGTCTTCCTGGGTAATCAAAATCCTGGCCGCCGCCCTCCTGTGTGGCGCCTTCCTACAGGCGGACGCGGCCGACACCAAGTCCACGTTCGACGCCGAACGGCGGACGCTGCTGCGCGAGATCGAGCGCGACGTGCGCGACACCGCCGAGTACCTGAACCGGCGCGAACTTGACGAGCGCGTCATGGCGGCGATGGCAGCCGTGCCGCGACACGAGTTCGTGCGTCCTGGTGACCATCATCTCGCCTACGAGAACCGGCCCTTGCCGATCGGGTACGGCCAGACGATCTCGCAGCCCTACATCGTGGCGGTCATGACCGACCTGCTCGAACCCGCGCCGGGTTGCCGCGCACTCGAAGTGGGCACGGGTTCCGGTTACCAGGCTGCGGTCCTGAGCAAGTTGTGCGAGAAGGTCTATACCCTCGAGATCGTCGAGGCCGCTCGGCCAGCAGGCACGCCCGCGGCTGGCGCGGCTCGGATACACGAACGTCGACGTGCGCATCGGCGACGGTTACTACGGCTGGCCCGAGGCGGCCCCGTTCGACGTGATTATCGTGACGGCCGTCGCGGGGCACATCCCGCCGCCACTGCTCAAGCAACTCAAGCCGGGCGGTCGCATGGTGCTGCCGGTCGGGACGCGTTTCACGACGCAACAACTCGTGCTGGTGCGCAAACTCGACGACGGTCGCATCACGACACGGCAGATGCTGCCCGTCGCCTTCGTGCCACTCACGGGCGGACATGACTGACATCGCGCAGCAGCGTCCACCGCTCGCATCGGTGGCGTTGCTCTCGTCCGCAGTGCTGGCCACCGAGATCCTGCTCAGTCGATCCTTCGCGGTGGTGCACTGGCACCATTTCGCGTACATGATCATCAGCCTCGCGCTGCTCGGGTTCGGCGCGAGTGGCACGTTCCTCGCGCTCGCGCATCGTCGGCTGCTGCGGCATTTCGCGGCGAGTTACCTCGGCAACATCGCGGCATTCGCCTGTGCTGGTCATCGTCAGTCCGGTGCTGGCGAAGGCATTGCCGTTTCAAGCGGAGGCGCTGCTCTGGGATCCGTGGCAGCCGCTGTGGCTCGTGCTGATTTACCTCACGCTGTCGACGCCGTTTTTCTGCGCCGCCAACGCGATCGGTCTCGCGTTGATCGCATTTCGCGACCGCGCGGGCCGCGTCTACGCGGCCGACCTGGTCGGCGCAGGCCTCGGCAGCGTCATCGTGCTCGCGCTGTTGTACTGGCTTTGGCCTGAGCAGATCCTGCGAGTCATCGCCGCCGCAGGCCTTGTCGCGATGTGCGTGGGCGCCGTGGAGCTGCGGACGCAAACCGCAGTACGAATCGGCGCCATCGATCTGCGGACGCGCGGGGGAGTGTGGATCGGCGCCGCGGTGCTCGGCCTCGCAGCAATCATCATTGCAACCCCGACAGCGCTGCTCAGGTTCGAGCCCGGGCCCTACAAGGCACTGAGCCAGGCACTGCTGATCGCTGGCACGCGCGTCACGCTCGAGCGGTCGAGTCCGCTGGGCCGCGTCAGCGTGATCGAAAGTCCGCGCGTGCCGCTGCGTTCTGCGCCTGGCTTGAGCCTCGGTTCCACCAGCGAACCGCCCGATCAGATCGGCGTATTCACCGATGGCGACAACCTGCAGGTCATCACGGCGGCGAGCGACGATGACGAGCGCCTTGCGTTCCTTGCCGAGACGACCTCCGCGCTCGCGTATCGCATCGCAACGCCACGCACGGTCTTCATTCCCGGCGCGGGCGGTGGCATGGAAATCCTGCGAGCTCAGCGCCTGGGCGCGCAAGTCATCGATGCCGTCGAACTGAATCCCCAGGTTGCCGAGCTGCTGCGCGACGAGTTCAGCGACTACACCGGTGATCTGCTCAAGCGGCCGGGCGTGCGTCTGCACGTCGGCGATGCTCGCGGATTCCTCACCGCACACGATCGGCGCTACGACTTGATCCAGATGTCGCTGACGGGCGGCGCCGCCGGCGGCGGCCTCGGCGGACTCAACGAGGACTACCTGCACACCGTCGAGGCTTTTCGTCTTTACCTCGAGCACCTCGAGCCCGGGGGTTTCCTCTCGATCACGCGCTGGGCACAGATGCCACCGCGGGACGCACTCAAGCTCGTGGCGACGGTCGTTGCAGCCCTGGAAGCGAGCGGGGTGGACAATGCCGCCGAGCGGCTATTGATGGTCCGCGGCTGGCAGACGTTCACGCTGCTCGCGAAGAACGGTCCCGTCACAGCGGACGAAGTGCGGCGACTGCGCGAGTTCTGCGACGCACTTTCGTTCGACGTCGTCTGGTTCCCGGGAATCCAGGCCGCGGACGTCAACATCTATAACCTGCTGCCGGCGCCCTGGTATTTCGACGGCGTGCGAAGGCGCTGCTGGGTGACGAGGCGCGCCGATTTCATCGCGGGGTACCCGTTCGATATCCGCCCCGCGACGGACGATCGTCCGTATTTCCAGAATTTTTTCCGCTGGCCCGTGCTGACGGACGCGTGGCGCGCGAAGGACCGCGGCGGCATGGCGTTGCTCGAGGCCGGCTACCTGCTGCTCGTCACGACGCTCGCACAGGCGCTGCTGGCGGGGCTCGTGCTGATCGTGCTGCCATTGCTGCTGTTCGCGCCGCTCGTACGCACCAGCCGGCGTCTGCGCTGGCAGGTGTTCGGGTACTTCGCGGGCATCGGGCTCGCGTTCCTGTTTGTCGAGATCGCGTTCCTGCAGAAGCTCGTACTGCTCGTCCACCATCCGACCGTTGCGCTGGCGCTCGTTCTGGCGATATTCCTGCTCGGGGCCGGTGCCGGCAGCGCCTGGTCGAGCCGCGTGGCACCGGCGCCGGAGTCGATTCGTGCTCGGCGCAGCGGTCGCGGGAATCGTGCTGCTCGGCGCCCTCTACAGCGCGATGTTCGACGTATTGATCGGCGCACTCGCGGCCTGGCCGACCGCGGTGCGGGCACTGGTCGCCGCGGGGCTGCTGGTCCCGCTGGCATTCTGCATGGGCCTGCCGTTTCCACTGGCGCTGCGCGAACTCGACGAGCCGCTCGTGCCTTGGGCCTGGGGCATCAACGGTTGCGCCTCCGTCGTCAGTGCCGCGCTGGCAACCCTGCTCGCGGTCGACTTCGGCTTCAGCGCCGTGCTGTGGATCGCGCTCGCGCTGTACGTCGTCGTTCTCGCCGCATTTCCACGACGGCCCGTGGCGGCGTAGCGCCGACGCCCGTGTCGCTTCACCGCCGCCGCGCGACTGGGGTACGATCGACCCGGAGGTGCTTCGGTGCGAGCGACACGCGCGACGTTGTTAACGACAGGCGCGAGGCTGTTGTGCTTGTTCGCGGCGCTGACCGGATGGCGCACGGCGGCGGCCAATCCACTGCCCGAGAGTGGCGAACTCCTGTGCGAGCGCGCGTACCTGGGCGAGTGCAACTACAGCGACGACGTGAGCGGCCTGCAGTTCGTCTGGCAAAGTGACTGGCCGGTGCGGCGTCTCAAGATCTACACGTCGACAGGCCCGGCGGCGCGCGCACGGCAGCGCGACGCGTTGCGCTGGATCTCGCTCGAGTACGTGCCCGATGATGAGGGCCAGGCGGAGGTCTCATTGTTCCGCGTCGCGGTGCTGCAACGCGCCGATTGGCTCGCTCAGTCCGCACGACCCTGGCCGTCCACGGGTGTCGAGGTTGCGACGAACCCGGTCTACGTAGCGGTCGCTTTCGTCCCGCCCGCGAATCCCTATCCGCCCGGATCGCGCGACGCCGACATCTTCGACGCGCTGCTGCCGGGTTTCGCGCAGATCAGCCGGATCGTCCGGTTCCCGTCGTCGTTGCGACGTTGATGGAACGCGGGTTAGAGGAATATTAGCGAATGGCCACACTCGGCTTGAATCACTACAACCTTCGCGCGGATCACGCGCTGATGGAAAAACTGCGCGACTTCTACTGCGACATCGTCGGGCTCGTCGTTGGCTTTCGTCCGCCGTTCGGGAGTCGCGGGTATTGGCTGTATGCAGGCGAGCAGGCCGTGCTTCATCTGTCGGAAGCCGCCGCGAGCGCCGCCACCAGTCAGCGGCGCACACAGAATCATCACCAAACTCGAGCGACACCGCGGTTGCCACCGCAACAAAGTCATCACCACACTCGAGCGACACCGCCGTCACGACGTTCGATCACGCCGCGTTCAGCTGCACGGGTCTGGCAGAGTTCGAGTCCAGGCTCACTCAACGGGCCATTGAGTATCGAGTGGCGCGCGTCCCGCAGACCGGCCAGGTGCAGATTTTCCTGCGCGATCCGGCCGGCAATGGCGTCGAACTCAACTTCGCCAATGAATAAGGCAGCCGATCGGTGGTGGCAGTCATCGATTGACAGGCGTAGGGCCCGTAGCAGTCTTTCGAAAACAAGTACGCCAGGGCCGGCAGGCGAGCTGATCAACCCGGAGGAGTTCTTGCGAAGTTTGCATCGGCACGGTCGTTGATGACGTGTGCGTGTGCCGACGAAACCATCGTGAGTAGCCCAGCGACGACGGCGGGCAAGAAAGGCCTGTTTTTTCATGCGCGCGACGTTACGCTGCGTGCCGCACCGTGGCAATACGACATCGACACTCCGGGAGTGACATGGCAATCGCGCTGAATACACAGGACCGCTCACGCTGGACGCTGTATCACACCGTCGTGCTGCTGCTTTTCGCGGCCGTCTTCATTTCGTACATCGACCGCACCAACCTCTCGGTCGCGGCCATCGCGATGCAGGAAGAACTGGGCTGGACGGAGACGGACAAGGGCGTGCGTGCTGTCGTCGTTCTTTGTCGGCTACCTGCTCATGATGGTCGCGAGTGGCGCGCTCGCCAACCGTTACGGCGGCAAGGTCGTGCTCGGTATCGCCGTGGTCTGGTGGTCGTTGTTCACGATCCTGACGCCGCCCGCGGCATTGCTGTCGATGACGGGCCTGATCGCGGCACGTATCGCACTTGGGCTCGGCGAGGCGGCCGTGTTTCCAGCCTCGATCAACATGATCGGCCGCTGGGTGCCGGCCGCGCATCGATCGCGCGCAACGGCGATGCTCATCAGTGCAATTTCGCTCGGCACCGTGTTCGCCTTGCCGGCGACGGGCTGGCTCGTGCGGTCCTACGGTTGGCACGTGCCTTTCTATGCGTTCGGCGCGGTGGGGCTGGTGTGGGCCGTCGCCTGGTTTACGATGGTGCCTAATGGCGGCCCAGCGCCGGCGGCCACCGACGCGCAGCCTGCACCCGAGCCGGCCGCAGCGCCGCCTGCGGCAGCCGTGCACCGGGCGATTCCGTGGCTGCGCCTGCTAGGCACGCCAGCCGTGTGGGCGATCATCGTCACTCACTTCTGTCACAACTGGTCGCTGTACCTGTTGCTCGCGTGGTTGCCGAGTTATTTCAAGACGACCTTTGGCGTCACGCTCGCGAACGCGGGCCTGCTCTCGGCCGCGCCGTGGCTGGTCAGCTTCATCGCGGCCAACTTCGCCGGTGCCTGGGCCGATCGCATGATCCGTGCCGGCCGCAACGTCGGGTTCGTGCGCAAGCTGCTGCAGACCATCGCGCTCGTTGGCGGCGGTTTCTTTCTGCTGCTGTTGCCGGCCGCATCGACTCCGACGGTCGCGGTGGTGTTGATGTGCTGCTCCTCGGGCGCATTCGCGTTCTGCATGGCCGGCTTCGCGCCGAATTGTTTTGACGTCGCACCAAGGTATGCGGACGTCATCTGGGGCATCAGCAATACCGCTGCGACGCTCCCGGGCATCATCGCCGTCTACATCACCGGATGGCTCGTCGATCGCACCGGAACCTACACGGCGCCGTTCCTGCTGGCAGCGGGCATCTCGCTGTTTGGCGCGGTCTTCTACTTGGTGTTCGGATCAGGCAAGCAGCAGATCGAGTGATGCGGGCACCAGCACTGGATGCATTTAACACACGATGTTTTAAAGCAAAATCAATAAGTTACATGATATTCATGCGACGTTAGTAAGGATGTTACGCGACGTTAGTAAGGATGTGACAACGCTCACCCGCTATTCCGTAAGCCCGCCGCGATGCCGTTGATCGTCAGGTGAATGCCGCGGCGACTGCGTTCGTCCTTGTCGCCGGCCCGGTAGCGGCGTAGCAACTCGATCTGGATGTGATTCAGCGGATCGAGGTACGGAAACCGATACTTGATCGAGCGGGCCAGCTGCGGGTTGCCCGCGAGCAGTTCATCGGTCCCCATGATGCGCAGCAACGAGGCGACGGTCGATTCGAACTCGGCGCGGATGCGGCCGAAGATCGCGACCCGCAACTCGGGGTCGGTGACCAGGTCCGCATAGCGCGAGGCGATCGCGATGTCGGCCTTCGCCAGCACCATCTCCATGTTCGACAGCACCGACGCAAAGAACGGCCACTCGCGGTACATCTCCTGCAGCAGCGCGAGCCGGTCGTCGCAGCCGTCCTTCTGCTCGCCGAGCCACGCGTCGACGGCCGCGCCAAACCCGTACCAGCCCGGCAGCATGAGCCGGCACTGCGACCACGAGAATACCCACGGGATCGCACGCAGGTTTTCGATCGATCGCGACTTGTTGCGCGATGCGGGCCGGCTGCCGATGTTGAGCTCGGCGATCTCGGTGATGACGGTCGACTCCCAGAAATAATCCTCGAAGCCCGGGGTTTCGTACACGAGATTGCGATAGGCGTCGATCGCGTTTGCCGACAGCTTCGCCAGCGCCTCGAGGTAGTGCGGTGGCGCGGCGTGTCCGGCGCCACCCAACACTGTTGCTTCGAGCGTCGCGGCCGCGAGCACCTCCAGGTTGCGGCGTCCGACCTCGGCGTTCGAATACTTGGCGCCGATCACCTCGCCCTGTTCGGTGACCCGGATCTGGCCCTGCACGGTGCCGCCGGGCTGCGCCAGGATGGCCTCGTACGTCGGCCCGCCGCCGCGGCCGACGGATCCGCCGCGACCGTGGAACAAGCGCAGGCGAATGTCGTGCCGCCGAAACGTCTCGACGAGTTCGACCTGTGCCTTGAAGAGTTCCCATCGTGACGTGAGATAGCCGCCGTCCTTGTTGCTGTCGGAATACCCGAGCATGACTTCCTGCGCGGCGCCCCGCGAGGCGAGCATGCGCGCATACACCGGGATCGACATCAGCTCGTCCATGGCGCGACGCGGCGTTGCGCAGGTCGCCGATCGTCTCGAACAACGGCACGACGTTGCAGTGCAGTTGCGCGTCCGCGGCGCGATAGAGGCCCGCCTCGCGCAGCAACAGCACGACCTCGAGCACGTCCGAGGGCCCGTCGCACTTCGAGATCACGTAGTTCGGGATGCACTCCACGCCGTACTGACGGTGCATCTGCGCAGCCGTCTGCAGGATCTCGAGTTCACCGCGTGTTTCGGCCGAGTACTCGACGAACGGCGAACTGAGCAGCCGGGGCGTCGCGAGTTCCTCGACGAGAACGCGAACGCGCCCGGCTTCGTCCAGCGATTCATAGCCCACGTCGGGCCTGGCCGCGCCGAACAGCTCGTTCACGACGCGCAGGTGCACGTCCGAGTTCTGGCGCAGGTCCACGGCCGCGAGGTGAAAGCCAAAGATGCCCACGGCACGTCGCAGCCGGCGCAGGCGACCGCGGGCGATCAGGGCCGAGTCGTTGGCTGCGAGCGAGCGATGGATGATGTCGAGCTCGGACGCGAACTCACCGGCATCGGCATATGGCGGGGCGTCGCCGATTGCGTGTCGCATCGGCTCGTGCTGGTCCAGCGCGCGTGCTGTCGCCGCAACCCGCGCATACAGGCCGGTGATCGCTCGACGATACGGTTCATCGCCGCGATGCGGGCTCTTGTCCGGGCGAGCGATCGGCCAGCGCGCTCAGTTCTTCCGTGACGTCGGTGATCAGCGTCGACAGCGACAGTTCGCCGCCGAGCAAATGCAGTTGCTCCAGGTAGAATTCGAACGCGCGCGAGGAGTGCATGCGCAGCGTGCGTTCGAGGATGTCCGCCGTGACGAACGGATTGCCGTCGCGATCGCCGCCGATCCACGAGCCGATCCGCAAGAACGATCGCACCTCGGGAATCGACCTCGCCGGGATGCCGGCGCTGCAGTTCATCCTCCAGCGCGCCATACAGCCTTGGCAGTTCGCGCAGGAACGTCTGCTCGAAGAACGACAGGCCGTTGGCGACCTCGTCGAGCACGCCGAGTTTCTCGAGCCGCAGCATGCGCGTCTGCCAGAGCGCCAGCACGGCGCGTCGCGACGCCTCCTCGTTCTCGGCGAGCTCTTGCGGCGTCAGGCGTTCGCGCTCACGGGCCTGCAGCAACCGCTCGAGCCACATTTCAAGGTCGCGCACGCTCTTGCGCTGCACCTCGGTCGGGTGCGCGGTCAGCACCGGCACGACGAGGCCGTCGCGTACGAAGGCCGCCAGTGCTTCAGGGCCAATGCCGGCGGCTTCGATGCGATCGAGCGCGCGCACGAAGCTGCCCTCGGCCGGCGGCTCGGCCGCGATGTCGGATTGCCGCGCGCGCCGGCCGCTGTGCAGGTCCTCGGCCAGGTTGGCCAGGTGCGAGAAATAACTGAACGCGCGCACCACGACCATCGTCTGCTTGCGGCTCAGCGCATCGAGCATCTGCTCGAGTTTGCGCCGCGCCTCGACATCGTCGTCGCGCCGGAATGCGATTGAGCTCTGGCGGACGCTCTCGACCACTTCGAACGCGTCGCTGCCCTCCTGGTCGCGCACCGTGTCGCCGAGCAACCGGCCCAGCAGCCGGATATCGTCGCGCATCGGGCGGTCGGCCTCGTTGTCGAAATCCACTGCCGGGGACCCTCCCACGCGTGTATCGCCATTCGCCAGGGCCCATTATTCACGGCCAGCGCCGTCGGATGCACGCGAATCCCGGTGTCGCGTGCCCCCTGTGGCTTATCGGTCCTTAGGCGTTTTGGCGAGGATGTCCTCGGGATTCTTTTCCACGTCGAGATCGAACGGCCTCTCGCGCGGCGGCACGAAATCGTTCGGGAACCAGACGAACGACAATTGCATGACCCGCGCGACCTCGGGAATCACGTCGATGCGTGTCAGGTAGATTCCGAACCGATTGCCGCTCGGCAGCAGCGTGTTGTCCGAGAACGGGAAAGAATACGGCGACAACGTGAACTCGATCGGTGGCGTGTGTGCCTGCGCGTCGTCGCCCGACCCGAGCACGACGGCATAAATGCCGACCGTCTGCGCGTCCCAGCTGACCGCGCGCACGTTCACCTGCAGGGTGTCGCGGCCATCGGGCGAGACCACGCGCAGGGGCCCACCCACGGCACTGCTCGAGCAATTCAACTTGATCGCTCGGTACGCCGTCTGCCGGCGCGGCGGGCGCGGGCTCCGGTACCGCACACGATTGCAAAACGCTCGTGGCTTCGGTGTCGTCGGAGTTCAATGAAATCTGCAGGAACGCCGAACGGCCCTGGTTGCCCGCGACCGCAACGGAGGACAACAACGGTGCCAGCTGCCGGGAGATCACGCGCCGCGAGGTGCTGCGCAGCCGCGAGCGAACTTCCTCGGTCTGGCCGGGCAGCGTATCGACATAACGCAGCAATGGGCCCAGCTCGAAGTGTTCGTGAAAATTGAGCGCCAGGAGTTCCGCGAGCAGCGCGAGTCGCTGGGCCCGCGGCAGGTCGGCCTGGTCGCCGCTCGCCATCTGTTCGGCTTCGCTCTGCAGCAACGGGCCCACGAGTTCGCGGAACATGGCCGACCGAAGGTTCGTTTCGGATTCCTCGCGCTGGTTGCGCAGCGCCTGCGAGTTGTTGACCGTCGCGATCGCGATCTCGCGTTCCTTCATCGTGTTCGTCGCGTAGAGGCCGACCACCGTGGCCGCCACCGTCAGCAGCGGAATCGCGAGACTGTTGACGATCGCCGCCGCGAAGCGAACGTTGTCACGCCAGTTCGACGGTTTGCGCTCCTGGTCCGTCACGGCGTGACGGCTACTTGCAGTCGATATTGACGGTCACGGGCTCGGACAGGCTCAGGAAATCCTGTTCACGCGCCGTATTCGGAGCCGTGCACTTGGCCTTGTATTTTCCGACTGGCAACTGCAGCTGGTACGGGCCCGGCTTGAGCTCCGCGACGGTCGTCCCTTCTTTGTCGGTGACGATCACTTTTGCGTCGGCCGGTGTCACGGTGCCGGTGACGACGTCGGCCGTCGCCATGAGTGGCAAACCCGCCAACATCAGCGTGGCCAGGCCTGACGCGGTCAAGGGCAATAATCGTTTAGCAAAGGGCATATGTTCACTCGGTTGACAAGCTGGGATGCGACTGACGGTACCTTGCGCGACCCGTCGTGGCAATACGACACCGTCTCGCTTCAGGAGTTCCGGCTATCGGCTTCGGCGGCCCAGCACAGCGTATTCACGAGCGCGATCTGCTCAGGCGTCTTGCAGCGAGTGTCCAGCAGCCGCGGATTCGCCAGCACGATGCTGAGGCACCTTGCGCGCGAAATCGCGACGTTCAACCGGTTCTTGCTGAACAGGAACTCGATGTGGCGGGGCAGGTCGTCCTCGCTCGAGGTTGTCATCGACACCAGTGTCACGGCCGCTTCCTGTCCCTGGAACTTGTCGACCGTGCCGACGCGCGCGTCGTCCGGCAGCGTGCGCTTCAGCAGGTTCACCTGCAGGTTGTAGGGCGCCACGACCAGGATGTCCGCCGCGGTGATGCGACGCTTCGTGCCTTCACGGTCGATCCACGATTGCTGCAGCAGGCTCTGGTAGATGCGCTGGATCTCCTCGGCTTCTTCGTGGCTGCGTTGCGCGCAGCCCGTGTGATCCATCGGCGAGAACACGACGCCGGTCGGCGTGCGAGCGCCGCGTGCGGCTTGCTGGCGCCCAGCACCAGGCGCTGATTGCTGTTTTTCGGCTCCGGCTGCAGGCGCCCTTCGTATACCGCGTCCGAGATGAACCGGCACACGTCGGGGCACATGCGCCAGGTGGTCGGCAGGAAGATGCCGAGTTCGGGTGGCACGGTCGCCTTGCCGTCGAGCAGGTATTCCAGCGACGACTCGCCCGAGCGCCCCGGATGCACGCCCTGGATCGGTTGGCCCAACTGCATCTGGTCGCCCAGCAGCACGAGGTTGCGTGCGCAGGCGCCCATCGCGGCCAGGTTGCGCCAGCGAAATCTGCCCTGCCTCGTCGACGAACAGGTAATCGAATTGCTGGTCCATGCCGGGTCGTGCAAACAGCCACGCGGTGCCGCCGAGCAAGCTGCCAGCGCCCGCTCATGGCCGCGTCGTTGTCGTCGATATCGACGATCAGGCGGCCGTTCAGGTAGCTGCTCTGCGTCCTGACTGGAGGATTTCTTCGCGGCGCGCACGTCCGTCTGGCCGTTTTCCAGCAGGACGTCTTCGACGGCCTGCAGCAGGTTGTTGATCGCCTTGTGGCTGTTCGACGAGACCGCGACGCGCTTGCCCTGTGCGAGCAGTGCGGCGATCACGTGCGAGCCGGTGTAGGTCTTGCCGGCCCCGGGCGGGCCCTGGATGAACAGGTAGCTGTCGTCGAGCGCCTGCACGGCGGCGACGATGTCGTGCGAGTGGCGCGTTCGGGTTCGCAACGATCGGCCGGCCGGCTTCGCGGCCCTTGAGCTTCGGTGTCTGCTTTTCGAAGTACGCTTCCAGGGCGCGATAGCGGTGATCGCCGTCGACAACGCTTTGGCCGACGCGCAGCAGCGCATCCTTGAGGACCTGCGTCTGGATCGGGCCGTCCTTGCCGACGCTCAGCGCCGCGGGCAATGGCCCACTCTTCGCTGTGCTCTTGAGCCGCACGCGACGTCGTTCCTCGTCGACCTCGAGCAGGCGGACCCTCGCGGCTTCGGGATGCCCGAGCCAGATGGCATAGTCGTCGGCCTCGAACTTGATTTCCTGCGCCGGATATTCGTACTCGTCGAACGTGCCATGCACGCGTTGCAGCCCGGCGACCGCGTCCACCGACTCGAGTAATTCGTCGAACGAGAGTTCGGCGCGCGAGAACATTTCCCACCACTGCGGCTTTTCGCAGCGGCGATGGAACTCGAGCAGGTCGGCCATCAGCGCCCGGGCACGCTGGCTGGAATTCCATTGCAGCGGATCCGCCGGCAGATTGGCGAGCAGTGGTTTGCGAATCGCCTCGACCGAATCCAGGTATCCCTGCAGCCTTGCCGACGGCAGGCCGGCGGCGGGCCCACTGGTGCCGCCGATTTCATCTTCATCGTGTTCGTCGCCACGCCACGGCATGCCGGGCGGACGCTGTTGCAGCAGCCACTCGTGCAACTGCTGCAACGAGCGTACGTCGTCCTCGTTATAACGCTCGATGTCCTCGAGCAGGTTCTGTTCACGCGTCTCGAGGTAGCGTTCGTAGTGCACGATGCTGGCGCCCGCGGTCTGCACGTCGCCCTGGCGTGCCTCGCGGTAGAAGCGCTCGATGTCCTTGATCGAATACGAGGCTGTCGAGGCCCGGATGCCCTCGCGCACGACTTTGTAGAGATCGACGAGGCGGCGCTCGCGCAACAATTGGTCGAGCATTCCTTCACGCGTCGAGTGGCGGCCGGAGAGACGCTTGAGCGCCGAGTCTTCGTACGCCGCGTAGTGATAGACATGCAGGCACGGGTATTCGCCGATGCGCGCGGCGAGCCAGTCCATGAATGCCTCGAACGCCTTGCGCTCGCCCGCTCGATCGTGGCCCCAGAACGGCTTGAACACCCACGCGCCGTCGTCGCGGTAGAGCACGCCGAACAGGTACTCCATGCCGCCGTCGACGAGCGGGTCGCCTTCCATGTCGAAGTACACATCGCCTTCGTCCGGAGGCGGCAGGCACGCCAGCCCACGAGGCTCGTGTGGCGGTAGCGTGACCAGGCGATGCACCAGTTCGCCCGTCTCGCGGCCGCGCAGTTGCATCTCGGCCTGCTCGCGCAGCCTGGCCAGCGATTGCGGCACCAGTTGCGGGATCGTTTGCTCAGCGGGCAGGCGACCGAGCTGCGCCAGCGTGCGAATGCCGGCCTTTTCGAGTTTGTGCACCTGGCTTGTGCGGATGCTCGAGACCAGGAACAGGCTGTCGTCGGCCTCGCGCTTTTTCTCGCAGCGTTCGCGCCAGCCACACGTCGCACAGCGCTCGCAAGGGTTCGGGTAGGTCGTTTCGGGCTTGCGGCCGAGCGCCGCTCGAAAGCGGCTGAGCAGGCGGCGCAGGTAACGCGAGTATTCTGAATGCGCGTACGTCACCTGTTTCTTGTTGCCGAGGACGACGTGCATCGACTGCGGCTCGAGCCCCTGCAGCTTGGCCAGCAACTCGCCATAAAAGGCGAGCTGCAACACGTACGCCGGCTTTCGCGCGTCGCCCGAGCTTCGTGTCGATGACTTCGTAGCTCCACGGGCCGAGTGACGAGGGCCGCTCGACGCGCTGCAGGAAATCCGCGTGACCGATCAGGTCGCCATCGATCAGCGTCGCCTGATAGACGATCAGGTGCGCCGCGCTTGAGGGCGGCGAGGGTTTCCTCGGCGCGCACAGATGCGTCGGCGCCGTCGCGGCGGATCTCGACGAGATCGGGGTGCCGCGTTTTCAACTCGGCGAGATATCGAGCTTCGAACTCGTTGCCTCGCCGCATGAAAAGCTGGCCGGTCTCGTCGGCTTCGGTGCGCTGCGCGCGCAGGTCGGCGTCGTCGAGCGCGGCCAGGTCCAGCGCGGACGCATGCTCGCACTCGTGAAACGTCACGAGATCCGTGGCGGAGAGGAGTATGTGACTGCCGTGTCGCTGCAACTTCCGTTTGCCTCCGGGGCGCTTTATACCGAAGTTTGGGGGCGGCGAGGCTCGTGGCGGTGAGCCTGCCTTCACGCGACTTCGCTCAGACCACGAATCCGGCGCACGGCAGCCGAAACCACACGGGCACACGCATCCGCACAGCAATTCGCGCGTCACGGGTTTGACTCGCAGATTTCACGTCAATTTCTGCGCCTTTCCGCACCATAAGCCGTTGACTTCATGAATGTTTTAGGTACTATACTGTATATAACAACAGTATACACGAGATGGCCATGGAAGTCGCCACGTCGTCCCCGGAAAGCAGCCTCTCGATTCGAGAGCTCGAGGCGCGAGATCACCGAACTCGCCGGCCACCTGAACGCGGCCAACCATCGCTGGCTGGTGCTGATCGCCGAGTTCGACCGGCGCCAGGGCTGGTCCGACGGCTGTACGCAATCGTGCGCGCACTGGCTCAGCTGGAAGTGCGGGCTCGACCTCGGGCGCGGCGCGTGAGAAGGTGCGGGTCGCCCGTGCGCTCGAGACCCTGCCGCAGATTTCCGTGGCGATGGGTCGTGGCGAGTTGAGCTACTCCAAGGTGCGTGCGGTGACGCGCGTGGCGACGCCGGCCACAGAAGACGTGCTGCTGAATGTTGCGCTGCACGGCACCACGCATCACGTCGAAATGCTGGTGCGGCAGTTCCGCCGGGTGCAGGAAGTCGAGGAGGTGTCGCGCGAGGCGCGGCAGTACGCGCAGCGACGGCTCACTTATTTCCACGACGAAGACGGCTCGCTGGTCGTGAAGCTGCAGCTGCCGGCCGAGAGCGGCGCACTGTTGCTTAAAAGCGCTCGATGCGGCGTTGCTCGACGTGCCGCTGCCGAGCGACGATGATTCATCAAGTGCAGGTGCACGTTTCACCTGAAACGCGGCGTCTCGAATTCCAGGTCGCAGAATGTCGAGGTGCAAGGGTCAAGTCGCAAGACTTCAGGGTGAGTGGCGATGCGCCAAGCTGGTCCGCGCGACGAGCGGATGCGCTCATGGTGCTTGCCGAAAGCTTCCTGCAGCACGGCGCCGAGGCGCTGAGTGGCGGTGATCGTCAGCAGATCGTGGTGCACGTCGATGAATGCACGCTGCGCAACGGGGAGCCCGGTCGCTGCGAGCTCGACGATGGCCCCGCGTTGCCCATCGAGACGGCACGGCGCATCTCGTGCGACGCGAGCATCATCAATATCACTGAGGATGAGCGCGGCGAGCCACTCGACGTCGGTCGCAAGACCCGCAGCATCCCGCCGTCACTGCGCCGCGCGCTCGCCTCACGCGACAAAGGCTGTGTTTTCCCCGGTTGCACTCACAAGCGCTACGTCGATGGTCACCACATCCAGCATTGGGCCGAGGGCGGCGAGACGAAACTCTCGAACCTGGTCACGCTGTGCCGGTTCCATCACCGCGCGGTGCACGAAGGCGGCCTGAAAGTCGTCCGATGCGACGACGGCGCGTGGCGCTTCATCAACAAGCACGGGCAAGCGATGTTTGCGAGTGCGCGCGGGGACACACGCAACCGCTGGCCGATTGGACGCGACTGCCGGCCGAGCATGCCGAGCGCGGCATCGTGATCAACGCTCATACCGCGGCGACCCGTTGGCGTGGCGAACGCATGGACTACGGAGTTGCGATCGACTCGCTACTGTTCCGCAGCCGCAATGCGCCGACCCCTGACAGGGAGAGTCTGTAAGTTCAGCTGCGATCGCGAAATCATCGTAAACTGAGGGCATGTCAACAACACGAAGTGGAATCCGGACGCTGCTTGGATTGGTTGCGATGGCATGGGCGTTTGCGGCCGCCGTTGGTCGTGTGGGCAAGAAGCACAGCAAGGCAGAGCAGGACCTGCTGGGCGCCTGCTTTGGCGACCGCGAGAAGTCTGAGCGGCTCATCGCATTTGAACAGGCCAGGCATTCAGGCCTCAATCGCGTGGACGCGGCAGTGCGAGCGGGCGAGCGGTTGCGTCGAGACAATCGCTGAAGCAGCGAAGAACGGGTTCATACAACGTTGCGTCGAGACAATCGCTGAAGTATCGAAGGACGGCGCATGCCAAGGTGCCTAGTGATAACCGCTGAAAACCGACGGACAGGTTGAAATGCCGATCGCGCGTTTCAAGGGAACGATCGTCGAATGGAACGAAGCCCGCGGCTTCGGCTTCATCCAGCCGGCTGCAGGAGGCATGCGGGTGTTCTTTCACATCACGGCGTTTCGCAATCGGTCGGAGTCGCCGGCACTTGATCAAGTCGTGGTCTACGAGGTCGGCCGCGACGAGCGGGGTCGGCCGCAGGCGAAACGAATCCAATACGCGGATGCGGCCGATGGCCAGTCCCGAAAATTGCGCGCAGGCAATGAAGGAGGAAATGGACGTCGAGGCAATGGACATCGAGGAAAGGAGCGCCGAGGCAATGAGCGGCCAGGCTTGGGCGGGCGGAAATGAGCGCACAACAAATGAAAAGCGATCGGGTGGTCCGCAAAGAACCGGGCTAGCCATCGCTGGCGCGATCACGTTCGCTGCCGTTCTCGTGATGTTGTTCGTCGGCGGGCAGCTGCCGTGGTTCGTGCTTCCCTGGTACCTGTTCCTGAGCGTCGTGTCGGTCGCGCTGTATGCGTGGGACAAGTCGTCCGCCGAAGGTCGTCACTGGCGCATCAAGGAATCGACATTGAATACGCTGGCATTGATGGGCGGCTGGCCGGGTGCATGGATCGCGCAGCAGGCTGTACCGGCACAAATCGCGCAAGGCGTCATTCCAGTCGGCGTTCTGGAGCGCAGTGATCCTGAACATCGCGATGCTCGCTGGCTTTGCGTATCTGGGCCCCGGTGAGTGGGCATGCCACCGATGCCGCGGAAAACCGAGCGGACGTACAAACAGCCGTAGGTGCGCGATGGCAGGTGCGTCGGCGGTAGCAAGCTTCACCGCGAGCCATAGCTCGCGCCGCGCAGCAAAAGCTGTGCCGGCAGCCGTAGGTGCGCCTGGCTGCAACATCTTCAACGCCTGCGTAACTCTTCGACCGAACTGCAATATTTGCACGGACGATTGCGCGCTAACCGCCTGATTCTTGGTGCGGCACGCGAATTGCTTGTATTAATGTTTGGTCGAAAGCATCCGCAGGAGATCGACATGAATACAATTCGAGACATCATGACGGAGAACGTAAAGGTGGTCCGGCCCGAGACCGACCTGCCGACAATCGCACGCATCATGCGTGACGAGGACATCGGTTCGGTGCCAGTAGCCGATAACGATCGGCTTCTCGGCATGGTGACCGACCGCGACATCGTCGTGCGCGGCGTCGCCGCAGGCGGTGCCATCGATCGGCGCACGGCGGCCGACGTCATGTCACCCGAAGTTCATTATTGCCGCGAAGACGAAAGCGTCGAAGAAGTGCTTCAAAACATGGGCGACAAGCAGATTCGACGACTGCCGGTCGTCAATCGCGATATGCGAGTGGTGGGCATCGTCTCGCTTGGCGACTTGAGCCGTGAGGCGCGGCCGGCGGAGGCTGGCGAGTCGCTCAAGGAAATCTCGAGCGGCGGCCCGCGCCACTGAGTCTGTAACTATGTCATAGTGACTGCTTGATGAAAGACTACGCGCGACGTTTCATGATGACTGCTCGCGACATTTCATGATGGGTACGCGCGACACTGCAGTGAGGCGGTGGGTCGCGGGATCACGGCGTCCGCAATGCAAAGCGGATTGCACCCGCGACCGCACCCAGTGCCGCGACGCTGCACGCCCAGATCGCGACGAACCAGCCGATACGCTTCAGGGTGTCGCGCAACATCTTATTGATCGATCCCACGGTCGACACTAGTGATACCCGCCACCACCGACGGCCACCTTGCCGCGGAACACCCAGTACGAATAGACCGTGTAGCCGAGGATCACCGGTAGCAACACCGCCGCGCCAGCCAGTAAGAACTCGAGGCTCTTGTCGGGCGCAGCCGCCTCCCAGAGCGTGACGGAGGTCGGTACCAGGTATGGATAGAAACTGATCAGCAGGCCGACGAAGCACAGCACGAACAGCGCGAGCGCCGCAAGAAACGGCCGACGCTCGTGCCCCCGGCGCAGGCCGTTGAACAGTACGTAAGCCGCGAGCGTCACCAGCAACGGCACCGGCGCCACGAACAGGATCTGCGGCCACGCGAACCAGCGCTGCATGAATGCGTCGTCGAGGAACGGTGTCCACAAACTCACGACCCCGATCAACACGAGCGTCGCGAGGCCGGTGACCCAGGCGAGGCGATAGGCTTTTTGCTGCGTCCTGCCCTGCGTCTTGTAGACGAGCCACGTGGCACCGAGCAGCGCATAGCCGATCACCAGCGCGACAGCCGTGACCAGGCTGAACGGCGTCAGCCAGTCCCACCAGCCGCCCGCATAGGCACGGCCCGCCACGGGGATCCCCTGCACGAGCGCGCCCAGCGCGATGCCTTGCGCAAACGCCGCGAGCGTCGAGCCTGCTGCAAACGCCCAGTCCCAGAGGAATTGGCCGCGCTCGGTCTTCCAGCGGAATTCGAAAGCCACGCCGCGAAAGACGAGACCGAGCAGCATTGCGATCACGGGTGCATACAGCGCGGGCATGATGATGGCGTAGGCGAGCGGGAAGACTGCGAACAGGCCGCCACCGCCGAGCACGAGCCAGGTCTCGTTGCCGTCCCAGACCGGGGCGACCGAGTTCATCATCTCGTCGCGATGCGAGCGTTCGGGCAGGAACGGGAACAGGATGCCGACGCCCAGATCGAAACCGTCGAGCACGACATAAGCGAGCACCGAAAACGCGATGAGCCCCGCCCAGACGAGTGCGAGATCGAAAATCACTGGAGTATCGCGAAAAGGTTCATGATCATGACACCGTTTGGTTCAGCGTCTGGTTCAGCGTCTGGTTCACCGTCTTGTTCATCGTTTGGTTCATCGTTCGGATCATCGTTCGGTTCATCGTTCGGTTCAATGTCGCGGCACCTTGCTGGCCATGACCGGGCCGGGCATGAGTCCGCTGGCCCGCATGGGTTCGTCGGCAGGCAAGTCCGGCTCCGAGATCGCGGGCGCGTGGCGCATGAGCCGCAGCATGTAGAACGCACCGGCGCCGAACACCGCGAAATAAACGATGATGAACGCGACGAGCGATGAGCCCACGGCCGCGGCATCGACCGCAGAGACGGAGTCGGCGGTCTTCAGCAATCCGTAGACGGTGTACGGCTGGCGACCGACCTCGGTCGTGATCCAGCCGGCAAGCACGGCGACGATGCCAATCGGGCCCAACGCAACGACGACGCGCAACAGGCTGCGTTGCTCGAACAGGCGCCGCCTGAAGCGCAGCACGAGACTCCAGATGCCCACGGCCAACATCGCAAGACCGGCGCCCACCATCACTCGGAAACTCCAGAACAGCACCGCTGCGTTGGGTCGATCCTCCCGGGGCCACTGCTTGAGACCGGGCACGGTGCCATCCAGGTCGTGCGTCAAGATCAGGCTGCCGAGCCGCGGAATTTCCACCGCATACCTGGTGCGCTCGGCCTGCATGTCGGGCAGACCGAACAAGAGTAGCGGGGCACCGGCGCGGGTTTCGAAATGGCCCTCCATCGCGGCGATCTTCGCGGGCTGATGCTCGAGTGTGTTGAGCCCGTGCAGGTCGCCGGCGACGATCTGCACCGGCGCGACCAGCGCCGCCATCCACATCGCCATCGAGAACATGATGCGCGAGGCAGGCTGCGTCGCGTCGCGCAGCAGGTGCAGCGCACCGGTGCCACCGACGATGAACGCCGTGCTGAGGTACGCAGCCAGCACCATGTGCACGAGCCGATAGGGGAACGAAGGGTTGAAGACGACGGCCCACCAATCCTCCGGCACGAACTGGCCGGCCGCATTCATGGCGTGTCCCGTGGGCGTCTGCATCCAGCTGTTCACGGCGAGGATCCAGAACGCCGACAGGAACGTGCCGAACGCGACCATCAGCGTGGCAAAAAAATGCAGGCGCGGCCCGACGCGCTGCAGCCCGAACAACATCACGCCGAGGAAACCGGCCTCGAGAAAAAACGCCGACAGCACTTCGTAACCCATCAGCGGGCCGATCACGGGACCTGCCTTGTCCGCGAACACGCTCCAGTTGGTCCCGAACTGGTAACTCATGACGATTCCCGAGACGACACCCATGCCGAACGCCACGGCGAACAGTTTTTTCCAGTAATTGAACAGGTCGAGAAAGACGGTGCGGCCGGTGAACAGCCAGAGGCCTTCGAGCACGGCCAGGTAACTGGCCAGCCCGATCGAGATGGCGGGGAAGATGATGTGGAAGCTCACGGTGAACGCGAACTGGACCCGCGCCAGCATCAGGGCGTCCGCAAACTCCATGTTCATTCCGCAAGCTAACGCAGGCGCAAAAAAAAGCGACGCGATCCGAAGACCGCGTCGCCTCGTTACAACGAACGATCCGCGAAGGGTTTACTTGCCGTCGCGGTCCGAATCGCCGGGCGTAGCGCGCTCGACGCTGTCGCTGACCCGATGGTAAGCGTCACGCGTCGCATGCTTGGCCTGTTCCCAGGTCAACCGCGACTTGCCCTTGACGCGGTCCCAGTCCTGCCGCATTTCCGGCTCGACTTCGTCGAACGTGCGCCCTTGATATTCCGGGTAGCGCTCGTAGCCATAGCGGTACGCCGGCTGGTAATCCTCGTAGGCCGAGCCGGACGTCACGTACGGACGCGACGAGAAATTGTCTTTCCAGTACGCGTCCTCGACAGTCGGATTGATGCGTTCGGCAATTGCCTTGCCCGCCAGTCCACCCGCCACGGCGCCAACGGCGGCGCCAACGACGGTGCCTACCGGACCCGCTGCCGAGCCGGCGGCCGCACCGGCAATCGCTGCACCCGCGGCTCCACCCGCGGCTCCGCCTACGAACGCACCGCCTGCCGTGCCCGCCGGGTGCGAGCCCGGTGCGCCGGTGATCGGGTCCCGGTTCGCATCGGGATTGGGGTCGAGTCCACTTCGATCAGATTTTGCCATTGCTGTCTCTCCTTGACCTTCAGTTCAGCAACCCGGGACGCCGGGCTGAGGCGTCTTTTTACGGAGTAGCAATGGCAGCGTATGTAGGATCGCTGGCGCGATGCGCGCCCGTTCCGATTACCGCTGCGGTGAACTTGTTGCCCCACGCTGAACTTGTTACCGCCGAGTGAACTTGTTTCAATTGGTAGGCCCACTGTGCGCTGCCGAGTCGGATGTCGACGGTCGGTTCGGTTTGGATTCGCGCTTCCGTTGTCAGCGTATGGTCGAGGTGGTGCGCGCCGCCGCGTGACATCCACTCTTCAAACTCCCGGGGCTTCATTCCCGGCGCCACGCAAGTGCCCTGGATTTCCTCGCAGCCGAGGGCACGCAACATCTCGAGCATGTCGGCGTCCTCGATGCCGCCCGCGACCGAGCGGATCGTCATCGCGCGAGCCATGGCGAGCACCGCGGCGGTGACGCCCTGTTTCCAGGGATCGGTGTAGAGGTCGATCATCAATGCGGGATCGAGTTTCATCGAGTCGAACGAGACACGGCGCATCTGGCCGAGCGACGAATAACCGGTTCCGAATTCATCGATGCCGATGCGTACGCCGGCTTTCTGCAGGCCATTCAGCACGGCCTGGGCCGTGTCGGGCACGTCGATGATGCTCGCTTCCTTGAACTCGAGCTGCAGCGCACTTGGCGGCAGGTGATGGCGGTCGAGCGCGGCCAGCACGGCCGTGACGATATTCGGGTCACGCAGTTGGCGCGCCGTCAGGCTGATCGACGCAAAGAAAAGATTCTCGTAACGCGTGCGCCAGGCGGCCAGCTGCCGGCACGTGTCCTCGAGCATCCAGCGTCCGATCTCGTCGATGATTCCGCTTTCGTGTGCGATCGGCAGGAACTCCTCCGGCCGCACCGAGCGAAACTTCGGGCTGTCCCAGCGTACGTGGCTCTCGACACCCGTGAGCTTGTACCCATCGATGGTCACGCGCGGGTGGTAGACGAGGTGCAGTTCGCGTCGTTCGACGGCACCGCGCAATGCGGACTCGAGCAGCAGCCGACGGCGCGCCTGGGCCTGCGGCAGTGGTGAAAAGAACGCGCAACTGCGTGGCTCGACGGCAAGGCTGGCCGCCGCGTGTGAATTGATCACGAGTTGCTCGGCGTCGACATTGGGCTCGGCGATCGCCACGCCGGCACTGATCGCCGGTATGTAAGCGACTTCGAGCTGCAGCGTTTCGGCGCACGCGACCTCGAGCACCGTGTGCGTAACCGTGGCGATGTGCTCGGGAGAAACGCGACTGCGCAGCAGCACCGACAATTCGCCCTCCGACGTACGACAGACCGATGGCACTGTTCGAACGCCACAGGATCATTCCGCCGAGACTGATGCGCTCCAGTTCGCTTTCGACCAGTCGCGCCAGTTGCACGAGCACCGCGTTGGCCAGTTCGTTGCCCTGCGTCTGCACGATGCGATCGAAGTTGTGCACGCGGAACGTGACCACGCCCGACGCCTCGGCGCCGGCTTTCTCGTTCAGCGCGAGCGCCACCTGTTCGGTCAGGTGCCGGCGATTCGGCAGGCCCGTGATCGTGTCGAAGTACGAGAGGAGTCGCACCGTCTCTTCGGCGCGATGCAGGCGCGTGAGGTCCTGCAGCGTCACGAGCACGGTGTTGCCCTCCGGTCCGCCGGTCCCTTCGATCAGTTCGGCCTCCTGGTGCACGCAGATCACGTTGCCGAGCGCCGTTTGCAGCCGGTGGTCGAAACTGAAGCGGCCGTTACCCGAAGCGCAGGTAACGAACGCAGAACGTACCAGGTCCTGCTCCGGCTCATCGAGCAGCGCGATGAACTCCTCGTACTGGCCGAGGCGATTCGAATCGAGGCCGAGCAATTCGACCAGCATCGGCGAAACCTGCAGCGTGCGGCCGTCGACGCCCATCTCCCAGTGCCCGACGCGCGCAATGCTCTGCGCCAGCAACAGTTTCGATCGGCTCGAATGCAGTTCTTCCTGCAGGGCCCGGTCGCGCAGCAGGAACCGTACGCGTTCGACCAGCAGGCGTGGATTCATGCCTTTTTGTGCGAAGTCGCTGGCGCCGGCGGCATACGCATCGCTGATCGACGGCAGGTCGTTGCGACCGGTCAGCATCAGGATCGGGACGAGGCCGCTGCCGGGCAGCGCACGTATCTGGCGGCAGGCCTCGATGCCCGTGAGCTTCGGCATGTTCACGTCGAGCACTACGCAGGCGGGCTTGATCTGTGCGTAACGAGCGACGGCTTCCTCACCATCGGCGGCCGTGTGGACCATGAAGCCCGCGCCGGCCAGCGAAGCTTCCGCCAGCAGCAGATGCGACGGATCGTCATCGGCGATCAGGAGGGTCGGGGCGGCGGTCTGCTTCATGGCTCGATGTCCTATCGGGTTCCGGTGCCGCGGCGCGTTTCGGCTTCGAGCGCCGCAACCAGTGCTGCATAGTGGGGCTTCAATCCAGTGGCGGCGCGCTGCACGATCGAGACGTCGCGGCCTTCGAGGGCCGCCGTCTCGCAGCGCTCGAGCAGGTCGGCAAGCCGGCGCCCACCGAGATTGCTGACGGGCGACTTCAGCGAATGCGCGGCCGCGGCCACTTCGGGCAGGTCGCCGCGGGCGAGCGCGGCGTCGAGCCGGTCGAATTGGTCACGTGACGATGCGAACAGCATTTCGCAGAGACGCTCGAAGATCCTCGGCTTGCCGATGCCACGAATCGCCTGGACCTGGTCCGCGTCGAGTACCGGCAGGCGCGACAACGGCGCCGGATCCTCGAGCAACGTCGATGGCAGTCTCGCGCGCGGGTTCAGGTGCGGTCTCGAGCATCCGGACGGCCCCTGTCTCGGTAAGAAGTGGTTCTTCGATCAGGATCGGGTCAAGCGCAGGCGCGGCGGATTTCGGCACACTGACCAGGGCCACGGGCCGCGCCTTCGGTGCCGGCAGTTTCGGCACTTCGTCGATCAGCTTGTAAGTCGTTGAGGCCACTGGAGCCGCGGCAGGGCGCGGCATCGCGGAGGGCAAGCGTCCACGTGCCTGCGCGATGGGCCGCATCGCCTCGACGAGCTGGGCACACTTGAACGGCTTCGCCGAGGAACGAGTCCATGCCGGACTGCAGGCAGCGCTCGCGGTCGCGGGCCAGCACGTTGGCCGACAGCGCGATGATGGCAGCCGTCGCCAGGCCACGATGACGTTCGTCCTCGCGGATCGCTTCCGTGGCGGCGTAACCGTCCATGCCCGGCATCTGGCAATCCATCAGGATCACGTCGAAACGCTGCAGGGCCGCTTTCGCCACGGCCACGCGGCCGTCCTCGGCCACCTCGACGTTGCAGCGAAGTTCGGTCAGCATCGCGACGGCGACCTCGCGGTTGATCGCGTTGTCGTCCACGACCAGCACGTGCAACGACAGGGCGGGCAGGTCATCTCGCGGCGCGGCGGCAGTCGCCTCGCGGTCCGTCGGTCCGGTTGGCAGCGACAATTCCTGGCGTGGCTCGCGCGAGGCCCGCAGGGCGCCGCGCAACAGCTGCTGGCCCATCGGCTTCGCGATGCACATGTCCGGTGCAATCACCCGCGTGCCGTCATAGATCGGGTTGTAATCGAGCGCACTCATCAGCACCACGAATGTGCCGCCGATGACTGGATCGAGGCGGATCGTGCGCAGCAATTCCTCGGTCGTCGCATCGGGCAGGCTGTGATCGAGCAGCACGACTTCGAATGGCTTGCCGCGCACGGCCGAGTCGTGCATGCGGTCCGCGACCAGTTTCGCGCTGCTCGCCATCGAGACGTCGACCGACCAGTTGTCGAGTGTCTCCTGCAGCAGCATGTAGCTGGTCGCGTTATCGTCGATGACCAGTACGCGCATGCCGCTGAACTCGTCGGAGGCCTGGTCGGGCGTGCTCGCGGCCTCCGTGACCTCGAATGGCAACGCGAACGAGAACGTGCTGCCACGGCCCATCTCGCTGCGCAGTTCGATGGTTTCGCCGCCCATCAGCCGCACGAGTCGCCTGGCGATCGAAAGACCGAGCCCCGTGCCACCGACGCGCGAGGAATTGCCGAGTTGCGTGAACGCCTCGAACACGCCGGTGTGGTCCGACTGCGCGATGCCCGGGCCGGTGTCGGCGATGCTGAAAAGCAGCCGGCACTGGTTGTCGCGCATGTCGTCGAGTCCGACGCGCACCTCCACTTCACCTCGCTCGGTGTACTTGACGGCATTCGAGAGCAGGTTGCCGAGCACCTGGCGCAGGCGCAGCAGGTCGCCGACCACGCGGGTCGGCACGGTGGGCTCGATCCGGCAGATCATCTCGATCTTCTTGCTTTCGGCACGCCCCGCGTAGAGCTGCGCAGCCTGCTCGGCCAGCTCGCGGACGTCGAACGGTTCGCAGACCAGCTCCATCTTGCCGGCTTCGATCTTCGAGTCGTCGAGGATGTCGTTGATGATCTGCATCATCGTTTCGGCCGCGCTGCGCATCGAGTCGACGAAGCGCCGCTGGCGCTTGTCGAGATCGGTGCCGGCCAGCAGCTCGGCCATGCCGAGCACGCCGTTCATCGGCGTGCGGATCTCATGACTCATGTTGGCGAGGAAGTCGTCCTTCGACCGCGTCAGCAATTCAGCGCGCCGCAGGCGTGCCTCGAGTTCGCGGGTGCGCTCGATGATCTTGCTGCCCGGAGGTGTGACGCAGCGTACGCAGGTCACGTTCGTAATCGACCAGCTGGTTCGCGAGGCCTTCGAAGTTCGTACGCGAGTTCGGCGCAGCTCATTGCTGCGGCCGCGACCCTGCGGGGCAGGGCTCCGCAGTGCGTGCGCGTGGCCATCGCGAGCTCGGCCAGCGGTTCGACGACCTGCCGTTGCAGCAGGTTCGCGGCGAGCAGCGCCACCAGGCAACCGAGCAGCAGCGCGACCGGTGCCTGTTCGAGCCGGCGGGTCGCGTGGCCCCAGATCCAGGTGTGATCGACGACGACGCGGACCGTGCCGCTGACGGTGGGACTCAGCTGGACCGGCCGATCGACGAAGATCGGCGTGAACGCCAGCGCGCTCTGGAACCGGTATGGCCAGCCACTCGGGCGCAGCAGTGCGTGGTCCAGTATGGCCGATGTGCCGTTGCCACCGTACGAGCCCTCCTGCGCCCCGCACGTATTGCTGCAGTACCGCGCCCGACTGCAGTTGCAGGGCGGCGGCGAGGAACTCGGGGTGATCGCGCAGGTCGTCGAGCGCTCCACCACCGGTGTCCTCGAGACGCTGTGCCATCGAAGTGGTCGCCCGCCGTGCAAAGGACACCGCTTCGGCACGCGCACTCCACGTGTCCCAGAGCGCAGTCACGAGCTGCACGGCCAGCAGCGTGACCGTGACGGCCGCGATCGCCGTGACGCGAAACTGGGTCGACAGCGGCAGCGACTCGAAGATTTCGCGGACGTGGCGCGAACCCGTCCGGCGCGGCTGCGCGGGCACGTCCTGGCGGATCGGGGCGTCGCTGGAGGTTTCCATGTCTGCTCGGCAAACTTAGACTTCCGTGAGCCTAAGCGCGTGGTGACATAAGCGGAAACGAAGCGGGCCGAAAGTGTGAGCCAGCGCAACAACGCGGGCAGCGCGGCCGGGCTTTATGTGAAGGAGGGCCGCTAAAACTCGACGATCCGGCTGTGTTTCCGCGTGTCCCGCATGCAGGCCGCGACCACGAATCCAACTGCCATGACCGTGGCGACCAGCCAGTAATAACCGGCTTCATGGCCAATGCTCTTGAGGTGCAGCGCCGTCGCTTCTGCATTGCCGCCGAAGATCGCCATGGCGATGGCATAGGGAACGGCGACGCCGAGCGCCCGCACGTGCGCCGGGATAGAGTTCGGCCTTTACGATGCCGCTGAGCGCGCTGTAGCCCGAGAGAAAGAAAAGCGGTACGAGGCAGAGCACGTAGACGGTCACGGGGTCGGTCGCGGTAGTGATGGAGGAGAGCACGGGCACCGCCAGCAGCGCGCCACCGCCGAAAGAAGCCATCAACACGCGCTTGCGGCCGACGTGATCTGAGATCCAGCCAGCGAGCGGTGGAAAGAACAGGAACGTCGTCAGCACGGCCGTCATGATCTGCGCAGTCACCGTCTTGTCGAATCCCGCCGTGTTGACCAGCAACTTCTGCATGTACGTCGTGTAGGTATAGAAGCCGATCCCGCCGCCTGCCGTGAGCGCCATGACGATCGCGGTCTCGCGTGGGAAGTGCGAAAACAGCAGCAAGGCCTTGCCGCGTTCACCCATCGGCATCGGATGTCTTCGTGAACGACGCGGTCTCGTGGATGCCGCGCCGGATCCAGAACACGACGATGGCCATCACGGCGCCGACCACGAACGGGATACGCCAGCCCCAGGCGTAGAGCTCGGCCTCGGTCAACACGCTCTGCAGCAGCACCTGCAGCAGTACGGCGGCCAGCTGACCGCCGATCAACGTCACGTAGAGAAAACCGGACCAGAACCCGCGGCGGCTTTCGCCCGCCATCTCGCTGACATAGGTGGCCGACGCGCCGTACTCGCCGCCCACCGAAAGGCCCTGCAGCAGGCGCGCCAGCACCAGCAGCGACGGCGAGAGATAACCGAGGCCCGTGGGCGCGACCGCGATCAGCAGCGAACCCAAGCACATCAATGCGACCGATAGTGTGAGTGCGGCACGACGACCCGCGCGATCGGCGTAGATGCCGAGCAGTAATGCCCGATGGGCCGCGCGACAAAACCACCCGCAAACACCAGCGCGGTGTTCAGCAGTTGCGCGGTCTGGTTGCCCTGGGGAAAAAAAGCACGCGAGAAGTACAGCGCGAACGAGGCGTAGGCGAACCAGTCGAACCACTCGACGAAATTGCCGGCCGAACCGCCGAGAATATTCCTGAGGCGTTGCGCGGGCGTCATTGACGGCGGCGCAGTGCGCGTCGATGAGCAGGCTGCAGCACGTGACGCCTGCCTCGGACTTTCCGACTCCACCAGCGTGCACGGGGCGACGCGCATTCCGCTCGACCTCGACCGGAGCCGGTCTGTAGCGCCGGAAAGGCCGCTAATGCGCGCGGTTCGCGGCTACGCCGAGCGCCACGTCACCGGAGCCCGAAGGCTGCGGCGTCGCCATGGCACACCTCGAGCGCGTATCTGTTCTTCGAGTGGTTCACTGCGCTGCTGCGACCCGCTTCTACGAGGCGATCCTCGGCGCCAGGCTCGAAAGATGCGGCGTATGCCGAAGCGCCTGCGACGCATTCCGACAAAATCATCGCCCGCCGGACGCCGACCGCATCCATGCGTGCGCGGGGACGCGACGTGACGAGCGGTCGATGCGCGGCCAGACGGTTTCCACGACTTTCCGGCCGGCGCGGGCGCGCCCGGCCGCGTGACACGGCTTACCTCGTCGATCAATTACCCGGCGTGTCTCGAAGCACGCCAGGTGTTCGAGGCGCTCCGCGGCGGGCGGCAGACGCCTCACGATGGCGCCCAGTTCGCGAGCCGCTCCTCGTACGTCTCGGGCTCGATTACGGCGCGATGGCTGTCCAGGGGTTCGCGCTGCACGTGTGATGAGTTCAAGTCGAGCAAGCCGGAAGTGACCGCGCGGGTGTAGGCGATGAGCTCGGCGCAGATCACGTGACGCGGCTCTGGTCGCGAATCGCCCTGAACTCGCTGCCCTCGCGCCAGTTCGGCCACGTGTTCGTCGTTCGCAAGCGCCAGGCCGACGTCGTAGTAGAAGGCTGCAGGTCCTGCAGCTGCCGCTGACGTCCCAGCTTGGTCGTATTCGTCGGACGGCTGGTGGTAGCGCTGTGCGATGTATTCGTCGAGCCAGCGCTGCCGTAATCGGCGCCGTGCTCGGGGCTGTCGATGCCGGCCTTGGTGTACAGCATCGGCACGCCCTGCTTCGCCAGGTTGAAATGGTCGGAGCGGTAATAGAAGCCTTTTTCGGGCGTGGGTTCCTGCACCAGCACGCGATCCTGCTTCGCCGCGGCGCGCCGCAGGTATTCGTCGAGCTCCGACGCGCCGAAGCCGATGACCGTCAGGTCCCGCGTCTTGCCGATTGCGTACAGGTTGTCCATGTTCAGGCCGCCGACCATGTTCCGCACGGCACCGGCGGGTTCTGCGCGAAATACTCGCTGCCCAGCAGGCCCGATTCCTCGGCCGTCACGGCGACGAACATCAGCGAGCGTTCGGGTCGCGGGCTGCGTCGCCGCGAACACGCGCCCGAGTTCGATCAGCGCGGCGATGCCCGTCGCATTGTCCGATGCGCCGTTGAAAATCGTGTCCTCGCCGGGTTTGGCTGGGGCCGTCCGCCGCTTGCCCGAGGTGGTCCCAGTGCGCCGTGTAGACGAAATGCTCGTCCGGCCGTCGCGCGGCCGCGCACCATGCCGACGACGTTGTACGAGTCTGCGTAACGCACATCGTTGCGCACGCCCACGCTCGCCTTGATGCCGAGCGGCACGCGCGCGGAAATTGCGCTCGGCCGCGGCCGCGCTTGAGCGACGCAAAGTCCTTGCCCGCGAACGCCAGCAAGCTTCTGCGTGGCCGGCGTGGTGAGCCAGCCCTCGAGCGCAAGACGCTCGTGCGCGTAAGTCGTCGAGGCGCAGGTCGAACTGCGGCTTCAGCGCGCCGTTGCGCACGACGTCCCACGGGTAGCCGGCCGCCTTCGTTTCGTGGACCACGAACAGGCCCGCGGCGCCCTGGCGCACCGCTTCCTCGAACTTGTACGTCCAGCGGCCGTAATACGTCATCGTGTTGCCGATGAAGAGTTTCGGGTCCTGCGTGCGCGTACCCCGGGTCGTTCACCAGCACGACGGCAATCTTGCCGCGCATGTCGATGCCGGCGTAGTCATTCCAGCCGTATTCCGGCGCGACGACGCCATAACCCGCAAAGACGAGTTCGGCGTCGACGATGCGCGACTCCGGCACGGGACGCTTGGTCCAGACGACCATGTCGTCGCCGAAAGGCAGGGTCAGAGGAGCCGCGCTGTCCCTTCACCTGCAGCGCTGGGTCGGCATGCGTCTTGATTTCGACGAGCGGCACCGGCTGCAGGAAAGTGTTGCCGATGCCGGGCTCGAGGCCTGCGGCGCGAAACTGTTGCTCGATGTAGGCGAGCGTTTTTGCTTCGCCTGGCGTGCCGGGTGCGCGTCCTTCGAATTCGTCCGAGGAGAGTCGCTCGATGTGGCCTCGGTATGCGGCCTCCGAAAAGGCAGGTGCGGCCGTGGGCGCGACGGCGGCGGTTTCGGCTTGATCGGCTTTGGCCGCCGAAGTCTCCATGTCCGGCGTGCCGGAGCACGCGACGAGCATGGCGACCAAGGCGGCGCCGCTGAGACGGGCAAGCCCGGTGATGAAGGTATGCATCACCGGAGCCTACCCAATTCACGGATCGTGTCAGGTACCGGCGGACTTACGCCGCGTTCGCCTCTCCTGCCACCGGCACCGGCATGCGGATCAGGTGATCGAACGCACTCAGCGCCGCCTTGGAACCTTCGCCCATCGCGATGATGATCTGCTTGTACGGCACCGTCGTCGCATCGCCCGCCGCAAACACGCCCGGCAGCGAGGTCTGGCCCCTGGCGTCCACTTCGATCTCGCCGCGCGGCGTGAGCGCGACGCCGGAGTCCTTGAGCCAGTCCGTGTTCGGCAGCAAGCCGATCTGCACGAAGACGCCTTCGAGATCGATGCGGTGCACCTCGTTGCTGCCGCGGTCGCGATAGCTGAGCGCGTTGACCTTGCCATCGTCGCCATGCACCGCGGTCGTCTGCGCCGAGACGATCACGCGCACGTTCGGCAGGCTGCGCAGCTTGCGCTGCAGCACTTCATCGGCGCGCAGCCGGCCGTCGAATTCGATCAGCGTGACGTGCGCGACGATGCCCGCGAGGTCGATCGCGGCTTCGACGCCGGAGTTGCCGCCGCCGATCACGGCGACGCGCTTGCCCTTGAACAGCGGGCCGTCGCAGTGCGGGCAGTACGCGACGCCGCGACCGCGGTATTCCTGTTCGCCAGGCACGTTCATTTCACGCCAGCGTGCGCCGGTCGCCAGCACCACGGTGCGGCTGCGCACGCTGGCGCCGCTCGCGAGTTGCACCGTGAAGAGCCGTCCGCATCGGCCGCGCCGCAGCGCTTCGGCGCGCTGCAGGTTCATGATGTCCACGTCGTAGCTCTTGACGTGCTCTTCGAGCGCCGCGGCGAGCTTCGGGCCTTCGGTCTCCTTGCACCGAGATGAAGTTCTCGATGCCCAGCGTGTCGAGCACCTGGCCGCCGTAGCGCTCGGCCACGACGCCCGTCCTGATGCCCTTGCGCGCCGCGTAGATGGCCGCGGACGAGCCGGCCGGGCCGCCGCCGACCACGAGCACGTCGAACGGTGCCCTTGCCGTTGATCTGCTCGGCCTGCGCGCGCCCCGGCGCCGCTGTCGAGCTTGGCGAGGATCTCCTCGATGCTCATGCGGCCCTGGCCGAATGCGTCGCCGTTCAGGAAGACCGTGGGCACGGCCATGATCTGCCGCGCCTCGACCTCCGGCCTGGAACAGCGCGCCGTCGATCATGGTCGTGCGCACGTTCGGGTTCAGCACCGCCATCAGGTTCAGCGCCTGCACCACCTCCGGGCAGTTCTGGCAGCTGAGCGAGATGAAGACCTCGAACTTGAAATCGCCCTGCAGCGCCTGGATCTGCTCGATCACGCGCCGCGTCGACCTTCGGTGGATGCCCGCCGGCCTGCAGCAGCGCCAGCACGAGCGAGGTGAACTCGTGACCCATCGGGATGCCCGCGAATTCGACGCCGAGATCCGCGCCCGGCGCGGTTGATCCGGAACGAAGGCGTGCGCGTGACGGCAGCACCATCGCTGCCGTGCGATGCCGCAGCGTGATCAGGTCGGACAGCGACGCGACGTCTTGCAGCAGGGCCTGCATTTCGCGCGAGGCGTCGCTGTCGTCCAGCGCAGCGACGATCTCGATCGGCTGCGTCGAGCCGGGCGAGGTAGCCCTGCAACTGCTGCTTGAGGTTCGCGTCCAGCATCTTGAGGATCCTCAGATCTTGCCGACCAGGTCGAGCGACGGCGCGAGCGTCTTCTGGCCGGGCGTCCACTTGGCCGGGCACACTTCGCCCGGGTGCGCGGCGACGTACTGCGCGGCCTGGATCTTGCGCAGCAGTTCCTTCGCGTCGCGGCCGATGCCGAGGTCGTTGATTTCGACGATCTTGATCTGGCCTTCCGGGTCCACGACGAACGTGCCGCGCAGCGCCAGGCCTTCCTCCTCGATCAGCACGCCGAAGTTGCGGCTGAGCTGGTGCGTCGGGTCGCCGAGCATCGGGTACTCGATCTTCTTGATCGTGTCCGACGCGTCGTGCCAGGCCTTGTGCGTGAAGTGCGTGTCGGTCGAGACGCTGTAGACCTCGACGCCGAGCGCCTGCAGCTGCGGGTAGAGGTCGGCCACGTCGCCGAGCTCGGTCGGGCAGACGAAAGTGAAGTCGGCCGGGTAGAAGACGAAGACCGACCACTTGCCCTTCAGGTCCTCGTCCGTCACCTGCACGAACTCGCCGTTGTGGTAGGCGGTGGCCTTGAACGGTTTGATGGTCGAATTGATCAACGAAGTCATGATTTACTCCGGCGAAAATTGGGAAAGAGTTTTCGATGGGCGCAATCTAGCCTCGCGCGGCCGGTAGGGCCAATCGATTGTCCTGTCCAGAACGATAGGGACTGACTATGACGGCGCCAGGCCTCTGAGACATGGCAAACGTCGTATAGTGAATGCATGGTGATCATCGACGCCTGGGCGCAGCATCCGACCGCCCGTCACCGCAATCATCCGATGTTCGACTCGCTGCGACGCTGGACGCGCGGGCAGCCGGGCAGTCCGGCCATGCGACGATCGGATCACGCCGAGTGGCCGGTCAGATTACGCTCGCGGCGATGGACGCGGGCAAGGTCGGCACAAAGCCTGATCAGCGCCTGGGTCGGGCCGCAGGGTGACCTATCTCGAATGACGAGGTCGCCGGTTTCGTTGCCGCCGCGCCCGATCGACTCGTCGGCGTCGGGTCGGTCGACATATCCCGGCCGCGCGAAGCGGTGCGCGAACTGCGCAGATGTGTACGTGAACTCGGGTTCAAGGCCGTTCGCGTGCTGCCGTGGTTATGGGAGCTGCCGCCGACCCACGCGCGCTTTTATCCGATTTATCAGCGAATGTTGCGAGCTGGGCGTGCCGTTCTGCACGCAGGTGGGGCACACCGGGCCGTTGAAGCCGTCGGAGTATCGGACGGCCGATTCCCTACATCGACCAGGTCGCCTGTGATTTTCCCGAACTCGTGATCGTCGGCGGGCACATCGGCTATCCGTGGACCGACGAGATGATCGCGGTGGCGACGAAGCACCAGCACGTCTATATCGACACCTCCGCGTATACGGTGCGGCGCTATCCACGTGCGCTGGTGGATTACCTGCGCGGGCACGGCAGGCGCAAGGTGCTCTTCGGCAGCAACTGGCCGATGATCGCTCCGGCCAAGGCGCTGGAAGGCTTTGACGAGCTGCAGCTTCCAGCGGATGTCGCGGCGGCGTTCCTGGCCGGCAATGCGCAGCGCGTGTTCAAGCTCGTGACCGACCCGCTCGGCGAGCAGTTCGCGACCGATGATGATTTTCTGCACGTCCGAGGTGCCTTCGTAGATCTGGCACACGCGCACGTCGCGATAGATTTTTTCGACGGGGTAATCCGCTCACGTATCCGTAACCGCCCAGCACCTGGATGGCGGCCGAAGAGATTTCCTCGGCGGCCTCCGAAGCGAACAGCTTCGCCATGCAGGCCTCCTTGAGGCAAGGGCGACCCGCATCCTTGAGTGCCGCGGCATGCAGCACGAGTTGACGCGCGGCCTCGAGTTTCGTGGCCATCGTCGCGAGCCGGAACAACACGGCCTGGTGCTCGACCAGCGGCTTGCCGAAGGACTGCCGCTCGCGCGCATACCCGAGCGCATATTCGAGCGCGGCCTGCGCCATGCCGACGCTCTGCGCCGCGATGCCGATCCGGCCGATCTCGAGGTTCGCCAGTGCGATCCGGTAGCCATCGCCTTCCGTGCCGATCAGCAGGCTCGCATCGACAGCGACGTTTTCGTAAGTGAGCTGGGCCGTGTCCGAGGCGCGTTGCCCGAGCTTGTGCTCGATCGCGCTGACCCGCAGTCCCGGCGTATTGCCCGGCACCGCAAACGCACTCATGCCGCGCTTGCCGGCCGAGGGGTCCGTGACCGCGAACGTAATCACGACGCCGGCGATGCGGCCCGAGGTGATGAACTGCTTGACGCCGCTCAGCTCGTAACCCGCGCCGGTGCGCACCGCGCGCATGCGCAGCGCCGCGGCATCGGAGCCGGCGTGCGGTTCGGTGAGCGCAAAGGCGCCAATGATTTCACCGCCCGCGAGGGGTCGCAGGAATTGCTCCTGCTGGGCCCGTGAACCTTTCGCGACGAGTATCGCGCAGACCGGCGCGTTGTTGACGCTCATCAACGTCGAGAGCGCGCCGTCGCCGGCCGCGATCTCGATCAGCGCGAGCGCGTACGAAACGTAATCGAGGCCGGCGCCGCCGAGTTCCTCGGGCACGGTCATGCCGAGGAAACCGAGCTGGCCCATTTCGCGCAGCACGTCCGGTGGAAATTCGCCGGCCGTTTCCCACTCGCGGCTGTGCGGCACGAGGCGCTCGCGCGCGAAGTCACGCGCCGCCTGGCGCACCATTTCCTGGGAGTCGTTGAGGATCACGGGTGCGCCGCGCTTCCGACGATGGAGTCGATCACACGCTCGAGGGCCTCTTCGCACACCCGGCAGAAAGGCACGTCGTCGCGCGTGAACATGATGCAGTCGAGTTGGGGCCGGTAATAGGCTTGCGCGTCGTAATTCGCGCCCTGGAATGCGCCGACGGCGTCGTGGTGGCGCGCCTTGCCGAGCAGCGTGCTGGTAAAGGCCTGCTCTTCGCGGAACAACGCGTCCATGTCGCTTTCGGGCCGTCGCTCGGCGCGGATCTGCTGCCGCCGTGCCTGCACGTCGCGCTCGAACGCCTCGAACTTCGCCTTGGGCCACGGCGTCGGCACGGGCGTGCTGCGCGCGAGCGAGATGCTGCCACTTGAGGCGCTCGCGATCGAGCAGGGCCGTCACGTTCGGCTCCCACGGCTCGACGACTTCGGTCACCGGAGCATAGGCGACCGGCGAGGTGTAGTACTCGTCGGCGAGCGCTGCAAAATGGTGGCCAAATTCGTGCACGAAAACGTACTCGGACCAGACGCTGTCGACGGCGACCGTCGAGAAATCGTTGAAGATGCCGCCGCCGCCATAGGTCTTGCCGTTCGCAAGAATCACGATGGCTTCGTACGGTGCGCGCGAGGCCACTTCGCGCAGCGCGCGATCGTCGAATGTGAGTACGTAGCGCTCGGAGCCGAACGCGTCGTAAGTCGCGCCGACCGGCGTTCGATGCTGCAGGCCGGTGGACGGCCGCGAAATTCCCGATGCGGCGGACGGAGGACAGAGTCCCCAGACATTGAAATCGTTGCGGCGCCGCGTGAAGGGCTGCTCACGGAACAGGGCCGTCAACATGCGCTGCGCATCGGCTTCGAATTTCGCCGCACATTCGGCCGCCGTATAACCGTCGCCGATCAGCAGCAGGTCGACCTTGTCTGCCGGTGCGCCGTGCTCTTCGAGATGCACCAACGCCTGCTCCGGCGCCGGCGTGCGATCGACGAACATGTCCGCCGGGTCGACCTTGGTTTCCCAGAGCAGCTGGAACGCCTGCGCCGCGTCACGCTTGAAGATGCGCACGTGCACCGGTCCGGCGACCGCGGGTGCCGGGAAACGCAACGATTCGGTGAACGTGCGGTGTGAAGTCGCAGCCTCGGCCGTCGTCAGCCATTCACCGGCAACCGAGGCATACCCTTGAGCCCGCAGCACTTGACCGGCGGCATCCTTGACCTCGTAACGGTAAAGACCGGACTGGCCATCGTCGGCGGAATGACCCGGATGTCCGGGCCAGGGCAGCGGCTCGAGCCGCAGGCGCTCCACGGCAAAAATTTCGATGCCTTTGCCACCCGTGTGGAAAAGATCGAGCCGGTAGGTTGCAGGTGCGGCAGCGACGGACGTCCGCGCGAAGATCCCGGCCATTGCAATGACGGCCAGCAGCAGCGCAGGGAGCCTCTTCATTTGCGGCTACGTTTGGTGCGTGTCGCTGACGATCTGGGGGAGGTCGATGATGACTTGACGGCCGACCTGCTCGTGGAGCCTTTCGAAGCAGGACGCCGCCCGCGCTTACGATCCTCGAGCCGCGACAGGGCGCGTTGCTCCCGGGCCTGGATCGTCGCTTCGACCTGGCGCAGCTGCGTCATGAACAGCTGCGCGACACGCGACAGCAAGCGCTTGCGCGGATAGAACAACCCGTAATTCAGATGCAGCCAGGGTGCGCTGAACGGAATCAATTCGAGCCTGCCTAGACGTACGTCGTCCTCGAGCGCAACGAGTGGTGCGAGGCCGATGGCGTCGCCCGCGGAGCACGAGGTTGCGTGCCACGGCGAACGAATCGAGCATGAGATTAGGCAGGTGGTCGCCGGTCTCGCGATCGATGCGTGCCTGCGGCACGGACTGGGTGATGTGGCTGCCGATGCGCTGCGGCAAGCGCGGCGCGACGAGCGGAAACACGAGGATGGTTTCGAGCGAGTGCGTCTTGCTGGCCGTGAGCGGATGACCCTGGCGCACGAAGAAGAAGAGCCGGTGTTCGGCGACCGGCTCGATCGCGAGTTTCGTCGGGTGCCGTTCGGCGCTGGTCGTGTCGGCAATCGCAAATTCGAGCTTGGTCGCGAGCACCTCGCGCGCCAGGTGTTCGAAATCCGCACTGACCGTGCGTACACGCAGCCGCGAATTCACGGATGCCATGCGCCCAAGCGCCGCGCCCAGCGGCAATTCGGCGGCAAACATGTCGGTGCCGAAATGCAGCTCGGGCGCCTGCAGGCCTGCCAGTTCCTCGAGATCGCGCGTCAGGTCGCGCGCCTGCGAAAAAATACGGCTGGCGTGATCGATCACGAGCCGGCCAGCCTCGCCCGGTTTCAGCGCCTTCGCCGCCGTCTCGACCAGGCTCGAGCCCATGAACGATTCGAGGATGCGCTTCTTGAGCGCGTCAGGACCGACGCCCAGCGCGTTTGCGGCACGCGTCAGCTCGGCGGCAGGCACGAGCTTGATCAGGTCCAGCAGGCTGGGGGTTTTGACCATGCAGGTCGAAAACTAACAGAGGCGGGCGCGCCTGCACAGCGGGGACTGTCTGGAGGGTCGCCGGGGCCGCCTGTGAGCGCGGGATGGGCCAGGCGTTATGATGCGTCGGATATGGCGCCGCCGCTGCGCGCCGAGGTTTTTGCGCCGTGGAAATCAAAGGCAAGATTGCACTCGTCACCGGCGCCGGCAGGGGTATTGGCCGCGCGATCTGTCGCGAACTCATGCGCCGCGGCGCCGCGGGGATCGCTGTCGTCGATCTCGACGGCGCAACCGCGGCCGCGACCGCTGCGGAATTCGATGGCCTCGGTCTTGCATGCGATGTCGCCGATGAAAACGCCGTACGCGCCGCCGTGGCCGCGGCGGAAACGCATTTCGGGCGCCTCGACATCCTGGTCTCGAATGCCGGCTTCGGCGTGACGGAACTTGACCTCGACGATGCACTTTCGGCGCCGGATGCGACCTGGCAGCGCATGTGGGACGTCCACGTGATGGCTCACGTGCATGCGTGCCGAGCCGCATTGCCCGGCATGCTCGCGCGCGGCGAGGGGTACCTCGTGAACGTGGCCTCGGCCGCGGGCGTGCTGAGCCAGGTTGGCGATACCGCCTATAGCGTCACCAAACACGCCGCCGTGGGCCTGGCCGAATCGCTGGCGATCACCTACGCCGAGCGCGGCGTGCGCGTGTCGGTCGTCTGTCCGCAATACGTCGCGACCGCGATCACCGGGCTCGACGAGAAGCTCGCGGCGGGATCGCTCCCCGGCGTCCTCACGGTCGAACAGGCCGCGGCCACGGTGGCCGATGGCATCGAGCACGAGCGTTTCCTGATCCTGACGCACCCGGAAGTGCTCGGATTCATGCAGCGCAAGGTTTCGGACTACGATCGCTGGCTGGCCGGGATGCGCAGATTGCGCGTTGGATTACGCGACGCAGGTGGCTTTCTGAAGGTGAGGAAAAGGGCCGTGGAGGAGTAATATTGACCGGATAAAGACAAAGGACAGCCAGGATCATGAGGCAGTTGCGTGGTGAAGATGCTCGTTTTGTTTATGCCGAATCCGGACATGCCAATTCCAACATAACGCTGATTTCGATCTACGACCCTTCGACCGCCGCGACCGGGCGCGTGCATTTCAAGGGCATGCTCAGGCACATCGAGAGCCGGCTGCACCTGTCGCCGATTTTCCGCCAGAAACTGCTGCGCGTGCCGCTCGAGCTGGATTTTCCATACTGGATCGAGGACGAGAGCTTCGACCTCGAATACCACGTGCGGCACATTGCGTTGCCGAAGCCCGGCGATTGGCGCCAGTTCTGCATCCAGGCGTCGCGCATCCATTCGCGGCCGCTCGACCTCAGTCGCCCGCTCTGGGAGATCTACCTCGTCGAGGGCCTCGACTCGCTGCTCAACCTGCCGAAAGACAGCTTCGGCATCCTCACCAAGATTCACCATGCCGCGATCGACGCGCACGGCGGCGCCGAAATCAGCACGCTGCTGCACGACACGACGCCGACCCCGGCGTCGCCCGAACCGCCGGAACCCTGGTTCCCCGAGTCGCCACCTGGCGGCGTTTCGCTGCTGGCGCGTGCGCTGGTCAATAACATCGTGCGGCCCGTGCTGTTTGCCGGGCCGCTGACCCGCGCGCTCAGCAAGCTCACGCCGGCGGTACTCGGATCGCTGGGCGACCTCTGGCTTAATCCGACTCGCATGCCGGTCACCCGCTTCAGTGCCGAAGTGTCGCAGCACCGGGTGTTCGACACGCGACGCTTTTTCATCGACGAATTCAAGCGCATCCGCGAACTCGCGCCGGGCGCGACCGTGAACGACGCGATCCTCGCCGTGTGTGGCGGCGCGTTGCGGCGCTACCTGCAGCGACACCGAGGAATTACCGGCCGATAGCATGATTTCCGTGGCGCCGCATTCCGTTCGGGGCAGCGATGCGCGGCCTGACCAGCCGGGCATGAGCCTCGTGCGCGTGCCGCTGCGCACCGATCTCGGCGACGCGGTGGCGCGCCTCGAGGCGATCCAGGCCTACACGTCTTCGGACAGCGATCATCGAGCAGGCGGTTGGCGCGCGTGAGCTCACCGAATTCGGCAAACATGCGCCGGCCGCGACACTGGCCCTGTCCGCGCGCCTGCTGGCCGGGTCGATGAACGCGGGTCGTCACGAGGCGTTGGCGAGTTGCACGATCGCGAACGTGCCGGGCCCGAGCATTCCGTTGTATTTCGACGGCGCGCGCATGACGTATTTCTCGGCCATCATGCCGATCTCCGATGGCATGGGCCTCGTGTTCTCGGTGACGAGTTACGACGGCATGATCTTCATCTCGGCGACGTCCTGTCGCGAGCAGGTGCCCGATCCGGAGTTCCTGGCGCAATGCATACGCGACAGCTTCCAGGAATACCTGGCCCTCGCGGATGCGCCGCCGAGTCCCGGGCGTGCCGTGAAGCGGCCGGTCAAGGGCCCGATGAAACGTACCGACGCTCGTGCTGCGCAGCGCGTGACGAAGAAGAAAGCGGCCGCCGCAAAGAAAGGCAACGCCAAGCGCACGACGAGGCCACGGCAACAAGCGCTGGCCTGATCACCTCGATCGATCGGTCAGGCCGCTTGTGGCGGCCCGAAGAGTCTTGCGCAGCGTTCGTACAGCGCGCCCGCGAAGCCTTCGGGTACGAACGGCGCCCAATGCGCCTCCTCCTGGGCCAGGCGATTGGCGAGAATCCACATCACGGCGGGATTGAACCCGAGCCCGACGTGACTGCCGGGCACCCAGATGTTCTCGTGCAGCACGTCGTCGGTAACGATCTGCGCGGATTCAGGCGGCACAATCCCGTCGGTCAGCGAATAGACGCAGGTCGACGGCATGGGTGGCGGCGCCCGTAGGACCTTGGCGCGCACGTTGGCCGTGTGCGCGACCGGGCCCATCGGGTGCGCGAGATATCGATAGATCGCCTTGACCAGCAACGGCACCTTGCTGGCATTTTCGACCGAGAACTGGATCGGGCTGCCGAGCGCGATCACGCTGCGTACGCATTCCGGCGCGGCATGTGCCGTGAAAAATGCATACACGCCACCGAGGCTCCAGCCGACCACGCTGACTTTGCGCTTGTGCCGGTGATGCATGAAGCGGACTTTCTGTTCGAGTGCATAGCTGAACTTGAGCTTGAAGCCGGTGTTCTGGCCAAGGCCCCAGGTTTCGACGTGATAGCCGCGCGAGCGCAGGAAAGCGCTGAGCACAGCGAGTGTCGCATCACCGGCGACGAAGCCGGGCACCAGCAGCACGGGATGACCGTCGCCCTGCGGTGTATTGAGCAGCAAGGGATAGAGCATCGGCAGCAGTGCGAGCTCGAAAACGACCCGGCCCTCGATGAGGGTGTAGATGGTCCGAGGCGGCCTCGGCAGCATTTCGCCAATCGACTTCGCCATGCATACCCCGCGAGGCGTCGTAACTTTCTATTTAGTTGCAGCGCAGCAATTGTAGCAGCCTGCGAACGTTGCGGGCAGCGCCTCGTGAAGGCAAGCTTGCCGTCTCGTTTTTGCGGCCAATATGGCCCAATCCAAGGAGTTTTCATGCGGAAGTCGCCTACATGGTGGCCGGTTCTGGCCGTTTTTGCGCTCGGGCTGAACGTTCCGGCCCATGCGGTCGAGCGCGCGGACATACCGGCAAAGTACCAGTGGGACCTGTCGTCCTTGTATGCCAGCGAGGACGCCTGGACGGCCGGCAAACAGGAACTGGCCAAGACCATTCCTGCGCTAGGGAATTGGAAAGGGAAGCTCGGCGCATCCGCCGCGAGCTTGCTGGCCGGCATGACCGATTGGGAGAACGCGAGCAAGCAGGCGGATCGGCTCTACGCGTACGCATTCCAGGTGTATGACCAGGACACGCGGGTTGGCCGCAGCCTGCAGATGAAGCAGCAGATGACGCAGCTGTACACGGAATACCAGTCGGCCACGGCTTTCATGCGCCCCGAGATCCTCGCGATCGGTCGCGAAAAGATCGACCAGTATCTCGCCGCCGAGCCGAAGCTCCGGCAATACCGCATGTTCTTCGACGACATCCTGCGCGCCGCGCCGCACACGCTGTCCTCCGAAGAGGAGAAGGTGTTTGCGCGCATGAGCGAACTCGCCGACACCGGCGGCACCGTGCATTCCGTGTTCACGGACGCAGAACTGCCGTTTCCGGAAGTGACGCTCTCGAACGGTGAGAAGGTGCAGCTCGACGCGGCCGCTTACACGAAATATCGCGCTTCGCCGAACAAGGCAGACCGCGACGCCGTGTTCAAAGCGTTCTGGGATGGCTACGGTAAATTCACGCGCACGCTGGCGGCGACGTTGAATTCCCAGGTCGCGGCGCACGTCGCGAACAAGGACGTGCACAAGTTCCCGTCGTCACTCGATGCGGCGATGTTCGAATTCAACATACCGCGCAGCGTGTACACGCAATTGCTGGCCGACGTGCACACGAACCTGCCGACGCTGCACCGTTACCTGAAGCTGCGCCAGAAGATCATGGGCCTGCCGGCGATGGGTTACGAAGACCTCTACGCGCCCATCGTGCAGAAAGTGGAGTTGCAGTACACGCCTGAGCAAGGCCAGGCCCTGACGCTCGAAGCATTCGCGCCGCTCGGCCCGACCTATGTCGAGGCGCTGCGCAAGGGCTATGCCGAGCGCTGGGTGGATTTCATGCCGACGACCGGCAAGAGCTCGGGCGCCTACAGCAACACCGTCTACGGCGTGCACCCCTACCAGCTGCTGAATTTCAACGGCGCCTGGGACGATGTCTCGACCCTGGCGCACGAGTCGGGACATTCGATGCATTCCTACCTCGCCTCGGCGAACCAGCCCTACGCGACCGCCGGATACTCGACGTTCGTGGCCGAGGTGGCCTCGACCCTGAACGAGAACCTGTTGTTCCATCACGTGCTCGACCGTACCAAGGACGATCGCACGCGGCTGTTCCTGCTCTCGAGTTATCTCGACACGATGCGCACGACCTTGTTTCGCCAGACCCTGTTCGCGGAGTTCGAGCTGAAGATCCACGAGTCCGTGGAGCGCGGCGAACCGCTGACGGGCGAGTCACTGAACAAGATGTACCTCGAGTTGCTGCGCCAGTACTACGGCCACGACGCGGGCGTCGTTACGATCGACGAGCGCTATGCGGCGGAGTGGGCCTTCATCCCGCATTTTTATCGCAACTTCTACGTCTACCAGTACGCCACCAGCATGATCGGTGGCATGTCGCTGGCGGATGGCATGATCGGTACGGCAGCGGTGAAGTCGGGCCAAGGCGACGCAGAATCGGGACGCGTACCTGCGCATGCTGTCATCGGGTGCGTCCAAGTATCCGGTCGAGCTGCTGCACGATGCTGGCGTCGAGATGACGACCTCCGCACCGTTCAACGCGGCGATGCGCGAGATGAACAGCATCATGGACGATATCGAGCGTATCTACGCGAAGGGCGACGTGCGGTGAGCAGTGCGCGCGGCGGCGGCAGCCGGAAGGGCAGGGGCACGATCTATGCCGGACTGAAGCAACTCGGCGTCGTCACCGCGCAACCGGCAATCGCCGGAGTCGGCGGTGCTCGAGCGGGTGGCGAATCCGCATCCGCGCAAGCTGTACCTCGCGCGGTTTGTGGCGCCCGAGTTCACGTCGCTGTGCCCGATCACGGGACAACCGGATTTTGCGCATCTCGTGCTCGATTACGCACCCGCGCGCTGGATCGTCGAGAGCAAGTCATTGAAGCTGTACCTGGCCAGCTTTCGCAATCACGGCGCATTCCACGAGGACTGCACACTCGCCATCGCCGGCCGGCTCGTCGATTTCCTCGAGCCGCGCTGGCTGCGCGTCGGTGGCTACTGGTATCCGCGCGGCGGCATGCCCATCGACGTGTTCTGGCAGACCGGCAAGCCGCCGGCCGGACTGTGGATTCCCGACCAGGGCGTGCCGTCGTATCGCGGCCGCGGTTGAAGCATCGAACAGAACAGGAAAAATTTTGCGATGAAAACTATCAGCGTCTTGGTGGCGAGTGCGCTTGTTCGGCCTGATCGGCGTGCCCCGTGGTGGCCGCCACCGACACCATCTACACGACGGCGAGCGAAGCGTCGCCGGTCAAGCGCGCCGCCGTGAATTCAATCGACAAGCAGGCCGGTGAGCTCACCGACATTGCGAACCGCATCTGGGAGTACGCCGAACTTGCGCTGCGTGAGCATCGCTCCGCCGCAGCGCTGGCCGACCATGCGGAGAAACAGGGCTTTCGCGTCGAGCGTGGCGTCGCCGGCATGCCGACCGCGTTCGTTGCCACGTACGGCAGCGGCCGGCCCGTGATCGGCATCCTGGGCGAGTACGACGCGTTGCCGGGTATTTCGCAGAAAGCGAGTCCGGTCAAGGAACCGTTGCAGCCGGGCGCGGGCGGGCACGGCTGTGGTCACAACCTGTTCGGCGCCGCGAGCCTCGGTGCCGCGATCGCGATCAAGGAGCAGATCGCCGCCGGCAAGCTGAAGGGCACGGTGCGTTTCTACGGCACGCCGGCCGAAGAGAATTACGGCGGGAAGATCTACATGGCGCGCGCGGGACTCTTCGACGGCCTCGACGCCGTGCTCGCATGGCATCCCGGCGATGAAACCCTGGCCGACATGACTGGCGGCCAGGCGATGGTCGATCTCGCGGTCGAATTTCGCGGCAAGGCGGCCCACGCCGCGAGCGACCCGTGGAATGGTCGCAGCGCCGTCGACGCGACTCGAACTCTTCACGCATGGCGTGAACCTGATGCGCGAGCACGTAAAGCCCACCACACGCATGCACTACGCGATCGTCTCGGGTGGCGATGTCCCGAACGTCGTACCCGAGTACGCAAAGGTCTGGCTATGGTTGCGCGATTTTAAGCGCAGCGAGGTCGAGACGCTGCTCGCGCGCGCTCGCAAGCTGGCCGATGGCGCCGCGACGATGACGGAGACCACGGCGACCGTGACGGTGCAGGGCGGCTCGTGGGAGGTGCTCGTCAATGAAACGGGCGCGAAGCTGTTGCAGTCGAACCTGCTGTGGCTCGGCCCGCCGGCATACACCGCAGACGAACAGGCTTTCGCCAGGCAGATCCAGCGTGCGACGGGCGTGCCGGAAGTTGGCATGGACATGGGTGTCAAGCCGCTCGAAGGGCAGGAGGCTCAGGGTGGATCGAGCGATGTCGGCGATGTCAGCTGGATCGCGCCGACCCTGCACGTAACGGTGGCTACGTCCCCGATGGGGGCGCCGTGGCATGCCTGGCCGGTCGTCGCAACGGCCGGCATGTCGATCGGTCACAAGGGAATGATCCGGGCAGCGAAAACCCTGGCGGCGACGATGGTCGACCTGTACGAGCAGCCGCAAGCCCTCGCCGCAGTGCAGGCCGAATTCAAGGCGAAAAAGGGCAGCGTGAGTTACAAATCGTACGTGCCCGAGGGCCCGCCGCCGCTGCCGAAGGACTGAGGTCGGCGTGTTATAGTTACGCCTCTCCATGGTGGCTCGCGTCGGATCCCTCGCGACGGCCAGCCGTAAACCCCGCCAGGCCCGGAAGGGAGCAACGGTAGCGGCAACGCCGGGTGCCGGGGGTATTCTGGCGCGGGCCGCCTCCCTTTAAACGCACGAGCTGCCACCGGACCCGACGCCCGCCGATGAGTTACCTCGTTCTCGCCCGCAAGTGGCGGCCTCGCACCTTTGAACAACTCGTCGGCCAGGAGCACGTGCGCCGTGCGCTGACCAACGCGCTCGATTCAGGCCGCATCCACCACGCCTTCCTGTTCACGGGCACGCGCGGCGTCGGCAAGACGACCATCGCACGGATTTTCGCGAAATCGCTGAACTGCGAGACGGGCATTTCCTCGAAGCCCTGCGGCGTGTGTCCCGACCTGCGTCGACATCGATGGCGGCCGCTTCGTCGATCTGCTCGAAGTCGACGCGGCATCGAGGACCAAGGTCGACGACACGCGCGAGCTGCTCGACAACGTGCAGTACTCGCCGGCGCGCGGTCGCTACAAGGTCTACCTGATCGACGAAGTGCACATGCTGTCGACGCACTCGTTCAACGCGTTGCTGAAGACGCTCGAGGAGCCGCCGCCGCACGTCAAGTTCCTGCTCGCGACGACCGATCCACAGAAACTGCCGGTCACCGTGCTGTCGCGTTGCCTGCAGTTCCATTTGCGGCGCCTGCCGCTGCCGCTGATCTACGACCGGCTCGCGCAGATCTCCGCGGCCGAGAACGTCGAGTTCGAACCGGCGGCGTTGCGCGCCATCGCGCGCGGCAGCCGAAGGCAGCATGCGCGATGCGCTGTCACTGCTCGACCAGGTGCTGGCCTTCGGTGGCGGGACGGGCGATCGAGGCGGAGGTGCGCACGCTGCTCGGCACGCTCGACCGCAAGCACGTGCAGTGCGATCTTGAACGCGCTGGCCGCCAAGGACGGCGGTGCGCTGATGCAGAGTGTCGCGCGGCTCGACGAGCGTGCGCCGGATTATCACCAGGCGCTCGCGGAGCTTTCGGGCGCGATCCAGCGCATGGCGCTGCTGCAGGCACTGCCGGACCTGCCCGCCGGCGAGGACGAGGAAGAGGATGCGGCGCTGTCCGTGCTGGCGCAGCAGTTCACCCCCGAAGACCTGCAGCTGCTGTACCAGATCGCGATCACGTCGCGGCGCGACCTCGATTACGCCCCCGATGCCCGGGCAGGGTTTGAAATGGCGCTGTTGCGCATGCTGGCGTTCCGCCCCGCAGGCGGTCGCAACTGGTACGGCGCTCGAAGCCACGCCAGCCGCGACGCGCAGCAACGTTGCGCGCGCTGCGATGCCCGCGGCGACGAAGTCGGCGCCCGTGCCGGCTGTCGCCCCGAGGCCGCCGCGCCGCGCGACGGCAGCGCGCGCACGCGTCCGTGAGCCGGAGTCCGCACCGTCGAACCACGCCCACAAGCAGCCGCGCAAGCCGACGTCGCCGCCATGCAACCCACTGTAGGCGTGGCAAAGACTGGGCGGCGATCGTCGCGGAGCTTGGGCTGCAGGGACCGTTGCGGCAACTCGCCGCGCACTGCCTGCTCGTCGAGCGCAAGCAGGGTGTCGTGCGCCTGCGGCTCGATGCGGATGGCGAATCGTATCCGCCGCCCGCAGCTCGAGCAGAAGCTCGCGGCCGCGTTGTCGAAGTACTTCGGTGAACCGGTGCGGCTCGAATTTCTGCCGGCCACGACGTCAGCGATGACCGTAGTCGTGACAGAGGAGTTGACGCCCGCGCGGCGCGATGCGCGCGCGGCCGAGGAGCGGCAGCGCGCCGCCGAGCAGGCGATCGACAACGATCCGGCCGTGCTCGCGCTGCGCGAGGTGTTCGGCGCGACGGTCAAGCCGGGCTCCGTGAAGCCGCGCAATTGATTTTCTTTTTCCGGTTTTTTCAGCACGGGTCCATTACGGCTCGTCATCAACCAGGTATTCGATCAGGAGAGGCGACGCATGAAAGGCGGCATCGGCAACATGATGAAGCAGGCGCAGGTGATGCAGGCGAACATGCAGAAGGCGCAGGCCGAGATCGCGGCCATGGAGGTCACGGGCGAGTCCGGTGGCGGCATGGTCAAGGTGACGATGAACGGCAGGCACGAGGCCAAGCGCGTGCAGATCGACACGTCGGTGCCGCTCGACGACCGCGAGATGCTCGAGGACCTGGTCGCGGCGGCGATCAACGACGCCTCGCAGCGCGTCGAATCGGTGACGCAGGAGAAAATGGCCGGCGTCATGGGCGGCATGAACCTGCCGCCGGGCCTGAAGATGCCATTCTGAATGACCGCCGCCTGACCGATCACACCCGATGCTGTATCCGCCATCGCTGAGCCGGCTGATCGAGGCGCTGCGCTGCCTGCCCGGCGTCGGGCCGAAGTCGGCGCAGCGCATGGCGTTTCACCTGCTCGAGCGCAACCGCGCAGGCGGCCACGAAATTGCCGCGTCGGTGGCGATGGCGATCGAAAAACTGGGCCACTGCCAGCGTTGCCGCATGTTCGCCGAAGGCGAGCTTTGTCCTATCTGCCTGAACGCAAGCCGCGACCAGAGCCTGCTCTGCGTCGTGGAATCGCCAGCGGATGTCGTCGCGATCGAGCAGACCGCGAGCTACCGGGGCTGCTATTTCGTGCTGATGGGACATCTTTCGCCGCTCGACGGCGTGGGTCCGAGCGAGATCGGCATCGAGCCATTCGAGAAATTGCTGGCCAGCGGGGACGTGCAGGAAGTGATCCTGGCGACGAATCCGACGGTCGAAGGCGAGGCGACGGCGCATTTCCTCGCAGACGTCGTGGCGCGCTTCGGACTCCGCGCGTCGCGCATCGCTCACGGCGTGCCGGTGGGCGGCGAACTGGAATACGTCGACGGCGGCACACTCGCCCACGCGCTCGCCGGGCGGCAGTCGCTGTAGACGGTCGCGGCTTTTCGTGCAGACCTGGAAGCAAAGCCGGGAACGCAGACAGGCGTCCGATCCGGTAGCTCTTTTCGCCGCGCGAAGAGATATGCGCGGCAAAAGACTACCGGATCGAACGCTTGGGAAGCGCGCCTGGGCTTGTTTTCGGCTCGCCGAAAACGTCGCACGGCGCATGCAGCGACCACGCACCGGACGCTCCGCGCGACCCACAGTCTGCGTTGAGGGTAGTTGCGCGTTGCGCATCGACGTCTGGGTGTCGTACCGAACTAAAGGCGCAGTTTGGGTAAGCGCCTCACCGCGGTGACTGAATCCGCACGTCTTCGATCGCGCGCTGTTCCTCGCGCGAGACTCGACTCCGACGCGAACGTGACGCCGCATGCGCCGTGCGTAGCGCTCGTCAGAGCGAGAAGCTCAGGCGCCGTGCCGTGGGAGGGGATGAGTGGGTGGTTTTCCAGGGGCGTATTTCTCTCTTCCGCCCCTGGAAAACTATCCCCTCGTCCCCTCCTGGCATCTGACGCCTTTTTCTCGCTCGGTAACGAAGCGACCCGCGCACGCGCAAAGGTCACTTCGCGACGGCGGTCTCGCCGGCGAGGAACAGCCACGTTTCGACGACCGTGTCCGGATTCAGCGACATGCTCTCTATGCCTTGCTCGAGCAACCACCGCGCGAGGTCCGGATGATCCGAAGGCCCCTGGCCGCAGATGCCGATGTACTTGCCCGCCTTGCGGCAGGCCTTGATCGCCATCGACAGCATCGCCTTGACCGCGTCGTCGCGCTCATCGAACAGGCGCGCGATGACCGCGGAATCGCGGTCGAGCCCGAGCGTCAGCTGCGTCATGTCGTTCGAGCCGATCGACATGCCGTCGAAGAACTCGAGGTAACGGTCCGCGAGCACCGCATTGGTCGGCATCTCGCACATCATGATGATCTTGAGGCCATCCTCGCCGCGCTTGAGGCCGTTGTCGGCGAGCAGCCCGACGACCTGTTCGGCCTCCTTCAGCGTGCGCACGAACGGCACCATGACCCAGACGTTCTTGAGCCCCATCTCCTCGCGCACGCGCTTCAGCGCACGGCACTCGAGCTCGAAGCAGGGCCGGAACGACTTCGTCGACATAGCGCGCGGCGCCACGGAAACCGAGCATCGGGTTCTCTTCGACGGGCTCGTACTGCCGGCCGCCGATCAGGTTCGCGTATTCGTTCGACTTGAAGTCGGAGAGACGCACGATCACGGGTTCCGGCGCGAACGCCGCGGCGATCGTGCCGACGCCTTCGCAGAGTTTCTCGACGTAGAACTCGACCGGGTCGTCGTAACCCGCCATCTGCCGGCGGATCGTGTCCCGCAAGTCGGGCTCGAGCGTGTCGAACTCGAGCAGCGCCTTCGGATGCACGCCGATCATGCGGTTGATGATGAACTCGAGCCGCGCGAGGCCGACGCCCTTGTTGGGGATGCCGGCGAAATCGAACGCGCGGTCGGGGTTGCCGACGTTCATCATGATCTTGACCGGAATCGCCGGCAGCGAATCGAGCTCGATCTGCGCCTGGTTGAATTCCAGCTGGCCGTCGTAGATGTAGCCGGTGTCGCCTTCCGCGCACGAGACCGTGACGGGCTGGCCTTCCTTGATCGCGGTCGTCGCGTTGCCGCAGCCGACCACGGCCGGAATGCCGAGTTCGCGCGCGATGATCGCCGCGTGGCAGGTGCGCCCGCCGCGGTTCGTGACGATCGCCGAGGCACGTTTCATGACAGGTTCCCAGTCGGGATCGGTCATGTCGGCGACGAGCACGTCGCCCGTTTCGACGCGCGCCATTTCCCGGATGTCGCGCGACGATGCGCGCCGGCCCCGCGCCGATGCGCTGGCCGATGCTGCGACCGCGTGGCGAGCACGCGGCCCTTCTGCTTCAGCGTGTAACGCTGGATCGTGCGGCCCGCGCGGCTCTGCACCGTCTCCGGACGCGCCTGCAGGACGTAGAGCTTGCCGGTCTCGCCGTCCTTGCCCCATTCGATGTCCATCGGGCAGCCGTAGTGCTGCTCGATCGTCAGCGCCTGGCGCGAAGTTCGAGGATGTCGGCATCGTCCGAGGCAGAAGCGCATGCGGTCGGCCTCGGGCACGTCGACGGTCAGCACGCGCTTGGCTTTGTGCTCGCTCCGTCGCGTAGACCATCTTGATCGCCTTGGCGCCGAGCGTGCGTCGCAGGATCGGGTGGTGCCCCGAGCGCAGCGCCGGTTTGTAGACGTAGAACTCGTCGGGATTCACGGCGCCTTGGACGACGGTCTCGCCGAGACCGTAGGACGCGGTGATGAACACGACGTCGCGAAAGCCGGAATCGGTGTCGAGCGTGAACATCACGCCGCTCGAGCCGAGGTCACTGCGCACCATGTACTGGATGCCGGCCGACAGCGCGACCTGCGAGTGATCGAAACTCTGGTGCACGCGGTACGAGATCGCGCGATCGTTGAACAGCGACGCGAAGACCTCGTGCACGGCCTTGACGACCTGCCCGGCGCCGCGCACGTTCAGCAACGTTTCCTGCTGTCCCGCGAACGAGGCCTCGGGCAGGTCTTCGGCGGTGGCGGAGGAGCGCACGGCGACGGCGACATCGGCGCCGGCCATCGCTCATGCGCTCGTAGCCTTCGACGATCTCCTGCTGCAGTCGCGCAGGGAACGGCGTCGCCAGCATCCAGCCGCGGATCCGCGCGCCGGTCTCGGCGAGGCGCGCGACGTCATCGACGTCGAGGGTGGCGAGTTCCTGCTTGATGCGCTCGGCGAGGCCTTCGTGCGCGAGGAAATCCCGATAGGCGTCGGCCGTGGTGGCGAAGCCGTCCGGCACCGTGACGCCGAGCGACGCGAGGTTGGAAATCATTTCGCCGAGCGAAGAATTCTTGCCGCCGACTTCGGCCACCTCGTGGCGACCGAGGCGGGCAAACGGGATCGTGTAAGGTCGCACGAGCGGCCCCCTTGCTAGTTCAACTCGTGTGATGAAAGACTGCGTGACTTTTTACGCGTCACGGGAATCGCGCCGCAGATGAATCGCAGAACGGTATTTTTCGTATCTGACCAGACCGGCGTGACCGCCGAGACGATGGGACACAGCCTGCTCACGCAATTCGACGGCCTTGAATTCAGACAGGTCACTCTGCCATTTATTGCCACACCTGACAAGGCAGAGGAAGCCGTACGCAAGATCAATGCGACGGGCGCCGCCGACGGCCTGCGGCCCATCGTCTTCAGCACGCTGGTCAAGGACGAATTGCGCGATGTCGTCAAGCGCAGCAACGGCCTGTTTCTCGACTTTTTTCGACGCATTCCTGGGTCGGCTGGAAGCGGAGCTCATGGTCAAGTCGAGCGAGCGCGCGGGTCGCGCGCATGGCATCGCAGACCAGCTCGTCTACACGATCCGCATCGATGCGACGAACTTCGCGTTGGCCGCCGACGACGGCGCGGTGACCGCGGATTACGCCCGCGCGGACGTGATCCTGATCGGCGTGTCGCGGTCGGGCAAGACCCCCACCTGCATCTACATGGCCATGCAGTACGGGGTCTTTGCCGCCAATTATCCATTCACGGAGGACGATTTCGAATCGAAACAATTGCCCTCGATGGTCCGCGGCCCACACGCCGAAGCTGTTCGGGCTTACGATCGCGCCGACGCGATTGCAGCAGATCCGCAACGAGCGGCGTCCGGGCAGCCGCTATGCGTCGATCTCGCAATGCGAATTCGAGGTGCGCAGCGCCGAGAACCTGTTGCACCGGCACGGCATCGAGGTCATCGACACGACCGAGTCCTCGATCGAGGAAATCGCGAGCCGCATCATCGACCGCAAGGGCATCGAGCGCCGGCTCCGTCCCTAGCGGGATCGGTGCGCCGCGACGTGTCTCGAGCGTGGCCTGGTTCACGGTTGCGCCAAAACCTTGTGCTATAGTCGAGCGATGATTCTCGATAGCCTCTGCATCACTTCCTGGCGTGCGCGGCCGGTGAGTTTCACGAGCCTGATGACGCTCTACGAGAGCAACTTCATCCGGCTGCAGGCGCTCATGGGCGACGTGCGCAAGCACGTCGGCAGCAAGCTCTCACGCGTGGCCGGCGACTGCGACCTGCACCTCGAGGTGCTGGAGCACGCACCCTACACCTCGATGATCCGGCTCACCTACCTGTTCCAGGACGAGGCCGGCACCGTTGCCGACCCCGATCTGGAACTGCGTGTCTACCACGACGCGCGGCTGGCCGAAGCGAGCCAGTGCGGGCGCTGGATCAAGCATCCCAGCCTCGAGCACGTGCGTGCGGGCATTCCGCAGCAGCTCGGTGATCGCTGGCTGCGTAACATGATGCTGAACAAATGGCTCGACTATTGCGTCGAACGCGGCCACGCGTTCAATCCGCCGGCAGGCCAAAGGGTGCATGCGACTGCCTGATGGTCTGCGCCGGCTCGCGTATCGCCTGGCCGGCCGCGAGCCCACCATCGAAGACGAACGGCTCTTCGACCTGTTTCGCAACAGGGCCGAGCTGAAGAAGGAATTGAATGCGATCGACGACGAGCGTCACCGTCTGCTCGATCGCCTGAAGCTCCAGGAAGGCTCCACGATGCGCGTGGAGGAGCAACTCTCCGAACTCGAGAAATATCTCGGCAAGCCCGAGGAAGGCTACAAGAGCCTCGCGTATTTCCAGTTGCGGGCGGTGTGGCGCACCGCGTCCAAACGACTCGAGCAATTCGGCGCCGAACTCAACCGGCAGCAGAAGGATCGCGAGCGCGCACGCAGATGGCCGACTTCGAGCGCGACAAGCGGGCGCGCATGGCCGAGATCGAGCGCGAACTGATCGAGGCGCGGGTGCTGGCCGACCAGCTGCAGGCCGAGCAGAAGCTGGCACGGCAACGACTCGCGCAACTGCGAGGCTTCTGGAATTATTTCCGGCGCCGCAAGCTCAGCGAAGCCATCGATGCACGCATCGGGCGGATCGAAGCAGCGTCGCTGCAGGTCACCGATCTCGGCGATCGATTGGACGCGGCGAGAGCCGAGCCGGCCCCGTGTTCGAGGGCGTCAGTCTCGACGGCCGACGCGCGGTAAACCTGGCCGTCATCGCCTACGCGGAAATGCTTTACGACAAGCTATCGTCGGGCGGCCTGGCGGACCTGGCGCGCCAGAGCACGCTGAAGCGCGTGTACGACGCACATTATGGCGCGCAACCGGAGTGCGTCACTGTCATGCAACGGGCGGCCACGGCCGTTGCCGATATCGAGCGCATGGAGGACGACCTCGCCGACGTCAAGACGCGTGCGGATCGGATCCGTCGCGGCGCCTCGTACAAGACCGGCAGCGACGTCATACCGTCGCACGATTCGATTGCCGCACCGGAAGGGCCCGCCGGGGCGCGTCGGCCCATCCCGAACCTGCTGCTCGACGAATACTGGGACATCTACCGCGCCCTCGTGCGTTGAGCCGGGCTCGCCTGGTGAGCCTCGCTGGGGGAATACTCGGCTCATGAAGAAACAGCCCGTCGAACACACCCACGACCAGTTGCTCGTCGACCCGCGCACGCGGGTGACCTGCCCGCACTGCGAACACGAGTTCGGTCTCGCGGACGGTTTTGCCCGCAAGTCGCTGGAAGCGCTTGAAGCCGCGAGTCACGGCGCCCTCGGCCGGCTGCAGGAGCAGGCGTTTGCGCTCGCTGCGCAGAAGCAGGCCGGCCTCGAAGCCGAGATCCGTGCGCAGGCGTCGCGCATCCAGGAATTCCAGTCCACCGAATTACAGCTGCGGCGCGAACGCGTGGCCCTGCAGGCGAAACAGCAGCAGCTCGAACTCGACGTGCAGCGGCGACTCGATGTCGAGCGGCGCCGTATCGAGGAGACCGTGCGCGCAGCCGAAGGCGAGAAGGCGAAGCTGCGCGAAGCCGACTTGCAGAAGAAACTCGACGACACGCTCGGTAAGCTCAACGAGACACAACGCCAGCTCGAGCAGGGTTCGCAGCAGTTACAGGGCGAGGTCCTCGAACTGCTGCTGGAGGAAGAACTCGCGGCATCGTTCCCGCTCGATTCGATCGTCGAGGTCAAGAAAGGAGCGCGGGGCGCCGACGCCTTGCAGCGAGTAAGCACGCGGCTCGGCCAGGAAGCCGGAACCTTGCTGTGGGAGGCCAAGCGGGCCCAAAAATGGAGTGCGCAATGGCCCGCCAAGCTCAAGCAGGACATGCGCGAGGCCGGTGCCGATGCCGGCGTGATCGTGACGACCTCGTTCCCCTGCGATTGGCCGGCGGGTCAGCTCTTTGGCATCTATGACGACGTCTGGGTGACGACGCCCGGCGCGGCCATCGCGATGGCTGCCGTGCTGCGCGTCGGCCTGATGGACGCGCACAAGGCTCGCGTCGCCGGTGCGCGCAAGGGCGAGAAGATGGAGGCGGTCTACGATTACCTCACGTCACCGCAGTTCGCACACAAGCTCCGCGCGGTCTACGACGCGTTCAAGAAGATGCGTGAGGAGCTCGAAAGCGAGCGGACGGTCATGCAGCAGCGCTGGAAGCGGCGCGAGAGGCAGATCGGTGTCGCCACTTCACAGCTGATCGCGATCGCTGGCGATCTACAGGGTCTTGCCCAGCAAGACCTGCCGCAGCTCGAACTGGAGCCGAGGGCGCTGGAGGAGCTCCTGGACGACGCGCCCGAGGACGAAGAGACCGAGTCGTTCGGCTGAGCCGCCTTCGGTCGAAGTCCCCGTGCGCGGCTAGGCGGCCGGCTCCGGCTGAGGCGATCCACCCGATTCGGATGACGCGTCCGGTCCCGCAACGGAGTCCCTGGAAAAGACACGTCTGCGCCACAAATTAAGATCGTCGAACCAGACGTAGAACATCGGCACGATCATCAGCGACACGACCGACGAGAACGCGAGGCCGCCGATCACGGCACGCGCCATCGGGTAGTACGCCGGGCCCTGGCCGCCTCCGCCGCCACCTGCGCATCGCCGATCGCCAGTGGCGTCAAGCCCAGCAGCGTGGTCAGCGTCGTCATCATGATCGGCCGGAGCCGGTCGCGGCCCGCCTGCAGGATCGCCTCATGGCGCGGCAGCCCGGCCGCACGCAGGTCGATCACGTGTGCGATCAGCACGATCCCTATGTTGACGACCACGCCGATCAGCACCATGAATCCAATCATGGCCATCATGGTGATGGTCGTGCCGGTCAGGGTCAGGAACCAGATCGAGCCGACGATCGCGAACACGATCGAGGTGATGATCGAAAGCGGGTAGAGCGCCGACTCGAACAGCGACGCCATCACCAGGAAGATCAATACGACCGCCAGCAGCATGTTCTGCGGCCATGGTCTGGATGGCCTTGTCGTTCTCCTCGAGGCCGCGGCCGAACTGCCACGAATATCCCGGCGGCAGCGGATAGGCTTTCATGATCGGCTCGACGCGCTTGCGCGCCTCGTCCATGGTCGTGCCCGGCGCCATGTTGGCGTTGATGACGACGGTCGGTCAGGCGGTTCAGGCGCTGAATTTCGCGGTCGCTGGGTTTCACGACAAAGTCGGCGACTGCGCCGAGCTCGGTACGCGTGCCGTCCGGCAACATCACGGGTACGCGACCGAGGTCCTCGACGGACTGCCGGTCGGATTCACGGAACGCGAGACGCATCGTCAGTTCACGCTCGGACGTGCGCAGCTCCGGCAGTCGATCGCCGCGCATCGCACCGGCCACGGTCATCGCGATGTCCTGCGTCGTCAGGCCCAGCTGCGAGGCCCGGTCGCGGTTGACGATGACCTGGACCTCCTGCTCGCCGGACCCCGCCTCGGAACGCACGGCCTCGAGCCCCGGGACCGACGCGAGCCGGTGCGCCACGGCGCGTGAAAGGTCCGCGAGCCGCTCGGTCGATTCGCCGGAGAGCTGGATGCTGAACGAGGTGCGAACCGCTCGACACGTCGTCGAACGTAAAGCTCGGCTTGCCGATGATGATCTCCGGGATGTCCGCCAGCACGCGCCGCATGACCTCCGCGGCGCCGACCGTGGCTTCGTCCTTGGGCTTCAGGTACAGGCGCGTACTGGCCTCGTCGTTCAACCAGACCGAGTAATACGTGTCGACGTCGAATCTCTCCTTGTTGGCAAGCACGTACGCCTCGACGCGGCGCACGGCCTGCTCGACCCTTGCCATCGGGTGCGAGCCTTCGATGTGATAGTTGATCATCAGCACCCGGCTGGCTTCCTGCGGGAACGGGTCGACCTTGGCCAGTTTCAGCACGAAGAGCGGTACGGGCGACACGACGATCAGCAGCGTGATCAGTCCCATGGACTTACGGTGCGCCATCGCCCACACGAGCGCTCGCTCGTAGCGTGTCTGCAGGCGCCCGAACCATGAACCCGCGGCGATCGGCGGGGGCGGCGACATGCGCGCCGCGAGCATCGGAATCAGTGTCTGCGCCAGGACCAGCGATGCCAGCATCGCGACGACGATCGGCACGGCCACGTGCACGAGGAAAATCGACATCTCGTTGCGTTCGCCGAATACGAGCGGCAGGAAGACGATGACCGTGGAGAACGTCCCCGCCAGCGTGGCGACGCCGACTTCCTTGACGCCCGCGAGGGTCGACTCCAGTGGCTTGCCCGGATGCAGTTGCCGGTGGCGGAAAATGCTCTCGGTGATCACCACCGAATTGTCCACCAGCATGCCGATCGCGAGCAGCATGCCCATCATCGTCAGAATGTTCAGCGTCAAACCGAGGAAGTACATGACCGCCAGCGTGACCAGCAGCGAAGCCGGGACCGCGAGGCTTACGATGACGGTCGTCGACAGGTGCCGCAGGAAGAACAGCAGCATGAAGAAGCTGAGCGTGGCGCCGATCAGGCCCGCATTGCGCAGCTCGCGCAGCGAGTCGCGGATGCTGTCGGCCTGGTTGCCCACGACCAGGATTTCGATGCCCTGCAGCTGCGGCACTTGCCGCGCTTCTTCCACCGCTGCCATCACACGGTCGGCTACGTCGACGACGTTCGCCTGCGTCGACTTGAACACGTCGATGCCGACGGCAGGCCGGCCGTCCATGCGGCGGCCAATCGGTAATTCCGGCGCGACCAGTTCGACCTGTGCGATGTCCTCGATACGCACGCCGGGCGCGATGATCAGGTTGCGCACGTCTTCGAGGCTGCGGAACTCGCCGATCGGCCGCACCGTGAAGCGCGAATTATTCTCGGTGATCTCGCCCGCACTGACCGAGAAGTTGCTCGATTCGAGTACGGCGCGCAGCTTCTGCACGTCCACGCTGTAAGCCGCGAGCCGATTCGGGTCGATGAGGATGCGCACTTCGCGCGGCTGCACGCCCTGCAACGAAACCCGTGCCACGCCCTCGATGCGCTCGATCGGGCGTTGCAGGTATTTCTCGAGGGTCTCGTACTGGTCGGTGAGATCCGTGTCCGCGGCGACACGGATCACCACCATCGGCTCATCCCCCGCGCTGAACGCGAACATCTGCAGCCGGTCCGCACCGGCCGGTAACTGCGGCCGGATCGAGTCGAGCTTGGTGCGGACATCGAACGCCGCGGCATCGGCATCGCGGTCCCAGCTGAACAGGATGTCGAAACTCGCCTGGTCGGACTGTGCGCTGGCCCGGATCTCCTCGATGCCCGACAGCGTCGCCAGCGCTTCCTCCACGGGCCGCACGATCAGCAGTTCCATTTCCTCCGGCGTGGAGCCGGGGTAGGGCACCACGACACGCATGCCCGGGAACGTGATGTCCGGCATGGCCTCCAGTCGCAGTAAATTGGTCGAGATCACACCGACGGCGAGCAAGGCCAGCGCCATCATGACCGTGGTGACCGGTCGTGAGAGCGCTACTTTGGTGTGCAACATGGCGAGGTGTCCTCAGCCGGCAGCGGGTTCGACTGCCACGTGGCCCGGGGCCAGCGGCGGCGGGTTCTCCGGCACGAACTTCTTGCGGTCCATGACGGAGTAGACGACCGGGATCACCAGCAGCGTCAGGAAGGTCGTCAGCAGCACGCCACCAATCACGGTGATCGCCATCGGAGCGCGAACCTCGGCGCCTTCGCCGAGACCAAGCGCCATCGGCATCAGGCCCAGGATCGTCGTGAGCTTGGTGATCAGGATGGGCCGCAGCCGCAGCCGGCCGGCCTCGATGATCGCATCGTGCTTGGAGAGCCCGCGTGCGCGGGACTGGTTCACGGCGTCGATCAGTACGATCGACTGGTTCACGACGATGCCGGCCAGCATGATCAACCCGATGTAGGCCACCACGTTCACGGTGGTGCCCGTGATCCACAGCGCCCACACGGCGCCGATCAGCGCGAGCGGAATCGTCAGCAGGATCACGAACGGATGGACCAGCGACTCGAACTGCGAGGCCATGACCAGGTAGACGAGGAAGATCGCCAGGATCAGCACGAATCGCAGCGAGGTGAACGATGCCTCCATTTCTTCGCTCTGGCCCGACAGGAACGCCGTCGTGCCCACGGGAAGTTGCACGTCGTGCACGATTCGAGTCAAGGCATCGACGGCCGAGCCGAGGTCACCGTGCGCAAGGTTGGCGGAGACCACGGCGACGCGCTCCTGGCCGACACGGCGTACTTCCGCCGGGCCGACGGCCAGTGAAACCTCGGCCACGGCGCTGAGGGGCACCGGGTACGCGCTACCGGGATTGACGATCAGGTTGCGGACTTCCTCGATCGACGCCGCGCGTGAATCGACACTGCGCACGAGCACGTCGATCTGCTTGTCCCGCAGTTTGTAACGCGTCGCGACTTCGCCGCGCACGCTGTTGACGACGCGGTCGGCCAGCTCGCGCACGACCAGGCCAAGCTGTGACGCGCGCTCCTGGTCGAACACAATCTGGATCTCGGGATTGCCGGCCTCGACCGTGGTCTTGACGTCGGTGAAGCGATCGTCCTGCAGCAACTGCAATCGGATCAGCTCGGCCGCGTCACCGAGTCGATCGAGATCGTAACCGGACACCACGACCTCGAGTGGCGTGGCCATGCTGAACAGCGCCGGCCGGCTGAACCGGTATTGCAGGCCCGGCAGGTTTTCCAGTTCCTTGCGCATGCCGGACATGGCCAGTTCCTCGTCCGCGCGCTTGGCGCCCTTGGCGAGCGTGAGGCTGAGACGACCGGTGTTCTCGCCGGCGTCCACCGGGTTGGCATCGAGACGGTTGCCCGTGCCCGCGACACCGTAGGCAAGCTTCACGTTGCCGAGCGCATCGCTGGCACGCTGCGCGGCAAGCACGGAGCGATCCGTCTGCTCGAGCGGCGTGCCGGGTGGCAAGCGCAGGTCGACATTGAATTCGCCCTGCGACATCTGCGGAATGAGTTCGGTGCCGAGGCGCGGCAGGATCAGCACCATCGTCAGCACGAACGTGAGCACCGCGGTGCCGATCACCTTGCCTGGGTGAGCGAGCGCCCAGGTGATGGCGGGCGGGTATTTGCGATCGGCCCAGCGATTGACGGCCTGCGTGACATTGACGAGCGGGCTGAGCACGAACGCGCAGCTGCGCGAGATCCAGCTGCCACCGAACCGGACACCGTCGGCGACCTTGCGCAAGCTGCGCGCGGCGCGACCGGGCTCACGCACGACGACCGGCCTCACGCCCGGCCGCCCGGACGCGGCCCGCAGCAAGCATCGGCACCAGCGTCAACGCCACCAGCAGCGAGAAAGACAGCGCGAACGTCACCGTCAGCGACTGGTCCTTGAACAACTGGCCCGCGATGCCGGTGATGAAAATCATCGGCGCGAACACCATCACGGACGTCAGCGTCGCGGCGAATACGGCCGTGGCCACTTCGGCCGTGCCGAGCCGCGCGGCTTCGTGCCGGTCGTGGCCTTTCTCCTGGTTGCGCACGATGCTTTCCAGCACCACGACCGCGTTGTCCACGAGCATGCCGACCGCGAGCGCGATCCCGCCGAGCGACATGATGTTCAGCGTCAGGTCGAACGCATACATCAAAACGAACGTGCCGAGCACCGAGATCGGAATGGCGATGCCGCTGATCAGCGTCGCGCGCGCGTCGCGCAGGAACGCGTACAGCACCAGGATCGCCAGCAGGCCACCGATCACGGCCGCACTCTTGACTTCGCTGATGGCGGCGTCGATGAACGTCGACTGGTCATAGACCGTGCGGATCGTCGTGCCTTCGGGCAGGCTGTCTTCCAGAGCCTTGACGCGCTCGAGCACACCCGTCGGCGAGCTGCACCGTGTTCGCGTCGCCTTCCTTGTAAACCGCAAGTTCGATGGCTTCCTTGCCGTTGACGCGCGTGATCGCCTCGCGGTCCTTGTAACCGCGCGTGACGGGGCGACGTCCCGCAGGTAGATCGGCGCCCGTCCTGCGTTGCGATGATCGAGTTCGCCATCTGCTCGACGGACTCGAACTCGTTGAGCGTGCGCACCAGGAAGCGTTGCGTGCCCTGCTCGAGACGGCCGCCTGAGAGGTTCACGTTTTCGGCGCGCAGGCGGCGCGTCACGACGTCGATCGACAGGCCGAGCTGCGCGAGCTTCTGCTGGTCGACGAAGACCTGCACCTCGTCCTCGTAGCCGCCGCTGACCTTGACGGCGGCCGAGCCTTCGACGGATTCCAGGTCCGGTTTCAGGCGATCTTCCGCGAGCCGGCGCAGGGACTTCAGGCGCTCGACACTGGCATCGGCGGGCTTCGTCGAGCAGCGCGAGCCGCAGGACCGGCTCGCTCGACGGGTCGAAACGCAACAGCAGCGGTCGCTTCGCCTCGAGCGGCAGCTGCAGCAGGTCGAGCTTCTCGCGCACGTCGATGCCCGAGATGTCCATGTCCGTGCCCCAGAGGAACTCTAGCGTCACGTCGGACTGGCCGGCGCGGGACACCGAGCGCACCTCGCGCACGTTGCGGATGATGCTGACCGCTTCCTCGACGGGGCGCGTGACGAGGTTCTCGACCTCGAGCGGCGCGGCGCCCGGCAATTCCGTGCGGACCGTGATCGTCGGGTAGGAGAGGTCCGGGAGCAGGTTCAGTTTGAGCCGCGTCAGCGAGACGAAGCCGAAGAGTGCGATCGCGATCGTGAACATCACGATCGTGACTCGACGCCGTATCGCGAAATCGATCAGCTTGCTGAGCATGGACTGTGTACCCCGAGGCGAGGTCGCCGACGGGCGCCTCCGGCAGAACGCGTTACTTGGCCTTGGCCTTGTTGGTCGCGACCACGCTCGCCGGCGGCGTTGCCTCGCCGACGACCTTGACCGGCGTACCGCTCTTGAGGCCCGCCTGGCCGACGACGACGATGCTCTCGTTGCCCTGCAGACCCTTCGAGCACTTCGACCCAGCCGCCGTTCTCGAGACCCGTGCGGACCTTGCGCTGCTCGGCCTTGCCTTTCGCGACGATGTACACCGACTGCTCGCCGTCGGCGTCGAGGATCGCCGTGCGCGGCAACTGCAGCGTGTTGGGGCGACGGTCGTAGACGATGTTGACGCGCGCGAACATGCCCGGCTTCAGCCGGCGCGAGGTGTCCGGGACTTCGACGCGTGCGCGGAACGTTCCGGTCTGCGGGTCGACCGTCGGGCTGATGCGCGAGATCGTGCCCGACGTAGTGCTCGCTGCCGAGCGCATCGACGACCACGTCCGCGTTCTGTCCCAAGGCGCAGCTTGCGGAATTCCTTCTCCGGAATGTGCACGTACGCGATCAGCGGATCGAGATCGGTGATGCGAAACGTCGGGTCGTTCGGGCTTGATCGTGTTGCCGAGCTTGATGTGGCGTGCCGAAACGACGCCGGCGATCGGCGCGCGAATCTCGGTGTAACTCAGTTCCAGGCGGGCGCTGTCGTAAGAGGCGCGCAATGCATCCAGGTCGAACTTGGCATTTTCGGCGGTGCCTTTGGCTACGAGCCCTTTGTCGCTCAAGGTCGAGCTGGCGCTTGTAGTCGCGCTCGAGCTTGCGCAGGTTGGCCTCGATCTGGGCGAGCGTCAGGCGCAGCCGATCGCCGTCGAGGCGCGCCAGCAACTGGCCTGCGGTCACGGTGGTCGCTTTCCTCGACGCAGGATCTGGCGTACTTCGCCGCCCACCTTCGCGATCACCTCGGCTTCTTCCTGCGCCTCGATCGGCGCCGTGCCGGAGTACACGGCCAGCATTTCGGCCGCGCTTCAGCGGCTGGGCCTCGACCGGAACCGCGGTCGCCTTGTCCTCGGCGGCGTCCTTGTCCTTGGCCTTGCCATTGCTGCACCCGCTGGCAAGGGCGCCCGCGAGGGCCGCCGCGAACAGCCACCGCCCGAACCGACCGTGTTGCTGGGCCTGCGGGATTTGCGTCGTCATGGCTATCGAGCCCCTGTATCCGGTACCAGAATGGGCGCGATCGTAGGGCTCTATAGTGTTGTAGTCAAGTACAACACCAAAGAATCGGCGCGACGCGGCGTGCCGTCGCCAAGCCAGGCCGTTGCCAGCGACGTCAGCTGCCGGCTTCCTCCCCGACCGGGCGCCCGCGCCAGGAAGCGCGGCTCCAGGGTCGTCAGGTCGGCCGTGACCTGCGCGGCTTCCCCAAGGATCGCATCCGGCGCGTCGGCTTCCTTGATTTCGGTCGCGGCCTTCAACGGTTCCTGGCCCGACGGCCGCGCGTCGCGCGTTCTCGCGCGCGAGCTGCTCCTTGGTACGGCTTTCGCGCTCGGCCTTGCGCTCCTCGAGGTTCAGCGAGACGGACTTCTCGCTGCGCATCTTTTCGAGCGCGGCAATTTCGGCCACCGCGAACTGGAAGTTCGGGTCGGTCGCGATGCGTGCGTCGTGTTCGCGCTGCAGCTCCGGCAACAAGGTGGCATAGGCGCCTTCGCGGCGGAAGCTGGCCGGCCGGATGCGATTCCAGGGCAACGAGCCGTCGCGCGAGCTTTCGCCCACTTCTTCAGCGCTGATCGCCGAGGGCAGTGCCAGGTCGGGCTGCACGCCACGGTTCTGCGTGCTGTCGCCCGTGACGCGGTAATACATGCCGATCGTGACGGTGAGCTGGCCATAGCCTGGATCCTGCCCGAGCGCGTAACGGTCGAGCGGGTAGAGGTTCTGCACCGACCCCTTGCCGTAGGTTTCCTGGCCGATCACGAGGCCGCGGCCGTAGTCCTGCATTGCGGCGGCGAAAATTTCCGAGGCCGATGCGCTGAAGCGGTCGACGAGGATCGTCAGCGGTCCGTCGTAGGCCACGCCTTTCTCATCGGACTCGAGCACCTCGACACGACCGCCGGTTTCGCGCAACTGCACGACCGGGCCTTTCGGCACGAACAGGTTCACGAGACCGATGGCTTCCGAGAGGTGGCCGCCGCCATTTTCGCGCAGGTCGAGCACCATGCCGTCGACACCGCCTTCCTTCTTCAATTCTTCGATCAGCTTGCGCACGTCACGCGTGGTGCTGCGATATTCCTCGTCGCCTGCCGCGCGCGCGTTGTAGTCCTGGTAGAAGGACGGCACCGTGATTACGCCGATCTTGAGCTCCTTGTCGCCGCGCTGGATCTTGCGGACCTCTTTCTTGGCCGCCTGGGCTTCGAGCGTGATCTTGCTGCGGGGCAGCGTGAGCACGTGCTCCTGCGTGCCGGGCGGTGCATTGCCCGGCTGGATCTGCAGCCGCACGAACGAGCCATTCGGTCCACGGATCAGCTGCACGACGTCGTCGAGACGCCAGCCGACCACGTCCACCATCTTGCCGGACTTGCCCTGGCCGACCGCGAGGATGCGATCGTTGGCCTGCAACTCACCGTTCTGCTGCGCGGAACCGCCGGGCAGGATCTCCATGATCGTGACGTAATCGTCGATCGACTGCAGCGATGCCCCGATGCCCTCGTAGGAGAGGCTCATCTGGATGCGGTATTCCTCGGAATTGCGCGGCGAGAAATAGCTGGAGTGCGGGTCGAACACGTGCGCGAACGAGTTCATGAAATTCTCGAACACGTCGTCGGACGTGATCTGTTCGGAGCGCTTGGCAACGCGCTCATAACGCTTTTTCAGGATGTCGTGCGTTTCGGCCCAGGTCTTGTCGGTGAGCATCAGCGACAACGCGTCGTTCTTGACGCGCTGGCGCCAGAGTTCGTCCAGTTCGTTGGCCGAGGCGGCCCACGGCGCGTGCTCACGATCGAACTCGAACCTCTCCGGAAGCTTGAAGTCGGGTTCGGTATCGACGACCTTGAGCGCGTAAGCCATGCGCTCACGATTGCGCTGCTGGAATCGATTGAAAATGGCGAAGGCCGGCTCGAGCTTGCCCGTCGTGATCGCGTCGTCGAGTTCGTAGCGGTACTTCTCGAATTCCGCGATGTCGCTGGCCAGGAAGTAACTGCGCATGCCATCGAGCGATTCGAGATACCGATCGAGCACCAGGGACGACACCGGATCGTTGACCGGCGCCTGCCGGTAATGGGAGCGCTCGAACATCGTCCCGACGAGGCGCGCGACTTTGGCGTGACGTTCGGTCGGCCCAAAATCGGTGGATGTGGCGTTCGCCGTGGCGGAAGGTGCCTTGGCCGTGCCTAGCAGCAGCGTGCCGATCGCGAGCACCATCGTGGCCAGTACTGCGGCGCCGGCTCGTCCGGCGATGCGCTGGCGCGATGGGGTGGGGCTCGGGCGCTGGTCGTCTGACTGATACACTAAATTGACCCTCTGCAAGCTGGACTCGGCGGCTGTACGTAGGCTAGAGACACGCCCGGTCCCGATCAAGACCGGATCCAATCAAATTCGGGCCAATTGTGCGACCCCTCACCGTATTGACCGGAATCGTGCTCGGGTCGTCGGCAGCGACGACCTTTGGGCTTGGCGCCACGCTGATTGTTTTCCTGGTGCTTTCGGGTGAGGAAACCGCGCAGTTTCGTGAAGAATTGCCTTTACTGGCGGCATATGTGGCCATCTTCGCGGGTTTGACCACGCTCGCGGCGGTCAGTTTCATCGGCCAGGCGCGAGAGCGGCCTTGGCGGCGGTGGGCGCAGGCCGCGATGTGGGGTGCATTTGCCGGGGTGATCGCGCTTTATTGGTCCACCCGCTGACTTCGGTCGTGGGCCAGGCGCCAGAACTGCCAAAGCCGGGCTGCGCCCTCAGTCCCGATCCACGCGCCCCCAGGGACGGGGCTTTGAATACCCCGCGTCGCTTGAATACGGATCCGATTCAGACCGAGGCGAGCGATGGAGTGTTGGCTCCTGTCTCAGTGTTGGCTCTCGTCTCGAAGACGTCGTCACCACTGAGCTAACCGCTTCAACTTGTGGCGCGGCGAGCCGCCACAGCCCGACAAACACGACGACGATCAGCAGCGGGCCCAGCGCGAGCGCCCAGGCGTGCCAACGAAAGGTCACCAGGTCGAGCAGGAAGTTGACGAAGAACATGAGGGCGCTGCCGTCCGTGTACGGCCCCAGCAGCGTCCGACCCGTCGCGAAAACCAGCCACGGCAGCACGAGCAAGCCGAAGCCCAGCGCGATGATCAGCCAATACTTGTCGGAACGACGAGTCATTGGCCGGATCGTGAAGGATAAGTCACACCCGCCGCAAGAGTCGCCATTGAGTATCATCGTGGAATTGCGGGGCAGGCGCGGAAATCATCATGCAAAAAATAAGGACAGCCGTTATCGGCGTCGGTTACCTCGGCCGATTTCACGCCCAGAAGTATGTCGCATTGCCCGGCTCCGAACTCGTGGCAGTCGTCGACGCCAGCAAAGAGGCGCGAGAGAAAGTCGCCGCCGAAACCGGGTGTCAGCCGGCTGCCGATTTTCGCGAGCTGTTCGGCCGGATCGACGCGGTCAGCATCGCCACACCCACGCCACTGCATTTCGGCATCGCCCGCGAATGCCTCGAGCGTGGCATTCATGTGCTGGTCGAAAAACCGATCACGACGACGCTGGACGAGGCGCGTGAGCTGATCACGATCGCGGCACGCACGGGTTGCGTGCTTCAGGTCGGTCATCTCGAGCGGTTCAATGCCGCGATCCTCGCCCTCGAAGGCACGCTGCACACGCCGCGTTTCATCGAGTCGCATCGCCTTGCGCCATTCAAGGAACGCGGCACGGACGTCAACGTCGTGCTCGATCTGATGATCCACGACATCGACCTGATCCAGAGCATGGTCGGCGCGCCGATCGTATCGATCGACGCAGTCGGCGCTTCGGTGTTCTCGGACGGGCTCGACATCGCCAATGCCCGCATTCGCTATGCGAACGGTTGCGTCGCCAATACGACCGCCAGCCGCGTGAGCATGAAAATGGAACGCAAGCTGCGCCTGTTCCAGGACGACGCCTATGTGTCGATCGACCTGCAGCAGAAGATCCTGACGGTGGTGCGCAAGCCACCGGCCGGCAGCGAGATGCCGCGCGGGCAGGTCGTGATCGAGGAACGCACATATGAGCAGGGCGATGCATTGCGCTTCGAGATCGAGGCGTTCCTGCAATCGATCCTCGAGGGGAAACCTCCGGTGGTAACCGGCGAAGACGGGCTGCGAGCGCTCGAGACGGCTACGCGCATCACCGAGATGGTGCACGCGGCCAAGAGCGCATGAACCGCCGCTACCACGAAGGCCGTCATTTCGAGCGCGCGCTGAGCATCGAGGAATTGCGGCGCATCGCGATGCGTCGAGTGCCGCGCTTCGCGATGGAGTACGTCGAAGGGGGCGCCGAAGACGAAGTCACGCTGCGGCGCAATCGCGACATTTTCGAGCGCATCACCTGGCTGCCGCGCACGCTGGCCGGCACCGGCGTGCCGGACCTGGCGACGAACATTCTCGGCGAGGCCGTGCACATGCCTGTGCTGATCGCGCCCACCGGCTTCAACGGCATGCTCTGGCCACAAGGTGACATGGCATTGGCGAAGGCAGCCCAGACTGCCGGCATTCCGTTCACGCTCAGCACCGTCAGCAATTTCGACCTGATCGAGATGAACAAGCTCTTGAGCCGGCGGGCGTGGTTCCAGTTGTATCCGTTCAAGGAAGCCAGCGCTGTCGATCGGCTCGTCGATCGCGCCGCCGCCGCCGGTTGCGACAAGCTCGTCGTCACGACGGACCTTCCGGCGCTCGGCGCGCGTGAGTGGGACCAGCGCAATTACACGCGGCCGCTCAAGCTGAGTCCCGCCAGCGTATTCAACGTGCTGGGACATCCGCGCTGGCTCTGGGAGGTCATGGTGCCGAACGGCGCGCCCGAGTTCGCGAACCTCGCCGGGTTGCTGCCACCCGGCGCGCGATCGGCCCTGCAAGGTGTGCGGTTCATGGGCACACAGATCAATCCTTCGTTGAGCTGGGAGGACATCGACCGTATCCGCGCACGCTGGAGGGGCAAGCTCGTGCTGAAGGGCATTCTGTGCGTCGACGACGCATTGCGTGCCGTCGATGCCGGCGCGGACGGCATCGTTCTTTCCAATCACGGCGGGCGGCAGCTCGACACGGCCGTGACCGGCATCGAAATTGTCGCGCAAGTCGCGGCCGCCGTGGGTGACCAGCTCACGGTGCTCGTCGACGGCGGTTTCCGGCGCGGCTCGGATGTGTTGAAGGCGCTCGCTCTCGGGGCCCACGGGGTCATGCTCGGTCGCGCGACCTTATACGGGCTCGCGGCCGGAGGCGAAGCTGGCGTCGCCCACGCTCTGCGCCTGCTCCGGGCCGAGATGGAACGTGCCTTGACACTGCTCGGGTGCCATTCGGTCGGCGAACTCGGTCCGCACCTGATCCGCTCATGATCGCGATCCGCGAGGCCTGGCAAGCCGGGCTGCTGCGCAAGGAACATTGGAGCTCCAACATCCTGGCCGGCTTCGTGGTCGGCGTGGTGGCATTGCCGCTGGCCATGGCGTTCGCGATCGCGTCCGGCGCCAAGCCAGAGCAGGGGATCTATACGGCGATCGTGGCCGGCGTGCTCGTTTCACTCTTTGGCGGCAGCCAGGTGCAGATTGCCGGTCCCACCGGCGCCTTCGTCGTGATCCTGGCGGGTGTCACGGCAAAGTACGGGATCGATGGCCTGCAGATCGCGACGTTCATGGCAGGCCTGATCCTGCTGGCGCTCGGACTCGCCAAGCTCGGCGGCATCATTCGATTCATACCCGACCCGGTCATCACCGGGTTCACCGCCGGCATCGGCGTGGTCATTTTCATCAGCCAGTGGCGCTATTTCCTCGGACTGCCGCCAACGGGTGGCGAACACCTGCACGATAAAGTGTGGTTGCTACTGCAGGCCTTGCCGCAGGTGCACTGGGTGACGCTGTTGATCGGCGTGGCCAGTCTCTGCGCCGTCGTGTTTGCCGCGCGCTTGCCGCTTGTGGGGCGTGTGCCGGGGCCCCTGCTGGCGTTGTTGCTGGCCACGTCGCTGCAGGCGGCGTTCCAGTTCGACGGCGTTGCCACAATCGGCTCCGAGTTCGGGGGCATCCCGCGCGGCTTGCCCAATTTCGCGTTCCCGGCCGTCACGCTGCCTCGGGTCATCGAACTGCTGGGCCCGGCATTCGCCATCGCAATGCTCGGCGCGATCGAATCATTGTTGTCGGCCGTCGTCGCGGACGGCATGGCCGGCACGCGGCATGACTCGAACCAGGAGCTCGTCGGTCAGGGCGTTGCGAACCTCGCCGCGCCGTTGCTCGGCGGGTTCGCGGCGACCGGCGCAATCGCACGAACGGCCACGAATGTACGCAACGGAGGGAACAGCCCGTTGGCCGGCATCGTGCACGCGCTGGTGCTCGTGCTGGTGCTGCTGTTCCTCGCTCCGCTGGCAGAACACGTGCCGCTGGCGGCCCTGGCGGCAGTGCTCTTCGTGGTGGCCTGGAACATGAGCGAGGTCCGTCATTTCGCCGGGATGCTGCGGCGTGCGCCGCGCGCCGACGTTGCCATCCTGTTGATCACATTTTTCCTGACTGTATTCGCCGACCTTGTGCTGGCCGTCAACGTTGGCGTGATCCTCGCGATGTTCCAGTTCCTGCGGCGCATGGCTATGTCCGTCGAGGTGCAGCAGCTCGTCGGCGAGGAACTCGACGCCGTGCTCGCGCGGCGCGAATGGCACGCATTGCCACCGGGCGTCATGGTGTACTCGGTCGAAGGGCCGATGTTCTTCGGCGCCGTCGATACGTTCGAGCGCGCGCTGGCACAGACCCACACCGACCCGAAGCGGCTGATCCTGCATTTGCGACGCGTTCCCTTCATTGACATCACCGGACTGCAGAGCCTCGAGGAGGCCTTGCGTGATCTCAAG
>CAWAQN010000007.1:0-88995 GCA_963784225.1 uncultured Gammaproteobacteria bacterium
CGTGTCGACCATCGTGGCCTTCAACGTCTCCAATCCGACCGGCAACATGGTCAAGGGTGCCGATGGCGCGCTGTACGGCGTTGCCGCGCCCGCGAATCTCGTCGCGGCGGGCCTCATTTATCGGGTGACCCCGGATGCGGCAAGCGTCGGGACGCAGTACCAGATCGCGCCTGAGGACGCGAACACGCCGGTGGCGGGCCTGATGCTCGCCAGCGATGGCATGCTCTACGGCACGACGAGGTTCGGGCGCTCGACCGAGGCGAACGGCACAGGCACGATTTACCGCGTGAATCCCGATGGCAGCGGATTTACGATCATTTACCGCTTTGCGCCGTCCACGTCCAGCAACCAGGAGACCGCGCCGATCAACACCGACGGCGCCTTCCCCGAGGCTGAGTTGATCGAGGGCAGCGACGGTTATCTCTATGGTACGACTCGAGCGGGCGGCGCGAACGGGACCGGAGTCATTTTCAAGGTGCTGCATGACGGCACCGGCTTCAGGGTGCTGTATCAGTTCGCAGCGATCACTTCGACGGCTGACTCCGGCCTGACGGTGACCGCGGACGGTGCCTCGCCGGTGGCACCGTTGCTGCAGTACGACGACGGATTGTTCTACGGCACGACGTCGACGGGCGGGGCCAACGGTCGCGGCACGATCTTCAGGCTTGCCTCCGACGGCTCGGGTTTCCAGACACTGCATACGTTCGGCGCCACGACGGCGGGCGCTACCGCCGGTCTCCTGGTGAATGCCGACGGCGCAACGCCCCTCGCCGGGCTCACGGCCGGGCCGAATGGAAACCTGTATGGCGTTGCGAGTGCGGGCGGCGTCAACGGTGCCGGCGTGGTGTTCGCGATGACACCCGAGGGGTAACGCACTCGGTCATGCACAACTTACGTCAACAACGGTGAGCGCCCCGTCGCGGAGTTGTTGCTCGGGTCCGACGGCAGCAGCCTGTACGGGACGACTTTCGCCGGTGGCCAGAATGCCTCCGGCACGGCGACAACGTTCGGCACGATCTTCACGATTGCCGCTGACGCCACCGGTTTTACCAGTCTTTACAGCTTCGACGGCTCGGAAGGCAGCGCTCCGGTGAGCCGGCTCATCGAACTTGCGAGCGGCAAGTTCGTCAGTGCGACCAGCACCAGTGGCGAGTGCGGTTACGGCACCATCTTTCAGTACAGTGCCACCGGCGAAACAGTCGCTGGTAACACAAAGTGCGGCCGTTCCAAGAACACTAACAATCCCTATGGCAGCGGCTCGGTCAATCCGGGATTGCTGGTGCTCCTGCTCGGGGACTCGGCTGGGTGCGACGGCGGCGCGACTAGAGACACGTCCGGCTCGAGGGCACAGGAGCCAGCATGACCGCGACACAAAGTCACATTCGCACCTGCTCACTTTGCGAAGCGATGTGCGGGCTGGTCGTCGAACATCGCGACGGGCAGGTGCTTTCATCAAGCCCAACCGTGACGACGTGCTGAGCCGTGGCCACATCTGTCCCAAGGCCGTTGCGCTGAAGGACCTGCACGAAGATCCGGATCGCTGCGCACGCCGATGCGTCGCACGGCCACCGGCTGGGCGGAGATCACGTGGTCAGCCGCATTCGACGAAATCGAGGCTCGCATCGGTGACATCCGTGCGCGCCACGGCAATGATGCCGTGGCAATCTATGCCGGCAACCCCACGGTTCACAATCTCGGCGCCATGTTGAACGTGGGCAATTTCATACGCGCGCTGCGTACGAAAAACCTCTATTCGGCGACCAGCGTCGACCAGCTGCCGCACATGGTGGCGTCATGGGCGATGTTCGGGCACCAGTTCCTGATGCCGGTGCCGGATATCGACCGGACACAGCTGTTCGTCTGCATCGGCGGCAACCCGGTCGCCTCGGCAGGTTCGATCATGGGCGCGCCCGGATTCGAGAAGCGCGTCGATGCGCTGCGGGCGCGTGGCGGCCGGCTGGTCGTCATCGATCCGCGACGTACCGAGTCCGCCGCGATCGCCGATACATATCTGCCGATTCGCCCTGGCACCGACGTATTCCTGTTGCTCGCGTTGTTGCGCGAGGTATTCGCGGCGGAGCGTGTGCAGCTCGGACATCTCGAGCCACTGGTCGGGGACCTGGCAGCGCTGCGCACGGCCGTGCTCGCCTTTGACAGTGCGGAACTCGCGGCACGCACGGGCATTACGCTGGAGGTTATCCAGTCGCTGGCACGTGACTTGATCACCGAGCCGCGGGCGCTCGTGTACGGGCGCGTGGGCGCGTGCACGCAGGAATTCGGCGGCCTGACGCTGTGGCTCATCTATTGCCTGAACGCCGTCACGGGACACCTCGATCGCGAGGGCGGCATGATGTTCGCGGAGCCCGCCGTCGACCTGACGCGTGCTTATGGCTCGCGTGGTCACTACGGCCGATTTCATTCGCGCGTGCGCAAATTGCCCGAGTTCTCGAATGAGCTGCCGGTTGCGGCACTCGCGGAAGAAATACTGACGTCCGGGCCGGGTCAGATCCGCGCGATGTTCACGTTCGCCGGTAATCCCGTGCTTCGACCCCGAATGGCCGGCAGATGGATTCAGCGCTGGCGCAGCTGGAATTCATGGTCTCGGTCGACTGGTACGTGAACGAGACCAGTCGTCACGCGAACCTGATCCTGCCACCGGCGAGTCCGCTCGAGCGTAGCCACTACGACATCGCGCTGAGCGGTTTTGCCGTGCGTAACGTGGCGAAATTTTCGCCAGCGTTGTTTGCCAAGCCGGCCGGCGCACTACACGACCATGAAATCCTGCAGGAACTTACGCGGCGTCTGCGACCGTCGCCCCGTAACTTCCTGCAGCGCGGGCAACTCGCCGCAAAGGACTGGTTTGCAGGAAGACTCGGGCCTGACGGCACATTGGACATGATGCTGAAGACGGGCCGGTATGGAGTCGTCAACAAAGGCGGTTACCGGTTGCTCGGCCTGGTGCCGGGCTTTGGTTCTGTGCGCAAGCTGCTCGCGGCACCCGATCGCCAACCCCGCGGCCTCAGCCTTGGCCAGTTGCGCGCCCAGCCGAACGGCATCGATCTCGGCGCACTCGAACAGGCCTTTCCGCGACGGCTGGCCACGCCCGACCGGCGCTTGCATCTTGCTCCGCCGATGTTCGTCGCGGACCTTTCGCGCGCGGCAACGGCGCTCAATGCGCCTGCCCCACGATTCGTGCTGATCGGCCGGCGCCATGTGCGCAGCAACAATTCGTGGATGCACAACAGCCATCGGCTGGTGAAAGGCAAGCCGCGGTGCACGTTACAGATCCATCCGCTCGACGCGGCCGAGCGTGGCATCACCGACGGCGCACTCGTGACACTGCGTTCGCGCGTGGGAGCCGTCGATGTTCCGGCGGAGATCACCACCGACGTTGCGCGCGGCGTGGTCTGCATGCCGCACGGCTGGGGTCACGGCCGGCCAGGCGTGCAACTGAAAGTTGCAGCGGAGTATCCAGGCGCGAGCATCAATGACGTGATCGACGACCAGCGCATCGACGTGCTGACGGGTACAGCCGTGCTCAATGGGACACCCGTGGAAGTGATGCCCGTGCAGGTTGCCGCTGCGGCTGGCATGAACGCGGCGTAATGCACGACGACGTCTCGTCCGTGCAGAACAACGCCGGGGATTTTTGTTACAAGGCTCAGTTGCTGGCGGGCTGCATTTCACCGAGCGGCAGCCGCACGGTAAACGTCGTGCCGGCAGCGTCCGTCGAGGCCACCTGGATGTCTCCGCCGTGCGCCCGGGCGATCTCCCAGGCGATATACAAGACTAAGTTCGTGCCGGCTCACGCCCGCCTTCAAGCGGGCAAATGCGTCTTCGAACCTTCGACGTCGATCAGCCAGGTCCTTTGTATATTTTCCGTTGCGCGGCGTTAGCTCCAGGTACGAAGCCAGGACGAGGCGCGCTCGCAGACGTTTATACGATCGAAGGTAAGGTTCAACTTGCCGCAACAAGTCCAACGCCTGCCGGTTAGCCACGCAGTACGTGAGGCCAGGCGCGTGCAATGGGGAAACCGTGCGCTTGCGCGTGATCTTGCCGACACCGGTCGCACGCAAAGCCCACTCGACAAGCTCACGTTCTGTACTGCTGATCGAGACCACGAGTTGTCTGCTCTCGTTGGCATGGCGACGAGACAACGCCACTGTTCCCTCGCCATCTATTAACCCGGCAAGGTACGCGGCATCTTGCAGAGGAAGAACGATCGCCGACTTTGGTGGCACTGCAGAAATGCCTTTTGTTTAAAGCTGACCCCCGGTCTTGCGACCGGGGGTCATCTGATGGTGGAGGCGGCGGGACAGCTGGTCTGTCTTTTCCAAGACAGGCTGGACTATGCCTTCACCCCGGCCGAACTGCCGGGGGCGGAGCGTGTTATCCGACTCCACCCAATGCCTCTCGCAAAAATTACGAGAGCAGGTGGCTTCGAATCCTAGTGCCGGCTCCACTGTTTCCAGCTCAGCCGGTCTATGAGTCTCTACAGGGCAGGCATGAGGTTGGCCCTCTTCCTACCCCTCGGCGTTACCTCGCGCCCCCCATCATGGGCACGTCAGGCTTCACCGATGTGAGCCCCGTTGTCACTTCACCCTCACGGGTGAAGGCGACCATCGATCGAACCCGCGTCCGCAAGCCCTACATTCCAGGACCTACATGCTTAGCCAGCTTTTTGTATCTCGTCGGTCACTACCCAAGTGGCAGGGAAGATGCACGACCAGCTCAGGAACGTTTTAGCGAGCCAGCCCTCAGCACACTGGACACGCGAGCTTGTGAGCGCGTCCCCCGGGTCTGGATGCACAAGCACACGCCAGTCGGGGGTTAGGCGGGATTAAGCCGCCAGAGCGTAGTTGTCGTCGTTGGCAACTAATAGTTTGCAAGTGGTTTAACGAGGTATCTTGCACCTCGGCATGCACATGGAGTTTCGCGACCCACGTCGAAACCGGTCGCCCCCAGGAACACGCACAGTGTATGGGCCTGACGCCGATTACAAGCGAAACAGAGTGACAAGGCCCCCAAGTGCGCAGCGCCTGGACCGGTCGCCGCAGCGCGCGCAAAATTCCACGTTGCGCGACGCGCGGCTTGCGCAGCAGCGCGGCCTTTTTCGCGCTCCCAGTCGCGGTCTTTCTCGGTATGCCGCTTGTCGTGCGACTGCTTGCCCTTGGCCAGGCCGATCTCGAGCTTGACCTTGCCCTTCTTCCAGTAGAGCGCCAGCGGGACCACCGTGTGCCCCTTGCGCTCGACGGCACCCACCAGCTTGTCCAGCTCGCGCCGGTTCAGGAGCAGTTTGCGAGTGCGCGTCGGGTCCGCGACGATGTGGGTCGAGACGGTCTTCAGCGGCGAAAAATGCGCGCCGATCAGCCAGGCCTCGGCGTCCTTGATCAGCACGTAGCCTTCGGTGATCTGCGCCTTGCCGGCGCGCAGGCTCTTGACCTCCCAGCCTTGCAGCACCATGCCGGCTTCGTACTTCTCCTCGATGAAATACTCATAGCGAGCGCGCTTGTTCAGCGCGATGGTGGCCTCGGTCCTGCGTTCCTTGTCCTTGTTGGCGGCGGTCTTGTTGGCGGCAGTCATGTCGTTTCGTCTGGCGGGTCGCGCATTCTATCCGCCCCGCATACACTGCGCGCACCCAGACTACCTCCGGCATGGCAATACGCGAAATAAAGCGCACTGCGCTGGTCACTTTCACGCCCGAGCAGATGTTCGACCTGGTGGTCGACGTCGAGCGTTATCCGCAATTCCTGCCGTGGGTCGCGGCCGCCGAGGTCCATGACAGGACCGAAAACGAACTCCTGGCGAGCCTGTGCATGGAGCGTGCAGGCGTGCGCGAGGAGTTCACGACGCGCAACGTCATGGATCGACCGCACACGATGTCGCTGGCATTGGTCGATGGGCCGTTCACGACGCTCGACGGCCTCTGGACGTTCACCGCGATCGGCAACGTCGGGCACGCGAGTCGAACTGGTCATGAAGTTCGAGTTCGCGAATCCGGTAGTGTCACTGCTGTTCGGCAAGGCGTTCGAGTCGAGCGTCGGCCACCTGATCGACGCGTTCGTCACGCGCGCGCGCTCGGAATATGCCAGCGCCTGAGCGAGGGCGTCGTGAAGCCGTCAACGAGACCGTCGAGGTCGTCTACGCATTGCCGGAGCGGCAGACTGTCATAACGCTGCCATGGCCACCCGCTGGCATGACGGCGGGCGAGGCGATAGACGCCTCCGGACTGTGCGAACGATTCCCGGAACTGGACCGCGGAACTCTGGTGATCGGCGTCTTCGGCAACGTCTGCGACGCGCACCGTCCGCTGCAACCCGGCGACCGCGTCGAAATCTATCGCCCGCTACGCCACGATCCGCGCGAAATGCGGCGAACGCGCGTGGCGCAGTCGGCGCAAAAAAACCAGGCGGAAAAAGCCGATAGCAGCGCTGCGACGGCCGTAAACCAGTCGTTACTTGGCTTATGGACGCCCGTGTTGTCGCCGGGACGCGGTGCATCCGGCTGCGGCTGGCTCGATCGACGGCAATGGCGGCGGTTCACGCGCAGGCTCGGCGTCGGGCGCCGTTGCGTCGGCCTTCGGTTCCGGCAGGTCGGCGAGCCGATCGATCTTGGAAACCTTGTCGCCTTCGAAATACACGACGAAATGCGCGCGGTCGGGCTTGGGGTCGCGGCCGCGTGTAAATGAGTACACGTAGTCCCAGCGCTGCGGATTGAACGGGTCGGAGATCATCGGCGTGCCGAGCAGGTAGCGCACCTGGCTTCGCGTCATGCCGACGGTGACCTGGTCCACGTCCGTCGTCTTGAGCAGGTTGCCTTGCTGAATGTTCGGTCGGTACACGCAACCGCCCGTACCCAGGGCGAAGCCCACGGCAAGGAGCAGGAGCAGAAAAACGCGCTTATGGAGTGCCGTTGTGTTCGATGGGTTCATGCTGTCTGGAGTTACCGGCGAGGGCCGGTGATAATGCGGCGGGGATCATACCGCAACCGCGCTCGGGCGCGGGCGTTCGACCACAGGATGGTTACAGTGGAAGTGGAACCTTCGCAACTGCGTCGCGCCGGACTGAAAATCACCGCGCCGCGGGTCAAGATTCTGGAAATTCTCGCGAGCGCCACGGTCAGGCACATGAGCGCCGAAGACGTTTATCGGCGGCTGCTCGAACTCAACCAGGACATCGGACTCGCGACGGTTTACCGGGTTCTGACGCAATTCGAATCAGCGGGACTCGTGACACGGCATCATTTCGAGGGTGGCACGGCCGTGTTCGAACTGAACGAGGGCATGCACCACGACCATATCGTCTGCGTCGACTGCGGGCGCGTCGAGGAATTCTCGGACGATGGCATCGAGGACCGGCAGCGAGCGATCGCCGAAGGACTCGGGTTCACCATTACCGACCACTCTCTCACCCTGCACGGCCATTGCGTCCGCGAGGTTTGCCCGTACCGGACGAAGCGCGCGTAGATGCCGCACGCCGGCGCGGTCGCCGCCTGCGTTGCGTTTGAACGAGGCGGTATTCGCCTGCGCGCGTCTCTGAGGCGTCCAGCATCTCGCGCGCGTGCTCGCGAGTCCTGTCGGTAATCTGCGTGCCGCCCAGCATCCGTGCGATTTCTTCGACACGTGCCGTCTCGTCGAGCACCTCGATGCGCGTGCGGGTTGCGCCGTCGACGACGTGCTTGGACGACGCGCAGCTGATGCTCGGCCTGGCAGGCGACCTGCGGCAAGTGCGTCACGCAAAGCACCTGGCCATTCGCGGCCAGCGCGCGTAGCTGTCGTCCGACCATCTCGGCCACCGCGCCGCCGACGCCCGCGTCGACTTCGTCGAACACGAGGCAGCCGCAGGTGCTCGGCTTCGACCGCCGCGACCTGCAACGCCAGGCTGATGCGTGACAGTTCGCCGCCGGAGGCGACCTTCGCCAGCGCACGGGTCGGCTGCCCCGGATTCGCGCTGACCATGAACTCGACATCGTCGTTGCCGTTCGCGGAAAACTCCGGCGGATCCTGCGCTTCGACACGTGCTGCAAAGACGCCGCCGGGCATGCCGAGTCCCTGCATGAGTGCGGTGACCGTCGCATCGAGTGAGCTGGCAGCGGCGCGGCGACCGGCGCTGAGCCTGCGCGCGGCCGCGACGTAGGCGTCCCGTGCGTCGGCAAGGCGCCGCTCCAGTGCGGCGTGGCTCAACGCACTCGATTCGAGTTCGCCAAGCTCGACTGCGAGACGCTCGCGCAGGGCGGGCAGTTGTGCGACCTCTTCGCGATGCTTGCGCGCGACGGCTTCGAGGGCCGCCAGCCTGGCTTCGACCCATTCCTGCCTGGCGGGATCCGACTCGAGCGCATCGACGTAGTGACGCAGGCTGCCGAGGGCCTCGCGAGACGCAATGTTGGCCTCCTCGAGCAACTGCGCCGTCGGTGCCAGTTTCGCGTCGAGCGTCGCCAGTTGCCGCAATACGGACTGCGCTCGTGCCAGCGCGGCGACCGCACCGCCGTCTTCTCCGGCCAGCAACGTCTCGATCTGTGCCGTACCTTCGGCCAGCCGCCCCATGCTGGCAATGCGTCGACGTTCGTCGACGAGCGATCTCGGCTTCCTGCGGCTTCGGGTCCAGCGCATCGAGCTCTGTCGCGTAATGCCGCAGCAGGTCGAGGCGAGCGTCGCGATCGCGCGAGCGCTGCTCGAACGTCGTTCGCTCCTGGTCGGCCGCACGCCAGGTGGCATATGTCGCACGCACCTCGGCTACGAGCGCACCTAGCTTGCCGCTGCCATCGAGCGTCGCGCGCTGGTAGCCCTTGCGGGAAAGGGACTGGAATTCCAGTTGTCCGTGCACGTCCACCAGCAGTTCGCCGAGCGCGCGCAGCGATTGCACGGGCACCGACTGGCCGTTCAGGTAGGCGCGGCCGCGTCCATCGACACCGACTACGCGCCGCAACTGGCACTCGCCATCATGTGCGATCGATTGCTCTTCGAGCCAGCCCAGGGCAGCGGTGTTATTCGCGACCGCAAAGGTCGCGCTGACTTCGGCACGTTCGGCGCCGTGGCGTACCGCGCCGCTGTCCGCGCGGCCTCCGACGGCCAGCAGTAACGCATCGACCAGGATCGACTTGCCGGCACCGGTTTCGCCGGTCAGTACGGTGAAGCCGCTGTCGAACTCGATTTCGACCGCTTCGGCGATCGCAAAATCGCGGATCTGCAGGTGCGTCAGCATGATTGCAGGGTGGCCCGGATTACGCGCCGGGCGGCTGGCCGTCACGCGTGCCGCGTCCCCAGTGCAGCTTCGAGCGCAGGATGCGGTAGTAGTCGTGACCCGGCGGATGCAACAGCGTCGCGCTGACCTTCGCGCGCTCGATGCGCAGCCGCACGCCGGGCTCGAGATCGGCGAGCACGATGCCGTCGCACACGATTTGCGCGCGGGTTTCGAATCGATCGGCGAGCTCGAGCTCCACGACGCTGCCGGCCGGCACCACGATGGGACGATCCGACAGCGTGTGCGGGCAGACGGCACGAGGACGACGGCGTCGAGCGTCGGGTGCACGATCGGGCCCACCGCAGGAGAGGGCATACGCGGTCGAGCCGGTCGCGGTCGCGACGATGAAACCGTCGCCCGAATGCGTGTTGACATAATCCCCGTTGACCCACGTGCGCAGGTCGACCATGCGGCCGGTCTCACGCTTGGCTACCACGACATCGTTCAATGCGAGCGCGGTGATCGTCTCGGCGCCGACACTAAGCTGCGCGGCGAGCATCATGCGACGCTCGGCGAGACAACGGCCGCCGAGCGCGTCGGCGACGCTCTCGAGCATGCGATCGGGGTTGACGTCGGCCAGGAAGCCGAGGCGGCCGCGATTGATGCCGAGCACCGGCACGTCGACCATCGCGGCCATGCGCGCCGCATGCAGCATCGTGCCGTCGCCGCCGACCGCAACGACCAGCGCCGCATTTCGCACGAGTTCGCTTTCGTGCACGGTCTCGATCCCGGCATCCGTCATGACCAGGGATTCGTCGGCGGCAAGCCGCACGGTATGGCCGTTCTGCAGCAGGTAATTCGCGAGCGTGCGCATGGCGTCGGCCACGCGCGGGTCGGCCGCACGCCCGGCCAGGGCAACAGAAGTGCGGACGACGGGGCTGATGCTCATGAGTGGGCTGCCTTTTAGCACGCGGTTGTTACGGCCGGCCAGCGTGGTTCTTTGTCGTTATGCGCAGGATTGCGTTGCTTGACTTGCGAGAAAAGTCCACGCTAGCTTGTCGCGGCTCGGATCGCGAATTTTCCCGTCTGGACAGTGGTTTACCCCGGAACATGGCCGAACTGCAAGACGACACACTGAGCGAGCGCGCCCAGCACCTGCTGCGCGTGCTGGTCGAGAGCTATATCCGCGAAGGCCAACCGGTCGGCTCGCGGTCGTTGTCGCGTGATTCCGGGCTCAACCTCAGCGCCGCGACCGTGCGTAACGTCATGGCGGACCTCGAGGAATACGGCTTCGTCGCCTCGCCTCATACGTCGGCCGGACGCATCCCCACCGACAAGGGTTACCGGTTTTTCGTCGATACGCTGTTGCGGCAGCGCCAGCCGGCGAGCATCAACAACGTCATCGCAGGAACTCCATCGTCGCCTCGAGCAGGAGGAGGACCGCGACCCGAAGGCGCTGGTCGCCGTCGCCTCGCAGCTGCTGTCGTCGCTGACGCACCTGGCCGGCGTCGTCACCATTCCGCGCCAGCCGCACCAGTCGCTGAGCCAGATCGAATACCTGCCGCTGTCCGATAACCGCGTGCTCGCGGTCATGGTCGTCAACGGCCGCGACGTCCAGAACCGGATCGTCCAGCTCGATCGTTACTACACGGCCGAGGAACTGCGGCGTGCGGCGAATTTCCTGAATCACCAGTTCGCCGGCAAGGAACTCAACCAGGTCCGCACCGACATCGTCGCGGAGCTGGCGCAGACCGGCGAGACGTTGAATCAATTGATGCGCGACGCCATCAAGGTGGCCCAGCAGATGGTCGGCGAGGTCGACCGGTCCGGCGAGGCGGAATACGTGATCGCCGGTGAGACCAACCTCATGGAGTTCGCTGAACTTTCGAACGTGGACAAGCTGCGACGCCTGTTCGACGCATTCACGTCGAAGCGCGACATCCTGCACCTGCTCGACCAGAGCCTGCGCGCCGAGGGCGTGCAGATCTTCATCGGCCAGGAATCGGGCTACCAGATCCTGGACGACTGCAGTCTCGTCACGGCGCCGTACACGCTGGACAACGAGACCGTCGGCGTGCTCGGCGTGATCGGCCCGACGCGCATGGCCTATGATCGCGTCATCCCGATCGTGGACGTCACGGCCCGGTTACTCGGCTCCGCCTTGAATTCGCGCCGCTAGCCCCGATACACCCCCAGCATTTGGCGGTCGGCGCCGCGTATGACGGTGCCCGGCCACGCTTTCACTATTTTTCAGGCGAGTCATCCATGAGTTCGAACCCACCTGACCCGATTTCGGGCGGCAATGGCAGCCCGGCCGAGGCCGACCAGACGTCGCCCCAAGGCGACCCCGAGCGACTCGGCGCCGAACTGGCTGTCGCCGAGGCACAGTTGAAGGAGTGCCGGGACGCGCAGTTGCGGGCCATGGCGGAAATGGAAAACGTCCGCAAGCGAGCCCAGCGGGACGTCGAGGCGGCCCACAAATTCGCGATCGAGCGCTTTGCGGCCGACATCGTCGACGTCCGCGACACCCTCGAACTCGGCATTGCGGCGAGCAACGGCGCAGCGGATGCGGCCTCGATCGTGGAGGGCATGAATGCGACCCTGCGCATGATCGACAAGGCGTTCGAGAAGGTCGGCATTGCCGTGCTGGACCCGGTCGACCAGCCCTTCAACCCCGAATTCCACGAGGCGATGGTGACCCAGCCCTCGGCGGACCAGCCGCCGGGCACGATCCTGCACGTCGTCCAGAAGGGTTTCACGTTGAACGGGCGGTTGCTGCGCCCCGCGCGCGTGATCATCGCCCGTGCGCCCGACTGAACCTTGAATAGCGCGGGCACGTCCCCACCTTAAGCCGCAACGAATTATCACGCTTCCCTTTGGAGCTTTCACCCATGGCAAAAGTCATCGGCATCGACCTCGGCACCACCAACTCCTGCGTCGCGATCATGGAAGGCGGCAAGCCGCGCGTGATCGAGAACAGCGAGGGTGACCGCACGACCCCGTCGATCGTCGCCTTCACGAAGGACGACGAGGTCCTCGTCGGGCAGTCGGCCAAGCGCCAGGCGGTCACGAACCCGCAGAACACGCTGCACGCGATCAAGCGCCTGATCGGCCGCAAGTACGACGATGCCGTCGTCCAGAAGGACGTCGGCATGGTGCCGTACCACATCGTCAAGGCCGACAACGGCGACGCCTGGGTGGAAGTGCACGGCAAGAAGATGGCGCCGCAGGAAATCTCGGCGCGCGTGCTCATGAAAATGAAGAAGACCGCCGAGGACTACCTCGGCGAGCCGGTCACCGAAGCGGTGATCACCGTGCCGGCTTACTTCAACGATTCGCAGCGCCAGGCGACCAAGGACGCCGGCCGCATCGCGGGCCTGACCGTCAAGCGCATCATCAACGAGCCGACCGCGGCCGCGCTGGCCTATGGTCTCGACAAGGCAGGTGCTGACCGCAAGGTCGCCGTGTACGACCTCGGCGGCGGCACGTTCGACATTTCCATCATCGAGTTCGCGGACGTCGACGGCGAGCGCCAGTTCGAAGTGCTCTCGACGAACGGCGACACGTTCCTCGGCGGCGAAGACTTCGACAAGCGCGTGATCGACTACCTGGCCGCGGAGTTCCAGAAGGAAAGCGGCGTGGACGTGCGGCGCGACCCGCTCGCGATGCAGCGCCTGAAGGAAGCGTCTGAAAAAGCCAAGATCGAGCTCTCGTCGAGCCAGCAGACCGAAGTGAACCTGCCGTACATCACGGCCGATGCCTCGGGACCGAAGCACCTGGCGATGAAGCTGACGCGTGCCAAGCTCGAGTCGCTGGTCGAAGACCTCGTGCAGAAGACGATCGAGCCCTGCCGTATCGCGGTCAAGGATGCGGGCCTGTCGATGAACGACGTCGCGGAAGTCATCCTCGTCGGTGGCCAGACGCGCATGCCGCTCGTGCAGAAGTTCGTGAAGGACTTCTTCGGCAAGGAGCCGCGCAAGGACGTGAACCCGGACGAAGCGGTCGCCGTTGGCGCAGCCGTGCAGGCCGGCGTGCTCACGGGCGAGGTCAAGGACGTGCTGCTGCTCGACGTCACGCCGCTGTCGCTCGGCATCGAGACGCTCGGTGGAGTGATGACCAAGCTGATCGAGAAAAACACGACGATCCCGACCAAGGCGACGCAGGTGTTCTCGACCGCGGACGACAACCAGACGGCCGTGACGATTCACGTGCTGCAGGGTGAGCGTGACCGCGCGACGGACAACAAGTCGCTCGGCCGCTTCGACCTTTCGGACATTCCGCCGGCCCCGCGCGGCATGCCGCAGGTCGAGGTCACGTTCGACATCGACGCCAACGGCATCCTGAACGTGCAGGCCAAGGACAAGGCCACGGGCAAGGAGCAGAAGATCGTGATCAAGGCCGGTGGCGGCCTGACCGAGGAAGAGATCAAGCGGATGGTGCGCGATGCCGAGGCCCATGCCGAGGAAGACCGCAAGTTCCGCGAACTCGCGGACACGCGTAACCGCGCCGATGCGTTGCTGCACGCCAGCGAGAAAGCCCTGAAGGATCTCGGCGACAAGGTCAACCCGGCCGATCGCGCCAAGGTCGAATCAGCGGCTTCGGACTTGCGCGGCGTGCTGAAAGGCGATGACAAGGACATCATCGAGAAGAAGGCTGCGGCGCTGGCGGAGGCCTCGGCTTCTGTTGCGCAGCAGGCCTATGTCACAGCAGGACGCGGGCGGCGGCGACGCGGGTGGTGGTGCGGGCGGCCCCGGCCAGGCGGGCGGCGCCGGCAGCAAGGACGAAGTGCTCGATGCCGAATTCGAGGAAGTCGACAAGGACAAGGGCCAGAATTGATGACTGGAGCCCACGCGCGGTGACGCGAGTGGCTATCATGGAAGTCTGATCGAACCATATCGCCGCGGGGTTAACCCTCCCGCGGCGTTTCTACGTCCGAAAACTGCAACGAACGAGCCCGCATGGCGAAGCGCGATTACTACCAGGTCCTCGAACTGACTCGGTCCGCCACGGACGCGGAGATCAAGAAAGCCTATCGCCGGCTGGCGATGAAGCTGCATCCCGACCGCAACCATCACGACCACGAGACCGAGGAGAAATTCAAGGAAGCCAAGGAAGCCTACGAGGTTCTCTCCGACCCGCATAAGCGCGCGGCGTTCGACCAGTACGGGCACGCGGGTGTCGAAGCCGCGTCACGGGGCGGCGGCGCGGGCATGGATCCGCGCGATGCATTCGGCGACATTTTTGGCGACGTGTTCGGCGACATCTTTGGCGGCGGCAGGCGTAGCCGTTCGCAAGTGTTCCGTGGCGCGGACTTGCGCTACGAACTGGAACTGGACCTCGAACAGGCCGTGTTTGGCGACACCGTCAACCTCGACTTCGCGACGCTCGGAGAATGCGAGGAGTGCAAAGGCTCGGGGTCGGCCAAGGGCACGAAGCCCGTCACTTGTGAAACCTGCCACGGCATGGGCCAGGTGCGCATGCAGCAGGGCTTCTTCACCGTGCAGCAGACTTGCCCGCGTTGCCAGGGGCGTGGCCAGGTCGTCAGCGACCCTTGCGGCAAATGCCGCGGGCAGGGTCGTATCCGCAAGCAGAAGACGCTGTCCGTCAAAGTGCCGCCGGGCGTCGACACGGGCGACCGGATCCGCTTGAGCGGCGAAGGCGAGGCGGGCCGCAACGGCGGGCCGACCGGCGACCTGTACGTCGAGGTTCGCGTACGCGAGCACGCAATCTTCGAACGTGACGGCGCGAGTCTTTCCTGCGAAGTCCCGATCAGCTTCAAGACCGCCACGCTCGGCGGCTCGCTCGATGTGCCGACGCTCGACGGCGACGTCACGATCAAGGTTCCGGCCGAGACCCAGTCCGGCCGCGTATTCCGGTTGCGTGAAAAGGGCATCAAGCCCGTGCGTGGCGGGCAGACGGGCGATCTGTTCTGCCGCGTCGTCGTGGAGACGCCGGTGAGCCTCTCGCGCGAACAGAAGCAGCTGCTGGCCGACTTCGATGAATCGCTGCGCTCGGACAGCAAGCGCCACCATCCGCGAGAGGAAACCTGGCTCGATGGCGTGAAACGCTTTTTCACCAGTCTCGGCCAGTAGCCGTCACGCCTTCATGACGACGTACGCGGGCGAACGCAAGACGCTGAACATCGCGCTGCTCGGTGCGTCCGGTCGCATGGGACGCAGCATCATTCCGCTGCTCGCGGCCGACCCGGACAACCTGCGCCTGAGCGGGGCCTTGACGGGCCCCGGCGACGTGTCACTGGGGCAGGACGCCGGCGTGCTCGCCGGAATTACGCCACTCGCGATCGCCGTGACCGACAAGGCGGATCGAGCCCTGGCCGATGCCGACGTCGCGATCGATTTCACCTTGCCGGCGGCGTCACTCGTCAACGCGCGTTTGTGTCGCGAACTCGGTTGTGCACTCGTGATCGGTACCACCGGCCACGACGCACCGCAACGCGCCGAGATCGAGCAGATCGCCAAGGGCATTCCGATCGTGATGGCGCCGAACATGAGCCTGGGCGTCAACCTGCTGTTCAAGCTCGCCGAGCTGGCTGCGCGCGCGCTCGACGAAAGCTTCGATGCCGAGATTCATGAGGCGCATCACCGCAACAAGGTCGACGCCCCGAGTGGCACGGCGTTGGGTCTCGGCCGTGCGGTGGCGCAGGGCAGGGGCGTGGAACTCGAGGACGTCGCCGATTTCGCGCGTCAAGGCGAGACCGGGATCCGCAAGCGCGGCCATATCGGGTTCAGTGTGCTGCGCGGCGGCGACATCGTCGGTGATCACCGGTTGATTTTCGCGGGCGCCGGCGAACAGATCGAGCTGGCGCATCATGCGCAGGACCGCTCTGGCTTCGCTCGTGGGGCGCTGGTCGCCGCGCGCTGGGTCGTCGGGCGGCCGCCCGGCCTGTATTCGATGCTGGATGTGCTCGGGCTTTAAACTGCGCGCGGCTCGTACCGCTGGCGGCTGCGTCGCACGGATGGAACTGTTTCGGCACTTGCGTCGCCACGGAACTGAACTGTGATCGGCACCTGCCGGGTATTCCGGGTCGCTCGCCGGGACGCATGAACCCATCCGTGGGGCTCCGGCGCGGCGTCCCTGCCGCGCACGGCCCGGCGAGCGACCCGGAACACCCGACAGCCGCCTTGCCCGCTTCGTTGCGTTGTTTGTTTGCAAGGTTCGTTGGCCACGCTTGCGCGTAGTTCCGCCCCGCGCTGCCCAACAGCGGTGCATCCGCGCACCGAATGCACGCACCGCACGAAGTTGGGACCTGGCCCAGCGCGTAACAAAAGTGCGTTGGCGCACCGGTGGTCGCTCGCGTAGAATTCTTTACTTAGCCCGTGAGACAAAACGTCACCGGAGTGAGCCTCGGCTCAACCCCGGCGCTAGTCGCACGCGTTAATTATCGATCGCTGCGCTTGACGGAGGTACGCCCGTGACGACACCCGCTGTCTTGGCTCTAGAGGACGGCACCGTGTTTCGGGGTATTTCCATCGGTGCCGAGGGCACTTCTACGGGCGAAGTGGTGTTCAACACCGCGATGACCGGCTACCAGGAGATCCTGACCGATCCGTCGTACGCCCGGCAAATCGTCACGCTGACCTATCCCCACATCGGCAACACCGGCACGAATTCGGAAGACCTCGAATCGAACACGGTCCACGCGGCGGGCCTCGTGATTCGCGACTTGCCCCTGCTGAATTCGAGCTGGCGTGCCACCGGGGACGTGTCCGAGTTCCTGAAGCGGCGCCGCACCGTCGCGATCGCCGAGATCGATACCCGCAAGCTGACGCGAATCCTGCGGGAAAAAGGCGCCCAGGCCGGCTGCATCGCCAGTGGCGACGCCGCGAAGCGGCCCGAGCTCGCGATCGAAGCTGCCCGCCGGTTCCCGGGCCTGAGCGGAATGGACCTCGCCAAGGTCGTCAGCACCGTCCGCTCATTCCAATGGAACGAAGGCACGAACTGGTCGCTCGAGCAGGGGCCGCGACGCCGCGCCGGGCAGCGCTTGCATGTGGTGGCCTACGACTTCGGCATCAAGCGCAATATCCTGCGACTGCTGGCCGATCATGGCTGTCGTATGACAGTGGTACCGGCGGAAACCCCCGCCGACGACGTCATGGCGATGGAACCGGACGGCGTATTCCTCTCGAATGGCCCCGGCGATCCTGCGCCGTGCACGTATGCCATCGATGCGACCAAGCAGTTCCTGGACGAAGGCGTGCCGACGTTCGGCATTTGCCTGGGGCACCAGTTGCTCGGCCTCGCTGTCGGCGCGCGCACGGTCAAGATGAAATTCGGCCATCACGGTGCCAACCACCCGGTGCTCGAACTCGAGACGGGCCGCGTGCTGATCACGAGCCAGAACCACGGTTTCGCGGTCGACGAAGCGACACTGCCGGCGAACGTCGTGCCCACGCACCGGTCGTTGTTCGACGGCTCGTTGCAGGGCATCACCTGCACGGATCGCCCCGCGTTCAGCTTCCAGGGTCACCCCGAAGCGAGCCCGGGGCCACGCGACCTGGTGCCGCTGTTCACGCAGTTCGTCGAATCGATGCTGCGTCGAGGTGCCGTCGCGCCCATGCGCAAGACGGTCTGACAGAAAAATGCCGAAGCGCACAGACCTCGAGAGCGTACTGATCATCGGGGCCGGTCCAATCGTGATCGGCCAGGCCTGCGAGTTCGACTATTCCGGCGCCCAGGCCTGCAAGGCGCTGCGCGAGGAGGGCTACCGGGTCATCCTCGTCAACTCGAATCCCGCAACGATCATGACCGACCCGGAGATGGCCGATTCGATCTACATCGAGCCTATCAACTGGCGCACGGTCGCACGCATCATCGAGAAAGAGCGCCCGAGCGCGCTGCTGCCGACCATGGGTGGCCAGACTGCACTCAACTGCGCTCTCGACCTCGTGCGCGAAGGCGTACTGGAGAAATTCGGTGTCGAGCTGATCGCGGCCTCGCGCGAAGCCATCGACATGGCCGAGGACCGCGAATTGTTCCGCAATGCGATGCGCGACATCGGTCTCGAATGCCCGCGTTCGCGCGTCGCGCACAGCCTCGAGGAAGCACTCGCGATCCAGGCCGAGATCGGCTTTCCGACGGTGATTCGTCCGTCGTTCACGCTCGGCGGCAGCGGCGGCGGCATCGCCTATAACCGCGAGGAATTCGAGCAGATCGTGGAGCGCGGGCTCGACGCATCCCCCACGAGCGAAGTGCTGCTCGAGGAAGCGGTGATCGGCTGGAAGGAATTCGAAATGGAAGTGGTCCGCGACAAAGCGGACAACTGCATCATCATCTGCTCGATCGAAAACCTCGATCCGATGGGCGTGCATACCGGTGACTCGATCACCGTGGCGCCCGCGCAGACGCTGACCGACAAGGAATACCAGCTGATGCGCGATGCGTCGATCGCGGTCCTGCGCAAGATCGGCGTCGAATGCGGCGGCTCGAACGTGCAGTTCGCGATCAGCCCGACGGACGGCCGCATGCTGGTCATCGAGATGAACCCGCGCGTATCGCGCTCGTCCGCGCTGGCCTCGAAGGCCACCGGCTTCCCGATCGCGAAGATCGCGGCCAAGCTCGCGATCGGTTACACGCTAGACGAACTGCGCAACGACATCACGGGCGGCGCGACGCCCGCATCGTTCGAACCGACGATCGACTACGTCGTCACCAAGATCCCGCGCTTCACGTTCGAGAAGTTTCCCGGCGCCAACGACCGGCTGACGACGCAGATGAAGTCCGTCGGCGAAGTCATGGCCATGGGTCGCACGTTCCAGGAGTCGCTGCAGAAGGCCTTGCGTGGACTCGAAACCGGCATAGACGGCTTGACGCCGATCGCGACGCTACCGCTGCCGGACGACGACGCGCGCAATGCGTTGCTCGAAGAGTTGCGTATGCCTGGCCCGGATCGGATTCGTTTCGTTGCGGACGCCTTCCGCGCCGGCATGTCCCTCGCGGAAGTGCAGCGCGCGTCACGCATCGATCCATGGTTCCTGGTGCAGATCGAAGACCTGATCCGCGAGGAAAAAGCCGTTGCGCAAGGTGGGTTCGCGCGCCTCGATGCACTGCGCATGCGTTCGCTGAAGCGCAAGGGCTTTGCCGACAGTCGTCTTGCGAAGCTCGTCGGCGTGCCTGAGCGTGCGGTGCGCGAGCGCCGGCACGGTTTTGGAGTGCGGCCGGTTTTCAAGCGCGTCGATACGTGCGCGGCCGAGTTCTCCACGTCCACCGCCTACATGTACTCGACCTACGAGGAGGAGTGCGAGGCCGCGCCGACGGACAACCGCAAGGTCGTGATTCTCGGCGGCGGTCCGAACCGCATCGGACAAGGCATCGAGTTCGATTACTGCTGCGTGCATGCGGCGCTCGCGCTGCGCGAGGACGGGTTCGAGACCATCATGGTCAACTGCAACCCGGAGACGGTCTCGACCGACTACGACACGTCGGATCGCCTGTACTTCGAGCCGCTCACGTTCGAAGACGTCATGGAAATCATGCACGTCGAGAAGCCATTCGGCGTGATCGTGCAGTACGGGGGACAGACCCCGCTGAAACTCGCCAAGGCGCTGAGTGAGGCCGGGGTGCCGATCATCGGCACGAGCCCGGATTCAATCGACGTGGCCGAAGACCGCGAGCGTTTCCAGCAGCTCGTCGAAAGGCTGAAGCTGCGACAGCCGCCGAACCGCACGGCGCGCACCGAAGACGAAGCGGTGCGCCTCGCGGTCGAAGTTGGCTTCCCGCTCGTCGTACGCCCGAGTTACGTGCTCGGCGGCCGCGCCATGGAAGTGGTGTTCACCGAGGACGACCTGCGTGCCTACATGACGCATGCCGTGCAGGTCTCGCACGACAGCCCCGTGCTGCTCGACCGTTTCCTCGATCTCGCGATCGAGGTCGATGTCGACGCGCTCTGCGACGGCAAGGACGTCTACGTCGGCGGCATCATGGAGCACATCGAGCAGGCCGGTGTGCATTCGGGCGACTCGGGCTGCTCTTTGCCGCCCAACAGCTTGAGCGAGCAGTTGCAGACTCAGATCAAGGAACAGACACGCAAGCTGGCCCTCGCGCTGAACGTGATCGGCCTGATGAACGTCCAGTTCGCGATCCAGAACGGCGTGATCTACGTGCTGGAGGTCAATCCGCGCGCGTCGCGAACGGCACCTTTCGTTTCGAAGGCGACCGGTGTGGCCATGGCCAAGGCCGGCGCGCGGATCATGACGGGCCGCACGCTGCGCGAACTCGGCCTCATTCGCGAGCGGGTGCCAAAGTATTTTTCGGTCAAGGAAGCGGTATTCCCGTTCGGCAAATTCCCGGATGCCGACCCGATCCTCGGCCCCGAGATGAAATCGACCGGTGAAGTCATGGGTACGGGCCGCAGCTTCGGCGAGGCCTACGCCAAGGCGCAGTCTGCCTCGGGGGTCACACTACCCACGCGCGGCGTTTGCCTGATCAGCGTGCGCGAACGCGACAAACCCGGCGCGGTCGAACTCGGCAAGCGTCTCACGCTGCAGGGATTCGAGATCGTGGCGACGCACGGCACGGCGGACGCGCTCGAAGCCGCGGGTGTGGCCTGCGGCCGGGCGAACAAGGTTCGCGAAGGGCGGCCGCACATCGTCGACATGATCAAGAACGACGAGATCAGCCTCATCGTCAACACGACGGAGGGCAAGCAGGCGATCCGCGAGTCGCGGTCGATCCGCCGCGAGGCCGTGGCGCGCAAGGTGACCTATTACACGACTGTGGCTGGCGCACTCGCGACCTGCGAAGCCATCGACCACCTGGGCGAGGTCGAGGTCAACCGCCTGCAGGATCTTCACAAGGAAGTTTCGGTATGAGCCGTAAGCCATTGACAGCAAAGGGTGCGGAGCGCCTCAGGATCGAGCTCAAACGGCTCAAGGGCGTCGAGCGGCCGCGCATCATCCAGGCGATTGCCGAGGCCCGCGCGCACGGCGACCTCAGCGAAAACGCCGAATATCACGCCGCTCGCGAGCAGCAGGCGTTCTGTGAAGGCCGGATCAAGGAACTCGAGCACGACCTTTCGCACTGCCAGATCATCGACGTTTCGCTGATGCCGCAGACCGACAAGGTGGTCTTCGGCGCCACGGTGCACCTCGAAGACAGTGCCGGCGCCGAGGTGATGTTCCAGATCGTGGGTGAACCGGAGGCCGACGTGCGGCTCGGGCTCATTTCGATCTCGTCGCCCATCGCGCGAGCCCTGGTCGGGAAGTCCGAAGGGCGACGAAGTCGAGGTGGCGGTGCCCGGTGGCCAGCGCACGTTCGAGATCGTCGACGGTGAGCTACAGCTGACGCCGGCCAGCCCGTCGGCTGATCGGTTCAATCCGGCAGCATGATCTGCGGCTCGGTCGGATGGCGCCGGTAATATACGGCGACGTGGCCGATTCGCTGGACCACTTCCGAACGGGTCGACTTGGCGAGTTCTGCAAGAATCTCGTCGCGCAGGCCACGGTCCCCGACGCGCGCCCGGACCTTGACCAGTTCGTGATCGGTCAGCGCACGGTCCATTTCGGCGACCAGGTTAGGGCTCAGCCCGGGATTGCCGATCAGCACGACCGGCTTGCGGTCGTGACCGAGACGGCGAAGGTATTTGCGTTGCACGTCGGAAAGCATGGAGAAAAGCCGCAGCAAGGGTCGGGAAACAAGCCATGCCGCGACGATCGCAGCACGCCGGCCCAGCAGGGCCAAGCGGGCCGCTATCATCCCTGACATCGCTCGCGGCTGCACCCACTTCCCTCGGCTCCTGCCCCATCGCACCCTCCCGAACCCCGCGAAACCCCACGCCTACCCATGCCCAAGCGCTCGAAGAGTTCTGCCCGCTGGCTCGCCGAGCACGCCGCGGACCCATATGTAAAACGTGCGCACGACGAGGGCTGGCGCTCGCGCGCGGCATTCAAGCTCGAAGAGATCCAACGCAGCGATCGGTTGCTGCGGCCCGGCATGACGGTCATCGACCTGGGCGCCGCGCCAGGCGGCTGGAGCCAGTACGCGGCCCGGCTGCTGCAGGGCAAGGGCCGGATCATTGCCATGGACATTCTCGACATGCCGGCGATCCCCGGTGTCGAGTTCCTGCAGGGCGATTTCAACGACGAGGCGGTCCTCGAGCAACTGATGGGCCTGATCGGCCAGGCCAAGGTGGATCTTGTTTTGTCGGACATGGCCCCCAACATGATGGGCATTGCGGACGTTGACCACGACCGCTCGATGCAGTTAGTGGAACTAGCCGTGGACTTTGCCGGTCGGACTCTTCGACCAGGCGGAGATTTCCTGGCAAAAGTGTTCCAGGGCCGCAGTTTCGAGCCGCTGGTCAAGCAGTTGCGCACCAGCTTTGAAACCGTCCGGTTGCGCAAGCCAAATGCTTCCCGGACCCGCAGTGCCGAGGTCTACGTTCTGGCACGCGGTTATCGATTCGTGTAGTGTCAATTTCAGCCGGTTTCCCGCACTCACTGCGGATCAGATCTCCGGCAACTCCGAGGTCAGGGCATTGAACGATTTGGCCAAGAACGTCGTATTGTGGATAGTCATCGCCGTCGTGCTCGCGACGGTGGTCAGCAATTTCAGCTCGCGCGGCCAGGCCGTGCAGGAGATGCCGTATTCGGCATTCCTGACGCACGTCCAGGACGGCAGCGTGTCCCAGGTCACGTTCACGGGCGACAAGATCAACGGCGTTCGTTCGAGCGGCGAGCAGTTCGTCGTCTACAACCCTGAAACCGACAACTCCGCACTGATCGGTACGCTGCAGAAGAGTGGCGTGACGTTCAGCGCCGCGCCTCCGGAACGCCAATCGTTCCTGATGCAACTGTTCATCTCGTCGTTCCCGATCCTGCTGCTGATCGGCGTCTGGGTTTACTTCATGCGCCAGATGCAAGGCGGCGCAGGAGGCAGGGGGGCCATGTCGTTCGGCAAGAGCCGGGCGCGGCTGCTCAACGAAGACCAGGTCACCGTCACGTTCGCGGATGTCGCGGGCATCGACGAGGCCAAGGAAGAGGTCGGCGAAATCGTCGACTTCCTGAAAGACCCGGGCAAGTTCCAGAAGCTGGGCGGCAAGATTCCGCGCGGCGTGCTCATGGTCGGCTCGCCCGGCACCGGCAAGACACTGCTCGCCAAGGCGATCGCCGGCGAAGCCAAGGTGCCGTTCTTCACGATTTCCGGTTCGGACTTCGTCGAGATGTTCGTCGGCGTCGGCGCATCGCGTGTCCGCGACATGTTCGACCAGGCCAAGAAGCACGCGCCCTGCATCATCTTCATCGACGAGATCGATGCCGTCGGCCGGCACCGCGGTGCGGGCCTCGGTGGCGGTCACGACGAACGTGAACAGACGCTGAACCAGTTGCTGGTCGAGATGGACGGCTTCGAGGGCAACGAGGGCGTCATCGTCATCGCCGCCACCAACCGTCCGGACGTGCTCGACCCGGCGTTATTGCGCCCGGGCCGCTTCGATCGCCAGGTCGTGGTGCCGCTGCCCGACGTGCGTGGCCGCGAGCAGATCCTCAAGGTACACATGCGCAAGCTGCCGCTGGCCGAGGACGTGCGTCCTTCGATCATCGCGCGCGGCACGCCTGGGTTCTCGGGCGCGGATCTCGCGAACCTGGTCAACGAGGCAGCGCTCTTCGCCGCACGCGCCAACCGTCGCACGGTGACGATGGAAGAGTTCGATCGCGCGAAAGACAAGATCATGATGGGCGCCGAGCGCAAGTCCATGGTCATGGACGACAACGAGAAGAAGCTCACCGCGTATCACGAGGCGGGGCACGCGATCGTCGGCCTGAACGTGCCCGATCACGACCCGGTCTACAAGGTCACGATCATCCCGCGCGGTCGTGCACTCGGCGTCACGATGTTCCTGCCCGAGAGCGATCGTTACAGCACCAGCAAGCGCCGGCTCGAAAGCCGCATTGCCACGCTGTTCGGTGGCCGTGTTGCCGAAGAGATGATTTTCGGCCGCGAGTACGTCACCACGGGTGCCTCGAACGACATCGAGCGCGCCACCGAAATTGCACGCAACATGGTCACCAAGTGGGGCCTGTCGGATCGCCTGGGCACACTCACCTACGCCGAAGAAGACGGTGAGGTTTTTCTCGGTCGCCAGGTCACGCAGCACAAGCAGGTCGGCGAGAAGACCCGTGATGCGATCGACGAGGAAGTGCGCCGTGTCATCGACGGCAACTACCAGCGCGCCCGCGAAATCCTCGAGCGCGACACCGACAAGCTGCACAAGATGGCCGAAACGCTGATCAAGTACGAGACGATCGACGAGCACCAGATTGCCGACATCATGGCCGGGCGTGACCCGAAGCCGCCGGCCGATTGGGAAGATCGCGACGTCGGTCCGACGGGCGATGCGAAGCCGCGCGAGCGGCGCGGTGGCGAAGGCGATGCGCCGACCGGCACCCCGGCTCCGCAGCACTGACGTAACCAACGTCGCACGTTGAACCCACGAACACCCGGCCCTGCCGGGTGTTTCGTATGCGGGGCAGGGCAAGGGCACGCCGGGCTGCAACGCATGCTACCGTTGCCGTGCCCGGTCGCGGTCGGACACAAGGGTTTTCCCAGCCAAACGATGACGATCCAGCTCGCCTGCCGAGGCAGGATTCTCGACCTCTCGACGCCTGCCGTCATGGGCATCGTCAATGTCACGCCGGATTCGTTTTCCGACGGCGGCAGGCATTTCGAGCATGAGGCAGCGATTGCAGCGGCACTGCGCATGGTCGAAGACGGCGCGCGCATCGTCGACGTGGGCGGCGAATCGACTCGTCCAGGTGCGGCCGCCGTCGGCTGCGACGAGGAAATCGCGCGGGTCGTGCCGGTCATCGAAGCCCTGGCCGCGCGTGCGGACGTCATCGTGTCCGTTGACACCAGCAAGCCCGAGGTCATCGCGGCGGCGCTTCGGGCCGGTGCGCACCTCGTCAACGACGTGCGCGGGTTGCTGCTTCCGGGGGCGCTTGCCGCGGCCGCGGCCGGTGGTGCGGGGGTGTGTCTCATGCACATGCAGGGGGAACCGCGCACCATGCAGGTGGACCCGCGCTATGAGGACGTCGTCGCTGAGGTCGCGCAATTTCTGCGCGGCCGCGTGGCGGCTTGTCGCGCCGCTGGCATCGCGGCGGATGCGATATGTGTCGACCCGGGGATCGGGTTCGGCAAGCGCCTGGAACACAATCTCGAACTGCTGCGAAATTTGCGCGCCTTCACGGTTCTCGGGGCGCCCCTGCTGGTCGGCGTCTCGCGCAAGTCGCTAATCGGTATCATCACGGGCCGTCCTGCCGGCGACCGGCTCGTCGGCAGCGCCGTCCTGGCGGCGCTGTGCATCGAGCGTGGCGCTGCGATCATCCGCGCGCACGATGTGGCGGCCACGGTCGATGCGGTGAAAATTGCGAGCGCCTTGCACGCACCCTGATACACGAACGGACGGCGGAGCAACCATGGGCAGGAAGTACTTCGGAACCGACGGCGTGCGCGGGCACGTCGGTCAGCATCCCATGACCGTCGAGTTCGCGCTGCGTCTCGCCAGCGCGGCGGCACGCGTGCTTGCGCCGCACGGCGGCACGGCGCTGGTCGGCAAGGACACCCGTTTGTCCGGGTACATGTTCGAGGCCGCGCTCGAGGCAGGCTTCGTCGCGGCGGGCGTCAACGTGCAGTTGATCGGGCCGTTGCCGACGCCCGGTATCGCTTACCTCACGCGGGAATTCGGCTGCAAGTTCGGCGTGGTGATCAGCGCGTCGCACAACATGTACGACGACAATGGCATCAAGTTCTTCGACGAGAATGGCAGCAAACTTTCCGACGAGGCCGAAGAGCAGATCGAGTCGTATCTGGACTCGCCGGCGCTCACCCTGGAATCGAAGCTGCTCGGCAAGGCTGCGCGCGTCGACAAGTCCCGCGTGGTGTACCAGAACTTCTGTGCGTCGGTGCTGCCCGAAGGCATCGATCTCGCGGGGCTCAAGATTGTCGTCGATTGCGCGAACGGCGCCGGTTACAAAGTGGCGCCCCGGGTGCTCGCCGACCTCGGCGCCGAGATCATCCCGATCGGATGTTCGCCGAACGGCCGCAACATCAACCTGCGCTGCGGCTCCACGTCCCCGGAACTCGTGCAGGCCACGGTTTCAGGCGTTCGCGCCGATGTCGGCGTGGCCCTCGATGGCGATGGCGACCGCCTGGTCATGGTCGATCATCTCGGCCGGCTCGCGGACGGCGACCAGTTGCTGTACGTGATCGCGCGCGACCGCAAGCGCACCGGCATGCTGCAAGGGCCCGTCGTGGGCACGATCATGAGCAACCTCGGGCTCGAGCAATCGCTGGCCGCCGAGGGCATCGAGTTCCTGCGCGCCAAGGTCGGCGACCGTTACGTGCTCGCGATGCTGAAGGAGCGGGGCGGCGTGCTGGGCGGCGAAACCTCGGGTCATCTGCTGTGCCTGGATCGGACGACTACGGGCGACGGCCTGATCAGTGCGCTGCAAGTGCTCGCGGTCATGAAGCGCACGGGCCTGCCGTTGGCCGAGTTGACCGCGGCGATGCCCAAGTTTCCGCAGGTCATGATCAACGTGCGTGTAAAGCAGCGTGTCGACCCGGCGCACAACCCGTCGATCCAGGCCGCGATGGCGCGGGTCGAAAAGGCGCTTGGCGACACGGGGCGCGTCGTGCTGCGCGCGTCGGGCACCGAGCCTGTGATCCGGGTCATGGTCGAGGCGCGCGAGGAACGCGCCGCGCAAGCCTTCGCCGATGAACTGGCCGAGGCGGTACGCGCTGCCGTCTGATCGCGGGCGTCGCGAATTGCTTTCCCCGCGACCCGTGGCTAAGATCGCGCGCCTTTCGCGACCGGCCCCGTCCTGGTGGACCTGAGGCGCAGAAATCAGAGGGCTGGGGGACTTGATGGCTAAACGACAACCGCTGGTGGCGGGCAACTGGAAGATGCACGGCTCCCGTGCCGAGAACGCGACTCTCGTCAACGGTCTGCTCGACCTGCTGCAACCCGGCAAGCGTGCCGAGATCCTGGTTTGTCCGCCATTCCCGTACTTGCTCGAGACCGGCCGGCTGTTGCGTGACGGGGGCGTCGCACTTGGCGCGCAGTCGGTCTGTGCGGAAGTGCAGGGCGCGTTCACCGGGGAGGTCTCGGCCGCGATGCTGCGCGACGTCGGCTGCACCTACGTGCTCGTCGGCCATTCCGAGCGGCGCCATATCTTTGGCGAAAGCGATGAGCTCGTGGCCCGCAAGTTCGTGGCGGCCCAGTCGCAGAAGATCGTGCCGGTGCTCTGCGTCGGCGAAACGCTCGACGAGCGCGAGGCGGGCCGGACTCTCGATGTCGTATCACGGCAGATCGATGCAGTCATGACCGTGACGGGCGTCAAGTCGCTGGCCCGGGCAGTCATCGCCTACGAGCCGGTCTGGGCCATCGGCACGGGACGGACGGCTTCCGGCGATCAGGCTCAGGAAGTCCATGCCATGATTCGTGCCAAGATTGCCGCCCTGGATGCTACAATAGGCGGATCGGTCAGGATCCTGTACGGCGGGAGCGTCAAGGCGTCCAACGCTCAGGAACTGTTCGCGATGCCCGATATCGACGGCGGACTCGTCGGTGGCGCATCGCTCAAGGCAGACGAATTTGCACGCATCTGCGCTGCCGCAGGTTGACGGCGAGTCGTCGCTCAGGAATCGGAAAAAGATAAGGTTGTTCCCGGAATGAACTGGCTGCAGACACTTGCCGTCGTCTTTCACATTTTGCTCGCATTCGCGATCATCGCCCTCGTGCTCCTGCAGCGCGGTAAGGGTGCGGATGCCGGTGCCGGCTTCGGCGCAGGCGCGTCTGGCACGGTATTCGGCGCCCGAGGGTCGGCTTCGTTCCTGTCACGCACGACAGCGGTGCTCGCTACGCTTTTCTTCCTGACCAGCCTGGGCCTGGCGTACCTGTTCTCGCAGCATAAGCAGCCGAGCAGCGTCGTCGATACGGTTGCAGCAGGAAGCGCCGGCGCCAACGCAGGTGCCGCTGCCAGGTCCTGCACTGCCGCCGGTCAGCACGCCTCCGGCGACGACGAACGCGCCCGCACAGGCGCCGGTGCCCGCGCCGGCACAGCAGCAAGCAGCCCGCGCCGACAGCGCCGTCGGGCAAATGAGCTACGGCGACCGTCGCAACGGCGGCAGTTGAACTTGAGAGTGACGCGGATGTGGTGGAATTGGTAGACACGCTATCTTGAGGGGGTAGTGCCGTAAGGCGTGAGAGTTCGAGTCTCTCCATCCGCACCAGACGACGCAAAAACAAGGCGGGCCAGTGGCTCGCCTTTTTCGTTTCTGGCCTTACTGCGCTGCAACCGACCCTGATAGAATTTACGGCTCAGACGGCCCGCTACGAGAACCAGCGACGCGATGCTTGCCGAGTACCTGCCAATCCTGATTTTTCTTGCAGTGGCTGGCGCTCTCGGCGTGCTGCTGCTGGTGCTCGGGTACCTTTTCGCACCGCATAAGCCGGACGCTGCAAAGCTTTCACCCTACGAGTGCGGCTTTGAAGCCTTCGAAGACTCGCGCATGAAATTCGACGTGCGCTATTACCTCGTCGCGATCCTGTTCATCGTGTTCGATCTCGAGATCGCCTTCCTGTTTCCGTGGGCGGTGGCCCTCGACGACGTAGGGATCGTCGCCCTCGCTGCGATGGGCGTGTTCCTGCTCGTGCTCGTGGTCGGCTTCATCTACGAGTGGAAGAAAGGGGCGCTCGAATGGGATTAGAAGCGCCGAGCAGCAGCGACGCGCCGGAGCGCGGTGTCTTCACGACCTCGGTCGATGCGCTCATGAACTGGGCACGCACCGGGTCGATGTGGCCGATGACCTTCGGCCTCGCCTGTTGCGCCGTCGAGATGATGCACGCGGGTGCCGCGCGCTACGACCTCGACCGGTTCGGCATCGTCTTCCGGGCGAGCCCGCGCCAGGCCGACGTCATGATCGTGGCCGGCACGCTCGTCAACAAGATGGCGCCGGCACTGCGCAAGGTTTACGACCAGATGCCCGAACCGCGCTGGGTCGTATCGATGGGCTCCTGTGCGAACGGGGGCGGCTATTACCATTATTCGTATGCGGTCGTGCGCGGCTGCGATCGCATCGTGCCCGTCGACGTCTACGTGCCCGGCTGTCCGCCGTCGGCCGAGGCGTTGCTGTACGGCCTGATCCAGTTGCAGAAGAAGATCCACCGCACGCAGACGATTGCGCGCTGACACGGTCACCGACATCCATGAGCCTGGCGTTGGAACAGATCGCCGAGGAAATCTCGGCGCGCTTCGCAGAGAAAGTCGTGCGCGTGCCATCGCGTTGCGGCGAGCTGACGTTCGAAATCCAGGCCGCAGCGCTGATCGAAATCTGCACCGCACTGCGCGACGAGCCGGAGTGGCGCTTCGAGCAACTGATCGACCTGGCCGGTGTCGACTACCTCGATTACGGCCACACCGAATGGAACACGCAGACGGCGACATCCAGCGGCTTCAGCCGCGGCGTCGATCGCGGCGTCATGTCGCGCGCGTCGGGTGAAGTGGCCGACAGTCCCGAGCCGAAAGATCTGGGGTTTACGCCGGGCCACGGTGGCGAACGCCGCTTCGCAGTCGTTTATCACTTGCTGTCGCTGACGCATAATCGCCGTGTGCGCGTGCGTGCGTGGTGCGAACCGGGCGAACCGCCGATGATCGATTCGGTCATCGAAATCTGGCGGGCCGCGGACTGGTTCGAGCGCGAAGCATTCGATCTTTATGGAATCCTGTTTCGCGGCCACCCGGACCTGCGCCGGTTGCTCACCGACTACGGCTTCATCGGCCATCCGTTCCGCAAGGATTTCCCGCTGATCGGCAACGTCGAGGTGCGCTACGACCCGGTCAAGGGCCGCGTGGTGTACGAGCCCGTCAGCATCGAGTCACGCACGCTGGTGCCGCGCGTGATCCGCGACGACAACCGGTACGCGCCGGCGCTCGAAGGATGCTCCGAAAGATGGCTGAGATCCGCAGCTATACGATGAACTTCGGCCCGCAGCATCCTGCTGCGCACGGAGTGCTGCGTCTCGTGCTCGAGATGGACGGCGAGGTCGTGCAGAAAGCCGATCCGCACGTCGGCCTGCTGCATCGCGCAACCGAAAAGCTCGCCGAGAGCAAGCCGTACAACCAGTCGATCGGTTACATGGATCGCCTCGATTACGTCTCGATGATGTGCAACGAGCACGCGTACGTGATCGCGATCGAGAAGCTGCTCGGCGTCGAAGTGCCGCTTCGCGCGCAGTACATCCGCGTGATGTTCGACGAGATCACGCGCATCCTGAACCACCTGATGTGGCTCGGCGCGCACGGGCTCGACATCGGCGCGATGACCGTGTTCCTGTATGCCTTCCGCGAGCGCGAAGACCTCATGGACTGCTATGAGGCGGTGTCCGGCACCCGCATGCACGCAACCTACTACCGTCCGGGCGGCGTGTATCGCGACCTGCCGGATTCGTTGCCGCGGTACCAGCCATCGCGCTTCCGCAGCCAGAAGCAGACCGACCGCATGAACGAGCGGCGGTCGGGCACGCTGCTCGATTTCATCGAGAATTTCACGGAGCGCTTCCCGGCCTGCGTGGACGAATACGAAACGTTGCTGACCGACAACCGCATCTGGAAACAGCGCACCGTGAACATCGGTGTCGTGACGCCGGAGCGCGCGTTGAATCTCGGCTTCACCGGTCCGGTGCTGCGCGGCTCGGGTATAGCCTGGGACCTGCGCAAGAAACAGCCGTACGAAGTCTACGGGCTCATGGATTTCGACATTCCGGTCGGCCTGAATGGCGACTGCTACGATCGCTATCTCGTGCGTATCGAGGAACTGCGCCAGTCGAACCGCATCGTCAAGCAATGCGTGGACTGGTTGAAGCAGAATCCCGGGCCCGTGATGATCGACGACCGCAAGATCGTGCCGCCGTCACGCGAGGAGATGAAGGGCGACATGGAATCGCTGATCCATCACTTCAAGCATTTCACGGAAGGCTACTGCGTGCCCGAGGGCGAGTCCTACGGCGCCGTCGAAGCGCCCAAGGGCGAGTTCGGCGTCTACATCGTCTCGGACGGTGCCAACAAGCCGTATCGGCTGAAGTGCCGGGCGCCGGGTTTTCCGCACCTGGCCGCGCTCGACGAAATGACCCGAGGCCACATGCTGGCGGACGTCGTGGCGGTGATCGGCACCCTGGATATCGTGTTTGGAGAGATCGACCGGTGAGCGAAGCCAACCATCACGCGGCAAACGGCGAGCCGCTCTCGCAGCACGTGCGCGAGGAAATCGATCACTGGGTGGCCAAGTTCCCTCCGGATCGCAGGCGCTCGGCGGTCATCGCCGCGCTGCACGCCGTGCAGCACGAAAAGGGCTACCTGCCGCAGGAGTCGATGGACGCCGTCGCTGCGTATCTCGATCTGCCGCCAATCCAGGTCTACGAGGTCGCGACGTTCTATTCGATGTTCGTGACCAAGCCGACCGGGCGTCATCACATTTCGGTCTGCACCAACATTTCCTGCATGCTGTGTGGCGGCGAGGACATCCTCGCGCACATCCAGCGTCGCCTCGGCATCAAGGTCGGTGAAAGCACGGGCGACGGACGCTTTTTCCTGAAGCAGGAAGAAGAGTGCCTGGCGGCGTGCAATGGCGCGCCGATGATGATGGTCAACCACGTGTACTTCGAGAACCTGACACCCGACAAGGTGGACAGGATCCTCGACGACCACAAGTAAGCAACCGGGAGCTGCCGCGTGGCCGACTGGAACGATCGCATGAATCTCGTCTGCTTCGAGCCGCTGAAGTACGAGCGGCCGTGGGAGCTCCAGACGTATTTGAAGATCGGCGGCTACGACGCGTGGAAAAAGATCCTGGCCGAGAAGACACCGCGCGAGGAGATCATCGAGGACGTGAAGTTGTCGGGACTGCGCGGTCGCGGCGGCGCTGGATTTCCGACCGGCCTCAAGTGGTCGTTCATGCCGCGCAGCGCGCCGATGCAGAAGTACATGGTCTGCAACTCGGACGAGAGCGAACCCGGCACCTGCCACGACCGCGACATCCTGCGCTACAACCCGCACGCGCTGATCGAAGGCATGGCCATCGGCGGCTACGCGACGAATTCGACCGTCGGCTACAACTACATCCGCGGCGAATTCATGGCCGAACCGATCCCGCGTTTCGAGGCCGCGCTCAAGGAAGCGTATGCCGCGGGACTGCTCGGCAAGAACATCCAGGGCTCCGAAGTCGATTTCGACCTCTACACGTTCGTCGGCGCGGGCGCTTATATCTGCGGTGAAGAAACAGCGTTGCTCGAGTCGCTGGAAGGCAAGCAGGGCAGGCCGCGCTTCAAGCCGCCGTTTCCGGCCAACTTCGGGCTGTTCGGCAAGCCGACCACGATCAATAACGCGCAGAGTTTTGCCTCGGTGCCGACGATCCTGCGCAAGGGCCCGGACTGGTTCGCAGGGTTGGGCCCGCAGAATTCCGGTGGCACGATGATTTTCTCGGTGTCGGGCCACGTGAACCGGCCGGGCAATTTCGAAGTGCCGCTGGGGATTCCGTTTGCGGAACTGCTCGAACTCGCCGGCGGCATGCGCCAGAACGCCAGGCTGAAAGCCGTGATCCCGGGCGGCTCATCCGTGCCGGTGCTGCCGGCCGCGGCGATCATGGACGCGAACATGGATTACGACTCGCTGAAGAAGGCGGGTTCCTCGCTCGGCTCGGCCGCCGTGATCGTCATGGACGACACGACGTGCATGGTGCGGGTGCTCGAGCGTCTCGCGCGCTTCTATCACATGGAATCGTGCGGCCAGTGCACGCCGTGCCGCGAAGGCACCGGCTGGCTCGACCGCACGCTGCGGCGGATACTGGCGGGGCAGGGGCGCCGGGCCGACATCGACATGCTCGTCGACGTCGCCAACAAGATCGAGGGCCACACCATCTGTGCGCTCGGCGACGCGGCGGCCTGGCCGGTGCAGAGCTTCGTCCGCCATTTCCGGCACGAGTTCGAATATTTCGTCGACCACGGCCACAGCATCGTCGAGGCGCGCGGCAACGCGGCGTGATCGCAAAGTCATGAGCGAAGAGCTGGTCAATATCGAAGTCGACGGCGTGCCGGTGAAGGCGCGCAAGGGCGCGATGCTCATCTACGCGACGGACGCGCAGGGCATCTACGTGCCGCGCTTCTGTTATCACGAAAAACTCAGCATCGCGGCCAACTGCCGCATGTGCCTGGTCGAAATCGAGAAGGCGCCGAAGCCGATGCCGGCGTGCGCCACGCCCGTGGCCGAAGGCATGAAGGTCTTCACGAAGTCGCCAAAGGCGATCTCGGCCCAGAAAGCGACGATGGAATTCCTGCTGATCAATCATCCGCTCGACTGCCCGATCTGCGACCAGGGCGGCGAGTGCGAACTGCAGGATCTTGCAGTCGGTTTCGGGCGCGATGTCTCGCGCTACGCCGAGCGCAAACGCGTCTTCAAGGACGAGAACCTCGGTCCGCTCGTCTCGACGGACATGACGCGGTGCATCCACTGCACGCGCTGCGTGCGCTTCGGCCAGGAGATCGCCGGCGTGCCGGCGCTCGGCACGATCGGCCGTGGCGAGCAGACCATGATCTCGACCTACATCGAGCAGAGCATCGACCACGAGCTTTCGGCGAACATCATCGACCTGTGCCCGGTCGGCGCGCTGAACAACAAGCCGTATCGCTATCGCGCGCGTGCCTGGGAGATGACGCAGTATCCACTCGTCTCGCCGCATGACTGCGTCGGCACCAACCTGAATGGCCACGTGCTGCGCGGGCGCCTCATGCGTGTCGTGCCGCGCGCCAACGACGAGATCAACGAGACCTGGATCGCCGACCGCGACCGATTCAGCTACGAAGGCATGTACACGGCCGATCGTGCGCAAAGGCCGCAGATCAAGGAAGACGGCGACTGGCGCGAGGTCGATTGGGAGACGGCGCTGGAATTTGCCGCGAAGCGCCTGCAGGGCGTGGTGCGCGAGTTCGGTGCCGGCCAGGTCGGATTCCTCGCCTCGCCGATCAGTTCACTCGAAGAACTGTCGCTGACGGCGAAGCTTGCGCGCGGACTCGGCACCAATAACGTCGATCACCGGTTGCGGCGCATCGATTGCCGCGACCAGGCCAACGACCCCACGGCGCCGACGCTTGGGTGCAGCCTGGTCGAGCTCGAGCAGGCGGCGGGCGTGCTGGTCATCGGTTCAAACCTGCGCAAGGAAGTGCCGCTGGTCGCGCACCGTATCCGCCAGGGTGCCGTGCGTCGCAGCAGCAAAGTCGCGTTCATCAACCCGAGCGCGTACGAGGTCACGTTTCCTGTCACCGCAAGCCTGACCAGCAATGGTCTCGGCATGGCACAGCACGTGGCGTCGGTGCTCGTCGCGGCGCTGCGCGCGCAGGACAGGCAGGTGCCGTCCCACCTCGTTGCAGCGCTCTCGGGAATCTCACCGAGCCCCGCGCACGAGAATGTCGCGGGCTTGCTGGCTGGCAGCCAACCCGCGAGTGGCACTGTCAGTGAGCGGCGCGTGATCCTGCTCGGGGCGCTCGCACAGCGTCACGTGGCCTACGCCGAGATCAGGGCGCTGGCGCTGGCGCTGGCGGACGTGACCGGGGCCACGCTCGGCTACCTGCCCGAAGGCGGCAACGGCGTCGGCGCGTCGCTGGCGGGCGTCCTGCCGCATCGCACGGCCGGTGGACGCAGCGTTACGGCGCCCGGCCTGAGCGCAAACGAAATGCTCGCCGCGCGCCTGAAAGCGTACGTGCTGGTGGGCGGCGTCGAACTTGCCGATCTCGCGCCGGGCAACGCGGTCGAAGGGGCGCTGCGCGACGCGGAGTGCGTCGTGGCCATCACCCCGTACGCGAGCGAAGAGCAAATGGCCAATGCGAGCGTGATCCTGCCGGCCGCGGTTTTTGCCGAGACGTCGGGCACGTGGGTCAATCTCGAAGGCCGCTGGCAAAGCGTTGCCGGCGCCGCAAAACCGCCCGGCGAAGCGCGTCCCGCCTGGAAAATCCTGCGCGTGCTCGGCAACCTGCTGAACCTGCCGGGCTTCGAGTTCAACAGTTCGGAAGAAGTGCGTGACGAGTTGCAGCGCGAGATCGGCGACTATACGGTCGGTCCGGCGGCCTCGAGTCCATTCGCGCCTGGCAGGCTCGCCACGCTCGACGTGACGCGCGATGTCGGAATCTATCGTGTCGATGCCATCGTGCGACGCTCCGCGCCGTTGCAACAGACGGTCGACGGGCAGGCCGCTGAACCTCGGGGCGGTGTTCAATGATCGACTCGATCACTGCCTTGTGGCTCGCGCAGCCGGAGTGGTTGCGCACGACGGCCGTCGCATTGGGACAGATCCTGGTGGTTACGATCATCGTGATCCTGAGCGTCGCCTACACGACGCTCGCCGAACGCAAGGTGATCGGCTACATGCAGGCCCGCATCGGTCCCAACCGGGTCGGTCCGAAGGGCCTGCTGCAGCCCTTTGCGGACGTGATCAAGCTGCTGATCAAGGAAGTGGTCATCCCTTCGCGGTCGAACCGCTTTCTATTCGTCGTCGCGCCGCTGCTGACGCTGACGCCCGCGTTTGCCGCCTGGGCCGTCATGTCGCTGTGGCCCGGATTCTCGATTGCCGACGTCGACGCGGGCGTGCTCTACATACTCGCGCTCGCGGGCTTCGGGGCGTACGGCATCATCCTGGCCGGTTGGGCGGCCAACTCGAAGTACGCATTCCTCGGCGCGATGCGTTCGGCCGCGCAGATCGTCGCGTACGAAATCGCGATGGGATTCGCGCTGGTCGGTGTCGTAATGGCCGCCGGCACGCTGAATTTCGGCAAGATCGTCGCGGCGCAAGCCGGCGGGATGGGCCATTGGTATCTGGCTGTGGCTGTTCCCGCTGATGGTGGTGTATTTCATCTCGGGTGTTGCCGAGACCAATCGCGCGCCGTTCGATGTCGCCGAGGGCGAGTCGGAAATCGTGGCCGGCTTCCACGTCGAGTATTCCGGCATCGCGTTCGCGCTGTTTTTCCTGGCCGAATACGCCAACATGATCCTGGTCGCGGCGCTCGCGACGACGTTTTTCCTTGGCGGGTGGTTGTCGCCGTTCGAAGGGATTCCGGTGCTCGGCGACATCGAGCTGCTGGCAGCGCCCGGCCTGCACTGGTTCGTGGCCAAGCTCTGCTTCTTCCTGTTCTGCTTCCTGTGGTTCCGGGCCACGTTCCCTCGCTACCGCTACGACCAGATCATGCGTCTCGGCTGGAAGGTCTTTATCCCGGTAACACTCGTCTGGATTTGCGTCGAGGCGGTCCTGTGGGTCTACAAGATCGGGCCCTGGGCCGCATGAGAGTGCCAGCGCGTGCGTAATTTCATCAAGACATTCTTCCTCTGGGAGCTGCTGCAGGGCCTGCGGGTCACGCTGCGCGCGTTCTTTGCGCCCAAGGTGACGATCCAGTACCCGGAAGAAAAGACTCCGCAGTCGCCGCGCTATCGCGGGCTGCACGCGTTGCGCCGTTATCCGAACGGGCAGGAGCGCTGTATCGCCTGCAAGCTGTGCGAGGCGGTGTGCCCCGCGCTCGCGATCACGATCGAATCGGACGTCAGCGCCGACGGCACGCGCCGCACGACCCGCTACGACATCGACCTCTTCAAATGCATTTACTGCGGCTTCTGCGAGGAAGCCTGCCCCGTGGACGCGATCGTGGAGACGCGCATCCACGAGTACCACATGGAAAACCGCGGCGAAAACATCATGACCAAGGACAAGCTGCTGGCGATGGGCGAGCGGTACGAAGCCATGATCGCAGCCGACAAGGCCGCCGACGCGCGCTATCGTTGAACCAGGCAAGGCGACTACAGAGATGATCGTCAACGTCCTCTTCTACGTCTTCGGTGCGGTACTGATCGCGACCGCGGTGGGTGTCATCACGGCCCGCAATCCCGTGCACTGCGCGCTGTTCCTCGTCGCCGCGTTCCTGGACAGCGCCGTGATCTGGTTACTGCTCGAGGCGGAGTTCCTCGCCGTCACGCTGATCATCGTCTACGTCGGCGCGGTAATGGTGCTGTGGCTCTTCGTGTTGATGATGCTCGACATCGACGTCGCCAAGCTGCGCCAAGGCTTCACGCGCTATGCGCCGCTGGGAGCGCTCGTTGCGCTGATCGTGGTCGCCCAGATCGGGCTCGTGGTCTGGGTTCGGGGGCTTGGGCTCGGCGCTCAACCTCTGCCCATACCAAAGCCGGAGGGCTACTCGAACACACTCGAGCTCGGCAAGCTGCTCTACACGCAGTACCTGTATCCCTTCGAGATCGCGGCCGTGATCCTGCTCGTGGCGATCGTTGCCGCGATCACGCTGACCATGCGCCAGCGTCCGGGCCAGAAGCTGCAGGACATCTCGGCGCAGGTGGCCGTGCGCGCGAAAGACCGCGTCCGCATCGTCAAGATGGATGCGGAGACGCCGCAATGATTCCGCTGTCGCACGTGCTGCTGCTGTCCGGCATCTTGTTCAGCCTCAGCGTCGCCGGCATCTTCATCAACCGCAAGAACGTGCTGTTGCTGCTGATGTGCATCGAGCTGATGCTGCTCTCGGTGAATTTCAACTTCATCGCGTTCTCGCAACATCTCGGCGACCTGTCGGGCCAGGTGTTCGTGTTCTTCATCCTGACCGTGGCCGCCGCCGAATCTGCCATCGGTCTTGCCATCCTCGTGGTGCTGTTCCGCGAGCGCAAGAGCATCGACGTCGAAGACCTCGACTCGATGAAGGGCTGAACCGTGGTCAATACCTTACTGTTGATCGTATTGGCGCCGCTCGTCGCGTCACTGATCGCGGGCCTGTTCGGCAAGTGGGTGGGCCGCGCCGGCTCGCACACTGTGACGATTGCGGCCGTGGCGCTCTCGTGCGCGCTTTCATTCAAGGTGCTGTACGAGTTGCTGCAGGGTGGGCCGGGTTTCGACGGTCCGGTCTACACGTGGCTCGTCAGTGACGGCATCCGCATGGAGGTGGGGTTCCTGATCGACCGGCTCAGCGCGCTGATGATGGTCGTCGTGACTTTCGTTTCGCTGATGGTGCACGTGTACACGATCGGCTACATGCACGACGACCCGGGCTACACGCGCTTCTTCAGCTACATCTCGTTGTTCACGTTCTCGATGCTGATGCTCGTGATGTCGAACAACCTGCTGCAGTTGTTCTTCGGCTGGGAAGCGGTCGGACTCGTCTCCTACCTGCTGATCGGCTTCTGGTATACGCGGCCGTCGGCAATCTTCGCGAACCTGAAAGCATTCCTGGTCAACCGGGTCGGCGATTTCGGCTTCCTGCTCGGCATCGCAGGCATCGTCCACCTGACCGGGTCGCTGCATTACGGCGAAGTGTTTGCGCAGGCCGACAAGATCGCGGCCAGCACGTTCACGCTGGTCCCGGGCCATGTCTGGCAGGCCGCGAGTGTCATCTGCATCTGTCTCTTCATCGGGGCGATGGGCAAGTCTGCGCAGGTGCCGCTGCACGTCTGGCTGCCTGATTCGATGGAGGGCCCGACCCCGATCTCGGCGCTGATCCACGCCGCGACCATGGTCACGGCAGGTATTTTCATGGTGGCGCGCATGTCGCCGCTGTTCGAACTGTCGGAGACCGCGCTCAGCTTCGTGCTGGTGATCGGGGCGACGACGGCCTTGTTCATGGGCTTTCTCGGCATCGTCAACAACGACATCAAGCGCGTGATCGCGTATTCGACGCTGTCGCAACTCGGCTACATGACCGTGGCGCTCGGCGCTTCGGCCTATGCCGGCGCAATTTTCCACCTGATGACCCATGCGTTCTTCAAGGCGTTGCTGTTCCTGGCGGCGGGCTCGGTGATCATCGCGATGCACCACGAGCAGGACATGCGCAAGATGGGCGGGCTGCGCAAATACCTGCCGATCACGTACGCCACGAGCGTCATAGGCTCGCTGGCGCTGATCGGGTTCCCGGGCTTTTCGGGTTTCTTCTCGAAGGATGCATTGATCGAAGCCGTGCATGCCTCGCACGTGCCGGGGGCGACCTATGCCTACTGGTGCGTCGTGATCGGCGTATTCGTCACGGCTTTCTATTCGTTCCGGCTGGTGTTCATGACCTTCCACGGGCAGGAGCGTTTTGCGACGGCGGCCGATGGCGGACACGGCGCGCAGGAAGGCACGGAGCTCCATTCCGATGCGGACGCTGGCCACGAGCCGGACGTGTCCACGGACGACGCGCATCAGCATGACGACCACCACCATGGGCATGGCGGACCGCCCAGGGAAAGCCCATGGGTTGTCACGTTGCCGCTGATCCTGCTGGCCATTCCGTCCGTAGTGATCGGCTGGTTCACGATCGAGCCACTGCTGTTCGGTGGTTATTTCGGCGATTCGATACGCGTGGCGCCGGCGCACGACGTGCTGGCCCACGTTGGCGAGGAATTCCACGGCCCGGCGCAATTCGTGCTGCACGGGCTCATGGGCCCGGCGGTCTGGCTGGCGGCGGCGGGGGTCGTTGCGGCCTGGGTTCTCTATCTCTGGAAGCCGGACCTTGCCGGACCGGCTACGCCAGAAGGCGGGCGGTCTCTACACGCTGCTCGTCAACAAGTACTACTTCGATGCCTTCAACGAGAAAGTACTGGCCGCCGGCAGCCGCATGCTTGGAACGGCATTGTGGAAGGGCGGGGACGTCGCCGTGATCGACGGCGCCGCCGTCAATGGTTCGGCGCGGCTCGTGGGCTGGGTGGCCGGCGTCGCCCGCGGGACTGCAGACCGGCTTCCTCTATCACTACGCATTCGCGACGATCATCGGCCTTGCGGGCCTGCTCGCGTGGCTCCTCTGGCGAACCTGAACAACAACAATGCAAGCTGACTGGCCCATCCTGAGCGTGCTCGTCTGGCTGCCGATTGCAGCGGGCGCATTCCTGTTACTGGTCGGGGACCGCAACGCCGCGGTTGCGCGCTGGCTCGCGCTGGCCGCAACCCTCGTCACATTCGCGGTGTCCGTCGTGCTCTGGCGCGATTTCGACGTCACGACGGCCGCAATGCAGTTCGTCGAGCACGAGCCATGGATCGGCGCCTTCAATGCCTGGTATACGCTCGGCGTGGACGGCATCTCGATGCCGTTGATCGTGCTGACGGCGTTCGTGACGCCGCTCGTCGTGATCTCGGCGTGGGACACCATCGAGAAGCGCCCGGCGCAGTACATGGCGTCGTTCCTGATCCTCGAAGGCCTCATGATCGGCGTGTTCGCGGCCATGGACGCGCTGCTGTTCTACGTGCTCTGGGAAGCGATGCTGATCCCGATGTTCGTGATCATCGGTGTCTGGGGTGGCGCGCGGCGCGTGTACGCAACGGTCAAGTTTTTCCTGTACACGTTCCTCGGCTCCGTGCTGATGCTCGTGGCGTTGATCTACCTGTACCTCGAGGGCGGCAGCTATTCGATCGCCGACCTGCAGGTGATGCCGCTGGATATGCGCGAGCAGGTGTGGATCTTCACGGCGTTCCTGCTCGCGTTCGCTGTCAAGGTGCCGATGTGGCCGGTGCACACCTGGTTGCCCGATGCGCACGTCGAAGCGCCGACCGGCGGTTCCGTGATCCTGGCCGCGATCATGCTGAAGATGGGCGGCTACGGTTTCCTGCGGTTCAGCCTGCCGATCACGCCCGACGCGAGTCGCGAGCTCGACTGGCTGATCATCACGGTCTCGCTCACCGCGGTCGTCTACATCGGCTTCGTCGCGCTCGTGCAGCAGGACATGAAGAAGCTGATCGCGTATTCGTCGATCGCGCACATGGGCTTCGTGACGCTCGGTTCGTTCGCGGGCTTCGAGATCGTGCGCCAGACCGGAGCGCTGCAGGGCGCCACGATGGGGCTCGACGGCGCGATGGTGCAGATGATCTCGCACGGCCTCGTCTCGGGCGCGCTGTTCCTCTGCATCGGCGTGCTTTATGACCGCATGCACAGCCGCCAGATTGCGGACTACGGCGGCGTGATCAACACCATGCCGGTATTTGCGGCGTTCATGGTGTTGTTCGGCATGGCCAATGCCGGCCTGCCCGGTACGTCCGGGTTCGTCGGCGAATTCCTCGTGATCCTGGCCGCGTTCAAGGCCAGCTTCTGGTATGCCTTCCTCGCGTCGGTCACGCTGGTCCTCGGCGCGGCGTATACCTTGTGGCTGATCAAGCGGGTGATCTTTGGTCCGATCGGCAACGACCACGTCGCGAAACTGAAGGACCTGAACCACCGTGAATTCGTCGTGCTTGGCGTGCTGGCCCTCGCAGTCCTTGCGCTTGGCCTCTGGCCTGCGCCGCTGCTGGATGCGATGCGGCCGACGCTCGAGCAACTCGTGCAGCAGATGATGGTGACGAAGCTCTAAGCCATGAACCCGGCATCAATCACACGGCTCGACCTGACGCTCGCGGCGCCGGAAATCTTCATGCTCACGGCGATCAGCGTCGTGCTCCTGGTGGACCTGTTCCTCACCGCGCGAAATCGCTGGATCACTTTCGTGCTGTCGATGATTACGCTCGCGGGCGTGTCATGGATCACGGCGGCCACCGGCGTCGACCAGCGCACGGTGGCGTGGCACGGCACTTACGTTTCGGATCCGCTCAGTACGCTGCTGAAGCTCGTCGCCTATGGTGCGGTGGCGATCTCGTTCGTGTACAGCTATGGCTACCTGCGCACGCGCGAGATCCTGAAGGGCGAGTATTTCGTGCTTGGACTGTTCGCGTTGCTCGGCATCATGGTGCTCGTTTCGGCACACAGCCTCGTCACGATTTACCTGGGTGTCGAATTACTCGCGCTATCGCAATACGCCATGGTGGCCTATCACCGCGATTCCGGTATCGCGGCCGAGTCGGCCATCAAGTATTTCGTGCTGGGGTCGATTGCTTCCGGCGCGCTGCTCTATGGCATGTCGATCATTTATGGCGTCACGGGCTCGCTGGAACTCGGCGTCGTCAGCGCGGCGGCCGGTGCTTTGGGCCCGAACCAGATCGGCCTGCTGTTCGGCCTCGCATTTCTCGTGGTGGGCATCGCGTTCAAGTTCGGTGGCGTGCCGTTTCACATGTGGCTGCCGGACGTCTACCACGGCGCCCCGACCTCGGTTACGTTGTTCCTGGCCGCAGCGCCGAAGCTCAGCTCGTTTGCACTGGCGTTCCGCCTGCTGGCGGAAGGCCTCGGTTCGATGCATGACACCGGCTGGCAGGACATGATCACGATGATCGCCGTGCTGTCGATTGCGGTCGGCAACGTCGTCGCGATCGCGCAGACCAACATCAAGCGCATGCTCGCGTACTCGACGATCTCGCACGTCGGCTTCATCCTGCTCGGCATCCTGACGGGCACCAGCGATGGCTACGAAGCGGCGCTGTATTACACGATCACGTACGTGATCATGGCGATTGGCGGGTTCGGCATGGTGATCCTGCTGTCGCGCAAGGGCTTTGAAGCCGACAACCTCGATGACTTCAAGGGCCTCAATGCGCGCAGCCCCTGGTTCGCCGCTGTGATGTTGATGCTGATGTTCAGCATGGCGGGCGTGCCACCATTCGTCGGCTTCTTTGCGAAACTGGCGGTGATCCAGGCCGTGTTGAACATCGGAGGAGTCTGGCTCGCCACCGTGGCGGTGCTGTTCTCGGTGATCGGCGCGTATTACTACCTGCGCGTCGTGAAACTCATGTACTTCGACGAGCCCACCGACCGCGGGCTGATCGAGGGCAGCGGCTCGATGCGTTTCGTGCTGAGCATGAACGGGCTCGCGGTGCTGCTGCTGGGGTTGTATCCCGGATTGCTGCTGGCGCTTTGCGCCCAGGTCATTCCCTGAGTTCTGTGGCGGCGCGCTGGCCGCTCGAGACGGGCCCGGCAATGGCTGCAAAGTTTGCTAGGGGCGTGAATCTCAGTATAATAGGCGGCTCGATTGCGGGGTGGAGCAGTCTGGCAGCTCGTCGGGCTCATAACCCGAAGGTCGTAGGTTCAAATCCTACCCCCGCTACCACCGAACCTATTTGCTGCGCCCGCCGGTGCCAACGGGCGGCGGTGCCAGCAGCGCCATGCGTTGCAGGTTGAAGCGTGCCTCGACGTGCGCCGGGCGCTGGCCCTTGGCCTGCATGGGCGGGAGTTTCGATACGGCCCCCCACCAGCTGCGCAGCACGGTGCGCGCTTGCGCGGCGGCCTCCGGGTTCTTAGTGAGTCCGTGCTCCTTGCCACCAGTCCCACCATCCGACGATAGGCATTTGCTGCCTTTGGCAGCATCAGTACGACCTTGTCCGCGTGGGGTGCGTAACGGGCTCGGTAGCCAGCCCGGCGCGCTTTGCTTCGGCCTTTTCGGGGGGGGGGGGGGGGGGGGGGGGGGGGGGGGGGGGGGGGGGGGGGGGGGGGGGGGGGGGGGCCCCCCTTCGCTGGCGGGCTTCTTGGCTCGCAGCCGCGCGTTTAACTCCTGCATCTCCTTGGCCATCTCCTTTACGAGGACCGGGTCGAGCAGCATTTCGTCGAGCGTGCCGAAGATGATTCGCTCGGCCAGGTCGCGCCGCAACGGGGATGAGGATGCCGGCGCTTCAGGTTCCAGTGCCCGTGAGCGGCACGTATTTCGGCTCGCCAGCGGGCTCCGTTGAGATCAGCAGCCGGGCGGCTTTGGCACCGCGATAAGTCGGCGAGAACGTGACCGTCACGAAGCAGGACTTGCCGGGCGCGAGGAGCACAGGGCAATGCCTGACCCGTTCGAACTGCAGGCGGTTCTGACCGATCACTGCGATCCAAGGCAGCGGCAAGGCGGCGGAGCCCATGTTCCTGATGGTGACGGTCTGCGCCGCGCTCGTCTGCCCGACGGCGACGGAACCGAACACGAGGCCTGCCGGGAACACCGTCCACTCGAACCCGTTCTCGACCTGGGTTTCGTGCGCGTAGATGTCGTCGTAGGTATTGCCGTCGCCGGGCGCCAGATTATCGGCGAGCGACGCGAACGCGACCACGTGCCCATCCGCGCTGATCGCCATCTGGTTGAACTCGACAGGACCGTTGCCGGGGACGCCGGTCGTGGAAACGTCGACGCGCTGCGTCGTGCCGCGCACCCGATCGCGCAGGTATACGTGCGCGCTGGTCGTCGACCCTGCCACCAGGTTCGTCGCCTCGGACCAGAAAGCGACGAAACGCCCGTCGTCGCTCACCTGGCCGGTCAGGCTGGTGCCGTTGGCCTGCGCTTCGTTGCTTGCGACGCTGATGCGCTCCGTCGTCCCGGTTTGCCGATCGCGCAGGAAGAGATCGAACTGGCCGTTCGTATCGTTCGGCACGAGGTTCGCCGCGGCGGAGCCAAACACTACATAGCGACCGTCATGACTGACGTCGTAAGGAACGGCGGCTGCGTTCGCGCGAAGGCCCGATGAACTCCGGCTCACAATTTCGTATTGCCCCGTTGCGAGGTCCTTCACGTAAACCTCGTGACCGACGCCCAGGTCGGGTTGCGTGATCGAGTAACGCGTCGAGAAGGTGACGAATCGGCCATTGCCGCTCAGGTGTCCGTTCAGCGTTTCCGCCGCGGCAGGCCCGACGGTGGCGGTCTGCCCAGTCACCCGATCCCGCAGGTACAGGCGCTGCACGCTCCCGGTCGCGCCGGGGACGAGGTTGTCGGCACGCGTGGTGAACAACACCATACGCCCGCTTTCGCTGGCCTCGAGCGCCAGGGCACCGGGGAACCGAGCCGTCAAGCCGGTGCTCGAGACGCTTACGCACTCGTTGATGCCCGCCTGCAAATCGCGGATGTACCCCTGATAGCTGAAGTCGTCCGATCCATTCGTCGCGACGTTCGTGGCGCTCGAGCTGAACAACACGTAGCGGGCATTGGCCGTGATCCATCCCCGCCACGCGGTGTTGTTCAGTTCACGGCCGCCGGGCCCGACGCTGACGCGCGTGGTCCGCCCGGCCTCGCGATCGTGCAGGAACACGTCCGGATGGCCCTTCGTGTCGTCCGCAACCAGTTCGGAGGAACCGCTGTCGAACAGCACGTAGCGGCCGGTCGCGTCTACGCTTGGGTATGCAGCACCGACCGCCCGACCCGTCGTGCCGCTGGCGCTGATCAACTCGGTTGTGCCCGCGGCGCCAGCGCGCGGCGCTACGGCCAGCCCGTTCGCCAGCACGATCACCGCAAACCGCACAAGACGCGACACGGCGCCCACCTCCTGGTAAGCGACGGTGCGCCGGATCGCAGCAGTCCTCTGTAGGCCCTGGCGCCCGCCGACGCTAGGACGATGCCACGAGCGGTGCACGCTGTCAGGTCTACGTTGCAGCAAGGATCGCAATCATCCTGCGCATTCCAACAGCGCCAACGTTCGCACTTCGTGCAGTAGCAATGCACCTCATGTTGCCGCTCGTGCAATCCGGCAATGCTACCCAAGTCGATCATGCAGCCGATACTGGTGCCCGGGGAGTGGCTCGCCAGGTGAGCCGCCAATGATCGGTTCGATGCCGGTTTAATTTACATATCGCGATGCACTAAGCCACGTAGCGGATGCGTTTAACGCACAAGTGGTTGATCCTATTCAGAGTCCGTGTTGATGGCGCAATTCTTGCGTACATAATCAGTTGCGTCAGCTTGGGTCTGCTCGGTTGGCCGCGCCGGTCTGGGCTGCGCCGTCGAGGTGTCCGAATGGATTCAAAGAGCGTCTCGCTCCATGCGTAGGTCCGATTCCACTGACATTGGGTTGTCTCCCGATGCTGTCGCCGGGCGAGATGAAACAGCGAACATTCCGCGCAATGGCTACAGGGAGGTGACACCATGATCACGCGGCGTTTGGTATGGCTCGCGACAGTGCTCGGTGCCGTCCCGGCATGGGTTAGCGCGGAACCCGGCGACACCGAGGTCGTGAGTGTTGGCTACGCCACCGGCCGGGCCGTGGGTGGCGAGGCATCGCGGCTCTGGGACTTCGTAAGCGCCGACAGCCGCTACGTCCTCTTCCGCTCCACTTCGAGCGCGCTTGTCCCGGGGGATACTAACGGCCGTACTGACCTCTTCGTCCGCGACCGGCTCAACGGCCGGACGCAACGCGTGAACGTGAGCACGGGCGGTGCACAATCCAATGCTACGGAAACCATCTTTGTCGCCGACATGAGTTCGGACGGCCGCTATGTGACTTTCGAATCTACCGCCACGAACCTGGTATTGCCCGACGCCGACAGCCTGCAGGAAATCTTCCTGCGCGACCTGAACGCCGGCACGACCGAGCGGATCAGCGTTAATAGTGCGGGTGAGCCCGCCAACAGCGACTCATACGCGCCGTCCATCAGCGACGACGGACGCTTCGTCACGTTCATGTCAGGGGCGAACAACCTCGATCCGCGGTCGCCGACGACGCTGGGCCTCTTGAGGATTTACGTGCGCGACCGCGTAACTCGCCAGACCACGCTAATAAGCCCTGTTCTGAGCGGCGAGAGCTACGAGCCTTACATCAGCGGCGACGGCCGTTTCGTCGTCTATTATTCCAACGGGCGCTTCGTACCGGACGACGTCAACTCTTTCGAGGACGTGTTCATTTTCGATCGCGTCGCCGGCACGACGGAGCTCGTGAGCCGAAACTCGAATGGCACGGTGGGCAACGAGTCGTCCTCCGACAGGTCCATCGTGACCCCGGGCGGCCGGTACGTAGTGTTCACCTCGCCCGCCTCGAACCTGGTCCCGGGCGACACTAACGACAACTACGACGTGTTCCTGCGTGATCGGCAACTCGGGCGCACGGAGCAAATTTCAGTAGGCTCCGACGGGCGCCACGGTAACAACCGCAGTACTAACCCCGCGATCAGCGCAGACGGCCGCTTCGTGACGTTCGTATCGCGGGCAAGCAACCTGGTGCCGGGCGACACCAATAATGCAGACGACGTATTCCTGCGAGACCGGGAGTCGGGGACCACCGTCCGTCTCGGCGCCGGGATCGGCGCGGGGACAATTACGCCCGACGGTCGCTTCGTCGGGTTCGATTCGTTTTCGCGGTTGGCGTCGAACGATCTCAACGGCCTGCGTGACGTCTACGTCCACGAATTAGGCGATGTCGGACCCCCGCCAGAGGACACTGCGTTTACCCTGAAGCCGGCCAGCCTTGCATTTGGCGAGCGCCCGGTCGGCTCGAGCACGACCCTCAACCTATGGCTGCGCAACAAGGGGACAACGCCGCTGGCGATTGCAGAGGTCTCTGTGCGGGGCACGAACGCCGATGAATTTCGCGTGTCCCACGCCTGCGGCGCCACGCTGGCCGTGGGCGCCGGTTGCGCAATCGACGTGACGTTCCAGCCGACTACGGCGGGTCGAAAGACTGCACGGTTGCGACTCATCGCCGGCACGGACGAACTTCGTATCCGGGAGTTGAGCGGGATCGCACGCTGAACCCGCGTGCGCGCGCCGCGGACCGCGACTAGGGGGCTACATAAAGACCATTCGCAATGACGTGTTTCGCATTGTGAATCCGAAGCCTAACGATCCAGAACAATCCCGATGTCGATGTCGATGTCGATGTCGATGGTACGGGGCAGGGGATACCGCCGCTGCCTGCGAGACGGTCAGCAATGTGCCCTGACCTGACGAAGCGCTTTGCCGGCTCGTTGCATTCAGGTGTCGGCAGGACCGAGAAACTCGCCGGCGGCGCAAAAGACAAGATCGTCGGTTACACAGGGTATTAAAAGGGAAGGTAAGTGAAATGAAATTCTCGTCACCGCTGATTCGTATGCCTCGGCTTCGCTCGGCGCTGCTCATTGCTTTGACTGGCGCAGTTGGCCTCGCACAGGCCGCGCCAGGCGATACCGAACTGCTCAGCGTCGCGCCCGATGGCAAGGCGGCTGGTTTCACTCACCCGGCTTCAATTTCACCTGACGGACGGTACGTGGTGATCAATAGCGGCAATCCGGTGTTTCTGCCGGGCGCCAGTAACCCCGTCAGCAACATGATCCTGAGAGATCGGCAGACCGGCATGATGGAGCTGGTCAGCCTGAGCTCCACCGGAATGTACGACACAATTGGCTCTGAGCCTGGCGCTCCCGTCAGCGCTGATGGGCGCTATGTAGCATTCAACTCCTGGGACGTCATGGTCCCCGGCGACACCAATGAGAACTGGGACATCTTCGTGCGTGATCGTCAAACAGGAACCACTCGGCGAGTCAGTGTGAGCTCAGCCGGCGCGCAGGGAAACGGCGACAGTTATTTGCCCGTGATGAGCGCTGATGGGCGTTATGTGGCTTTCATGTCCCAGTCTTCGAATCTCGTAGCGGGCGACACGAACGGGATGGCAGATATATTCAGTCGCGATCTGCAGACGGCCACCACTCAGCGAGTGAGTGTGAGCTCGACCGGCGTTCAGAGTGACGGGAACAGCGGGCATCTGGCGATCAGCGCCAATGGCCGCTACGTAGCGTTTGAATCCCGGGCATCCAATCTGGATTCCAGCGACACCAATCAGGGCGTGTCCGATATCTACGTACGCGATCTGCAAACCGGCACGACACAGGTCGTGAGCGAGGTTCAACTCTATGCCAACAGCGACCGGCCATCCATCAGCAACGACGGACGTTATATAGCCTTTGTTCAAGCGGGGTCGATCTGGGTGCGCGACCGCCAGGCAGCCAGCCCCGAGCTCGTGAGCGTCGATTCGGCGGGAACGCCCGCGAACGACGGCAGTAATTTTTCATCAATCAGCGGCGACGGCCGTTACGTGGCATTCGACTCATATGCTACGAACCTGGTGCCGGACGATACCAACAATGCTCAAGACAGCTTCGTGCACGACCGTCAGAGCGGTGTCACGCAAAGAATCAGCCTGACTTCAGACGGCGACCAAGGGTACATCGGCAGCGGTGCGCCCCGTCTCAGCTCCGACGGTCGTTTTGTGGCATTCGAATCTGCCGACCGGCTGGTCGCAAACGACCAGAACGATGCATACGACGCTTATATTCACGAAATCGGCCCGCCGGTCGTGGCGCCCTTCACGCTGGCACCGAGCGCCGCGGATTTCGGTAAGCAGGCGTGGGGCGCTTCGAGCCCGGCTCGCACGATTCAGGTGACAAATACAGGTTCTGCAAATCTCTCGATCCAATCCATCGCTCTCACCGGCCAAAACTATCTGAAATTCGCCATGACTTCGCATTGCGGGGCCTCGCTCGCGGTGGGAGCTACGTGCCAGATCGATGTGGTGTTCAAGCCCACGAGCGTCGGCGTCAAAACTGCCGCTCTCAATGTGCAAACGAGTGCTGGGATGAAGTCGACGAGACTAACTGGTGAGGGAGTGAGCACAAGTTTCACGGTGAGCCTGACATCCATCAACTTCGGCAGTCAGGCGATTGGCAGCGTCAGTAACCGCCGCTACGTCACCGTCACTAATCTGAGCCAGGCGCCACTGCCCATTCGGGCGATTGCGATCGGCGGCACCAATCCGGGGCAGTTCGGCTTCAATCGAACCTGCGGTAGCACCGTACCCGTCGGCGCAAACTGCACCATCGGCGTCGTGTTCAAGCCCACTAGCGTTGGCACGAAAACTGCCGTCATCACCGTGAAGGTGGCCGGCGGCGCAAAAGACAAGACTGTCAGTTTAAGTGGACAGGGATCTTAGGGTCGGGCGTCTGCGGCGCCGGTCGCGACGTGTCGTTCCTATCAGGGGCGCGTGAGTCCAACAGGAGAGAGCCGTGAACACTGCGCGTTTGTTAGTCGGGGTGACAGGTTTGACCTTTTCAATGGCGGGTCATGCGGCGACCTTCGAACTGGTGAGTGCATCGTGGGACACCGCGCGCGCCGCCGGGGGCCGTCAGGTCGCCATCTCCTCCAATGGCCGCTATGTCGTGTTCGAGAGCGAGAGCGCAAAGGTCGTCAGCGGCGACACCAATGGCGTATCGGATATCTTCCTGCGCGATCGCGTGACCGGCAAGACCTTGCGCGTGAGCGTCTCCTCAACTGGGGCGCAGGCGAATGGGCCCAGCGTCGCGCCCCTGGGCAGCGTCACGCCGGATGGACACTTCGTGAGTTTCGTCTCGTCCGCCTCGAATCTCGTCGCAGGGGACACCAACGGAGTGGATGACGTCTTCGTGCGCGACACGGTAGCCGGCACGACGGAGCGCGTGAGCGTCTCGAGCAGCGGCGTTCAGGGCAACAAGCCCTCCTGGGCGGCGATCTTGAGCCACGATGGGCGCTTCGTGCTGTTCAACTCGGAGGCCAGCAATTTCTTCGTGTCGGAGACGTGGGCGCCCACGGTCTACGTGCGCGACAGGTTGAATCGCACGACGTTGGTGGCGGGACTCGACGACCGCACAGTGAGGTGCGCCTTGGGTGGATTCTCCGCAGACGGCAACCTGGCGGCCTTCACCTGCGGGTATTGGTCGGAGATTTTCGTGCGGAACCTCACCGACGGCACCGTCGAGCGAGTGTCCACTTTTCCGCACACTGTTGAGAACGTGACCTCGGTGCAGGCCTTGAGTGCCGACGGGCGTTATCTGGTGTTCACCACCGATGCGGTTGTCGTGCGTGCGGACACCAATGGCGGCCTCGGCTCGTACGATGCTTACCTCTACGATCGCACGACGAAGGCGTTCGAGCTCATCTCCGTCACGAAATCGGGCGTCTCCGGCAACAACAGTTCGGGGGCGACGTCAGTCAGCGACGACGGGCGCTTCGTGGCGTTCGGCAGCTGGGCCAAAGACCTGGTCGAGAACGATTTGGGCAACTCCTTCGACGGCTTCGTCCGCGACCGTACTAGCAAGACGACGAAGCGCGTGACGGTGTCGAGCCTCGGAGGGTGCTGTTCCATATGGGGAGCACTGATCAGCGGCGATGGGAGCACTGGGTTGTTTACCAGTGATACCAAGTTCGCTGCGAACGACTCCAACGACAGGGACGACGTCTTTGTCGCCACCAATCTGTTCGACACCTCTGGCTCCTTCACGGTGCAGCCGCGGATCCTGACGTTCGGGGCCGTGCCCGTCGGCTCCACGAGCCCGGCGCAGACGGTCACCATCAAGAACACCGGGGCGTCCGGACTCCCGATCGCATGGGTGGGCCTCGCGGGCGCCGACGCGGCCGAGTTTGCACGCGTGCGCAATTGTCCCGATGTCCTGCCTGCGGGTCAGCAGTGCAGCGCGACGGTCTCCTTCACGCCACACACCGCAGGGAGCCAGGAGGCGCGACTCGTGGTTTCGGCCGGCGGACGGCGTAAGTCAGCTACCGTCAGCGGCGTTGCGGAGTGACGCCGAGGTCGTTATCGAATTCTGCGCGAATTGCTGAATTTCAAGGGACAGAAATTTCCGTTTGCTCCCGAAGTCAGCCTCATAGGCGATGCGCAGTATGAATTTTCCTTGACGGACAGCCTCAGCGCATTTCTCGGCCTATCGGTTACCTATAACAGCGAAACCTCATCGCAGCTGGACAACACCACTACCAAGTTCGTCACGGCGGATCACCGCTTCGATATCGATTCGTACACACTCATCGATGTTCGCGCTGGAATCGAAACGGCCGACGGCAAGTGGCGGGTGATGGCCTATTGTTACAACTGCAACGATGAGTTCTATTGGACGAACATCCAAAACAACCCGGCATCGATCTCGAGGTTCGTCGGCATGCCGCAAAACTATGGCGTCCGCGTCAGTTGGCGCAACTAGGCAGGAAGCCCGGTATGACTTCAGTCCAGCGAAGTCCCGCTTCGCCGGTCTGTGCGAGGCCAGCGGTGTCACTCCGGTGAATAATGACTTCGATGGTCAGATTGCTCTCGTGACCGGTGCCACCGGCGGCATCGGCAGGCGCAGTGGCACAAGTCACCCGGGACATTCCGATGGGTCGACTGGCCGAGCCGCATGAAATTGCCGAAGCGATAGCCTTCATGGCCTCGCGCCGGGCCAGTTTCGTTACCGGCGCGGTATTGCACGTGAACGGTGGGAATCTGATGTCTTGAGTTCGAGTCAGTTCGCTTTCTGCGGACATGAGAACATCGCGAGACCTTATCGCCAGCCCTGACGCCTCATCGTCGAGTCAAGTTTCGAGCGGATGAGACTTCATCCCCGCCGCGCTGCCTCTATGGTGGCGACGTCGATTTTCCCCATCGACATCATCGCGTCGAAGGCACGCTTTGCCTCACCGCCACCAGCCGCAAGCGCATCGATCAGCACGCGCGGTGTGATCTGCCATGAGAGGCCCCAGCGGTCCTTGCACCAACCGCACGCGCTCTCCTTACCGCCATTACCGACGATCGCGTTCCAGTAGCGGTCCGTCTCTTCCTGGTTGTCCGTCGCGATCTGAAAGGAGAAGGCCTCGCTGTGACTGAACTCCGGGCCGCCGTTGAGACCGAGACAGGGAATGCCTAGAACGGTGAACTCCACCGTCAGGACGTCGCCTTCTTTGCCGCTAGGGTAGTCACTGGGCGCCTTGTGAACAGCGGTCACTTTGCTGTCCGGAAAGGTGGCGGCGTAGAAACGCGCCGCCTCTTGCGCGTCCTTGTCGAACCAGAGGCAGATCGTGTTCTTTGGCTGCATGTGCGTTGTGCTCCTTGGGACTTGGTCGCCCGAATAACATGCCGCACGGTGTCGCTCCCGGCGCGGACAAGCAAACAGACTAGACCGTAGCGGCGCGTTGAGACAATTGCCACAAGGCTCGGAAGGTTGCCAGTGTCCGCCCCGTGCTCGGGAATTTTGCTGACCATCAGTTCCGCCTGGTCGTTACTTCTGTAGAACGTTTCACATAAGCCCCCACGACTAGTGCGATGCAAATCACGTCTCGGTTTGCCATCAATGCGGAAGATTCGCCGCTATCGATCGAACCGAAGGAAACGCAAGTGTTGTTCCATGATCTGAGCCGTAAGACGGTGCGCAATGCAGCGTCTGTCGATTGTGTTGGCCTTGCTAGGCTCCTTGGCTGGTTGTGGGGGCGGCGGCGGCGGGGAGGGTGACGGGACGACGACAGTGCCGCTGAACACCACCCCGACATTGCGATCGATCGAAGTTACGCCCAGCCTTTCACAGGCTGCCGCTGGGACAGAGGCGCAGTTCACGGCGACCGGCGTCTACACGGACAACTCGAAAAAAGACCTCACGACACAGGCCACCTGGGCCTCCTCCGACAGCGCGGTGGCGATGTTGAGCAACGCCGCCGGCTCGAAGGGCTTGGCGATCGCGGCCGGCGTCGGCAGCGCCAAAGTGTCTGCGACCAGCGACGGTGTCAGCGGCGACACGATGTTGACGGTGACCGACGCAACCCTGGTGTCGATCGAAGTTTCACCGGCGGCGCCCAGCATCGTGAACGGTTTGACTCAGCAGTTCACGGCGACCGGCCTCTACTCGGACAACTCGACCCAGGATCTCACGACACAGGTCACCTGGGCCTCCTCCGACAACGTCGTGGCTACGATGAGCAATGCCGCCGGTTCGAACGGCTTGGCGACCGCGGACAGCGTCGGCAGCACCACCGTGTCTGCGACCAGCGACGATGTCAGCGGCGATACGACGTTGACGGTGACCGATGCGACTCTGGTGTCGATCGAAGTGTCACCGGCGACGCCCAGCATCGTGGACGGTTTGACTCAGCAGTTCACGGCGACCGGTCTCTACTCGGACAACTCGACACAGGACCTCACGACGGAGGTCATCTGGAATTCGTCGGACAGCGCGGTGGCTACGGTAAGCAACACCGTCGGTTCGAAAGGCTTGGCGACCGCGGCCAGCGTCGGCGGTACGACCGTATCTGCGACCAGCGACGGTGTCAGTGGCGATACGACGTTGACGGTGACCGACGCGACCCTGGTGTCGATCGAAGTTTCACCGGCAGCGTCCAGCCTCGTGGACGGTTTGACTCAGCAGTTCACGGCGACCGGCCTCTACTCGGACAACTCGACCCAGGATCTCACGACAGAGGTCACTTGGGCCTCGTCCGACAGCGCAGTGGCGACGGTGAGCAACGCCGTCGGTTCGAACGGCCTGGCGACCGCGGCCAGCGTCGGCAGCACCACTGTGTCTGCGACCAGCGGCGATGTGAGCGGGGACACCACGTTGGCGGTGACCGACGCGACGCTGGTGTCGATCGAAGTGACACCGGCCGCGCCCAGCATCGCGAACGGTTTGACTCAGCAGTTCACGGCGACCGGCCTCTACTCGGACAACTCGACACAGGACCTCACGACGGAGGTCACGTGGAGCTCGTCGGACAGCGAGGTGGTGGCGACCGTGAGCAACGCCCCCGGCGTGAAGGGCCTGGCGACCGCGACCGGCATCGGCAGCACCACCGTGTCTGCGACCAGCGACGGTGTGACCGGCGACACGATGTTGACCGTGACCGACGCGACGCTGGTGTCGATCGAAGTGACACCGGCGACGCCCAGCGTCGTGAACGGTCTGACTCAGCAGTTCACGGCGACCGGCACTTTCTCGGACAACTCGACACAAGACCTCACGACAGAGGTCACCTGGGCCTCGTCGGACAGCGAGGTGGTGGCGACCGTGAGCAACGCCCCCGGCGTGAAGGGCCTGGCGACCGCGATCGGCATCGGCAGCACCACCGTGTCTGCGACCAGCGACGGCGTGACCGGCGACACGATGTTGACGGTAACCGACGCGACCCTGGTGTCGATCGAAGTGACACCGGCGACGCCCAGCGTCGTGGACGGCTTCACTCAGCAATTCACGGCGACCGGAACCTATTCGGACAACTCGACACAGGACCTCACGACAGAGGTCACCTGGGCCTCCTCCGACAGCTTGGTGGCGACCGTGAGCAACGCCGTCGGTTCGAACGGCCTGGCGACCGCGGCCAGCGTCGGCGGCACCACCGTGTCTGCGACCAGCGACGGCGTGACCGGCGATACCACGTTGACGGTGACCGACGCGACCCTGGTGTCGATCGAAGTGACACCGGCCGACGCCCAGCATCGTGGACGGCTTCACTCAGCAGTTCACGGCGACCGGCACCTTCTCGGACAACTCGACGCAGGACCTCACGACTCAGGTTATCTGGGCTTCCTCCGACACCGTGGTCGCGACGGTGAGCAACGCCCTCGGTTCGAACGGCCTCGCGACCGCGGCCAGCGCCGGCAGCACCACCGTGTCTGCGACCAGCGACGGCGTGACCGGCGATACGATCTTGACGGTGACCGCTGCGACGCTGGTGTCGATCGAAGTGACACCGGCGACGCCCAGCATCGTGGACGGCTTCACTCAGCAGTTCACGGCAACGGGAACCTACTCGGACAACTCGACACAAGACCTCACGATCCAGGCCACCTGGGCCTCCTCCGACACCGGGGTGGCGACGGTGAGCGACGCCCCCGGTTCGAAAGGTTTGGCGACCGCAGCCAGCGCCGGCAGCACCACCGTGTCTGCGACCAGCGACGGCGTGACCGGCGATACCACGTTGACGGTGACCGCGTGGTCCTCCCCTGTGGCGAGTCAACTGCTCGCGGCTCTGCGCCTCGCAGTGACCGGCGTCGGGCCGGGTCACAGTCTGGAAAACAGGGTGATCGCTGTGGAGGGCTACCTTGCAGTGCCTGACATAGTGTTGGCCTGCAGCGGGCTGGATGACTTTAATATCAGGTCTCGGCTTGGAGCGGCGGCCACGTCGCAGCGCCGCTGGCCAACCAATTGATCGCGGATGCGAACGCGATCAAGACAGCTATTCCGTGCCCATGAGCGACATGTCCAATTAACACGGAATCCCGGCCCCTCCGGTCCAAGTCAGAACGGACGGTGAGGCAGGGGTAACAGGACGCCCCGCTTGCGGGGCGTCCTTGCTTTCGGGGTTTGAACGGCCGCGCCGCCGGTGGACGATCGTGCCGTGGGGCGAGGAGATGCCTGGCCTACAGGACGCTAACGGCCGCGGCCGAGGTGTTCATCTCCCGCGCCGTCCGCCTCCGCGAGCCGTGCGCTGCCGGAACATCGAGTCGCCGCGCTGTCGCGCCGAGTAGTCACGCTCGAGTTGCGCACGTTCCCGGGACTCGATGGGCTCCTGTTGCGGTAGGTTTCCCGGATCGTAGGTGGGCGCCGGTCTTGCAGCGACTGGAGGGGCTGTGGGGGCCGGCGCTACAGACGCAGGTGGAGGCGAGGGCCGTTCGCGTGCTTCGTAGGGCGAGGAGGCCGCCGGCTTCCACTGGCCATTGTCGTAGCGCTGCCAGCCGTCGTCCGTCTGCTTGTATATATTGCCGTTGTGCCCAGCGTACACATCGCCGCTCGCGCTCTGGCCGACGGTCGTGCGTCCCAGGCCTTCGCCTGACGCCGAGATCGCCTGGCCGCCGCCGCTGCCTTCAATGACGGTGGCACTGCGGCCGTCATTGCGCACGGTGTTCGTCGTGATTGAACCATCGGCGCCGGTGATCGTGCTCGAGCCCTGTCCCCGCGACTGCTCGCCGGATGCGGTGTACGTGTTGCCATCCCCCGATGTCACCGTACGCTCGGTCGAGACGGTGGCGCCGTCGCGCGTCCGCTGCACTTCGCTGCTGCCACCTTGTGAGGTCTCGCGTTCGACTGTCGTAGTGCCATCATCGAAGTCCGTGGTGCGCTCCGATTTCACGTATTCGTCGCCGCGCTCGACTTTGCGCTCGGTTTCGAGTCGATTCTTGTCGTCGTCGTAGTAACGCTCGGTCTTCGTGCCGATGCCCGTGCGCGGATTGTAGGTCTCCCCGAAGCTCGCCCATTCGTCGCCGTCCCATGCGGTTTCGACGTAGCCGTAGCGGCCGGTTCGAGGGTTGTAGCCCTGGGTGTACGAATATCCGCCGTACGGCCCGTACCATGCGGAACGGGAGCCATAGCGTCCCGTGGCCGGGTTGTACCAACTGCCGTGACCATATGAGCCCCAGTAAGGGTAGTAGTACGGCCCGTAAGCGTAAGGAGGGTAGTACCACCCCGTCCCGTAATACGCCATTCCGTACGCAACAAAGACCCCAGCCGCATAGGCGTCGCTGGAGGAGTATTTGATCTCGTCGCCAGACGACTCGGCGACCTTTACGTCCGTCACCGCGTACGACGGCGAGTTCGCCGGAATCGTGTAAATCGACGCCGGCACGTCGGCCGTCGCAGCCCACGGACCCTTCGGCGATTCGGCGACATACCATGCGGCGGCGTGACACAGGTAAAACCGATTCTGGTACATGAGCACGTCGAAGCCGGTGTTGAGCGCCCGCGCAACCTGCGTGCCCGGGATCGCCTCGAACTTCGGGTCGCCCGCATAGGTGACGTCGACGGCCGGCGGGCTGCCTTTTTTCACCGTGATCGTTCGCGGGACCGAGGCCTCGAGCGCGGCCATTTTCGCTTCGATCGTTCCCGGCACGGATGCGCGCACGGCCGAGCGCGCGTGATTTTCCGGAATCGCAGCAAAGCCCTTCGGTAAGTCCTTCGAGAACGTCCACGGTGCCTTGGTCGAGATCCGTCGTCGTGAACCATCGTCCGGCAACGAGGAAATACCAGATCGAGTCGAGCTTGAAGAGCGGACTTTCAGTGTTAGTCACCCACTGCAATCCGCCAGCACCCGGGATAGCTTCGAGCGCGGGTTTGCCGTCGGTCACGATCAATTCAGTGGGACGATCGGCGAATACAACTTCAGGTGCGGCGCCGGTGCACTTTTTCAATGGCACGGCCTTGCGGACCGCCGCGTACTCGTCGCCGGAGGGAAGGCTGTTGAAATCCTGCGGCAACGATGTCGCCGCCTTCCAGCCATTTTCCAGCGTGCCGGACATGAGCCAGCAATCGCGTGCGAGCAGGTAGTACGTGCCGCCACCGGCAGCATGACGGTACAGCGGCCAGTTCGCGTTCACGATGACTTCAAGGCCCGTGTTCGGCACCGCCGAGGGCACCGGCGCGCCATTCACGAACAGCAATGCAGCCGGCGTCGCGCGGACGAGAATCGGTGGCGGCGATGTGTTGAATCCGGCGGGCGCCGCTTGAGGCAGAAAAACCTCGTCTGCGACATAAGCCAGGAAGTGATCGAGTGGCACATCGAGCGACTCTCGGGTAGTCGCATCCATGACGGCAGCCGTATACGAAGCCGGGACCGTCTCTTTGAATGTCACGTCCGTCACTTTTGGTGAACGAATCGTCACGATGCGCTTGTCCATGTCGACGATCGTGTCTCCGGTCACCGTCGCGGTGCCGTACTTAGGTTCCCCCTGCTCGGCAGGCGTCAGAGAAAATGCGATCGCCGACGTGAAATGCTTGAACTCGCTCCAGCTGCGCACCTGTGGTGCGTAGAGCGTCAAGGTAAAATCCTTGACGATGCGCTGCTGTGGGAAGACGGCTTTTGCCGTGCTGTTATTCTGGGCATCCGCTTGGGTTGTCGCAGCCTTGGCTGCCGGCAAGCCTGGTGCCAGGAAAAGTGCAGCCATGAAGACAAGTAATAATAAGGAGCGAACGAAAATCATGCATTCTCCCCAGCGATGTGCGGTCTCTAGAGTGCTCCTGCCGAGCTTCTTGTAGCAAGGTCGTCGAATAGCGGAGCCAAGATGACCCGCGTAGGGGCCAAATGCCGTTTTCATTGGACACCCCGACCGTGCCGAGCCTTGCCGTAGATTTTGCTGTCCGCGCCGGTCGGGATGTCGAATCGCCGGGTCGCCGTTCGACTAGGAGAAGAAGGCCCACACCGGGCCAAGGAGGACCTCATGTCGAAGCAAGTACAAGCCGTGCCCGCAGGGATGCATTCCGTCACGCCACACCTCGTCTGCGATGGCGCCGCGGCGGCTATCGATTTCTACCAGCGGGCCTTCGGCGCTACCGACGCATCCCAGATGCCGGGTCCGGACGGCCGGATCATGCATGCGCAAGTCCGGATCGGCGATTCGACCGTGATGCTCGTTGATGAGAACCGCGCCTACGGCATGCTCGGGCCAAGGCGGTCGGGGGCTCGCCCGTGACCATCCACCTCTACGTCGACGACGTCGACAAGGTGTACCAGCGCGCCGTCGACGCAGGGGCTAGGGCCAGGATGCCGCCCGCGGACATGTTCTGGGGCGACCGATACGGCGTGCTGGAGGATCCTTTCGGTCACCACTGGTCGATCGCGACGCACAAGCGCGACGTCTCGGAGGCAGAGATGCAAAAGGCCATGCGCGAGATGCCGGCGCCGGGCGGATCATGAAATATCTCTGCCTCGCCTACGAGGAAGAACGCACGTTCGACTCGCTGTCGGGCGAGCAATGGACCGCGCTCCGACAGGACACGCTCGACTACGTCGAGGACCTGCGGCGCAGCGGCCGGCTCGTCACTGACGCACGCTTTGCAGAGTGTGCGGAATGCGACGACGGTGCGCGTGCGGCACGACCGGCTGTCGACGACGGACGGTCCGTTCGCCGAGACCAAGGAGACGCTCGGCGGATTTTTCCTGATCGAGGCGAGCGATCTCAACGAGGCGATACAAGTCGCCGCAAAATGGCCCTCCGCACGCCTCGGCAGCATCGAGGTGCGCCCGATCGAAGAAGCCCTGCGGCCGGAAAGTCGCTACGGCGGAGCGAGCTGAGCTCCTCGTTTCCCGCAACACAGTTTCCAATCACCAGGAGAATTCCAGATGGCTGCATACGTGGACGGTTTCGTGCTTCCGGTGCCGACGAAGAATATCGCGGCCTATCGCAAGATGGCGCGCCTCGCCGGAAAGATCTACCGCGAGCTCGGCGCGCTCGCGTACACCGAGGCCCTGGCCGACGACGTCAAGCCCGGGAAGTGGACGTCGTTTCCGCAGAGCGTCAAGTTGAAACGCGGCGAGACCGTCGTTTTTTCGTACATCGTCTACAAGTCGCGGAAGGACCGCGACCGCATCAACGCCCGGTTCATGAGCGATCCGCGGCTCAAGAAGTACATGGACCCGAAGAAAATGCCGTTCGACGGCAAGCGCATGTTCTGGGGCGGGTTCAAGACGTTCGTGTCGCTTTGAAAGTGCTCCTTTCTACAGCGTCTTCAGGTACTCCAGCAGCGCCGTCTTCTGGTCGGGCGGCAAGTCGGTGCCGAACAGGTGACCGTCGTTGCCGTTCGAGTGTTCGGTGACGTACGTGCCGCGTGCCGACGCGCGCGGCCTCGTCGCCTTGATGGCACGAATCCGACGTTGACCGGGTCGTAGAGGTCGTAAGCCGCGCCAGAAAGACGGTCGGGCCGGTTCGCGACCGGTTCGAGCAGGTCACGCAGCGTCGGCACCGAGCCGTTGTGCAGGTACGGCGCGCGCAGCCAGATGCCGTCGAGGAACGGCGGGTTGTAGCCGATCAGCTCCTCCTCGACGAGGCCCTTGCGCTCGATGCCCATCTCCGCCACGACCTTGTTGGCCGCGATCGCGGTCGGCTTGTTCCAGGTGTCGAGACGGCCGCGGTCGGTGTCGATGCCGGCCAGCGCCATGCGCCGACCCGTCTTGTCGCTGGCGTGACAGCGCGCGCAGTTCGCGTCGAACACCGGCGCTGCCTGCTTCGCGCCAGCGCCGCGTCGATCGGGAACGGATACTTCGGCGGCGGCTCGTTGCGTCAGGAAGTCCTGCAGCCACTTGATGTGGCCGAGGAACTCGTCGTTGTCCTTCGGCGCCGCGCCGAGCACGCCGAGCGCCGAGTCGATGATGACCGAGTACGCGTCGTGGCTGTCGCCCGCATGGTTCATCGTCGTTCCCGGGCGCGTCGTACTTGCTTGCAGGTTCCAGATCGACGGCATGTCGTCGGGCCCGACGCTGTCGTCCATCGGCAGCGTTGATCATGAAGTACTTGGTGAGATTCATCGAGTCGTCGCGGCCGCGGCCCCAGTCGGGAAAGTCGTGTCGGTAGATCCACGCGAACTGCTCCTCGCGCTCGAGCAGCCGCTTCTTCGTCATCGGGATGATCAGGAAGCGGTAGGCGAGCCGGTCGTCCCACGGCAGGTCGGTGACGAGATTGATCTCGTGCATCAGGTTGTCGGGGTTGAAGCGCGGGTCCTTCGCACAATCGACCAGGAAGCGGAAGAACGCGACGACGTTGAGCGTGTGCCCGGGTCCGGCATCGACGAAGCGCGGGGTCTCGTTCGAGCGCGACGCGGTAGTTCGCCGTGTGGCACACGGCGCAGTTGTTGCCGACGCGGTCGAAGCCGACGCGTCTTCTTGGTGAAGCCGATCGGCAGCTCCTGTCCCTGCTCCCACGCCACGCCGAGCGACGCGTAGCCGCCGGGGCCGGGCAGCTTTTCCGGGAACATGCGCGGCATCACGTAGAAGATCCAGTACGGGATGCCGGCGTCGCGCTCTCCGCCGATCGACCCGTATCGCCAGCGCGATCTCCGGCGTGGCCATCACCCAGCTCGGGCTGCGGCTCTTCGCGGAAGAACTTGTACCAGCCGTAGATTCCGCCGAGCACCGCGCAGCACGCACGAGCATCGCCAGCCAGCGCACCCAGCGCCGCTTGTGCTGCCGGAGCTGCCGCGTTCGCTTGCGATTCGTTCATGACGGCGCTCCTAAAAGGTCTTGAGATACTCGACCAGCGCGTCCTTGTCGGCGGGCGGCAGCTCCGTGCCATAGGCGTCGCCTTCGTGGCCTGTGTTGGAATTGCCGGGGCGGCTGGTGTCGAACGGAAGTAGCGCTTGTCGCCCTCGCTCGCGACGTCGCTGACGAAGCCGAGGTTCCGGCGGTCGATACACGTCGTTGCCGCGCTAGAACTCGCCGTGGCCGCGCCTGCGACGGCTCGAGCAGCGCACGCACGTTCGGGCACCGAGCCGTTGTGCAGGTACGGCCCGCGCAGCCATAGGCCGTCGAGCGGCATGTTGGCGTAGCCGAACGTCTTGCGGAAATGCTGGAAGCGCCACGGGTAGCCCGACGTAGAGCGTCGACTGGTTGACCGCCAGGTCGTAGCGTGTACGAATCCAGCCGATGCCGGTCCGTGCCGATCTCATCGATCGGCGTGACCTTGCCGACGTTCGCGCCGGCGAAATCGCGGCCGCTCGCGCCGTGGCAATCGGCGCAGTACTGCCGGTAGACGGCGCCGCCGCGCTGCGCAAGCGTCTGCATCGACCGGATACGGATACTTCGGGCGGCTCGAGTCCTGCCAGCCAGTCCTCGATGCGCCCGATGCTCGCCGTGTCGAGCGTCGGCGGCGTCGTGCCGGTGCCGAAAGCCGCGCTCTTGTTGCGCTCCTCGACCTTGGTGTTGTTGCCGTCCCAGTGCAGCTGCATGCCCTTCGCGCGGCTTCTGCTTCCAGATCGACGGGAAATCGGCGGGCGCGTTGCGTTCCTGCGGCGGCAGCTCGTGCACCGGGAAATTGAACATCACCTTGGCCGAGTTGAACGTGTCGACCCGGCCCGGGCCCCACGGTTCCTCCTCGTGCGACGAACCGGAAGCGTCCCGCGAGCGTCAGGAACTGCTCGCGCATCAGCGCGATCGCCACCGGATAGACGAGGTAGCGGTCGAGCAGGCCGAGGTCCTCGCCGGCGGCCTGCGGCGAGCTTGCGTGCCGTCGGGCACGACGTGCTCGCGGCAGAACTTCGGGTCCTGTGCGCAGGCGAAGAAGAAATGCTCGAACCCCATGATGTCGAACTGCTGCGCCGGCATGCCGAGGTACAGGCGGGGCTCGGCGACTGGGGCGTCGCGCACCGTGCTCGCATGGCACACCGCGCAATTCAGGAAGGTCTTCGGGATGCCCTGGTCGAACCGCTTGGACATGCCGACCGGCAGGTCCTGGCCCTTCTCGTAGAGCAAGCCGAGCGATGCGAGGCCGGGCCCGGCAGGTGCTCGGCGCAGACGAGCGGCATCGCCTGGAAGATCCAGTAGGGAAAGCCGGAAACGCGCTCGCCGCCCGTGGACCCGTACTTGAAGTGCTCCTCGATCGCCGCGTACTCGACCGGCCGGTCGACGCAGAAGCGAATCAGAGACCGAGGCCGGCGACGACGAGCAGACGAGCATCGGCACGCCGAGCAACAGCATCACGACCTTGACCCAGCGCGGCAGGAACAGACGCTCGAGCCAGCCGTGCTTGCGATTCACGTCATCGGACGGAGGTGTTCAAGCGCGTCTCCCGATCAGTGGGCGGCCGGCAGGCACGGCCGCAGGTTTTCGTAACCTTGCTCGAGAAGGTGCTCGAGCGTCGGGCCTTCCTTGCCTTCGGCTCGAATCCAGCCTGGCGACGCTTGCCGCAGCGTCGCGACGACCGGATCCGCGTCGGACTGTATCCAAGGATGACCGGACACGCTCGCGCGCGGAGGCGGCATCGGCACTTTCGTCCACTGTCCCGGCGGGCGTTGCCACATTGCGAGACGCACGTAGATCCTCGGGCGCGCATTGCTTGAGCTGCGCGACGACCTGGCGGCGTCGCCGGTGAGGAAATTCGGCGGCGCGCGCTCGGCGGTCGCGTGGCAGGCGCCGCAGGGCGCGACGAAGTCGCCGCCGGCGGTCGGCAACGCGGCGACCGGCAGTCTTCGCCGGCCGGCGGGCGCAGAATGCCGCCGATTCGGCGTCGGGTCGGCGGCCGGACTTGTGGCTCGAGCCGCAATGCCGGCGCGGAGGATTGGCACGGCCGCAGCGTAGAGCCGAGAGCCATTTGCAGACGTCGCGCGGCCGATCGTTCGTCCGTCGACCGGAAGGATCGAGTCGATTCGTGGTACGCGCGACGGATCGCTGCGCACGCGTCGAGACGTCGGCCACCGTGAGCAGCGACGCCAGCCCGAGAATGAACCGCCGATCGAGGTACGGGTCCGAGGCCCGCCACACCTCCAGCGGCGCGCGAGGCCGCAGCGCTTCAAGGTCGCCGGCGACGTCTCGCACGCATGGACGCCCGCGCGCCCGGGACGTCGGCTCGCGGTTCGGCAGGTCGGGGTTCGGAATGGCGAGCCCTGCCGGATAAGCCGCCTGGAATGCGGTCGCGAACGACGGCAGCGACCGGAAGGTGCGGCCACCCGACAGCCGGTACTCATTGCCGCGCGCAGGGCCGCGCGACGACACTCCGCGTCACAAGCGTCCCGCCAGATCCGCTGCGTGACGGCGTGGAGGTTCGCCGCATCCGTCGCGTCGTCGATCGCGTTCGGGCGCGTCGACGCCGCGCGTCATGTCGACGCCGAACCGGCGGGGCCGCGCGCAGGTTCCGGCCCGATCGCCGCCCGCAATTCGGCAGCGACCGCCGGATTCGCGTTCGTCTCGCTCCAGAACGGCCGCGAGAAGATCGGGCCGTGGTTCTGGTGACAGGAGACGCACACCGTGCGTTCGGCCTGCGACGCTCGCGGCTGACGCGCCTGCGCGATAGTCGTGAACGAGCTGGAACTCGAAGCGCCCGGCCGCGTCGTTGTAGCTGATCACTTCGATGAGCGCCGCGCGCGGCTGGTAGCCGAGAAACAGGCGATGCGCGCGGCAGACCGCGGCCGTCGCCTTCGCCCGTCACGGCAGCCACGACGCGCGGCGAGCACGAAGAAGTCGGGCGCAGCGGCGGCGCGCTGCAGCGAACGTCCGAGCGGGATCAGCACGGCGTCGATGCAGCTGGCCGCGATGCAGCCGAGGCGGCTGGTCGACCTTGCGCGAGCAGCGCCTCGAACGGAAATGGCACGCCGTCGCGCGTCAGTTCGTCGAACAGCGAATCGTCCGACGCCGCGACCGGTCGGACCCGGCGTTACGTCGGGTCGACGGCCACATCGTGCGGCGGACGACGGCATCGTCTGCGCGCCACTCGACGTGCGATCGCGAGCAGCGTCGCAGACCGTGCACGCCGGCAGCAGATACGTACGCGCCGAGCAGGACGCTGTCTGCGTGGTCGCCACGCGATGGCCCGCCGACCCATCACGCTCAGTTCGCCGCAACGACCTGAGGCGACGCTGCCTGCGTGCCGAGCCAGCAGTCTTCCGCGCACCGTCCCGGTCTTCACGAACGCCGGTCCGTCGCGCTCGGCGACGTCCTTCGTTGTAGAGCGTGAAATTCAGCAGGAAGACCTTGTCGATGTAGGCGCGGCCGAGGTAGAAGCCCGGGCGCACCATGCGGATCTCGTCGCGCACATTGAAGCCGCGGCGGCCGGCGAGGAAGTCCGGCTTCTCGACGTAGCCCTCGATTTCGTCGGTGTAGGCGTAGTCGATGATGATCGACTCGCGCCGGGAGTCGAGCAGGCTCTGGCCGCAATACAGCCGCGCCGGAAACAGCAGCCACTGGTCGCGGCCGCCGGCCTCGTACTTGCGCAGACCCGAGGTATCGGTCTCCATGATGCGGCTTCAGCAACGTCAGTGTCGTCGATGCGGTTCCGCAGCACGCGTTCGTCGCGATAGAACACCTTGCCGCGCCAGAGGTGCTCGCCGAGCAGTTCGAGCTTGGCGGTCTTGGCGCCTGACCGCGAGCCCGGGCAGGCCGCCGACGATCTCGCGGATGCGACGCTGGCCCGAGATGCCTTTCGGGAAGAACAGGTCGCCGTCGTACGCGCCGTCGGGAATCGGGCCCGCCGTGAGCCGCGCGTAGATCTGGTCGACCTGCTCCTGCGTGTAGTCCTTGAGCATGTCGCGGCTCGAGCTTCGGCCGAGGTCCGCCGGCGCGAGCGGCAATTCGTGTTCGACGCGCGCGAAGTCCGGCTTGCTGGCGTAGCCCGTCTCGTACGCCAGGAACTTGATGTCGGGCGGCACGCTCGAGCACGCCACCAGCACCGTCAGCAACAACGCCGATGAAGCAACAGCAGTGCAGAGTCTTCATGTCCGGCCTCCTTATAGCGTCGCCACGAACGCGATCAACGCGTTCTTGTCGGCTGGGCTCAGGCCCTCGCCGAACGGGTGGCCGCCGTTCTCGACCATATCGGTGCACGAGCTGTAATACTCCGCGAGCCGCGGATGGTTGCGTAACGCATCGACGAGATGCTCCGGGTTCGACAACGATTTCGCCGGTGATCTGGCGCAGCTCCGCGGCGATCGCGGCACCTTGTTCAGGGCCGAGCTCCTTCGCGAGTCGCGAGTCCAAGCTGGTCCGGATGCAGTTTCGCGAGCAGCAGGTCGTTGACGAAGGTCTTGTGCCGGAAGCTGGCGACCCCGTTCACGCTGGTGCCCGCCGGAAGCACGACCGTGAAACCGGCCACCTGCTTTTCCTCCTTGCCGTCCCAGGTGCGCGGGCCGAGCGCGATGCGCACATCGTGGTCGAACCGCGAAATCTTGGGTGCGCGCGCGGCTGGATTCAGCAGGTCCGTCATCGACGCGACGTAGAGCTTGAGGCGACCTTCGACACTCGGATCGTAGGCCCAGCAGGCCGGCGCCTTGTCATCCGGCAGCATCTTGCCGTCGGCGTCGACATAGGGGGAGCGGTAGAAATCGTTCGCCGCGTTAGCCGGCTGTCCACACAGCTCCGGGCCCGACCGCATTGTTGTGCATGAACGGCGCATGCGCCCAGGCCGACAGCAGCGAGATGTTGCGGTAGTAACCACGGCCGCCGTCGTGCGGTTCGCGTCAGGCCCTGGACGGGCGGTTGCTCGCGCAGCGTCTCCGACCCGTATTCCTGCCAGACGTGGCCCGTCATGTGATTCGAGTGCAGTGCGCGGCAACGGTTCGTGCCGACTTCGGTCACGGGCGTCGCGCGATCCGAACCCATCCAGTCGGCGCGCACACCGCGCTCGCCTTCGGCGTAGAAATCGCGGCTCGCGAAATCACCGCCTTGCTCGACTGGAATGGACGAGTGGCAGCGGGCGCAGTTCGCCGCGAACAGAACGCGACCGCGCTCGACGGCGTTGGCGCCGAAGCGGCCATTCAATTCGCGCACGAGGTCAGTCTGCTTGAACGTCGCCTTCGGGTTGCGCTTGCGCAGCGCCTGCTCGCGCGCCACGCGCAAGTCGGTCGCGTTCGTCTCCGGGGACTTCAGGAAGTCGACGATGTTGGGCAGCCGATCCTCGATGGCGCGGAAGTTCGGACAATCGCGGCGGCACTGGCCGATGTCGAACGGCGTCTGGCCGAAGTTGCGCATCGTCGGATCGAGCTGGCGCAGGTCGGTCAGGTGGTTGAGCCAGCACTGCTCCGCACACGAACCGATATTGAAGTAGACGCGCTGCACGGCCTCGTGGGCGCCGATCGAGTCTTCGCCGCCCTTCAGGATGTGATGAACGGTCTCCGGCTTGAGCGAACGCTGCCAGCACTTGTCCTTGCGACCCGGTTCGCACCAGCAGGTCTCGCGTCGGCCTTGCCGGCGTCGCCGGCCGGGCACGATTCGGCCTTGCGCCATTTCACGACCTGTTCGTTGTCGAACTGTCGGCCGCACGCTCGTGTTGATGATCGCGTTCATCGTGCCGGGGTTGTAGACCTGGTCGCTCGGGATCGCCGACGTGTCGGTCGTGCCCGGGACGCGTGTACGAGAACATCTGCACTTCGAGCGTGTTGCCGGGCATGCCGGACGTCAGGATCTCCGAGACGCGCGTGTACTGGTTGCCGACCGCGCCCTTGAGGTTCTCCCAGGCAGGCCGCTCCGGATCCGCCGGCGGGTTCAGCGGATCGAACGCGATGTGGCACGAGCCGCAGGTCGTGCCGATCAGGTAACGGCGGTTCGATAGAGCCGTCGGCGAGTCGATTGCGTTCGGCGTCGCTCGGCGCGCCGTTTTTCGACATTGCGCCGCGATAGCCTTCCCAGCTCGCCAGGCTGCCGTTCAGCGCGAGCCAACGCTTGGGGTCGAAGCGCGGGTTGGGGAACTTGCGATAGCCGAGCGCACCGGTCGACGTGCCGAATGCGAGATCGCACGCCGATTGGCGCTGGTCGGCCGACTTGGCGTGCGGATCCGCGGGATCCATCGGCGCATCGCGGAAGTCGCAGGCGGGATCCCGATAGCCTTCCTTGCCGACGTAGGGCAACAACTGGTCGTCGCCCGGGCACCATTGAAAGCCGTAGGTTTCGTCGAGCGACTTCGCGGGACAGCCCTCGGCTCCCGGCATGCAGCAGCCGGGATCGTTGATCAGGCCCCAGGCCTTGAAGCGATCGTCGCGATCACGCGCGTTCAGCACGCGATACCAGTCGATGAGCACGTTGACGCGTTGCTGGAAAACATACGTGTGGAATCGCGCGTTGCCGGCGGTGGCCTTGTACCAGATCTCGCGGCCGGCACGCTCGGAGGGCGTAAGGCCGGTTTCGCCGGCGTAAAAACCCGGGGCGTCGACGACGGGCTTCGACTCCGTTGCGACGGCAGGGACTTGCGGCGAGGCGGACGCTGGTGGCGCCGACTGCGCGAACGCATCGCCTGCTGAACGTCCCTTGTCGCCGCACCCGGCGACCAGCCCAGCGGTCAATGCCAGGCATACGCTCACGACTCGGATCGCATCGTTCATGCTTTACTCCAAGATCACTGACGAAGTTGGTTTCCGTTCCCTTTGCGAAACTTCTTCTCGTGAACCGAAGGCGGACCGTTACGCCGGCCACTTGGTTTGTCAATCGTGTGCCGCACAGCTACGCGACCTCGATGCCTTGCGCGAATTCTACCTTCGCCGGCAGGTCCCAGCTCTTCGTCGTCTGCTCCTTGAGCTTGACCTTGCCGTACTTGAGGCGAGCGGTCACGGAGGCCTCGCCCGGCGCGATCGACTTGAGCCGCGCATCGCGAATTGCAAGCTTGACGCTCTTGAACTTCACTTCGAGCTCCAGCGTGAACTTGAGTTCCGTGAGGTTCAGGTCCGCAAACTTGAACTCGAGTACGGGATGGCAATCGGTTGTGATCTTGTGCTCGCCCAGCGTCACCATCGTTGTCGTGTCCGGCGATGCACGGCTCTTCGTCGCCGCATCACGTACCGTGCGCAGCTTGACCCAGCCTTGAGCGATCAGCCCGATCACGTCGGTCTCGAGCGCCTCGTTGATTTCGTCGGCACCGACCACTTCGCCAAGTGCGGCCAGCTTGTCGCGCAGCGCCCCACCAGTGCCGGTCTCCCTGGCGTGCGTTTCCAATGCCTCGTGTACGTCTTCCGGCGACAGGCTCAACACGTCGCGTAGCGGAATACCGTCGCTCATGCGGGATCTCCGGTGAACAGCACGCGGCTTCTGCCGCGCTCGAGGTGCGCATCTATCTGCAGGTTCGGTCCTTCGGCGGCCACGTCCGTTTCCGCGTTCGCGCTGCCATCGAGATCCACGCGCGCGCTCGCGTGAACGAGTTTCGGCAGGAAATGCCGGAGCAGGGCGACGGCACACGCAAGCAACGCCGCCATCGCGAGCCAGGGCAACCACTGCGGCACCCATGGGCCAAGCGACACCCCAATGGACACCGGACTGCCCGCAGCCGCTCGCGAGCCGCCGAGTGGCGACTGGCTGGCGACGGTGTCCTTGTCGAGGTCGCTCTTGATTCGCGACGGCACCACTCGGAATGCCTGCAGGCGTTGCATCGCCTCTACGAGGCCGAGGCGGGTCACGTCCGGCACGACGAGGCCGCTGGCGACTGCAATGCGGACTGTCGAACCCCTCGGCACTTCGCTGCCGGCGACGGGCGTCTGCTGGAGCACTGCTCCGGGTGATCGATCGGATTCCTGATCCGTCGACTCCGCGACGAGACTTGCGCCGACGATGGCCGCCTGCGCCTGTTTGATCTCCAGCGACGTCACCGCCGGGACGATGACCAGCGAGCCATCGGATAGCGTCAGTTTCAAAGTGTCGCCGCAGCGCAATTGCGCAGGGGCGCTCGGTTGCTGTTGGAGCACTTCGCCCTCGGGCCTCGAGCTCGGTACTTTCGTCTCGTCGAGCGTGATGCTCGGCGATCCGAGCGCCGCCAGTACTTCGTCACGCTTCCGGCCGACTAGAGACACTACTTCAATCGGGGTGCGGCAAGCCTCCGGTACCGGCGGCGTCACCGTCTTCGGGGGCCTCGGCTTCGGCGTCGGCCGCGCGGGTGTCGGAGGCTGCGACGCGGGGGGTGACTGCGCCACGGGGGGTGACTGCGCGACCGGCTCGGCGGGCGGCACCGGAGTTGTAGGCTCCGCGACGGGCTGCGCCGCAGTTGTCGAAGTCGCGATGGGCTCGTCAGCTGATGGCACTGCCGGCGTCTCGGCGTACGTGAGCTTGACGACGCACTTGTCCCCCTGGAGATCCTTGACTTTCGCGTCGATGATCGTGTTCGGTGCGACGGCGCCGGGCGAGGCTTTCGGCACTTGCTTGACGATGTACCGTGCCGGATCGAGCGTGACGTCGACGATCGAGCGGCCCGGCAATGCGCGCACGTCGTTCTCGCAGGCCTTCAGCCGTTTTTCCTTCTGCGCTGAGTACGCGATCGCCCCGATGATTGCTGCTGCTCCCACTACCGCGACACCGGTACCGACATTCGAACCGCCGTCGTGATTCGGACGATCCTGTTTCTTTCGACGCTTCGTGTCGTCGCGACCCGAACCGTCGCGGGAGCCCGAGGAATCGGTGGCACCATCGGTGGCACCATCGGTGGTGCCGGGACTCGTCTCGCGCGGCGCTGTCGTATCGTTCGAGGCATCGTTGCGGGAGGTGCCGTCCGTCGTCTCCTCCGTTGGCGGGCCATCGTACGTACGCGCGAGTTGCACGTCGCCGACGGTCCCTTGTGAGACGGCGGCCGGGCTCTCCTTTACTGGCGCACTCGGTTCTTCAAGCGTCAGTGCGAGACGTGTCGTAGCGGCATCGACGTCCTGCGCGGGGGCAGTCGCACTGAAGAGGACCAGCGCAGCAAAGATCCACGACGCGACGACGAGCAGGATCCATCCGCCACGCAGCCAATCGCGGGCGCGCCGACCGGGCCGGCCTCGATCTCCAATATCGGTGCCAAGGAACGTCCATCCTGGCGTACCTCTTGCCGCACCTCGTTCACCATCGGACGCAGCGTCCCAAGTTTGAACGAGAGCGAGCAGTTGAAATCCGTCAATTCGCGCGGTTCGTCACCCTCAGTTGCCGACGCGACGCGTCGAGGCGGCCTCGTTTTCCGACCGAACCAGGTCGCGCGTCTCGGGGGCCACGCAAACCGTGTCGCCTTCGAACGCCTCGCGCCATACGAAGCCGGAGATACACGTCGCCGGTCCGTAGGCGCCGTTCGGATCGACACGGGACGCGGCGGCCGCATTTTCACTGGCCGTCCGCTGCCTCGCTTCCGGTGTTACGCAGACGACATCCGCGGGTCGTGCCTCGCGCCAGACGTAACCACCCTTGCACGTATTCGGGTCAGCGGCAGTAGTCGCAACCGGTCCCGGCTCCGCGATCACCGCGGCCGACGACATGACCGGGCTGGACATCCGCGTATCGGCGACCCCGCCCGCCACGACGCGCGATGGCTTCGCGACGCAGTGCACCCGCGCGATTCCCGTGCAGTACGTATCCCAACAGTGATCACCCGTCGACTGGATCACCGTCGCACCTGCTTGGGGCAACAGCGAGAATCGCGCGGCAAGCGGCCGGTCGGGCGCATAATTGCGGCACACGGCGTCAGCCGCCGGCTGGTCGCACTGGTCGCCCCAGACCAGGCAGCGATCAATCGCCAGCACGACACCGACTTTCGACTCGGCCGTCGGGTAGTCGATGACGGTTTCATCGGGTCGTGTGCTAATGCGCATGGCGTTGCGCGCAGGCGGGGGACGCTTGACCACTGTCAACGAGGCCAGGCGAATCGGCTCGATGGGAGTTGCCGCGACGGCGACAGCCGCCAGTAAGCCAAATACGGCCCCGACCGTACATGATCTAGCGAACATGGCGACCTCCCTGTGGTCACCGAATTCTGCGGATCGCATCGACGCTACCGGACCGCGCCGGCAGTCCAGTCAGGTCCGCTTTTACCCCTAATTATGGGGCGCGGCAAGCACTTACGCGATCAATCGAAAGTGACCGTGAGGTATAAACATACGGCGGCGGCTCCACGCAAAGGCCCGGCAGGCCCGACAGCAGTGACGCAACTCCGGCGCAGCGGTCGCGCTGGGTGAGCAACGATGGGTAATATCGAGACTCCTGCGGCACGACACCTAAAAGACTTAGCCAAAAACCGTAGCAAGCGAGGGGGAATCAAATGAACGATCTTTTAATTACTGCGGGCCGATGGAGCGGAATTCTCGGCATCGTCCTATGCGCGGTAGCTGTGGTGCTTCGCCTGTTTGGGCTGTATTGGGTGATGAATTTTGGAACGGGCACACTACTGCAGGTCGGTATGGCTGGCGTCTTGATCGGTTGCTTTTTGCTGTTGTTCGGACAGACCAAGCCCCGCTGACTTAGCGCGCTTAGTTCCAAGTTTCACAGCACGCTTTAGAATTCGATCGGCGATCCTTGCCACGAGGCTGGGCGCGGGCGAGCGCGCTCCATCGCTTGATCAACGCTAATCCAACCGTCGCATCCGTTGCGTCCAGGTCGCCGGCGATAGATATTCAGCAGCGCCTTGCACTTCGCGTACATGTGAAAGAAACCGAGAAGGAAACGCCTGTCGGCGGAGCTGATCGGTTGGTCGCTGCAGATGAGCTTGTCATCGCTCATGCCACGGTCCGTGAGGGTGATGGCACCCCAGACCGGAATACGTACCTGGCACCCCGCCGGCAGGCGTGGGCCAAGTACAACGGCGTCCAGCAAATCACCTTCCAAGCCGAGAAACTCGGGTACCGATCCATAGTTGAAAGGGCAAGGCAGCGGTGAAATGAAGTCCAGGCGGCCTGTCGAGCCGCGCTTCATGAAACTGCCGCGAGGGACCTCGATAACGGCGTCGACGGTGTGGTCGCGCGTCATGTCTCGCACAATTCATGCTGCCGCTTGTTCAACCCGGCAATCCTTCCTGGTCGGTCATGCGGACGATGGTATCTCCGGCGCGGGCTCGTTTGCCGCGCAGATCAATCGATAACTCGCAGCTGTAGTGAGTGCGCTTGCACTTAAGCGAGGCGTGCAGTGAGGTGCTTGTCATCATCGTAGGCATCACCTCACGCAGACTCGCCGACGTGCCTTATAGGAGGGTCGGAACCTCCCACCTTAGGATTAAAAAAGTGCTCAGGGAAGGAGCTCGGCCATGGCCTTCAACCTGTCATCCTGGTTGCGTCGGAAACGCGTTCTCGCGGAAGTGACGTTGTCCGGACGCTCAGTGCAGACCCATCGTGTCACGAACCCTTATCATGCTGTGAGCATCAAGGCCGGCCCGAGTTGTAACCAGACGAAGCAGAAATACGGTGACCGGCGATTTCTTTCCGCGGAGGCTCCGGTCCTGCCGCAGCCAACTTGTAACGTCACGGCGTGCAAATGCCAGTACGTCCATCACGACGACCGTCGCTCCGAATCCGACCGGCGTCTTCGAGACATCTGGAACCCGTATGCGCGGCTCGCCGAGGGAGGCGACCGTCGTCAGCGCCAAGGACGGAGAGCGATGGATCACTAGCCTTGGCGCATGCGTTCGTTCCATTTCTGAGAAGGAGCCCGACGATGCGCAGCCTCAATACCGCCTGCCTGCTGTTGGCCAGCTTCGCGTGCGTGCCGCTGAGGGCCGACGCCCAAGCCACACCTGGCAACGACTTTCTCGCAGGCACGCAGATCGTCGACCTGACCCACCCCTTGAACGAGCAATCGATCTTCTGGCCGACCGCCGAGAAGTTTCACCTGGAGAAAGTCGCCGACGGCCCGACTGAAAAGGGTTTTCACTATGCGGCGAACAATTTCTGCACCGCCGAGCACGGTGGCACGCATCTCGACGCACCGGTGCATTTCGCCAAGGGTGGATGGACGACCGACCAGATCCCACTCGACCGGCTGATCGGCCGCGCCGTCGTCGTGGACGTGGCACGCGAATCCGCCGCCAACCGGGACTACCAGGTCGGCGTGCGCGACTTCGAGGCCTGGGAAAAGGTTCACGGGCGCATCGAGCCTGAGAGCATCGTATTGATCCGCACCGGCTACTCGCGTCACTGGCCCGATGCGCAGGCCTATCTCGGCACGGCCGAGCGCGGTCCGCAGGCGGTTCCTAAACTGCATTTCCCGGGATTGGAGCCCGCGGGGTCGAAGTGGCTGGTCGAGCAGCGGCGGATCAAGGCCGTCGGCATCGACACGGCCAGCATCGACTTCGGCCAGTCGTCGCTATTTGAGACGCATCGCGCTTTGTTTGCGCGCAACGTCCCGGCGCTGGAGAACCTCGCATACCTCGACAAGCTGCCGGTCCGCGGTGCGACACTGATCGCTCTGCCGGCAAAAATCGAGGGTGGCAGCGGCGGACCAGTGCGAGCGATCGCGCTCGTGCCTGCTCAGGGTGAACACTGATCAGATCGACGCCGATCTCCTGGCATTCACTAAAATAGAAACGTAGCTCCTGGCATTCATTAAATTAAAGGCTGCGGCGGCCCGCAAACGAACAGGCCGAGCACCCTCGCGGATGCCCGGCCCGTACGGTCAGGAGCGCTCGCTTACGGGCAATTGCCGTTGAATTTCGCACCCTCGGCGCCATCGGTCGTGGGGACCGACGCGAACGTCGTGCTCTTCGCGAGCGCGAACACGCAGGACGCGCTCGTGCCGCTCAGCTTCGGCCCGGCCATGCCCGGCTGGTTCGTGTAGCCCCACGAATTGACCGAGATCAACGAGCCGGTGCCGCTCGCTGAACGGTTGCATCCACGGGCCGCCGGACGAGCCGCCCGAAAGGCCGCAGGTGTCCAGCCACCAGTTCGCCTGGTCGAGCTGCTGCATGTCCTCGGCGCAGTACATGAACTTCGGATCCTCGTCGTACGAGTAGCCCAGTGCCGTCGTGTAATCGGTCGCGCTGTTGGCGACGTCGAACTTCGGCACCGCGAAGCTGATCGGGATCGTCGTGACGGTCGAGTCGAGCACGACGCCCGTGCCGCCGCCGGCACCCTGGTGAGACGCGTCGTTGAAGACGTAGTACGCGTAGTCCCAGGCGACGTTGTCCGGGAACGTACGCGTCGTCCAGTTGACGTCGACGACGCCGAACGACGGCGTCCAGCAGCCGAGCGGATCGTTGCTGCAGTTGAGGTCTGTTCCCGCGCCGGTCGTGCCGGCCTGGTTCGGGATGAACAGCACGTTGCGCGCGAACGCCTTGTAAGCATCGTCGTAGACGCAGTGTCCGGCCGTCTGGATGATCGAGCGGCCCGTCGTCGAGTCCGTCACGACCGTGCCAGAGCAGACGTAGCCGCCCAGCGCGTCAGGCGCGAATTCGACGGCATCTCGAAGTAGATGCGGCCCGCCGCGTTCTGGATCGCGCCGCCAGTGAGATACTCCGCGTTCGGCGACGACGTTCGCCGCCACCGCCGCCGCCGCCCGTGTTCACGGTGAACGACGTGACCGCAGACGTCTGCGTGTTGTTAGCGGTGTCCTTTGCGACGACCGACCAGGTCCAGAGCCGTTCGTAAAGCCGGAGAACTGCACGCTATATACGCCGTTCGCCCCGGCAGAGGCGTTGAACGACTGTTGCGCTCCCCCCGAGGGGCCGATCTTGAAACTGACCGAGCGGATGCCCGATGGATCGGTCACGGTCGCCTTGAACGTGTAGGCGGCGCCGATGGTCGCCCCGACGCCGGGTCGCGATTGCTGATGGAAGGCGCAGTCGTGTCGCCACCCGGCTTAGCCATCGGCGTCGGCGACGCGGGCTTCGATTGCGCCGCGATTGTGTGGCCGTACGGCTCGAGCGACCCGTTGGGATGGCGCAGGTAACCGTAGCCGCGCTCGTCGATCCGGAGATCGCGCGGGATCGCCGCAGCGACCCGTTCCTTGGTCCAGTAGGCGACGATGCGAGCGTGCTCTGCGCCCGTCGAGCCGGCCTTCGGCGCTGCCGCGGATTGACCCGAGACGAGCGCGAGGCCGGCGCTGCAGGCGACCAGCGCAGCGGCCCTTAAATAATGGAATTTCATGCAGGGTCTCCACCCGGTGTAAGAGCGGGCGAGTGCAACAAATTTCGGTGGGCGTGTCCAGTAAGCGCGTTATGACAAGTCGGCACGCGCCGTGCTGATGCGGTCAAGCGAAAGACCGAGAGTCGTAGTTCGACGGTTACCGTCTACTGGAAGCTCGCTGACCGGTTGCCACGTTGACGACGCGAAACAGATTTTTTTGCTACTCCATTACGGCATCTTTCACGGCATCTTTCGAATCTTTCCCGCAACGATTCGGGTTTTGATGACAGCCCTACTGCGCGCCTTCCGCTACTGCGTCCGTCGCTGGCGGCAACGGCTCTGGCACGAGGTTCTTGATGGCAGGGATAGTCTGCAGGTAGCTGAACACCGCCTCGAGGTCGTCGTCGGTCATATGTTTGTACATCGGGATCGGCATCGGCGGCAGGATTTGCCGGCCGCGACCGTGGTGACGCCCGCTGCGAATCGTGTCTTTGAAATTACGGAACGTCCAACGGCCAAGGCCCGTCTCGACATCGGGCGTCAGGTTCGCCGTAAAACTCACACCCCACGGACCCGACCAAGCCGTGTTCGTCCCAGTCGCTGAAATGAGCCAAGGTTCTTTCTGCGGATCTGCCGGCGCCGTCACGACGAGTTGCTCGGGGTGACCTGAAAGCATGCGGCTCATATCGTTCTCGGCGCCGTTCGGCCCTGGCTTCATCGGCGTGTGGCAATCGTTGCAACCGGCAATCGTCACCAGGTATTTGCCGCGCGCAACCTTGTCACCCGACGGCGGCGTGGCGGCGGGCTCGGCCGCCATGGCCGCGAATGCGGCGACACTCGAAATCAACGCGAGGGCACTGGTTACCAGCAGCTCACGTGCAATTCGCCGCGCCTTCGCCGCACGCGATGGCGCGACCTTCGACGAGGCGCTATTCGATTCAGTCATGTGGACGGCTCCCTAGTCTTCGATGATTTGTGGAATTTTCGACAGCAGTGACTCGCGCGAGATCCTGATCGATCCACTGCTCGATGATTGCCAACGCCGCAGTATCCGGCACCGCGGTGCCAAGCGGCGGCATTTGCACGCGCGGGTTGCGGGAACGCATCCGCAGCGTCAACACGCTCGCCTCGGCATGGCCTGGCTCGATGATATGCGCGGGTTGCGGTAATCCGGGCTGGCGAAAACGGGTCGACGCGCTCATCAGCGCACGGGTCATGGTCGCCGCATCGAAGCCTGCTGCCACGGTTTGCCCGAGCACGATCTCGGAGGGCACGGACGCTCCTGTTTCATTCGGTGCCGAGTGGCAATGGCCACAGTTGCCATGCATGTAGCCGAGCGCCGCACGCTCGGTAGGCGACGCTGCAACGATTCGAGGTGGCTTTTCCAGGAGCGCGGTCGGCAGATTGCGCAGGACTCCTGTTGCGACGAGCTTGGGCAGGTCGGTGTGATCCATATTCGACTGCGCCGTGTCGGCATGCGGCGCGAGTGGATCGCGATCGGGCGACAGCTGCAGGGCGCTGAAGCCCAGCACTGGAACCGCGGCACCCTCGTGGCAGGCGCGGCAATCGAGCTCGGACGGAATCGCATACCGCCCCTCGTGGGCGGACGCCACAGGTAAAGCGGGCATGCCTTCGGCTGGCGCGAGATACGCGTCCGTGCCTGCCTCGTTCCAGATATACGTCGCGAAGCGCCACGTGCCGTCCGCGCGCCGGTCGATATAGCGTGTTTCGATGGGACGATCCAACGCGAACTCTTTCCAGAACCGCGTACCCACAGGAAACTCCCACGCGTCCGGCCGGCTGGCATCGATCGAGGTGCCCGGCGGCAGCGCGATCCAGCGTCGCTTCGTCGCAGAATCCGCCCACAGCGGGTACTGCGGCGAGAACGGCAACACGCCTGGTCGCACCGTGGTAACCGAGCCTGCAACGTAGAGTCCGGTCTCACTGAGGCGCTGCGGCAGCGAATCCTCGGCCGCCTGGGCGAACTGACCCGGACCTGGCATTGCGACCTGAAACAGCGCGATCATCGCGACGGCACGAAAGTCGCTCAGCTCCCTATGGCAGCGCATCACCGCTTGTCCTGGTCGTATCGTTCGAACGCGCGAAAAAATTCGCACGGCCGTATTCCACCAGATTCGCACATGATGGGAAAGGCGCGACTGCCACCGTCGGGGGCTTGAAAGGATTCGTGCTTCCAAAGCGATTCGCACCCTGGTTCCCGGCTCCGGCAAGAAACCAGCACCCGGACAGGTTCACCGAGCGAGCCGACACTCCGCCGTTATCGTGTCGGGATTGCTTACATGTTGCAGCGCCGCAAGAATACGGCACCAGCCCCTGATCCGGAAAGTTCGTGTCCTGTCAGGGAATCTCGCGCAGGGCGCGACGAGCGGCGTCCCGTCGCAGGTTCCATTCGTACCAGGCGGGTGCCGGGCTGGCCGGGCCGAGTTGAGCGTCGTAATGTTTATGTAGTTGTCCGGCCAACGCTTTAGCCTCGTCGGGCGGCAAGTGCGGTATCGAGCGAACGATTTCGGCCAATGCGTCGTCGCTCATCTGCCATGCCAGATACAGTACGTCGATCTGTCCCGTAGCCGCGAAGCGTGCAACGTTTTGACGCACGATCCAGGCGGCAGAATTCCAGTACCCGAGGAACGCCAACACGCCGATGGCGATCAATGCAGTGCGGCGAGTGAGACGCGCAAGGTCGATCGATGCGACGATCTCTCGCGCGAGGAGCAACAGGCCGAGCGCTGTGGCCGCGATGTAGAACGCGACGTAGAGCCGCAGGCTTGTGTAGCCGTAGGCGGCCGCGTAGGCCGCCAGGCGATGCCAGGCAGAGGCCAGCAACAGCAGGCACTCCGTCACCAGTATCAGGCCGAGCATGCGGACGTGCCGTTCGCGCGCGCCGACGGATCGAGTAGCGGTCGGATGCGATGATTATCCAGGCACAGAGCGTGACCACGATCGTCAGTTCGCCGAACCCGCGGTGTACGGCCTCGGCCAACGTCATGCCACTGCCGGCGCGACCGCCCGGATTACCAAACAGGTATGAGAGCTGCAGCACGAGGAACACCGCGAACAGCAGCGCGACCGAACCGAGCACGATGAGGCGCTCCTCGTCCGCAAACGAGCGGCGAGGGCATTGACCTGGCAGTTCGGTGCCGGATTCTGGACGTGCGCGGATCGCAATGCCGTACACGCCGAGCGTCGCGCCAGTCAGCATGACGAAAAACCCGAGTCGACCAAGCGACTCCATGTCCTGCAACATCCGGGCGAGATCGTCGCGCCATGCGGACAGGGTGGGGTCGGCAGAGCCCAGCAGCAGGAAGAAAACCACGACGATTGGGAGGGCGAGGGCGATGCCGCGCAGCATCCGGAAGTGACTATCTATGCGCAGCACACCGCGAGCCGCGTTACCGCTCCGGTCCGCGGTTTCTCGAGCGATCAATACGCTCGCGCGAAACGGCGCTCCAGCCAGTGCGGCCGGCCCGAGGCGATTGACCGGCACGCCGCCGTTGACGACTGTCGCGGTGGCGAACAGCGTTACGACGCCAACCCAAATAAAGAAATGCAATGCGCCGTTGGCCGTAACGACCGCGGCGCCGGCCAGCAATATTGCGAGAGCCATGGTGCCGAGCGTGAACGGTTGAGCAGGGCGCATTGCGTACGTTCGCGCCAGCGCCGCGTACAGCGCGGCGGTAAGGGTAGTGCAGAACAGCCAGTTGAGCCCGGGATCGGCATCGAACAGCAACCCAGCACCGGTGGCGCCGACGGCGACGGCCGCGAGCCACATCGGCAGCGGTGCCAGAGGCTGAGTAAGTCGTGTCGGTTGATTCGAGAGAACTTTGTGGCATAAAGTGATTGAACGTGGTGGGTTGGATTGAGGAACTGACTCGTTCAGCGCTTGAGTGCGCGGCGCGTGGTTTCGATCACGGCTTGCATGTGATCGAGGTAACGCTGCAGCGACCGACGGCCGAGCGCGGTCAGCCGATACTCGCTGCGTGGCCGGCGCTCGGCAAAGCTCTTGGTGCAGCTCACGTAGCCCGCATCCTCGAGTTTGCGGGCGTGCACACTCAAGTTGCCATCAGTCGTGTCGAGCAACGCTTTCAGTTCGACGAAACTGATCGCGTCCGTTCCTGCCAGCGCACTGACGATGCCTAGTCGCATGCGGTCGTGCAGCAGGTTGTCGAGTTCGGGTGTCATTCCTTTAGGCAGGGTGTCGTCGCGCGAGCCGGGCACGACGTTGACTCGAGCCTTGCCGGAGGCTCGGGCAGCCGAGGCACCGCGATGGCGCGCCACAAACGACGAGCTAGCCACCGTAGCGCCTGGCGATAGCAACTCCGAAAGCAATGTGCAGGCCGGCGAAGCCGGCAAGCATCAGCCAGCGGCCCCACTCGACGGGGCCAAGTGCGGCGAGCGTGCCAAGAGCAAGAAAACCGGCACCCATGATCGGCACGATCCGAACGGAGAAGGCGCCGCCCGCAACGAGACCCGCGCCGTACAGGAGCAGCCAGAGTGGAGGCAGCAACGACAACTCATCGCGCCGTACCAACGCGAACGTCAACAGTGCGCCGGCGAGGATGGCCGGCGCGAAGCTGAGCGAGAACTTCCGAAACGGCCCCGTCAGTACGGGTTGTCCCGCCGCCCGTGCTTTCATCGCGGTGGTTGCAAAGCCAATGGCGGCCGAGACGGCGGCGTCTGCGGTCCATAACGCCACCCGCTGCAGTGGTTGATCGAGCGATTGCCCGAAAGTGTCGGTGAGCAGCGCGCCGACGCCCACGATGACGAATCCCAGGCCCGAGAGAGCGGTGAACGACGTCGCGCTGGCCATCGTCTCGCGGATGTACCGCAAGTCGTCAACGGCACGGTCTTGCAGGGCGACGGTGTTCCGGCGGGGCGAGTGGGACACGGCGGTTCCGGGAGAAGGACGGGACCAGCGTAGGCGACGCACATGGTAGCGTCAAGTACTTTGCACTACAAAGACAGTGATAACAGACGGGTTTTAATGAGTGCCGCGCGAGTGACTTCAACCGTTGGCTCTATGCGAAGTGCACCTTCGAGGCCGGAGCCAAATTTAACGACGCTCGAACCGTGGGCGGCAGCGAGGAAATAAGGCGCGCGCCGTCACGGTGAACAAGCTCGAGTGCCGCTGTCGCCGGGTCGGCAAGGCCGGGGGGATCGGTTACCGTGCTTTCCCGGCGCCAGCGGTGTTCGTTGATTAACGCTCGAGCTCCGATGAGGAGCTGCTCTTTGCCGGCGGCGGAACGATTTCGCGCGGCTGCCTGATGCGCGTCAGCCAGCCGTCGTGCGGATTCCAGCTCCACGGCGCGTCGGCGCTCACCATGCGAGCGGCCGCGGCCGTGCGCTTGGTCAAGGCGGCGAGCGCAGCTGCTTTAGCGGTGTCTACCCAACTCATCGTTCGTTCCTTCCGCTCCTGCGGTCATGCACGCTGAATGTCGGCAGGATTATCACGCAGTCGTGATGTCAGGCCAGTTGCAAAAGTGTTTACGTTTGGCGACACGGGTGCCAATTGCAGGGCCTCACCAATTCGGTGATGCGGCAAGCAGGTGCGGGGTGTCGACGAAAGCTGCGACCACGTCACACAGAACAAGGCATAAGAATGCCGCGACGCACAGCTCGCTCCGCCTCGGTGCCTGATCTGCAGCGCCGCCGGGTGGGAGCCCCGAGAGTCATAGACAACCGCGGTCGCTGCTGGCCGCGTCCATCGACTCGATCATTACTCGACTATTCGAGCTTCAGTGTCAGCTTCATCAGTTCGCCGTCGAACGCGCTATCGCGGACTGAGTAATCGTCCGTCACCGGAGTGATCGCATCCAACCCGACGTCGAATCCTTCGGTATGCGAAATCCGTCTCAGCGTCGTTTCAATGCGGCCGCTGCCGACGACGACGTCGTCCACGAGTAATGTCAGAGATCCGCCCGAGCGCGGCCTTGGCTGGTCGATGGAAAATCTCGCGATAAGCTTGTGCGTACCCGGCGGAACCCGGTCTCGCGATTTCACGGTGTACTGACGACTGCCAAGCGCGTTGTAGTGGAATATCAACTGGCCGTCCTGAAGGTATAGCGCGTAACCGCCGAACCGGCCGCCCTGCGCAGCGAGAACGCCGCGCGATGTGCTTTTCACAAGTACATCGGCGGTTATCGAAAATGACCGTCCACCTAACGATGGCACGCCGGCATATTCTGGAATTCGTGCCTGCCCGGCATGAAAGACGAACTCGGTTCTGCCACCGGAGGGATCCGGCATTCCTTGCCGGCCTTCGGTGAGTCCGTGGATGGGCAGAATCGCATTCGCTTGTGCCAGCCGCCAGAACTCCTGCTGCATCTGCTTCAATCGCACCGGCTCGGTTCGAGCAAGATCGTGAGCCTGGCTGAAATCCGATCGTATGTCGTAAAGCTCCCATCGGCGGTCAGCCAGTTCCACCTTGGGGCTTTGATCCAGGGCCCAGGGTATGACGACCGGCGTGGATGACAACATCCAGCCTTCGTTGTAAAGACCCATGTTTTCCATCATTTCGAAAATTTGCTGCGTCCGACGGTCCGGGGCAACGCGCTTGAATGTGTATGCCATGCTGATGCCATCGAGCGGCTTCTGCTGCACGCCGTCGATGTTTGCGGGTGCCGCGATCCGGGCGGCCTCAAGGATCGTCGGCATGATGTCGCTGACATGATGGAACTGTGCGCGGACGCTTCCGGGATCGTCGATATGGCCGGGCCAAGAGATGACCATCCCGTTGCGCGTGCCGCCAAAATGGGAGCCCACGCGCTTGTACCATTGGAACGGCGTGTTCATGGCCCAACCCCAGCCGGCCGGGAAAGTGTTGTAGAGCGCCTCCGATCCTATTTCTTCGATATGGGCGAGCTGATAGGTCAGGTCTTCCGTCAGTCCATTGATCTGGGATTGCTCGAAGATAAGGCCATTGATGCCGCCTTCCGCACTGCTGCCATTGTCCCCCTGGATGTATATGACCATCGTGTTTCCCGGCTCTCCGGCGCCTTGCATGGCATCGACGACACGACCGGCCTCGTGATCCGCAAAGGAGAGCGCGGCGGCATACGCTTCCATGAGCCGCGTACCAAGCCGCTTCTGATCTGCGCTCAGTGTGTTCCAGGCGGGCAACTGCGCAGGCCGGGGCGTAAGTTCGGTGTAGGCGGGGATCAGCCCCGCGGCCTTTTGGCGCTGGAACGTTTCCTGCCGGACCACATCCCATCCCTGATCAAAGTGGCCGCGAAACTTCGCGAGCCATTCAGGAGGCGCGTGATGCGGCGCGTGCGCGCTGGCGGGTGCGTAATAGACGAACACTGGTTTGTCCGGCCGCACGGATTTCTGCTCTTTGATCCAGGCAATCGCCTGGTCCGCGATGTCCTTTTCAAAATGGTAGGTTTCGTCGCGGCGAGGCATGTCCACAAAACGCGTGTCCTCCACCAGCGACGGTTCAAACATGCTGCTGTCGGCATTCAGGAAGCCGTAGAAATGCTGGAAGCCGAGTCCGGTGGGCCAGCGATCGAACGGTCCGGTCGGGCCCGACTGCCACTCCGGTGTTATGTGCGCCTTACCGAACATCGCGGAGCTATAGCCGGCGTCCGTCAAAACGCGCGCCACCGTTCCGGCGGAGTCGGGTATTTCGCTGGTGTAACCATCGTAGCCGGTGGGCAGGTTTGTCGCGTTTCCCATCCCGACATTGTGCGGATTGCGTCCGGTCAAGAGCGATGCGCGCGTAGGCGAGCAAATCGCGGTTGTGTGGAACCGGCTATATCGAAGTCCGTTGCGGGCAAGCGCATCGAGGGTGGGCGTTGGGATCGGTCCGCCAAAAGTACTGCTCGCACCGAAGCCGACATCGTCGGTCATGATGAGCAGGACGTTGGGCGCCGCGCGCGGCGCTTCGATTGCGCGCGGCCAATGAGGCTGCGGGATCGTCGACCGAACGGACCGATCAGCGGTTGACGGTTCCGCAACAGTTTCGGCCGCGATCGATACCAGCATCAGGGCAATGCCGATCAAAGCCACGCGCCGATCCCACAGGACGCTGAGCAGTCGCTTAGTCACCTGGAACCTCGATCTACTGACCGACTTGATGGGTTGAGCGCGAGCCAGAGGTGGTTCTCGCGGAAGTACGCCACCGGCGCCCCCCGGAGTCCGGGAGGCGTCGGTATCTCGACGTGACTTCGTTAGTGAGCCGTCGAACGGGCGAACACTGCGTGGCTCAGTAGTGGTACTCCAGCTGCACGCCGTACTCGCGCGGGTTGGCGAGGGTGCCGAAGCTCAGGGTCGGCGAAGCAAAAGACAGCCGCCTGAAATAGAGCTCATCCGTTAGATTCTTGCCGTAAATCGCGACTTTGTAGTGTTCGGCTGCCTTCCAGCTGATGCTCGCATTGATGATATCCGTGGCAGGCCGCATGGGATCGATCTTGGAGCCATCGAAGTTGACGATGCCAAGTGTCGTGCCCACCGGTGCACCACCGTCGAGGGTCAACTCCTCGTCCTGATGTGCCCATTCCGCCGCCAGGCTCAGGTCACCCGAATCACCCATGGCAAAGGTGTAGACGACGCCAACGCGCGCCGTCAGGTCAGGGGTCCGCGCAATCGGCAGGTCGGTCAAGTCGACCGGCTGGATGACGCCGCCCGTGACGACGGTCGGAGGTGCGCAGGCGACCAGCGACGGATCGTTGAGCCCGATGCCGTTCAAGTCAGTGCAGTAATCCGTGTACTTCGCGTCCAGGTAGCCAATGCTCGCGCTCAACGTCAGGCCGTCCAACGGAACGGCCGTAATCTCGAGTTCAGCACCTTGGAACTCCGCCGCGGCCGCATTCTGCGTCACGATCTCGGCAGTGCCAGCGGCCGTCGCACGGGAAAGCTGGCGCTGCAGGTCCTCGGCTTCCGTGTAAAAAATCGCCGCATTGAATCGCAAGCGATTTTCCCACGTATCGAACTTGGCGCCGATTTCATACGTGGTCACGTCTTCCGGATCGAACGGCCCTGCGGCGCTTGCGCTGCCCGCCTCGCCGTTGAAACCGCCGGCCCGAAATCCCTTCGCCCAGTACCCGTAAAAAAAGGTCTGGTCGTTGAGTTGGTAATTCAAGCCTACGCGCGGACTGGTGTCGCTCCATTCTTCTTCGTTGTATTGCAAGCGGCCATTGCAGATAGCCGCCGCGGTCCCGCAGATCAGGATGTCCTTCTCGTCCTTGGTATACCGCGCACCGGCGACCGCCGTGAGTGCGTCGGTGATATGCCAGTTCGCCTGCGCGAACGCGCCGGATTGCGTGTTGTTCTGCGACGAGCCGCCATTTAACGTATTGATCGTCGGCGTCAGCGCAGTTGGCGTGCCGTCGACTTTCGTCACGCGACGCAGGTCGTAGTGCTGGTCAAGGTAGAAGATGCCGGCCACGAAATCGATGGCCTCCGAGAAATCGGATGCAAAGCGCAGTTCGCCTGACATCTGGTGGTGCCGCGTGTTCTCCTGGTTGGAGTTGATCTGCTCGAACGTGCCGTCCACGTCGACCGCAGAGATTTCCTCATTGTCCTGGTAGTTGGCGACGAGTGTCATGGTGCCCACGTCCGTGAAGCGATAATTGACCTCGCCGGTGACGCCGAGTTGATCGAGTGACGCTGCGTCGATGGGGCGGTTCTGGTTGACATTGAACATGTTGCTCGACGCCGGCCGTCCGCAGTACTGAATGGCCTGGGCGCCTCCATAGCGCAACGCGATCGTACGAACGTAGGTGTCGTTCAGCAGGGAGGCCGGATCGATTCGCGGATCGACACGACAGGCGTAACGTGGAATCAGCACCGCCGAGTCGTCGTCGTAGCTGTTGAGTGTGCCACGCAGTGTCACGTCGAGATTTTCGCCTTCCCAATAGATACTCGGCATGAGTGAGAGTCGTTCCTGGCCGCCCACCGTTTCGTTGCCGCCGTTGAACTCGTTCGTGTAGAAACCGTCCGTTTCGGTCCACTTCCCAGCCACTCTCACGGCCGCGGAATCACCGATTGGCGCGTTCAACATGACCGAAACGTCCTGGCGACCATCGCTCCCGAACAGCAAGCCAAAGTTGGCGTCCTCGCCCGAAGGATCGGGACGGAAATGACGCACCAGGATCGCGCCGCCGGTCGAATTGCGCCCTTGCAGTGTCCCTTGGGGGCCACGCAGCACTTCGATTGCCTCGACGTCGATCATGTCCGTGAGAGCCGTGGCGACGTAGCCGCCCGCAATACCGTCGACGACGACCGAAACCGCCGGGTCCACGAACGGTCCGCGGTTCTGTGTGCCCTGGCCACGAATGTAGAAGGACGATGCATAGTTCGAAATGCCTTCGGATTCGAGCGAAGCGTTCGGCAAGGCGCCGCTGATGTCCGTGAAGTCCTTGACGAACCGGACTTCCAGCGCTTCCTGCGTCAACGCCGTTGCCGCAATAGGCACCTGCTGCAGCGACTCCGACCGTTTCTGAGCTACTACGACGATTTCCTCGAGGCCACCGGCAGGCTGTTCTTCAGGGGCCTCCTGCGCGCTTGCGTCGTGGTGCCCCACCATCGCCGAGGCCGCCAGCGCCGCGGTCACTGCCAACTTGATTCGGGTGTTCATCGACTCGTCTCCCCATTTGACCGCCGGACAAGCGGCGAGTGTTCGGTACCAAAGCTCCGCTGCGGCATCCGGTCCGCGAAGGCCGCGCGCAATCATCGGTTAAGGCAGTTGACTTAAACTACCTAAGCTCCCAGACTTTGTCCACACTTTCGGATTTACAAAATCAAAATGACCTCCACCTGGGCGAATGAAGCGGATCAGATCGATCCCAGCAAACTGCGGCTGATCCTGTCGGCCGAGCAGCTTTTCGCCCATCGTGGGATCGACGGCGTATCGCTGCGTGAAATCGCGTCTGCCGCCGGCCAAGGCAACAACAGCGCGGTTCGGTATCACTTCGGTTCGAAGGAAGGCTTGATCCTTGCCGTGACCGAATATCGCGTCGCGCAGCTGGATGTGCCGCGACAGCTCATGCTTGCGGCTGCGGAACGCGCAGGTCGCCTGCAGGACATCGTCACGCTGTTCGAGATCCTGTGCCTTCCGCAAGTCGACCTTGTCGACGAGACGGGAAAGCATCCCTATGCGCACTTCATGACCGAGTTCCTGACTCGATACCGGCCGCGAGGGGTGGCCCACTCGAGCGACATCGTCAGCGACAGTTCAATAGGGCTGCGGCGCCTTGTCGGACTCATTCGCAGGCAGATGGGCCACGTTCCTAAACAGTTCGTCACCGATCGAATCGAGCTCTGCCACTTGATGTTCCACAACGTACTGGTGCGTTGCGACTACGCCGGGCTGTTCGCGCGAAACCCGGCCGCGTTTCATAGCGTGGTGCACGATACGATCGAACTGGCAGCAGCCGCGGCGATCAGGCCGTATCGAAAGGATAACGAGCGCGACTATTCGGTCCAGGCATGGCTCAAGAACGTCGGCGAGCCGCGCAAGTGACCATGACTCTGACCTGCAGCCGCCGATGCGGCGACGGAATTGTCACGAGACGCGCATTAGTCGATGTCGTGGCCTGTTGCGCGCTGCTTTTGCTGGGAAGCATTGCATGGGCCATGGATCCGGCCGGCACCCAGGTGGGAACATCAGCCGGTCACGAATCGGCGGACGCGGCGATGCCTGCCCAGCACTGGCCGCGCAATCGCACCGCGCCGCCGGGGGCGCCGAACGTGCTGGTTGTGATGACCGATGATGTCGGGTTCGGCGCCAGCAGCACCTTCGGCGGGCCGATCCCGACGCCCACCCTGCAATCCATCGCTGATCGCGGGATTCGCTTCAACGCCTTCCACACGACCGCGATCTGCTCGGCCACTCGTGCCGCGCTCTTGACGGGTCGCAATCCCCACAACGTGGGCATGGGCATCACGACGAACAGCCCCGCGGCGTTCGACGGTTACAACAGCGTCATTCCGCAATCCGCCGGCACCGTCGCCCAAGTCCTCGCGAATGCCGGTTACAACACCGCGATGTTCGGCAAGGGACACATCACTCCCGAGTGGGAAATGAGCGCAGCCGGCCCGTTCGACCGCTGGCCCACGGGCCTGGGATTTCAGTATTTCTTTGGCTTCCTGGGCGCGGACATCGACATGTTCGCTCCCTGGGTCGTTGAAAATACGACCCCGTACGCGACGCCAGTCGACGATCCGAACTACCACTTCGAACATGACAACGCCGAGCACGCAATCGCCTGGCTGCGCAATCAGCACGCAGTGGCCCCGTCTTCGCCTTTCTTTGTGTATCTTGCGACGGCCGCAGCACATGCACCGAACCACGCGCCCAAGGAATGGCTCGATAAATTTCGCGGTGCGTTCGATAAAGGATGGGACGAGACCCGCAAGGAGACCTTCGAGCGTCAGCGAAAGCTGGGGATCATTCCCGCGACGGCAAAGCTTGCGCCGCGCCCCGCGGCCTTGCCGGCGTGGTCCACCCTCTCATCCGACCAGAAGCGCTTGTATGCGCGCTTCATGGAAGCGTACGCCGCTGCCCTTGCGTACGCGGACCATGAGGTCGGCCGTGTCGTCGATGCCGTTCGTAGTCTTGGCGAGTTGGACAACACGTTGATCATCTTCATCGAAGGCGACAACGGCGCAAGCACCGAAGGCCGCATGCATGGCCGACTGTATGAGCAGTCGGGGGTCAACAAGCTTCCCGAGGACTTCGACTACATGTTGAGTCGAATCGACGATATCGGCGGTCCCTCGACGTACCCGCTGAACACCGGAGGCTGGGGTTGGGCGATCAATGCACCGTTCCAATGGAACAAACGCGTCGCTTCGCATCTGGGCGGAACTCGCAACGGGTTGGTCATGTCGTGGCCGAGTCGAATCAAGCCAGGTGGTATCCGTCCGCAATTTCACTACGTCGCCGACATCATGCCAACGATTCTCGAAGCGACAGGCGTCGCGGCACCAGCAGACTCTGGATGGAGTCGTGCAGAAGAAAATTGACGGCATCAGCATGGCATACACCTTCGACAATCCGACGGCACCCGCCCGCCGCACAAGGCAAGTGTTCGAGATGTTCGAGAACCTCGGAATCTACGACGACGGCTGGATGGCATCGACCACGCCGATGGGCACGTCATGGGATGTCAAGCCAGCGCCACATATCGCCCCGCAGGACCGCGTGTGGGAACTCTACGACCTGCGCTCTGACTACAGTCAGACACTGAATGTCGCCGCCGAGCACCCCGAAAA
>CAWAQN010000008.1:0-127595 GCA_963784225.1 uncultured Gammaproteobacteria bacterium
GCGTAGCGACCCAGGCAGGCGATGGCTTGCTCGTGTTCATTGACCGAGGCCCCGGCGCAACAGTCCTCGAGGATGATGCATTCATAGTCCCGGTCGTGCGCGTCTCGCGCACCACTATGCACGACACCGTTCGTCGAAACACCGCAGAGAATCAGCCGCACGATGCCATTGGCGCGAAGGATCGGCTCCAGCGACGTGCCGTAGAACGGGCTTACACGGTGTTTAACGATATCGAAGTCGCCCTCCTGCGGTGCCAATGCAGGATGGACGGCGGTTCCCGCCGTTCCCAGCTTGAACAGTCCGTTTTGTCGCGCCTTCGAGAAGATAGGCGAGGCAGGCGGACATTCGCGGTAATCGGACGAAAAGCCGACGCGTACAAAGCCCACAGGCACATCCGCGCGGCGGGCGGCCGCAATCGCCTGTGTCGTGTTTTCCAGCACGTTACGCTCGCGTACCTGAACACCGTAGCTGGCGGCGCTAGCCCCTGTCGCGCTGACGAGGTCATTGGTCATGTCCATGACCAGGAACAGGGACCTTTTCATGCAGCGGCACCTTTACCGTCACGCCTCACAGTCATGTCGCCGAGTTCGGCAGATTGCGCCGCCTGCACCGAGTCCCGCAGTTCGAGCCAGCCCGCCTCGATGTGATGGCGAGTCGCCAGCATGGCAGCCGAGACATCGCCGGTGATAAGTCCCCTGAGCAGTTCGTCATGCTCCGCTGCGGCGCGACTTACCCGACCCTTGAGCTGGTTGATGAGGTCGAACGGATAGCGCGCCCACAGAATCTGCACAAAGTGCAGCGTCTGCGGCATCTCAGCGATCTCGAACATCCGGTGATGGAAACGGTAGTTCGCCGCGCGCGTTGCCTCGTTGTCGCCCGCGTTGAAGGCTCGCTCGAAATCAGCCCCTAGCGTCCGCAGTTCCTCGATGTTCACGGCCGTTGCATGCTCGACGGCGCCGCGGACCAGCTGCGTTTCCAGCAGGATGCGCAAATTGAGTGTTTCGTTCGAGGTGGTGATGTCGAACGGCGCGACAGTGGCGCCCCGATAGGAATCGCCGGTGACATAGCCTTCGGCCTCCAGCAGCTTCAGGGCCTCGCGCACGGGCGTTATGCTGGTCTGCAGGAGGCTGGCGATCTCCTGCTGCTTCAGGCGCGCGCCACGCGGAAAGCGCCCGGCAATGATGCCTTCGCGCAGGAAATCGGCGACCTGTTCCTCCTTGGTTCGAAATTGCATGCCCGCTAACCTCTCCAAACAATGCAACTAAGTGTTCGTGCGCGGCGCGACGCCCGGCCCAACGCGCGTTGCGAGAATCATAACAATCACGATTGACCCTGGCCTTTTTCTCGCACCGGTGCATATGCGAACGCGTCGGCCGCAGCCTCCAGCACTGCACCATGTTCCAGGAGCATCGCGCATTCGCGTTCGTCGTATCCCAGGGTCCGCAGGACCTCGACCGTGTGCTCGCCGAGCTGGGGTGGCGGCAGGCTTGGTGCAATCTCCCTCTGCCCCGGAAACTCTGGCACCTCGAAATGCAGGCCGCGAAAATCAATGTCACGCAGCTTGCCGGGCTGGCGCGCCTGGGGCGATTCGAGCACGCGCTCGAGCGGCACTACCTCAGTGAAGCCCACTCCCGCATCGCGCAGCCGCACGGCTGCGTCCTCGAAGCTCAAATTAGCCGACGGCCGTCCTCACCGCGGCTTCGACACGGTCCCGTTGCTTTTTGCGCTCGCGGAGCTTGGCCAAGCCGAGGTCGCCGGCTTCGGGCATTCCAAGCGCTTGTGACAACTTCCGCCAGTGAACATCGGTGAGCACCAGCAAATAGACCCAGCGTCCGTCGCTTGCCTGGTAAGCGCCGTAACCGGGCATGCTGAACTCACCGCCACCCTCCTTCTCGGGACGGCCCAGCAGTTGTGTCTTCAATTGCACGCCGGCAAGGTCACGGGCTGCGATGTGCAGGCCGGTTTCGTAAAGGCCGATCTCGATACGCCGATCCTGTGCCGACGGCGATGGCTGCAGCAGGGTTGCTAGGATGCGGATCACTGCATAGGACCCGGCGAACTGATCGTGGTACGAGGGACCGAACCGGCTCGGGCGGCCGTCGATGCGATGGTCGTCCATCACGCCGGTCGCTGCTTCGGCAACTGGATTGGTCGCCAATTCGCCTTCCTGCGGCCCGGCGGCATAGCCCCGGATATGGCAGCAGACAAGGCGCGGGTTGACCTCGGCGAGTGCGTCAGCGGTGACGCCAAGCTTGCGAGCTGCCGCCGGCGATAAGTTGTGAATCACGACGTCGGCCGTGGCGACCAGCCTGCGAAATGCTTCGCTGCCCTCCGGCGAAGTAAGGTCGATGGCAATGCTCTTCTTGCCATGGTTGTACGCGATGAAGGTGCCGCTCGGCCCGCCGCGGACCAGATTGCGCGTCGTATCGCCGGTGAGGGGTTCAACCTTCAAGACCTCGGCGCCAAGCTGCGCGAGGATGTGCGTTGCGAAGGGTGCGGCAAGCATAGTGCCGAGCTCGATTACGCGGCGGCCGGCGAGCGGCTGATGGTGGCTAAGACTCATTGCCAATATTACGCAGATAATGCATTCTATATTATCCTATTGTCGTTCGTAGCGCTCAGGTTCCTCGGTGTCCTCCCCTACGACCCTGGTCCAGAGGTTCCCAGAAGTGTCTGAATCTGACGATTTTTCACGGTGGGTCGACCGGAGCGAGCAAGTCTCGGACGTGCTGGAACCGGCGCGCAGCAATGCCCTGCGAGCCGCCCTTGGTGAGACTGCTCCACTTGCCACGGGCGACCCGCTGCCTCTCCTGCACCACTGGCTTTACTTCTGGGACGTGCGCCCGCCCGAAGGACTTGGCGGTGACGGCCACCCGGCGCGCGGCGGCTTCCTGCCACCCGTGCCGCTTCCCCGGCGCATGTGGGCAGGAGGCAGGCTGCGGTTTCTCAAGCCGTTGTTGGTGGGCGAGCGTGTGACCCGCGCGTCGACCATCCGCAAGGTCGAGACCAAGAGCGGGCGCAGCGGCAATCTCGTTTTCGTCACAGTTGAGCACCAGTTGTCCGGCGCGCAGGGTCCCGCGGTCGTCGAGCAACAGGACATCGTCTATCGCGAGCCCGCCGCCGGTTCGATCGCCGCACCCGCGGGCGCTTCGCCCTCGCCCAGCGCGCCTGGCGCCGCGATGTCTTCCCAGATCCCGTGCTGCTGTTCCGCTATTCCGCTCTCACCATGAATGGCCATCGCATTCACTACGACCGGCCCTATGCCATGCACAAGGAAGCCTATCCGGGGCTGGTGGTGCATGGTCCGCTGCAGGCCACCCTGCTCGCCGACCTGGCGACGCGGCACCTGAAGGCCCCGATCACCGCCTTCGAATTCCGCGGCATGTCACCCGCGTTCGAGGGAATCATGCTGCATGTCTGCGGCGAAGCGACCGAGACCGGCGCGCATGCCTGGACCGAGCAGGCCGGCGGCAAGAACATGACGGCGACGATTACCTGCGGCGAGCTTCCTTGAGCGCCACTCCCCGTAGCTGGCTGTTCACGCCAGGTTCGCGTCCGGATCGTTTCGCCAAGGCAATGGCCAGCGCGGCCGATGCCGTGATCCTCGACCTGGAGGACGCGGTGGCGGAGGATCGCAAGGCCGAGGCGCGCGAGCATGTCATTGCGTACCTCGAGAGTCGCCCGGCGATACGGCCGGAGATCGCGGTCCGCATCAATCCTCTCAACCGAGTGGCCGGGCTCGAGGATCTGTGCCGCATTGGCCCGGCTCAGGTCCGGGCCGGAGCTATGTGCTGATCCCCAAGTCGGAGGAGCCGGCCGAGCTGGCGCTCGCCGCGAGCGTGCTGGAGAAAGCCGGCTCCACCGCACGACTCGCCGCCCTTATCGAATCCGCCCGCGGCGTCGCACGTGCCGCCGAGATTGCCGAGCGCACACCGCGACTGGCCGTGCTGATTTTCGGCGCGGCGGACTATGCTGCGGACCTTGGCCAGCAGGTCGGCGCTTTCCAGCCGGACTTCGCACGAGCCGCAGTGGTGAACGCGGCCGCCGCAGGTGGAATCGCCGCCATCGATTCGCCGTTCTTTGCGCTCGACGAACCGGAGCAGCTTGGCGCCGAATGCCAGCAAGGCGCGCGCCCTGGGCTTCTACGGCAAGGCCGCGATCCATCCAGCGCAGCTGGATGCGATCGGTGCTGCGTTTTCGCCCACACCAGGCCGAACGCGAGCTCGCGCGGCGGATTCTCGAAGCTGCGCCGGACGGCGTCGGAGTGCTCGACGGCCGGATGATCGACGTCGCCATGGTCCGCTGGGCGCGACGCATCGCATGACCTCCGCGACGGAACGATTTCGCGCGTAGAACGGATTCTATTTCTTCGACTGCCACATAATGCGCACCTCTAAGCAGGTTCGTGCTTCGGCTACGCATATTGGTTTCGCAAGTCATTGAATAATCAAAAACTCCACACTGAAGTCAGTACCGGAGGCGGAGGCCCGGAGAGAGACTCCGGTTATGACGCAGTACCTGCGCATCAAGGCGCAGTACCCGGATGCATTGCTGTTCTATCGCATGGGCGACTTCTACGAGTTGTTCTTCGAAGACGCCCGCCGCGCGGCACGACTGCTCGACATCACACTGACGGCGCGTGGCAATTCGGCGGGCGAGCCTATCCCGATGGCCGGCGTGCCCGTCCAGAGTCTCGACACCTACCTCGCCCGGGCCGTGCGCAAGGGCGAGTCGATCGCGATCTGCGAACAGATTGGCGACCCGGCCAAGGCCAAAGGTCCGGTCGAGCGCCAGGTGGTGCGCGTCGTGACGCCAGGCACCGTCACGGACGATGGCTTGCTCGAGGAGCGCCGCGACACGTTGCTGGCTGCGATCGCGGTCGGCAAGGATGGCTTCGGCCTCGCATGGCTGGAACTGTCGAGTGGACGGTTTCATGCCTTGCAGGCCAGTGATGACGAAGCGCTGGCCTCGGAACTCGAGCGACTGCGGCCGGCGGAGCTGCTGGTCCAGGAAGGCATGGCTGAGCGGGTTCCCGCGCGCGCAGCGCTCGCGATCCGCCAGCGTCCACCGTGGCATTTCGAAGCGGCCAGTGCGGAGCGGCAACTCTGCGAGCAGTTCGAAACGCGAGACCTCGCCGGTTTCGGGCTTGAAGGCCGGCCCCTCGCGATCGGCGCGGCCGGCTGCCTCCTGAATTACGTTCGCGAGACGCAGAAGACCGCACTGCCGCACTTGCGCGGCATCCGCTGCGAGCTGCGTGAAGAAGCGTTGTTGCTCGACGCCGCGACGCGCCGCAATCTCGAACTGGACAGCAGCTTGTCCGGCCGAACCGAGAGCACACTGCTCGGCGTGCTCGACCGCACCGCAACGGCCATGGGGGGCCGCGAGTTGCGACGCTGGTTGCAGCGACCGCTCCGCGAGACCGAGCCGCGCGCGTTGCGTCTGCACGCAATCGAGGCATTGATCGACGCCGGTGCACATTCGCCGCTGCACCAACTGTTGCGCCGGGTCGGCGACATCGAGCGCGTGCTCGCGCGTGTGGCGTTGCGCTCGGCGCGGCCTCGCGATCTTGCCTGCCTGCGTGCATGCGCTCGGCTGCCTGCCGGAACTGCGTGACCTGCTGTCGCGCTTCGATTCGCCGCTGTTGCAAGACCTTGCCGCAACTGCGAGTACCCACCCGGATCTGCACGAACTGTTGATGCGCGCCCTGGTCGAGGCACCGCCTGCGCTGCTGCGTGAAGGTGGCGTTATCGCGCCCGCTTACGATGCGGACCTCGATGAACTGCGGCGCATCAGCGAACACAGCGACGAGGCACTGCTCGATCTCGAAGCCCGCGAGCGCGAGCGTACCGGCTTTGCGAACCTGCGGTTTGGTTACAACCGTGTGCAGGGTTACTTCATCGAAGTGAGCCGCAGCCAGGCTGAGCGTGTGCCCGCCGACTGGGTGCGGCGCCAGACCGTCAAGAATGCCGAGCGGTACATCACCACCGAACTCAAGTCTTTCGAAGACAAGGTGCTCGGCGCGCGTGATCGCGCGCTGGCGCGCGAGCGTGAGCTTTACGAAGGGTTGCTGGACACTTTGAGTGCCGCCCTGTCGCGGCTGCAGGCTACGGCTGGCGCGCTGGCTGCACTCGACGTGCTGGCGAATCTTGCCGAGCGCGCGCTGACGCTGCGGCTGGTACGACCGCAACTTACCGCCGAATCATGCATCGAGATCCGGGGCGGGCGGCACCTGGTCGTCGAGCAGCATATCGACGGCCCGTTTGTGCCGAATGACCTGGAGCTGGACGACAACCGGCGCATGTTGCTGGTGACCGGGCCGAACATGGGCGGCAAGTCCACGTACATGCGGCAGGCCGCGCTGATCGTGATCCTCGCGGGCATCGGTAGTTTCGTTCCGGCCGAGTCGGCCGTCATCGGACCGATCGATCGCGTGTTCACGCGCATCGGCGCGGCCGATGACCTTGCGGGCGGTCGTTCGACCTTCATGGTGGAAATGACCGAAGCCGCGAACATCCTGAACAACGCGACCCGCGACAGCCTCGTGCTGATGGACGAGATCGGCCGCGGCACCAGCACGTACGACGGGCTCTCGCTGGCGTGGGCTTGTGCGCGTCACCTGGGCCGTGAAATCGGCGCTTTTACGCTGTTCGCGACGCACTACTTCGAACTCACCGCGCTCGCCGACGAACTGCCCGCGTGCGCCAACGTGCATCTCGATGCGACCGAGCACGCCGACCAGCTGGTGTTCCTGCACGCGGTCAAGGAAGGTCCGGCGAACCAGAGCTACGGACTGCAGGTGGCGCGGCTGGCCGGCGTGCCGCGTCCGGTCATCGCGGACGCACGCCGCTACCTGGTCGAGCTCGAGCGGCGCGACCATGCGAGCCGGCCCGAGGCGCCGCAACAGGAGTTGCCGCTCGCGATGCCGCTCGACCCGGCGGAGCTGGAGTTGCATGCGGCGTTGCGCGATGTCGACCCCGAGGCACTCACGCCGCGCGCCGCGCTCGACCTGGTGTTTCGCCTGAAGCTTTTGCTCGCCGGTGGCTGGACGGACACGAAATAGCGCGTCACTTACACCGCGGCTTGACCTGGGTTGACGGCCGATGATCTGTCGAAGCGCCCGTGGCGCAGGAAATGCGCCGTCTGCGCCGCTACATCATGGGCGAACAGCATCCCGACATGGCTGTGGTGCAGCAGGATGTGATCGTCGAGCCCGGGAATCAGCGTCTCATTGACCGCAACGGTGCCGTCGTTCTGTTCGTCGAAGTGCGCGAAAAATTGCCCTGTGCCGAGGCGACGCGTGCCGGCGATCGCTCCGAGCGCACGCGACGGCTGCGGCTGCCAGCTGCGGCCGCAGGGTTGCGCCAGCTCCGCGGGCACATGCACGCCGAGCAACGGGCGCAGCATCGTGTTGCGCGCAACGTGGTCGGCCGCCCGGCAGCCGTTCAAAGGAGACGCCAGCAACACCGCTTTGCACGGGACGTCGGCAAGTTGTTCGGTCAATGCGCGGAAAACGATGGCGCCGCCGAGGCTGTGTCCCACGAGGTGCACCTCGTCTATGCCACCCGCCTTGCGCCGAGTGAAGTCCGCCAGCTCCGACGCAATTCCTGCGGTGTCGCCGCGCATGCTCGAATACGTGAATACGTGAACGTCGAAGCCGTGGTCCGCCTGCAGGTGATGCCGCAGCACCCCGAACTCCAGCCCGATCATCCACAGGCCGTGTACGAGAATGACGGGTTCGCGTGCGGCGGGCATCATTCCTTGGCAGGCATCTTTACCCGAATATGCAGGTCGCGTAGCTGCTGTTCCGGCACCTCGGTGGGCGCGTCCGTGAGCGGGCAGGTCGCGGTCTGCGTTTTCGGGAAGGCGATGACGTCCCGGATCGACTCGGCACCGCACATCAGCATCGAAAGGCGATCGAGGCCGAACGCGATCCCACCATGGGGCGGCGCGCCGAACTTGAGCGCGTCGAGCAGGAAGCCGAATTTGCGCTCGGCTTCCTCGGCGTTGATGCCGAGCAGCTCGAACACCTTCGACTGCATTTCGTTGCGATGAATACGCACCGAGCCGCCGCCGATCTCGGAGCCGTTCAGCACCATGTCGTACGCGCGCGCCACGGCGTTGCCCGGATCGGTCTGCAGCAGCGAAGGATCGTCCTGCACCGGCGCCGTGAACGGGTGATGCATCGCGCCCCAGCGTTTCGCAGTCTCATCCCACTCGAACATCGGGAAATCGATGACCCAGAGCGGACGCCAGCCGTCTTCGACCAGGCCGAGATCCTGCCCGACCTTGAGCCGCAACGCGCCAAGCGCGTCGTTGACCACCTTCGCGCGATCCGCGCCGAAGAAGATCAGGTCGCCGGTTTGTGCGTCCGTGCGCTCGATCAAGCCGGTCACCGCGGCATCGGAAAGAAACTTCAGGATCGGCGACTGCAGGCCTTCGCGGCCCGCAGCAGCATCGTTGACCTTCACGTATGCGAGGCCCTTGGCGCCATAGCGTGCGACGAAGGCCGTGTAATCGTCGATCTGCTTACGTGAAAGTCTTTCGCCGCCGCGCGGCACGCGCAAGGCAGCCACACGCCCGTTCTTGTCGGAGGCCGGCGCCGCGAACACCTTGAAATCGCTGTCGCGGACCAGGTCGGCCACGTCGACCAGTTCGAGCGGAATGCGCAGGTCTGGCTTGTCGGACCCATAGCGACGCATCGCTTCGGCATAGGTCATGCGCGGCATTGGATCGGGCAGCGACTGCGCCCAGCACGTCCACGAAGAGCTTGCGCATCAAGCCTTCCATGATCGACATGATTTCGTCGCGCGTCAGGAATGACGTCTCGATATCGAGTTGCGTGAATTCGGGCTGACGATCGGCGCGCAGGTCTTCGTCGCGAAAGCAGCGCACGATCTGGTAGTAGCGATCGAAGCCCGACATCATCAGCAATTGCTTGAAGATCTGTGGCGACTGCGGCAAGGCGAAGAACTTGCCCGGCTGCGTACGGCTCGGCACCAGGTAGTCACGCGCGCCTTCCGGCGTTGCCTTGGTCAGCATCGGTGTTTCGACGTCGATGAATCCGTTGTCGTCGAGATACGAGCGCATCGCACGCGTCACGGCATGACGCAGGCGCAGCCGCTTCTGCATCACGTCGCGACGCAGGTCGATATAGCGATACTTTAGCCGGGTCTCTTCCTTGACCTCTTCGTCGAGCTGGAATGGAATCGGCTCGGCACGATTCAGCACTTCGATCTCGCGGGCCAGCACTTCCACCTGGCCGGACGCGAGGTTCGCGTTCGCGGTGCCGGCCGGGCGCGGTCGCACGGCGCCGGTCACCCTGACGACCCATTCGCCGCGCAGACGCTCAGCCTCGCTGAAGACGGCCGCGGCGTCCGGATCGAACACGACCTGCAACAGGCCCTCGCGGTCGCGCAGGTCCACGAAAATCACGCCGCCATGGTCACGGCGACGATGCACCCACCCGGCCACGGAAACGGTCGATCCGACGAGACGTTCGTTGACGTCACCGCAGTAATGAGTGCGCATGGGCATGGGAGACAAATCCAGTGCAGAGAATCCGTGGACGACCGATCAGCGCTTGCGCACGGCCGGTTTGCGTGCCGCGGGCTTGGCCGCGACCCGAGGCTTGGTCTTTGGGAGCCGGCTTGGTCACCGCGGCCGGCTTGCTCGCGACCCGGCGCTTCGAGGCACTTTCGCTGCTCGACGACGCCCTTTCTGCGCTCGACGACGCCCTATCGCCGCTCGAAGATTCCTTGGCCGGGATTTCCTTTGGAGCGGCGGCAGGCTTATCGGAGCCAGAGCTGGAGTCGCTCGTGCTCGCAGCCGGCGTCGCAGGCGCCTCGCCCTTTTCCTTCTCGACCAGGTTGCGCTTATTGTCCTTGTCGGACTTGAAATCGGTCTCGTACCAGCCGCTGCCCGAGAGACGAAAGCGTGGTGCGGACATCAGGCGCCGCAGCGCATGCTTGCCGCAATCGGGACATTCCCGCAAAGGCTTGTCGTTGATTTTCTGCAGTGCCTCCAGGTGATAGTTGCACTTGTCGCACTGGTATTCGTAGATCGGCATGGACTGGGCGTTGCTCGAGTGAGGAAGACAAACCGGCCGCGGATTATACCGGTACCGCGGCCGGCTCGAATGCCAAAGCGCCGTCCCGCACCGTGACACGCACGATGTCGCCGGGACCGAAATCGCCCCGCAGGATCCGCTGCGCCAGCGGGTTTTCGAGCTGGTGCTGGATCGCCCGCTTGAGCGGACGCGCGCCATACACCGGGTCGAACCCGGCCTCGCCGAGCAGGTCGCTCGCCGCCGATGTCCAGTTCGAGCTGGATATCGCGCTCGGCCAGCCGCTTGCGCAGGAACCCGAGCTGGATATTCACGATCTCGCGGATGTGGTCCCGACCCAGCGGGTGGAACACCACGACGTCGTCCACGCGATTGATGAACTCCGGGCGGAAATGCTGGCCGACGATTTCCATGACCGCGGCCTTCATGCGTGCGTAATTGGCCTCGCCTGCCAGTTCCTGGATCACCTGCGATCCCAGGTTCGACGTCATCACGATGACCGTGTTGCGGAAATCTACCGTACGGCCCTGCCCGTCGGTGAGGCGTCCGTCGTCGAGCACCTGCAGCAGCACGTTGAAAACGTCGGAATGCGCCTTCTCGACCTCGTCGAGCAGGATCAAAGAGTAGGGCCGACGCCTGACGGCCTCGGTCAGGTAGCCCCCTTCTTCGTAGCCGACGTAGCCCGGGGGCGCGCCGATCATGCGGGCCACGGAGTGTTTCTCCATGAACTCGGACATGTCGATGCGGATCATCGCCTCTTCGGTATCGAACAGGAATTCGGCGAGCGCCTTGCAGAGCTCGGTCTTGCCGACGCCCGTGGGTCCGAGGAACAGGAACGAGCCATTCGGGCGATTGGGATCGGACAGGCCCGCCCGCGAGCGGCGGATCGCATCCGAAACGGACTTGACTGCCTCGTCCTGGCCCACGACACGCCGCCCGATCGCCTGCTCCATCTGCAGCAGCTTCTCGCGCTCGCCCTCGAGCATCTTCGACACCGGAATGCCGGTCCATTTCGAAACGACCTCGGCGATCTCTTCGTCGGTGACCTTGTTGCGCACCAGCGTGGGCACCTTGGATTCGGCTTCCTGCGCGCCCTGCAAACGCTTTTCGAGTTCGGGGATGCGGCCGTATTGCAACTCCGACATGCGCGCGAGATCGCCCGCACGGCGCGCTGCCTCGAAATCGAGCCGTGCCCGCTCGAGTTCTTCCTTGATCTGCGCGGCACCCTGCGCAGAGGCCTTTTCCGCTTTCCAGATTTCCTCGAGGTCCGAGTACTCCTTGCCGAGCTCGGCGAGTTGCTCGTCCAGCGCTGCCAGGCGTTTCTTCGACGCCTCGTCGGTCTCTTTTTTGAGCGCCTCACGCTCCATCTTGAACTGGATGATGCGACGGTCGAGGCGATCCATTTCCTCCGGCTTCGAGTCGATTTCCATGCGGATGCGCGACGCGGCTTCGTCGATCAGGTCGATCGCCTTGTCCGGCAGCTGGCGGTCCGCGATGTAGCGATGCGAGAGCGTCGCTGCGGCGACGATCGCGGGGTCGGTGATCTCGACGCGGTGATGCACGGCATAACGTTCTTTCAGGCCGCGCAGGATCGCGATCGTGTCCTCGACCGAGGGCTCGTTGACCAGCACTTTCTGGAAGCGCCGCTCGAGCGCGGCATCTTTCTCGACGTACTTGCGGTATTCGTCGAGCGTCGTCGCGCCGACGCAGTGCAATTCGCCGCGCGCCAGCGCGGGCTTCAGCATGTTGCCGGCATCCATGGCACCTTCGGCCTTGCCGGCGCCGACCATCGTGTGCAACTCGTCGATGAACAGGATTACGCGACCTTCCTGTTTCGCAAGATCGTTCAGCACGCCTTTCAGACGTTCTTCGAACTCGCCGCGGAATTTTGCGCCAGCGATCAGCGCGCCCATGTCGAGCGCCAGGATGCGCTTGTCGCGCAATCCTTCGGGCACTTCACCGTTGATGATGCGTTGTGCCAGGCCTTCCACGATGGCGGTCTTGCCGACACCGGGTTCGCCGATCAACACGGGATTGTTCTTGGTGCGGCGCTGCAGCACCTGGATCGTGCGCCGGATTTCGTCGTCGCGGCCGATCACCGGGTCCAGCTTGCCCTGCTCCGCCCGCTCGGTCAGGTCGATCGTGTACTTCTCGAGGGCCTGGCGCTGCTCCTCGGCATTCGGGTCGTCGATCTTCTGGCCGCCGCGCACTTCATCGATGGCGCGCTCGAGCGCGCCCTTCACGACCCCGGCGTTGGCCAGGACTTTCGCCAGGGCGCCCTTGTCCTCGAGCGCGGCCACGACGAACTGTTCACTCGTGATGAACTGGTCGCCACGTTTCTGGGCCAGCTTGTCCGTCAGGTTCAGCAGGCGATTCAAATCATTCGAGATGTGGATGTCGCCACCGGTGCCTTCGACGCGCGGCAGGCGTTCGAGCGCCTCGCCCAGTTGCGAGCGCAAAAGGTTCACGTTCACGCCGGTCTTGTCGAACAGGGGCCGCACGGAGCCGCCCGGCTGGTCGAGCAAGGCCTGCATCACGTGGATCGGCTCGACGAACTGGTGGTCGCGGCCGAGCGCCAGCGACTGGGCATCGGCCAGGGCCTGCTGGAACTTGCTGGTCAGTTTGTCCATCCGCATGACGCTTTTTCCCGGCTTGCCAGAAGGAGGTTCCCCCATCGTGGGGGCGGATGCGGAAAGGAAAAGCCCCCGTCAGGGCTGGTGCATGCCCTGGTGCGTGAAATACACGAGGGCGACTCCAAGGCCGATGAATACGACCTGCTCCAGGCCCGCCCGGACGTCGATGCGACGATGCAGGCCGGGGATCAGGTCGGCCACGGCCACGTAAATGAAGCTGGCGGCTGCAAACGCCAGGGCGTAGGGCAACGCGCCCATCGCCGTACCGAGCGCGTAGTACGCAGCAATGCCACCCACGACCGAGGTGAGACTGGAGACCAGGTTCAGCACCATCGCCCTGGTCCGCGAGAACCCGCCGTGCAACAGGATCGCGAGATCGCCGACTTCCTGCGGTATCTCATGTGCAAACACAGCGAGTGCAGTGACGATGCCCAGCTTCGGATCGGTCATGAACGAGGCTGCCACGAGCACGCCATCGAGCAGGTTATGCAGGCTGTCGCCGGCCAGGATCAGGTTCGCGGAGGCGTTGTCACGCGCCGCTTCGCTTGGCGAATGCATCTCGCACGGGTCGTCATGGCAGTGACGCCAGAGCACGAATTTCTCGAGCATGAAAAACAACATGATGCCGAGCAGCAGGGCCAGGCCGACGCGGTGCGCCGAACCCTCGCCTGCTCCTTCGAGCGCGTGCGGAACGAGCCCGAGAAATGCCGCGCCAAGCAGCGTGCCCGTCGCAAAGCTCACGAGGTGCGGCAGCATGGCGGCACGTTTGCCGTCACCAAGCGCTAGAAAAATACCGGCCGCGAGTGCGCTCAGGACGCCGCTCAACGCCGTGAAAATGATGATCTGGGCCAGGGTACTCAAGAACGGCTCGAGGTGTTGTTGTCTGTCGTCAGGGTAGCACGCAGGTCAAGACGTTCGATCGAACCAGGCAAGTGTCGCCATGCGGCCCGTGACCCGATCGCGCCGAAATGAAAAGAAACGATCCGCATCCGTGCTGGTGCATTCACCGCCACCACTGACATCGCTGACGCCGGCACGGTGCAGCGCTGCGCGGGCAAGCCCGTAAATGTCGGCCTGGTAGCGCCTCGCCGGGTTTGCAGCGAACCAATGTGCATTTTCCGGGTTTCGCGCGACGAACGCTGCGCGCACCTCCGGACCGACTTCAAATGCCGCCGGCCCGATCGCGGGACCGAGCCACGCGAGCAACTGCGAAGGATTTGTTCGCAGCGCCGCGATCGTTGCCTCGAGCACACCACCGACGAGACCGCGCCACCCCGCATGCGCGATTCCGATCCTCGTGCCGGCCCGATCCGAAAAAACGACGGGCAGGCAATCAGCCGTCATGATCACGCAAACGCGGCCCGGCTCGAACGTCACGGTGGCATCCGCGCGCGGCGGATTCGCGCCGACATGCGCACCATCATGCTCGACGACAGTTGTCCCGTGCACCTGCTCGAGCCACAACGGTTCCTCGGGCAAAGCGGCAACGTCGGCGAGCCGTCGACGATTCGCCGCGACGGCGCTTGCGTCGTCGCCCACGTGGTACGCCAGGTTCAGTGAATCAAAAGGGGAGGTGCTGTGGCCACCCCAACGCAACGTGGAGACTGCGTGCACGCCTTGCGGGAACGATGCGTCCGGCGCGAGCCACGCCGGCTTGCTGCGCTCGGCTGTCGTCATCGCGCAGTGGCGGTCGCCGCATCCGCGGCGAGCACCTTCAGTAAACGCACCATGTCCTCCGGCAGTGGCGCCACGACTTCGAGTGGCTTGCCGGTCACCGGGTGCTCGAGTTGCAGGCGTGCCGCATGCAGTGCCTGGCGCGGAAAATCTCGCAACGCCGTGCGCAGTAGCTCACTGGCACCTTTCGGCAGCGCGAGTCGGCCGCCATAAACGCGGTCGCCGACGATCGGATATTCGATATGCGCGAGATGCACCCGGATCTGGTGCGTACGACCGGTCTCGAGCTGTACGCGCACGTGTGTGTGGCCGCGAAAGCGCTGGATCACGCGATAATGCGAGACCGAGTCGCGGCCGCCGGTGCGGATGGCCATGCGCACGCGGTCCGTCGGATGACGGTCGATCGGCGCGTCCACCGTGCCACCTGCGGTCATGACGCCGCGGCAGATGGCTTCGTATTCGCGGTGAATTTCGCGTTCTTCGAGCATGCGCACCAGCGCCGTGTGCGCCGGCAGCGTGCGCGCAACGATCAGGAGCCCGCTCGTATCCTTGTCGAGTCGATGCACGATCCCGGCACGCGGCAACACGCTCAGGTTGGTATCGAACGCGAGCAACGCATTTTGCAGTGTCCCATCTGGATTGCCGGCCCCGGGATGTACCACCAGCCCGGCCGGCTTATTGACGATCAGGACATGCTTGTCGGCGTACGCCAGCTCGAGCGGTATGACCTGGGCTGCCGCGGGCACTTCGTCGGCAAGCGTGGCGGCCACGGCCACCGCCTCCCCGCCGAAAACCTTGTCCTTCGGCCGGCGCACGGAACCGTCGACCAGCACTTCACCGGCGTCGATCCAGCTTTTCAGGCGGCTCCGCGAATAGTCGGGCAACAGTGCAGCCAGCGCCTGATCGAGCCGCTGACCCGCCTGTTCGTGCGGAATCTGCAGGGTCAGCTGGATCGTTGAATTCGTCATGGGGTCGAATTCTATATACTTCACGGCCTTCCGCTGATCCCAGGTTCTCCGCCGCATGCGTTTTCCCGTTCTCGCCCTGCTTCGACGCTACCTGCTGCCCGTTCTGCTCGCGTCAGCGCTGCTGGCCAGCAGCGGCTGCAAAACGCTCGGCTGGGGGGACGACGACGAGGAAGCTGCGAAAGGCTCGCCCGAACAGATCTACGGCGAGGCCCAGGACTCGTTGCGCACCGGCAATTACGACCGCGCCATCCAGCGCTACGAACTGCTGGAGGCGCGTTATCCGTTCAGCGAGCAGTCGAAGCAGGGCCAGCTCGACCTGCTGTACGCGTATTACAAAAATCATGCCGCCGAGTCCGCGGTGGACCAGGCCGACCAGTTCATCCGCGAAAACCCGGCACATCCGCGCGTCGACTATGCGCATTTCATCAAGGGCCTGGTCTATTTCGAATCCGGGGCCAACTATGTCGAGCGGCTGTTTCGCGCGGACATCTCGAAGCGTCCGCCGCAAGACGCCCGGAAATCGTTCCAGGCGTTCCAGACCCTGGTCCAGCAGTACCCGAAGAGTCCCTACGCGGCCGATGCGCGCCAACGCATGGTCTACCTGCGCAACCGCCTGGCCGATTACGAAATCTCCGTCGCGCAGTACTACCTCAAACGCGGTGCCTACGTCGGCGCCGCGAACCGGGCCAAGGGCGTGATCGAGACTTACGACGGCGCCCCGGCGGTTGCAGATGCGCTGCGCATCATGGCGCAGTCCTATCGCAAGCTCGGCTTGAAAGATCTGGCCGCGACAGCCGACAGCGTGCGCCAGGCGAACGCCAACCGGCCCGACCTGATCGGCCCGACTGGTGCGGCGCCAGGACTTGCGGTGGCGGGCGGCACTGCTGCGGCAGGCGGTCAAGGAGAGAAAGGCGGCTCGTGGAGATTCCAGGCGCCCCCACAAGCAGGAAGCTGGGAAGCGACCGTCGGCTTGGCTCAGGCCGGGTCGGCTGACATTGATTTCAAGGGCGGCACGACGGCGGAGATCGAAGGCGGCCTCGGCTTCAACCTGGGCGTCGGCTACCACTTCACCGATCGCCTGCGTTTCGGTTCGACGTTCACGTTTGACCAGAAGGATTACACCGCCGAGGTCGCGAGCGCTGATCCGGGCGTGACGTATCCGATCAAGGGCGACCTCGACACGATGTCGCTGATGCTCGACGTCGCGTACACCTTCCTGACGGGGCCGGTCACCCCCTACGTGGTGGGCGGCGTCGGCTGGGCCTGGGTGGACACCAACGTAGCGACCGCGCCACCCGAGATCGGCTGCTGGTGGCATCCCTGGTGGGGATACATCTGCACGAGCTGGCAGGACACCAAGACGGCCGATGGCCTCGCCTACGAGGTGGGCGTCGGGATGCGCTACGACTTCAGCGACACACTGGCGGCCGATGGGGCGTACCGGATGCGCTGGGCGGATTTCGAGAACGCAACCGGGACGCCGTCGTTCGACACGCTGCAACTGAAGCTTGTCTGGAAGTTCTGAGCTGCAAACTTTTTCGACAGCCTCACGCTGTTCGCCACCATCCCGCAAGCATTCCGCGCTCCGAACATGGCGCGGGGAAGCGTCATTTCGGCTTGTTGTCGCCAATCACCGACGCCTAAGAGCCCGGTCCGGCTGTTGCACTGCAACTAAAATCGCATCTGTCCGATGGGCGGGTGCGAATGAAAAAGCTGTCGAGTCTTCTGATCGGTGCGATCTTCGCGCTGGTGACGGTGGCGGTGTGGGCCTTGGCGAACCAGCCGAGCGCCGAGCCCGTCTGGCCGCGCAGCGTGCATGGTTTTGCTTTCCAGCCGTTCCAGAAAGACCAGAGCGCCATTGCCGGCGACGAACCGACGCTTGCACAGATCGATCGGGATCTCGAGCTACTCGAGGGCAAAACGCGCGCGGTGCGCACGTACAGCACGCTCGGCACGGTCGGCCAGACGGCCGCCCTGGCGAGCAAACACCACCTGCAGGTAATGCTCGGGGCCTGGCTGGACAGCGACCGCGAGCGCAATGCGCGCGAGGTCGAGGCCGCCATCCGGCTGGCCAAACAGCATCGCAACGTGACGCGCATCATCATCGGCAACGAAGTCATCGCTGCGCGGCGACCTGCCGTACGAAGACCTGACCGCACACCTCGATCGCGTGCGCGCCGCGACCAAGCAGCCCGTCAGCACGGCGGAACCGTGGCACGTCTGGATCGATCACCCTGAACTCGTCGAACACGTCGATTTCATCGCGGTGCACATGCTGCCGTACTGGGAAGGCGTCGAGGTCGAAGCGGCCGTCGGTTACGTAACCGACAAGCTGGAACTGCTCGGCCGTACGTTCCCCGGCAAACCTATCGTGATCGGTGAAGTGGGTTGGCCGAGCGCGGGGCGCACACGCGAGTCGGCCGTGGCAACCGAGTCGAACGAAGCGCTGTTCCTGCGGCGTTTTCTCACGGTCGCGCAGCGCGCCGGCTATGAATATTTCATCATGGAAGCGTTCGACCAGCCCTGGAAGGCCGCCGCGGAAGGGCAAGGTTGGCGCCTACTGGGGTGTCTACGACGCGGACCGCAACCAGAAATTCGAATTCCGCGCGCCGATCGTGCGGGTGCCGCACTGGCATGTGCTTGCCGCCGCGTCCGTGCTGACTGCCGCGTTCCTGTTGTGGCTGTTCTATTTCCACAGTCACACGCTGCGCAAGCGCGGCCGCTCCTTCCTGGCGGTCGTCGTCTACGCAACGGCCACGATGCTGGTCTGGACGCTATACGATTTTTCGCAGCAGTACCTGACCGTCACGAGCGTGCTGGTCGGCGCGGTCCTGCTCGTCGGCATGCTCGGCATCATCGCGGTGCTGTTCGCGGAAGCGCACGAATGGGCCGAGGCGCATTGGGTAACCACCCATAAGCGGTTGTTTCGTCCGCGCACCGTGACCGCAACGATGCTGCCGAAGGTCTCGATACATGTCCCGGCTTACAACGAGCCGCCGGAGATGCTGATAGAGACACTCGACGCGCTGGCTGAACTCGACTACCCGGACTTCGAAGTCATCGTCGTCGACAACAACACGCGCGACGAAGCCGTCTGGCGCCCCGTCGAGGCCCATTGCGCAACTCTCGGGTCGCGTTTCCAGTTCTTCCACGTGGCACCGCTCGACGGCTTCAAGGCGGGTGCCCTGAATTTCGCGCTCGAGCGGACGTCGCCCGATGCCACCGTCATCGGCGTGATCGATGCCGACTACGTGGTGCGCCCCGAGTGGTTGCGCGACCTGGCGCCGGCGTTTGCCAACGCCCGCACCGGCGTCGTGCAGGCTCCGCAGGATTATCGCGATGCGCCGGAAAGCGCATTCAAGGCGATGTGCCATGCGGAATACCGCGGTTTCTTCCACATCGGCATGATCACGCGCAACGAGCGCAACGCGATCATCCAGCACGGCACGATGACGCTCGTGCGACGCGAACCTGCTGGAACGCATCGGCTGGGCCGAGTGGTGCATCACCGAGGATGCGGAACTCGGCTTGCGCATTTTCGAGGAAGGCTTCGAGGCGACCTATACCTCGGAGAGCTATGGCCGCGGCGCTGATGCCCGATACGTTCCTCGATTTCAAGAAGCAGCGTTCGCGCTGGGCGTTCGGCGCGATGCAGATCCTGCGCCGGCATTTCCACGAACTGGTGCGAGGTCGCGGCGCACGGCTGACACGCGGCCAGCGATACCATTTCCTGGCGGGCTGGCTGCCGTGGCTCGCGGACGGTTTCAACCTCGTGTTCAATTCGGCCGCGCTCTTGCTGGTCGCTGGTGATGGTGACCTTCCCGCGTGAATCGAGCCGCCGCTGCTGATCTTCTCGGTGCTGCCGTTGTCGCTGTTCGTGTTCAAGCTCGCGAAACTGCTGCACCTGTATCGCATCCGGGTCGGCGCGAATTGCCGCCAGACGGTGGCGGCGGTGCTGGCGGGCCTGAGCCTCGCCCACACGATCGGCGCAGCGATGTTGAGCGGTTTCGTGCAATCGCACCGGCCGTTCTTCCGCACGCCGAAGCAGGCTCGCCGGCACCGGTTCCTGCAGGCGCTGTCGGCCGCGCGCGAAGAAGCCTTCCTGATGGTCGGCTTATGGTTTGCGCGCGTTTGCCGTGAGCCGTATTCCGCAGTTCGACGGCGATCTGCCGGGGCTGATCGGCAGCCCGGACCTGACGGTGTGGGTCACGGTCCTGCTCGTGCAATCGATTCCCTATGCGGCGGCGGTCGCGATATCGATCATCAGCGCCGTGCGGTTGCCGGGTTCGATGGATCGGCGAGTGCGGGCCCGTGCCTGTCTTCGCAACGGGAGAAGAAGTTCCGGTATCCGTCGTGCCGGCGACCGGCGAGCAATGTACGCGGTTGCCCCAGCGGCTCTTGATTCGGCCACGTGAACCCAATACCCGGCACCCTGAAAGAAACGGGCGTCACTCTCGACACTCCACTGGATCCTCCGGCGCGCCTGCGCGAGATTCCCTACAACTACACGTCCTTCTCGGACCGTGAGATCGTCACGCGCCTGCTCGGTGCCGAAGGGTGGGCGCTTTTGAACGACCTGCGCGCGGAACGGCGCACGGGTCGCTCGGCTCGCATGCTGTACGAGGTGCTCGGCGACATCTGGGTCGTGCGCCGCAATCCCTATCTCGAGCAGGACCTGCTCGACAACCCCAAGCGTCGCACGCTGCTGATCGAGGCGCTGCAACATCGGCTGCGCGACATCGAGACGTCGCCGCGATGGCGCCGACGCCGCGCGCGACGCCAAGGTCGGCAGGCTGCTCGATGCCGCGCGTCGCGCCGTGGACGCGTTCGCGGCGTCGTTCACGACCGTAGCCGACCTGCGCCGTCGTGCTCGGCGCGCATTGGCGCCGCACACGCGCGAGCGACAACATCTGCTTCGACGCATTTGCGCGCGTCTCGCACGCCACCGACGCGACCGACTGGCGGGTCGAGATGCCGTTCGTCGTGCTGACGCCCGATAGCCGAGGCGGAAGTGCCCGGCCTGGTGCGGGCATGCATCGAGTCCGGGCTGACGATCATTCCGCGCGGCGGCGGCACCGGCTACACGGGCAGCGCGGTGCCCCTGACGCCCTTCGCCGCGATCATCAACACCGAAAAACTCGAACAAGTCGGCCGCAGTTGAGACCCGCGCGCTGCCCGGCGTGTCCGAGCCCGTGCCGACGGTGTTCACCGAGGCCGGCGTTGTCACGCGTCGTGTCGAGGAGGCGGCCCACCATGCCGGGCTCGTATTCGCGGTCGACCCGACGTCGGCCGACGCGTCATGCGTGGGTGGCAACATCGCCATGAACGCGGGCGGCAAGAAAGCCGTGCTGTGGGGCACCGCGCTCGACAATCTCGCGTGGTGGCGCATGGTCGGACCCGGACGGCAACTGGGTCGAGGTGACACGGCTCGGCCATAACCGCGGCAAGATCCACGACGTCGGCAGTTGGCCGTCTTCGAGGTCGTGACCAGGGACGGTCGCGAGCCGGCCGACACGGCGCGCGTGCTGCGCAGCGAGCGGCTCGAGATTCCGGGTCGAACCTTTCGCAAGCTCGGTCTCGGCAAGGACGTCACCGACAAGTTCCTCGGCGGACTCCCGGCGTACAGAAGGAAGGCTGCGACGGCATCATCACGTCGGCGCGGTGGGTCCTGCATCGCATGCCGCGCGCACACGCGCACGGTCTGCCTGGAATTCTTCGGGCAGGCGCGCGACGCCATCCCGGCGATCGTCGAGATCCGCGACTACCTCGCGCGTCACGGCGCTGCGCGCGGAGTGCTGCTCGCGGGCCTCGAGCATCTCGACGAGCGCTACCTGAAGGCCGTCGGCTACACGACCAAGTCGAAGCGCGGTGCACTACCGAAGATGGTCCTGATCGGCGACATCGTCGGGGCCGACGAAGACGCCGTCGCGCACTGAGCGCATCGGATGTCGTGCGCATCGCCAACGCACGTTCCGGTGAAGGATTCACCGCGGTCGGCGCCGAGGCACGCAAGGCGTTCTGGCGCGATCGCAGCAAGACGGCCGCGATCGCCCGCCACACGAACGCGTTCAAGGTCAACGAAGACGTCGTGATCCCGCTCGAGCGGCTCGGCGAATACACGGATGCGATCGAGCGCATCAATATCGAGCTCTCGCTTGCCAACAAGCTTGCGCTGCTCGATGCGCTCGAAGCCTACCTCGCGGGCGAGCCCCGGCTCGGCAAGACCGGCGATGCCGACATCGACCGTTTGCCGCGTGACGAAGTACTCGCGGACCGCCCGTCTGCTGCCCTCGCCGTCATGGCTGCATGCCGGCAGCGCTGGTCGTGGCTCGCGGCCCACATGGACCGTCCGCCTGCACGCGTGCCTCGACGAGATACAACGACTGGGCTACGGCACGGTGCTGGCCGCGACCGCGGCCGACGTTCGAACGATCCTGCGCTGCGTGTCTTCGACCTGCTGCAGGACCGCACGATTCGCGTTTCGTGGAAACGCGAGCTGCGCAGCGAGTTGCAGCGCATCTTCGCGGGTGGTCCGTACGTTCCATTGCTGGCGGATCTCGAGGCGATCCATGAGCGCGTGCTGCACGGTCGTGTGTTCGTGGCGCTGCACATGCACGCGGGCGACGGCAATGTGCACACGAATATCCCCGTGAATTCCGACGACTACGAGATGCTGCACTCGGCCAATCGCGGCCGTCGCGAGGATCATGCGCATCGCCCGACGCCTCGACGGCGTGATCTCCGGCGAGCACGGCATTGGCATCACCAAGCTCGAATACCTCGACGACAGCGAGATCGCCGGGTTCCGTGCCTACAAGCAGCGCATCGACCCGCAGGGACATTTCAACAAGGGCAAGCTGCTGCCAGGCGCGGACCTGCGGAATGCCTACACGCCGAGCTTCAACCTGCTCGGCCATGAATCGCTGATCATGCAGCAGTCGGACATCGCCGGCATTTCCGACTCGATCAAGGACTGCCTGCGCTGCGGCAAGTGCAAGCCGGTGTGCGCGACGCACGTTCCGCGTGCCAACCTGCTCTATTCGCCGCGCAACAAGATCCTGGCCACCTCGATGCTGATCGAGGCATTCCTGTACGAGGAGCAGACGCGTCGCGGCGTTTCGATCCAGCACTGGGACGAGTTCTCCGACGTGGCCGACCACTGCACGGTCTGCCACAAGTGCGAGACGCCGTGCCCCGTCGACATCGACTTCGGCGATGTCTCGATGGCCATGCGCGACGTGCTGCGCCGCATGGACAAGACCCGTGCGAACCCGGCGAAGTCGGCCGCGATGTTCTTCCTGAATACGACCAACCCGGACACGATCAAGCTGACACGCAAGGTCATGATCGACTGGGGCTTCAAGGCGCAGCGCATCGGCCACCAGGCGCTGCGCGTGCCGGCGTCGGCGCAGACACTTCGTCCACCTGCCACGACGGGCCGGCGGCCGCCGCTGCGCGAGCAGGTGATCCACTTCGTCAACAAGAAAATGCCGGGCGGGCTGCCGAAGAAGACCGCGCGTGCGCTGCTCGACGTCGAAGACCGCAATTACGTCCCGATCATTCGCGACCCGTCCCGCACCAGCAGTGACTCCGAGGCGGTGTTCTATTTTCCGGGCTGCGGTTCCGAGCGCTTGTTTTCGCAGGTTGGACTCGCGACCCAGGCGATGCTCTGGCACGCCGGCGTGCAGACCGTGCTGCCACCCGGATACCTGTGTTGCGGGTACCCGCAACGTGGCGCCGGGCAGTTCGACCTGGCCGAGAAGATCACGACCGACAATCGCGTGCTGTTCCATCGCGTCGCCAACACGCTCAACTACCTGGACATCAAGACCGTGGTGGTCAGCTGCGGCACGTGCTTCGACCAGCTGCAGTCGTACAACTTCGGCGAGATCTTCCCGGGCAGCCGCATCCTGGACATCCACGAGTTCCTGCTGGAGAGAAACATCCGGCTGGAAGGCGTCACGGGCGTGCGGTACATGTACCACGATCCCTGCCATTCGCCGATGAAATCGCACGATCCGCTGAAGGTCGTGAATGCGCTGATGAACGCCGCCGACAACGGCGCGATCGAGAAGAATGAACGCTGTTGCGGTGAATCGGGCACGTTCGCCGTGACCCGGCCGGACATCGCCACGCAGGTGCGCTTTCGCAAGCAGCAGGAAATGGAAAAGGGCGCGGCCAAACTGCGCACCGACGGCTACGAAGGTGCGGTCAAGGTGCTGACATCGTGTCCGTCCTGCCTGCAGGGGCTCAAGCGATACGACGACGACTCTGACACGGACGCGGATTACATCGTCGTCGAGATGGCGCGGCACGTGCTCGGCCCGGCATGGCTCGAAGATTATGTGCTGCGCGCGAATTCAGGCGGTATCGAACGAGTGCTGGTATGAGCGCCCGGAACTGGCGGGAACGCCTCGTGCCGTCCCGCCTGCGCAATGCGGCGTTCGTCAAAAGCGCACGGTAAGCCCGAGCAGCGCCTCGCCCTGGAAGATCGTGCTGCCCGACGTTCGCAGCAGGCACGTCGCGCCTGTGGCGTCGCTCAGGCAGAAAATGCCCGTATCGGAGTCGACGAGCGTCAGGTAGCCACGCAAGCCGACCGTTGCGGCGACGCGCTCGTTGAACGGAATCCGCAGGCCGCCGCCGATGCTGCCCGAAAATTTCGTCTCGTCGTCGTACCCGCCCTGCTGGGGTGAAAGCCGTGTCGCCCCTATGGTCAACGACAGGTACGGCACCATCCATTGCTCTGGCGTCTCGAACAGTGCCGTGCCACCGACCTGGAAATATTCGATGTCGACGTCGACGTTGGCCAGCGACGCGTCGTTCGAATCAAGGCTCGCCTGTTGCCGGCTGTAGAGCAGTTCGTAGAACGACTGGTTATCGCGATACACGCCGAAGCCGATGCCGTAACTGGCGGCCGGGTCGAGGTCGACGCTCTCGCCGGAACCCGAATCGCTCGGGATGTCGAAGCTACCGCCCAGCCGATAGCCGACGAATGGCGTCAGTTCGAACCGCGCTGATTGCGCATGCGCCGCCGAACACGCCGCCACGGCGCAGATCAAAGCCAACAACCTGCAGACACGGAACATTGATGCAAACCTCCGGTTGAGCGACGCAGCCGTCCCCGGTGCATTGTAAGCTGTGGGTCGCGCGGATCGGTTTTTCCGCCGTTCCGTGCGACCGAACGGCTGCTAAACTCGCGGGTACACGATCCGTGACGGAGGCCTGATGAGCGACCTGCAACGTATGCTCCTGGAATTGCACGACAGGCTCGGCGAGGCGAACCGGCTCGATCCGGAAGACCGCGCGATGCTGCAGGCCGCCATCGAGGATATACGCCGCGCGCTCGTGCAGGATGCGGTGGTGGCGGAGTCCGCGCCCGCCCCGCCTGCCGATGTTCTCGAGGGGGCCGCAGTGCGCCTCGAGGCGGAACACCCGAACCTCGCCGGCGCCGTTCGCGCAGTGGTCGATGCACTGGCCAAGGCCGGTATCTAAGCGCGGGAAAAGCGTTGTTTTCGCGGCAATTCAGCGTTCGAGCCGCGGAGCCGCCACTGTCGATCTGTTATAATTGGTGCTCCGTTCGCAGGACACCCGTGCACCGTGGCTGCCATCACCGAAGACGAAGACCAATCTTTTGACGAAGCGTTCAGTCGCGCCGTAGACCTCGGCAACCAGATCGCCGACGCGGACGAGAAAGCCGACCTCTGGGACGTTGCCGACGGGCTGCTCGCAGGGGCCGTGCAATATTGGCTGTACACGCGGCAACCCTGTGGCGACCCGAGCTGCGAAGATTGCCTGGCGGTCAGCACAGCCGATGCACGCATGGCCGAACTGCGCCGCCTCGTGGAGGAATTCTCCACCGAGAGCCAATACTTTCATGCGCCGACCGACTCGAACGTGGGCCGCGCCTGAAGCACTGCCGGCAGGTTCGCCGCCGCGGCGGTTGATTCGCCCACGGCACGCCGATATCTGGTTCGATCCGGCAGGAATGGCACGAGACCAGCGTCACGCCTGAGCAGACCATGCATGGACCTGGAGGGCCCACCATGCGTCGCGCTGCATTTTCAAACCTGGTCCCTGTCGCAATCGTCACCGTGGCGGCTTGTTGCGTTGATCACGCGTCGAATATTGCTCGCGCCGCGCAACGCGAGACACCTGATGGCAACGGTAGCGCGGCCGCCGTCGAGCCCGCGCCGCCGAAAGTGTCGCCCACCATCGCACTGCGTGTCGTGTTCACCTGCTTCGATCCCGGCGTCATCGTGTTTTCGGACAGGCCCTGCGGACCGGCAGCGGCCATGCGACAAGTGCGGGTCCAGACGCCGGTGGCCCCGGTCGGCCGTACCTCGACGCTGACACCCGAACCGCCGCGCAATTCGACGCGCAGCGATGCGCCGGAACGAGCGATCGAAGCCACCGCGCGGGACGACACGGTCCCGCAGCCCACCGCCTGTGAGCGCCTCGAAGATGCCGTCGGCGACATCGATGCCCGCATGCGTAATGGCTATTCGGCCAAGGAGGCCGGTCGCCTTTGGGATCGCTGGCGTGAAGCTAAAGCGCGTCTGCGCGACGCACACTGCTGAAGACGGTGGAGATCTCCTACAATGCCGCATGAAACAGCCGAACCGGGTTCGTTTGACGCGCAATCCTTCGCTCGGGATCCTGCCCGCACTGCTGGCCAGCTGCGTGCTCGCCGCCTGTACCGGCGGCACCTCCGCCCATAGCCAACGTTCGGAACCCGCGATGCAGAACTCAGCTGCGGCAGTCGACTTCGGAGGCTTGTCCGGCACCACCTGGGTGGCCGAGGACATCGACAACAAAGGCGTGCTCGACAACCTGCAATCCCGCCTGCAGATCATCAGCATCGCGGAGGTCACTGGGTTCGCAGGCTGCAATTCGTATCATGGGCCCGCCGAACTTGGCTCCGCCACGAAGCTGCGCCTGGGGCCGTTCGCGACCACACGCATGATGTGCGCCGAGGCGGTGATGGAGCAGGAGCGCAGATTCCTGGATGCGCTGAGCCGCGCGCACTCGGCGCGCATGCAGAACGGGTTGCTGTTCCTGCTCGACGACGCTGGCGTCACGATCCTGCGCTTCTCCGCGGTCGGTTCGTGACGGCGATGCGCGCACTGACTCACTCCGGCAACGGGATCCTTTCAGGATCGCCGGGCACCGCCGCAAAACGGAATTCACGCCAATCGCGTTTTGCTACGTCGATACGCTCCCGGGAGCTCGATACGAAGTTCCACCAGATGTGCCGTGGACCGTCGAGAGGCGCCCCGCCGGTCAGCAGGACACGGGACTCTTCGAGCGCGCGCACCGCGACAGGAACGTCGCGCACGAACACGACGAATTGACCTTCGATATACCGTGCGCCGTCGATTTCGATCGCACCGCTGACCACGTAGCACGCGCGCTCGGCATGTTCATCATCCACGACCAGTTCGGCATCGGGCTGCAGTGCGACATCGACATACAGTGTCGGTGCAAAAACGTCGACGGGTGACGCGACACCGAACGCCGTGCCCGCAATCACGCGCATGCTCACGCCCGGACGTTCGAGGTGCGGCAGGCTCGCGCCCGGCTGATGCTGGAAAGAAGGCTCGGCTTCCTCGTACGCATGCGGCAGAGCGACCCACGTCTGGATGCCGTGCGCACGCGTGCGGCCGTTGGCATCGCGCGCGGTGTCCGGCGTGCGTTCCGAATGCACGATGCCGCGCCCCGCCACCATCCAGTTCACGTCGCCCGGCTCGATCAACTGCGCCGTGCCGAGGCTGTCGCGATGCATGAACGCACCTTCGAACAGGTACGTGACCGTCGCGAGACCGATGTGCGGGTGCGGCCGCACGTTCACGCCCTGCCCCGGTCCAAAATCGGCCGGACCCATGTGATCGAAAAAGATAAACGGCCCGACGGTCTGCAGCCCTGCGGCTGGCAGCAGGCGACGCACCGCGAAGCCCCCGAGGTCGCGCGGGCGACCTTCGATGACTCGGGCCACGGCCGACGGGTGAGGCAGGCTCATGGTCGTGCTAGAGGCCGAGGACGGCCTTGCCTTGCTTGAAGGTCACGTCGACGGGAATGTTGCGACTCGCGATGCGCGCAAGATCGTTCGCCAGCTCCGGACGAATGACACCTAATTCACCGCTCAGCTTTTTGAGGGCTGCGTAATCGCCGTCGCCCTGCAGTTTGAGAATCAGCGCTGAAAGCTCATCCATCGCGCGCCGCGTGGCCTGCACGTCGACCTTGTAGAAGCCGGCAGGATTGCGAGCGAAGGCGCCGCGGTCGGCGAAATAGTTGAAGCGCAGCATGTTCGCCTGGCCATGCGCCGAGCTTGCGCCGAAGCGCACCGAGCGCAGGATGCCCGTGGCGAAGGTGACGTAGTAATCGTCGAGCGAGCCACTGATCTCGCCTTTTTCCAGCAGCTTCGTGACCATGTAGAGCCCGAGCACGTCGGCTTTACCCTCCTCGAGGCCGCCGGCTTGTTCCTTGAGTGCGTCGCGCACCGTGCCCTTGCCGTTGATCGTGTTCTTGATGCCAAGACCGTGCGCCACTTCGTGGAACATCGTGTTGGCGAAGAACGCATCGAAAGTCACGTTGCGTCGCTGCTCCGGCACGATCAACTCGTTGGCGATCGGCACCATGATCTTGTCGAACTTCGCTCGCATCGCATTCTTGAGCTGCAATCGCCGCGTGCCTTTTTCGAGCTGGATCGCCTCGTCGTTCGGCAGGTTGATCGCGATGGTCTTGGCGCCCGCATTGCAGTCGCCGGCGTAATACAGCACGTCGTAGGCATTGAGATCGGAGTCGGTGCCCGGCTGTTCGGCCCGGTAGGCCTCCGGCACCGGCAGGCCGCGCTGCAGCTCCGGCAGCATCGCCGAATAGCGCGCCAGCTTTTTGCTCCACTCCATGTCCTTGACCAGCACGTAGGCCTCGTATGCCGCCTTGTAGCCGAACAGCTTGTCTTCGTAGGTCTCGATAGGGCCGACCACGAAATCGATGCGATTGGTCTTCATGTCGAGCCACGCGCGATCGCTCGAATCAAAGTCGTCCGTGCGCAGGCTTTTCGCACGCGCTGCGAGGTACGACTTCAGGCCCGCATCTTCGGCCAGGGCGGCCGCCTGCTCGAGCAGAGCCGCAACCTTGCCGACGCCGTCCGCATACTCGACATGGTACGGAACGACCTTGAGCTTGCCGGTCGCGTCCCGGCGTAGCACGGTGTATTCGCTGCGCGACTCCGGCAGGTTGGCCGCTTCGAATTCCTGCATGGTCATGTCGAGAGGATAAAACTGCGCACCGAGCGGCTTCGGTCCCACTCCCGGAACGAACGGGGCGTTTTCGGCCAGGCGGTCCCAGGGCCCATAGTTGATTTCGGCAAACTGGCGCAGTTTCGAATCGGTCAGGCCGCGCAACAGGGCTTCCTTGTCGCCGTACGCCTGGCGCCAGAACAGCCCGTCCATGATCGCCGCGGCATCCATGAACAGTCCAAGCATCGTGCGTTCTTTCGCCGAGAGCCATGCCAGGTCCGCGGTCAGCGTAACGGGGGCATAAATTTCCGATCGCGCCGGTGCCGTGACGGCCGGCCGGGCTTGCGCGTCTTGCATCTTGGCTTCCTGTGCCTGCGCCATACCGCCGGTAGCTACAAAGTGTGGCGGCAGCGATGCTTGCAAGCACCGCCCGATTGAATCGCATGACGTTTCTCTCCTGGTTGCCGGACGGCAGATTTTACTTGCGGCCAAACAGCGCTTCGAGCTCGAGCCGGGCCCGCTCGGCCGCCGATACGGACCCGGGCTGGTAGGCGTTGGTAGTAGGCCGGAAATAATCGCAAAAGTTCGCGCGTTCCTTGTCTTTCACCTCGTCGGCGATGGTTTCGCGGCAATGCTTGGCTTTGCTGGTGTCGTAGAACTCGCACATCCGGCAGATTGTGCAATTCGGCCCGGCAGGCGCGGCACTCCTCGGTCCGGCGCAGCGGCAGTGAGTAGTCCGCCAGCGAGACGCCGCATTTCCAGCAACGCAGTCCGTGGTCCATGCCGGTTCCTCCGTCGTCCCTTCGCGACGAACAGTAACGACGCTGGCCACGCCCGTCCACCGGAGCTTTGTCGATGTGACCGCTCTCCGATACGCTAGGTCTCCGAGAGGAGATCCTGCAATGGCTGTTCGTCCCGTCCTGCGCATGGGTGACCCGGTGCTGCACAAGGTGGCCGCGCCCGTGCAGAAATTCGGTTCGCCGGAGCTGCGCGCGCTGCTGGCCGATATGGACGACACGGTCCAGGCCTTCAATGGTGCGGGACTTGCGGCCCCGCAGATCGGCGTCTCGCTGCGAGTCGTGATTTTCGAGGTCAAGAACAATCCGCGCTACCCGGCCGTCGAACCCGTGCCATACACGGTGTTGATCAACCCCGTGCTGGAACCGTTGGACGAGACCGTGGAGAGCGGCTGGGAGGGCTGCCTGTCGGTGCCGGGCCTGCGCGGACTCGTGCCGCGCTACAGTCGCCTGCGTTACCGGGGTTTCGACGCCGACGGTCGCGCGATCGACCGCAGCGTGACCGGGTTCCATGCGCGGGTGGTCCAGCACGAAGTGGATCATCTCGACGGCATCCTGTATCCGATGCGCATGCCGGACATGCGTTACTTCGGCTTCGAGGATACCTTGTTCCCCGAAGGCGCGACGCTACCCCCGGATTGATGCCGCGAGCGAGCCGCCGTCAGGTATCCCGCCAGGCCGCATTGTAGTTCTCGCCGAACTGCATGATCCGCTGCAGCACCACGTCGTAGCCGACGCCCGCCGCCAGCGCAGACGTCGCGAAATCCTCGGTCTGTGCCAGGTTCGGATTCGCATTCGCCTCGAGCACATAGACGCTGCCGTCCGGCTTCAAGCGCAGGTCGATGCGCGCGTATCCGCTCAGGCTCAGGGCCCGATAGATCCGGCGAGCCACCGTCGCGAGTCGCAGCGGCATACCTGGCGGCAGGTCGCGCGCAGGCTCCGTGCCGATGCCATGCCGTTGCTGGTACTTGCGGTCCCATTTGACCTTGCGCGTGGCGATCGACATCACGTCCGGCAGCGTGCCGAAATTCAATTCCCAGACCGGAAACGTCGTCAGCCGTTCGTTCCCCATGACGCCGATGTAGATTTCCCGCCCCTCGATGAATTCCTCGACCAGTGCATCCGAGTTCGTTTGCTCGTGGATGAATTCAACGCGCTCACGCAGGCGTTGCGCATCGGACACGATCGAGGCCTGTGCGATGCCCAACGAGGCATCCTCGGTCGCCGATTTGACGAACAGCGGAAACTTCAGCTTCTTCGGCTGCGCGTAGCGGCGGTTGCGCGGCAACAGTGCGTAACGTGCCGTCGGGATCCGGTGATACGCGAGAATCTGCTTCGAGAGCACCTTGTCGCGCGAAATCATCATGCCGCGCGGATTGCAACCCGTGTACGGCATGCGCATCAGTTCGAGAAAGGCGACCACGTACTGGTCGTAGGTCACGATGCCCTGGAATTCCTCGAGCAGGTTGAAAGCGATGTCGGGCTTCCAATCCATGATCGTCGCGCGCAACTCGACGAGGTTGTCGCCCAGCCCCAGGACCTTGATCTCGTGTCCCATGGCGCGCAGCGACGCCACGACGTCGTATTCCGTCCGCCACTCGTCGATTTCCTGCGGCGTGTACCCCTCCATCGTTTCGGGGGGCACCAGCGTCTCGTGCACCAGCACGAGCACACGCTGTGGTTTCCTCATAGAGCGTAGTTCTCCCGGTCGCGTAGCAGCATGTCGAGCATGATTCGCTCGACCATCGAGAGTGCCTCACGCTTGCTGGCGCGTTGACTGCTCCGCAAGCGCAGGTTCAATTTCCTGGCGCGATGAATGGTCGTGCGCAGCACGTGGTTGACGAGATACGGATGCATTCTCGCACGCCGCACGAGCAGGCGGTGAAATTGCGGACGCACGTCACGCAGGAATCTCGCGGCAGGCAAGCTGCGAGGATGTTCGTCGGCCGGCCCGAAGACACGCAGCAGCGGCCGGTCGTACGACCGTCGCGTGTCCACTTCATACCGCCGTTGCTTGCGCCGGTAATGCTCACGCAACGTGCGCGTGTTCTCACTGAGCGGCTCGATCACGTCGCGACTCAATCGCACGGCGCGCTGTCCCTCGAGTGCGCGCATCGTGACGTCCACGTACTCGAGCTTGGCCAGCGCGGGCCATCCGGCGTACTGGTGGCGCCATCGTGAGCGACGCGGCAGCCATACCGCAAAGGTCTCGGCAAAGTCTTCCGTCGAATGACTTTGCGCGTACCAGTGGCCGAGGTGCAGCACGAAGCGCCGGCTGGCCGGGCGCGGTGAATAGCGCGACGGATAGCGATGCGATGCCTTGCCGAAGACTTCCCGCCAGGCCTTGCGCCGGCGCAGCGCGAACGCGGTGTCGATCGCATGGCCGGTCTCGTGGCGCAGGATGCGCATCAGCCACTTGTCGTTGCCGCCTTCCACCTCGTGCATGAAACGCCGCTCGAGTCGTTCGAGTCGGGGGTGGGCGAGGTAGAACGGAATGGCGATGCCCGGAATCCCATCGGGCGAGAACCATTCTTCGGAAAGCCAGAGGTGTGGGCGAAAACGGATGCCCTTGTGCTCGAGCTCCGCGTAAAGCCGCTCCACGTTTTCGTGCAGCCCGGAACGCCCGAGCGACAGACGCAGGTCGCAGAAGCGCAGGTCGAGCAGCGCCTCGTCATCGAGCCTGGTCCAGGCCGGTTCTCGCGGCGCCTTCCGGTGCGTTGCGGCGCGGCGCTGCACGGTGACGCGCTTTTTGCTGACGGCTGCCCTCGGCATCAGGGTTTCCCGGCGGGCCCCGCGTTCCGTGCCAGGAAGCGTTGCACGAGTGCGTCAAGTTGCTCCTTGCCGCGCAGCGCCTGGCACCGCTCAGCGGGCAGGCGTGCAAATCCATGCCGGAGTCCGAACAGCAGGCCCGTCAACGCCGATGCCGTCGCGACGTCGTTGCCACTGGCGCGGGCCTGCACAATCGCGCTTTCGAAATCGGTAGCTTCGAGTGCAATGCGGCGCACGTCGGCGAGTACTCGCAAGACCTCTGGCACCGTGGCGGATCGTGCCGTCGTGAAAGTCTTGCCGTTGGCCATGGCCACCACGTCCTTCTGCAGCGGCCTGGCTTTCCATAGGCCGGCGACCGGCTCACAGGTTCCGGTAAGCCACACGACGCCGGGCTGGCCCTGCATCGCGCAGCTCACCATGGCCGCAAACAAACGGCACGCATCGAGCACGACCGCCGATTGGTGCGTGGTGCGCGCGCTCTCTGCGGCCAGGTTGACCGCCTGCGCAGGATCGGCCGCCGCATACGCCGCGACCGCGAGCACGCGCGGCAAACTCGTCGCTGCGGCGTCCGTCGGGTCGTGTGACCCGGCCATGGGCTGCTTGCGCCAGAGATACGTCGCCAGCGCCTTTGCCACATCGGGGGTTGCGTGCGATTCGCCCGGCGAGCCGTCCGCCGCACAGTAACCCTCGCGCTGCCAGCGCACATAACGCTCGATCTGGTCACGCGCGTCGAAGCGCCGCAATTCGAGCAGGCTGTGTGCCAGGCACAGCGTCAGGGCCGTCGATTGCGACCAGACGAGGTCGGCGGTGCCCGTCGAACGTGCCGCAGCGAGAGCATCTCCAAGTGCGAGTCCATACCAGGCGCCGCGCAATGCGTCGGCTGCAGGACTGGGGTCAGCGCGCGCAGGACTCGGTGTCACGGGCTTGTCGGCCGCCCCGAGCCAACGCGCGAGGTAGGCGATTTGCGCTTCGGTCTCCGGCACGCGCCCCCAGTATCGCGACTGTGCCGACTGCAGCCAGAGCTCGTTCAGTTCTGCGTCGGCCACCGCGGTACTGCCGCGCTTTTCCGCGAGCCAGCAACCCGCCGCAAGGGCGCTGCGCCCAATGCCGGCACGGCAATGCAGATAGACGTTGTGGCCGTCCGCGAGGGCATCGTCGAGCGTGCCGATGATGCGAGCCATCTGTTCGGGCCCGACCGGCAAGCCGTGATCCACTACCGGCTCGCGTATGTACTTGACCGGTGTTCCGCGCGGTGTGGCTTCGGGCAGCAATGCTTCGTACGCGGGCGTCTCGTCGGGCTCCGTCAAGTCGATGAAACAGCTGATGCCCGCATCGATGAACCGGCGGATTCGCTCCATGGCGTCCGCGCGCGAACGCGAACCGGGATGCTCGCCGACCAGCAGCCGCCCCGGCAATACCCAATAGGTCTCATCGATAGGTCTCGGCAGGTCGCCGCTCAACGCTGCAGGCATCGGTCTCATCATGCCCGGATGATAGCTAACGGGGCTGTGGCCCGCTGCGTGGCTATGAGAGACTCCGGCCAATAACAGGTCTCCGGGGAGAGCGTCCGTGCTGAAACAGCTGGCAGCCCGTAAATCGGTGGCGTCGATCGCGCACGAACTCGAAACGGCCCCCAAGCTGAACCGCGTGCTCGGCCCGGTCACGCTCACCTCGGTGGGGCTCGGCGCGATGATCGGCACCGGGATTTTCGTGCTCACCGGAACCGTAGCGGCACAGCACACCGGACCCGCGATTACGCTGGCGTTCCTGGTGGCCGCGCTCGGTTGCGGCCTCGCCGCGCTCTGTTACGCGGAACTTGCCGCGATGATTCCGGTTTCCGGCAGCGCGTACAGCTATACCTACGCTACGCTTGGTGAAGGTATTGCCTGGTTCGTCGGCTGGAACCTGGCGCTCGAGTACGTCATGTCGGCCGCGGCCGTGGCCGTGGGCTGGTCAGGCTATGTCGTGAACCTGCTCGGCGAGGTCGGCATCGTCTTTCCCGACAGCCTGACCAACGCACCGCTTGGCAAACTCGCGAATCACCATCTTGCCGCGACGGGCGCCATCCTGAATGTGCCCGCCGTGCTGATCGTCGCGCTGTTGACCTGGGTCTGCTACAGGGGTGTGAAACAGTCGACGAGCGCAAACAACGTGATGGTCGCGATCAAGATCGGCATCATCATCCTGTTCATCGCCGTCGGCATCAAGTTCGTGAACACGGAGTTCTGGCATCCGTACCTGCCCGCAAATGAGGGCACGTTCGGCGCTAACGGCTGGAGCGGCGTGATCCAGGGCGCCGCGATCATTTTCTTCGCTTACATCGGCTTCGACCAGGCGGCCACGACCGCACAGGAAGCACGCAATCCGCAACGCGACCTGCCCATCGGCATCATCGCCGCATTGCTCATATCGACGGTGCTCTACGTCGTGATGGCAGCAGTGATGACGGGCATGGTTCCATACGACCAGTTGAACGTGTCCGCGCCTGTCGCGGTGGCACTCGATGCGCATCCGGAATTGTTCTGGCTGGGCCTGCCGGTCAAGATCGGCGCGATCATCGGCATGACCTCCGTGATCCTGATGTCGCTGCTCGGCCAGCCGCGTATTTTCATGGCCATGTCGCGTGACGGACTGCTGCCGCCTTCCATGCAGAACGTGCACCCGAAGTACCGGACGCCGCACATCGCGACCCTGGTCACGGGTGTGATCGCGGCCGTCTTTGCAGGGCTATTCCCGCTCGACGTGCTCGGCGAACTGATCTCGATCGGCATCCTGCTCGCGTTCACGGCCGTCTGCGCGGGCGTGCTGGTCCTGCGGCACACGCAGCCCAATACTCCGCGGCCGTTCCGGGTGCCTTTCGCGCCATTCATTTGCATCGCGGGCGTGCTCGTGTGTCTCGGCATGACACTCGCGCTGCCGCACGACACGTGGATCCGGCTCGCGGTCTGGTCGGCGCTCGGTGCGGCCGTGTATTTTGGATACGGTTACCGTCATAGCCGATGGCGTGATCACGCCTGAAGTACGTGTGAGGAAATCCGCCGCGCTCGTGGGCCCCGGACCTAGCGCTCTTCCCAGGGCTCGATCGACGGCTCTGCGCCCGGTTGCGTCGCCATCGCGATCGCGCTCAGTCGCCGTGTCTCCAGCCCCGTGAAGTCGAACGCTTTCGGGTCGGCCAGCTGTGATGCGTTGACATTGCAGAGCGCCGAAAAAATCGTCTCGGTGCGCCCGGGGTATTGCTGTTCCCAATCGTGCAGCATCTTCTTCACGGCCACTCGTTGCAGGTGTTCCTGCGAGCCGCAGAGCGTGCATGGAATGATCGGAAATTGCCGCGCACGTGAGTACCGTTCGATCTCTCGCTCCGGCGCGTAGGCCAGCGGACGGATCACGACGTGACGGCCATCCTCGGACAATAATTTTGGTGGCATCGCTTTCAAACGGCCGCCGAAGAACATGTTCAGGAACATCGTTTCGACGATGTCGTCGCGATGGTGGCCGAGCGCAATCTTCGTGATGCCGTTTTCGCTGGCGTATCGATACAGCGCGCCACGCCGCAACCGCGAGCACAGCCCACACATCGTGCGGCCTTCGGGAATCACGCGTTTGACGACTCGATACGTATCCTGTTCGATGACGTGATACGGCACGCCGAGCGACTGCAGGTATTCCGGCAGTACGTGCTCGGGAAACCCCGGCTGTTTCTGGTCGAGGTTGACCGCGATCAGCTCGAACTCGACGGGCGCGCTGCGCTGGAGCGACAACAGGATGTCGAGCAGCGTGTATGAATCCTTGCCCCCCGACAGGCAGGCCATCACCCGATCGCCGTCCTGGATCATGCCGAAGTCTTCGATCGCCTTGCCGGCCAACCCGCGCAGGCGCGCCTGCAGTCGCTTGAACGTCGCGGAACTGCGGGGCGCGATAACGGCGCTCACGAGGCAATCGCCGTGATGTCCGTCGACTCCTGGACTTCCAGGTACTTGGCCTCGGCGTAACGCAACCATGGCGCAGCCGTCAGCGGCTTGCCGGTGGCGTCCTGGATCAATTCCTGCGCGCCGACGCTGGCACCGCGCCCGTGCACGTTCTGGCGCAGCCATTCGAACAGCCCGCCGAAATGCCCGGCCGCAATTTCACGATCGAAATGCTCGCTCCGGGCACGCAGGCTTTCATAGAGCTGCGCGGCGATGAACGAGCCGAGCGCGTAAGACGGAAAATATCCGAACGACCCGATGGCCCAATGCACGTCCTGCAGGCAGCCTTCGGTGTCCGTCGCGGGCCGCAAGCCCAGTCGCTGCTCGAATCCCTCGCGCCAGGCCTCCGGCAGGTCCTTCACGGGAAGCGAGCCGTCGAAGATCTGCTTCTCGAGCTCATAGCGCAGCATGATGTGCACGGGATACGTCAGCTCGTCGGCATCGGCGCGGATGGCGTCGCGGCGCACGCGGATCAACGTGCGGTAGAGGTTTTCAGGCTCCCATTCCGGGCCCGTGCAGCCAAAGTGCTTCTGCAGCAGCGGGTGCAGCCACTCCAGAAAAGGCCGGCTGCGCCCGATGATCATCTCGAGCAGCAGTGACTGGCTTTCCTCCAGCGCCATGCCACGATCGCGGCCCACGGGCTGGTCCCGCCACGCCTCGGGCAAGCCGAGGTCGTACATCGCCTGTCCGACTTCGTGCAGCACACCCATCAGCCCCATGAAAGGTTCGTTGATGTCGAACCGGGTCGTGATGCGCACGTCGCCAGGCACGCCTTCGGTGAACGCATGATCGCTCTCGTCGAGACGCCCGCGGTCGAACGGAAAGCCGAGCGCGCGCATGACTTCGATCACGAGCGCACGCTGTTTCGAAATGCTGACTTTGCCTGCCAATGGCCTGCGCGGGAGTACGCGCCTGCAGTTCGATGGCCTCGCGGATAAGACTGGGAAGGCGCCGGCTGACGAGCCGGAACAGCTGGTCGATGTCCGCGCTCAGGAATCCGGGACTGAACTCATCGATCAACGCGTCGTAGGGCGACAGTCCGAGGGGCTTGGAGAGCACCTGGGCCTTGTCGCGCGTCAGCGCCACGACCTCCTCGAGGTGCGGTGCGAACAACGAAAAATTATTCTCCTGCTTGGCCTCGAGCCAGCGCGCCTCGGCGAGTGACGTCGCGCGGGCCAGGCGGGTCACGAGATTGAGCGGCATCGCGATCGCATGATCGCGTTCGCGGCGCATCTCGCGCAGGTTCGCCAGTTGCCAGTCCTCGAGCTGCGAGGAGTTCGCCTGGGAGCGCTCGATCAGCCGCGAGACCTTGGGCGCCGTCAGCAGCGTGTGGCATTCGGACTCCAGCGCGGCCAGTTGCTCGCCGCGCACGTCCGCGCTGCCGCGGGGCATCATGACCGCCGCGTCCCAGCGCAGGATGCTTGCTGCGCCCCGGAACGCGTGAAGGCGCCGGAATTCCTGCTCGAGTTGCTGATACGGGGTTTGTGCCATGGTGGGGTGTGCGATTGTATCAAGCGCACCCAGCCCCCGGGTCTCGACCGACCGTTTGTTCGTTATTTTATTTTAACAAACAAAGCGTTACGACGCTTTTGACGACGGATTCGAGGCGGCCTGCGCGCGCAGGCGCTGCAGTGCGTGTGCGGTCGCGTCGGGTGTACCCGTGTTGCGAGCCACCAGCGTGTAGACCGCCGGAACGACACCGAGTGTCAGCACGACCGAGATGACCACTCCGTAGAAAACCACGACCCCGATCGACTGCCGCGATTCGGCACCCGCGCCAGTGGCCAGCATCAAGGGCAGCGCGCCGAATGCCGTGCAAAGACTCGTCATGAGCACGGCCGCAGACGGATCGAGGCCGCTGCAATGACCGCCTCGCGAAATTCCACGCCACGGTCGCGCAGCTGGTTCGCGAACTCGACGATCAGGATGCCATTTTTCGCGGCGAGACCGACCAGCATGATCGCGGCGATCTGGCTGAACACGTTGATCGACATGCCGTACATCCAGAGCCCGACGAGCGCGCCAATGAGCGCGAGCGGCACGGTCGTGATGATCACGAACGGATGCAGGAAGCTCTCGAACAAACCTGCCAGCACCAGGAACACGATCACCATCGCGAGCACGAAGATCCAGTAGAGCTGCCCGCCGGACTGTTTGTACTCGCGTGACTGCCCGTCGTAATTCAGCTTCACGGACGGCGGCATTTCCTTGGCGACGACCTGCTCGATCGAATCGAGCGCTTCGCCGAGCGTGTAGCCGGGCGTCAATGCGGCGCTCACGGTGATCGAGCGCAAGCGATCGAAGCGGTTCAGACGGCTCGGTCCGCCCAGCTCGGTCAGGCGCACCAGGTTCGAGAGCGGCACGAGTTGCTGCGTGCGGTCCGAGCGCACGTAAAGGTTGTCGAGATCGGTCGGCGTCGCGCGATCTTCGGCACGCCCCTGCAGGATCACGTCGTATTCGCGGTCGCGGTCGATGAACGTCGTGACGATTCGCGAACCCAGCACCGTCTCGAGCGTGCGCGAGACCGTTTGCAGGGAAATACCCAGGTCGGCCGCGCGGTTGCGATCGACGGCGACCCGCAGTTGTGGCTTGCGTTCTTCATAGTTGGACTGGACGTTGGTCAGCCCCGGGTTCTCTTCCATGCGCGCGATCAGCAGGTCGCGCCACTGCACGAGGTCGGCGTATTCAGTGCCGCCGAGCACCACCTGCACGGGTGCTCCAAAACCGCCCCACCCGCTCGGAACGGTGATGGAAGCGCGCACGCCGGGAATCTGGTTGAGTGGAATCCGCATCGATTGCGCAATCTGTTCCGCCGTGCGAGTGCGTTCGTTCCACGGCGCCAGCAGCACGAAGCCGCGCGCCTGGCTCATGTCGGGCGCTCCGCCGAACGCACCGGGTGCGCGAAGGTTAAAGCGAATAACTTCGCCGGTCGCGATCTCCCGTTTCGCAATCGCTTCGGCCTGCATTGCGTGCCGGTCCATGTATTCGAGCGACGCGCCCTCGGGGCCGTTCAGTCCGATGAACAGGAAACCACGATCTTCGGGCGGGGCCAGCTCGCTCGGCAGGACCTTCAGCAGGACGGCGGCAAGCCCCACGGCCGCTAACGTGCTACCGACGACCAGCCATGGCCGCTGCATCAGCCGGCGCAGGGTACGGTCATAACCCGCCGCGAGTCGCGCGAAGAATTGCTCGACGGCCGCCGAAAAGCGCGAGCGCTGCACTCCGGTCTTGAACAGCTTGGAGGCCATCATCGGCGTCAGCGACAGCGCCACGATGGCGGAGAACAGCACCGCGGCGGCGATCGTGAAGCCGAACTCACGGAACAGCTTGCCAACGTTACCCTGCAGGAACGACATCGGCAGGAACACCGTGATCAGCACGATCGTCGTCGCAATCACCGCAAAACCGATCTCGCGCGCGCCGTCGACCGCGGCGATCAAGGGGGGCTCGCCGCCTTCCATGCGCCGGTAGATGTTTTCCAGCACCACGATCGCATCGTCGACGACGAGACCGATGGCAAGCACGAGGCCGAGCAGCGTCAGCGTATTGATCGAAAACCCAAGCGCGGCCATCGCCATGAAGGCGGCGATGATCGAGATCGGAATCGTGACCGCAGGGATCAGCGTCGCCCGCAGGTTGCCGAGGAACAGGTAAATCACGCCGAGCACGAGCAGCATCGCGATGACCAGGGCCTCGATGACTTCGGTCATCGAGGCACTGACGAACACGGAGCGATCGAGGTTGACGCCGAGACGCGTCCCCGGCGGGAGGTCCTGCTGGACTCGGGCGAGCTCCTCGCGCGCAAGTCGTGCGACCTCGATCGTGTTGGCCTTCGAGATCTGCTCGATGCCGAGACTGATGCCGGGCACGCCGTTGGTACGTGACAACGTGCGGTCGTTCTCAGAGCCCAGTCGCACGTCGGCCACTTCATCGAGACGCACGAGGTAGCCGTCCGCGCCACGACCGATCACGAGCCCGCGAAATTCCTGCTCGGTGTTGAGGCCGGTCTCGGTGCGCAACGTCAGCTCACGCTGCGAGGACTCGAGCCGGCCGGCCGGCAACTGCACATTCTCGCGACGCAGCGCCGCTTCGACGTCGGAGACCGTGAGCTGCCGCGCTGCCAGCGCTTCGCGGTCGATCCAGACGCGCATCGCATAGCGACGCGCACCGGCCATGCGCACGCGCGCAACACCGGGCAACACGCTGAACCGATCGACCAGTTCGCGCTCGGCGTAGTCGGTCAGCTCGAGCACGGTCAGCGTGTCACTCGAGAGCGTCAGGTAGATGACCGGTTCGGCCCCGAAATCCACCTTGCCCACTTCCGGCGGATCCGCCTCCTCGGGCAGGGCGCTCGAAATGCGCGCCACACGGTCACGCACGTCGTTGGCCGCTTCGTCCACGCCGCGACTGGGATCGAATTCGATGTTGATGCTGGAGCGGCCGTCAACGCTCTGCGAGGTGATTTTCGCAATGCCCTCGAGCCCGGCGACGCGCTCCTCGATCACCTGCGTGATCTTGGTCTCGACGACGTCAGCGGCCGCGCCCAGGTAATTCGTCTCGATGGAAACCACAGGACTTTCGACGTCCGGCAACTCGCGGATCGGCAGTCGCGAGGCGGACAGGATGCCGAGGATGACCAGCAGCAGGCTGAACACCGTCGCAAAGACGGGTCGCTTGACTGAAAGCTCCGACAATTTCACCGGGCCACGGCTCCGCTGGTGCCGCCTTCGACCGGCCCAGCCGCACCACCGCTGGTGCCACCCTCGGCCGGCTCAGCCGCACCACCGGTCCTCTGCACGAGGCGGACGTTCGCGCCGTCGCGCAATTTCTGCGTGCCCTCGGTCACGACCAGCTCGCCGGCTCGCAGGCCTTCCAGCACCTGCACGGTACCGACGCGACGCTGACCGGTGCGGATCTTGCGCTTCGTCGCTTTTTCGTCCCTGACGACGAACACGAACACATCGCCCTGCTCCGGCAGCAGCGTTTCCTCGGGCACGACCAGTACGTCTCCTTCGGTCTGGGCCAGGCGCACCGTGAGAAACATGCCCGGTTTCAGCAGCCCTTCGGCGTTTGGCACGAGCGCACGCACGGTCACGGCACGAGTGTCCGAGTCGACTCGCGAATCGACGCTGGCGACACGGCCCGCGAAAACGCGCGCGGGATACGCCACGCTGGTCGCCTTGATCTCGAGGCCGGGCTGCATGGCGGCCATGAAGGTTTCCGGCACCGTGAAATCGAGCTTGATCGTGCTGGTGTCATCGAGCGTCGTGATCACGGCGCCTGGTGCGACGAGGCTGCCGACGCTGATGCGACGCAGCCCGACTCGCCCCGCGAAAGGTGCACTGACGAAGGTGTCGTTCAGGCGCGCACGCGCGGCAGCGACACGCGCCTCGTTCGCGCGAAATGTGGCCTCGATCTGCTCGATCTGGGAATCGGACAACACTTTCGTGTCGTACAACTCGCGGCTGCGCTGGTACTGGCTGGTGCTCTCTTTGAGAGCAGCCGCGGCGACGGCCAGGTCCGCGCGCGCCTGCTCGCTGTCCAGTTCCACGAGCACACTGCCCTTCTTCACCTGCTGCCCTTCGGTGAATCGCACCGCAGTGACCTGGTTCGAAATCTTCGCAGTGACATCGATCGACTCGTTCGCGCGCGCGGTGCCGAGCGCTTCGATCTCCAGACCGAGTCGCATGGTGCGCGCGGGTTCGACAGCGACCGCGACGGCTTGGCCGCCGGAACCGCCACCGCCTTGCGAACCCTGCCCGGCCTTTGGCTGAGCGGCCGTAGCACCAGCTGCACCGCCACTTGAAAACATCGGGGCACGCTTGGTGCGCTCGCCAGCGACGTGCCAGGCAAACGCGACCACAAGGGCGCCGATCAGGGCGCCCAGCAGCACCTTGCGCAGGGATTCAGGCATCGTGGGGGACGTCGCACGCGTGTGGGGACAACCGATGATTATCCATCATTTGCCTTACGATCGCGTGTACGGCCCTCCACCGGGCCGGCGACACCGCAGCGGGCGCGACGACTCACTCTTCCGCGTCGGAGCCTTCCGGAATTCCCTCGAACAACGGCGTCGACAGGTAGCGCTCGCCGGTATCCGGCAGCATCGCCAGGATGACTGAACCCGGCGCCGCTTTTTCCGCAACCTTGACCGCTGCTGCAAAAGTGCCGCCCGAGGAGATGCCGCAGAAGATGCCTTCCTTGCCGGACAGCGATCTCGCGGCAGCGATGGCCTCGTCGTCGGTCACGGTCACGATCTCGTGCGCAACGGAGCGATTGAGCACCTTCGGCACGAAATCCGGCGTCCAGCCCTGGATCTTGTGCGGCTTCCACTCGGCGCCGGCCAGCAGCGAAGCGCCCGCGGGCTCGGTTACAATGATCTTGGTGTCGGGTCGTGCCAGGCGAATCATTTCACCAGCGCCGGTCAACGTGCCGCCGGTACCCCAGCCCGTGACGAAGAAATCGAGTTGCCGGCCGGCAAAGTCACTGAGAATTTCGGGGCCCGTCGTCTGCCGGTGATAGGCGGGATTCGCAGGGTTGTCGAACTGGCGCGCGACAAACCAGCCGTGCTTCTTCGCCAACTCCTCCGCCTTTCGCACCATGCCGCTGCCGCGTTCGGCGGCCGGCGTCAACAGAACCTTCGCACCGAGCATGCGCATGATCTTGCGGCGCTCGACCGAGAACGTCTCGACCATCACGGCCACGAATGGATAACCCTTGGCCGCGCACACCATGGCGAGCGCGATGCCTGTGTTACCGGAGGTGGCTTCGACGACCGTCTGGCCAGGCTTCAAGTCGCCCCGCTTTTCCGCGTCTTCAATGATCGCGATCGCGAGCCGGTCCTTGACCGAACCGAGCGGATTGAAGAATTCGCATTTCACGTACATCGTGACGTGTGACGGCGCAAGGCGGTTTACGCGCACGATGGGCGTACGGCCGATCGTATTCAGGATACTGTCGTAGAGCATGGGAAGATCCTTCGCCCATGGGCGGTTTTGTTAGAAATAAGCACGCATGATTGTTTCGGCAACGCAGCCCGGCTTCGCCTCGCCTTCGATTTCGACGGTGAACTGCTCCGCGATCTGCAGTCCACCCGGCACGGTTTCCGCGCGCAGCAGGATGCAGCGCGCACGCACGCGGCTGCCGGCCTTGACGGCGTTCGGGAATCGCACCTTGTCGAGTCCGTAGTTGATCATTCGCTGTACGCCCGGAAGGAATGGCCGGCTCTCGTCGACGAGGCCGCGCAATGCCGGGTACAAAGATAATGTCAGGTAGCCATGTGCGATCGTGGACCGCCAGGGCGACTCGCGTGCAGCACGTTCCGGATCGACGTGGATCCACTGGTGATCCCCGGTCGCCGCGGCGAACGCGTCGATTTGTGACTGGGTGATCTCGAGCCAGTCGCTCAGGTGCATTTCCTGGCCGACCCGGGACTGCAGTGATTCGAGGGCATTGGCCAGGGCACTGGGTTCAGTCATGTTGGTAGCTCTTCGCGCCGGATAGACGACAGTCTACGAGAAGCACGCGTCATCCGCAGGCACGTCCGCCCGGTTCGGTGCGTTATATTGCATTGCAAAATAATGCTGGTACGATGCGCGCCGATGAAACGCAAGCCCACCGTCCCAAACCCCACGAGTGAACAACCCATGACCGCGCAGACGGATTACTCAGACTTTGCCAAGCGTGCATACGCCCCGTTTTCAGCCCTGAGCGAAATGTTCATCGGCAACATCGAACGCGTCGCGAACTTCCAGTATCAACTCGCGGGCGATTGCATGAACCTCGCGCTCGAGCAGATGCGCGCAACGGCCCAGGCGCGCGACCTCACGACGCTCGTGGCGCAACAACGCGAAATCGCGTCGAAATTCGCCGAAAAATCACAGCAACACCAGCAGTCGCTGGCGAAGCTCGCGGCCGATGCGCAGGCTGGCTTCGCAACGTGGATCGAGGAAACGACGGCTGCCGTGAGCAGCAAGACCGCGTAGCCGGTCGACCGCCGTCACGGTGATCCGGTTATCCGGTTCGCCGTGCCGGTCACGCTTTTTGCATCGCATTTAGTGCGGCGCAACAGGCTCAGGTACACTGGTGCGATGAGCCAAGAACGTTTGATAAAAAAATATGCGAACCGTCGCTTGTACGACGCGTCGCAAAGCCGGCACATCACTCTCGACGACATACGCGGCCTGATCGTCAAGGGCGAAAAGATACGCGTGGTCGAGGACAAGACCGGTCAGGACATCACCCGCCACATCCTGCTGCAGGTCATCGCCGAGCAGGAACAATTCGGCCGGCCGATCCTGAGTACGAAAGTCCTCGAGGCGATCATCCGGTTCTACGGTAATTCCATGCAGGGATTTCTCGCGAATTTCCTGGAAAAGAGCGTCGAGACATTCCTGCACCATCAGGAGAACATCCAGGCCCAGATCTCGAAGGTGGTCGCCCACACGCCCCTCGCGACGATGGCCGACCTGACGCGCCAGAATCTCGAGTCGCTTTCGAAGATCCAGGAATCGATGCTCAGCGCGCTGATGCCAAAGCGGGAGAAGCCGCGCGACGAGGACGAGAAACGCCCCTGACCGAGCGCGCGACTTCCCAGGCCAGCATGGCCCGCTTGCGCTCCACACCCCAGCGATAGCCGCCGAGCGCGCCATTCGCCCGCAGCACGTGGTGGCATGGAATCAGCCACGCGACCGGATTTGCGCCCACCGCACCTCCAACGGCACGACACGCCGCCGGCTGGCCGATCCGTTGCGCGAGGTCGCGATAACTCACCGTCGCGGTGGACGCCGCCTCCAGCATCGCCTGCCAGACTTTCATCTGGAAATTGCTGCCATGGACCCACAGCGTCAACCGTTCGGCGCGTTCCGGCGCAACGTGCCAGACCGTGCTGGCCACCTCCTGCGCCTTGCCGGAATCCTCGATCCAGGTGGCATCACGCCAGGTGGCGCGGAACGCATCCCATCCGCCAAAAGCGCCGTCCGCGTCCGCGAAGGCCAGGAAGGCAATGCCCCGCTCCGTCGCTGCAATGCGCGCCGGACCGAACGGCGTCGGTGCGGTACCGAAGCGCATGGTCAATCCGCGACCGCGCGCCTTGAACTCACCCGGCGTCGCGGCCTCCAGCGTGATGAACAGATCGTGCAGCCGTCCAGGACCCGAGAGGCCAGCCTCCAGTGCCGCCTGCAGCACCGACTCATCGCTGGCTAGCGCCTCCTGGGCCGCCGCGACGCTGAGATGCTGCACGAGCTGCTTCGGCGAGATTCCCGCCCAGCGTCGGAACAGGCGCGCGAAGTGGTACTCACTGAGCCCGGCCGCAGCTGCGATCCGCGCGAGCGACGGTTGTTCGCGAAAATGCGCTGCGATGAACTCGATCGCGTGCGCAATACGCCGGAAGTCGTGCGACGTGTTGGCGGGCATGATTTCCATGGAAGCAGTGTCCGTAGTCATGGGCGCAAGCATACTCATGGCGGCCACCGGGGCCACCCGGATCGTGCTGTCGAAGCAGGTGCCTGTGGCAAACTAGCTGTTCCATGGGTCAACGTATCTGTTTCCTGGCCGCGGAGATTGCGCCCTTCGCAAAGACCGGCGGCCTTGGCGACGTTGCGGCGGCGCTCAGCCGCTACCTGTATCGGCACGGGCACGATGTGCGGGTATTCGTACCGTTGCACGGCCTGATGGAACTGCGGGGCGCCGAACGGCAGCCGGTCCCTGAATTGCAGGGGCTCACGGTCCAGGTCGGTGGCCACCAGTTCCAGTATGCCGTGCAGACCGCCCGGCTCCCGGGCACCGACCTCTGGCTCTACCTCATCGATTGTCCCGCCGTGTTCGACCGGCCCCGCATCTACTCGGATGCTCCGGACGAGCACCTGCGCTACCTGGTGCTGACCCGGGCCGCCCTGGAATGCTGCCAGATGTTGCGCTTCGCTCCCGACATCGTGCACTGCCACGACTGGCACACGGCGTTCGCGCCACTGCTGCTGCGCACGGCGTATGCGTGGGATACCGAGATCTTCGGCGCAGCTCGCAGCGTCTTTACGATCCACAACATCGGGTACCAGGGGGTTTTTTCGGCAGGTTCCGCAGCGGACGTCGGCCCCGGCGTACCGATCGAGAGCCTGCACCAGGCGGATCTCGCGCAGGGCCGCGTAAACCCGATGCGGCACGGCATCCTCTATGCCGATGCCGTGACCACGGTAAGCCCGACGTATGCGCAAGAGATCTGCACGCCCGCAGGCGGCTACGGTCTCGATGCGGACTTGCGTGCGCGTGGCGATGCCGTCTGCGGCATCCTGAACGGTGCCGACTACGAGGAATGGAACCCGGTGACGGATCGTTACGTCCCGTTTCATTTCGACAGCGGCGATCTTTCGGGCAAGGCGCGCAACAAGGAAGCATTGCTCGACCTGCTGCGCATGCCGGCCGCGAACTCGACCCCATTGCTCGGCATGGTCACCCGGCTCTCGCAGCAAAAAGGCATCGACCTGCTCTTCGATACGTTGCCCGAGCTGTTGCTGCAACAGGAAGTGCGCTTCGTGGCGCTTGGCAGCGGTGACGCGCCGTACGAACACTTCATGCACAGCCTGCAGGAGCGGTTCCCGGGCCGGGCCGTGTTCTACAACGGTTACAGCGAGGAGCTGGCGCACATGATCGAAGCGGCGGCCGATATGTTCCTGATGCCTTCGCTGTACGAGCCGTGCGGCCTGAACCAGATGTACAGCCTGCGCTACGGCACCGTGCCGATCGTGCGCCGCACCGGCGGACTCGCGGATAGCGTGCAGCATTTCAACCCGGGCTCGGGCAAGGGCACTGGTGTCGTGTTCAACGACTACGATGCAGGCGGGCTGCGCTGGGCGCTGGAGACTGCGCTCGAATGGTTCAGCTGGCCGAGTGTATGGCGGCGGCTGCAGCTGAACGGCATGCAGCAGGATTTCTCGTGGGAGTCGCAGGGCAGGGAATACGAGCAGCTCTACGCGCGTCTCGCCGTCACGTTGCGCTAGATGTTGCCGCCTCTGTTACCGAGTGCGCGTTCGATGTCCACGGTGCCGCTGTGATTGAACGGCAGCTTGCGAATCATGCCCTTTTCGAGCAACACCGCGCCCGCGATCTCGTAGTCGAGGTCGCGAAGCTTGCCACCGCCCACGCGACTGATCAGCCGCCCCAGGCTGCTGACGAAATTTGTGGTCACGAGCATGTCGAATTCCGCTTCGCCGCGCGCGGGTAGCACGAATCGCTCGGTGCTCTGGCCGTCGGCGAAGCTGTCACCCATCAGGATGATCTTGTAGTCGAGCCCTTTGATGGGTATCTCGAGGTCGTTCGGGTTTTTCACGAGCACACGCACCTTGAATCTCTGCGCGAACATGTCCGTAGAGAGCATCTGGATGCTGACGAGGCTGAGATCGGGCGACTCGAGCTTGGTGTTGTATGGTGAACACGCGGCTACCATCACGACCAGCATGAGCGCCCAGGTGGGCGAGAGAAATCTTCGCATCGTCAACCCTCGTTCTGGAAATCTGCGGTCTGCAACTGCGGCTAACTGGCGCGCGGCGCCGCGCGCAGCATCGAGGCCGTCACCAGCGTGACACCATTCTCGCTGACGTAGAACCGCTCACGGTCGGCTGCAATGTCGATGCCGATCTGCATGCCGTCCGGGATGAGGGTGCCTTCGTCGATGATCGCATTACGAATGACACAGCGTTCCCCGATCCGCACGCGCGGCAGCACCACCGATCGATCGACCGTCGAATAATCATGCACGCGGACATTCGAGAACAGCAGCGAGTTAGACACGCGCGACCCGGAAATGATACAGCCGCCTGAAACCATAGAATCGATTGCACAACCGCGCCGGTCCGCGTCGTCGAACACGAACTTCGCGGGCGGCGCCTGCTCCTGGTACGTCCAGATCGGCCACTGCTCATCGTAGATGTTCAGTTCCGGTGAAACACGCACCAGTTCCTGGTTTGCTTCGTAGTAGGCATCGACTGTACCGACGTCGCGCCAGTAATTCTGGGCCTTGGTGCGCACGTCCTCGAACGGGTACGCGAACACACGCAGTTGTTCGATCGCGTCGGGAATGATGTTCCTGCCGAAATCATGCGCCGAATCCGCATTCTCGGCATCCGCGCGCAGCAGGCGCTCGAGCAGGCGGGGATTGAAGATATAAATGCCCATCGACGCGAGCGCGACTTCCGGGCGCCCTGGCATGGGTTCTGGATCGCGCGGCTTTTCCTGGAAGCCGATCACCCTGTTGGTCGTGTCGGTCGCCATGACGCCGAACTCGCGCGCGCGATCGAGCGGCACTTCGACGACACCTACGGTGATATCGGCTTCCTTCTCGACGTGAAAGCCGATCATCGGACCGTAGTCCATCTTGTAGATGTGATCGCCCGCCAGCACGAGCACGTGCAGCGGCCGGTGCGCACGGATCAACTCCATGTTCTGCCACACCGAGTCGGCTGTGCCCTGATACCACTCGGCGCCGCGACGCTGCTGCGCCGGGATGGTCTCGATGAATTCGCCAAATTCGCCGCGCAGGAAGCCCCAGCCCTTGCCGATGTGCTGGATCAGCGAGTGTGCCTTGTACTGCGTCAGCACCGAGATCTGCCGAATGCCGGAGTTCAGGCAATTCGAGAGCACGAAGTCGATGATGCGGAACTTGCCGCCAAAGGGCGTAGCGGGCTTGCAGCGATCTTCCGTCAACTGGCGCAATCTTTCGCCGCGACCGCCCGCCATGATTACGGCGAGGGTCCCTCGCGTGAGCCGGCTCAGGTATCGACGCGGTGCGAAAACTCTCTGCGGTTCCGTCGACATCCGAATGGACTCCCCCGGCACTTGCAACGACTGATGTTACAGAGTCGTCTTGGGCGGAAATACCTAGCAACCGGAACGACTAACCTATTTTTCTTAATACTATTGACTGAATACTAGTGGTTGGTGCCTAATATCACTCACTACATGGGAGGCCGACCGGGCCATGTTGAACCAAAACCAGGCAGAGGCGACCGGGGACACCCCCGCCGAGATCCAGGCACGAAAATTCCAGCGTGAACTGAGTGCCGGGCTCACGTCCCTCGTGCTCCTCTCGGTGCTGGCAGACGCAGACGTGGACTTGTACGGCTATGAAATCGCCAAGCGCCTGAATACCGAAGCAATGCCTGCGCCCTTCAAGCAAGGCGCGCTCTACCCGGTGCTGCGAAACATGAGCGCGGCGGGTCTGCTGTCCAGCCGGGTCGTACCGTCCTACTCCGGCCCGCCCCGCCGCTATTACCGCATCACGGCGCTCGGCCGCGAGGTACTCGCCTCCTGGCGCGAGTCGTGGCTCAGCACGCGTGCTTTCGTCGACACGGTCGTTCCATCCCACCCCCCACAGGAGACCCAGCCATGACGGCCGTGACGCCGCGTACCGTCGAGCAATACCTCGACTTGTTACGGACCGAATTGCAAGGCGCGGACCGCGCGCTGGTACAGGACGCGTTGTACGACGCCGAAGAACACCTGCGAGCTGAACTCGCCCAGAACCCGGGCGAAACCGAGGAATCCATGTTGGGACGTATCGTTTCGTCGTATGGCGCACCCGAAGAAGTGGCAGAGGCTTATCGCACCAACGAAGCGAGGGTGCAGGCCGCTTTGCGCGCGCCGGCGCCGAAGCCAAAGAGCACCTCGCTCGGCAGGTTTTTCGCCATTTACGCGGATTCGCGCGCCTATCTCAGTCTCGCGTACATGCTGCTCGCGATTGCCACGGGCATCCTGTACTTCACGTTTGCAATGGCGGGCTCCTCGATCTCGATCGGTCTTGCAGTCCTGATCATCGGTGTGCCGTTTTTCCTGTTGTTCATCGGTACGGCACGCGTGCTGGCGCTGGCCGAGGGACGCATCGTCGAATCGATGCTCGGCATCCGGATGCCGCGCCGGCCCGTGCATCCGGGCGCTCCGGCCAAGTGGACCGAACGGATCCTCGAGATGCTCAAGGATCCACGCACGTGGGGCACCCTGCTTTATTTCTTCCTGATGCTGCCGCTTGGCATCTTCTATTTCACGTTCGCCGTGGTCGGCATCGTCGTTTCGATGGCCATGTTCATCGCGCCAATCGTGGTACTGCTCTATTACGCGGGCCTGGTCAACATCGATGGCACGATCGACTCACCGCACCCGGCGTTGTTGCCTCTGATTTCGATCTTGGGGATAGTGCTGCTCACCGTCACCATGCACCTGTCACGGGGCATCGGCTATCTTCATGGCCAGTTGGCTAAATCCCTGCTCGTACGTTCGCCCCGTACGGAAGCCGAGTAAACCGCGGGCAATACCGGCTTCGCGCTGGTCGCCGCTCCTGTGGCTTGCCCTCGCAAGCGCAGGCTGCGGCCGGGCGGCTCCCCCGGCTGCCACGGTGCTGCCTGAAGCCGGCACCCGTTCTGCTCTGGAAGCCGATACGAAGACCACTAATGCGCAGGTGCTATGCGCCCCGGCCGCGTCCGGTCGCCTGCAAGCGAAGCTGCAAGGCGCCATCGACGCGGAGCTGACCTGGTCGGCACCAGACCAGGTGCAGTGCCTGGGCGGACCGCGTCCCACGGGAGACGGCGTCCGCCTGGTGTACAAAGGCGACGCGGCGGGTGCGCCGCTGCTCGTCGTCATCGGCATCGGCGCCCTCACGCAAGGCGCCTCGGGACGGAACCTGCCGGTCAACCTGACGCTCATACGCGAAGGCACCGGCCAGTTCTTCGCAACCCAGGGCGATGACAAGTGTGCGCTCGACTCACTCGAACAAGCCGCGCTCGAGGGCAGCAAGACCCGGTTTCAGCTGACCGGTCGCGGCTACTGCACCCAGCCCGCGCGTGCGCTTGGCGGCGATGGCGCTGTGCTCGTCTCCCGTTTCGACGTCGAGGCACTCGTGGACTACCCGGAAGCAAAGACCGAATGAGTTCGTGCAGCCCCTGGCGCCGCGTCAGCATCCTGTTGTTAACCATGCTCGCGTTGAACTGGGCCTCGCCTGGTGCCGCGGACGAGGCCGGCAACATCGTGCCGCTGTCGTCATTCCCGCTCGAGCGAATCGCCGTGGAAACCCGCAGTGCGCACCGCCACCTGTTCGAGGCGTGGCGTGCGGAGTCGCCCCCGGCCCGGGCGCAGGGCTTGATGTTCGTCGAGGACCGCCAGATGCGGCCGGACCAGGCGATGATTTTTGTCTATGACCCGCCCGAGCCGGTGGCGATGTGGATGAAGAACACCTTGCTGCCGCTCGACATGCTGTTCGTCGACAAACACGGCTGCATCGTAAAGATTCACGAACAGGCCCGGCCGGGTTCGCTCGCGACCATTTCGTCGGGGGCACCGATAATGCTGGTGGTCGAGCTTAAAGGCGGGATCGTTGCCGAACGCGGTATCGGCCGCGGCGATCGGGTCGTGCGCCTGGACAAGGCCTGGCCAGGCACGCAGGCCTCGTGCGAGAAACCGGCGGTCGCGACCGCTCACTGAGACCTCCGATCCGGGAAACACTCCGATCTGGTGCCATCTGCCGGCACCCGTTTCAGGCCGGTCGGCAGGTTGCCCGGGCCGTCCGTTGTTGCCCTGAAGCCACAGCAACACCGCCTCCTTGAAAAACAGCCGAAATAGCCGCCGTCTTGCGCTGCGGCCGCAGCCAGTAACTGGGTTGCCGCGGAAAAATGCCGTTTTTCTTGAGATACGGATTGTTTCCCGTAACCCCCGTCTCGGTGTAGGATCCGGCGCACTGTGACCGTGGCGCAACGCGTCCGCGGCTCATGGAGATGATGGGGGGCCACAGTCCGCAAGTGCTGTGGTCGATACCGAGAAAATTTTCGAGAAACTCTCTGGAGTCATAGATGGCCAATCGTAATGTTGCAGTTGCGGTGCGCGTAGCACTGCTCGCGGCAGCGACCTCGGGCGTCGCAGTTTATGCGCCCGGTTCGCTGGCAGCGGAAACCGAGATCGAGCAGATCATCGTCACCGGTTCGCGCATCGCGCGGCCCGGCGTCGAGGAAGCCAGCCCGATCGCTGTCGTCGGCGCCGACGAAATCATGTTGCAGGGCACGCAGAACATCGAAAACGTTCTGTACACGCTGCCGCAGGTCGTCCCGACCACCACGTCCGCTTCGAACAACCCTGGTGGCGGTGTCGCCACCGTCAACCTTCGTAACCTCGGTGACAAGCGCACGCTCGTACTCGTGGACGGCAAGCGCTACGCCTCGTACGACGTAGAACAGATCGTCGACTTGAACACGATCCCGGCGCCGTTGATCGAGCGCATCGACGTCGTGACGGGCGGACGCTCGGCGGTGTATGGCTCCGATGCCATCGCGGGCGTCGTGAACTTCGTCATGAAGCGCGACTTCGAGGGCGCCGAGATCAACATGAGCGGTAGCACGTCTGAACAAGGCGACGCGGATACCTACGGAATCGACATGACCGTGGGCGGCAATTTTGCCGACGACCGCGGCAACGCTGTCCTGCACGCCAGCTACTTCAACCGCAGCGCCTTGAATGCCGATGCGCGCGACTTCACTTCAGTCGCGTTGTCGGATGGCAGCCTCATCGACGAGCCTGGTACGACCTTTCCGGGCGGCTCCTCGTCGATCGAAAATTTGCGCGCCGTGCTTGGTGGCGTGAACAGCAAGTTTGAAACGAACGGCGATATCACGCCGTACAACGCGGCGACCGACGCCTACAACTTCGCCCCCTCGAACTACTTGCAGGTGCCGCAGGAGCGCTACCTGATCTACGGAAAGTCGCGCTTCGAAATCAACGACCACGTCAAGCCGTATATCGAGGGCACCGTCGTCAATAACCAGGTCAGCTCGTCGCTGGCGCCGACGCCGATCGGCAACACGACCCCGGGAGTCACGGACCGCGGCGGCTTGCAGGTCGACGTAGACTCGCCATTCCTGTCGCCTGCGTCCCAGGCAACCATGCAGGCTCTTGACACCGACGGCGACGGGTACGCCACGATCGCCGGGTGGGGTCGCCGCATGGGCGAGATGGGTCCACGCGTCAACCTCGATGATCGCAATGCCTATCGCGTGCTGGCCGGCATCGAAGGCGACCTCGGCGGCGACTGGGCATACGATTCGTTCTACATGTTCGCGCGGACGAAAAACTCGCAGCAGCAGCAGGGCAACATCGCCATTTCGCGGTTCCTCGCGGGCACGCGCACGGCTTTCGACACTGACGGCACGCTCATATGCGCCGATGAAGGCGCGCGCGACCAGGGCTGCGTCCCGGTGAATATTTACGGCACAGGCAATGTCACCCAGGAAGCCGTCGACTACATGAAGATCGGCACGATCAACAGCGAAACGGCCGAGCGGCAGATGGTCAGCTTCATCGCCACGAACCCGAACCTGTGGGATGGGTGGGGTGCCGGGCCGATCGGCCTGGCCGTCGGCGCGGAGTGGCGCGACGAATTCGGCTCCAACCAGACCGACGAGTACCTCGCATCCGGCGACGTGGCCGGCTTCAACCCGTCGGACCCGACCGAAGGCAGCTATGACGTCGCGGAATTCCTGTCGGAAATCACCGTGCCGTTATTGAAGGACGTGATCCTGGCGGAAAGCCTCGAGTTCAACGGCGCATTCCGTTATTCGGAGTATTCGAATGCGGTCGGTGGCGCCACGACCTGGGCAGCGGGACTGCAGTGGGTTCCGGTGGGTGGCCTGACGGTCCGCGGGCAATATCAGCGCGCAATTCGCGGCCCAAGCGTTTCCGAACTGTACCTGGGACAGACTGTCAGTTTCGACGGCGCCGTCGATCCTTGCCAGGCTCCAGGAGCGGCAGCGCCTGGCGCATTGCGTGATACCTGTATCGCGACGGGCGTGCCCGCGGCAGTGGTGGGTACGAACTACGGCACGGGTGGCACTTCGTTCCCGGCGGTGCAAGGCGGCAACCCCGACCTGTTCGAAGAAACGGCGGATACTTACACGATCGGTTTCGTGCTCCAGCCGAGTTTCCTCGAAAGGTTCGTCCTGACGGTCGACTATTACAACATCAAGATCGAGGACGTAATCACGACTGGCGTGGGTACACAGAACCTCGTTGACGCCTGCTACGACTTCGGCGTCACGAACCTGTGCAACCAGATCGTCCGCACGACCGACGGCGAGTTCCAGAGCTTTGTCGACACGAACGTGAACGCTGCGAGCTGGGACACGGAAGGCGTGGACATCGATGCAGGGTATAGCTTCGACTTCGGCGGCGGACTGCCGGGCGCCGAAGGCAGCAGCCTGCTGTTCCGGATGTATGGCACGTACGTGCTCAAGAACGATTACACGCCGATCGACGGCCTGGCAATCGTGAACGAATGCTCCGGCGCCTTTGGCCGAAGCTGCGGTGCCCCGGATCCGGAATGGAGACATTCGCTGCGTACGACCTGGTCCAGCGGTCCGCTGGACCTGTCGCTGATGTGGCGTTACCTGGGCGAAGTCACCGATGACGACAAGACCTTCCTGTACGGCATCGAGGAGTTCTCTGCGATGAACTACCTCGACGCGACCGTCAGCTGGGAGTTCAACGACATGGTCCGGTTGAATGTCGGCGTCGATAACCTGACGGACGAGGAACCGGAAGTGGGCGCCTCGACCCAGCAGGGTGGCAACGTCGAGCAGTCGAACACCTATCCGACGGTGTACGACGTGCTGGGCCGCTCGTACTGGGCGACGATGAGCGTGAAGTTCTAAGCTTCACGAGAGGTTATTCGTAACTTCTGACGGCGGGGCTTCGGCCCCGCCGTTTTTTTTGGGTTCGAAATTCGTCGCTGCACGCCGGATATCCCGCCGTCGCGATACGGCGTGAAACCTCAGGGATGTACGTGGATCTCGCTGCGACGGTAGTCGATGATGATCCGTTCGACGATGCCGAGCAGGTCCATGCCGATCAGGATTGCCGGCTTGTCTTCGAGCTCCCAGACCCGAAAGACGTGCAGGTCGCCGAACGTGACTTCCAGGTCGCGCAGTTCAGCCTCGCCCAGGTAGATGGTCGGCGCGATGAACGCGGTGCCCTCGTACAGTTCCGGCGTCGCTCCGTAAACGGTCCGGCTGGCGTCCTTCGATCCGCGTTTCCTGGATCGCGTCAGAGCCTCACGCAGCGCAGTGTTGCCGAGCGAGCGTTCCGCACCCGTGTCGATGATCGCTTGCACGCGCACGCGGCCTACGCGTCCCTGCACCACCAACAGGCCGCCAAGCTTCAGGGACGCCGGGATCGTCAGGAATCCCGAGGGCGCGCGGGTGCGGCCGTTTGATTTGGTGATACTGACCGAGTCTTTCTTGAAGTCGATATCGATGCGCGCCATCCCCAGCCCTTCGATGCCGAGGATACCGTCGGCATTGGCCAGTACCTCCCTGGAGAGGACCGGCATGAGCTTGTTCTCTGCCAGGATCACCTCACCGGCACGCAGCGATCGGACCGAGACGGCAGGAAGGGTCGCAGTGCCCGTGACACCGTGAACGGTGAGCGGCGTAGCGTCGGAGACGTGCAGTTGCAGTAGCTCCGCGACATGCGGCGAGAGCACGGCTCGATTCGCGCCCGTGTCGAAGATGAAGCGAAATGGTCCCTGGTCGTTGACCATCACCGGAGCGAGTACTCGACCTGCACGATCGCGTCGCGTCGGCACCGCGAATTCGGGACCCGGCTCCAGTGGTACCGCTGTTGGCGGCACGACGGTGGTTGGTTTCGTCTCGAGGAGGGGCGGAGTGCCTGGCGGAACGGGCTGTGGCAGCCCCGTGACCGGCATCAGGCCGAGCAGGACGACGACAGTCGCCCGCAGCAGTACGCTGCACTTCTCCCGGGCGTTTGACGCAGGCATCGGATACATACGGTCCGAACAGAGTCTCTCAGTTCCGGATAGTTCGGTCGAACGGAAAAATGCGGCCGGGCGTGCCGTCTCTGCGATCACACGTACACGCGCCGCAAAAAAAAGGGCCGCGCGGTCTGCACCACGCGGCCCTCCCTTGCGGGCGGCGATCTAGCTTAGAACTTGTAGTTCAGGCTGACGCGGTAGTAGGGGCCGACCAGGTCGTAGGTGCTCACGTCGGTGTTCGAGTTCAGCACGTTGTTCTGGTACATCAACGGCGGCTCCTCGTTGGTGACGTTGTCGGCCGAGAACTGGAGATTCAGGTCTTCCATCATTTTGAAGCCGACCGAAAGATCCAGATAGGTCTTCGAATCAATCTGGAGTGGCGGCTGGATACCCGGCGCACCATCCGGATCCAGCAGTTCTATGCCGTCGATATAGCGGGCAGAGATCAGCGCCGTGAACGGCTCAAACCCCCAACCCACCGCGGCGGTTCCGCGCCACTTCGCATAGTTGCCGTACTGGCGATCGAACGTGCCGGCGACCTCGATCGGCGCGGTGCCCGGGAAGACGACGCTGTCGTACTTGTCGATGTAGGTCGCGTCGACGGAGAACCGGAAGTCGCCGATCGACGTGCCGCGCCACAGGTACTTGATGCCTGCGTCGATGCCGGCTGGTGTCGAGCTTGCCGAAGTTGGATGTCGGCAGCTGGATCTGGAAGATCGTACCGTCCGGGAATCGGTTAATGAGGTTGCAGAATTGCGGATCACCGTTTGCGACGCACTGGTCCGCAATCGTGTTGACGTCGATCTGCGTGATCACGTTCTCGAGTGAGTAGTCCCAGAAGTCCACGTTCATTGACAAGCCCGGCGCCCAGCTCGCGTCGTACACCAAGCCGTAGGTGATGACCTCGCCGGTCTCTGGAATCAGCTCCTCGTTGCCGAGCAACAGGCCGTCGACCTGCGAGTTCGGCTGTTCGAAACTGCCGTCGGTCACCACGTTTTCGCAGGCGAGCGCGAGGTTCGGGTTGGCCGCAACGTCCGCCGCCGTCAAGCCAACGCAAGGATCGTTGAACGAGCGCAGCGGTCGACGCAGGGGCCTGGTAGAGGTCGTACAACGTCGGAACGCGGAACACCTCGGCATACGAGCCGCGCAGCATCAGGTCCTGGAACGGGCGCCACTCGAGCTTGACCGTGATGTCGGTCGAATCGTCGAACTGCGAATAGTCCGAATACCGCACGCCCGCCGTGAGGTTCAAGGCGTGCGCGAGGGGCAGTTCCTTCAACAGCGGGACGAACCATTCGGCGTACACCGACTTCACGCTGTAGTCACCCTTCGAGTCGCCGCTGCAGGTCTCGTTCGACAGCTGGCAGACATTGAACAGCGGCGGCTGCGCTTCGGTGTTGAAGTCCGTATTGAAATTCGCCAGCTGTTCGCCGTACTCGAAACCGAGAGCCATCGCCACCGGCCCCGCGGGCAGCGGGAAAATGTCGCCGTTGAAGTTCGCCTGCGCAATCTTCTGCGTGAACGTGTAGTTCGTGTTGTAGCCGGCGGCGATGCGGTCCAGGGCCTCGATGGACTGCTCGGACTCCAGGTTGAACGGATTGACCGGCACGCAACCCGGGATCGGTGCCGTGGGGGTGCCGCACTGCACAACGCCGTTCGCGTCGATGAAGTTCGGGCCGAACGCAGGCGCCAACAGCGGCTTGAACAGGTAGCCGTCGATCTCGCTGTCCTGGTCCATGCTGGCGTAGGTGCCGTTGACGTCCCACTCCCAGTTGCCGAAGCCGAGCTTGCCGCGCAGGCCGAGCGTGATCTGGTCCGTGACCGTGTCCACGTTCGAGCGCCGGGTGCCCAGACCTTCCAGGCGCCACAGGGCCTGGTTGAATGCCGTGCCATCGGCGGTCGCGCCGAAGTCGACGCCAAACGGGTTGAAGACGTTGCTCGCCGGGATCACGATCGTGTCGCTGCGCGCATCGAAGGGCAGCGGCGCGATCTCGAAACCCGACGTCGTGTAGTTGTGCAACGCCTCGGCGTACGCTTCGACCTCCTCCGTGACTTCGTAGTTCGCCTGGACAAAAAGGCTCGCCCGCTCCTGCGGCGTCATCACGAGGTTGAAAGGTTGGTAGTTGTATAGATCCGCGGTCTCGAAGCACCGGTAATCCGCCAGGCTGCCGCCAGCGGCCCCCTCGATGCGTGTGACCGACGCGCATCCGTAGGGGTTTCCGGCGGACAGGGAAATGCGCCCCGCCGGCGTGCGGCTCGAACCGCCCGCGAAAACGTAGGTGTAGAAGTAGATGGCTTCTTTCGTGTAATCGCGATCACCCGACGAAATTTCATCCTGCTTCTGGTACGTGCCGGAAATGGCGATGCTGCCGCGTTCGCCCTGCGTGCCCCAGGCGAGGTTCACGGTGTTCGCGTCCCCGTCGCCCTTCTCCGACACGCCAAATTCGTAGCCGAGCTCGAGGCCGTCGAAATCGGTGCGCGTGATGAAGTTCACGACGCCGCCGACGGCGTCGGAGCCGTAGATCGCGCCCGCGCCTTCCTTCAGCACGTCGACGCGTTCGACGAGATTGGTCGGGATCACGTTCACGTCGGCGCCGGTGTTGGCAAAGCCGAGGTTGCCGAGGCGACGGCCGTTCAGCAGCACCAGCGTGCGCTGCGTGCCGAGGCCGCGCAGTTCGATCGCCGAGGCGCCCGTGCCGCCGCCGTTGTTGACTTGAGGATTGGTCGCAGCGCCGGAGACAGCGGGGATCTGCTGCAGCAGGTCGCCCATCGTGTTCACGCCGGTTTCGGTGATCGCTTCGCGATCGAGCGTGAAGACCGGGCTCGCCGTCTCGGCATCGACGCGCCGGATGCGCGAACCGGTGACGACGATCTGTTCCAGTTCATCACTGCCTTGTGCAGCGGTTTCCTGTGCGAGCACGGTCGGCATCGCGAACATCGTGCCCACGGCACCGGTCGAAACCAGCGCAAAATTTACAGCTCTCATCAACTGCGGACTGGTGGCCATTGCTTGGATCCCTCTTCATGAACCGTCGTTAGCGTTATGCGGTTCACTGTCAGTAGATGCGATAGCAACGCATCGGACCGAGACCAGCCGCACTGTAGTGTGTGGCAGGATAGCTACGTGGAAACAGGAATGGAAGGGCTAATGCGAATCGGTGTTTTTTGCATACGCAAAAACTCGGCTCGAAACGAGTCCCGGCGTCTGCATACAACAGACTTCGCGACCCTACGCCGTGATCGTATTCGTTGTTGATCCGCAACAGATTGTGGGGCGCGGCACTCCTCAGGCACAGTAAAGCATGCTCGACCTACCCGGCCAGCCGGTTCTGGACAAAGTCGCATTGATAGGCAGCTGCGCGCGCCTGCCGCTCATGGTCGACGTTGAGCGGCTGCGAGCCGAGGTCGAGGCACTGCCCGCCTCGTTCTGGGGCACCACGTCCGGCAGGGTTGGCGTGCACCGGGCGGCTGACGCCGTCTTCCTGCGTGGTCACGCCCCCGCGGAAGGCGACTTGCCGATCGAGGACCGGCCTGCCCTCGCGCACCTCCCCTATATACGAACCCTGATCGAGAGGTCGATCGGCGGCCTGCCGCTGCGTTGCCTGCTCGCGCGGTTGCCGGCCGGCGCCGCGATAGCGCCGCACATCGACCGTGCTCCTTATTTCGCCAAGGCGCTGCGCGTGCACGTGCCGGTCGAAAGTCACGATCGCGCCTGGATGGTCTGCGCCGGCCAGAGTTTCGTGATGAAACCGGGCGAGGCCTGGGCGCTCAACAACGGGGCGCTGCACGCGGTGTGGAACCAGCATGCGACGCTGGCACGTACGCACTTGATTTGTGATTTCCTGGTGACCCCGGCCCTGTTGTCCTTGTTGCAACGGGCCGAGCGCGATCTCGGCCTGGCCGTGCCCGAGGTCGACGCGCACCTTGCAGGACTCGCGCGCCCCGCGTGACCGCGTCCGAATGATCGCGACTCCGCGCTGCGTGTTCCTGCATCTGCATAAATCCGGCGGCACCTTCGTCAACGAATGCCTGCTGCGCTTCGTCCCGGGCGCGCGGCAACTGGGTTATCACCTGCCGCGATCGACGCTTCCGGCACAGTTTGCCCACCTGCCCGTGCTGGGTTTCGTGCGTAATCCGTGGAGCTACTACGTCTCGTGGTTCACGTTCCAGGCGTCGTTGCCGCAGCAGAACGCACTTTTCAACGTGCTCAGCGACCACGGCAGGCTGGATTTCGCGGGTACGATTCGCAACATGGTGAACCTGGGGTCCGATGAGCAACTGCTGCGCGCCGTCGTTGCCGCGTTACCCGCTACATACACGAACCGCGGCCTGAACCTGCCCGGCTTCGCGCTCGAGCCGCTGCACGCGAGCGGCCTCGGTTTCTACTCGTTCCTGTACCGATACATGTACGGCGAAGCGACCGGCCTGCAGGTCGGGCGCATGGAAGAACTGCGCACTGAACTGCCGCGCCTGCTGGATTTCGTCGGCGAGCCGGTGAGCGAAGACTTGCGCCGGCATATTGCAACGGCAGCTCGCAGCAACGTCGCGCCGCATGGCGCTTATTCGGATTATTACGAACCCGCACTCCGCGATCTGATTGCCGAACGCGACGCCACCGTGATCGAACCGTTCAGCTACCGCTTCGGCGACTGACCGTCGGCAACTCCTGCAGGCGCTGCCACGTCGGTTGCAGATCCGGCAGCACCCGCAGTATTTCGGCTACGTTGCGGCGCCACTTGCCTTCCGCCGGTGGCGTCAGCGTGTGTCGCGACGGCGGCAGCGGCGCGGCGATGCGCTGCGCAAGTGCCGCGTCGAATTCAAGCCCCGCGAAATCACAGATGCCGCGCAGGGCCGCGCCCGGGTCCGCCATCAGTTCGGCATACGAGACGACAGCCCAGCGCTCGCGCGGCCGCACGGCGAGATCGTCGAGGATGATCGAGTTGGTTCGCTGCCATTGAAACGCAGCGACCTCCTCCAGCGGCCGGCCACGCAACTGCTGCCAGCCCGGCGGCAGGATCATCGACCATGGCCCCTCCCACCCTGCCAGCGAGGGGTACGTCACCCAACCGCCAGCGCGCCAGGCGTCCATGATGCTGCTGACGTTCTCGCGCGGGTCGCGCCAGAGGAACAGGAACCGGGCGTCCGGAAAGAGGCGCTCCAGGAACGGGATCCGCAACGAGTTCTTCGGCGTTTTCTCGACCCAGCGCAAACCCTGGGCCGTCGACGGGGTCACGGAGCGACGCTCCGCGTCCAGCATTCGCGCCCACAGGCTTTCGCCGATTTGCCGGGCGATCTCCGGCGAAACCAGGTCGGCGTTGAGCCGGTTCGAATCGACGCCGGGCGCCCCGGGCCTTAAAGAAGGTATCTGCTCGACGAGCCAGTGAGCCTCGCCGCCAACCGTGCAGACCTGCGAGGAAACTGCGAGCGTCTCGAACAGCAGCGTGCTGCCGGAGCGCGGTGCCGACACGATGATCAGCGGTGACCTTGGGCATCGGTTGCGAGGGCGCCGGCCCGACGGCATGACGGACGTTGCGCGTCGGCGACGAATCCGCAGCGTCGTCGAACCGCAAGACGTGCTGCAGCAAGCGGCTCTCCAGCACGGCCTGCGCGGGCGATTGATTGGTCGTCATGACTAGTCCGTGGGCAATCGGCTGGGTCGCCTCGCGCAGGTTCTGCAGCACACTCGCGTACTGGGAATGGGCATCCGGGTTTTCACCGTGCAACAGGTACACCTGTCGCCAGTCGAACAGGAACCCGTTCAACAGCCCGATGAAGCGCGGCAGGTTCTGCTCGGCCTCGGGCACGCTCTCTGCCACGACGAGCTCGCCAATGAAATCGGTGAGCAATAACTCGACTTCGGCCGGCGGCATCACGGGCCGGGGCGCTGTTTGTTCGGTCGCGACCCGTGCATCGAGCTCCGGCCGGAAAGCGATGAAGCGATCGCTGGTCGCGCTCGCACTTGCGCCGACGAACTGCCAGAAGGCCGCCGTGCCCGTCGTATCGGCAACGAGGTGCACACGCACTTCGTCGCTGCCGTTATCGACGCTGTGGCGACGCCAGTTATCGAAGAGCCAGGCCTCGCCGGCCGCCATGTGCACCGTTTCGTCGCCGCAATGGAAACGGACTTCCTCGCGCGTAAAAACGGGGATGTGAATGCGAACGCGGTTGAACCAGTGATAGCTGGCGTCGGCATGCTCCGGCACCTGCGCGCCGGCGGCGAGGCGCATCAGCCGCGAGCGGCTCCAGACGACGCCGAAGCTCGCCAGCACTTGCCGGATGTACGGCGACGCGCGCAAGTGCGCCGTGGGGCGCATGGGCCCGCGAAGGTTATCGTTCTCCTCGCCGCCAACGCTGACCAGCCGCAGCGACGTGTTGCCTTCGATACTGTTCGGGTGGCTCACCCAGGCGGCTGGCGGCAGGGCCGTGACTTCGGCGCGCAACCGCTCGACGTCGAATCGAACCGGTAAACGATAGAATGGCTTGGGCAGGCGCATCGCCGGTCAGGCCTTCTCGCTGGCTTCGCGGAATTGACTGATTTCGACGACGATGTCGGTGACCGCAGCGCGTTCTGCCTCGGTCAGGTATGGATTCCACAAGTCGAAAATCAAGACGACACGCGTCGAACCGCTGCGGTTCCACGCTTCGTGTTCGAACGTATCGTCGAACACCACGACCCGCCCTTCCTGCCACTCGTGCAGTTCGCCTCCGACGTTCAGTGCACACTGCTCCGGAACGATCAGCGGCAGGTGTCCGACCACACGCGAATTAGTGACGCCCTGATGCGGCAGCAGGTGCGTGCCCGGTTTGAAGACTGAGTACAGGATCTCGGGGCCGTGACCGGGCACGATCGACAGCGGCAGGCGATCCACGGCCGCTGCGGTTTGCGGACAACGGCTGCAGTTGTCTTCGCGACGTTCCCCATGCCGGTAGAAGTAGTAACCGGTCCAGCTCACCGGACCCACGTCACTGCGCAGGTTCCGCTGCTCGAGATCCTCGGACAGGAACACGCGCTCGCGGCCGTCGTCCGAGCCGAGGACACCCAGCAATTCGGTGCGTATCGCGTCCGTGCAGGCCTCGAACTCTTCGATCCACGGAAACAGCGAGCGATCGAAATACGGCATCGCGGGCACGCCCGGCACGAACAGGAACGTCGGCTGCTGGCGCGGATCCGGATACTCCGCGGCCTGCTCCTTCAAGTAGATCCGCACGCCTTCAGTCACGCGCTCGAGCGAATCGCGGCCGTACTTCATGGCGAGCCTGTCCAGCAGTCCGTGCAGCATGTCGTGGCGACGCGTTCGCACTGCCAGCACGGCTCGTTCGACCAGCGGGCGCAGCGTCTCGGGCGTGCCTGCGGGATCGAGCCAGCGGCCTTGCTGTTGGGCATCCTCGAGCGCACGTGCGTATTGCAGTACGGCGCGATCGACGTCGCCGCGCTCTTCGAGCAGCGCCGCGAGGCGAATGCGGGCGACGTGGTAGACCGGCCGAAGTTGCACCGACCGGCTGAGTGCCACGATCGCATCGTCCTTGCGGCCCACGGCCTCGTAGGCGCGGCCGAGATTGTGCTGGCTGATCGGGTCAGCGGCAGCGACCTGGGTGGCGCGCTCCAGCATCGCCACCGCGCGAAATTTCTTGCCATCGCGCATGGACGCGATCGCACATACGTTGAGCGCCTCGACCGAATCGGGCGAGTGCTCGAGCACCTGCTCGCAGGCACGTTCGGCCTCGGCTACCCGTCCCTGGCTCAACAATTCTCGCGCTAAGTCCAATGTGCTCAAAAAACCCCTCCAAACTGGTGCGCCGGCCGCGATATTCTACCCATCATGAACCCAACCGACCTGCGTCATTACATTCGCATTTACGACGAGGACTTGCCGCAGGACATGTGCACGCGCATGGTCCAGTCGTTCCAGACCCTGGCACGCTTTCACACGCCGAACGGGCGCGGCTATCGTGCCGGCCTGGAAAATTCGGCTTGGACCGAGGTCAATGTCACGCGCCTGTCGGACGCGGGCTTCCTCGGTTTCTTCCGCAATAAAATGGACGTGGCGCTCGCCCGCTACAATCGTGACGTCGGGCTCGGCATTCCGATCCCGAATTCGCCGAAGTCTGCCGACCTGATCCTGAAGCGGTACCGACCAGGGGGCGCGGAGTCGTTCGAGCGGCATTTCGACTCGATCAACGAAGTCTGCAATCGTTACCTCGTGATGATCTGGTATCTCAATGACGTGGAGACCGGCGGCGAAACCAACTTTCCGCAACTCGAAACGAGCGTGCGGCCGCAGGCCGGGCGCCTGCTGGTGTTTCCGCCCTATTGGATGTACCAGCACGAAGGCCTGCCACCGGTTTCCGGCGACAAATACATCGTCTCGAGCTACCTGTTGTTCTGACTGGTGAATTCGTAACCCCAGCGCGCCAGGTAGGGTTGCAGTTCGCCGAACGCCGGTGCGAGGTGCTGCGCGTACGGGCGCCAGCGGCCGACCGACCGCGAATGCACCGGCTGCAGCACCTGCGCATAGCTCGGCGTGCTGATGAATCCTTTGTGCCGGGCATGTGCGCCGGGCGCCAGCATCGCGTCGGTCCAGGGCAACTCGAGGAAATCGGCAAGTTCGCGTACTCCGGCCTCGAAGTTCGCAACGAAGGTTTCGTAGCGGACTTCCCGCACTGCCGGCTGCAACAACGCCGACTGCTGGTACCAGAAATCGAGCGTGCGGCGATACGCGAGCGCCATGGTCGGCACGTCGCGACAGTGCCACGCAAATTCCGGCCGGAAATGCTGCATGAAGCAGCTGACCAGCACGTCGCACGGGTGCCGGATGGCGAGGATCGTACGAGCGTTGGGAAACAGGCGTGCGATTGCGGGCAGGCGCAGGATGTTGAGCGGATTCTTGTCGAGCAGCTGCTCACCCGGCTGCAACGTGAGCCGCCTGGCGACGAGGCTCCAGTAGTAGGCTCGCGCTGCGTCGAGCTGCGCCTTGCTCAAACGAGCCATGCGTTCCGGATAACTTACTCCGGGCCCGGCCAGGTGCTCGATCGCGTTCTGCAGGTACGGCTGTTCGTCCATCGACCGGAGCCGCGGATGCGCATCCAGGGTCTGCTCGAGCAAGGTCGTGCCGGACCGCGGAAAAGCGACGATGAAAATCGGGCTCTCGAGGTAGCTCGGCGCACCCTCATGATCCCATTGCGCGACGTCGTGCGCATCACACCCGAAACGCGTCACGCGCATCGTATCGCTCTTGCGCTGGGCAACTTCTGGCGCAGTACGTTCGATCCAGGCCACCTGTGATGCATGTGCCTGCACCATCGCGGTGAATGCCTCGTCATGCCGACCGAGTTCATCGAGCGACTTTGCGAGCGGAAAACCATGAAAGTGCCTGCGCTCGGGTTCGGCACACTCCGCGATCAATTGACGATAATAAGTCACGGCCTGCTCGTGTTTCGCTTCGCGCTGCGCAAGCCTTGCACGCGCGAGCACCAGGTCGGAGCCCAGCTGGGCGGGTGGCACCTGCTGCAGCCGCGTGAGCAGGGCTGCGGCCTCCTCGACGCGGTTCATGCGCTCGAGCGCAAGCACCAGTTGCAGCGTGGCTTGCGGCGGTGGCGATGGCGCCGCGAGTGCGCGCGTCAATGCCGCTTGCGCGCCGTCGACATCGCCGAGCGTCATCAGAACTGCGCCGATCTTCGCGACGAGCTCCACCGTCAGTCCTTCGCAGCGCTCCCACCCCGCCAGCGCTTCGATGCCGGCGTGCGTATCGAGGGTCTCGGAACAGGCGGCGGCATAGTAATAACGGATCTCCGCATCGCGCGGGTTGGCCGCATGCGCGTCGCGCAATACCAGTCGGGCCGCCTCGTACGCGCCGCGATCGATATGTAGCAAGCCGAGGTTATAGAGCAAGTCTGCCGAGCGCTCGCCAAGGGCCAGGGCGCGCTCGTAGGCTTCCAGCGCCGCCTCGTACCGTCCCAACGCGCGCTGCGCCGTGCCGAGATTCATCCAGTGAGCGCGCTCGCGTGGCTCGAGTTCGACGAGCTGCAGAAAAAACCTTTCGGCCTCGACGTGGCGCGCCTGTGCAAGCAAGCTGATCCCGATCAGGTTCGCCGCCGCCGCTTCATTCGCGTCCAGTTTGAGCGCTTCGCGACCATGGTGCTCCGCAGCGAGCAGGTCGCCTTGGTGCAGCAACTGGAATCCGCGCTCCAGCAAAGTGCGTGTGGCCGGCGTCGTCATGAACGGCAGGTGTAACGGGTGGTTACTGCAGGCGCTTCACGCGCATGGAGCCATCGGGCGGCGCACTCAACACGAACGACCCGAGCGCGGCCTTCTTGATTTCGACCGCGTCGCCAGTCTTTACGCGCACACGTACATAGGCTTCCGTCTGGGTCCAGACCTGACCGTTGTCCAGGGTGACGACTTGCCGGTTGGCAGCGTTACGCGAAACCTGGGTCACCCTCGCTGCGACACTTTCGATGGGAGTGACTCCAGCGCGTTCGTGTTTGGCCTGCTGCGTCAAGCCGAAGTCGGCCACGGGTTCTACCGGTTTCGCGACGGCGTTGACCGGCGGGTCGACGGCGCTCGACACGACTGCGCTGACCGGCTGGTCCCCGGCACTCGATGCGCGTGCGCGGCCGAGCGCGCGGTCGTAGCACGCCAGCCGGTCTGTGTCCTTCTCGACGCTGACGCAAGCTCGCGCGGCAGTCGCCGCGTCAGCGCTCGCGGTCGCAGCCGCGACGCTGCTGGTCAGCGTTGCCAGCGTGATCGACATCAAGATCGTGTTCGTCACATGCATTCGGATCATTCCTCGTCCCGTGCGGCACGCGTGGCGCGTGGTCGCGTCAAGGCGCCGCCTGCTCAGGGCGGCTTGCTTGGCTGATCGGATATTATGAGGCAAACGCCATTGCAGGAGGCCTTCGGTTCCATGGAGCTGCGACTCGATCCGCGCCTGCAGCCCGCAGTGCTGGCGAACGTCTTCAAGGTTACCGGCCGAATTCATGTACCGGGCATCCTCGAGCCTGCCAGTGCGCGTGCCCTGTATGCCGCGCTGGCGGGAGACGTGCCGTGGCAGATGCATTACAACGACGGCACGTCCGTCCTCGACATCCCGGCGCAACAGGTGGACGCGCTGGACGACGAACAACGACTGGCCCTGCGGCGACCCATATTGATGCGAGCCCGCACCGAGTTTCAGTACTGCTTCGATAACTTCTCCTTGTCGGACCACTACGGCCACGACGAGTATCGGACGCTGCCTGTCATGCGAGCACTGGAATTCATGGGCTCACCGGCCATGCTGGCATTTGCGCGCGGCGTCACCGGCATTGCAGCGATCGCCAGTGCCGACGCGCAGGCCACGCGGTATCGTGCCGGTGATTTTCTCACCGCGCACGACGATCGCGACGAGGACAAGGGCCGGCTCGCCGCGTATGTCCTCAGCATGACACCCGCCTGGCGACCGGACTGGGGCGGCATCCTGCAGTTCCTCGATCGCGACGGTCACGTGGCAGAAGGCTATGTACCGGTATTCAACGCCCTGAATATCTTCCGCGTGCCGCAGCTGCATAACGTCAGCAGCGTAGCGCCGTTCGCCGGCCACGCGCGTCTCAGCATCACGGGTTGGTTTCGCCGGTGATTGCGGCGTGTGCGTAAAAAAAGCCGCGCGACATGCATGTGCCGCGCGGCTTATGTGACGCCTTTCGGCCGCGGTCAGAACTTGTAGTTCAGGGCGACGCGGTAGTAGGGGCCGACCAGATCGTAGGTGCTCACGTCGGTGTTCGAGTTCAGCACGTTGTTCTGGTACATCAACGGTGGTTGCTCGTCGGTGACGTTGTCGGCCGAGAACTGGAGATTCAGGTCCTCCATCAGCTTGAAGCCGACCGAAAGATCCAGATACGTCTTCGAATCAAGCTGGAGTGGCGGCTGGATACCAGGCGCGCCATCCGGATCCAGCAGGTCTATGCCGTCGATATAGCGGGCAGAAATCAGCGCCGTGAACGGCTCGAACCCCCAACCCACCGCGGCGGTTCCGCGCCACTTCGCATAGTTGCCGTACTGGCGATCGAACGTGCCGGCGACCTCGATCGGCGCGGTGCCCGGGAAGACGACGCTGTCGTACTTGTCGATGTAGGTCGCGTCGATCGAGAACCGGAAGTCGCCGACCGACGTGCCGCGCCACAGGTACTTGATGCCCGCGTCGATGCCGGTGGTGTCGAGCTTGCCGAAGTTGGACGTCGGCAGCTGGATCTGGAAGATCGTAGCCGTCCGGGAATCGGTTCATGAGGTTGCAGAACTGCGGATCACCGTTCGCGACGCACTGGTCCGCAATCGTGTTGACGTCGATCTGCGTGATCACGTTCTCGAGTGAGTAGTCCCAGAAGTCGACGTTGATCGACAAGCCCGGCGCCCAGCTCGCGTCGTACACGAAGCCGTAGGTGATGACCTCGCCGGTCTCTGGAATCAGCTCCTCGTTGCCGAGCAGCAGGCCGTCGACCTGCGAGTTCGGCTGTTCGAAGCTGCCGTCGGTCACCACGTTTTCGCAGGCGAGCGCGAGGTTCGGGTTGGCGGCAATGGCTGCTGCCGTCACGCCAACGCAAGGATCGTTGAACGTGGCAGCGGTCGATGCCGGGGCCTGGTAGAGGTCGTACAACGTCGGAACGCGGAACACCTCGGCATACGAGCCGCGCAGCATCAGGTCCTGGAACGGGCGCCACTCGAGCTTGACCGTGATGTCGGTCGAATCGTCGAACTGCGAATAGTCCGAATACCGCACGCCCGCCGTGAGGTTCAAGGCGTGCGCGAGGGGCAGTTCCTTCAACAGCGGGACGAACCATTCGGCGTACACCGACTTCACGCTGTAGTCACCCTTCGAGTCGCCGCTGCAGGTCTCGTTCGACAACTGGCAGACATTGAACAGCGGCGGCTGCGCTTCGGTGTTGAAGTCCGTATTGAAATTCGCCAGCTGCTCGCCGTACTCGAAACCGACGGCCATCTGCACCGGCCCCGCGGGCAGCGGGAAAATGTCGCCGTTGAAGTTCGCCTGCGCAATCTTCTGCGTGAACGTGTAGTTCGTGTTGTAGCCGGCCGCGATGCGGTCCAGGGCCTCGATGGACTGCGCCGACTCCAGGTTGAACGGATTGACCGGCACGCAACCCGGGATCGGTGCCGTGGGAGTGCCACACTGGACAACGCCGTTCGCGTCGATGAAGTTCGGGCCGAACGCAGGCGCCAACAGCGGCTTGAACAGGTAGCCGTCGATCTCGCTGTCCTGGTCCATGCTGGAGTAGCTGCCGCTGACGTCCCACTCCCAGTTGCCGAGGCCGAGCTTGCCGCGCATGCCGAGCGTGATCTGGTCCGTGACCGTGTCCACGTTCGAACGCCGAGTGCCGAGACCTTCCAGGCGCCACAGGGCCTGGTTGAATGCCGTGCCTTCGCCGGTCGCGCCGAAGTCGACGCCAAACGGGTTGAAGACGTTGCTCGCCGGGATCACGATCGTGTCGCTGCGCGCATCGAAGGGCAGCGGCGCGATCTCGAAACCCGACGTCGTGTAGTTGTGCAACGCCTCGGCGTACGCTTCGACCTCCTCCGTGACCTCGTAGTTCGCCTGCACAAAAAGGCTCGCCCGCTCCTGCGGGGTCATCACGAGGTTGAATGGCTGGTAGTTGTAGAGATCGTCGTTCGTAAAGCAGCGGTAATCCGCCAGGCTGCCGCCAGCGGCCCCATCGATGCGTGTGACCGTCGCGCATCCGTAGGGGTTTCCGGCGGACATGGAAATGCGCCCCGTCGGCGTGCGGCTCGAACCGCCCGCGAAGACGTAGGTGTAGAAGTAGATGGCTTCTCTCGTGAATTTGCGGTCACCCGACGAAATTTCATCCTGCTTCTGGTAAGTGCCGGAAATTGCGATGCTGCCGCGTTCGCCCTGCGTGCCCCAGGCCAGGTTTACGGTGTTCGCGTCGCCGTCGCCCTTCTCCGAAACGCCAAATTCGTAGCCGATCTCGAGGCCGTCGAAATCGGTGCGCGTGATGAAGTTCACGACGCCGCCGACGGCGTCGGAGCCGTAGATCGCGCCCGCGCCTTCCTTCAGCACGTCGACGCGCTCGACGAGATTGGTCGGGATCACGTTCACGTCGGCGCCGGTGTTGGCAAAGCCGAGGTTGCCGAGGCGACGGCCGTTCAGCAGCACCAGGGTGCGCTGCGTGCCGAGGCCGCGCAGTTCGATCGCCGAGGCGCCCGTGCCGCCGCCGTTGTTGACTTGAGGATTGGTCGCAGCGCCGGAGACCGCGGGGATCTGCTGCAGCAGGTCGCCCATGGTGTTTACGCCGGTCTCGGTGATCGTTTCGCGATCGAGCGTGAAGACCGGGCTCGCGGTCTCGGCATCGACGCGTCGAATGCGCGAACCGGTGACGACGATCTGTTCCAGTTCATCGCTGCCTTGTGCAGCGGTCGTCTCCTGTGCCAGCACTTCGGGCGGAAGGAGGACTGCCGCAGCGCCGGCGGATACCAGCGCCAGATTCATGGCCTTGGCCAGGGTGGGATTGGTGGGAGTCATGACAACCTCGTGCGTTTGGTTAGCGGACGTCGGGCGACGTCGACCAATGGCCGTGAGATTCGATACTCGTAGCGCATCTCTGATGTCGGACGCAAACCTACGCACACGTCAGGCAATTACATGAGATGCGTTGCGTTGTTGCAACAGCCAAAATCTCGGCGCGCTCAAGCAACGGTAGCGCAGCTTTTAAGCGTACGCAACGATGAGTGCGGCGATGCTACAAAGCTAGCGAGCCGTATCCGTTGCTTGAATTTTTTTCGCATCTGCGCCGGATTCGATGCCAGAGCGCAACATCAGCACTGCGGCATACAGCACCACCACGACGACGAGCCAGTACAGCCATTGCAGCGGCAGCGACTTCACGACGAACGCGGCGAGCAGTACGCCCGGGATGCCGCCGATTGCGAGCCCGAGGGCGACCCGCTTGTTGTACCGGCCTTCCCGAATGAAACGCAGGCTGCCGATCGGCATCAGGCAGGCACAGGAGCCCATCATGATCGGAAACGCGGCGATCGGGTTCATGCCGAGCAGGCTGACCAGTATCAGGCACGGCGCATACAGGCCGATGCCGAGGGTCATCAAGGCGCCAAGCAAGAAATTTATGACGACCGCGAAGACCAGCACACCGCCGGAGAGTCCTAGCGCGTCGCCTCCCGGCGGCAGTACCCCGACGAGCTTCATGATGAACAGGGCCGCCGCAACGAGCAGTGCGACACCCATGCCGATCTGGATGGCGCGTCTCGGCAGGCGGGAGACGACGCCCGCCCCGAGCCAGGCGCCGGCAACGGCCGCAATGATCATCGAGACCAGCGTCAGCGGTGCGACCGCCACCGCGGTGACGAAAATCACGGCCTGCGTGATCGTCGGCAGTGCGTGACCCGCGTTGAGCGTGCCGGGGATGTCTTCGTCATCGATGAGCCGGCGGAATTTCAGGTACGCAGTGGTCGATGCAAACGAGCCGATGCCGAGAGTGTCGAAAAAATTGGTTACGAAGCCGAGCAGCACGCCACCGATGCCGGGTGTCCGCGCACGCGCAGCCTGTTGCTTCGCACCGCGATCACGCTCGATGCGATACCAGGCATAGCCGAACACCAGGGCCATCAGCACGCCGGCCAGCAATACGAGTTTCGCGACGAGGCTCATGGTTCGGTATTCATCGCGGAGCGTGCAGTTTCTTCTGGTAGTCGCCCGCCGCGCCTAGACCGGCGGCCTGATCGGTAACTCGCTGCCTTTGCGCACGGTGCGCAGCGCAAAACTCGATTGCACGCGCGCCACGCCAGGCAGCCGTGTCAGGTGCTGGCTATGCAACCGCTCGAAGTCCGCCGGATCTGACACGACGACCCGCAGCAGATAATCCTGCTGGCCGGTCATCAGGTAGCACTCCATCACTTCCGGCACGCGCTTGACTGCTTCCTCGAACGCGGCGAGATCGGCCTGTTCCTGGCGGTTCAAGGTGATGCTGACGAATACATTTCCGGGAAATCCGACCCTCGCCTGGTTGACGACCGCAACGTACCGATCGATCACGCCGGCCTGCTCCAGTGCCCGCACGCGACGCAGGCAGGCCGACTCGCTCAGGTGCACGTGCTCGGAGAGTTCACGATTGCTCAGGCGACCGTCGCGTTGCAGCGCAGCAAGAATCTGATCGTCGAGGCGGTCGAGCTTCATGTCGTTCTTTATGCTACGAAACGGCAGCTTGACGCAATTTTCTTGCAACGAGCATCGGTACCACACTCCAATTCGCACGATCTGGCAGCGGTGGCCCCACTATGCTTGCGCGTTACCGGCGTGCGCCGGAGCCATCCAGACATGCTGCGGGGAGAGTCACATGCGTATCGGCGTACCGAAGGAAATCAAGGTCCATGAATACCGCGTCGGCCTCGTGCCGGCGGCAGTGCGTGAACTGGTCGAAGCGGGTCACGAGGTCCTCGTGCAGACCGGCGCGGCCGACGGGATCGGCTTCGCCGATGCGGATTATCAACGCGTCGGCGCGAAGATCGCGGCCTCGGCCGAGGCCGTGTTTGCAGGCAGCGACATGATCGTCAAGGTCAAGGAACCGCAGCCGCAGGAATGCGCGATGCTGCGCCGCGGCCAGGTGCTCTATACGTACCTGCACCTGGCACCCGACCCGCAACAGACCGAGGCACTGCTGCGATCGGGCGCTACGTGTATTGCGTACGAGACGGTGACGGCACCTGACGGTTCGTTGCCCCTGCTGACGCCCATGAGTGAAGTCGCCGGACGCATGTCGGTGCAGGTCGGCGCGTATTGCCTGCAGAAGGCGAATGGCGGCCGCGGCATCCTGCTCGGCGGCGTGCCGGGTGTCGCTCCGGCAAAGGTCGTGATCCTGGGCGGCGGCGTATCGGGCACGCACGCGGCCGAGATGGCAGTCGGCCTCAGGGCGGACGTGACGGTCGTCGATCGCTCCGTGAAGCGACTGCGCGAACTGTCCGCCATCTTCGGCACTTCGCTGCATACGGAATATTCGACGCAGGAACAGATCGATGCGCTCGTCATGGACGCCGATCTCGTGATCGGTGCCGTGCTGATTGCCGGAGCAGCAGCGCCGAAACTCGTAACGCGCGACATGGTGCGACGCATGAAGGCGGGTTCGGTCCTCGTCGACATCTCGATCGACCAGGGCGGCTGCTTCGAGACCAGCAAGGCGACGACGCACGCCGCGCCCACCTACGTCATCGACGACGTGATTCATTACTGTGTCGCGAACATGCCGGGCGCCGTGCCACGCACGTCCACGTTTGCGCTCAACAATGCGACCCTGCCGTTCGCGCGCAGACTCGCCGACCTTGGCTGGAAGCGCGCCATGCAACTCGACCCGCACCTGGCGAACGGGCTGAACGTGCATGACGGTCATGTCACGAATGAAGCGGTTGCACGCGATCTTGGCCTGCCGTACAAACCCGTCAGCGAATTCCTGAAGTAAGCCGCCCCAAAGAGCTAGTCTTTGCCGATGCAGCTACCCGGCATCCGTTTTGACGGCAAGACCGTGCTGGTCACAGGCGCCTCGAGCGGCATCGGCCGCGAAACCGCGCTTGCGTTTGCAGCCGCCGGCGCCAACGTCGTGCTGGTGGCGCGCCGCGCGAGCGTACTGACGAAACTAGCCGCAGAGGTACGTGCAACAGGCGTCGAGGCACTCGCCGTTTCGACGGATGTGACGGATGCCGAGGCGGTGAAGACCTGCTTCCGGAAAGCGGTCACGCGCTTCCGCGGCGTCGATATCGTGATCAACAACGCGGGTGTGCTGATCCCCTCACCGGTCGCCGAGCTACCTTCCGACGACCTGCAGCGCATGCTCGACGTGAATCTCTTCGGCGCACTTCACGTCATGCAAGCGGCAGTACACCAGATGCGGCTGCAACCCGACGGCGGACATATCGTCAACGTGGGTTCGCTGGCAGGCCGTCGTGGTTTTTCACCACTCGGCGGCTACTCCGCGTCGAAATTTGCGCTCGTCGGACTGACCGAAGCACTGCGCACGGAGCTGTTCGGTGAAAAGGTCGGGGTCTCACTGGTGCTGCCGGGTGTGATCGACACCCCGATGGCCGAAGCCCTGCACGCGAATCCCGCCACGGAAGGCGTCTGGCCGAACTCGCTGAACATGCCGGCCGCATGGGTCGTCTGGGCGATCTTCGGTGCGGTGCGGTTCCGGTTGGCCGAAGTGGCGGTTCCGCCGGGCAGCGCGTTGCTCGAGAAACTCGGCGCACTGGCGCCAGGAGCCACGGATGTCGTGCTGCGCGGCCTGATGGACCTGGCGCGGCGCATGAGCCGGCGCGCTCCCGGCTGATCTACTGCACTCGTCGTCTCCAGCGCCCAGGGGAAGCCTGCAATGACCGAAAAGTTCACGAACCTCACGCTCGAACGTGACGGCGCGATAGCGACACTATGGCTCGACCGGCCGGACAAGCTCAATGCTCTCGATCGCAAGCTGTGGCATTCGATACCGCAGGCGGTGCGGGAGCTCGATCATGACCCGGAGGTACGCGTGATCGTGCTGGCCGGCAAAGGCCGTGCGTTCTGCGCGGGGATCGACCTGCTCGATCATGCTCCGGCGCTCACCGCGGCGGGCTCGCTGTCGGGAAGCGAAGGCTCGCTGGTCGCTCGCCGTCGCCAGCTCTACGACGACATTCGCGCCTACCAGCAGACTGCCTCCTGCTTCGCCAACACGAACAAGCCGGTGATCGCCGCCGTGCACGGCGCCTGCATCGGGGCCGGCATGGACCTGATCACGGCCTGCGATATCCGGCTCGCCACTGCCGACGCCACGTTCTCGGTGCGTGAGACGCGTATCGCAATGGTCGCCGACGTCGGCACGCTGCAGCGCCTGCCCAGGCTGATCGGCGACGGCGCGGCGCGCGAATGGATCTTCACGGGCGGCGACTACACCGCGCAACAGGCGCAGTCCGTGCAATTGCTGAACGAGGTTTTACCGGACCTGGACGCATTGATGCAGCGCGCACGGGCGCTAGCCGCGGCGATTGCCGCGAACTCTCCGCTCGCCGTCCAGGGCTCCAAGCACGTCCTCGGCCAGGCGGTGCGCCGCGAGACCGACGCCAACCTCGATTACGTGGCGCTGTGGAATGCCGCTTTCCTGCACTCCGAAGATCTCGGCGAAGCCATGCAGGCATTCATGGCGCGACGTGCGCCGAACTTCACCGGGCAATGACGGACGCGCCTATCCGGCGCTGGCAGCAGCGGTCAACGCACGGGTCAGCGGCCTCGATCGATCAGGCCGTTTGCGCCCGTGCAACCGGTGCAGCATCGCGCAATTCGCGGCGCAGGATCTTTCCGACGTTGCTCTTCGGCAGCTCATCGCGGAATTCGATGTACTTCGGTCTCTTGTAACCAGTGAAGTTCTGCCGGCAGAACTCCTGCAGCTCCTCGACGGTCAGCGACGGGTCCTTGCGCACGACGAACACTTTCACGGCCTCGCCTGATTTTTCGTCGGGCACGCCAATGGCGGCGCATTCGAGGACCTTGGGATGTGTCGCAATCACGCACTCGATCTCGTTCGGGTATACGTTGAAGCCGGAGACCAGGATCATGTCCTTCTTGCGATCGACGATCCGGATATAGCCACGCTCGTCCATGGTGCCGACATCGCCCGACTTGAAGAAACCATCGGGGGTCATGACTTTGGCGGTTTCGTCGGGACGCTGCCAGTACCCCGCCATGACCTGCGGGCCGCGAATCGCGATCTCGCCGGGCTGGCCGGGCGGCACCGGATTCTCCGCATCGTCGAGGATCGCAATGTCGGTATTCGGGATCGGCAGCCCGATCGTCCCCGTGTATTCGCGATTCATGATCGGATTGCAGGTTGCAACCGGTGACGTTTCCGACAGCCCATACCCTTCGATGATCGGCACGCCCGTGATCGCGAGCCACTTTTCGGCCACTGCACGCTGCACGGCCATGCCGCCGCCGTTCGCGATGCGCAGGCTCGAGAAGTCGAGCTTGCGGAACTCGGCATTTTCGGCGAGCGTGTTGTAGAGCGTATTGACGCCCGGGATCACGTTGAACTTGTATTTCGAAAGTTCGCGCACGAAGCCGGGGATGTCACGTGGATTCGTGATCAACACGTTCAGCGCGCCGACGCGGATGCCGAACAGGCAATTCACGACCAGGGCGAAGACGTGGTACAGCGGCAGCGCGCAGATGTACACGTACTGCCCCGGTACGGGGCCACGCGTGGTGTCGACCAGCGCGGGCGTCACCCAGGCTTCCAGCTGCAGCACGTTCGCTACCATGTTCCGGTGCGTCAGCGTGGCGCCTTTGGAAACACCGGTCGTGCCGCCCGTGTATTGCAGGAAGGCGACATCACCGGGACCGACCTTTACCGGCTGCAGGCCCCTGCGCGCACCGGCGTCGAGCGCCTCGGTGAACCGCACATGTCCCGCGAGCGAGAAGGCCGGCACGAGCTTCCTGATGCGGCGCGCCGCGAAGTTGACCAGTGTGCCTTTCGGAAACCCGAGCATTTCGCCGAGCGATGCGACGACGACGTGCTTCACGGCCGTGCTTGCAATCACCTGCTGCAGGACCGAGGCGAAGTTCTCGAGGATCACGATCGCTTCGGCACCCGAGTCCTTGAGCTGGTGTTCGAGCTCACGCGGCGTATACAACGGATTCACGTTGACGACGACGTAGCCGGCACGAAGTGCGCCGACCAGCGCAATCGGATACTGCACGACGTTCGGCAGCATGATGGCGACGCGAGTTCCCCGCGCGAGGCCCTGCCCCTGCAGCCATGCGCCGAACGCGGCCGAATGACGCTCGATCACGGCGAACGTGAAGAATCGATCCATGTAGGCATACGCGTTGCGCGCCGCGTGCGTGCGAAAGCCTTCCTGCATCAGTTGCACGAGCGAGTCGTACTGGTCGACGTTTACTTCGTGCGGCACGCCTGCCGGGTAATGCTTCAACCAGATTCGTTCCATCGTTCCCCCTGCCTGGCGTCAGTTGCGTTTCGTGCATTTCAAGGTCGCGATCGGACCACCACAGGCACGTTGCACAAGTCGATATGACCGGCCGGAACAAGATACCAGTCATCCTTGCGATTGCGGCGCGCCTCGACGAGGGCCGCGAAACTCGTCGTGTCCGTGCGCAGCACCTGCAGGTCATCGCGTTCCGAGGCCGGCACGTCCGCTGCCAGGCGCACGCTGGTAATAGGCACGTACTGCTCTGGTTTCTCGTAGAAACCGAGCGGTCCCGTGCCGCGCGGCAAGACGGAAAGCAATTCGATGCCCTTCACTACGCGCCCGACGAGTGCAATGTTGCGGTCGAGTTGCCGCGGAGCGTGTCCGGTGACGACGTAAAGCTCGGTACCGTTACCGCTTTCGGCTTCGTTGCCTCGTCCTGCGCCGACCATGCCGTAACAGTGCGCCAGCCAGGCCTCGCCACGCGCGGCGTCGCGTCCGACTGGAAATCCCTGGCTGAATCCCACCTCCGGCGCGTAGCCGTCGCGATCCGGTAACGCCGTAAACGGCAGTCCCGGAGACATTCGCACTGTGAATTCCGGCGGCAGTTCGGCGCGGGCTGCCCCGAGCGGACGCTTGCCGTCCGGGTCGCCCCATTGCACGACAAAATTGTCCTGTGACCGCATGACTGCGAGCCCGTCGAAGTATCGCTGCTGCACCAGCGTGCGCAGGTTGGCGACATGCTGCGGCGCGAAAGCAGGTGCCAGCTCGATCACCACCCGGCCGCTGGCAAGCTGCAGGTAGAGCGTTGAACCTGGATCGAGAGGCCGCCAATCTCCGGGCGTCGTTGCGGCCAGCACTTCGCTCATGGTGCGGACCGGCGTTGCCGGTGTAGCGGCCGACGCAGGGAGGCTGATCAGCGCTACCGCAACGGTGGCGACCGCGGCGGTGCCGAGCGCCGTCATGCGTGTCTGGGACCGAGGATGATCCAGACCTGCTTCAGGCTGGCGGCGGCCTTGCGGCATGCGTCGAGCGATTCCTCGAGCGCGTCGCGCGACTGGGCTTCGACGGTTCCGTCCTCGAGCAGCATCTCCAGTTGCATGACGGCGATCGACAGTTCGTCGTTGACGTCGTGCAGGAGCTTACGCATTGCGGGAACTTGTTCGTCCGGGATTCCGTGCAGTATCTCTGGGGACATCTGGGGGCGTCCTTACGTTGAGCCGAGCGCAGTGCGGGCGAAGCCTTCGAGGAAGAGCTGCATCCGCGCCATGCCTTCCGGGGTCAGTTCCACGTAAGTGCGCCTCCGGTCCGCCGGGTCCGGGACGCGGGCGGCGAGGCCGCCCTGTATGAGGTCTTCGATGCGCCGCAAGGCCGTCGTCATCGGACTCTTCGACGACAAGGCCAGGCTCGTTACCGACAGGTGCTGGTTGGCCAGTCGCGCGCGCATCAGCTCGGCCAGCATTTCCCAGGCCGGCTCGGGCATCACGGCCTCGCCGAAGATGCTCGAACGGGCTTCCTGCAGCTTCTGCAGCAGCTTCAGCGTTCGCAGGCTGCTGTCCTCGGCTCGTGGCGGCGTGCCTGAGGCACCGTTGTCGCGACGGCCCGAATCCTGCTCGATCGTGCGCCGCATGTCCGCAGCGAGCGCCTTGGCCGTATCGGCGATCTGTTGCAACTCGCGCGCGCCGGCCGAATCCCCCGCGGTGCCGCGGACTTGCCGGATGCTCTCCGCGCGCGTGAGCGCGTGCTGCACGGATTCCCGAAGCGACTTCGGCTCGATCGGCTTGAACAGATAGTCGCTGGCGTCGAGACGCATCGCGGCCACGGCCGTCTCGATCGAGGCCTGGCCGGTGACCAGCAGTAACTGCAGCCAGGGCCTGTCGACGAATTCCTTGCGCACGGCTCCCAGGAATTCGATGCCGTCCGTGGTCGGCATGTAGATGTCGCTGACGACGACATCGATTTCCGGCGTCTGTCGCAGGATGCCTGTGGCTTCGGCCGCCGACTCGGCCGTACGGCACACGATCGCACTGCTGCCGAGAACCCGCGACATCAGGCGCAAGGCCCGGACTTCGTCATCCACGACCAGGACGCGCGCGGCGTTTTGGGATTCCATCGTCAAAATTTACCTTGCGAGGGGCCCGGCGGACAGCCCGCTGTTGTCCACACAAGCGCCAGTCTGCCTGATCGAACCGATTTAGCGCCAAACCACATTAGTCCAATTCCACCCCGCGTAGGCTGAATCGAAGGAGCGAGCCGGACGGTTTACTCAAGCCGAGCCAGCACACGGATGCAGCGAGACCAGCTAGTGGTGGGGCAAGCGAATCAGGCAGCTGCGCGCAGCTGCGCGAGCCGATGGATGAGATCGGTGCGGTCGAACGGCTTGGTGATGACGACGTCGGCGCCGGCATCGAGCGCCTCGGCACGGGTCTGCTCGTCGTCCATTCCGGTCAGCAAGACGAATTTGAGGCCCGCGAGCTGCGGCCGCGCGCGCAGCCAGCGGCAGAACTCCAGACCGTTCATGCCCGGCATCATGAAATCGACGAGCGCGACTTCCGGGGTTTCGACGTCGAGCATGGCCACTGCCGATTGGGCATCGGGAGCCACGATCACGCGATATCCCGCGTGGCGCAGGATGATGCGCATCAACTCGCGCGAGCGACTGTCGTCGTCGACCACCAGTACCAGCGGCAGTTGTGCTTCGTCCATGTCCGTGCGGATTGTACGCCGGGCGGCGCCGCGACTTCCTTTCGTACGACACGCTGTAGGCATCGGCGGGGGTCCGGACGCGGTCGTATCGCGGGGCTGCTCGCGCTAGGATCTCGTGACCGGCCGTTGCCCGCGGCGCCCCGCCATCGAAAGGTTCCTGTAGCACCATGATCGTCAAATTTTCCACGCGGTATGGCCAGATCACGATGCTCGGCGAACCGGCGCGTCGCCTGCTCGTTCTTGGCGGTCATTCAGGGACGGTGCCGGGCGCAATCCTGGCAGCCGAGCTTCCCGCGTTTCTCGCGAGACTGCGCTCGGGGCTAGCCGAGTCCGGCGATGAGGTCTCACCTGCACCGCCGCCGAGGGAAGCGGACTCGGACGACCGTGAGGAGGATGAGTTCAAGGAGCGCCCGGTGAGCCTGCGCAATCGTGCCGTGCCGCTGATTGAATTGACTGCCACGGCCATCGCCAACGGCTCGGACCTGATGTGGGATCAGGCGTAGGTTCGCGTCGCTGGCAATGCTTCGCTGCGCGAGCCTCCCGCCTTAGCCAGCGAGCCCCGCCTGGTCGATCAGGAACGCGTATTCCTCTGCCGTCTCGTGATAGTGCTGAAAGCGGCCGGATTTTCCGCCGTGCCCGGCTTCCATGTTGACGCGGAAGACGAGCAGGTTCGAATCCGTCTTCAGGCGGCGGAGTTTCGCCACCCACTTCGCCGGCTCGAAATACTGCACCTGGCTATCCCAGAGACCCGTCGTCACCAGCAGGGCCGGATACGCCTGCGCGGCGACGTTGTCATACGGTGAATACGTCAGCATGTAGTCGTAAAATTCACGCTCGTTCGGGTCGCCCCACTCATCGTATTCGTTCGTCGTCAGCGGAATGCTTTCATCCAGCATCGTCGTCACGACGTCCACGAACGGGACGTGCGCCACGACGCCACGATACAGATGCGGTGCCATGTTGACGACGGACGCGACCAGCAGTCCGCCCGCGCTGCCGCCGCGCGCAAAGACCCGCTGCGGATCCGCGTAGCGTTCGCGGACCAGGAACTCCGTCACGTCGATGAAATCGTAGAAGCTATTGCGTTTTTGCAGCAGCCGGCCGCTGTCGTACCAGCGCCGGCCACGCTCCTGGCCGCCGCGCACCTGTGCGATGGCATAGACGAAGCCACGGTCGAGTAGCGACAGCGTGGACGACGAGAAGGCAGGGTCGGACGAGAGACCATAGGCACCGTACCCGTATTGCAGCAGCGGCGCGGTGCCGTCGCGCCGGAATGAATCGCGGCGGTAGACGATCGCCACCGGGACCTGTTCGCCGTCGCGCGTCGTGACGGTGACGTACTCGGTTGCATAGCGGTCCGGATCGAAATCGCCGAGCACGGGCTCCCGCTTCAGCAGCGTGCGCTCACCGGTGCGCACGTCGTAATCGTAAATGGTCAGCGGCGTCGTGAGCGAAGTGTAGTGGTAACGCACGACGTCGCTGTCCAGTTCCTCGTTCGAACCCAGTGACGTCCGATAGGCCGGCTCGTCGGAGTCGATATAAAACGCGCGCGCGCCATCCCACGGCTGGATCCGGATCTTGCGCAGGCCGGCCGAGCGCACCTCGACCGCGACGAACCGGTTGAACAACTCGAAATCGGCGATGAACACCGCCTCGTCGTGACCGATGAACTCGCGCCATTCATCGAAACTCGCGCCGCGCCCGGTTGCTACGGTCATGAGCCGGAAATTGCGCGCCTGCCAATTGGTGCGGATGACCCAGCGGTCGTCGATGTGGTCGACCGAGTACTCGTGGCCGCGCTGCCGCGGCAACAGCACGCGGAAGTGGAACTCCGGATCGTCCACGCGTGCGAAACGCACTTCGGACGTGATCGTGCTGCTCGAATGAATCAGGATATAGCGGCGGTCCTTCGTCGACTCGACGGAAGTGTAAAACGCCTCGTCCTGCTCCTCGTAGACTATTGGGTCAAGTGCGGGATCGGTGCCGAGCACATGCTTGCGCACGCGCAGGCCGAGCAGCGTGACCGGGTCCTTTTCAATGTAAAACACGGTGCGGTTGTCGCCGCCCCAGGCCATCGGCTCCTCGACGTTCGGGATCGCATCGGGCAATACGACGCCGGTCTCGAGCGACTTGAAGCGCAACGTGTGCTGGCGCCGGCCGACCGTGTCGTCGGTGTACGCCAGCAGTCGGTTGTCGTGACTGACTTCGAGCGCTCCGATGTCGTAGTAATCGAGGCCGCGGGCTTGCGCTTCGAGATCGAGCAGGACCTGCTCCGGCGCGTCGAGACTGCCGAGGCGTCGCGCGTACACCGGGTATTCATCGCCGGCGTCGAACCGGCGGTAGTAGAAATATCCCTGGTCTCGATAGGGGACCGTCGAGTCGTCCTGGCGGATGCGGGCGATGATTTCCGCGTAGAGAGTCTCTTCCAGCGGCTTCAGCCGGCCCAGCATTGCGGCGCGGTAATCGTCTTCCGCACGCAGGTACGCGAGCACGGCGGGCTCGGTGCGCGTGTCGTCGCGCAGCCAGTAATAGTCGTCGCGACGAGCGCCGTGCGGGGATTGAACCTCGTGTGGCCTTACGTCCGCGACGGGTGGTCGCACTGCATCGTTCATGATTTGCGTGGTCAAATGGCCGCCGGTCCCATGCGCACCGAATGCGTGGGGCGCGACCCCTGGGTCTCGTAAAACGGCATCATTTTGGGCGACAGTTTGGCGAGCCTCTCCTGGCGCTGCGCATCACTGGGATGCGTGCTGAGAAAAGCCGGCGGCGCACTACCACCGACCTTGCCCATCTTCTGCCACAGCGTAATTGCGGCGCGCGGATCGTAGCCCGCTTTCGCGGCCAGCTCGATCCCGATCCGGTCAGCCTCGGTTTCCGCCGCCCGGCTGTTTGGCAACTGCACCGCGAGCTGCGCAGCGGTAGCGGCGACCGCCATCGACTGCCCCGGGTTGTCCGACATCGCGCCGGCCGCGAGGACGCCCAGGTTGCCGGCCATCGCCATCGACATGCGTTCCGCGGTGTGGTTCGCAAGGGCATGCGCGATCTCGTGCCCCATGACCTGCGCCAGTTCGTCGTCGGTGGGATCGACCTTCTGGATCAAGCCGGTGTAGATCGCCATGCGACCGCCGGCCATGCACCACGCGTTGACCGTCTTTGGATCGTCGATGACCTGGACACTCCATTGCCACTTCGCGCTATCGGGCCTGGCCTGGATGGCCTGTGCCACGAGCCGCTCGGTGATTTTGCGCACGCGCGCCAGCAGTTGCGGATCGTTGACGAGCTTGCCTTCCTGCTTGTACTTGGTCATTTCCTGCGCGTACGCCTGGCGCGACGAGCTGATGGCCTGGTCCTCCGAGACGAGCATCAGCTGCTTGCGCCCGGTCGGGCTCGTCGCGCATGCGGCCACCAGCAACGTGAACGTCAGTGCCAGAAATGGTCTGCGGAACTGCATTCCTTTATCCTTGGGTTCGCCATGACAGGGGCGATTGGGATGCTTCATGATGCCTCGGCCCGGTAGGCCATTAAAGTCGCTACCGGGATTCCCTCCACGGCGCCCACAGTAGCGTCGGAAACGGCTCAAAACCCGGGTCCGTCAGCCTTTTTCGTAGTATTTCGGGCACATTGTCTGCTTGCGCAGCGACGCGCACAGTGCGCTACCGAACGCCGGCCCGGGGCAGCCGGCTTGCCGCGCGCAACGCCGTGGCAACGCAATTCTGCCGCCGTGCCGCGGCCGCGACGAACGAACGCGGCGGGAAGAACCAACCTTTTGCTTTGAACCGCAGTCCAGAGCCAAGTTCCGCCGCGACCTGAATATTCGCGGGACAGCAGGCGTTGCACTCCGCACGGCAGCGCAACGGCAGCGACAAGGGTCGTTCATATGGACGCCACGACGAGACTGGGTATGATTGAGCAGAGCGAAGCAAGCCCGGCCCGTCCATGTGGCGCTTGCCAGCAACAGTTATTCCTGGGGGAGGCGCCGGCATGTTGACACGCGATCGATTGGCTGATCACTAATGGGTGTCGATCCGGGACACGCCGCACCACATCATCGTCGCTGTTTCCAGCGCGGGTGGCAGTCCGTTCGACGAAATGCTCGAGCGCAACGCCGGGCTGCAGGCGATCGTCGATGCGATGCACAGCACGCATCCGTTGTTGCGGGAAATCGCGGCCGGCCCGCAGATCATGGCGGCCCAGGACCACATCCGCGCGTGGTATTACCGGCTGTCGGATGAGGACCGCACGCCGAGCCAGCTCCAGACGCAGGCATTGGATTCGCTGGACGAAGCCCTTTCGATCCTCGCTACGCACGGGGACCACGACGACCTGCTGCAATACTCCGATTTCGTGCTCTCCCTGGCGATGCGAGTGGCGCGCTCCGCGAAGGAAGGCGACCTGCTCGGAATCGGCGGCCAGCTCGTCAGCAGCGGTGAGAAGGCATTCATCGAAGAAGTGGAACAGTCGATCAAGCGCGTTCGCGCCTGATCCGGCGACGCGACGGCGCCGGCAGTCCTGGCACCGCCGCCGGCGGGGCGTTCCTCAGGCTTTTGCCGGCGACTTTTGCGGGCTTCTTGCGGCGATCCCCGACCATGTAAGCCGCCAGTGCCGGCAGCAGCAGGATCGCGCCGAACATGTTCACGAGGAACATGAAGCAGAGCAGGATGCCCATGTCGGCCTGGAACTTCAGCGCCGAGAACATCCAGGTGGCGACCGAAACGGTCATGGTCACCGCAGTGAAGACCGACGCGGTGCCGCGCTGCTTCAATGCCTCGACAAACGCGTCCTTCAGCGCGAGCCCGCCGTCTTCCATCTCGTGCTTCATGCGCTCGAAAAGATAGATGCCGTAGTCCACGCCGACACCCACACCGAGCGCCACGACCGGCAGCGTGTTGACCTTGACACCGATGCCGAGCATCGCCATCAGCCCGTTGCACAGGACCGTGACCAGCGCGAGTGGCAGGACGATGCACAACGTGATCGGGAACGAACGGAAGGTGATCAGGCACAACAGCATCACGGACGCGAACAGCGCCAGGTTCACCCACTTGTCCGCGGCCTCGACGGCCTCGTTCGTGGCGGCCATTACGCCGACGTTGCCACTCGCGAGACGGAACGTGACGCGGTCCGTATTGCCGCCGCCCGCGTTGAATGCCTTGACCTTGTCGACGATGTGCTCGATGGTCGTGGCCTGGTGGTCGGTCGTGAAAATGCTCACGGGCATCGCCGTGCAGCGCGAGTTCATGAACTCGTTGCCGAGACGCGTCGCGTAACCGACGCCCTGTGCAATCTGCGCGCGTTCCTCCGGCAACATGCGCCACTTGGCGAATGTCTCGGCGAACGACTGCGTGATGCTTTTCACGAAGCCCGCGAGGCTGCGCACCGTCGCTACGCCATCGACCTGGCGCATCTGGAATTCGAAATCCTCGACCTTGTCCATCACGTCGCGATCGACGCAGGGTGAGTCGTCTTCGTCCTTGGGCTTCGCCTCGACGATGACCTGCAACAGGTCGACGCCGATTGCAAAGTGACTCGTGATCATGTCGACGTCCTGGTTGTAGCGCGAATTCTCGCGCAATTCCGGGACGCCCTTGCCGAGGTCGCCGATGTGCAGGAGGCGCGCCTGCGAGATGCCGAAGGCCAGCAGCGCCAAGACCCGCCAGGATGGGAACCCAGGCGACCCTCTTCGTGGCGAGTCCGCCGATCCGTTCCCAGAGCCAGTCGCCGGCCGTTTCCTTGCCGGCGAGTTTCGATGCCTGCTCGGGTGAGAACCTGTAGTACGACAGCAGGATCGGCAGCAGCATCTTGTTGGTGATGATCATCACCGTCACGCCGATGGTCGCCGTGAAGGCGAGCTCGCGCACGATCTCGATCTCGACGAACGCGATGACCATGAAGCCGAGCGCGTTCGCGAGCAGCGCCATCGCGCCCGGGATGAACAGCTTCTGGAACGAGTGCGTCGAAGCGGTGATGCCGTCCACCCCGTGCAGCATTTCGAGCTTCCAGGCGTTCGTCATCTGCACTGCGTGCGACACGGCGATCGAGAAAATCAGGAACGGCACCAGGATCGACATCGGGTCGAGGCCCAGGCCGAAGACGGGCAGCAGGCCGAGCAGCCAGATGACCGGCACGATCGCGCAGATGAGCGCGAGCGACGTGATCATGAACGAACCGGAATACCAGTACAGCAGCACGGCCGTGATCACGAACGCGACGCCGAAGAAGACGAGCACACCGGCGGCGCCTTTCGCGATGTCGCCCATGGCCTTGGCGAAGCCGATGATGTGGACCGTCGTGTTGTCGTCTTCGTACTTGGCGCGAATCTTCTCGAGCTCGCCGGCGATCTGCTGCAGGTCGAGACGTTCACCGGTTTCGGGGTCGTTCTCCATCAGCGTCGCCACCACCATCGCGGAGGTCTGGTCGTTGGAGACGATGCGTCCGACCCAGTCGGACTTGAGCAGGTTCTCCCGCACCATCCGCAACTGTTCCTTCGTGCCGGCGAAATCGGCGGCAACGATATTGCCGCCACGGAAGCCGTCTTCGACCACTTCGTTGTAGCGCACGTTCGGGCTGAACAGCGAGGTGACGGAGCTGCGCTCGACGCCTTTGATGAAGAACACCTCCTCGGTGACCTTGCGCAGCTTCTCCATGAAGTTTTTTTCGTAGATCTCGCCCTTGGTGTTCTTGAGCGCGACCAGCACGCGGTTCGCACCGCCGAAATCGGACTGGTATTCGAGAAATGTCGCCATGTACGGATGCTTGAGCGGGATCATCTTCGTGAAACCCGCCTGCACGCGCAGCTGGCTCGCCATGGCGCCGAGCAGGATCGTAATCAGGATGAAAAGGATCAGCAGCGGCTTGCGGTAATGGAAGATCCAGTAGGAAATCTTGCCGACCCAGTCGGCCGAGAACTCCTGTTTTTCGATCTCGGCGTCCGTATCCTGCGGCAGGCTCTCGTTCTCGTTTGACATGATGATGTCCTCTTTACCGTGCCGGCGTCAGCGGGCTTCCAGCCAGCTCGGATCGAGCAGCGTGATGCCTGCCTCGCCAGCCAGCACGACCGTGCCAGCGACTTCGGCTACTGCAGCAAAACCGCGACCGGCCGGCGACCAATGCACTTCGAACGTCTGCCCACCGTCGCGACTGAGCGCCAGCAGTCCCGAGTTGCCGACCAGCAGGATGCGCCCGTCCGCGAGTTGCCGGCCCGCGTTCATGGAGGTCTTGGTATCGAGCGGGATCTGCTGCCAGGTAGCGCCCAGATCGGCACTCCGGAAAATGTTGCCGCGCATCCCGAAGGCAAGGATCGCGCCGTCTTTCGCCACGACGGCTCCGAAATACGAGCCCACGTACGGCGACGTGAGTGCCGTCCAGGTGGCGCCGCCATCATCCGAGCGCGCGAGTGTCCCCGACTCCGCGACGAGGAATACAGCCGGGCCGGCAGACACGACCTGCGAGATGTGGCGATCGAACTCCTCGCCGAGGATCATGCGGCGCTGCCAGGTCTGGCCGCCGTCCGCCGAATCGAAATACAGGCCGAACGCGCCGTAGGCGACGAAGTGATCGCCGCCGAGGTGCGCAACGCCGAGCAGCGAGTCCGAGCCCGTTCCTTCGAGGGGGATGTGTCGCCAGGTCTCGCCGCCATCCTCGGTGCGCACCAGCGAGCCGTTGTGGCCGACGGCCACGCCAACCTTCGGATTCGAGAATGCAACACCCGTCAGTGTTCGGGTTACCGGCGTCTCGCGCGCTTTCCAGCTTTTCGCCTTGTCATCCGAGACCAGCACGAAACCGCGTTCACCTACGGCGACGAGCCGGTCGGCAGCCGTCGTCACGTCCATCAGGATGATGCGATCGGTGCGCACATCGACGACGGTCTTGCCCCGGGCCGGGGCCTTTTCCACCTCGTCCTGCGCGTGTGCAAAAGGTCCCGCAGCCAATAGGCCTGCGCCCAGCCAAATGCTCGCGGCTCTCGCCCAGTTCTTCATGGAGACTCCCCGCGCGGCTCGGCGGCCGCTTCGCCGGCCGGACGACCGGCCCCGACGTGCATCGCCGGAGCCGGCCACCGACTATCTCAACCCGGTCACGGCAGCTGCCTGATCACTTCGTACCGACCCGGCGCAGCGCGTCCGGCTGGAAATCAGCCCATTTGCCCTTCTGGCCGAACTTCCACGGGTTCTTTACTTCGTTGTCGAGACCAGAGAGGTAATAGCTGGCGTTATTCAGGTCATACCAGGTATTGGCGCGGTACCACGGCACTTTTGCGTCGTAGAACTGCATCATCGGGTGCACGCCGATACGCCAGAGCTGCTTGCGCGTGTCGTAGGCATCTTCATACACGACGGTCCAGGTGTCTTCATCGAGGAAGAACACGCGCTTGCCGTAGATGTGCTTGCTGCCGGACTTTAGATTGGCTTCGACTTCCCAGACACGATGCAGCTCGTAGCGCATGAGATCGGTATTCGGCGCGGTCTTCTTGACGATGTCTTCCTTGTACTTGAGCGCCTTGCTGGAGAGCTTGAACGCATTGTAAGGAATATAGATTTCCTTCTTGCCCACGAGCTTCCAGTCGTAACGGTCCGGTGCGCCGTTCCAGGCGTCGAACTGATCGGAAGTGCGCATGCCTTCCGTGCCGTCCGTGAAGTTGTCGTAAGCCAGGTCCGGTGCGCGACGAACGCGGCGCTGGCCGGCGTTGTAGATCCACGCCGACCGGATCTGCTTCACCTGGTCGAGCGGCTCGTGCACGAGGAAGATGGTGCCCTCGAGCGTGGCTGGCGCCGTGAATCCCGACTGGAATGCGAGCAGCAGGTTGTCCTGCGGCTGGTCCAGGTTGGAATTGAAGATGCGGTACTCGTGGGCGCCGATCTTGTAGTAGTCGCCGTTCGCGCGGACCGGGAAGCTGTGGTAATCACGATCGAGACCGCCGCCGAGGTAGCGCTGCTGGTGATTCCACATGACCTCGAGCCCGGTCTTGGGAATAGGGAACGGCACCGAGGAACGCCCACCCGAGATGCCGAAGCCGCTCAGCTCGATCTTCGTCGCCAGCGACTTGACCTCGGCGTAGACGGAGTCCGGATAACAAGCCGTGCGCCGCGTCTCGTAGACGGGCATCTTGAAGGCGTCGTGCTTCTGCAGCAGTGCGAGCGTGCCGGGCGTCAGCTTGTCTTTGTACTGCGCGGCGTTCGCCTTCGTGATCGTGAACTTCGGCTTGTCGCTGGCAAACGGATCGACGTAGCCCTTGGCGGCCGACCACCCCGCCGGTGGGTGCGCAAAGTCCGCCCGACCAGGCCGGAATCGTGCCGTCCTTGTTGGCCGCTTTCTCGGCACCCATCGGTGTCAGGTCCGTGCCGAGGCGCGCAACCTCCGCATCGGTGATCTTCGCCACAGCGGGCAGCCCGAACCCCGCCAGGGTCGACGCCGTGATCGCGTAAGCGAGCATCCTGTTGATCGTCTTCATTGGTCCATCTCCTGGATTAGAAGGTCACGCTTACCGCGGCCGAGTAGTAGTCGCGATCGAACAGCGGATCGAAATCGCTTTCCGCATAGTCGACGTAGTTGAGGTCGAGTACGTACTTCTTGTTGTAGTTGAACTTGAGCCCGAAGGCCAAGGTCTGGCGACCCTGGTTGAACGCCGGATCGATCGAGACGCCTTCAACGTCGTGCAGCCAGAACAGACTCGGCGTGACCGTGACACCGCTGTTGAACACGTTGTTGTAGTCCATGGAGACGCGCACCCGATAACCCCAGGCCGTATCCGTGATATAGCCGTCGTTGCGACAGCCATTCGGCTGCGGGTTGTAGAGCGTATTGGGGATGGGCACCGGCAGGCCGACGAATGTCGGCGAACAGAGGTTGCCCTGGCTTGCGCCGCCGAGCGTCGGCTGGCCGGACGGTGCGTCGCCAGGCCCATACCCTGGACCAGAACCGGTGCCGAACATGAAGCCGCGTCCGTACCGTATGCCACCTTTCGTATAGTCGGGGATGTCGGTCCACTGTGTGCCGACTTCACCGACCACCAGCATGTTCTCCGAACCGAGGACGTTGCTGAAGGTCTTGATGGCGTTGAACTGCAGCTGCGTCTTGTTGAAGAGGCGGAAACCCGGCAGGTAGCCTCCTTCCGGGCCGGCGGACGCCGCAGCCGTGACCTCGCGGTATGGCCCGATGCCAAGGATCGAACCACCGATCAGGTCGTTGCCGTTGACCTGCGCGGGCACGTCCTTCGAGAAGCTGAGTTCCGCCGATACCGACGTGCTCATCAGGTTCGTCGCGGCGCTGATACCGAAGATCTGGATGTCTTCGGGGTATTCCCAGTATCCGGTACCCGACTTCAAGTCGATCGTCTGCCCGAAGGTGTTCCGGATGATGCCTTCGTACGCCGCCTCGAGCACGGGCATCAAGCTGCGATACAGCGTGGTCGCCGTCGGCACTTTCCAGAAGGGACCGTACGCGTCATTGCCGATCAGTCCGGCGCCCGTCAAGCCGGCCCTGATTGGCTCGGGCAGGTCATTCGGGTTGGTGCCCGTTCGTTCCCGAAGAGTACGGCAGGCGGCTGTGGATGTTCATCGCGTAGAAGCCGATTTCCGTGTCGATTTTTTCGATCGGGAAACGGAAGGCGATACCAAGCTGGCCGCTGTCGCTGGCTTCCTGGCCCTGGATCGCCGGCACGTACGTGCCGTTCGCCTGCAGGAAAGGCTGCGAGCCGAGTTGCGGAATCGTGGGCGTCGAGGTGCCTGGAGCCAGGTTACCGAGCTGGCCGCCCACCACCGTGATGCTGTTGCAGCTCGCGGGGTACGCCGAGATCAGCGTGCTGGTCGCCGTGAAGTAAGTGCCGCAACCGTCGACCGACGTGTTGCTCCACTGCAGCTGGTAGAACGCCTCGACCGAGCCCCAGTCGAATCCCCAGTTGGCGTAAGCCGCCCAGACCGGCAGCAGGATTTCCTTCAGCTCGGCGCCCGCGCGCCGGGCCGCCGGCACGTCGATCGGGTTGATCTGGTTCACACCCTGGATGAAGACGCTCTCGCCCCAGTTGATGACCTGGTTGCCGAGGCGCAGCTGCAGGTCCGAATCGCCAATGCTGAACGAGCCATAAAGATACGCGTCGAGCAGCATGACGTTGGTGAATTTCTGCTCCGCCTCGAAACCGTCATCTTTCAGCTGGTGACTTGGCCACAGGTTCTGTCCCGGCGGCGACATGATCATGCAAGGGCCACCCGACGCTGAAGTCGTCGACCCGGCCGGACACGGACCAAACCCGGGCACGGGACCCAGGCCGGGGCGCACCCCGTTGTAGTTGTTGGCCTGGCTGCCCACGCGCACCTCTTCAGCGTTCAACACCTGGTCGTACCAGGCCTTGACGCGCACGAGACCGCCGAAGCGGCCCTGCTTGTATTCGAGGTCCGTGATCAGCTTGAACGGCGTCGTGAAGCGGTCGCCCTGCTCGTAATTCAGGTTGCCGTCGCCGGCGGCGTGGTTGCCGGCAAGGCCGTCTTTCGGTCCCACCGCCGTGCCCGGAAGCAGCGGGCTCGAGTACAGGCCGATCAGCGAGCCATCCGCGCGCGTGTAGAGCTTTCGGCTCGGATCCTCGGCGCGCCAGCTCGCGCCCGCCGACAACGTCGTGTTCCAGTTGAGGGTTGCTCCATTCTCGAAATCGAATTCGATCGCCGCTGCGCTACCCGCATATCCCGCGAGTACCGTGCCGATCACGGTGGCCAGCACCGTGCTGCGACGACCGCGATTCATCGTTTCACTCGTCATTAGAAGTCCCCCAGTTACTGTGTATTCACGTTGCCGCCCAGGCGGGACAGCGTCGGTCCGTTGCGCCCCTGCATCGCTCCCGGCAGTAATGCGTATCCGAAATACCACTATGATCATCCCCGTTGCGCAAGGGTGCCAGCCGCTCAGTCCGATGACAACTCGCATGTTCGTTGCTTTATTGCCATGCAAAAGAATCAGGTCGACGCGGCGCGGCGGCGGACGCGCCGTTTGTCAGAAGCCCGTTTACCACGGCGTTTCTTCTGCGGTGCAGACCCTTCGCTGCGTACGGGTTTCGAAGTTTCGTTGTGCGTTGCAGCAGTCCGCGCATGCCGCTTCGAGCGCTGCGAAATTTTCACGCAGGCATTCCGCAAAAAAGTCCGGGTCCGGCATCCTGTCGCGACAAGCTACCGCGCAGATCCACAGCATGCCGTTGTAGCTGAAGCCCGTGACGTTCAGGCCGATGCCGTCGAACGGAATGCTGACGGGCGCGAAATTCACGAGGCGTGCGCCCGCCATGAACAACGGGACATCCGGGCCGCGCACGTTGGATACGACAATGCTCATCCGCGGCAGTATCAGGCGTGTCGTGAGCAACTCGCTGGCCGCGGTCGGCAGGACCTCGAACAGGCGAGCCGAAAGATCGCGCCCCAGCGCCATGGCCATCGCCTTCGCCTTGCCGGCGCCGCGTCGTATCGCGTGCAGCCGGTCGACGGGATCGGGCATCTCCGTATGCAGCGGCACGACGGCCATGCCAATCTGGTTGCCGGCATCCGCGCCCTTGTTTGCGTCGCGAAACGACATCGGCAACATGCAGGTGAGCGTCGCGTCGGGCAGTTCGCCCTTTGCGTCCAGGTATTGACGCAGGGCGCCCCCGACCGTCGTCATGAAAATGTCATTGATCGTCGCGTGTGGCATGGACGCGCGGATGGCCTTGAATCCCGACAATGGCAGTGCGACGACGTCGACGACGCGATGAGCCGACACCTTGCCCGCGAACCGCGTGGCCGGGGGTTTACGCAAGGACTTCAGGAGTTGCGCGGCGCGTGTCACGTTTGCCGACTGCAGCACTTGGCCGAGACCGCCCACGGATCCGGCGCCGAGCGCCGCGAGACGCAGGAACGTGTGTGCCGAAAAGCCTGCGAACTGTGGCACCCGCCGCGCGTTATGCACGAACGCACGCGCATAGAGTTCGACCACGCGACGGCTCGCGATCGCGGTAGCGGGTCTGCGCAGCCACCGGTTCGCTGAAATCCTCAGCCGTCAGCGAGTGGATCGCCTTCAGGAGCTCCGTGCCGGCCTCACCGTCGACCGCGCAATGATGGACCTTGAAATAGAGCGCAAAGCTGCCACGCGGCAGGCCCTCGATCTGGTCGAGGCCCTCGATCACGTAGGCTTCCCATAGCGGTTTGCTGCGGTCGAGCGGGCGCGCATGGATACGGGCAACCTGGATGCAGAGTTGTCTCCAGTCGCCGGGCGCCGGCAGGGCAATGTGGCGCACGTGAAACTCGACGTCGATGTCGGGCTCCTCGATCCAGTACGGCCTGTCGAGGTCGAATGGCGCGCTGACCAGCCGTCGCCGGAAAACCGGCAGCGTTTCGAGCCGTGTCTGGAAGAAGTTCAGCACGTCCTTGAACCGGACCTTGCCTTCTGGTGCCGTCGACGGGTCGTAGATCCCCAGGCCGGCGACATGCATGTACTGGTTGCCGCGCTCCATGCGCAGGAATAGCGAATCCGTGCCTGACAGCTGTCTCATAGGCTTACGCTTCCCCTCCCCGTCGTGCGGCCAAAGTACTTGGCGCGGCCGCGTGCGTCCACAATGCCGGAACGCGCCGCGGTTCAAAAGCAAGCGACGAACGGGCCGGGCGTCGCGACGAACCGTGGCGCAAGTGTGGCGATGCCGGTCATCATAGGCCCCCGGGACGGCGCACCGCGCGGTCTTGAAGCTTCCCGAAGGAAAAGTCTCGATGCAAAAGCTCGTATGCAAGGCGGTGGCGATCGTCGGTCTCGCGTTCGGCGCCACGGCGCAGGCGGCCGCGCCCGAGTGGATCGAGCAGAGCAACGCAAATGCGCAACCGCTGCTGGAACTCATGGCCAAGTACGCGCCCGAATCCGCGGCGGCGTACGGTGTCGAGGGACACGACGCCGACATCGTCGACCTGCAGCCGGGCTATGACGTTCGCATGGAGGCCGACATCGCCGAGTTGATCGGCGACCTGGAGGCCAAGCTGCCGACGGCTACCGATTCCCGCGTCGAGCAGGACTTGCGCATCCTGGTGCAGGCCGCACGCGACCAGCAGGTCTCATCGGCTTTGAACCGCCGCTTGATGCTGCCCAACTTCGATCTCGGCCAGACGCTGTTTCAGAGCTTCCAGACGTTGCTCGATCCGCGCACGGAGCACTCGCGCTACCCGGCCGCGCTCGAACGGCTGCGCAAGTACGTCGGTCGCGAGGCGGGCTATCAGCCGATCACGGTCCTGGCGCAGGACCGCACTCGCGAGCGTTTCGAGACGACCGGACTCACTGGCCCGTGGACCGTCGAGGTCGAGCAGTCGCTGTCGAACCAGCCGCGCTTCATCGAAGGCGTTCGCGACCTCTTCAAAACGAGCGGGCTCAAGGGCTGGGAGCGGGATTTTGGAACGCTCGAGAAACAACTGACGCAGCACGCCGAATGGGTGCGCAAGGAAATCCTGCCGCGCGCGCGCAAGGACAATCGCCTGCCGCCGGAGATCTATGCCAACAACCTGCTGAGCTTCGGCGTCAAGACCGAGCCACAGCAGTTGATCGATCGTGCGCTGGTCGGGTTCCAGCAGACACGTGACGAAATGCAGACGCTGTCGCGCATGATCGCCAAAGAGCGCGGGCTGCCGTCCGCCGACTATCGCGACGTGCTACGGGCGCTCAAGGCCCAGAAGATTCCCAACGACCAGTTGATGCCGATCTATCGTGCGCGGCTGGCCGCGATCGAAGACATCGTGCGCAAGGAAAAAATCGTCTCGCTGCCGGAACGAGCTGCCGTAATTCGTGTCGCCAGCGAAGCGGAGTCCGCTGCCCAGCCCGCCCCGCACCTCAGCCCGCCGCGATTGATCGGCAATACCGGCGAGCCGGCCGAGTTCGTGCTGCCGCTCGACAATCCCAACGCAAAAGCCGGCGTAACGATGGACGATTTCAAGTTCGATGCGATCACCTGGACGCTGACTGCGCATGAGGCTCGCCCCGGCCACGAACTGCAGTTCGCGCGCATGCTCGAAGCCGGCGTTTCCATCCCGCGCGCCGTGTTCGCATTCAATAGTGCAAATGTCGAAGGCTGGGCCTTGTATGCCGAGGCCGTGATGAAACAGTACCTGCCGATCGACGGCCAGCTCTGCTCACTGCAGATGCGCCTGATGCGGGCGGCGCGCGCCTTCCTCGACCCGATGGTGAACCTCGGGCAGATCACACCCGACGCCGCGCAGCAATTTCTGATGAAGGAAGTGGTGCTGTCGGAGCCGATGGCCAAGCAGGAGGTCGATCGCTACAGCTTCCGTGCGCCCGGACAGGCCACCGCATACTTCTACGGGTACGAGCGACAGCTTGCGATCCGGGCACGCGCGGAGATGGCCCTCGGCGATCGCTTCGAAGCACTGGGTTATCACGATTTCGTCGTGAACCAGGGACTGCTGCCGCCAGAACTGCTCGAGCAGGCGGTGCTCGAGCTTTACGTGCCGGAGCGTCGCGCGGCGCGGTAAAGCGCAACCAGCTCCACCGCCGCCGGCGATCAGGATGTCTGCATTACGCAAGCTGACGTTCCTGCTGCTGGCGATGCTGGCAATCGTCGCCGCCTACCTGTTGCTATGGCCCGTACCGATCGTTCCCGTAGAGTGGCGACCACCGCCTTCCGGCGGTTACCAAGGCCCGCATGCGCGCAACGAACGTTTGGCCGCTGTGCGGCTGCTCTCGGTCGCGCCGGAGATCGGACCCGAACACATCACTTTTGGTCCGGACGGCAAGCTCTACACTGGCGTACTTTCCGGGGCGATCCTGCGCATGGACCCGGACGGCCGCAATGTCGAGACGTTCGTCAACACGGGCGGTCGACCTCTGGGACTCGACTTCGATGTAACCGGCCGGCTGATCGTCGCGGATGCGCTCCGCGGACTGTTGGTTGTCGAGCCGGGCGGACGCGTGTCCGTGCTCGAGGGTACCTTGACACAAGGCCCCGTGGAATATGCTGATGCGGTGCAGGTGGCGCGCGACGGCAGGATCCTGTTCACCGACGCATCACAGCGGCTCACGCCGAAAAAATACGGCACCTTCGACGCGGCCCTGCTCGATATCCTGGAACACTCCTGCACGGGACGCGTACTCGAATTCGACCCATCGACATCCACCACACGCACTGTGGTCGGAGGGCTGTGCTTTCCGAACGGCATTGCCCTCACCGGCGACGAACAGCACGTTGTCGTAGCCGAAACCGGTTCCTATCGGATCTGGAAATTCCTGCGCAGCGCCCAGGACCTGGACGCAGGTGCCATCGCTGCCGGTCCAACACGTCTGGACGCGGTGCTACTGATCGCCAACCTGCCAGGCTTCCCGGACAACCTCACACGCGACTCGAGCGGAACGTTCTGGACCGGCCTGACGAAACCTCGTAGCGACGCGATCGACCGCATGGCGGAGCGACCGTGGTTGCGCGCCCTGACACTGCGGTTACCCAGGAAACTCTGGCCGGTTCCGCCCGCGTATGGGCACGTGGTCGGCTTCGATGCGGACGGTCGTATCGTCGCTGACCTGCAGGATCCCGCCGGTAAATTGCCTGAGACAAGCGGCGCTACCGCACACGACGGGCGGCTGTATGTGCAGAGCCTGCATGCCTCGGCGCTAGGCGTGATGGACTTGCCGCCGCGCTGACAATGGGCGACACGCCGAGGCCGAAGGATGCCTGGCCGGAGGCTATTTGCCGCGTCGAAAGGGCCGCATCATTCGCTACGCGCAGCCGTCAGCTCGCGTCCGATTTTCGTTACCGCTTCGATCAGCTGGACAAGGTCCGAGTCCACGGTCCGGTGATTGACGATCGCCGCGCGAAGGCAATAGCGCCCTTCGAGCGTCGTGTACGACGGTGCAGCAACGCCGCTTTCATGCAACCGGATCAACAACTCCTCGTTCATCGCGTCGAGTGCTTCCGGCGTCATGCCGCCGGGGTTGAAACGAAAGCACACGATGTTGGTGTGCGTCGGCGCCATGAGTTCCAGGTCAGGCTCGGCGCGCACCAGTTGCGTCAGTGACGCAGCCTGCGCGATGTTCTGGTCGATCAACCGCCCGAACTTGTCGAGACCGTGTTCCTTGATCGACAACCAGACTTTCAGTGCGCGGAAACCGCGCGAGAGCTGCAGCCCGTATTCGCTGAACCAGAGCGTGCCGCTCGCGAGCCCGCGCTCCGTGTGTTCGAGGTACTCGGGCGTCAACGCGAAGGTTTCGCGGTGGGCCTTGCGGTCGCGCACCAGGGCGCAGGCCGCCTCGAACGGCACGTGCAGCCATTTATGCAGGTCCAGTGTGACCGAGTCGGCGCGCTCCATTCCGCGGACGAGATGTTCGTGCCGGGGAGCGAGTGCGAGCAGCGCGCCGATCGCACCGTCGACGTGAAACCAGAGACCTTCGCGTTCGCACACCGTGGCGAGTGCCGCAAGGTCATCGGTTGCGCCGGTATTGATGGTCGCCGCATTACCGATCACGCAGAACGGCCTGCCGCCCGACGCGCGATCGTCAAGAATCATCTGTTCGAGCGCCGCTATGTCGATTTCGTAGGCGTCGTTGACCGGCACCTTGCGCAGCGACGACGCCCCGAGCCCGAGGGACTCGATCGCCTTCTGCACGCAGCTGTGCACCTCGACGGACGCGTAAGTCAGCAACCGCTGCGGCACGGCGGCCAGGCCGTGCTGCCTGACATCGACCCCGGCATGTACGTTGCGCGCGACCGCGAGGCCCGACGAAATTCGCCATCGAGCCGCCACTGACGAGCAGGCCACTGGATCCCGAGGGAAAACCCACGATTTCGCGGCACCAGTCGACGACCTGCGCTTCGACATGGTTTGCGACGTGATTGCCGCCGCCCATGTTGGGGTTGACGATCGCGGCGAGGAAATCCGCGACCGCAGCGAAGGGCGTGCCATTTCCCATGAACCATGCCCAGAAGCGTGGGTGGGTATTGCCCATGGGATACGGCAGCACCAACGACCGGAAATCTGCATAGGCGGACTCCGCACCCTCCCCGGCCCGTGGTGCCGCGGTGTGGAGACGAGCCACTACCTCATCGGGTACCGGCTGCCACGCCGGACGACTGCGCACGTGCATCAGGTGGTCGAAGCCATCGTCGACGGCCCTGTGGGCAAGCCGCCGCATGGCATCCCAGTCCTCGGGATCGAGTGTCTCGGTTACCAGGGAATTACGAGGGGTGTCCAAAGCAGGCTCCGCGTGCGACAGAGTCGCGGAGCCTACTACGGTGCGGCGCCGTTGCCGATGTGCGGAACACCGGTGCGGCGTTGCTGCGGATGTGCGAAACAGTGGTTGGACGGTGTTGCCGATATGCGGAACAACTACCGTCCCGGCGCTTCCTTTCGACCGGTGCCGGCTACCAACCCGATGCGGTGCGGTCAAACCGTGATGATATGTAAGCTACTGTTTCTAATGCCCAATTAGATTTCCGTCACTGAGCACGAGGACGGGACGCCGGGCTGCCCGACATCCCGGCCCGCTGCTCGACCATCAGAGGAAACTCTGCATGCCGAGCACGGCTTCGACCAGCACCGTGACGACCAGTGCGAGCGAGCCGACCAGGGCGACGCCCACGGCGGTCGAGAAGGAAGGGGTCTGTAATTTACGGCTGAACATGGTGGATCTCCTGTGAACGAAGGCGAAGCTACGCCCATTCATTGGCTCGATAAACGGACATAAACGTTGCACTCTGTTCTGAAATTCAGAACAATAACCACATGGATCAGCTGCTCGCGATGCGGGTTTTCAACAAGGTGGCGGATCGCGGCTCGTTCGCGCGGGCGGCTGACGAGCTGGAGTTGTCGCGCGCCGCGGCCAGCGGCCACGTTGCCGCGCTCGAAAAGCACCTCGGCGTGCGGTTGCTGCACCGGACGACACGGCGCGTCAACCTGACGGCTGAAGGCACCGAGTTCCTGCAGCGCAGTCGCCGCATCCTCGACGACCTGCGCGACGCCGAGGAAACCCTGCGCGATGCCCGTTCGCGGCCGCAAGGCAAGCTCAGGGTCGATGTTCCCGTGGCGTTCGGCCGTTATCTGCTGCTGCCGGCATTGCCGGAATTCACGCGCCGCTACCCGCTCATCGAACTCGACGTACGCTTGAACGATCGGATCGTCGACCTCGTTGCGGACGGCGTCGACGTGGCCTTGCGTGTTGGCCCGTTGCGCACCTCTACGATGGTCGCCCGGCACGTGAGCCAGATGAACTTCGTGACCTGCGCCTCGCCTTCGTACATTGCGGAGCATGGCGAGCCGCGCACACCGGACGACCTGCGCGGGCATCGGTTGCTCGGGATGACGAGTGCCTCGGGGGCGCCGCCCGAATGGACTTTTCCAGCGCCTTACACTCCGCGCCGCCTGCAGCTCAAGTTCGCGATGCTGTTCAACGCGGCGGAGGCGCCAGTGATCTCGGCGGTCGCGGGCCTCGGTATTGCACATACGGGCGACCTGCTGATCGCCGAGTACGTTGCACGTGGCGAACTACGCATGGTGCTCGATAACTTCGTCATGCCGGGCCCGCCGATTTCGCTGGTTTATCCGTCTGCGGGTCATCAGTCCTCCAAGGTTCGAGTCTTTTCCGATTTCGCGGCCGACCTGATGCTGCGCTGGGATGCCGAAGTCAGGCGCTGGCTCGACCAGCCGGCACGCCCGGCAAACCGTTGATCGCGGCTGGACTCGCCAGTGTCGCCCCTCGAATGCCGGTTCGCTGACCGTTCGCGCGCCGACTCCCGCAACCGTATTGGGCGCCTGCGCCGGTATCGCGTTGCGTTTCAGCCGTTGTAGGCTTCAGTCCTCCACTGGAAATCACTGATGTCCTTGCGCCACCGCTGTCTCGCTTGCGATGTCGATCCTGATCGCACCTCTGTGCTTCGCTGACGCTGCCGAATTGACCTCCACCGAGCGCAACCTCGTGCGAGCCGTCGATGCCCGGCAGGAGGCCGCGTTGAATCTGCTGGCCGAAACCGTCAACGTGCAAAGCGCGACCGAAAATCATGCCGGCGTGCGCGCAACCGGGGCGATTTACGACCGCGAGTACCGTGCCCTCGGTTTCGAGACGCGCTGGGTCGAGTTACCTGCCAGCGTCGGTCGCGCAGGACACTTCGTCGCGGAGCACCGCGGCAAAAAGGGTACGCCCAGGCTGTTGCTGATCGGTCATCTCGATACGGTGCTGCAGCAGGAGCCATTTCGCCGGGACGGGGACAGGGCTTACGGCAGCGGTGCCGCCGACATGAAAGGCGGCAATCTGGTTGCGCTGGAAGCCGTGCGCGCGTTGCAGCAAGCGGGCTGGTTGCGCGACATGAACATCACCGTCGTCTACACGGGCGACGAAGAGGATCCCGGCGAACCCGCCCTCGCGAGCCGCGAAGCGTTGCTGAGCGGCCGCCGAAGCCAGCGACATAGCGCTGGCGTTCGAAGGCGCCGCACCGGGCAAGGCAGTGATCGGCAGGCGCGGCATCGGCTCGTGGCGGCTGCACGTGACCGGCGAACAGGGACATTCCTCGGGCATTTTTGGCGAGAGCCGCGGTTTCGGCGCGATCTTCGAGGCTGCCCGCATTCTCGAGACGGTTCCGCACCGAATTGCGCGAACCGAACCTCACGTACAACCCCGCGGTCATCGTCGGCGGCACGGATGTTACCTACGACACGGCGACCAAGAGCGGCACGGCCCTTGGCAAGACCAACGTGGTGCCGAGGGAAGTTCGGGTCGAAGGCGATGTGCGCTACCTGAGCGAGTCACAGTTCGAGTCCGTTCGCTCGAAGATGCAGCAGATCGTGACGGACAGCCTGCCGCGCACGAGCGCGCAAATCGTCGTCGAGCAAAGCTATCCGTCGATGGCGCCGACGGACGGGAACCGCCGCGTGCTGGCCGTGCTCGATTCAGCGAGCCGCGATCTCGGCGCAGAGGCTATCGCGGCGCAGGACCCGATCGAGCGCGGTGCCGGCGATATCGCATTCGTTTGCAGCGACGGGCGCCTCGCCTGCCTCGATGGACTGGGCGCCGAGGGCGACAACGACCACGCGCCGGGCGAATACGCGGAGATCGACTCGCTGCGGTTGCAGACGCAGCGAGCGGCGTTGTTGATGTACCGCCTGACGCATTGACTGCCCGCGGCTGTGGGCCGCGGTAACGGCACGAGCGGGCAAGGACGCCCGCAGGGTGAAAGCGTATGGAAGCGCATTGGATCCTGCTGTCGCTGGCGCTGCTGAGTGCAGCGACGGCCGCGGCCGCACTGGTCCGGCGAGAAACGCCGGTGCCACCGTTCTGGCGCTTCGGCAGTGCGCTTGCGAGCGAATTGCCGCTGTTCCTGGCCGCGTCGATATTGCTCGGACTCGGTGGAATCGTGGTTTTTACGCCGGCGCTGCAACACGAGGCGGGCCGTCTCGGCGCGTTTCTGCTGGCTGCGTCGCTGGCGGGCCTGGCAGTCGTGCACCTGCAGGTCTGGCGTACGCGCAGTGTCGTCGACGATGCATTGCGCGCAGATCTCGGGCCCGAGTTTGACCGCGCCATCCCCGTAGCGCGGCGTTGTCTGCTTGCCGCGCGCACTTCGATGCGTGCAGGCGCTGCAGCCAATGGCATGGCGGCCACGCGATGTCGAATTGATCGCGGATATACCGTATCCCGGCGGACACGAGCGCAATACGCTCGATCTCTACCGGCCGGTCGCTGGGTGCGTAAACGCGCCCGTCCTGGTGTATCTGCACGGGAACGAATGGAGCAAGGGCCACAAGCGTCAGCAGGCCCTGCCGCTCCTGCACCAACTCGCTGCGCTGGGGTGGGTCGTCGTCGCACCCAACTATCGGCTCAGCCCCGACGCACGTTTTCCGGCCCAGCTCATCGATTGCAAGAGCGCGTTTGCGTGGGTACGGGCACACGTCGCGGCCTATGGCGGCGACCCGCACTGGGTGGCGGTCGCGGGCGGGTCGACCGGCGCGCACCTGGCGGCACTGATCGCATTGACGCATGACATCGCCGAACTGCAACCCGGCTTCGAACACGTGAATACAAAACCGGCAGCCTGCGTAACCTTATATGGTGCGTACGATTTTACGGACCGTCACGGTTGCCGGCGTGACAGCAAGTCCTACGTGAAGTGGCTTGGCGCGAACATCATGCCCTGCCCGCTGGACCGCGACCCGGCCGCCTGGGAATCGGCTTCACCGATCGCCCAGATACGCGCCGACGCGCCACCATGTTTCATCCTGCACGGCACGCACGACGCGATGGTGCCCGCCCGCGAGGCGAGGTCATTCGCCGAGCAGTTGCGGACCGTATCGATGAACCCGGTGGTCTACGCGGAACTGCCGGGTGCCCATCATGGCTGGGACCACTGGCGGTCGACCCGCACGCTGCGCACCGTCGACGGGATCGTGCGCTTTCTCGAGTGGTGCGTGACTCGCGAGCAGGTCGCGGACAGCCCGCGTGATGGCAACAGCGCGAACCGCGCAAGCTCCTGAGATTACGACGATCGGCCCGGCTCGGGGCCGTGCGTGGCCGCGTACTGCGAAGGGGTCGACCGGGCGTGTGCGAGATATTCCCGCAAGTGACGCACCGAACTCTTGTCGAGAGTAGTCCCGTGGTGGGGACGGTGCAGGATGCCCTCCGCGCCGTTCAGCCGGACGCGCAGACGCGCACCGGACAATGGCTCGACCGCCGCGCCAAGGTGGTGCAGCAGCGACTCGATGTCGCGCCAGTGAATATTGCCGCTGATCGGATCGTGGAAAATCGTCCGCAGCACCTGCTCGTGCTTGTGACTCATGGCGGCCTCCGTCTGGCCACAGCGTGACGCGAGGATACTCCCGGCATCCTCGCGCCACGGCCTCGGTCTACCGCAACCCGGTTTCGCGCGGAGTGGCGCTGGCCGCTACGGCAAGCTTGCCGCGTTGATAGTCCGTGATTGCCTGCTCGACCTCCTCACGCGTGTTCATCACGAATGGCCCGTACTGCACCACGGGCTCGCCGATCGGCTTGCCGGACAGCAGCAGGAAACGTGCGCCACTTGCTCCGGCCCGAACGAGCACCTCGGTGCCAGGCGTCAACAGGCCTGCCGCGCGCAACGGCAGCGCGCGCGCATCGTCGCCCACGACCGCCTCGCCCTCATACACGTAGAGCATCGTGTTGTGGTCGGCCGGCGTCGGGATTTTTACTACGGCCGATGCAGGCAGGCGCACGTCGTAATACAGCGGCTGCGTGGAAAGCCCGCCGATGGGACCTGCCGTGCGGACGCCGTCTTGCGAGAAGTCGCCCGCAATGACACGGATCTCACCTCCGCCTGCGAGTGCAACGGTAGGAATCTGCGCCGACGGGATATCGCGATACGCCGCGGGCTTCATCTTTTCACGCGCCGGCAGGTTGATCCAGAGCTGGAAACCCCGCATGCGCCCCTCGGTCTGCTGCGGCATCTCGGAGTGGATGATGCCGTGAGCCGCTGTCATCCACTGCACGTCCCCGGGACCGAGATCGCCCTGGTTACCGAAGCTGTCCTCGTGCCGCATGTGGCCGTCGAGCATATAGGTCACAGTCTCGAAACCGCGGTGGGGATGCGCAGGAAAGCCGGCGATGTAATCGTTCGGATCGTCCGAAAAGAACTCGTCGAGCATCAGGAACGGATCGAAGCGCTGGTTCTGCCGGCTGCCGAGCGTGCGGCGCAGCTTGACGCCGGCTCCATCCGACGCGGCAACGGATTCGATGACGGCCTGCAATTTGCGTGAAGTCATGGCGTTCCTCCAGAACGAGCGTGTGCGTTAACGATGAAACTGGCGGGATCGCGTCGCTCAGCTGCGGCTGCGCAGCAGTTCGCCCGGCGCCGTGCGGACGGCGGTCCGTGCATCGAGCGACCAGGCACCCGCGCCTCGGCCAAACAGCACCAGCAAACCGCCAGCGACGGCGAAGTTCTTGAGCAGCATGATCTGCTGCATCTGTTCGGCGCCGCTGTGGAAAATCACCGCCGCGGCGATCGTGAAGCCAGCCAGCAACAGCGCCACGATGCGCGTGCGGTAGCCGACGATGATCGCGATGGCGCCGAGCACCTCCAGGGCGATGACCAGGGGCAGCAACGCGCCGGGAACCCCGGCTGACTGCATATACGCCTGCGTACCGGCGTAACCCGCGATCTTGCCGAACCCGAGGACCAGGAAGATCACCGCGAGCAGGATTCGACCGGCTAATTCGGCCGACTTTTCTATCGTATTCATGAGGTTGTATCTCTAAGTGTGACTGGGACGACTGGAGTATTATCCATCTATGCAGTCAATATAAAAGTCGGTATTTTCTATAGTTTGTATCGATGGTGTAGATATGTCTTTGCCAAAGATCACTTTGGACCAGTGGGCCGCCCTGGTCGCGGTCGTCGACGAAGGGGGCTACGCGCAGGCGTCGCGTCGGTTGCACCGCACCCAATCGACGATTACCTATACGGTCAAGAAACTCGAAGACCTTCTCGGCGTCGAGGCATTCCGGATTCACGGACGCAAGGCCGTGCTCACGGCCGCGGGCGAGGTGCTGTACCGCCGCGGTAAATCGCTCGTCGAGGACGCCGCCCGGCTCGAACGCTCCGCGGCGGGGCTGGCTCGCGGCTGGGAGCCGGAAATCCAGATCGCAGTCGACATCATCTTCCCGACCTGGCTGTTGCTGCGCTGTCTCGCCAGTTTTGGGGACGAGCATCCGGACACGCGCATCGAAGTTGTCGAGGCGGTGCTCGGCGGCGCCGAAGAGTCGCTGCTCGAAGGCCGCGCCGACTTCGTAATCGGCGGACTCGTACCCGGGGGCTTTCTCGGTGAGCCGCTCATGCAGGTTCGATTCGTGTGTGCGGCCGCGCCATCGCATCCGCTATTCGCACTCGGCCGGAGTCTCACGCTCGATGACCTGCGCAAACACCGGCATCTCGTCGTCCGGGATTCGGGTGCACGTCGCAGCCGCTCGGTCGGTTGGCTCAACGAGCAACGCTGGACCGTGTCGAACAAGGCCACGTCGATACGTGCCGCATGCATGGCGCTCGGGTACGCCTGGTACGCCGAGGAAAACATTCGCGAAGAACTCGATGCCGGCGCGTTGCAGCCGCTGCCGCTGGCTGAAGGTGGCGAGCGCTACGTCACGCTGTACCTGATCTTCGCGGACCGGGATGCCGCCGGGCCCGGCGCACGTCGACTCGCTGAAATCCTGCGCGAGAAAGTTGCGGAGCAATGTGCGCACCTGGAGCCGCTTGCTGCCGGCGCTGTGCCGTCTGGCGAACCCGGCCGGCGAGGATTACCGTAACGCACTCTTGGACTGCAGCCGGTGAGATATGGCCAATGGACGCTGCTTGTGCGGGGCCGTGCGCTTCGAAATCACGGAATCCCCGGTCGCGGTCGTGAATTGCCACTGTTCGATGTGCCGCAAGCATCACGGGGTCGCCTTCGTGACCTGGGCGGTGATCCCGGCCACAGGATTTCGCTTCACGGCAGGGCAGCAGAACATCGGCCGCTACGCATCGTCCACGCAATATCACCGCTCGTTCTGCAAGACCTGCGGGTCGGTGGCGCCCGAGCCTGAGCCAACCGGCGCGAATGTCATCATCCCCGCCGGCAACATAGAGGAGGACATCGGCCTCGAGCCGCAAATGCACATGTTCGTCGGCTCGAAGGCGCCATGGTTCGAGATCGCCGACGGCCTGCCGCAGCACGCCGCGTATCCGCCCGAACTCGGCATGCAGGCCGTGCCGCGCGAGCCTTTGCCGGCGCGCGCAGGAGTCGCTTCGGGCAGCTGTCTCTGCGGCGGGGCGGCGTATGAAATCGATGGGCCGCCGATGTTTTTCATGTGGTGCCATTGCTCGCGTTGCCGGCTGGCGCGCGGAGCGGCCCATGCGACCAACATGTTTTTCAAGGCAGACGTTTTTCGCTGGACACGCGGCCGCGAGCTCGTCGTGGACTTTCCGTTGCCGGGCGCGCAGTTTTTTTCGGTGGCGTTTTGCCGCGATTGCGGCAGCTCGCTGCCGCGGGTAGCGACCGAACGCAACATCGTAAACGTGCCGGCGGGTTCACTGGATTCGGAGCCGGGCGTCAAGCCACTCGGCCACATTTACGTCGATTCCAAAGCTGCCTGGGATCGCATCAGCGGCGACATTCCGCAGTTCGCCGAAATGCCGCCGCGCCGCTGAGGCACGAGCTTGCGCCTGCGCGATCCGCGAGCGATTTACGGCGTCTCGCTGTACCTGCTGCCTGTGGTCGTGGCTTGGGCGGGATGGGGCATGGCCGCCGCGCTGCTCGTTGGCCTCGGCGCAGCCGTCGTCGGCGTGCTTGTCAGGCTGGCCGTTACGCTGGTCGCAGTGCGTCGACCCGAGCGGCCGTTGCGCCTCCACACGGTCACGTTCTCGCATTACGTGGAAAAGGTGCGCTGGTGCCTCGACCGGCTCGGGCTCGCCTACGACGAGGTGCCGAACGTCGGCGTGCTCGGGGTGTTGCTGGCCGGCCGCACCGTGCCGTGGCTCGAGGTGCCGCCCGGACTCACGCACATCGGGGACTCGCCGCGGATATTGCGTTACCTGTGGGGCGAATACGCAGGTCGAATGCCCGCGGAACGCACGTGGTTCCTGGAACCCACTCCGTTGGCGCTCGAACTCGAAGCGAAATTCGACCGGCGTCTCGGCAATGACGTGCGTATCTGGCTGTATGAGCACCTGCTGCGGAACCGCACGTTGACCCTGCGTGCCTGGGGCATCGAAGAAGCCCGCATCCCGCGCTGGCAGAAGGCGGTTCTTTACACCGCCACGCCGATCCTGCGCTTCGCTGTCCGGCGCATCCTTGGCGTGACGCCGCAGCGTGCGCTCAGGGCCCTGCAAAAAACGCACGATACATTCGCCGAGGTCGATTCGCTGTTGGCCGACGGCCGACGTTATCTCACCGGCGAGACGCTGACATTCGCCGACATCACGTTCGCAAGCTTCGGCGCCTTGGCAGTGCTGCCCCCGGAATATCCTGGCTATCGCATGACGGGCCGCAGGCTGCAGTTCGACGACGTCGTCGACACCGCGTGGCGCAGCGAGATCGAGCGGTTTCGCGGCCGGCCGGCCGGCCAGTTCATCCTGCGCCTGTATCGTGAAGAGCGATCCCCGCCGCGAACCTGACTATTCTTCGGGCTCGTTCTCTTCAGCACTCCAGCGGCGACGGTGTTCCTGTTCGGCCGCGGCTCGGACACCGGCGTGCCGGTTGGACAACAGCAATGAGGCCGGATCGCACACGCGTGCACGGATGACGCCGAGGTCCACGGCCGCGTCAAAAAGACTGGGGTACCAGTGGCTCCAGTCCGGAAAAAGTTCTTCGACGCGCTCTCGCAGGGTCATGCGGCAAGTTTAATCCAACACCGGTTTCAGGGAACCGTCCCGTCAGCGGCATAGTGGGCACAAATCGGCGGGTCGCTGGCGGACCGGTCGCTGCGCCCGGCGAAGTCTGCCGAGATCGCCTCGGCCGTGTCGCGCACGGTCGCATACATGGGATCGCCAGGCGTGACACGCAGCTGTGCGGAACGGATGGTGTGCGACGCGGCGTGTGAGCAGTCGAGCTGCCGCAAGGCCTCCGCCTGGTTGTTCAGCGAAGCTGCGTCTCGCGGATCGAGCGACAACGCCACACGATAGCCGCGTGCCGCTTCCGGCCAGTTTCCTGCCGAGGCGGCGACGTTCGCTATTCCCAGCCACGGCAACGCCTCGTCGGGCCAGGCGACGGAGGCGGCAACATAGGCCTTGCGCGCCGCCTCGCTCGATGCGCCGACGGCCTCGACGCTCGCGGCGGCCTGCATGTAATGCGTGAAGTCAGGTCGGGCGGGCAGATCCCCGGGCGGCAGGGCAATCACGGCCCAACGCTCGGCGCGATCCCACGTGAGCATGAACTGTCGCAAGCTCAGGATCTGGCGTGCCCGAGTGCCGGAGCGCAACAGTATCGTGCCAGTGGCCATGTCGTACCCTGCAGCCACGGCATAGTGCCACGCCGGCCACGGCCCCAGACCCTGCCGCTGCAGCACGAGCACTGGCCTGCCGGCCGCGATTTCGGCGAGCAGCGCATCCAGTTCGGGCAGGACGACGTAAGGCACGAAACCGCGTGCCCGTATTGCGCCGAGTATTTCGGGTTGCAGCGAACCGCGGCGCCCAGGCAGATAAATTTCGGCAGCCAGCGTTGCAGGCGATACCGGCGTTCCTGCCGCGCCGAACAGGGTCGCGAGCGCAGCGGGACCACACTCGGATTCGGACTGCGGATAGAACGGAGTGCTGGTGAGCTCGACCTTGGCGGGCAGCTCCTCGCCGGCGCTGGCCCGCTCGAATCGAGCCGGGCCGGCGCACGCGGCAAGCAACAGCGCGGTCGCCGCGACTGCGCAGCGGCGCAGTGACGAGCTCGAGCCGGGCGCGACGACCGTCAGGGAAATTTCTTGAAGATGTCGGTTATGCCAACGGCCTCGAGGATCAGCAGCACCAGGAACACGATGCCGATGATTGCGAGGGCGTCGCCGCCCGCAGGCATTTGCTGCATGCGATCGGCAAGCGTGTGCAGTTCCGAATCGGTCAGCCTTGCGACGCGCGCATCGATGTCGGCCGGCGACACTCCGAGCGCTGCCATCTGCTCGCGTACCTCGGCCTTCGCGAGGGCGCCGTTCACGGCGGCGATGTCATCGGTTCTGGTGTTCGATTCGACCGCCTGCAGTGTTCCCACCAATCCCGCATGCGCCACGAGCGGCGACCCGAGGTTGAGGATGGCAAGGCACAGGGCGTAAACGAGATTGCGACGAAACATTCTTCTTCCTTTGGCACGACGGCACCGACAGCGAGTCTAGGGCCACCGCGGCCCGGCGCACGCTTACCGCCGCTAATGCCTGCGAGGACCTTGATCCACGTCGCATTTTTGGTTCAACCGAACACTGCGCGCGTGAAACCCGAGAATGCCCCGGGATCCGTCAAGAGCACGAAGGCCAGCCCGATCATGGCGCCGCCGAGGTGAGCATCGTGGTTGATTCGGCCGCGGTTCTGGCGCGCGAAATACCAGGTGAGCAGTACATACCCCACCGCAAACACAGGTGCGGGGATCGGCACCGGAAGCGGCAGGATGAACAGCTTCTGGTCAGGAAAATAAACGATCGAGGCAAACAGCACGGCGGTGATGGCTCCCGACGCGCCAAGCGTGGCGTACTCGGGGTCATTGCGATGTTTTCGATATGTATCGGTGACGCTGAACATGAGGCCGAGCAGGTACAGCACTCCGAAAGGGATCGACCCGATGCGTCCCTCGAGCTGGAACGCAAAAAACCAGTACGTCATCATGTTGAAGAGCAGATGCGGCAGGTCCGCGTGCACGAGGCCAGAAGTGATCAGCGTGGCGTACTGCCGCTCGCGCAGGAACCAGTACGGACGGAAGAGGCTTCGCTCCACAAGTTTCGGCGCCGCAAAAAGGCCCACCAGGCTGACGATCACGGTCACGGCGAAGATGATCAACGCGATACTCAATGACTACTCCTGTCTTGACGTAGCGCGATCTTACCCGCCTGGCCTGGCACGCGCGCCCGCTTGTCCGCGTAGAACTGTCGTATCACCGCAAGGTCCTGCTCACGATCGCCCGTCATGCGCACGTACGTGTCGATGCCGACCTGGCGACGGCCATAATCGATATAGGCGAGCCCGATCGGTATGTTCGCGGCGACGGCGAGCTGGTAGAAACCAGACTTCAAGTGGTCCGTGTACGAACGCGTTCCCTCCGGGGCTACGGCCAGCCACATCCAGTCGCGCTTGCGAAATTCCGCGAGCATTCCGGTGATGAAGCCGCTCGCCTCGCGCCGGTTGATCGGCACACCGCCGATGCGCTTCAGGAATCCGGCGAAGGGCCAGCGGAACATCGAATCCTTGCCCATCCAATGCGCAGGCAGGCCGTTGCCGATGCGGAACAAAACGCCGACTACGAAATCCCAGTTGGACGTGTGCGGATAAATGAGGATCAGGCCGCGCGGCTCGGGGGGCCAGACGAGCATGGATTTCCAGCCGCAGAGCCGCAACAATCCGAGACAAGCCTTGCGTAACAGGTGCATGAGTCTGGTGAAGCCGGAAAATGTCCGGGTTTGTAACACATGAATGACCTCACCAGCATGCAACGCGCCGGCCTGCCCGCCTTGACGCGCAATCACTTCCGTCGCCTGCGCCAGTATTACCGTTCCGCGGGATGGCCGTGTCGCGATAACGTCGAGATCGACTTGCTCGAACTTGGGCTGGTCCGACGGGAATTGTCGACGGCCGGCAACCATGGCCTCGAAGCCATCGTCGTGACCGATGCCGGCATCGCGATGCTGGCACGATTTCTCGAAGCGAATCGCCGCATGCACGCCGAACACGACAAACTCGTGGCTCGCGTCGTGCGCTACCTGCTTGCGCAGAAACGACTGGTCTTTCGCGGTATCGGCATGCGCACGCACGTGGACGATGCCTGGGCACTGTCGCGACCGGACGTATTTTCGGTCCGGCACGTCACCTCGAGCCACCGGCTGCACCCTGCGGTGCACGAAATCAAGGTGACGCGCGCCGACCTGCTGTGCGACCTGAAGAAGGAATCCAAACGACGCGGCTACCAGTCGTATTCGCAGTCTTTCTACTACGTGATCGCGGAAGGGATCGCGGAGCCAGGCGAAATTCCGCTGGACTGCGGCTTGATCGTCGCCTCACCCACCCGCCTGAAGGTATTGCGCCCCGCACCGCACAGGCCTGCGACACTCACCACGGCGCAGTGGATCGCGCTGGCACGCTCGGGCGCCGAGTTCGGCGACGACGACCATCCACAACTCGAGTTCTGAGCTATTGGCCGGGCGGCGGCTTGTCTTCCGGCGGCACTTGTTCCGGCGGCACCACATACGCCGGCATCGGTTCGGCCGCCTTCTGTGCTTCCTCCTGCCGCTGTGTTTCGCGGTCCAGCATTTCCGTGAGTTTCTGCAGGCTGGTCAGGAAAGCATCGAAGCCGAAGGTTACGATCAGCACGACGACCAGCGCCGCGATCAGGGCAAACGTGTGCTGCAGCCAGCGCGAGGGAGATTCAATACGATCGCGCCCGGCCGCCAGGCGTGCACGCTGTTCCATGAGCCGGCGCTGCGCGGCCGCGGCCAGTTCACGGCGAGCATCATCAGGGTCATCGTCAGGGGGTTCGCCGCTCGACTGGTCATTCATGCCGGCATTGTAGCGATTGACGGCAACGCCGCGCTGATCGGCCCCTCGCGGTTCAGCAATGCGAGCAACGAAGGCAGGATGCGGGAGGTAATGTCGGGTCGGTTGTGGCGCAACGGACCGTCGTGCAGCAATGCGATGTCGCCACTGCGAATTCGCTGCAGCCGCTGCAGTATCGTGTGCGGCGATGCGAGCGGGCCCCAGTCGATGGCACTGACGCTCCACAATGCAATTTGCTGGCCTTCACTGCGCGCCGCGTCGATCACGGCCGGGCTCAGCCGGCCATGGGGAGGCCGGAACCACTCAGGTCTGGTCCCGATCACTTCGGCAATCGCAGCGGCGCCGTCGCGAACTTCGTCGCGCGCGCGTGTTCGTGACAGTGTCCAGGGGTGCCGATGGTTCAAACCGTGGTTGCCGACTGTGTGCCCGGCCGCGTGAGCCTCGCGCAGCAGCGGGCCGGACGCGGCAGCCAGCCGGCCGATCACGAAAAAGCTTGCGCGCATCTCGGCCGCGGCCAGCGCATCCAGCACTGCACGGGTCCATTGCGGGTGCGGTCCATCGTCGAACGTCAGGTAACAGTATCCCGCGGCGTGCGGCAGCCGACGGCTCACGACGCCCGCGCCTCCCAAGGGCGCGACCTGCGATAGCGCGTGGTGCACCTGCGCCCTCGCTACGCGCTGCCGCGCGCGCGTCGCGTCCCGAAATGCTGGATCAAGGCTGGTCGCGTGATGCGAAACCGGCTCGGCACGACGTCGGCCATCGCCGCCTTGCGCGCCGCCGGCGCGAACGTCCAGATCAGGAGCCTGAAATGCACGCCGAGAAACCAGCGTCGTACGCCGACGGGCAGTGGCTGGGCTTCGAAGCCGACCGCGGCGCCGTGCTGTCGCAGCCACGTGACGCCTTCATACAAGGCCACTTCGCGCATTTTCGCATCGTGACGCGCACTGTCTGCCAGTTCGGCGAGCGAGTCCCGCAAGAGCCGCCCGAAACGCACGCCCGCCTGCAGTCGACCGCTCGCCTGAAGATCGGCTGCACGCGTATTGTTGAAATGGAGACGGCCTATCCAGCTACCCGGTTCGAGTCGCGTGCCGTCGTACAGGGGACACGCTGCACCGCGGTGCTGCTCGAGCCCGAGGTACAACAAAGGCCCCACCGGCCGCAGTTCGAACTGCTGCCGATAATAATCATCGATCTTCTCCAGCGTCGCCCGCATGAAGCGCCGGTGCGGGCTACACGCGTTGACCGCCGGGATGGACGTATTATCCATAGTCGTTGAGCTCTCTCTGCACAGGGGGATCGAGAGGCCCGGCGCTGTATTGCGCGAGTTCCAACGCGGCGGCTGCAACCCGCGTCGCGCCATCGCGCTGGCCCGTGGCCCACGCCCTCCTCTGCATGTCGGCAAGCCCGACCGGATCTTGCAGCAGCTCGACAACGCTGCCGGCAAGCTCGGACTCGCCGACGAACCGGCCGACATCCTCGCGCTCGAGAAAGCGCACGTTGAAACTTTCCTGGCCACGCAACGATCGCGTCACGAATAGTGGGCGGCCGCACGCAAGCACTTCAGCGGCAGTGAGACCGCCGGGCTTGCCGACCACTACGTCGGCGGCTGCGATGAATTGCTCCATGTGATCGGTCCAGCCGTAAACATGGAGGCGTGTCGGCCAGTGCTTGGCCAATGCGTCCATGTGTTCGCGAACTTGTGCATTTCGACCCGTCATCACCATGACCGACGTGTCTTCGCTGAGACCCCGAAGCAAAGGCTCGACGAGGTCCTGCAGGCCGAGACCAAGTCCGCCTCCGAGCACGAGCGCGATTTTTTTTGCCGGCGACAGCGCCAGTTTCCGGCGTGCCTCGGCCTGCCCGGGCGGCGCCGCAAAGCCCGGCATCAACGGGACACCAGTGACTTCAATAAGCGCGGCCGCATTCTTGCGATGACGGGTCAGCGGCGGACCCGCGATCGATTCATGGGGGACGCAATAAAGATCGATGCCTGCCTGTGCCCAGTAGTCGTGCGCACCGAAGTCCGTGAGCACGCCGATGACCGGTAGCCTGGCCCATCGGCGTGCCGCGGATTTGCAGGCCGACACGAGCGCTGCCGGTACCATCTGCGTCGCGACCACCACGTCGGGCACGAAGCCAGCCAGGCGCTGTTCCATCCGGCCCTGCAGCCGGGTAAAGGCCCATTTCAACAGCGCGAGTCGCAACAACGCCACGTTGCTGCCGGCGCGCTCGCTCCAGTTCGTTGGCATGGCCCCGTACGCAGTGGGGTACAGCAGCAGGTCCGACGCGTACGGGCCCAGTGCCCAATCGAACAGGCTGGACGCCGACAACAGTCCGTCGCCGGTCTTGCTGATCGACAACTCGATCAGCTCGATCACCGCGGCCGGCGGTGGAATGTCGTTCTCGATCACGCGACGCCAGGTTCGTTCGTCGAGCTGATGCAGCCGCGCATAGAGTTCAGGGTTGTCCAGCACGAGTTCCAGGTATTTGTCCTGGATGATCGTCGCAACGCCAGGATTCATCAGCGACCAGAAATCGAGTTGCTGTACATCGGAATCAACGGCCATCGTCCTGATGGCGGACTCGATCGCAGCAGCCGCCCGCAGATGGCCGCACCCCAGGCTCGACGTGAGCAGCAGAACGCGCGGGCTGCGAGCACGCACTGCGGTTCTTGATCGCGGCACGATGCGTCGCCCCGGCATCCGTGCCTCGCTTGTCGTGATTCCCTTCACGCGCCCATTCTAGCCCGACGCGCTGTTTTGCGTGGGCCGGGGTCGGTGTACTTGCTGTCAGACAAGGACTGCGCAGCGTGGCGGCTTTTACTTTGGGGTCACCCTGGATCGCACGAGCCAGACGAGCGGAAACACCGCGAGCGTCGCACACGCGAGCATGTAGAAATCATTCGAGTAGCCAATGCCCGCGGCCTGGCGGCTGAGTTCCGTCAGCAGCGCCGACGTCTGCGCGTCGGCGCCTGGTTCGAATCCCAGCGCCTGCCATCGGTCCATCGAATACGCGGTGAATCCCTCCGCCAGGTAGCTGCGATTCGAACCCGTCCAGCGTGCCAGCATCGAAACCGCGACCGAAACGCCGATACCGGAGCCGATCGTACGCGACAAAGTCAGGATCGAACCTGCCTCGGCGCGCTGGTCGGGCCGCATCGTCACGTACGCAACAACGGACAGAGTCACGAACACGAGGGGCGGGCCAATACCACCAACGAACCCCGCCAGCCAGATATAGCTGCGCGAGGAATCGACCGACATGCCTCCCATCAGGACCAGGGACAAAGTGGCCATCAGTACGCCCCCGCCGATGAGGATGCGCGGCGAAACCTTGCCGACGAGGCGCCCTGTGATCAGCACCGCCATGATCGATCCCACGCCCCGCGAGGATGTGACCAGGCCCGCATCCGCCGGGGAATAGCCCTGCAGCGACTGCAGGAAAGCGGGCACCAGCATGGTCGGGCTCACCATCGCGACACCGACGGTGAACATGAGCATGAGTGCCAGGACGAAATTGCGATGCCTGAAGAGCGCCGGGTCGATGAAGGGTTGTTTTGCCGTGGCGGTGTGCACCAGGAACATGAAGAAGAGGATCGTTGCGAAAAAAACTTCGGCGACGATTTCGCTGGACGCGAACCAGTCAAGCGAATGCCCCCGGTCAAGGGCGAGTTGGGACAGCGCCAGCACCAGCGATAACAGTAAGAAGCCGGTCCAGTCGAGCGGCCGGCGGCGGGTATCCTCGTGGGCCTTGTCGAGCCCGGCCCGCAGGCTCAGGAAAGAGATGATCCCGATCGGCACGTTGATGAAGAATGCCCAGCGCCAACTGGCCGATTCCGTCAGCCAGCCGCCGAGCGCCGGCCCGATGACGGGGCCTACCAGCACACCGAGACTCCAGAGCGCCATCACGCGACCATGTTTGTCGGGCGGGTATTCCTGCAGCAGAGTCACCTGCGACAGAGGGATCAGTGCGGCGCCGAAGATTCCCTGCAGGAACCGGAACGAGACGACTTCGCCCAGGTCCCCGGCGATTCCGCAAAGCGCGGAGCTCACTGTGAATCCGACGACGCTGGCCGAAAGCACCGCACGCAGGCCGAACCGCGCTGCAAGCCAGCCCGCCAACGGGGTCGCGACCGCGGACGCCACGATATAAGACGTGACCACCCACGCAATCTGGTCCTGCGTCGCCTGCAGGCTGCCCTGCATGTGAGGCAGCGCGACGTTCACGATCGTCATGTCGACCGAGAACAGGAGTGTTGCAAGCACGGTCCCGATGGCGACGAGAGTACGGCGCGTGCTGACGTCCACCCGGCTCATGCTTGCATCGACTTCGAGTGCTGCGTGCGCACGCGACGGACTACATCCAGCGTTCCAGCCAACGCCGCATCCGCGTCGGCGCATCGGTGTCGATCTCGACCAGCGCGCTCGCGCCACTGCGCAGTGGCGGGTCTTGTGGCGACGTGCGCACCGCGATGCGTACCGGGATGCGCTGCACTACCTTGACCCAGTTTCCCGATGCGTTTTGCGCCGGAATGATCGAAAACTCGGAGCCGGTGGCTTGCGCGACGCTCTGGACAGTTCCCGTCCACCGGCGGCCCGGATAAAGGTCGACGGTGACCCGCGCGGGTTGCCCGGGCCGTACCCAGCCGAGGTCTGTTTCCTTGAAGTTCGCCTCGATCCACACGGCACCGTTCGTGACGATCGCGAATGCCGGCTTGCCTTCCACCACGTGATCGCCGACTTGCGGCAGATGGCTGACGATGCCGGCGCGAGGCGCCCGGACGACGGCACGCGCTACGTCGACCTGCGCTTTCTCCAGTTGCGCGGCCGCCGACATGACGGCCGGATGCTCGTCGACACGAATGTCGGGATTGCCACCGAGCCGTGCCCGCACTTCGGACAGCTGTAGTTCGAGCATCGCAATGTCGCCGGTTGCCGCGTCGGCAACGCGATGTGATTCGTCCAGCGCAGTCTGCGTCACGAGCTTGCGGACGGCCAGTTCGCTTTGCCTGTCGTACTCCCGCACTGCGTACTGGGCGGAGCGACGTGCGAGCGCCACCTCGCCCGACTTGGCGCGGTACTCGGCGCGCGTCGCGTCGACGGACAGCCGTGCGTTGGCCAATCCCGCGGACGGCCTCACGTTCAGCCACGCGCAGCGGGGCATCGTCGAGCAGAAGCACGATGTCACCCGCAGCGACTGGCGCGTTTTCGACCGCTCGAACGTCGCGCACGTCACCGGACACATACGGCGTCACATCGATGCGGTCCTGCTTCACATAGGCGTTGTCGGTTGCCGCGACCGTGCCGCCTCTGCCATACCAGACGACCCCTGCGACAACCGCGACCAGCGGTACGCACCACAACATCAACGCACGCGCCAAGCCGCCGCGGGCGCGCTGTGTGGACTCGCCCGGCGGCGGATCAGTGCCGTCGACCCGTGCGATCAGGGCGTCGGGAGCGATGTCACTTGACACGATTTCGCACCCTGCCCGTCCGCAACGCCGCTTGCTTGCCGAGATTGTGGTGGACCCGTCGCAGTGTCGCGATCAGCGCGCGACGCTCGCTGTTGCTGATGCCATGCATGGCCTGCTCGCGAGTCAACGCGCGCAGGTCCGTGAGCTTCTTGACGAGCGGCAGGGCGGCCGGCTCGAGCATCACGCAGGTCGCGCGCCGATCCTGCGGATGATTTTCGCGACGGACGAGGCGCTGTTTCTCGAGGCGATCCAGCATCCGCCCCACCGTTACCGGTGTGATCTCGAGCCAGTCGGCGAGCTCGACCTGCCGGCAGCTGGGATTTCGATACACGTGCAGCAACAGCCGGTGCAACTGCGGAGTCAGTTCCACGCCCCTGGTTCGGCTACTGAAGTCCGCGCGCAGCAGTCGCAGGATGTCGACCAGCAGGAAACCGAACTGATCCTCGCCCGCATCGAGCGAATAAGATGAGCCATGCATATAGTAAGCCTAGCACATCAATTGCCTGCCGAAATACGACGACATCGAGGGATCTGCCGCGTCAGGCCCAGCCATGCATACCTGAATGCGAATCGTTTGCATTAAGCTTTGGCCTTCCCTATGATTACGGCCACGAGGTGTTTTTCAATGTACGTCTGCGTGTGCCACGGAATCACGGAAAGCCGGCTGCAAAAGGCCATCCTGGAGGGCGCACGCTCGTTCGAGCAACTGCAGTCCTGCACGGGCATCGCCACGTGCTGCGGCGCCTGCGAACCGTGCGCCCGCGAGATGCTCAACGACAAGAAGCTTGATTCCGCCCCCGCCTCGCATCAGGCTTCGTGAAACTCGCCGCGCGCGCGGCGAGCACGAACAGCGGAGTGATGCACCATGCAGGGCGACGTCGAAGTCATCGCGCACCTCAACACGGTCCTCAGGAATGAACTGACCGCGATCAACCAGTATTTCCTGCATTCCCGGATGCTGAAAAACTGGGGACTCGACCAGCTCGGCCAGCACGAGTACGCCGAGTCGATCGATGAGATGAAGCACGCGGACAAGCTCATCGAGCGCATCCTGTTTCTCGAAGGTCTTCCGAACCTGCAGAGCCTCGGCAAGCTCCTGATCGGCGAGGACGTGCAGGAACTGCTCGAGTGTGACCTGAAGCTCGAACGCCTCGGGCACCCGGACCTCAAGGCGGCCATCGCGCATTGCGAGCGCGTCGGCGATTACGTCAGCCGCGAATTGTTCGAAAAGATCCTCGAATCCGAAGAAGACCACATCGACTTCCTCGAGACGCAACTCGCGCTGATCGTGCGCGTCGGCATCCAGAATTATTGCCAGTCGCAGATGAAGTCCGCGTCCTGACCGAACGCCGCGGCGTTGTGCTCAACGGCCGCGCATCCGGCCGTCGCGCAGCTCGAGAATTCCTGTTCCCGTCATGTGATCCGGTGGTCGCCCGCGAGCGATCAGCGGGCTGTTGCGCATGCTCCGGCCGGCACCGACCAGCGCCGCCGGACCCCTAACCATCTGGCACTCGACACCCTTTTGTGGCGTAACAGCAACGCTTGAGTTTGACAGTGCTGCCCGACAAGGGGATTATTTGCCCCCTCTTCTCTCGTCCAGGACAAGGAAAAACCTATGCAAACGGGCAATCGGGCACTCAGCCGGGGCATTCGCGCAGCGCTCGGCGGAACTCTGGTGTCATCGGTGTTTTTTTTACCACCGACGGTCCTGGCACAAGCTGCCTCGCCCGAACTGGAAATGATCTATGTGACCGGCTCCCGTATCGCCCGGACGTCCGATTTCGAGAATCCGTCGCCGGTCGTTTCCTTTACGCAGGAAGACATGGCGAAGTCCGGGTACATGAACCTGCAGCAGCTGCTCGAGAAGCAGCCGTTCGTGGGCGCCGGCACGTTCTCGACCCGCGGCAATAACCAGGACTCGACGGCCAACGGCGCGGCGGGTGTCAGCCTGCGTGGTCTCGGTTCGGACGCGACCCTGGTCCTCGTGAACGGCCGCCGCGTCGCGGTCAGTTCGTTCGCACAGGACATCACCACGAATTTCGTCGACATCAATTCGATTCCCGTCGCAGCCATCGAGCGCCTCGAAGTGCTCAAGGACGGTGCGTCGGCTGTCTACGGGGCGGACGCCGTGGCCGGCGTCGTGAACGTGATCATGCGCAAGAACTTCGACGGCGTCGAAATGTCGGCGGGCTACGGTGCGACGACCGAGAGCGGCATGGACGAGACCACGGTATCGGGCATCTGGGGCTTGAATGGCGAGGACTCGAACATCACGATGATCCTCGACTATTTCAACAGCAGCACGCTCGAGAACAAGGAGCGCGGCTACTTCGCCACGGCCAACCAGACACCGCGTGGTGGTGAAGATTTCCGGTCTTCGCGAGGCTACCCGGGCCGGTTCACGGTGACCGCGCCGGTCACTCCGACCAACCCGAACGGCACGGCGACCAGGATCGACCCCGCCTGTCCGGCGGACAGCATCGCGGGACAGACTTGCCTGTACGACTTTGGTCCATGGAACCTGCTGGCACCGGAGGCCGAGCGCACGGGGTTGCTGGTGACCGGACACACCGGACTTGGCGCCGGTGTCGAACTTTTCACGGAACTCGCCGTACAGCACAACACGTCCGTCGCCCAAGGCGCGCCGACACCGCTCGACGAAACCGCGCTCATGACGGTACCCATCACGCATCCCAACAATCCGTACCCCGATGCGACGGCAATCCAGGTCGGCCGTTATCGCACCGTGGATGCGGGCGCACGGCAGTGGGACATCACGACCGACAACCTGCGGCTCGTGCTTGGCTTCCGCGGCCAGCTGATGGATCGATGGGACTGGGAAGCCGCATTTCAACGCGCTCGCAGTGAATCGAAGCAGACGGGCGACCGTTCGCAAGGCTGGGTCCGCACGGACTTCCTGCAGCAGGAAATCGATGCCGGACGTTACAACCCGTTTGGTGGCGTGCAGAACCCGCAGTCCGTCATCGATGCGATAACGACCAGCCTGGTTCGGCAGGGCCTGTCGGACCTGACGGCCTACGACGCACAGATTTCGGGTGAAGTCTTCGACCTGCCGGCCGGCGCGGTTGGCATGGCCGCGGGGCTCGAGTACCGCGACGAATCGATCAGCGACGTGCCCGACGACCAGTTCCAGCGCGGATTGATCTTCGGCACCGAGGCAGTCTCGGCCGCCGCATCGCGCGACAACTGGTCCGCTTTCCTGGAATTCGCCGTGCCGGTGATCGACTCCCTCGAACTGAGCCTGGCTGTGCGGTACGACGATTACAGCGATTTCGGCGACACGACCAATCCGAAAATTTCCGCGCGCTGGGAACCCATCGAGTCACTCGCGTTCCGCGCCTCGTGGGGTACGGGGTTCCGTGCGCCGTCACTCGCGCAGATTGGCCTCGGCCCATCCCAGGAGTCGCAGTTCTTCATCGATACCTACGGTTGCGCGGATAACCCCACGTATTGCGCCAGTACGGACTACAACATCCTGTTCTCCGGCAATCCCGACCTGCAGCCGGAGGAGTCTGAGAACTTCAATATAGGCGTTGCGTGGAAGCCTATCGACGGTCTGGAGATGTCGGTCGACTACTGGGACATCCAGCAGGACGACAAGATCGACGAAGTCGCGTTCGGCTTCCTGTACACGCAGTTCTGCGGCGTGCAGGACAGCACGGTCTGTACACGCGGCATTCCGTTGCCCGGCGATACCCTCGGCGCGCTGCAGACGATCAACTCCGGTTTCATCAACATCGGCTCGCAGTCGGTCAACGGCGTCGACCTCTCGGTCCACTACAACATGGGGCTCGCTGGCGGCGAATTGAGCTTCGGCCTGGACTACTCGCGGATGCTGGAATTCCAGAAGGTCGAGTTGAACGCGGACGGCACGGGATTCGTGGAGCGTGACCTGACGGGCGAGTACGAATATCCGGAAGACCGCTTCGTGCTGACGGGCGACTGGTCGACGGACGCCTGGGGCATCAACGCCGCGGTGAACTACGTTGGCTCATTCGAAGATACGCCGGACATCGATTTCGACGCGATCCTCGACTACGACACGAACAAGTCGCGTACGGTCGGCTCGTTCACGACGCTGAACCTGCAGGCCCGCTACACCGGGTTCGAAGGCCTCACGCTCGCGCTCGGGCTCGACAACGCACTTGACGAACGTCCGCCGTTTGCGATCGGTGACGGGGATACGGATCTGTACGGATACGTTGCCAGCCAGCACGATCCGCGCGGCCGGTTCCTTTACGGCAAGGCCACGTACAGCTTCTGATTGCTTCGCAGACCGGGGCTGGATGCGAGGGGCGCCACGGGGCGCCCCTTTGCATTGGTTGCCGCCGTCATTCGTCGGCGCGGACGGTCTTCAGGATCCGCTTCGAACGCGGACAACCCAGGGCCGCGGCACGCTTGAACCACGACATCGCTTCCTTTCGGTTCGGCTTCACTCCAAAACCGTACAGGTACAGGAACCCGAGGTTCGCCATCGCAACCCCGCAACCCTGCGCCGCCGAAAGGCGATACCACTTCGCGGCTTTTGCATAATTCTGCGTACATCCAACGCCGTTCTCGAACGCGGCGCCGACGTTGTTCTGCCCGGTCGGGTGGCCCGACAGCGCGCTCTCCGCGTACCAGCGAAACGCGAGCTTCGGGTTGTATTTCGTGCCGAGCTTCGCCTCGCGGTATATGTCACCGATTTTCCAGCAGGCTTCGCGATCGCCGTTGCGGGCGTCGTCCATCAACTGCGTGAGTTCGTCCATGGCAGCGCACCTTTGGGTGCCGCGTCGACGGTGACGCGGAGCACGTGCATGAAATCTGCCTGATTGACATGCTTGAATCGCGCTGATGAGTCCGCTCTGGATGCACTGGCAACGAAAATGCACGAGTGCCGCACACTTTGATGCTATGTGCATCGACGCCGGCTGCCCTCGGTAATGCCCGCTTCGCTTACTGGAGATTGTCTGCTGCGCTACTGCATGGGTTTTATTCGAGGCCCTGCAGGATCTCGTCGAGCGTCTCGCGCCATACGTTGAAGCACATCTCGAGGTTTTCCGGTGTCACGCCGCCGTGCAATATGATCGGCGTCTGCACGACGAGATCCCCGTCCTCGTCGATGCTCGCCTTGACCGTCGCGAAGCTCGTGTTGATCGCATTCGGCAAGCCCTCCGGCACGCCGCCCTCGAAGCGCATGAATGTGCGCAGTCCGATCATGCCGTACTCGCCGGCGTTGCCCTGTCGCTCACCAACGAACGCCACCAGGAAAGGCTGCTCCTGCACGGTACTCTTGATCAGCGGCGCCTGGCCGCCGCGTTCCTCGATTTCGGCGGCCAAACCCCAACGATGCATCAGCTTGAGCAAGTCGTGCGCGCAGATGCCATCGAACACGTAACCCGCATTCAGGCGCGTGCCCAGGTGAAGATGGAATCCAAGCGGCGTGGACCCGTCGTAATCGAACACCTTGAACAGGATCGCGATCGTTTCGCGCATCAAGGCGCGAATCGAGCGCCCGCTGGTCAGCAGGAGCTCCTTGCGGAAGTGACCGCTGACCGTCGTGCCATTGCGACGCGAGGCCCGCTCGAACCCGTGGTCGCGGAGCAGTTCCTGCCGGGCTGTGTCGAGTGTGCGTCGCCCCGCCCCAGCCCACGTATCGGACGCGACTTCGAACGTCACGGCGCCACTGCTGGAACGGTCGTCGGGCTCAGACCAGAACTGCACCGAGACTGGAGCGCGACCCAGCGGACTGAACTCGAGCGAGTACGAGGAGAAATCACCGAGACGCCACGTCTTGTCGCGATCACGTGCGGGCCACAGGCACACCGCTTTGAGATGCTTCATGAGTTGCTCTTCGCAGGTGCGGTCAAACACTTGCGCGCGTGACGGCCGGTGGGTTGGCGCATCGAGCGGCCGGGCCGGTACCAGCTGACCTTTGTCGTCGAACGGCCGCCACGGCGCACCGTCCGTCGCAAGCCACTCGGTCAGGCTCGTACGCGCACGGCACGATTCCGTGCGGACCTGCTTTTGCGAACCACTGGCCGCGTTGCCCGGTCCACCGAGCGAAGCGGAAGACTTCTGTTGCCGATTTCTTGGCATGGTCGTGCACCGCTCATTCGAAGGTGACGCGCTGAACCTACATGGGGCAAGGCGGCGTGACAATCAGAGTCGGACGGCAGGACAACGCCCGCGCCATGACGAGACGTTCTGAGGTAATCCGGCGAGCTACTCTGCTATCTGGACGGCGGCACGCACTGCAGAGTTGTGGTTGGGTATTGACCTGTGCGGCCCGCTAATCGGTCGTTACGATCAACGTGCCGGTGTTCGAACCTCGGAAAATGTCCACCAGAGCTTCGGGCAGGCGCTCGAAACCGTGTCGGACGTCGGTGCGGTGGTGCAGCAGGCCTCGTTCCATCCAATCCCGCAATTGCGCACGGGCCCGCGGCACGTCGGCGACGTAGTCGCCCACGAGGAAGCCCTGCATGCGAATGCGCCAGTAGACGACACGCATCATGTCGCGTGGACCGGGTGCCGGGGCGTCACTGTCGTACGCAGAAATCTGTCCGCAAACCGCGATGCGCGCATGAATGGCCGTGTTGTCCATGACGGCTTGCAGGATTTCGCCGCCGACATTGTCGAAGAACACATCCACGCCTGCCGGGCACAGCTGCGCCAGACGCGCGCGAACGTTTTCACTCTTGTAATCGATCGCTGCATCCGCGCCGCACACCCCCCTGACCCAGCGATCGCACTTGTCCCGCCCACCGGCAATGCCGATCACGCGGCCACCGAGGATTTTGGCGACCTGCACCGCGCACGAGCCGACACTGCCCGCCGCCGCCGAGACCACCACCGTCTCACCCGGACGCGGTTGTGCGACTTGCGTGAGCCCGAAGTAAGCCGTCAATGCATTCACGCCGAATGGGCCGAGTGCCTCGATCTCCGTCATGCCATCCGGTATGCGGATGACAGGCGTTGTGACCGCGTCGAGTGAGTGCACTGCATAGTCCTGCCATGGTGTGACGCCAGTGAAGCGACTACCGACCGGCCATTGCTCATTCGCCGAGCCGACGACTTCGGCCGCGCCGGGTCCGCGGATCGACTCGCCGAGACCGATTGTCACGCGCGACGACGGACCTGGTTCGTTCAACCAGTTGCGTAACGTCGGCGCGCACAGGAAGGCGCGGTTGCGGACCAGTACCTGGCCGGGCTCGAGGCCAGGCGCTTGCAGCGGCTCCGGCTGCAACTCGAAATCGCTTGCAGCAACATTGCGTGCCGGCCTGCTGCGCAGCAGCCAGCGTCGGTTTTTCACGATTTTCGCCAGACCAGCGTCTGGTTATTGGCAGGCATGGCCTGGTCCTCGACCAGTACGAGTCGCTGTTCGGCCGCGAGCGCATCGACCGCTTCGAAATCGCGGATACCGCTCGCCGGGTCAAGAGCCTTCAAGGATGCGTCGAACGCTGCATTGGAATGCGACGTGTACTGCCCGCCGTACCGGAAGGGACCGTAAATCACCAGTAAGCCATCGTCGCGGATAATCCTGCCGATGCCCTGGAACAAAGCCCGCACTTCGCGCCATGACATGATGTGCAGCGTGTTGGCGCTGTAAACGGCATCCGTCGAGTCCGCCGCCAATGGCCAGTCGGACATCTCGACGTCGAGTTCCAGAGGTGGCAGCAGGTTCGGCGGCCCTTCGATGCTCACGCGCGCGTCAAGCAGTGTCACGTGCGCAGCCTGTTCGGTCGGCTGCCACGTCAAGTGCGGCAACTGCCGGGAGAAATGCACCGCGTGCTGGCCGGTGCCTGCCCCGACCTCGACGACAAAGCGTGGCGACCCCGAGAGCCAACGCGAGAGGACATCGAGGATCGGTCCTTTGTTGCGTTCACACGCCTCAGAGAAGGGCAGCGTCTGCAGTACTACGGGGGGGCGCTTTTCCATGGGAGCGGATGCGTGCCTCAGGACACTGCCGCAAAAAAATGGCCGTCGTGCTGCAGCGGCGGTGTCATCGCTGTCCGCAGCCTTCTCGACGGAGGGAGCACCGACAGTCTATTGTCGGGCTCCGCCATCGTCCACGCAGAAGTAGCCCCGCATGATGCATGACTGGAAACCTGCGGCCCTGCAGGCACGCCGCCTCGTGGTGCTCGCGCTCGCCTGCGTCGTCACGGCCTGCCGCCAGACGCCGCCCACGACGGATTCAGCCGCGGTGCCCGCAAAGGCGATCGCAGCACCCGCACATGTCGTGCGTGCAGGGGTCGCGGCGGCCAATCCCCTCGCCGTTGAAGCGGGCCTCAGTGTGCTGCGTGCCGGCGGCAGCGCGGCCGATGCTGCCGTCGCCGTGCAGGCCATGCTCGGGCTCGTCGAGCCCCAGAGTTCGGGACTGGGCGGCGGGGCGTTCCTGCTGTATTTCGACGCCCAGACCAGCGAGGTCACGGCATTCGATGGCCGCGAAACGGCCCCGGCCGGTGCCACGCCGGAAATGTTCCTGGACGAGAAGGGAGAGCCTCTCCCGTATGCGGATGCGGTCACGAGCGGTCGTTCGACGGGAGTCCCGGGGGCGATCGCCATGCTCGGCACCGTCCACGCCAGGTTCGGTCGGCTGCCGTGGAACCAGCTGTTCGGCGCTCCGATCAGCGCCGCAGAGGCGGGTTTCGCGGTACCGCAGCGGCTCGGTCGGTTCGCGAATTCGCAATTTCCGCAGGCGACCCTGCCAGACGCGCGCGCCATGTTCAGCCGGCCCGATGGCGCACTGGCGCAAGCCGGTGACCTGCTGCAGAACCACGCTTACGCGGCGACATTGCGCACGGTCGCGCAGGGCGGAGGGCGAGCGCTGCTCGAGGCACCCCTGGCGCCCGGCATCGTGGCGCGCGTCCACGTGGAGCCCCGGCCGGGTTCCCTGACGACCAAAGATCTTGCCGCCTATCGACCGCGCACGTCCGCGCCGCTCTGCAAACCTTTTCGCATTTATCTCGTGTGCGTGCCCCCACCGCCATCGAGCGGCGCGTCCCTGCTGCAACTGCTCGCGATCCTCGAACAGACGGACATCGCAGTACGCGGACCCGGCGACCCGCAGGCCTGGTTCCTGTTCGCGGAAGCCAGCCGACTCATGTATGCGGACCGCGACCGCTACATTGCGGACCAGGAATTCGTGGCCGTGCCAATCGAAGGCCTGCTCGACTCGCGCTATGTTGCGGGCCGCGCCAGGCTGATCGGCACCAGGGCCGCTGTCACGTCACCGCCACCAGGTGAACCTCCGGGTGCGGTGCTGACCCGCGCTGGCCGCGACGCGACCGTCGAAGCCGCCGGCACGAGCCACTTCGTGGTTGTCGACAATGAGGGCGACGTCGTCTCGATGACTACGTCGGTGGAATCACTCTTCGGCTCCGGGCGCGCGGTGGGTGGGTTTTTCCTGAATAACCAGCTCACGGATTTTTCATTCCGTGCCGTGGACGATACCGGCAAGCCAGTCGCGAACGCGGTCGCACCCGGCAAGCGTCCGCGCTCGTCGATGTCGCCGGTGATCGTGCTCCAGCGTGACGGCCATGCGTTCGTTGCAGCCCTTGGCTCACCCGGCGGCACGGCGATCCTGGCGTACAACGCAAAGGCCCTGATCGGGCTGCTGCTGTGGGACATGCCGCTGCAGGCGGCATTCGACCTGCCGAACATCATCGCGCGGGGCGGCGATGTCTTTGGTGAAGCCTCGAAAATTCCGCCGGACGTGCTCTCGGGCCTGCTCGAGCGTGGCATCGAGGTCAAGGCCGGTCGCGGCGAGGAATCCGGTCTGCACGGTGTCGCCGTGCATGACGGCCGCTTCGAGGCGGCGGCGGACCGGCGGCGCGAAGGAGTCTGGCGCGAGCCGTGATTCAGCGGCCCGCGGCAGTGCCCGCAAGCCGCCGAAATCTTCGAACGCTGCGGTCTCGACGATCTCCGGGGGCGGACACGGCTGACCCGACGAGCCGACCGCGAGCGCCTCCTGCCTGAGCGCATCACGCAGGCAACTCCAGTGGCCCGGGTCCCGGTCGGCCAACGCAGCGCACAGCGCCCATTCGTTCACTTCGAGGGCGACCGCGAGGTGCTCGACGGGCGCCGCGAACGCCAGCGTCGTCTGGTGCCGGGCGGCACGATCGAGGCGGCTGGCCACCCGAGCAATTCGCGCGCACGCTCGATGCGCTTGCGCCAGGCTGCGAACAACTCTGCGTCGAGATCGATGCCGACGACGTCGAGCGCAACGCCGTACGCCACACGAATGGATTCTCATGTCCCAATCGGCGTGAGTTCACGAATGGCAATGGCAATGTGACGGTCAGTCGGCCTCCCTGGCAACCTGGGCTCGTGGGCTGGCGATATGGTAGCGGCACGTCGCCGCGCCTGCGTCGAATATCGTGCCGTCGGTGCCGATGAAATCCCACGAATAGGCGTGCGGCAGCAGGGACAGCGCGAGAACGCCATGGCGCAACACGCGGGCCCGGCTCGCATAGGGCGGTCGCCAGAACCCATAGAGCGGCGCGCCACCGGTGCCGCCCACGAATTGGCGCATGCCCTCGCCCTCCGGCTGTCGCGTGCCGGCGCTGTCCATCGGCTCGAATGCCTCGTAGAAATGCTCGTGGCCGCTCAGCACGAGGTCGGCGTCGTAGCTGTCGAGCAGTTCCCAGAACGACTTCATGCGCGCGCCCGCGCCGCGGTGCAACCCGGATGAAAAAAGCGGCGCATGCCAGAAAACCATGATGCAACGGGACTTGTCGCCGGTTCCGGTTGTGCCCGGCTCCCCGAATTCGCGGCGCAGTGTCTGCGCCAGCCATTGATACTGCGCATCCAGCGTCGTGCCGGACGTGTTGCTGTCGAGCGCCACGACGAACCAGGCCTCACTCAGCCGGCGCGCATAGGCGACGAATCGCGGGTCGACGGTAGGCTCCAGCTTGAAGTATTCACGCATTGCCTGCGTCGAGCCGCCGACATAATCGTGATTGCCGGCCACGGGGTACGTCGTCGCACGGTGCTTGCCCCATGTCGGCTCCGTAGCAGCTCGCGAGCGCCGTGGCCGTCGCGAAAGGGTACGCAAGGTCGCCCAGGGCCACGACCGGCGCCCAGACCGGTATGAGTGACGCCGTAACGCGTGCCATAGCCTGTTCCGGAGGCTGGTGCCGACAGTCGGCGATATCGCCGGCCGCGTACAACTTCAGCGCCCCGGGATCGTTGCGGTAGAGCGAGCCCGATGCCGCGTCCGGTGGCATCGCCGTGCAACCAGCCAAGGCCCACGCCAGCAGCAATGCCGACAGCCGGAAAGTTCGTGACGACAGCGAGCCTTCGACAGTCAAAGCGAGGCCGGACCCAGCACGAGTTGCCAGCGTTCAAGTTTCTGCGCAAAGCGTAACGCGGCGTGTGCAGGGCTAGTAGACGGTAGCCGTTCCATCGGCAACTGC
>CAWAQN010000009.1:0-351165 GCA_963784225.1 uncultured Gammaproteobacteria bacterium
CCGGTCGCACGAACTGCTCGCGCAGCGCGACCTTGCTGATCTTGCCACTCGGCAGGCGCGGCAGCTGCTCGACGACCTCCACGCGCTTCGGGCACTTGTAGCCCGCAATCAGCCCGCGACAGTGCTTGATCAGGTCGTCGGCCTGCGATGCCTGGCCCGGCTTCAGGACGATGATGCCAACCACCGCCTCGCCCCATTTCGGGTCCGGAACGCCGATCACGGCAGCATCCTGGACCGACGGGTGCGACATCAAGGCTTCCTCGACCTCGCGGCTGTACACGTTTTCACCGCCGCTCACGATCATGTCCTTCTTGCGGTCGGCCAGATAGACGAAACCGTCCTCGTCCATGTAACCCACGTCCCCGGTGTGCAGCCAGCCGTTGCGCAGCGTTTCCTGCGACGCCACGGAGTTGTTCCAGTAGCCGAGCATGGCCGTGGGCGTCTGGAAACAGATTTCACCGATCGTGCCGGTTGGCACTTCCCGGTCGTCGTCGTCCAGGATCACGACGCGCGTCCCGGTGGTCGCCTGCCCGACCGAGGTCAATCGCTGCAGGTCGCGCGCGTCCCCGCCCGGCCGGTGATAGAACTTCTTGAGGACACAACCGGCACCCTCGGTCTGGCCGAAGCCGTTGATCATGATGCGGCCGAAACGCTCGAGTGCTCGCTTCAGCACGGTCAGCGGCATCGGCGCGGCCGCATAGTTGAGCGTCTTCAGCGACGACAAGTCGAACTTCTCCTGCCCGGGGTGATCGAGCACCTGCTGCACGAGCGTCGGCGCCAGGTGCAGCTGCGTGATGCGCTCGCGCTCGATGGTCTCCAGGATGGCCTGCGGATCGAACGAACGCAGGATCACCATCGTTCCTCCAACGCAGGTCAGGCGCATAGCCCTGCGAGCGCGCGCCCACGTGAAAGAACGGCATGCAGAGCAGGATCTTGTCGCCCGCATCGGCCGACAGCTCACGCGCCCAGTCCAGGCCCAGCGCCAGGAACGACGCATGCGTGATCATCGCGCCCTTCGGCCGGCCCGTCGTGCCACTCGTGTAAACGATCGCGTGCAGGTGTTCAGGACGAGACCTCGAGGCCCGGCCCTTCCGGCGCACCGCTGGCAACGACGGCCTCGAAGTCTTCTGCCCAGTCCGGCGCAGCGCCGCCGAAGCAGATGTAACGGCGGATGCCAGGCAGCTGGTCGCGAATTGCCGCGATCGTGGCCTCGTACTGCTGCTCGAAGAACAGCACCGCCGGCGCCGAGTCGCGCAGGATGTACAGGATCTCGGGCGCCGCGAGCCGGAAGTTGACCGGGGCGAGAATGAACGGCGCGACTTCGCTGACGCCGTAGATCTCCAGGTATTCGGCGCAATTCATTCCAAGCAGGCCGACGCGGTCCTGCCCTTCAGTCCGCCCGCGTGGAGTGCGCTGGCCAGTCGCTTGCGCGCGCACGGCGTATTCGCGGTATGTCTGGCGCTTGTCGCCGAAGACCTGGAACAGTGTGTCGCCGTGCAGCCGGGCATTGCGCTCGACCACCTCCAGCAGCGTCCGCAGCGCTTCCCCCTGCACCTGCATTGCCGCGCTCAGGCCTTGGTATCTACCGGAAACGACGCCGGTCGCTTCTGCAGGAACGCGTCGATGCCTTCCTTGCCCTCGGGGCCCGCGAAACCGATGAATTCCAGCGCGAGGGACGCGTCGAAAATCGGCGCGGCCTGCCGCAGCCAGTGATTGAGCGTGTGCTTGGTCCAGCGCGTTGCCGCCGGGGCCTGTTCGGCGAGGCGAATGGCAATTTCGATCGACTTCCCCTCGACCTGCTCGGCATCGACGGCGAGCGAGACGATGCCCATCTGCGCCGCTTCTTCACCGGTGAACGGCTCGGAGAGCAGCAGGTAGTATTTGGCGCGAGCCATGCCGCAGAGCAACGGCCACAGGATCGTCGCATGATCACCGGCCACCACGCCGATTTTCGCGTGGCCGTCCGAGAACTTCGCATCCTTCGCCGCGATCGAGATGTCGGCGAGCAGCGCGGCCGCGATGCCCGCGCCGACGGCCCAGCCACGCACGGCGCTCACGATCGGCTTGCTGCAGTTGATCATGTTGAGCACCAGTTCGCGCGCTTCCTTCATGGCCTGCATGCGCATGTCGTAGTCGTCGCAGCACTTGCGTTCGTGCGCGAGGTCGCCGCCGGCCGAGAAGGCTTTCTCGGAGCCCGTGATGATCACGGCAGAGACCGTCGGATCCGTGTCCACGTCGCGCCAGATCTCGGAGATCTCGCCGTGCAGGCGCGCGCTCATCGCATTCATCTTCATCGACGATGCGATCGTGATCCGGAGCACCCGCGGATGCGGACGGTCGAACTTCAGTTCCTGGTAGCGGGCGTAACGGTCGGTCATGGTGGTCTCCGGATCAGTGATTCGATTTCTTCAGTGCGATCAACGCGTCGACGGCGACGATGCGGTCGGCCGCGCAGATCAGTGGGTTGACATCGAGTTCGGCGATGAGATCGGCCTGGTCCGACGCGAATTCCGAGAGCCGGCAGACGATCTCGGCCAGGCGTTCGACATCGATCGGTCGACTGCCGCGGAACCCGGTAAGCAGCTTCGCGCCTTGCAGGCGCAGCAGCATGGCACGCGCTTCCGCCTGCGTCACGGGCGCTAGTTCGATGGCGGTGTCCTTCAAGAGCTCGACCAGCGTGCCGCCGATACTCGCGACGATGAGCGGGCCGAGCTGCGGGTCGACGCGGGCGCCGACCATGATTTCCACGCCGGGCGGGATCATCGGCTGGACCAGCACACCAGTGATCTGGGGGGCAGGCGTAACCCTCTGCGCGTTGGCCATGACGAGGTGGTAAGCGTCGCGCACAGCGGTCGCGTCGCTCAAGTGGAGCTTCACTACGCCGGCTTCGGTCTTGTGCGGCAGATCCGGCGATTCGACCTTGAGCACGACCGGGTAGCCGGCCGCCTCCGCGGCAGTGATTGCCTCGTCCACGGACTGGACCAGCTGCTCCCGGACGACCGGCACGCCGTAAGTCGCAAGCACGGACTTGGCTTCTCGCTCTGCGAGCGTCGTGCCCAAGGCTTGTTCGAGCAGACTGCGTGCGGTGACGGCCGCCGACACCTCGGAAGTCCGCGCCCAGGATCTCGGGCCGGCCGCGCGCCGCTCGTGTAGTTTGTGCCACGCGGCGATCGTCTTGAAACACCGGTCCATGGAACGAAACTGAGCGACGTTCTCGTTGAGCTCGGCTTCGCGTGCCCCCGGTCCCTGCAGCCATTGCGAGATCATGACGTTGCACGTGATCTTGCCGTGATCGCGCGAGAGCTTGCCCAGCGCCTCGATGCGCGGGGTGTGGAACTCGAATGCCACCGGCTGCGGCATGACGATGACGCCGTACTGCTCATCGGAGAGCAGCGCTTCGCCGCAAGCCCACAGGGACTGCGGGTTGTTGACGACCTGGGCGGTGACGTCGCAGGGATTGCGCGCCGAGCCGAAGTCCGGGATGTGCTCCATCAGCACCGCCGTGGCGACGGCCGAGGGCTGCGGCATCGGCACACCGTGCTCTTCCGCCTTGTCCGCGGCCATGATCGCGGCGCCACCTGACGTCGCGACGACCGCGACGCCCTTCGCCTTTGGTGCGGGCGCCTTCGCAAAAAAAGCCGCCGCTTCCATCAGCGCCTCGAAATCGTCGATCAGGACGACACCTGCACGCTCGAACGCTGCGCGGTATGCGGCATTGGATCCCGCCAGTGAGCCTGTGTGCGAGACTGCGGCCTCCGAACCAAGCTGGCCCGTGGCGATCTTGTGCACGAGCAGTGGCTTGCCGTTGTTCCAGGCAAGTTCGGCCGCCTCGAACAGTCGCTGCGGGTGCGACATGCCTTCGAACACACAGACGATCGATCGGCACGCGTCATCCTCGGCCAGGTAGGCGACGAGGTCCGCCACGTCGACGTCCGACTGGTTGCCCGCCGAGAACGAATGGCTCACCGAAATGCCGGTTTCGATCGATTGCGCAAGCGACTGCGACAACGCGCCGGACTGGCTGGCGATGCCGACCGATCCGGTGCGCAATGGCCTTGGAGCCGGATATTCCGAAAAAGTAATCCGCGTGCCGAGCGCATAGTTGGCGAGGCCGAGACAGTTCGGCCCGATCACGCGAAGGCCCGACTCCGCCGCGATCTGCGACAGTCGCTGCTGCTGGGCGATGCGGTCCGATTTGCCCGTCTCTGCGTAGCCCGAAGCAAAGAGCAGCACGCCACCGGCCTTGACCTGCGCCGCCTCGGCGACGACCTCCTCGGCCGCCTCGCGCGGAACGCAGACGACGACGCAGTCCGGACTCTCGGGCAGCGCCGAGAGGTTCGGATGGACGATGCGTTCGCCGAGTCGATCCACCTTTGGATTGACGAGGTACACGCGGCCTTCGTAACCAACGAGGTTATTCAGCACGCGCTCGCCGAATGACCCGATGCGCGCGGACGCGCCGACGATCGCGATACTGCGTGGATGCAGCACGCGTTCGAGATCCGCACGCCGATAGACGCGCGTCCGCGGAGCGGTCTCGCCGTTCATTTCGCCGACGAACCGCGGGGCGCGCTTCTCGCGGAACGCGTTCACTGCTTCCTGGTGGTCCTGCGACCGCCCGGAGAGCGCTTCGTACGCGAACGAAGCGTCGATGACCGAGACCAGTTGCTGCTTGAGGATGATGTTCACCGACATCTTCGTGAACTGGATGGCGAGCGAGGCACCGTTGGCGATCCGCTGGGCCAATTCGTCGACGACGCGATCGAGTTCCTCAGCCGGCACTGCCTGATTGATGAGACCGATCTTCGCGGCCTCCTCGCCCGTGAGCGCATCGCCGGTCAGCAGGTACTGCTTCGCACGCGCCGGACCGAGCAACGCCGGCCAGATCACCGCGCCGCCGTCGCCGGCCGTGTAACCCACCTTGACGTGAGGATCGGCGATCTTGGCGTGGTTGGCAGCGACCACGAGATCGCTGAAGAGCGCGATGGTTGCACCCAGCCCCATGGCGGCGCCGTTCACCTTGGCGATGATCGGCTTCGGGCAGTCGAGCATGCTGAACAGCAGCTTCTTGCCGTTGCGCAGGCCGTCGAGGAACAGGTGCGGCTCGTCGATCACGCGCTGCATCATCTCCACGTCGCCGCCTGCACTGAACGCCCGGCCGGCGCCGGTCAGCACGAGCACGTTGGTCGCGTCATCCGTCGCGACATCGTCGAACAGCCGGCCCACTTCGTGGTCCATCTGCGAGTCGAACGCGTTCAATACCTCGGGCCGGTTGAACGTGGCGTGCAGAACCTTGCCGTCACGACGGAAAACGATCGTCTTGTAGTTCGAGAAATCCACTCGTCCCCCTCAGGCGTAAGCGCGTGCGATGCGGTCAAGATGAAAGTCGAGGTCGCCCCAGGCGCGCTCGAGCACCAGGAGCCGCTTGTAGTAGTGACCGACCTGGTATTCGTTGGTCATGCCGACACCACCGTGCAACTGGATGCCCTGCCCGCCGACGATGCGACCGGCCTCGATCGCGACGACCTTGGCCGACGACACCGCCGCATTTCGCTTGATCGGCTCTGCTTCGATGTGCGCGAGGGCGTGGTACAGCGCCGAACGCGTTTCCTGCACCTCGACGAACATCTCCGCCATGCGGTGCTGCAGCGCCTGGAACGCCGCGAGCGGCTGGCCGAACTGCTTGCGGTTGCGGATGTGGTCAGCCGTCAGCTCCATCACGCGTTCCATGGCACCGAGCGCGTCGGCCACTTCGAACACGCGCAGGCGGTCGATCGCTTCGTCGAGGGCCTCGCTGGCGGCAGACCCGACGCACAGCAGTGCGGCACCGTGGAGTTGCACGTCGTCGAAGTCGACGTCGGCGGCGTGACGACCGTCGATCAGCGGATAAGCCCGATGCGTGACGCCCGCGGCAGCGGCATCGACGACGAAGAGCGCCAGACGACCCCTCGAGCGCCGCAGGAACGATGAGTTTCCCGGCCGACGGCGCGTCGTAGACAAGCATTTTCGCGCCCGAGAGTACGAAGCCCTCACCAGAGCGTCGTGCCTTCGTCGAGGGAGCCGCGAGATCGTAGTGCCGTTGCGGCTCCCAGCAGGCGAGCGCCACTCGGAGCGTGCCGGTGGCGATTTCTCCCAGCAGTGCTTCGCGTTGAGAATCGTTGTCACAGCGTTCGATGATGCGCGTCGCCAGCACGGCGCTGGTCGCGAAGGGCTCGATCACGGCGCGCCGACCCAACGCCTCGCCGATGACCGTCGCTTCGAAGAGTCCGGCGCCCAGGCCGCCCGAAGCTTCGGGCACGGCCAGTGCCAGCCAGCCGAGGTCCGCAAAGGATTGCCAGGCCGCATCGGCGCAGCCGACGGGCGACTGCAGGCTCTGCTTGCGATCATCGAATGTATAACTTTCGAGCAGGAAACGCTCCGCGCCCTCGCGGAGCATCTGTTGTTCTTCTGTCAGCGTGAAATCCACGACCTGCCGTCCTCAGAAGCCGAAGGCGAGCTTCGCGATGATGTTTTTCTGCACTTCGCGGGCACCCCCATAAATGGTCGAGGCACGCTCGAACAGGAACAGGCTCATGGGGCCCACGGCAAATTCGCCCCACCCTCGCAGCATGGCGTCATCCTCGGTGTGCGCCTCATCGCGCAGGAAATAACGCGTGCCGAGCTGCGCGAGCGCGTCGGTCTGCAGGCCCGTTACGCGCTGCTGCATTTCCGACCCGCGAATCTTGAGCGCCGACACGACTGCGTTCGCGTCGTACTTGTTCGGCTCGTCGGCCAGGATACGGAGCACCGACCAATGAAGCGAATCGAGGTCGGCCTCGACGCGGGCGAGCTTGCGCGCGAATCCCTGGTGCTGCAGCAGTGGCTTGCCGTCCACGATCTGCTGGCGCGCAATGTCCTTGGCCATCTCGAACCGGTGGCGGTTGAAATAGAGGAACGCGCTCGCCGTCCGCTCCTTCTCGAGGAGATACTTCGCGTAGGTCCAGCCCTTGCCGGGCTCACCGATCAGTTGATCCCTCGGCACGCGGACATTATCGAGGAACACCTCGTTGAGTTCGCACCGCCCGTCGATCTGGTGGATCGGGCGAATGGTGATTCCTGGTGTGTCCATCCTCGCGACGAGGAACGACATGCCGCGCTGCGGCTTCACGGTGTGATCGGTGCGAACGAGGAAGAACCCCCATTCGGCGTGCGCGGCGTCACTCGTCCAGATCTTCTGGCCGTTGATGACCCATTCGTCGCCTGCGAGTTCGGCGGAAGTCTTGAGACTGGCGAGGTCGGAACCTGCGCCCGGCTCGGAAAAGCCCTGGCACCAGAATTCCTCGCCGGTGAGCATCTTCGGAATGAAGCGTGCGCGTTGCTCGTCGGTGCCGAACGCAAACAGCACCGGAGCCATCATGTGCGTGCCTTGCCAGCCGAAGTCCGGCGCGTTCGCGCGATAGAGTTCCTCGGAAAAGAGGTGTTTGCGTAGTGGCGACCAATCGGTGCCGCCCCATTGGGCCGGCCAATGCGGTGCGCCCCAGCCTTTGTCAGCGAGGATTTTTTGCCACCGGCGCCAGAACGGAATGCGCGGATTGACCCACCGCCGCGAGTCGTCGGCGATCTCCGGGGGCAGGCGAGCATGCACGAACTCGCGTACTTCCTGCCGAAACGCTTCGTCTTCCGCGGTGAACCTCAGGTCCATTCTTGTCGTCCGTCATGGCTGGGCAAGGTTCGACGCCAGGCGCGATCCCCGGGGCATCGAGCGACCGGGCCACTAGACTGGAGCAATCGCGGCCAGTGGCATAGAATTCCGTTATATGAACGCCATTCAATTTATAACACACCCCGGCGAGGGTCAATGAGCACAGGCGCCGCCCCCGAGTGGACCCGTGAGACACTGCAGGCCCGCGTGGATCGCGCCCCGTTCAACGCATGGCTGGGACTCGAGGTCGTCGATTGGAGTGCCGGCTCCATCACGCTGCAACTGCGGGCACGCCATGACGTCCTCGGTCACGCCGCAATCAATGCCCTGCACGGAGGCGTCCTGGCCGCCGTGCTCGACACCGCCTGCTCCACCGCGGTCATGACGGCAACCGGCGAGAGCGTGTACACGGTGGACATGAGGGTCGATTACCTGCGGCCCGCGAAGGCCGAGGTATACACGATCCGTGCCGAGGTCGTGCGTCTCGGCCGGACACTGGCCACGGCAGATGCCGAGGTCTTCGCGCAAGGGGGCGAGAAGGTGGCCTGCGGACGTGCCGTGCTGCAGCACATTGCGCAGAGGAAGGGGACGGCCGAGCCCCGACCAGGCTGACGATCCCGCGGCAACGGCTTTTACGCCACGCGGCCTGGTCTCAGTTGCGTGGCACCGCGTCGAAAAACCGGGCGGCCGGCGGATCGAGGTGCACGTACTCGAGGTAGTGCCCGGCGTCCACGCGCACATCGAGGTACAGGTAGTTCAGACCGTGGTTATTGCCGTGCAGGGCGATCGGATAGCCGCTCGCGGTGGCCTGCGCAACAACCGCATCCCACTCCTCGCGCCGCTCGATCAGGTGACCAAGGTGATGGAAGCGCACGAGCTGGCCTTCCGGTGGCAAACTCGTCGAATACAGGTTCTCGGTGTCGCCTGTTGGCTGGATCAATTCGATCATCACGTCGCCCGCCCACGCGAGGCCGATATGAATCGTCGCGCCAGGGCCGAATGGAATGTCGCGCATGAAATGGAACGAGCGGATTCCGTGCCGGTCCGCGAACATGCGCGCGGCGGCATCGATATCCCGCGTCGTATAGGCGTTCTGGAAATGCCGCGAAAGAAAGAGCCCGTTGCCGGTGTCGAGGTTCATGGGCGTGTTCCGGTTGAAATGTCGTCGATGCGCAGCCACTGGCCGGACTTTTGCGACTGGACCACCGCTTCGACCACGCACTGTGCGTGGTAGGCCTCGGCGAAGCTGGGCGACCCCGTGCGGCCTTCGCGGATCGACCGGATCATGTCGTGGAACATCCAGCCCATCGACACCATGTAGGGCGGCGCCGTCGCTTTCGTGAACGGCGTGCCCGGCACCTCGTAAAGCTTGGCGGGAATGTCGAGCCATTCACCAATCGGGGCGCCGAACTGGCCGCGGCCGTTGCGGCCCGCGTACAGGCGCGCGGAAATACCGTCGCCGAACGTCGGGTCTTCGAGGAGCAACCGTCCGCGGTCGCCCCAGACCTCGACGCGCAGGCACGCGGCATCCGGCACGCACCAGCCCGTCTGCAAATTGCCGATAGCGCCGTTCTCGAGCGCGAGTGTCGCGCAGCCGAGGTCCTCCGTGCCCGGTGACAGGCGCGTCCCATCGGGCAGATGCCAGGCACCCACTCCTGTCCGCGTTGCGCCGGTCGCTCGCTCGACCTTGCCCAGGAGGTGCGTCAGGAAGAGCACCGTGTGCGAGCCGAAGTTGCGCCAGCCGCCACCACCGCTCGCCGCATCCGCCAGCCAGTAGTACGGACTGATACCCCCTTCGGGATACGCGCAGTACGGGTAGACGTCGTCGCCGTTCTGCTGCAGCGGCATCAGCAACTGGACATTGAAGCCGAGCGGCTGGCCGATGAAGCCATCGTCGACCAGCGCCTTCATGTGCATGCCCGCGGGCACCCAGCGGAACTGGGCATCGACGACACCGACCTTGCCCGCGCGTCGTCCCGCTTCGAACATGTTGCGCGCCCTGCCCGCATCGAGCGCGAAAGGCAGCGCGTCGTAGACGTGTTTCCCGCCGTCGAAGGCCGCCATCACCATGTCGTAGCGGAAAGACGGTCGACTGCCCACGTCGATGACGTCGAGGTCGGGGTCGGCACACATGTCCGCCACGTTCCAATAGGCCTTCGGCACGTGGAACGCCTGCGCTGCCGCCTCGGCGGTCTCGCGGTGAGCCGTGCAGACGGCGGCGACTTCTACCCCCGGCAGCATTCGCCAGGCCGTCCCGTGCACCTTCAAGCTCCAGTTGGCGCCGACGATCCCGACGCGCAGCGGACGGCTGGTTTCGCTCATCGCTCATTCTCCCACTTGCCCCATATCTATTTGTATATTAGAACGATGTTCAATTTCTTGTCGACCAATTCGATAATCCGATTAGAATGCCGATCGCGTGCGCTCCCCCCATGGGCCGGGTGGTCGCGTATCGCGCGTCCCTCTGCGAGGAAGTCTGTAGTGAAGAAATATCAGTGCTTTTTCTGCGGCTACGTCTACGACGAAGCCGCCGGCGATCCGGCCGAAGGCATTGCGCCGGGCACGAGGTGGGAAGACATTCCCGACGACTGGTATTGTCCCTCCTGCGGAGCCGCGAAGAGCGACTTCGCGATGATGGATGCCTGATCGACGCCGCAGGTGTCGAGGATTCCCTCGTGACGGATTCGGACAGCGTCGATGTCGGCGGCCCCTGGTTCGAGGACTTCGTCGTCGGGCAGGAGTTCGATGCGCCAGCCGTCACGCTCACGGCGGGCCACGCCGCGCTGTTCCAGGCGCTGACGGGTGATCGCCTCCGCCTGCCGCTCGACGCGCACACAAGCCGACGCGTCACGCGCCGCGCCGAACCCGTTGTCCACCCACTGCTCGCGATCAACCTGGCAATAGGCCAGTCGACCTGGGCCTCGCAACGCGTCAAGGCCAATCTCTTCTATCGCGGACTGGTGCTGCGCCGGCCGGTGCACGTCGGCGATACGCTGCACACGATCACCCGCGTGGTCGGCCAGCGCCAGAACCGTACGCAGCCGGGCCGTCCCGCGACGGGCGTCGTCGCGCTCGAAATGACGACGCGGAACCAGGACGGTGACGAGGTCCTGCGACTTCTGGCGCTGTCCGATGATTCCCTGCCGGGACGCACAAGCATTGACCGGCCGCGCGGACGACCTGGCCGCCGTCGGTGCCGAGGTCACGGAGCAAGCACTGACCGCGGCGCTGCCGCGCTGGGATGTATCGGCAACGATCGAGGACTGGCGCGGACCACGCGCGAGCGACGTCGAACCCGGAACACGCTTCAGGATCGAAGCCCGCGACACGGTCACGAGCGCACCCGAACTCGTGCGCGCAACGCTGAACATGGCGATGGCGCACACGGACGCCCGCCTGTCCTATCTCGGTGACCGGCTCGTCTACGGCGGACACACGATCTCCATCGCGTTCGCCCACGTCACGCGCGCATTTCCGAACCTGCTCACGATGCTGGCGTGGGAGGCGTGTGATCACACCGGCGCCCGTCGTGGAGAACGATCGGCTGCGGACGGAGGTGACGATCCTCGAGAAGCGCTCACTCGCCGCGGGCGCACTGCTGAAACTCCGCGCGGAAACCTGGGCTGCACGGGGCGACCCGGAGAACGAAGAACGCGTGCTCGACTGGCGCTTCTGGGTCTGGTCCGCCTGAAGCCCCGAGCCCGTGCGGCTACGACGTCAACAGGGTGATTCCTGGCATGGGTATTCAACTCGTCGATGCGGATGAAGGAATTCACGATGTGGGCACCGCATCGAACTGGAACGAGAGTCGCTACGTCGACTTCTGGGATTCCGGGCAGAGGCTCGGCGGCTGGTTCCGCATCGGCAACCGGGTCAACGAAGGCCATGCGGAGATGTCCGCGTGCATCAACCTGCCTGACGGTCGCACGGCGTTCTTTTTCGAGCGACCGAAGATTTCGAGCAATACGCTGCGCGCGGGCAGCCAGAGCTGGGAGATCCTCGAACCCTGGCGTGCGAACCGGGTCTGCTATTCCGGCGAAGTGCTCGTGCTCGACGATGCATGGAGCCTGACGGACCCCAAGCGCGCATTCGCCGAGGCCACTCGCGCGAATGCCGAAGTGGACATCGTCTGTCGCTCGACCGGCCTGCACACGGTGATGGGTTTCGACCAGGACCACATCGACCGCATCTTCCTGCCGGGACAGGCCGACCTGCACTACCAGCACCTGGCACGTTCGACGGGCACGGTCCGCGTCGGCGACCGGGCCTGGCAGATCCACGACGCCGGCGGCGGCAAGGACCACTCGTGGGGGGTCCGCAACTGGCACGCCAAGATTTACCTGCGCTGGCTGATCGCATCCATTGACGACGACAACGGTTTCCTGCTGGTTCGCGCGGTCGGACCGACCAAGCAGACATCGCAGCGGCTTCGTCCTCGAGAATGGCAAGTTTCACCTCGTTGATGACTTCGAAATGTCCAACGACTTTGCCGGGTCGCCCCATTTCGAACTACGCCGCACCGGCCTTCGCATCCGCAGCGGCGACAAGACCTGGGATGCCGAAGGCCGACCGCAGGCCTGGTTGCCGCTGCGGCACCGGCAGAAGGACGCCAAGGGTGAAGAGGCCGTGCTGCGCATCGTCAAGTCCCCGAGCGACTGGACGTTCATGGGGCGACCTGCCGAAGGCATGTGCGAGTATCACGACCTGATCGTCGACGGCCGGCCTGTGGGTCTCCACGACTGAGGTTCATGTGCCCGAGTTGAAAGGCATCGAGGCGGCCTCCGTCACGGCGTGGTTTGCGCAGCACCTGCCGCCGGCGCGTGCCCCGTTGCAGTTCACCCTGATCGCGGGTGGCCACTCCAACCTGACGTATCGAGTCGAGGACGCCGACGGCCGGCGCTTCGCGTTGCGCCGTCCACCGCTCGGGCAATTTCCACGAGGAGCGCACGATGTCCTGCGCGAGGCCCGCATCCTCAGCGCGCTCGGCCGAACGAGCGTACCCGTGCCGCAGGTTCTAGGCACGTGCGTCGATGCGACCGTGACGGGCGCGCCGTTCTACGTCATGGATTGGGTCGATGGTTCCATCGTCGACCGGCCCGATCGAGTGGCCAGCGTCGTGCCGGACGAAGCCTCGCGACGACGCCTGGCCTTCAGTCTCGTGGATGCACTCGCCGAACTGCATCGCGTCGACATAGACGCGGTCGGCCTCGGCGATCTGGGCCGGCGTGAAGACCAGCTGACGCGACAGATCGAGCGCATGCGGTCCGTCTGGGAGAAGACGAAGACCCGTGATCTGCCCGTCATCGATTCGATCCACGCGCGACTGCTGGCCGCGAAACCCGCGCAGCGTTACACGGGGCTCGTCCACTCCGACTATCGGCCAGGCAATGTGATCCTGCAGGCCGACGGCAGCATCGCCGCCATCCTCGACTGGGAACTCTGCGCGCTCGGGGACGTGCTGATAGACGTCGGCGGCCTGCTCGACCAACTGGGACGAGCCGAACGATCCCTGGCCCGATGTCTGGATGCAGACCGCGCCGACACGCGTCGGCGGCTTTCCGACAAAGCAGGAACTCGTCGAGCGTTACGCGAGCCGCACAGGCTTCGACGTGTCGGACCTGGACTATTACCGCGCGTTCAACTACTGGCGCATCGCCGTGATTGCCGAAGGCATGAAGCGGCGATATGAGTCAGGCGCGCTCGGTGCGAACGGCGTGCGGGCGGAAGACATCGGCCAGCGCGTAATCGACCGCGCCCGCATGGCAGAGATGTGTCTCGATCTGGCTCGCGCCTGAGGGGACGTTTTTCGAGCGAGGTGAATCTCAACCGATGGAACGCACCTGGCCGCCGTCGATACGATAATTGCTGCCGCTCATGTAGTTCGATAGCGGGCTCGAGATCAGCGCGACCATCCGGCCGATGTCTTCGGGTCGTCCCAGCTTGCTGGTGCAGAGCGGAATGAACTCCGACGTGAAGCGACGCTCGATTTCATTCCAGTCGCTCCCCCAATCCTGCTGCTGCGCGACGTGTGACAGCCAGCTTTCGACTGCGGGAGTGAATATTGTCCCGGGCATGACGGAGTTCACCGTGATGCCGGTGTAAGCCAGCGCCCGCGCGAGGCTGGCAGTGAAATTCACCATGGCCGCCTTCGCCGCCTGGTATTCGCCGATGTTTTTTTCGGGCTGTGTCGCCGAGGCGCTCGTGATGTTGACGATGCGTCCAAAGCCACGCGCCTTCATCCCCGGGACGACGGCATGCACCAGGCGCACGGCGGCACCCACGTTCTGTTCGTAGGTCCCGATCCAGTCGTCCCAACCCACGTCGAACCAGGGCGGGTTGCCCGGCACGGTCTTGCCACCGGCGTTGTTCACGAGAATGTCGACCCCGCCGACGATCCGCTCGACCTCGCCCGCGACGTGCGCGCAACCATCTTTCGTCGCGAGGTCCCCGAGGACCCAATGCACGGTCGCACCTTCGCCGCGCAGGCGTTCGGCCACGGAGCGGGTGCGTGCAGCGTCGCGGCCGTGCACGATTACCACGGCTCCTTCCCCTGCCAGCACGTTCGCGATGCCGGTGCCGATCCCGGAACTGCTGCCCGTGACAAGGGCCCGCAGGCCGCCTAAACCTAGTTCCATCCGAGGCCTCCCCTTCCAGAACCGGACGTCTGACAGCCAATCGGCCGAGGCGACCGGAGGCCGGCAACCAATTCGACAATATGAATAGCATATTCTTTTTCGAACGGACAGATGTAAACTCGGGCACTGAATTCTGCTGAGCGGAGGGAGCGATGAACACGGTCGTACGCATGGACGTCCAGGCGGATCCGAACCAGGCCCGGGCCGAGCGAGTCGCAGCGCGGCATGCGCACTTGCTGGCGACCGATGCGCAGTACCGCAAGGCGATGCCGCTCGAGTCGATCGGCGAACTCAAGAAGAACTTCGCGTTGCGCTCGGCGAACCTGATGGCTTCGGTGATGGAAGCCTATGCAGAGCGTCCCGCAGTCGGCCGCCGAGCGTTTCGACTCGTGACCGACGCGGCGACTGGACGGCGCTCCCAGCAGCTGCTCGACAGCTTCGAAACACTGACCTATCGCGAGCTGTGGTCGGAGGTTCGCGGGCTCGCGAGCCTCTGGGAGCACGATGATTCCGTGCGGGTGCGGCGGGGTGATCTCGTGTGCATCCTGGGCTACGGCAGCGTTGGCTTCGTCATGACGGACCTCGCCTGCCTGCACATCGGGGCCGTCAGCGTGCCGCTGCAGACCAATGCGCCGATGCCGACGCTCGTGAGCATCCTGCGCGAGTCGGAGCCGCGCTGCGTCGCGGCCAGCATTGAAGCGCTCGATACCGCGGTCGAGATGATCGTCTCGGGCTACGCACCCGCCAGCCTGCTCGTGCTCGACTACTGCGCCGAAGACGACGAACAGCGCGAGGCGTTTGAACGTGCCGCGACTCGGCTCTCAGCTGCCGGGTCGAAGGTGCGCCTGCTGACGCTCGCCGATGCATGTGCAAAGGGCCGTGACCTGCCCGCCCCGACGCTTTACGTTCCCGCCCCAACCGAGGATCCGCTCGCGACGATTTACTACACGTCGGGCAGCACGGGTTCGCCGAAGGGCGCCATGCTCGGCGAGCGCATGTACGGCATCGCCTGGCGCGCACCGGACGCGAAGCCGCTCATCGTGCTCAACTACATGCCGATGAACCATTCGTTCGGCCGCATCCTGTCGCTCAGGACGCTCGCCGCCGGCGGCACCTGCTATTTCACCGCGAAGACCGACCTGTCGACGCTGTTCGAGGACATCGAGCTCGTTCGCCCGACGTTCATCAATTTCGTGACCCGCATCTGCGAGATGGTCTATCAGCGGTACCAGGCCGAATTCGCCACGCGTCCGGCGGGCAGCGACCCGGCGGCCGTGGAAGCCGATGTGCGCAATCGCCACTTCGGCGGACGGCTGATCAACGCGGCGTTCGGCGCCGCGCCGATGACCGCGGAACTCACGGATTTCATCGAGCGCTGTCTCGACGTCTCGCTGCCCAATGGTTACGGCGCAACCGAAGTCATGGGCGTGACCATGAACAACAAGGTCATGCGTCCGCCGGTGATCGACTGGAAACTGATCGACGTGCCGGAGCTCGGTTACTTCCTCACTGACAAGCCCCACCCGCGCGGCGAACTGCTCGTGAAGACGCACACCGTCATGCAGGGGTACTACAAGAACCCCAAGGCCACGGCATCCGTGTTCGACGAGAGCGGGTACTACAAGACCGGCGACGTCATGGCGCAGATCGGCCCCGACGAGCTGATCTACCTCGATCGCCGCAACAACGTGCAGAAGCTGGCGCAGGGCGAGTTCGTCGCGATCGCCCAGCTCGAGACGAGCTATACCAACGGCGATCCGCTGATTTACCAGGCCTACCTCTACGGCACGGCCGAGCGGGCATTCCTGCTCGGCGTCTTCGTGCCCAACCGTGAGGCAATGGCCCGTGCGGGGGTGAACCTGGCCGACGAGGTTGCCGTCAAGGCGAAGCTGCGCGAAGCGATCCAGAAAATTGCGCAGGCCGAGCAGCTCCAGTCGTACGAAGTTCCGCGCGATTTCATCGTCGAGATGGAACCGTTCAGCGCAGAAAACGGGCTGCTGACCGGAGTCGGCAAGCCGAAGCGACCGTCGCTGAAGGAACTGTATGGCCCGCGGCTCGAAGCCTTGTACGACGACATCGCATCGAAGCAGTCGGTCGAGCTCGAGCAGTTGCGTGCCGAAGGCCGCAACGCCCCCGTTCTGCAGACGCTCGCGCGCGCAGTGCAGGCGACGCTCGGCATCGAAGCAGTCGATCCCGAAGCGCCGCTCAGCTTTGAAGACCTCGGCGGCGACTCGCTCTCCGCGCTTTCGTTGTCAATGTTGCTCGAGGAAATTTACGACCTCGAAATACCGGTCGGTGTCATCACGCATCCCTCCGGTAGCCTGAAGAAGCTGGAGGCCTTCATCGAGCAGGCTCGAAGCACCGAGGACACAGGACCTACGTTCAACTCGGTGCACGGCAAGGACGCGACCGAAGTGCATGCGGCCGACCTGACACTCGAGCGTTTCATTGACGAAACGACGCTCGAGCAGGCGGCGTTGCTGCCACCGGTGTCGCAGGAGGCGCCGCGCACGGTGCTGGTCACCGGCGCCAACGGTTACCTCGGCCGCTTCCTGCTGCTCGAATGGCTGGAGCGTCTGGCGCCCATCGGTGGCAAGGTCATCAGTGTAGTGCGTGGCCGGGATGATGCCGATGCACGCAGGCGCATCGACGAAGCGATCGACAGTGGCGACGACGAACTCTCGCGGCACTTCCGTGCGCTCGCGGACCAGCACCTCGAGGTGCTGGCGGGCGACCTGTCGGAGCGGCACCTGGGCCTGGACCACGAGACATGGGTTCGTCTCGCGGACACAGTCGACGTGATCGTCCACCCGGCAGCGCTCGTCAATCACGTGCTGCCTTACCAGCAGCTGTTCGGACCGAACGTCGTCGGCACCGCAGAACTCATCCGGCTGGCGCTCACACGCAAGCTCAAGCGATTCGTGAATGTTTCGACGGTCGCCGTGGCATTCGTCCCCGGACGGCCGCCACTCGACGAGGATGCGGACGTGAGGCAGGCGGCGCCGACGCACTCGACGGCGAACGAGGGCTACGCGGCGGGATATGCGACCAGCAAGTGGGCAGCCGAGGTCCTGCTGCGCGACGCGCACGCGCGCTTTGGCATCCCTGTCAGCAATTTCCGCTCGGACATGATCCTGGCGCACAGTCGCTGGCGCGGTCAGCTCAACGTGCCGGACATGTTCACACGCTGGGTATATAGCATCGTGAAGACCGGGCTGGCGCCAAAGTCGTTCTACCGGATAGAGGGCGACACGCACCGCCCGCACTACGATGGCCTGCCGGTGGACTTCACTGCAGCTTCGATCGTCGCGCTTGGCGAACGCGTCAAGGACGGGTTCCAGACGTACCATGTCGTGAACCCGCACGACGACGGTATTTCGATGGACGAGTTCGTCGACTGGATCGCCGAATCCGGCCATCCGGTGCAGCGCGTGGCCGATTATGCCGACTGGGTCGGACGGTTCGAGACTGCACTGAAGGCGCTGCCGGAGAAAGATCGTCACCAGTCCTTCCTGCCGCTGCTGCATCAGTTGCGCAACCCGATGCCTGCGACGCGAGGCGCGCACGTCGCTGCGCCGCGTTTTCACTCGGCAGTGAAAAGTCTCGGGGTCGGGCCGGACCAGGACATCCCCCACATATCGTCCGGCTTGATCAGGAAATACCTCGGCGACCTCGAGGCTGTCGGCCTGCTTTGAATCCTTGACTGAAAATCCTGGATTCAACGAAGTGAACAAGCCATCGAGTGCATGGACTTACGAACGCTGGGGTGACGCAGAGGTTCTCGAATCGCGGGAAGTCGTGTCGGGACCCCTCGACGCGGATTCGGTCCGTGTCGCGGTCGAATGGGCTGGCGTCAATCCTGCAGACTGCAAGGTGCTGGCGGGCAAGTACCGCTTGATGGCCAAAGGGGGCTTTCCCCGACGTATCGGCATCGAAGGCATGGGCCACGTGCTGGAGGTAGGTTCTGCCGTCGTCGGCCTGGCCCCCGGTGCGCCTGTGGTCTTCGGATTCAACCCGCTCGACGGTTCGCAAGGGACGTGGGCCACGCAGGTCGACGTGACTGCCGGCCGCGTGCTTGCGGTACCTGCAGGCATCTCTTCGCGCGACGCGGCCGTGATGCCGATTGCCGGCCTGACCGCGTGGCAAATGTGTCGCATCGCCCGTGTCGAGCCAGGTCAGGACGTGCTCGTCACGGGCGCATCCGGGGGCGTCGGACACATGGCCGTGCAGATCGCCCGGCTGCTGGGCGCCAGGGTTTCGGCGACGGGCAGCGAACGCAATCGTCCGCTGATCGAGTCCCTCGGTGCCGAGTCTTTCCTGGATTACCACGCCGCATCGCCCGAACGGACGGGTCGCCGATGGAATGCCGTGCTCGATTGCGTAAACAGCCTGCGTGCGGCGAGTGGCGCAATACTCGCCCCACACGGTCACTACGTAGACACCGACCCCCAGCCGGTCAACATGTTGACCGACCGCATCCGCAACCTGGCCGGATCGTCCACGCGTACTACCGTGATGGTGGACTTTGAGCCGACCGGCATCAGCGCCCTGTTCGAGGCACTGGCGCAAGGACGACTCAAGCCCGTGGTTAGCCGCGAATACCCACTGGCCGAGGCTCCGGAAGCCGTCCGCGAATCCCTGCGCGGACATGTCACGGGCAAACTCGTGTTGAAGACACGCTGACTGCCTCCGGAGTCCGGCGACTCGGTTCCACGGATCGCCGAGGCCTATCAGAATGCCGCGACGGGTGACTTATGACACACGCCTGACACACGCCATTTTTCATGATGCAAAGCAGGTTGCTCGAGTCCTGCAGCAACTTGACGTCGCGGGTCGGATCCCCGCGCACCAGTAGCAGGTCTGCGACAAATCCCGGGCGAATCAACCCGAGCTCGTGTCCGCGGCCCATCGCTTCGAATCCATAGCGCGTCGCACAACGCAGCGCCTCGACCGGTGAATAGCCCAGGTACGTCGTGAAATGTTCGATGTCGCGGGCGTTGGTGCCGTGCCCTTGCCACGGCAGGCCGTAATCACTGCCAATCAACGGCCTGACGCCGCGCTTGCGCAGCTCCGTGTGCGTACGGACGTTTTCCGCCATGTGTTGGGGCACACCGAGCGCATCCGTCACGGCCTTGGGGAAGCCGAACGCCTCGGCCTCGTAGCGCAGGTTATGGAGGAAACCGATCGAAGGTGTCGTGAACACACGGTCCATGCGTTGCTCGAACATGTCGAGAGCTTCCGCCGGCCAGCGTTGATCTCATTTCGCACGGACAGCTCGACCCTCAGCCGTGGCGACCCGGCGCCGATAACTCCGGTGAAGCCCTGGTCCAGCATGATCCGTGCGTTGTGCACGGCCGTCAGGACGAGTTCTTCGACAGGTGTGTCCTCGAGTTGCGTGAGATACGTGGTGTTCTGCGGGAATGGCAAGTGTCCGTGCGCTTCTACCAGCGCCGGCATGAGCGTGGCTCCTGCCGCATCAATGACGCTCACGCCGTCGCGCGGCAATGATCCCCGGCGTTCAGAAACTGCCTCGATACGCGACCCGTCGATGAGCACATCGGCCGGGACAGCCCGATCGGACTCGCCGTCCCACACCTGCCCGTTGACGAACACCGTCTTCATGCACTTGTCCTCATGCGTGTCATCAGGCGAAGGCTGCCGCGAAGAATTCCGTGAGGTCTCGTTTCCTCGAGCCGTCCAGCCAGACTTCGATCTGCGTGCGCTCCTCGCGGCGTGCGATACGCCACCCCTGCTCCGTGCGCACGAAGTCGTCGGTATAGGTCCCGAGCGCCAGGAACACTTCATCCCGGGTCTTGTCCTTGCCCGTGTGCCAGGCAGAGAACCTGCTCGAAACGCGCGCTGAACTGCCCGTCACGACAGCCTCGATGTTGCTGTTCATGTGGTGCGTCCGCTCGCAGCATTCGATGGCCGCCCTGATGAACCTGACCGTTTCGCCGCGGCCATTGCAGACGAGCCCGCCAAGGTCGCCGATGGCGTCAGGCGTGAAGACGTCGTCCATGAGGTGCCACTGGAGAGTGTCCATCGCGGTGCTGTAGCGGTAGATGATGGCGGCAATCTCGCTCATGGCTTCAACGTGGCTCATGGATTCCTCATGTCTCATCTCACGAGAGCTTGGAGTATGGCCGCGGTTTAATGAAAGAAGCGGCCGCCGTCGACGGCAAGAATCTGCCCGCTCGTGCCTGACGAAGCCTCGGACGCAAGGAACAGGACCGCTTCAGCCACTTCGCGTTCGGTGACGTTGCGACGCAGTGCGGCGCCGGAGGCATCGATCGCGTACTCGATGTCCTCGCGCACCTGAGGTGCGAGATCGACCGGAAGACTGCGCGAGGTCTCTCCATCGATCACGCCGACGGCCACTGAGTTGACGCGAATACCGAGAGGCCCCAGTTCGCTGGCCAGGCATTGCGCAAGCGCATGAATACCTGCCTTGCCGACGGCATGGGCGCTCACCCCGGGATACCCCTGCATCGCCGAGGTAGCCGTGACGAACACCATCGAACCGCGACCGGCCTTGGCCATGGGATGGGCTACCGCACGCGCCGCCAGAAGCGCACCAAAAGTGCTGACTTCGACGGAGCGCTGCCACGTCGCCAGGTCGCGTTCCTCCAGGGCCAGCACGCGCTTGAGCAAGTGTGGCGGCAGGATGCTGTGAACCAGCGTGTCGATCCGCCCGAAAGCCCGCAACGCCTCATCGACCACGGCTTGAACAGCTACGGCATCCGTGACGTCTGCAACGAGACTGAGGGCCCGACGGCCTTCGTTCGCAACCAGCTCAGCGGTTTGCTGCAGCGTCCCGAGAGTGCGTGCGACAAGCACGACATCCGCGCCGGCACGGGCGGCCTGCACGGCAACGGCACGTCCCATCCCAGGACCTGCGCCGGTAATCAGCACGACCCCGTCAGAAAGGTTCATCACGGGATTCCCGCTCAGTCCTTGAGAAATGCGGCACCGGTCAGCGGAGCGATGCCCTCCACGCCTCCATCGACCGCGAGTTGCACACCGTTGATGAAACGCGCTTCGTCGGATGCAAGGAAAAGCACGGCCTGCGCTACGTCCCAGGCATCACCCTCGAGACCCAGCGGGCCCACCTTCCGCCTGGCCTCGCGCATCTCCGGAGGGAGCAGCTTCATGGCCATCGGCGTCATCATGTGACCCGGCGCGACAGTATTGACGCGAATTCCCTGACGACCATGCAGCACGCCAATTTCGCGTGAGAGCTGGTGCAGGGCAGCCTTCGATGGCCCGTAGGCGAGCGCGCCCATGGCCCGCATTCCGGCGATGGACGAAATATTGACGATGCTGCCGCCGCCGCTTGCGGCCATTCGAGGAACGGCGTATCGGCACATCAACATTGCCGACGTCAGGTTCACGTCGATTTGCCTGCGCCATTCCGACAGGTCGACGTTGTCGAGGGTAAGGGAACCCGCGACGCCGACGTTGTTGATCAGGACATCGAGTTTGCCGAACGCACGGACCGATTCGGCCACGAACCGCTCGCAGTCGGCAGGATCAGTCACGTTTCCGGACACCGCGAGGGCCTCGCCGCCGACTCTTCGAATACTCGCCGCCGTGTCCTCGGCTCGCCCGAGATCCAAGTCGACGCAGCCCACGCGGGCGCCTTCCCGGGCCAGCAGCAGGGCGATGGCACGACCGATGCCGATGCTGTCTCCCTCTGCTCCCGCGCCGGTCACGATCGCCGCCTTGCCACGCATGCGGCCTCGAAAAACTGTCGGTTCAGGCACTTTGCATCCTCTCTCTTTACACTCGACCGCCGGCAATCGTCGTGTCCCGGCCAATCGCTTCAGCGGCGCAAAGTAGCACCTCATTGCAGCGTAGTGCGATCACTTGAAGGGGTCGCGACGACGCGAATAGTCTTCGGGTTCCCGCTCGAGCCGCAGCAGAGGACATGTGATGGCCGCCAATGCGTTGAATATCCCGGATGCGGTGGATGTCGATGTGCTCGCGATCAAGCCTGCACGCGAATTCGAGGTGTGCAATCACCTCCTCGACGATCATGCGGCGCTCGAGCGTTTCTATGAGGACAACGGCTACCTCTTCTTTCGTGGCGTGCTGAATCCCGACTCCGTCTCCCGCGCCCGGGACGAGATGCTGGCAATTGCGGCCGACCATTTCGGCCTGGTCGAAAAAGGCGACGCGAGCGCGCGCTGGACTGGCAAACCGCTCGAGGGCTGGAGCGAGGAAAGCCCACTTTTCTCAGGAATTTCTCGACGCCTGGTGGAGCACCCCGACAACCTCGCCCTGCTGGGCAAGGTTCTCGGCGAACCGGCCTGCATGGTGCCGAACGTCCAATATCGCCTGTATCCACCGGGCGGACCCGTGACGATAGTTCACCAGGATGGCTTTTACAGTCCGGGGATCCAGGACTACAAACCGGTCTGGATTCCGCTCGTGCCCTGTTCACGCCAGGTTGGCGGATTGATGGTGGCCGTTGGTCAGCATAAGCGCGGCTACCTTCATAACCTGGCCAAACCCAGCCCCTTCCCGATCCCGCAAGGCGCCATCGAGGCGGACAGCTGGGCGACGGCTGACTACGAGCCGGGCGATGTATTGATCGTGCACCCCTCCTCGCCTCATGCGGGCACGCCAAACACGTCGGATCGACTGCGTGTGACGTTCGACACGCGAGTTCAGTCGGCGCGACGTCCCAGTGCGTTCTCGGCAACCGTTGTCTCGGCCACCCCCGACTCGGTCACGGTGGAACCGGACGATCGCTTGCTAGGTACGCTGACCCTCTCCGTCGGCGAGGACACCTACATCCGGGTGCGCGACCCCGGTGTTCGCGAGGACTTCAGCGGCTTCGCCGAATACACCAAGCCTGGCATGCACATTGTCGTCGTGCGGGTTGGGGATCATGCGGCCATGCTCCGCAAGGGAACGCACCCGTAACGGTCGATGCTGCGATGGTGACTCCTGTTAGCCGCTTACTTTGCCGTCGGCGGGAAGATGGTCTTCCAGTCCCGCCTGATGTCCACGATGGTCCAACTCTTGATTGCGCTTCGTCCAGGCCCTTGTCGAGCTTGCCGATGGACGATTGCCGGTCGTAGGCCCATTCGCGTTCGGCGTCTGTGTGATGCACGTAGAGACAGAATCGCGGACCGTTACCGGCTGCCGTCCATTGCAGCATCTGCAGGTCGCCGTCCGAATTGCCGAATGCCGCGATTGGCCGTCGACCGATGTGGCGCTGGATGGCGATCGGCTTGCCCTCCTTGTCGTCGACGAATTCAATCGCGGGCAACTTCACTAGAACCGGCTCGCCATTGCGTAGCTCGAACGACATCTTGCCGGTGCTGCCAATGACTTGGTCGGGCGGGATGCCATAGGTTTCTTCCGCAAACGCGCGCATGAACTCGACCCCGCCGCCGGAGACGATGAACGTCCTGAACCCGTGCGCGCGCAGGTATTCGAGCAACTTCCATCATCGGCTGATACGTCATCTGCGTGTACGGCCGCTTGGTCGTCGGATGGACTGCGGTGGCTACCCAGTCCTTGACGATCTTGTTGAACTCATCGGTGGTCATGCCCGCGTGCGTGGCCGCGATAATTTCGAGCAAGGCCGGCTCGCCACCGACGAGTGCGTTCTTGAGGTTCCCGGCGAGCAACGACTTGAATGGCTCTTTGCCCTGCCATTCCGGATGCTGCGGCGCTAGAACTTTGACGCGGTCAATTGCGAACAGGAACTGGAAATACAACGGCTGTTCGGCCCAGAGCGTGCCGTCGTTGTCGAAGACGGCGATGCGATCGACGACTGGCACGAATTCCGGCGAGCCGTGCTTGGTAACCTTGCGGACGAATTCGACAATGGATTTTTTTGACGCGCCCTCGTTCCAGGAACGAAGCGGCTCGGCCGCATGTACGAAAGGCGTCGTGACCGCCATCGCCCAGACGAGCACAGCAAGGAATATTTTCGGGGCGCGGATGGCTTTCATCATTTGTTCCTCGTGTGTCTGCAGTGAACAGCTGCGCTGCCCACGGTCTGAACATTAAACGATACGGGACATTCTCGCCCGTCCGATCGACGGCGATTCGACAGCCATCAGCGCAATCGGCGCATCGGAGTCGTACAGTGAAATCGCGAGGTAGCGCGTGATGGTGCGTCGAGTCTATGTCGTTTGCGACGCGGCCTGCCGGCCACGGCTGGTGCGTGACGACTTGGGCCGCGCCGCCGCCAGAGCCCGGGTCTCACCCTTGCGGCGAGTCGCGGCGTTGCTCTTCTGCGCGCGCGTCTTCGGCGCGGACTGGCGCAGGCTCGCCGGCGACGAGAGGCGTTTCACGCGCTTGAGCAGGTCCTTGACCGAATCGTCGATGCAGCGCGCGTAGAACTCCGGGTCTGGCATCATTTCGCGATCGGAACTGAAGCAAATGTTCATGAATCCGCCGTAGCTCCCGATGCCGTGGAACAGCCCGATCCCGTCGACGACCGGGCCCGTCCCTGACGTGTACACCGCGCGCGCGCCGCAGAGATAAATCGGCACCTGCGGACCGGGCACGTTGGTCACGATCGTGTGCACGGGCGCACGGCCTGCCCGGTTCAGCGCATTGACGAGTGCGCGTTGCACCGTTCCCTGCAGGCCTCCGATGGCGGTCTCGGCGATCTTGATCAACGCCTTGGCGGAACGCGCCCCGTAGTCCTTGGCCGCCTGCGTAGACTCGCTGATACGTCAGCAAGCGCTCGATCGGATCGCTGACATCGCAGGCGAGCGTGACAGGTGTCATCACGAAGCTGTTGCCTGCCGCTGGGGTTTCGACCGACGCGTTCGGTTTCTGCTGCGTCTGCGTGGCGCGCAGGGCGATCGGCATCATCGCGGTCAGCGGGGATTTCGGCGTCTCGCCTTTGTCCGTGAGGTAGCGCCTTAACGACCCGCCGATGATCGCCATCGCAACGTCGTTCAGCTTCACATCCGGCACCGCAGCTCGTATTCGTTTGACGTCTTCGAGCAGGGTAAATGTAGACCCCCACACGACGTGGCCGGTGACGGGGCCGTTAAAGCGGGTGACGGTCTGCAGTAGCGCCGGTTTCGGAAACTGCGGCGCGCGCCGGTTGGCGTCTCGCCGCAACGACCAGAGGGCGGGCAGTGTAATTCTCGCCAGGTCGACAGGCCGACTCAGGCCACTGCGGGCGGCACGGCGCACGAGATCGAAGGAAGTGGGCAAAGGATCGGGCTTCCAGTCGATGACCGTCTTCTTCTTCTTTTGCGCCGGTTGCGGAGTAAGGTCGTGGAGCGCCGACAGGATCTGAATCCCGGCGACGCCGTCGATCGAGGCGTGATGCATCTTGAGCATCACTGCAAAGCAGTCTTTCGGGAACTGTTTGACGCCGTTCAATCGTTCGATGACGTAGAGCTCCCACGGAGGTCGCGTGAGGTCGAGTGGTCGCGAGGCGAGCCGCGCGACCTGGGTGCAAAACTGCCGCCAGTCGCCCGGATCTGGCAGCGCGAGTTGCCGTACGTGAAACTCCAGATCGAAGGTCGGGTCATTGACCCACCACGGCCGGTCGAGCGAAAACGGCACGGGCATGAGTCGTTCGCGGAAGCTCCTCGACACGTCCAGCCGTGACTCGATGAAGCGCAGGATCTCATCGAAGCCCAAGCGCCCAGCACGGCGTGTCGACGGATCATAAATCTGGATCATCGAGACCACGTTCTGGGCACGGTGCGAGTCCATGTTGAGCATGGTCCAGTCGGCATCGCTGAGCTGTCGCATGGCGCCTTACCTTTGTTTTTTCACAGGAGTCCGATCACGCAGAACCGGTCCGTGCAGCGACTGGTCCATCGCGGCTGGCTGTCGCGGCCGCGTGCACCGTCGCCCGGTAGCGTCGGTGCTGGAAGTCCAGGAAGCGGTAGATTGCGCGCACGGTCCAGGTGGTCCAGAGATTGTTCAGGATATCGAAGGCATGTTCGGCTCCAAACAGTTCGGCGTAGAGCACCGGATTGCGCGAGACCGCACGCAGTCGCTGCACAAAATCGGTGCTTTCCCCGACTGGGATCAGGCAGTCATGGCTGCCGTGCACCACGAAGAAAGGTGGCGCATCGGGTCTCACGAGAGACAGTGGGCTTGCTCGTTCCCACAGGTCGCGGTCCTGTTCGTGTGAGCACGTCATCACGTTCGCCGCCAGGAACTGCAGCAGGTCTGACCCCGCACAGTGCCCGCCACGGTCGAGGAAATCATAGCGACCGTAAAGGGGCACCGCGGTGGCCACGGAGGTGTCGACGCCTTCAAAGCCAGGTTGCAGGTCCGGCTCGTTCGGCGTCAATGCAGCCAGGCTCGCGATGTGTCCTCCCGCAGAACCACCGGTGATGGCGATGAATCGGGAGTCGCCGCCGAACCGCGCGATGTTTTCGCGAATCCAGGCGATGGCCTTCTTGACGTCGATGAGGAAATCGGGATAACGGGAGTTCGGCCCGAGTCGATAGTTGATCGCGACACAGATCCATCCGCGCACCGCCAGGTAATACATCAGCGGCAGGGCCTGCTGTGCCTTGTCTCCCATCGTCCAGCCACCGCCGTGCACTTGCAACAGCACGGGCATGTCTGCTGAAGGTGCCCGTGCGGGCCGGTAGATGTCGAGGAGGTTGCGCTCGCCCGCCGGCCCGTATGCGAGGTTGCGGATCGTTTCCACCGCGGGAGTGCGGAAATGCAAAGGTCGCAGCCACTCTCGCGGCCGGGGCGCATCGATCGGCGGCCCGGGTGAGCGCTCGCCAGCAAGCTCTTCGGAGTTCAGCAAGGACCTCAACGCAGCATCGAGGGTAGCCTGCGACCGGGCCGCCCGAGCGTGACACGTGGCCAGCAATGCCAGCGCCAATCCCGTCAGGATTAGTCCCAACCGGCCCGGGACGGAGAAGCTCCCGCCGGAGGTCAACGCATAGGGGCCACTGATCAGGAGCGCGAGAGCGCCGAACTGCAGAGGCATCCCCTTGGCACACCAGGAAAGTGCCCAGAACGGCAGCGCCATCTTGCCCAGCCGGCGATATTCACCCCGCAGGACACCTGCGACGCCGAGCGCGGCGAAGAAAGCGCCTGACACGAGCACGATCCACGCATACATGCAGTCAGCGCCTCGTCAACGGCCCGTGTGCAGCCGCCCGCTACCGATGAAATCCAGCCGATTTCGGGCGAATTCGTGAGCGATGCGCGTCGTCAGGGGCCGCGGGCGCTTCGTCGTTGCAGTGCGCACTCGTCGGCTCGGCCTGCCGGAGGTTCGCGACGGTGCGAACCGGGACCCAGCGCGGTGGTCATCAGTTGCCACCATGGCCAGGGCGAAGCCGCGAGCGTCATCGTCCACACCCCGCGCCAGAGTTTGTCCGAAGTCCCCATGGACGAGACACGCCGCATCCATGCCAATCGGTCGCCGACCCGGTCGAGCACTGCGTCGATGCCTAAGCGCTCGGACGTCGACAATGGACTGCCATGGATGCGACGCTCCGACTCGCGAAAGTACGCACGCAGCGTCGGATAAGAATTCTTGCCGTGGCGGGCATCCAGCGGATCCGGCGTTTCGCGCAGCGATTTCAGGTCAAGCCAGTCGCCGGCTTCGAGCAACTGTTCTGCGCCGGAGTACAGGATCTCCTCCTCACGGAGGATGTGGTCGCGCATCTTGCGCGTAAAGCGATCGATGCCCTGGGCCAGGGAGGCGAGTTCTTGCGCCGGCAACGTTCGCGCGCCCTCCGCCCGTTCGATAGCCCGCAGGTTCGACTCACCGACGCGAACCGCCGACTCATGTTCGCGCGCCAATGCATCGCGCAATTCGCGATGTAGGGGCGACCGGCGCGCAAGATGCTCGAACAGTACCTCCTCGCGGGGGTGATGGTTGACGTTCGTGTGGTGCACGACGTACTGCAAAGCCTCGCGGAGCAGCGGCAGGGCCTTCTGCGAGTCGCGCTCGAGCTCACTGCATTCGCGGCTGAGCAGGGTCAGGAGCTGGCTGATTAGTGCATGTTCCTCTCGCAGCGAGTGCATGACACGCTCTGCCGCGACCACGACCTGCGCTCGTGTCGCCTCACGCTGTACTAAACCGCCGCGCCGCAATGCTGATCTCTCAGGGGAACGGGTTGCGCCGTCGCGCGTTACTTGTTTTGAACTGGAAATCGAGCGTTTGCGCACGTAATCCCCCAGGGCACTAGGGACAGCGACGCCGCACGAAGTCACCCACGTGCTCGATCGCGCGGTCGCTTTCCGGAGCGCGTAACGTATGCCAGACGTGCGGCATCTTTTCCCAGATCTCGAGCTGGACGTCTACGCCGGACTCGCGCGCGCGTTGCGCGACTTCCCGCGCGTCGTAACACAGCGCTTCCTCGCTGCCGCATTGCAGGAACAGGGGCGGCAGGCCACGAAAATTCCCAAGCGCGGGGGAGACTAGTGGATTTTCGAGCAGACTCTCCCGCCCGTTGACGTAAAGGAGCATGTCCACGGCGACGGCGACGTCGGTCGCATCGGGAAACATCATATCGGGCGGCGCGCCGGGCGCCGCCCCGTGCTTGCTCCAACGCCGCAAGTCGGCGCTCGGTGAGAGTCCGAACGCTCCGGCCGGAAGGGGCCGTCCGGCATCGCGCAAGGCCAGCAGCAGCGACAGCACGAGCGCGCCCCCTGCCGAGTCGCCACCGACGACGATGCGGCCAGCATCGACACCTTCGTCGAGCAGCCGCTCGTAGGCGGCGATGCAGTCGTCGAGTCCTGCTGGGAACGGATGCTCGGGCGCGAGTCTGTAAAACACGACCTGCGCGCGAGCGCGCGACGTTCGGGCGAGCGCAGCGGCCAGGTGGCGAGAAGTCCGCGGCGTGCGCATGATGAAACCGCCGCCCGGCAGATAGAGCAGAACCCGGTCGGAGGTGCCGTGTGGCGTCGCAATCCATTCGGCGTTGCAGTGCTCGAGCGGTGCCGGCATCACCTTGACGCGCGGCGCCCATGCGTCCATCGACGCCGCCATTCGACGCAGGCTGCGGACGGTTGCGTTACCGGAAAACTTCGGCCGGATGAATGTCTTTGCGTAGACGCCGTACGCGGCGATTTGCATGCTCGGCATTTTATACGTCGGATACTTCGCGTGGTTCCTGAGCGGACGAGCATAGCGCTTCGCCGATGCGCCGTCACGCGGCCGTTCCGATCCTGATTTCAGGAGATTGCACCTACTGTCGGTAAGCACACCGCCGCCGCAGACGCGGCACGCGGCAGCAACGGCGTGATGGGCCCTGGACCCTGCTTCCGACTGCAGCAATGACCGTCCATCGGACATAAGGGACGCAGAACCGGCCGCGGCCTTCCGACGATCGTCGTAGACAAAAAGAACCCCGCAGTTCGTTGCCGAACGCGGGGCCTGGAGGCTCGATCTGTTCTCAGATCGAAAACTGTTTCGTCGTCAAATTATCGAATGCCTGCTCAGCGTGCCGCGAGTGCCGGGTTGCTGATGATGATTTCGACGCGACGGTTCTGCTGGCGACCCATCGCGGAATCGTTACCTGCGACCGGGTTGTCTTCCCCAACGCCCAACGCCGTGAGTCTCGCTGCGTCTATGCCATCGCGGACGAGGTGCGATCGAACCGCGTCAGCTCGGTGCTGTGACAAGAGCTGGTTCGACTCGCTGCTGCCCACGCTGTCGGTGTGGCCCTCGATCATTACCGTGCGGGTCGGATACTTTCCCAGGAACGACACGAGCTGATTGAGATTACTGGCGGCGCCGGCCTTGAGTTCGGCGTTGCCGGTTGCAAACAGCACGTCGCCCAACGTCAGGACCAGTCCGCGATCGGTGACCGTCGCCTGCAAAGTATCGATCTGCTGTTGCAACTCGGCATTCTTCGCTCTCGCGTCCACAGCCGCTTCGGTCGCAGCCTCTGCATCGCTGAGAGCTACGACCGTCGCGGCCTTCGCAACGTCCGCTTCGCGCGTACGCGAATCGAGTCGAGCCGTTTCGCGCTGGGCAGTCAACGTCGCACGCTGGTCTTCCGCATAACGCGTCTCAGCCTGTGCCCGCGCAATTTCAACCTTGCGATCGGCGAGGTACACCCGGTTCGCGCCCACCGCGGCGTCGGCTTCCGGTCGTTCGGCACTGCGCACCGCGGCTTCTGCCTGCTCCATGGCGACCGGCGCGCGGGTGGCGAGATTGGGATCGGCCTGCAGCGCGATCAACTTGCTGCGGGCAGCCGTCGCGCCTTCCGGCACAACCGGCCCGCTTGCACAGGCCGTGAGCAGCACCGAGGCAATGACGGTGGCAAGTAAGGCTCTTTTATTGCCGGCAGTCAGCCGGGCATAGGACGTCTTCATTTTTTCTCTCCTTCAACACGCTGCATTTCTTCGACAAGCGTACCGGTGCTGCGCTGCATCTCTTCGTTCACGGTCCTGGCTTTTGACGCCGTCGCGCGTGACGAAGCGAGTTCCGCCGCGACCTGGGACTCTTCCGCGAATTGGGCGGCGGTCACCATCTCTTCCGCTTGCACCGCTGTATTCGCGGACGCGAGTTTGGCTCGTGCCTCGCTCAGGTCTCCGGCCGCGAAGCGCCCTGCATCCGCTTGTTCGGCTTTGGCAATCGCGACCTGGGCCGCGTCGATCTGGGCTGTCGGCGCGGGGGGCGTCGAGGCACAGGCACCGATCACGAGTGCAGCGCTGAGGCCGACTGCAGCGCGCATGCGCGAGCCACGGCGAGGATTCGAAAGGAAGCTCATATATTTCTCCGGGTGACGCGGTGACGCGCCAAAAGCGCGATGCGTCAGGAGCGCGACTATGCGCGCCGGAGTCCCCGGGCACTGTTCGGGACCGCACATAGCGGACGAACCGGCGCCGCACCAGTTTGACGCGCAGCTGATGCGCATTGGCGCAACGGAGAAAACGTTGGTCCGCGTGCGACTTGTCGCACGCGCTACGTGTGCGCGCGTATCCGCTTACAGGCTTTCCCAGTGCTGTTCCATGCGCTTGCGCATGGGCGCATCCGGCAGGCGGCCACGACCCGCACGAAGATTGTCCTGAAGATGCGTCAGCTTGGTCATGCCCGGAATCACGCACGTCACCGCGGAGTGAGCAATGAGGTACTTCAGAAGGAACTGCGGCCAGCTCGTGACATCGATCTCCGACGCCCAGTCCGGAAGTGGCTTGCCTGCAGCCTTCGGCAGCAGGTTACCGCGACGACCGCCCAGCGGCACGTTTACGAGTACGGCCATGCCCTTCTCCTGCGCCAGCGGCAGGATTTCGGCGGCGGCGGTGCGGTTCTCGATGGAGTAATCGACCTGGATGAAGTCGAGCGGGTACTTCTGCATTGCCGTCTTCATCTGTGGATACTGCTCGTCCGTGGAAGTCGTCACGCCGATGTAACGGATCTTCCCGGCCTTCTTCCATTCCTGGAACACAGGCATCAGCTCATCCAGACCATGGAAGTTGTGCACTTGCATGAGGTCCACACGGTCGACACGCAGGCGATTGAAGGAGTCCTGCAGCACAGCCGCGCCGTTGGCCATGTCGCCACTCATCGGTGTCTTGGTGGCAATGAACAGCTTGCCGCGGTTGCCGAGATCGGCCAGCAGCTGCCCGATGACCGTCTCCGATTCGCCGTAGACGCGGGCCGTATCCACGACGGAACCGTGGACCTCGGACAGAGCCTTGAGGACCTCGCGACGCGCCGCAATGTCCTCCGGCGCCGTCACGCCGTATGCATTGGTGCCCACGCCGACGACCGGCAGTTTCTCGCCCGACGACGGAATCTCCTTGGTGATCAGCGGGAGCGACCCCGCGTCGGCCGCCATCGCGCCCTCACCCAGGGCCAGGCCAACCGCGGCGGTCAAACCGCCCTGCATGATCGAACGTCGCGAGATATGGGATTGCAGGATTGAGCGCATGAGTCACCTTTCCGGGTCTTGATTCGTATGGATTGCCTTGACGGCCGGAAGTTCTGCGTCGGTTGCCTATAAATGCGCCGGTCCCTATATTCGTTTCGTGATTCCGCGTTCGTCGCTTCGCCGGCCGGAATCGGGCACTCACGAAGTCATAGGAGCGGATAGCCGTGGCAGACCAGAAAGTCGACCAGTCCGTCTACGACCTTTATGACGAGTATTGCCACGGTCGTATCGACCGCCGTGAGTTCTTTCGGCGCGCCGGCGCGATGACCCTCGGCGGTGTATCTGCGCTGGCCATGGCGCAGGCGCTGATACCCCGGTATGCGCAGGCGCAGACAATCTCATTCACTGACGAGCGCATGAAGCCACTGTATGTGGAATATCCCTCGCGCGGCGGCACGTCCGGCACGATGCGCGGTTATCTTGCGACACCTTCGGGGACCGGTCCCTTTCCGGCCGTGCTCGTGATCCACGAAAACCGCGGCCTCAATCCCTACATCGAGGATGTGGCGCGGCGCACCGCTGTCGCAGGCTTTCTCGCGCTTGCACCCGATGGCCTCGCGCCGGTCGGCGGTTATCCCGGCAACGACGATGCGGGCCGGGAACTGCAGGCGAAGCTGGATCCGGCGAAGTTGCGCGAGGACATGGTCAACAGCGCCCGCTACCTCAAGACGCACGCACAGTCGAACGGCAAGCTCGGCGCCACCGGTTTCTGCTGGGGCGGAGGCATGGTCAACCAGCTGGCGGTGGTGATGGGGAATGAACTCAGCGCCGGTGTCCCGTACTACGGCGCGGCGCCGGCCGCGGAGGACATGGGCAAGGTCAAGACGCCACTGCTGATTCACTACGCGCAGATGGACGAACGCATCAACGCCATGTGGCCCGCGTATGAGGCAGCCCTCAAGGCCAACAAAACTCCGTACGAGGTGCACGTCTACCCGGGCACTCAGCACGGCTTTCACAACAACTCGACACCCCGCTACAACGAAGCGGCGGCAAAGCTCGCGTGGGATCGAACCATCGAATTCTTCAGGCAGCACCTCCGCTGAGCGACAGCGCGAGGCGGGCCACCGGCAGGCCGTACAGGGTTCTGGTCAGGGCGCCCCGTCACTCCGTGGTCTTGCCGTCGAAGTGCTCGTGTGCTTTGTCTGCGTTCGCTTTGGTCTTGTGCACCGTCCCGTCGATGTGCTCGGGCGGACCGTAGATCGTATACAGCCTGAGGGGTTCCTTGCTCACGCACTTGACGTTATGGCGTGCGCCTTGCGGCACGATGATGCCGTCGTCTTCCTTGACATTGTTGCACTTGCCGTCGATCCAGACCTCGCCTGCACCGGCCTCGATCCGGAAAAACTGGTCACGGTCATCGTGGACTTCTTCGCCGATCTCCTCGCCCGGCTGAATTGTCATGAGCACGAGCTGGAGATTGTGACCGGTGTAGAGCACGCGCCGGAAATCGTCGTTTTCCTCGGTGCGTTTTTCGATGTTGTCGACGTATCCCTTCATGACTCGAGTGCCCCGGAGGTCGAACTGTTGCAGAAGACTGCAAAGCTAGCACACCCCGTAGCAATTCCTATCGGTACTGATGGGGACGGCATGAAGGGGACTGTGCTCGAGCCACAGGCTTGCCCTTGGACTCCTGCGGCTCGAGCGCGGTCAGGTGCGACGCTAGTTCGCGGCGGCGCGGGAGGTGATGGCGCCGTACGCACCGCCTTCCTCGTCGTTCACGCCCGCAGCGAAGTAGAGCGTGTTGGTGGGCTGTTCCAGCAGCCCATTGCCGAAGGCCATGCCCCACAGGCCGTCGATGCGCAGTGCCTTGCCGTCACTGCGGCGCAGCTTGCCTAGAAACGTGTTGTCGAGCATGTCGTACGCGTTGATGGTTCCGTCGCCGAAATTCCCGATCAGCAGCGCGCCGCCGAAACGCCCGAAGCTGCGCGGCGCCAGCGCAATGCCCCACGGTGCGTTGAGCTCGCCGAAGGACGCCACCCGCGATATCAGCCGCCCGTTAGCGTCGAACAGATCGACGATCCCGAGGCCCTGCCCCGTCGCCTCGTCGTCCTCGCCCGGCAGGCGCTTCGCAAACGTCACGACGATGTCGCCACCGACGTTCTGTATCCCGAACGGGAAATATCCCGCAGGCATACGCGGATCGACGAAGGCGTTCGTGAGAAAGACTCGCTTGAACGTGCCATCGAAGACTTCAACGCGCCCGCTGTGAAAATTCGTCGCGTACAGTCGATGCCCGGTTCCGTTGCCGCCGATGGCGAGGCCCATGTAGACCGCGTGTTGCGCGGAACGGTTAACGGCCACGATCGCCTGGTTCAGGTTCACGTCGGGCGACCAGCCGGTGATCGTGCCGTTTTCGCCGGCGAAGATGAACCGCGCGGGTCCTGTTTTCACGCCGTCGCTGACGACGAAATCGGTGCCGCCGCTGTAGACGATGCCGGTCGGCTCGCCGACTTCCTCGCCACCCACACCGGGAATCGTCACGATCAGCGGGTTCGCGTTGCCTGCTCCGTCGTAAAGCGTCGAAGTCCCCGTATGATGTGGCGACCCCTCGAACCGAACGGCCCCCCTCGGTGTTGGCGATGCCGGGACATCAGTGAGTCCCTTGGCGTCGGCGACGCGGTTCATTGGCCACGCGATTCTCGCCGGCAGACGCGAAGGATCGCGAATCCGGCGGCTTGATGATGTCGAGAATTACGTCGCGGGCAGATGCCGCTGCAGGAACGAGACGACGCCCGCATTGAAGGCGTCGTTCTTATCGCCGGCGACCATGTGGCCGGCGCCGACGACATCGAATATTTCCAGGGTCGGCATGTGCTCACGTAATTCGGCGATTCCCTGGTCCGACACGAGGTCGCTTTGTTTGCCCCGAACCAGCAAAGCCGGAATAGCGACCCCGTCGGCCGCCCGCAACAGCTTCTCGGCCATTTGCGGTGGCTCCATGCGGCCCGTATGCGAAACAAACTTTGGATCCCAATGCCAGTACAGCCGTCCGTCATCGCGGCGCCTCAGGTTTTTCATCAGGCCCGAACTATCCTTAGGTCTCGGGCGGAGCGGGTTGTACGCCGCAACAGCGTCAGCGACTTCTTCAAGAGTGGCGAAGCCGTCCATGTTGGCCTGCATGAAACCGATGATCTTCGCCGCACCTTGCACGGTGACGCGTGGAACGACATCCACGAGTATCAATGCGCTGGCGATCGGCTCCGCTGTCTCGCCGACGGCGTAGAGCGACGTGATGCCGCCCATCGAGGCACCGACCAGCGCGGGCCGCGACTGCAGTGTTGCGATGATCTGCTTGAGATCCTCTGCCATCGCTTCTACCGAGTAGTCCGCATCCGGCGCCCAGTCGCTCTCGCCGTGCCCTCGCGCATCGAGATTGATGACGTGATAGCCCTGCTGCAGAAGCTCCCGCATCGCGCCGTGCCAGGAATGCCGCGTCTGACCGCCACCGTGCAACAGGATCACCGCGGGCGACGAAGGATCGCCGCCGACATCGGCAGCGACGGTAATGCCATTGACGGCGTAGCGGCGCGTTTCGACCGCGCTTTTACGCCTCTCGACCTCAGTCCACGTGCTCATGTTTTCTTTAAATCCACAGTTGATCGGACAACGCCAGGCTCGCCGATGCGCAAGTGCGCAGGAGCGGCCTGACCTGCAGCCCATGGTAACGTGAGAGTTCGGGGCTGCCATGTCAATCGGCTACTGTCCCGCGTAGGCCCGACACCGCCAGGCAGACGTATTGGTTATGCTGAGTCTCCGTGCTCTGCCCTGCCGTCCCGCCATGCCCGACTCCCTGCGTATCATGATCGTGGACCAGAACGTGGCGCGCGCCTCGATTCTCGAGGACGGCCTGCGCGAGGCCGGCTACGGCAACCTGACAGTCGTCCGTGACATGCAGAACCTGCTTCGGCATATCGTCGAGGCGGATCCGGAAGTCATTTTCATCGACCTCGAAAATCCCAACCGCGACGTGCTGGAGCAGATGTTCCAGGTGTCACGCGCGGTGCAGCGTCCCGTGGCGATGTTCGTCGACAGTTCGGACGCCTCCATGATCGAAAAGGCGGTCGAGGCCGGCGTCAGCGCCTACATCGTCGATGGGCTGCGCAAGGAACGCATCAAGCCGATCCTGGACATGACGATCAGCCGCTTCAATGCGTTCAACAAATTGCGCAACGAACTGGATCGCACGCGGCAGGCGCTCGACGAGCGCAAGGTGATCGACCGCGCGAAAGCGATCCTGTTCAAGGAGCGTGGCTTGACCGAAGAAGAGGCCTACTCACTCATGCGCAAGGTCGCCATGAGCGAGAACCTGCGGCTCGGCCAGGTTGCGCAGAGCATCGTAACCGCGGCAAGGATCCTGAAGTGACGACGAACGTCCGGGTTTCGGTCGGGTTCCTGCCACTGCTTGATTGCGCGCCGCTGGTTGTCGCTGCCGAGCGGGGATTCGCGGAGGCGGAAGGTCTCGATCTCATCCTCGCGCGTGAGAACAGCTGGGCGAGCATTCGGGATCGCGTGATCGTCGGCCATTTCGATGCGGCGCACATGCTCGCGCCGATGCCCGTGGCCTCGACGCTTGGCCTCGGTCACCTGACCGTGCCCATGCTGGCACCGATGGCACTCGGTCTCGGCGGCAACGCGATCACCGTGTCCGCGTCGCTTTGGCAGGACCTTGCGCACAGTGGTGCTGCGCTGGGCGCGGATCCGGCGCAACAGGGAGCAGCACTCAGAGCCGTCGTGTCCTCACGCACGCGCGCGGGTCTGGCGCCGCTGACCTTCGGCATGGTTTATCCGTTCTCGTGCCACAACTACGAATTGCGCTACTGGCTCGCAGCATGCGGCATCGATCCGGATCGGGACGTGCAACTCGTGGTGATGCCACCGCCGTTCATGGCCGACGCACTGCGCCAGGGACAGCTCGACGCCTTTTGCGCGGGGGAGCCGTGGGGCAGCCTCGCAGTCGACTCCGGGGCGGGATGCGTCGTGGCAACGACGCAATCGGTCTGGCGACAAAGCCCGGAGAAAGTCCTTGGCGTGCGCGCCGAGTGGGCGCAGCGCCATCCCGAATGCCTGGGTGCGCTCATCCGCGCAGTTTTTCGTGCGGCTGCATGGTGTCAAGAAGACAGCAATCGCGACGATCTCGCCAGGTTGCTCGCCGACGCGCGTTACGTCGGCGCGCCGGTCGCCGTGCTGCGACGAGTCCTTGGCGGCGAAATGTGCCTGTCGCGCGGAACAGCTGCAGTCGCAACGCCGGATATCTGGACGCCTGCGAGCAATGCCGCAACATTCCCGTGGGCCAGTCACGCACTCTGGTTTTACAGCCAGATGGTGCGCTGGGGCCAGACGATTTATTCGCCCGCTGCCGAGCAAACAGCGCGCGGCGTATACCGGCCCGACCTCTATCGCGCCGCGCTGCAACCGATAGGCGTGCTGGCACCTTCGGCCGATATGAAAATTGAACGCACGGTGCACGCGCCCGGCTTCGCGGCCGAAGGATTCTTCGATGGTCGGATATTCGATCCGCAGGACGTGGCGAACTACATCGCCTCGTTCAACTGAGCGGTGAAATCGGCTCGTTGAAGCGAGCCGGGCAGTCTTCGCGGATCCGCGCACATTTTGTCGCAGTGCACAAAACCCGTGCAGTGCGATTTCCGTTTGCGCCGGAAATGAGCACGCCCGCGTGTCGGCTTGACCTTCCGCTCTCGTAACCCTTTGAAATAGAAGAGACCTTGGCAACCGCCATGGGTGGCACGACGGTTGCAAGAAGTCAGGCAGCAGAAGTGCCTCCCCCCAGGCACGCCTGCGGGCACCGGCGTGAGCCGGCGCTCTCGGCAACGCCGCCGTTCCACATGCCTCGCCGGCGTGTGGCGCGGCGGTTTTTTTTGGCCTGCAACGAAGAGCACAACGCATGGATAACCGGGCGACACGCATCGAGCTCTTCAGCTTTCGCAGTGTCCAGATGCGGGTCTTTCACCTCGCATGGATGGCGTTCTTTACGTGCTTTTTTGCATGGTTCGCCGTCGCGCCACTGATGCCGATGATTCGTGACGACCTCGGCTTGACCAAGGATCAGATCGCCAACATCAATATTGCGGCCGTGCTGGTGACGATTTTCGTGCGCCTCATCACCGGGCCACTCTGCGATCGCTTCGGTGCGCGCCGTACCTACACCGCGCTGCTGGCTTTCGGCGCCATCCCGGTCATCGGCATTGCATTCGCCGAAACCTATACGGCGTTCCTGTTCTTCCGGCTATGCATCGGCGCGATCGGCGCTTCGTTCGTGATAACGCAGTTCCATACGACGACCATGTTCGCCCCAAACGTCGTCGGCACGGCGAACGCAACGGCGGCGGGCTGGGGCAACGCGGGTGGCGGTGCAACCCAGGTCATCATGCCGCTCGTCGTGCTGGCGCTGCTGAGCCTCGGCGTCGAACAGCATCTGGGCTGGCGGCTCGCGATGCTCGTGCCGGGCACGCTGATGCTGGTCATGGCTGCGGCGTACTATCGATACGCAAAGGACACGCCACTTGGCAATCTCAATGACGCGGAGGTTCGCCTGCTTGGCGAGCCGCAGCGCCGGTCCGGGTGGCAGAGCTTCCTGGCCGCCGCGCGCGACCATCGCGTCTGGCTGTTGTTCGTTACCTACGGCGCCTGCTTTGGGGTCGAACTGACGATCCACAACGTCGCGGCGATCTATTACGTGGATCGCTTCGGGCTCGACCTGCGGACCGCTGGCCTGTACGCGGGAAGTTTCGGCTTGCTGGCGCTCTTCGCACGCGCCCTTGGTGGCATCGCGTCAGACCGGGTCGCGCATTCGCACGGCCTGGCGGGTCGCACACGACTGTTGTTCGGCCTGATCCTCGCCGAAGGCATCGGCCTGATCGCATTTGCGGGCATGGCACACCCGAACGCGGCAGTCATCGCCATGCTGGGATTCGGGCTTTTCACCCACATGGCCTGCGGCGCCACCTACGCGCTATCACCTTTCATCAATGGCGCAGCCATGGGCGGCGTGGCCGGCATTATTGGCGCCGGCGGTAACGTCGGTGCGGTGGCGGCGGGCTTCCTGATGAAGGGCGCCACGACCACGCAACACGGCCTGCTCGTCCTCGGCTTCATCGTCACGGCAAGCGCTGCCTGTGCACTCGCCGTGCGCTTCAGCGAATCGCAAAAGTCGGCCGAGCGGCTCGCGTACGAAGACGCGCTCGCTGCGCGCAATGCATCGGACCAGCCCATCGCGGGCGAGCCGGCGCTCTCGTGAGCGGCACCAGCCACACAGGGGAAGGTCAGCATGAGCACCGACATCACTGCACCTGCGATCACCGCGCCACCACTTGTCGCAAAGCCACAGGGCGCGGCAGCACTGCCCGACTCGACCCAGGTCTGTTCCTGTAACAACGTGAGCAAGGGTGACCTCTGCGCCGCAATCGAAGCCGGTTGCACGAGCGTCGGTGCATTGAAGAAAGCCACCAAGGCCGCCAGCTCCTGTGGAGGTTGCGGCCAGCTATTGGCGCAAGTGCTGAAGGCAGAACTCGCCCGCAAGGGCTTTACGATCAACAACCACCTCTGCGAGCACTTCGCCTACTCGCGCCAGCAGTTATTCCACCTGGTCCGCATCGGCGAGTTGAAGGATTTCGACGCACTGCTGGCAAAACACGGCAAAGGCCACGGCTGTGATATCTGCAAGCCGACGGTGGCGTCGATTCTCGCCTCGTGCTGGAACGGTTTCGTGCTCGAGCGCAAGGCGGCGCCGCTGCAGGACACCAACGATTACTTCCTCGCCAACATGCAGAAGGACGGCACCTACTCGGTCGTGCCACGCGTGCCCGGGGGAGAGATAACGCCGGAGAAATTGATCGTGATCGGTCAAGTGGCGCAGCGCTACGGCCTGTACACGAAGATCACCGGCGGCCAGCGCATCGACCTGTTCGGCGCGCAGGTGCACGAACTGCCGCTGATCTGGCGCGAGTTGATCGACGCCGGCTTCGAATCGGGTCACGCCTATGGGAAGGCGCTGCGCACGGTCAAGTCGTGCGTCGGGTCGACGTGGTGTCGCTACGGCGTGCAGGACAGTGTCGGTTTCGCAATCCAGATCGAGAACCGCTACAAGGGCCTGCGCGCGCCGCACAAGATCAAGATGGCCGTGTCGGGCTGTACCCGCGAGTGTGCCGAGGCGCAGAGCAAGGACGTGGGCATCATCGCGACCGAGAAAGGCTGGAACTTGTTTGTCTGCGGCAACGGCGGCATGCGGCCACGTCACGCGGACCTCCTCGCCAGCGACCTCGATGACGCGACGCTAGTGCGTTACATCGATCGATTCCTGATGTTCTATGTGCGCACCGCCGACCGGCTGCAACGCACGGCGCCTTGGCTCGACAACCTGGAAGGCGGGCTCGATTACGTGCGCGCCGTCGTGTGCGACGACTCGCTCGGCATCGGCGCGGAACTGGAAGCGGACATGGCACGCATCGTCGGCACGTACGCCTGTGAGTGGAAGAAGGCGATCGAAGATCCCGTCACGCTGCAGCGGTTCCGGCACTTCGTCAACAGCGATCGTAACGATGACAACGTCGTCTTCGTCCCGGAACGTGGCCAGATCCGCCCGGCGACAACGGCCGAACGTGCGCAGCGGGCGGCCACTGATCCGCGGAGCGACACATGACCAGCGCGGGAGACTGGACGTATGTCTGCCCGCTCGACGCTATCGTCGCCGACACCGGCGTAGGTGTCGACCTCGACGGCCAGCAGGTCGCGGTGTTCCACGTTGAAGGCGCCGTCTACGCGCTCGACAATTTCGATCCGGCCAGCGGTGCAAACGTGCTGTCGCGCGGAATCGTGGGCGACATGGATGGCGAACGCGTCGTCGCGTCGCCCATGTACAAGCACCACTACAGCCTGCTCACCGGGCGCTGCCTCGACGATCCGGCGTTTTCGGTTGCTGTGTATCCGGCGCGGGTGCGGTCCGGGCGCGTGTCGGTGTGTGCCAAACCGCTTTCGCAGCGTCAACGGCCCGGCAAGCGCAGGCTCGTCGTCGTCGGTAACGGCATGGCAGGCATGCGCACGGTCGAGGAACTGCTGGCCGTGGCGCCAAAGGCCTACGACATCACCGTCTTCGGCTCCGAGCCACACGGCAATTACAACCGGATCCTGCTCTCGCCCGTGCTCGCCGGCGAGAAAACGGCGGCAGAGATCGTCATCAACCCGCTCGACTGGTACCGGGAGCAAGGCATCGGACTGCATGTTGGCGATCCGGTGGTCGCCATCGATCGCCGTCGACGCATTGTTCGATCGGCAGCCGGAGTCGAGACCCACTACGACCGGCTGCTGCTTGCCACTGGCTCCAATCCTATCGTGCTGCCCGTCCCGGGGCACGACCTGCCAGGCGTCGTGACGTTCCGCGACCTGCAGGACGTCGACGCAATGCTGCACGCCGCCGGCGCGTACAAAGAGGCAGTCGTCATCGGCGGCGGATTGCTGGGTCTCGAGGCGGCCAACGGGCTGCGCAGGCAAGGCATGAATGTCACGGTGCTGCACCTGCCCGACACCCTGATGGAGCGCCAGCTCGACAAGGTGGCCGGCGCCCTGCTCCGCCAGTCGCTGGAAAGTCGCGGTCTCGCGTTCCGCATGGAAGCGAACACGGCGGCCATCGTGGGCGACGAGCGCGTGACTGCCGTGCGGCTGGCCGATGGCAGCGTGATCCCGGCAGACCTTGTCGTGATGGCAGCGGGAATCCGGCCGAGTATCGAGCTCGCGAAAAGTGCCGGGCTGCGCTGCGAGCGCGGAGTGCTGGTCAACGACACGATGCAGACGTTCGACCCGGCCATCTACGCGGTGGGCGAATGCGTGCAGCACCGCAAGAGCACGTATGGGCTCGTGGCACCGCTGTGGGAACAGGCGCGAGTATGTGCGCTGCACCTGGCTGAGGTCGGTCTTTCGCGGTATCGCGGCTCGATGGTCTCCACGCAGCTGAAAGTTACCGGCATCGACTTGTTTTCGGCGGGCGATTTCGTGGGTGGTGCCGGCAGCGAGGCCCTGGTCTTCACGGACGCGCGCCGCGGTATCTACAAGCGAGTCGTGGTGGCGGACAACAAGATCCTGGGCGCAGTGCTCTATGGCGATACCCGGGACGCCGCATGGTATTTCGAGCTGATGACAGAGGGCCGGGACGTGGGCCCTCTGCGGGAGACACTGCTGTTCGGTCCAGGAATTGCCGGTGCCGGAAGTGCCGGACGCACGTAGTGACGACACAAGACGCCGGATCCGCGATCAAGACGACCTGCCCCTACTGCGGAATCGGTTGCGGGCTGGTCGTTGAGCGTCGCAGCACGGGCCACACCATAGCCGGCGATATGCAGCATCCGGCCAACCACGGCCAGTTGTGCTCGAAGGGTTCCGCGTTGGGCGATACGCTCGGCCTCGAAGGCCGTCTGCTGCGGCCTCGCGTGCACGGCCGCGACGTGCCGTGGGATGCCGCATTGGATCACGTGGCTGGCGGATTTCGTCGAATCATCGATCGGCATGGACCGGACTCGGTCGCGTTCTATGTCTCCGGTCAACTGCTCACGGAGGATTACTACGTCGCCAACAAGCTGATGAAGGGATACATCGGTTCGGCAAATATCGACACCAATTCGCGTCTGTGCATGTCGTCGGCCGTGGCTGCCCACATACGAGCATTCGGCGAAGACCTGGTGCCAGTCGATTACGAAGACCTGGAACTTGCCGACCTCGTCGTGCTCGTCGGCTCGAATGCCGCCTGGTGCCATCCGGTGCTGTACCAGCGCTTGCGCAGGGCGAAAGAAAGGCGCCGCGACCTGAAGGTCGTGGTCATCGATCCACGACGCACAGCCACCTGTGACATTGCCGATCTGCACCTGCCGCTCCGTCCCGGCACGGATGTCGTATTGTTCAATGGCCTGCTGAGCTATCTGCATCGGCACGGGGTAGTCGATGCGGATTTCATCGACGCACATACCAATGGGGTGGACCACACGCTGCTCGTCGCGGACAACACGGCCGGGTCCGTCGGAGCCGTGGCAAAAACCTGTGCGCTCCCGCTCGCCGCGCTCGAGGAGTTCTATCGTCTTTTCGCACGGACAGAACGCGTCGTGACCGCCTTTTCACAAGGGGTCAATCAATCGTCTCAAGGAACGGACAAAGCCAATAGCCTGATCAATTGCCACCTGTTGACCGGACGCATTGGCCGCGCCGGCATGGGCCCACTCTCGTTGACCGGACAACCCAACGCGATGGGAGGACGCGAAGTGGGTGGTCTCGCCAATATGCTTGCCGCTCACATGAGCCTGGATAACGCCGTGCATCGGGAAACCGTGCAGCGGTTCTGGCAGAGCCCGCGAATCGCCACGACACCGGGACTGAAAGCCGTGGGCCTTTTCGATGCCATCCACGCCGGCAAGGTGAAGGCCGTGTGGATCATGGCAACCAATCCCGTCGTAAGCCTGCCGGACGCCAACAAGGTCCGCGCGGCGCTCGAGCGTTGCGAGCTGGTCGTCGTCTCGGACTGTGTCGCGCAGACCGACACCACGGCGCTCGCGCATGTGCTGCTGCCCGCGACCGCGTGGGGTGAGAAAGACGGTACGGTGACCAACTCCGAGCGCTGCATCTCACGACAGCGTGCATTCCTGCCTGCGCCCGGTGATGCCAAGCCGGACTGGTGGGCGATGTGTGAGATTGCGCGGCGCATGGGTTACCCCACTGGGTTCAATTACGGCTCGCCGAACGAGATCTTTGCCGAGCATGCGAGGCTCACTTCGACGGCGAACGAGGGGCGTCGCGCGCTTGACCTCGGCGCACTTTCGGATATGGACGGCGCGCAATACGAAGCGCTCGAACCGGTGCAGTGGCCGGTGACGCGTCTGTTCGCTGACAAACGATACTTTCACCGCGATGGCAAGGCCCGCTTCATTGCGACGCAACCGCACCAGCCCGTGCACGCGCTCGACGAAGAGTATCCGCTCGTACTCAACACGGGCCGGATCCGGGACCAGTGGCACACGATGACGCGCTCCGGACGCTCGGGCCGGCTCGTCGCGCACACGCCAGAACCGTATGTGGACATGCACGCCCAGGATGCCTTGCTCAGCGGTGTCCGCGAAGGCGAGCTGGTGCGAGTGTCCACACGTTGGGGATCCCTGGTCGCACGCCTGCGGCTGAGCGGCGAGTTGCCGCGACGTTCTATTTTCGTCCCGATTCACTGGAGCGGCACGTTCGCGTCCGACGCGCGGGTGGGTGCGCTCGTGAATCCCGTCGTCGATCCAATTTCCGGCGAACCCGAGTTCAAGCACACGCCCGCGCGCGTGGCAGCGTTTGTCGTGGGCTGGCAGGGCTTCGCACTTTCACGACGCCCGGTATCGATCGTCAGGGACGCGACGTGGTGGGCCATGGCACACGGCGAGCAGTTCGTGCGCTACGAGTTCGCTGGACGCCGCAGCCACAGCAACTGGTCGCCTTGGGCGCGCAAGCTGTTCGGCGCGACAGTCGGCGACACAGACTGGCTCGAGTACTTCGATGCCGGTACGCGCGTTTATCGTGCCGCGCACATCGTGGCCGACCGCCTTGAAGCATGCGTATTTATCTCACCTCGCCCCAACCTTCCGTCGCGCGCCTGGCTTTCCAGCCTGTTCGACCGGCCTGCGCTCGATGAGGCCGATCGGGCCGGGCTGCTTGCCGGCCGGCCAACCGATCCACGCGCCGATGCCGGTGCCACGGTGTGCTCCTGCTACGGGGTAGGCCGCAACACGATCTGCGAGGCCATTCGTCGCGAAGGCCTGCGCACTGTCGAAGCGATAGGGGCACAACTCCGCGCGGGAACCAACTGCGGTTCCTGTGTTGCAGAGATCAAAGGGCTGCTGGAAGAGTCGCGCCAACCAGGCCTTGCTGATTCGATCGTCGCGTAATCGCGCTGGGCGAGACGCATCCCGCGCCCTGGCAACACCGCGTTGAGATCGGCGGTCTTTGTCCGTTCTGACCCAAGTCCCGCCTTGACTTAGGCCAACCTGCAGAGCACTGTTTCGCCACAATATAAAGACGTGACGACTCTTGCCGAGGGTGGCCGGTCATGGTCAAAGGTCAGTCACACGGCGCGCTTTCGGCATCGCGTGTGCGTGCGCGTAGGCGTGCGCTTCCCACGACGTTCCTGCTCGGCATCGGCATTGCATTGGCTGCGCCGGGTGACCTCGATCCGGATTTCGGGGAGGGCGGCCTCGTATCCTTTAAGTTCAGCGACTTCGGCGGCAGCACGGCCTTGGCGGTCCTCCAGCAGCCCGACGGCACACTGGTCGTTGCAGGGTTCGGCGACGTGATCGCGGAGAACGATGACGACTGGATCGTCGCAAAACTCAAGGTCGACGGCACAGCGGATTCCAGTTTCGGCAGCAGCGGCATTTCGACCGCGGATTACGCGCAGTACTTCGACGCCGCCTACGCGGTCACTCGACTGGACGATGGGAAACTGGTGTTGGCGGGCACGGTCGGCGTGAGTCCCACCGAAAGCGACTTTGCGCTCGCGCGTTTCAGCGCAAACGGAACGCTGGATGCGACATTCGGCACCGGCGGATGGGCCACGGTCGATCTTGGCGGTAGCGACGAGCAGGCCTTCGGCCTGATCCGGCAGGCGGACGGCAAGTTCGTCATTGCGGGCTACACGAACAGCGGCGGCACCTACCAGACGGCATTCGTGCGGTTCAATCCCGACGGAACGCTCGATACGACGTTTGGCACCGGTGGTTCAACGAAGCTTGATTTTGGCAGTGGAACCCAGTCCGTGGCTTACGCGCTGGCGCAGCAGTCGGACGGAAAGCTGGTCGCGTCAGGTACAGCATTTCTGGACGGCGGTGCGGTTGATGTCGCGATTGCACGAATTTCGGCGGACGGTGTTCCGGACCCGTCCTTCGATGGCGATGGCATGGTCACCATTGACGTCGGGGACGCGGTCGATGAAGCGTTTGCACTTGCGATCCAGCCGGATGCAGCGATCGTCGTGGCAGGCTACTCGGTCGGGGCAGGCTCCTCCATCGCCGCCGCGGGCGATCACTTGAACGGATTGCTGATTCGCCTCGACCGCGACGGACATCCAGACCCCGCCTTTGGAACCAACGGTAACGCCATCGTCGATCTCGGAGCCGGAGCGGTTTTTAATGGGCTGGCCCTGCAGGCGGATGACGGCCTGGTCGCGACAGGCTATCGACTGAGCAGCGAACCGTACGCCGACATGATTCTGGCTCGATTCCATTCCAACGGCGCACTCGATGGGAATTTCGGAATTGACGGAGTTGCTACGGTGGATTTCGGGCACGAAGCCGTTTCCGCCGACTCGTGGGGCAATGCGGTCGTGCAGCAGATAGACGGCAAGAGTGTGATCGCCGGCTACAACTTCAACCAAGGCGCGTTTCTAGTCGCCCGTCTTGACGACGGTCCCGGATTCCCTGGCCGCATCGGACTGACCGGGACCTCCCGATTCGCAGACGAGACGGATGCAACGGTTGTTTATTCGGTTCGCCGTACTGGCGGGCGGTCCGGCGTCGTCAGTGTGGATTACGCGACCGCCGCAGGGACGGCGCTGCCCGGGTCCGACTTCGAAACTGTCTCCGGCACCTTGACCTGGGACGACGGCGAGACGGACCAAAAGACCATCACGATCAACCTGGTCGACGATGCCGAAGCCGAATCGTTTGAGGATTTCTCGTTGACCCTGTCTGAACCGACTGGCGGCGCCCAGCTCGCAGCGAGCAAGGGCACGACAACCATCGCGAGTCTCGACGGCCCAGGCCAGGTCGGGTTGTACGATTCCAGCACACAGTCGACTGTCGAAGAATCAAACCGATTCATGGATCTGTGGGTAGTTCGCTCCACAGGCTCGGAAGGCCAGGTCGGCGTAAGTTTCGAATTGGGAGGCGGCACGGCTACACCGGGTGTCGATTTCTCGCCCAGTTCAGGGACGGTTACATGGGAGGACGGTGAGATAGGCTTCAAGTCCATTCAAGTCGAAATCTTCGATGACACGCAGGCAGAAGGCGACGAGACCATACCCGTTCGACTGCTGTATCCACCGACCGGGGGCGCCACCCTAAGCGGGCCAGAGGCGTCCATTCTCATAGTGGACGACGATCTAACGGGTAATGAGACGGTATTCTCCCTGGCCAACCGCGGCGTGACGGTACAGGAATCCGGCAACTCGGCTGTTCTCACCGTTGTTCGCAGCGGTAATACCAGCGGCGCTGCGACCGTGAACTACACGACTTCGTCTGGTTCGGCGACCACGGGCTCGGATTTCACCACCGCCAGTGGCACGCTGCAGTGGGCAGCTGGGGACAGCGCCGACCAGACAATATCCGTCAGTATCACGAACGACACGGCGGACGAACCGGACGAGACCTTCACGGTGATGCTGTCGAATCCCTCGGGCGGCATCCTGGGATCGATCTCGACAGCGCACGTGACGATCGACGACGACGATGCGCCCGCCAGTGGCGGTGTTGGAGGTGGTGGTAGCGATGGCGATGGCGATGGCGGTGGTGGCGGAGGCGGTGGCGCCCTCGATTGGCTCGCCTTGCTGGTCCTCGCTTGCCTCGGCTCTGGTTTGCGCCTCTCCGCAGCGGGATGCTCGCCCTTCCAACCGAAAGCTGCACGCGATCCTGTCGGCACCGGCCATTGATCGCGCGCGAATCGAGGTAGTGCGTGCGGCCGGCATGCGCCACGCCGGTGAGGCTGCGCCCCCATCCTTCAAGGCATCGCGGACGCGGCCGAAGTGCTGACGCCGGAGCAGCGCGCGGCGCTTGTCTCCGAGACGAAGTCGGCATCACCACTGGCGTCGCGGGGAGACTGAGGACACCATGTCGTCCCAATGAACGTTCGCGTCCTGCCATCGACCCTTCATGAAGCGCACCCTCGACCCTTACGCTGCCAAGCGCAAGTTCACACGCACCCCGGAGCCCGCCCCCAAGCTTGCGGATGCGCGCCCTGGACCGCTGCTGTTCGTCGTGCAGAAGCATGCCGCGCGACGACTGCACTACGATTTCCGGCTCGAGCTCGACGGCGTGCTGAAATCGTGGGCGGTTCCGAAGGGCCCGTCGCTCGATCCCGCGGACAAACGGCTCGCGGTCGAGGTCGAGGATCACCCTTTCGACTACGCGTCGTTCGAGGGCGCCATTCCCGAGAAGGAGTACGGCGCGGGCAACGTCATCGTCTGGGACTGTGGCGTGTATTCCCCGGACGAGGATCAGAAGTACTCGTTCGGCGACCGTCGCGAAGCCGAGGCGCGTCTCCGTACCGAGCTCGCGAACGGCAAGCTGAGTTTTTTTCTGCGCGGCGAGAAGCTCAAGGGCTCGTTCGCGCTGGTGCGCACGTCGACGAGCAAGCAATGGCTGCTGATCAAGCACAAGGACCGGTTCGCGCAGCAGAACGACGTGCTGGCGCGCGCGCAGTCGGTCCTTTCCGGCCGCACACTCGACGATCGCCAGTCGGCCAAACCGACGTCGCAGATGGACGCCGAGCGCCTGACCGCCTCCGGGCCAGCCGAGACGATGCCGAAGACCATGAGCCCGATGCTCGCGGAGATCGGCGACGCGCCTCGCTCCGATCACAAGTGGTCGTACGAACCCAAGGTCGACGGCTACCGCGCGATCGCCTTCGTCCAGGACGGGGCCGTGCGCCTGCAGTCGCGTCGCGGCATCGACCTGACACCGGCCTTCCCGGAGATTACCGCCGGGCTCGCGACCCAGGCCGTCGATCGGATGATCCTCGACGGAGAGATTCTCGCGCTCGATGCCGCGGGCCGCCCGTCGTTCAATGCGCTGCAAAACCGGGCCACCCTCAAGCAACCGAAAGAGATCGCGGAGGCGCAACGCCAGACGAGCGTCGTGTTCCTGTGCTTTGACCTGTTGCACTTCGCGGGCCTCAATCTTCGCGGCAACCCGTACGTCGACCGGCGCCGGTATCTGTCGCAGTGCCTCCTGCCCTCGGCTCACATCCAGCTCGTGCACGTCTCGGACGACGCCGAACGACTTTACGCGGCGGCGCTCGAGAGCGGCTTCGAAGGCATCGTCAGCAAGCGCAAGGACAGCACCTATCAGCCAGGCCGGCGCTCGACGGCGTGGCTCAAGACAAAGGCGGTCCATAGCTCGGAGTTCGTCGTCGGCGGCTACACGCAGGGCAAGGGCGCGCGAGAAGCTCTCGGCTCGCTTCTGCTCGGTTACTGGCAAGGCGACGAGTTGCACTACGTGGGCCACGTCGGCTCAGGCTTGGACGACAAGGTCTTGAGGAACCTGCGTGAGCGACTCGCCAAGCTGACCGCGAAACGATCTCCGTTTGCCGAGAAACCTCCACTGCATCGACCGACGAACTGGCTCGAGCCCGAACTCGTGGCGGAAGTGAATTTTGCGGGGTGGACACCGGACGGATACCTGCGCGCGCCGGTCTTCCTGCGGCTGCGCGACGACGTCGCCTCCCACAGCATCGTGAGCGGTCCGCAGGAGAGCGCGGCACCGCCAGCCAGCGGAGGCGTCCTCCGCGAACGAAATCGAAGAGGTCCTCGCGCAGCTCGAGAACAAGGCCAACCGCATCGATCTCCGTGTCGGCGATGCGCGCATCCGGCTCACGAACCTCGACCGCGAATACTGGCCCGGCAACTCTCGCGCGCGGCAACCCGCTATCACGAAGCGCGACCTGCTGCGCTACCTCGTCCGCGTGTCGCCCTACATGCTGCCGCACCTCGAAAACCGGCCGCTCACGATGATCCGCATGCCCGAGGGGATCAACGGCGAGCGCTTTTTCCAGAAGCACTGGGGCCAGGAACGCCCGGAATTCGTCGAGACCATCACCGTGTATTCCGGGCACAAGGACGAGCAGCACAAATACCTGCTCGCGAACAACCTGCCGTCGCTGATCTGGCTTGGCCAGGTCGGCACGCTCGAGTTCCACGTCTGGCATTCGCGCGCCGAGGTCGGCCCGGACGCTGCAAGCCAGCTCATTGATTACTCAAGCTCACTCAAGGCGCTCGAATCCTCGGTGCTCAACTATCCCGACTACCTGGTGTTCGACATCGACCCCTACATCTATTCGGGCAAGGAAGCGAAAGGCGCGGAACCGGAGCTCAACAAGAAGGGCTTCGCCACCGGCCGACGCGTCGCGTTCTGGCTGCGCGACCTGCTGAAGGAGATGTCACTCGAGGCCGTCGTGAAGACGTCCGGCAAGACCGGGCCTGCATGTGTTCGTCCCGATCGAGCGCACCGTGACCTTCGATGAGGCGCGCGCCCTCTGCGAGATGGTAGGACGCCACCTGATGCGCGAGCATCCCAGGGAGATCACGATGGAATGGGCCATCGAGAAGCGCACCGGCAAGATCTTCTACGACTACAACATGAACGTGCGCGGAAAGACCCTGAATGTCGCCTACTCGCCGCGCGGCGTCCCCGGTGCACCCGTGTCGATGCCCTTGACCTGGGAGGAGCTGGAGGCCGCCGAACCGACCGACTTCACACTTACCAATGCGCCTACGCGTTTGGACAGGACCGGCGACCGATGGCATGATGTATTCTCGATAAAACAGAGCCTTGCGCAGGCTCTTGCAAGTAACCGGCGCAAGGAATCCTGAAGAAACGAAGGGGCACACATGGCCGCACCACGTTCCATCGGCTCGCTTACGATTTCGTTCGGTCTCGTCGCGATCCCGGTCAAGCTGTACACGGCGACGCAATCGACCGGGCAGATCTCGTTCAACATGCTGCACAAGGATTGCGGCTCGCGACTGAAGCAGCAGTACGTGTGCCTCAAGGACGGCCAGGTCGTCGAGCGCGACGACATCGTCAAGGGCTACGAATTCGCCAAGGACCAGTACGTCGCCTTCACGCCCGAGGAAATCAAGGCGCTCGAGGAAGTGGGCACCCACGCCGTCGAGATTTCGGAGTTCGTGCCGATCGAGGCGATCGATCCGGTCTACTACGACAAGACCTATTACCTCTCCCCCGACAAAGGCGCATCGAAGCCGTATGCGCTGCTCACCGAGGCGCTCAAGGAAACGAAGCGCTGCGCGGTCGGTCGCTGGGCGTCCAAGGGCAAGGCCTATATCGTGATCCTGCGGCCGGTCGACGGCATACTCGCCATGCAACAGCTGCGATTCTCCTCGGAGGTCCGTCCTGCCAGCGAAGTCGAGGTGCCGAAGACCGAGGTGAAGCCCGCCGAGCTCAAGCTAGCCCGGCAGCTGATCGACCAGCAGCAGGCTGACATGTTCGACCCGACGATGTACGTCGATGAGGTCCGGGGACGGGTCGAGGCGGCCATCCAGAAGAAGGTCGAGGGCCAGGAGATCTCGGTGTCCGAAGCACCCGTCGAAAGCAAGGGCAAGGTCATCGACCTGATGGAGGCGCTGCGCGCGAGCCTCGAAAAGACGGAAGCTGCGCGTGCGTCGACCTCGAAGCTGGGCGCCCGCAAGTCGGCGAAGCGCGTCGAAGAGCCGAAAACCGCGGCGGCGAAACGCGTCGAGGAGCCGAAGGTAGCGGCCCGCAAGTCGTCCAAGCGGTAGTCACGTCCGGGGCCAGCAATGCAATCCTACAGCGTGCGGGACGTCGAACGACTCCTGCGCCTGTCGCGCAGCACCATTCAGGGGCTGATCAAGGGCGGGTTCGTCAAGCCAACGCGCGGTCCGCGCCGTCAGTACTGCTTTTCATTTCAGGACCTCATCGTGCTGCGCACGGCGCGCGCGCTCGAGCAGGCCAAGGTGCCGCGCCGACGCATCCGCCGTTCCCTCGACGACCTGCGCCAGCACTTGCCTGAGACCGCGCCGCTGTCGGGCCTGAGTATCCGTGCGATCGGAGACCGCGTGGTTGTGCGCGATGGCAAAGCGCACTGGCAGGTCGACGATCGTCAGTACGTGCTCGAGCTCGAAGTGAGCGTCGCTCACGGCGAGCTGCGGGTGGTGGAACGGCACGAGCCCGCAGCGCCTACCGCGAAAGAGCGACGAGACTGGTTCAGTGAAGGCCTGGAGCTCGAGAGCGCCGATCCGCGTGCGGCGCAGAAAGCGTACGAGCGCGCGGTCAGCGACGATCCTCGCAACGCCGCCGCCTGGATCAACTGGGGACGTCTGCTGCACGAACAGGGCGGCACGAGCGAGGCGGAGTCGGTGTATCAGCGTGCGCTCCGCACCTGTGGACCGGATCCGCTGCTCATGTTCAACCTCGGTGTCGTACTCGAGGACCTGGGCCGGCCGAGTGCAGCACTTGAAGCCTACCAGTCCGCGCTCGGCGAAGATCCGAACCTGGCGGACTGCCACTACAACCTCGCGCGGCTGTACGAGTCGCTCGGCAAGCCGCAGCACGCGATTCGGCACTTCGGTCAGTACCGCAGACTGGTACTGAGCGATCACGGCTGATCGGCGACGGGCATGAAATGGCCATCTGGGTAGGAACGTCCGGGTACAACTATCCGGAATGGAAGGGAAGCTTCTACCCGGAGAACCTTGCGGCCGCAAAGATGCTGCCGTATTACGCCGAGCGCCTCTCCACCGTCGAAATCAACTACACCTACTACCGCACACCCAACACGAAGATCCTGGCAGGCTGGAACGCCGCCACGCCGGAACGGTTCAAGCTGACGCTGAAGGCACCGAAGCGCATCACGCATGACGCGCGACTCAAGGATTGCGCGGATCGCCTTCAATACTTCGTCGAAACAGCCGCGACGCTGGGACCCAAGCTCGGCGCCCTGCTCTTCCAGCTGCCGGCGAGCTTCAAGCAGGACCTCGCGGTGTTCGATGCATTCCTGGAGTCGTTTCCTTCAGGTATCGACGCCGCCTTCGAGTTTCGTCACGGTTCCTGGCTCAACGACGAACTCTATCGACGCCTCGAAGCGCGCAACCTGGCGCTGTGCGTCGCCGACAGCGAAACCATGGCGACGCCGGTGCAGATCACGGCGGATTACGCCTACTTCCGATTGCGCGACGAAGGCTACACGCCGGAAGACATCGCACGCTGGGCGCAGACCATCCGCGACACGACTGGCAGCTGCCGGGAAGTGTTCGTGTACTTCAAGCACGAGGAAGCCGGCAAGGGTCCGCAGTTCGCCCGCCTCCTGCTCGAGGCGCTAGGGCATGCAGTGAGTTGCCGGATCGTAACCTTCGACGATAAACCAGGCGTCTAGCGGGAAACGCGGCGCAGCCGCCGCGCTCCCTGAATCGAAAGCAGCATTTCGCGAGAGTAAACAGCGCCATCGCGCCCGCGACATAATGCTGTAGTACAAGCGCGGGACGCGCGGTTTCGATGCCTGCGCCGGCGGGCCGCTCGCAGAGTGGGACGCGAATCGCACTATCAAGCTGTCGAGAGTCTCGCTTTTCAATTGTCGCGTTGACCGAACCAGACGCAGGCGCGAATCATGTGTCCTGCAGATAAAGGCAAACCCGTCGAAAGGCGGGGACGCAAAGCCACCGGTCTAAGGGCTCAGAGGCCTATGACAGCGGGGTTGCCGGGATGCCAGTCCATCTCGTAATTCGAGCGGAAGCTTCGCGGCTGTCCGTTCCCGGCAACCGTACGCCTGTTCCTCTCCCAAAGACCGGCTCATCGCTGGCCGATCAGGGAGACGCAGGTGAAAAGTTCGATTCGGGTCTTGGCTCGCAGCGCCATTCTCGTGCTCGCAATCGCAGTCTCGGCTTGCGGTGAGGAAAAGGCTGGCACCGATCCCAGCAACCCACCCGCTACAAATGCTCCGGGGAGTGGCAAGCCTACCGCGCCTGACGGTCCTGATGGCTCCAAAACCGGCGGGAAAGTGCCTGCCACTCGCGACGATGCGGCACCAAAAATCAGCGGCACGCCACAGAACGTCGCCTTGGTAGGCCGGGAATACAACTTCCAGCCTTACGCGACTGACGCGGACTGCCGAAACGCTGCGCTATTCGATTGCGAGCAAGCCCGCATGGGCCAGTTTCAGTACGACCACGGGCAAGCTGTGGGGAACACCGCGGGCCGTCGATGTCGGTTCCCATGAAGGAATCATTATCGAAGTGAGCGATGGCGCGAGTACCGAAGCACTGCCGACATTCACGGTGAACGTGACGTCGCCGACGCCGTCGCCGGCGCTGCGCAAAGCCAACTACGGTCACTACTTCGCGACCAGGTATTCCGACACACCGGCAGACGCGGCCATGCTCTGCGAGCAGGCCGGCGTCAGCGGCGTCGTATGGCGACAAACGTGGAAAGAAGTTGAGCCCAGCCCGGGCGTTTACGACTTCAGTTCGTACGACCGCTTATTGGACGCGATCGCTGCTTCGCGTAATCCCGACTGCCAGGTGTGGCTCTTCGTGGAATTCAAGAGTTTCCGCAACAGCCCGATCAAGAATCCATGCCCGGCGTACCTGCAGGCACAACACTCCGGATTAAGCGCGGATGGCAATGGAGCGCGACCTGCTTCATGTGGGAACCGATGGTGCGTGAAAGCGTACGTCGCGCTCATGAAGGCCGCAGCGGCCCGGTACAACGATAACCCCCGGATTGAGGGGCTGATTCTTCAGGAGTCGTCACTGGGGTTCAATGGAGCCTACTCGCAGGATGTCGCCGATGGGGGCACCTACACCGCGGAAGCCTGGCGTGATGCCCTGATCGAGCTCGTCGGCCAATGTGGCGCGGCTTTTTCGCAGGGCCATTGCATTTCGTTCATGAATTTCATTCGCGGCGGACAGCAATACCTTTACGACGTCTCTGCTGCCATCGCTGCCGTGCCTGGCAATGGCGCATGCCTGTCGGGGCCCGACCTGCTTCCGGACAATGCATCGCTCTATGGCACACAAGCGAGCGTGTACGAGGTGCTCGCCCGGCACGATGGCTGTCGCTCGAACAGTGCCCAGAATGACTCCTACGAAGTTCGGGGCTGTGCCCTGGATTGCATTTTTCAATTCGCAGTCAGCGGCACGTTTGGGGACTTCGCTGAAACCGTGCCGCGCACGAGCGGTGTCTGCGTCAATTCGTACCTGTTCTGGAATCACCGTAACCGCAGCGCAACCGGTCTGGACTGGACGGACGCGCTGACGGTCATAGCCGCGTACCCCTACGGTCGTGCGTGGCTCGACCAATGCGTCGGCGGCGGTGGGAAGCCGTAGACGGCGCACGTGACCTGCAGTTCACACCGATAAGCGACACCGCGAGGGTTGAGCTTGCTGAACGGCGCACCGATGCCGAAGGCTTCGTTCGGTACCTGGCCGCCAGTGGGGCACCGATGGCACGGCTTCGCGTCAAAGCCACGATGAAGCGTCAGCCTGCTAAATATCATCGCCGCCGCCGAGCGGCCTTCGCGCGTGACAATACGAAGGCGATCATGTCGGTCCATTGGTCGTCGACTTGGCTTCGCGTGGAGCCCGGACCGTGGCCGGCGTCGAAAAGCACCCGCAGCAACATGGGCTCTCCGCTTGCATTCGCGCGTTGCAGCCTCGCCGCGAGCTTGGCTGAGTGCCAGGGCGCGACACGACTGTCCGTTATGCCATGCATGATGAGCACAGCAGGATAGCGTCCGCCATCTCGGACGTGCTGATAAGTGTCCATCACGTAAAGCGCCCTGAAGTCGGCCTCGATCCGAGGATCGCCGAACTCGGCATAACTCGCCGGTCCCGTGGGCTCAGCCTCAAGCCGCGTGGGATTGGTGAAGGCGGCGGAGAAGATGGCGCCGGCAAACATTTCCGGCCGCTCCGTCAGCGCGCGCCCGACCGCGACACCGCCGGCGCTGCCGCCCATGATGGTAAGCCGATCGGTAGAGGTGAGCCCGGCGTCAACCAGCGCTTGGCAACCGTCGATGAAATCCCGCCAGGTGTTTGGTTTAGATTGCCTTTGGCCTGCCCGCCACCAGCGTGAGCCGAACTCGCCGCCGCCGCGCGCATGGACTTGCGCAAAGACTGCCCCCCGTTCGAGCAAGGCCAGGAGCCGGGGATTGAAGGATGGGGTCGCGGAGATGCCATATGCCGAGTAGCAGCGCGCAAGACACGGCGCTGAGCCATCCCGCGGCAGCCCGCGCCGGGCGACAACCGAGACCGGGACCTGCACGCCATCGCGCGCGTGAGCGACGATCTGCCAGCTCTTGTACTTGTTCAGATCGAAGGCGGTCGGTGGACTGAGGCTGGCATCGCGCGACCAGCCTCGCCCCGGCGCGTAGCGCCATATCGCGAAAGGATGCAGCCAGCCCGCCATGCCAACGTCGAGGCCATCTGCGCGAGTATCGGCGAAGAGATCGTGAACGCCTGCTTCGAAGGGCATTTCAAGCGCGATGACCCGCTTCGCCTGGTCAACACGATAGATGGTTTGCGACCCGCCTTGGGTGCGTACGAAATAGACGCCGTCGAGTGCGGCCGCCATTAGCGTTCCGTGCGCTGTAGGCTCGATCGGATAGTCGCTCTCCGCCGCCACGACGGACGCCCCTCGTTCCGGCGCTGAAAGATCGAGCTTCAATACGCAGCCATTGGGCGCGCCGCGTTCGGAGACAAAATAAAGACTATCGCCACGCAGGGTGAAATTGGTGACCTCGTCCGAAAGCGAGAGAACTGCGCGCCAGCGCGCCGCCCCTTTAAGCAGATCGCGCGTTCGAGCGACAAACACAGGGTTGTAACGCCGAGAGGCGCCGGCAGCCTGCAGCAGCGTCCAGTGAGAACTCGGATCGGTGATGAGCGCGGGGAACTCGCTTGCGGCGATCGAATAGCCATCGACACTGTCGCCACCACCGACGATGCGCTGGTCGCCCTGACCACCGCCGCCCAATCGGTGCAGCCACACCGCGGAATTTTCATAATAGTCACTTGCGCCTCGCACCGAGCCTTCGCGCAGGCGCGCCAGGAAGAACCCGCTCGAATCCGGCAGCCACGAGAGCCGCGCGTACTGCGCACGATCAAGCCGATCCGGCAGGAGCGAGCCGTCGCTTACCTTGAGCAAGCGCACCATGCTGTCTTCACTTCCCGCCAGAGAACTACCGAAGGCAACGCGCTCGCCGTCCGGCGAGACCGCCCAATAATCGAGGCTTCGATGTCCCTCGTCGCTCGACTCCCGCTCAGGATCGTAGAGCAGACGTCTTTGGCCATCCGGGGCGTCGATGACGTAGAGTTTGAAATTCGCTGCGCCTGTCGGCCTGTACTCCACAAACGTCCTTGCGCCGACACGCCGAAGTTTATTAACGGCGGGCAGGTCGTTGGATATCTCCGAGACCCGCCGGGAGATGCGATCCCGTTGCGGAAGGCCATCCAGTATCGCGCGCGCAAAGTCGGCTTGTCCCCGCATGAAGGGCATCCAATCGGGGTGGTCGGCGTCTTCCATCCAGCGGAATGGATCAGGAAGGGAAAGGCCGAAGCGCTGGTCAACCACATCTACGGTGCGCGCAGCGGGTGGAGCGGCGCCAACGCGCGCATCGGCGCGTCGCGCCACCAAGGCGGAAACCGCCATCGCGCTCGCACTCACAAGAAACTGCCTGCGCTTCAGCATTGGTCCTCCCACGTCACGAAGACCCAGGCATCACGCCGCGCCATCGAGGATCACGATACACCACCCAGCGATCGAGCAGTTTCCGCGGCAACGCGCCGGAACTGCGTGTGTCCCGGCGTGATCGAAACACTATTGTCGATGCGCATCGGCCTGACGATCCTCAGGCCGTTGTTTCATTACCGCCTTTAACCGGTAGCGAAATGTCTACTCGACGTGGAACGGTTCGGTGAACAAGGCAGAGAGATTGACCGGCGGCTGGGTCTCGAAGAGAAAATGAGTTCCAGTTGTGGTCGAGCAGGACCCGTTGACAATGACCGATGCGACCTGCCTGAAGGTCGCGGCGCCCTTCGCAACGTACAAAAGCCGCTGATCTGCATCTGGTGCGCTGTAAACCTCGGCGACGGTGGCCCCGCCTGCGGATTGCATCGGGATCATCGGATCGCCGGAACAATCGCTCGACGCAAAATACAGGACACCATGCAGCCAAACGAACTGCGTGGAATTCACCGTTATCGTACCGTTGTAGAAATCGGTCAACTTGATGGACACCAGCATGCCGTTGATCGGGGCGTATACGATACTGTGCGCTCCGGTCGCGCAGAGACCACAGGCCTCGCCGCTGTAGCCCCCGTAACGGCCGATGGTTTTTGCCGTTGCATCAACAACCACGAGCGCGCTTTGCGGTTTTTTTTGAGCGAGCGACGCGGTCGATGCGCCGGTCATGAGAAGCGCAGCAAGCAGTAGGTGGAACTTCATCACGTACTCCTTCCGCAAAGGGAAGAAAGCATCGTACGCTTTACGATAGCGACCGACACCAAGGGAATCGGTGCTGCTACCGCGCGCGAGGGAGTACCTGACCCCGACCTGTGCGATGTCCGTATATGGACCCCACCCCACTTTGCTAGCACTCCGTTTTCTGGCGACGAGGTACGACTGCTCACGTATATCCGGCCTCTGTCTGACCTCGATCAGCCGAGGTCGGGCCACGATGGGCTATTCGCGCGTCGGCTCCTCATTGCTTTCTCGGGCTTCGACGCCCGTGGACATTTGCAGGCTATTCCGACGCCGGTTCGACCTGTTCGCCATCCTTCGTAATGCTCGCAACCGGGGATGTTCTCCTCGATCAGTCGGACGCACGGCCTCAGGCCACCACGTGCTCCGGTTCGTAGTTCGTCCCGTGGCGCAGCATCGCCCAGGCGACCCGCGCCATCTTGTTGGCGAGAGCGGTCGCCGCGACGTTCGGATGCGATCGTTCGGCCAACGCCAAGACCCAGCGACTGAGCCGATCGGTCTTGCCGGGCGCTGCTCGTAGCGCGGAGCGTGCCCCGTGGATCATCAGTGTGCGAACGTACTTGTCGCCGCGCTTGCTGATTCCGAGCAGGCGCTCTTTACCACCCGAGCTGTGCTGTCGCGGCGTCAGTCCGAGTGCTACCGCCAGCTCACGGCCATTGCGATAGTGCCTGGCATCTCCAACCAGCGCGTACAGTGCTGAGGCAGTCAGTGGGCCGATGCCGCGCAGTTGCTCGAGACGACCGACCGCCTCGTGTTCGCGAGCGATCACCGCGATCTCCTGATCGAGTTCGCGTACGCGTTCGTCGAACTGCTGCAGGTCACGGTACAACCCGGCCAGCAGCGTTCGGAAGCGTGCGGTCAGGCCGTTCTCGGCGTCCTCCAGCCACTGCGGCACCGCACGACGCAAGGTAGCTGAGCTCCCGAGGCGCCACCAGACCATACTCGTAGACAAGGCCACGCAACTGGTTGGCCTTCGCCGTCCGCTCCCGGATCAGGCTCGATCGCACACGATGAACCGCTTGCAGATCCTGCTGCTCGACGGTCTTCACCGCAACGAACCGCATGCTTGGCCGGCTCATCGCTTCGCAAATCGCCTCGGCGTCGTTCGCATCGGTCTTGTTCGTCTTCACGTACGGCTTCACGAACTGCGGAGCGATCAGCTTCACCCGGTAGCCCTTGGACTGCAGCAGTCGCGCCCAGTGATGTGCGCTGCCGCAGGCCTCCATGCCGATCTCGGCGCCTGGCTCGACGTCACGCTCGAGATCCGCGATCCAGCGGGAGCGCTTCAGTCGCTTGCACCAGGCCGTCCGCTCGGCGCGATCGATTCCGTGCACCTGAAAGACCTGCTTGGCCAAATCCACACCCACGCGAGTAAGCTTCATGGCGACCCCTCCTCATTCCGTGACTGGTTACTTCACATCTCCAGTCTGGCACTCGATGCCGTAGTAGTGGGGAGGGGTCCATCCCATTGCTTTGGGGTCGGTAGCGGAAGCAGGCCACATCAAAATCGAGGCGAACGGCTACCCATAGGGCGTATTGCCTTGACGATTTTGCAGCCGCGGAAGGCAATCCGTCAGTGCGGTTGCGCGAGGCTCGGGTCGCGGCACATGCTGTGTTAAGCCAATCAGAAGGTAGTCAAGTGAAACGACCAGATCAGGTTTGCGAGAGTTGCTGGCGCGTGAGCAGGGCATCGCCGGTTCCGGTGACCGAGATCGCCTGCCATCACAACAAGGTGCTCGCGACGTGGCACGCCGATACGGATGAGTGGACGTACCAGCATCGCGTCGCACGTAAGCGGCCCACCCAGAAGCAGAGCGAGCAGCTGGCGAAGATGTTCGACCAGGCAAGCTCCACGACCCGACGACGGGATGAGACGTAACAACACGCCGCGCACGGCCTGAGGCGGATGGCAAGTAATTGGCTGCCGTGGGGACGCGCAGCAACGCGATAGTGATAGAGCGGAAGGCATCAAGGATCGACCCCGGTACCTAACGCCGGGCCGACTTCCGCGTCCTCTCAACCTGCGTGAAGGTATTTGGGGTCGGGCGGCCTTCGATTCACCACGCGCTGCCTGCGGGCTTCGGCCGGATCAATCGTGCGCAACAGTTCACACTCTGATGACGAGGCGCTGTAACCGCGGCAACTGATGCCTAAGATCCAGTAGTCATCGAAGCCCGACCAGCGTGCGGGCTCCGAACGATCACAAAGGAGCATAGCCGTGAACCGCTTGCTAATCGCCCTCATCGCCCTGGGCAGTGCCGCCCCGGTGTTCGCCACCGACGTCAGCGCTTCGATCGGAATCAGCCAACCCGGTTTGTACGGACAGATCAACATCGGCGACTTCCCGCGACCGGCCGTGATCTATGCGCAGCCGGTCTGGATTCAACGTTCGCCGAAAGTCGTCTACGTCGAGCCAGTCTATCTGCACATTCCGCCGGGCCACGAAAAGAACTGGAGCAAGCATTGCGCCAACTACGGCGCGTGTGGTCGGCCGGTCTATTTTGTGCGCGAGGACTGGTACCAGACACAGTACGTGCCGCATTACCAGAAACAAGCCAACGCTCAAGGGCACGGCCAAGGCACAGGGCAAGGGCAAGAGCCACTGAGCCGCTGCCCACAGCGCAACGACCTGAGGGGATGATATTGGTGGGCCGTGTAGGGATCGAACCTACGACCAATTGATTAAGAGTCAACTGCTCTACCAGCTGAGCTAACGGCCCGCGCTCATCCTTCTTACACCCGCCTGACAAAGGCGGTCAACAACCTCTGCACGTCAAAAAGTGGGGTGGACGATGGGATTCGAACCCACGACCTCCTGAACCACAATCAGGAGCTCTAACCAGCTGAGCTACGTCCACCATCGTCCGGCGGAAATTCCCGCTTCTTCTCGTCGTCGTCATCATCATCGTCTCGTCGCAACCCGCCCCCGCGCAGATGGCGCGCCCGGCAGGACTCGAACCTGCGACCCTCGCCTTAGAAGGGCGATGCTCTATCCAGCTGAGCTACGGGCGCCGCGCTGAAGGTCGACATCCGAGTGGTCGGGGCAGAGGGATTCGAACCCCCGACCCTCTGCTCCCAAAGCAGATGCGCTACCAGACTGCGCCATGCCCCGCCCTTGCTCGATCGACCTGCCGTCGTCGCTAGACCAGACGACCCGAACCGGTTCCGTCACCGGACCGGGGTCCTCACGGGAGCGCGAATCATACGGACCGACCCCCGCACCGTCAATTTTGCGACAGGACTTTCGGCGGTCCTCGTCGAGACGCCCGCGCGCGGCGATCAGGTTTTCGCGACGTACGGGGGCGCTCGCTACGGCTGCCCGGCAACCTCGACAGGCACGTTGCTCGGGCTCGTCGAGCCGTCACCCAGCTGGCCAGCGGCACCTGAGCCCCAGCAGAACACGGTACCCGTAGCCGCGCGGCCGCAGGTGTGGCGGAAGCCGGCATCGAGGCTGTCGAATTCGTGATCGCCCACGACGAGCACAGGCGTAAACCGATCGAGGTTCGATCCGTCGCCGACCTGTCCCCTCTCGTTCTCGCCCCAACAATACGCCGCGCCACTGTCGGTGCGCGCACAGGTATGACCGATGTACCCGCCCGCGATCAACTGGACGAAGGTAAGTCCGCCAGACACCGGCAGAGGCGTGGGGCTGTCGAGTTGCGACCCGTTCCCCAATGCACCATATGTATTCTCGCCCCAGCAATACGCGGCCCCTGAGTTCGTCAATCCGCAAGTGTGCCGACCAAGACCGGCGGTGATCGCGTTGAAGAAGAACCCCGAGATCGCCATCGGAGTCGGGTGCGGCGTCAGGTCCTCCGATCCGAGCCCACCGCTGCCAATGCCGAGTTGGCCGCGCTCGTTGTCGCCCCAGCAATAGGCAGTGCCGTCGGCAACTGCGCAGGTGTGGCCGTGGCCAAAGTCAGCCTCGAAACCCCCGGACGCGATCGACTCGAAGATATGGCCGCCTGTGACAGCCACGGGAGCGGAGCGGGTCGTGGTCGTGCCGTCGCCGAGTTGCCCTCGATCGTTGAGTCCCCAGCAATACGCGACACCCGTGCTCGTGAGCGCGCAAGTGTGGTTACCTCCCGCATCGATCGCCGCAAACTTGCGCGAGGTGACGACGGGCACCGGTGCGGTGCGAAGGGTAGTCGTGTCGTCGCCGAGTTGCCCGCTCGAGTTGCGTCCCCAGCAGTACGCCGTGCCATCGCTCGTCAAGCCGCAGGTATGTGCTCCGCCGCCGGCCAGTTGCTCGAAGCTGATCCCACCGGTGACCGCGACTGGAACCAGGCTGCAGGCCAGGGGGCCGCCATCGAGTGCGCACGTCGTCGTCGGAGGGGGGATGCCGAGCTGTCCGCTTTCGCCGCGGCCCCAGCAGTACGCCGAACCGTCCGCTGTAAGGGCGCACGTATGCGCGCCGCCCGTCGCCACGGACTCGAACGCCGTTGTTGAGGCCGAAACGACCGTTATCGCGGCGGTGCCGGTTTGTCCTTCCGCGGTCGCGGTGATCGTCGCGGCTCCTGGAGCGACAGCCGCGACGACGCCGCTCGCGGACACGGTGGCAATCGCCGCATCGGAAGTCGACCAGGAAATCGAGCGGCCGGTGAGTACGTTGCCGTCTGCGTCACGGGTCGTCGCGGTCAACTGCTGTGTCGCACCGATCGAAAGTGTGAGCGTGTCCGGGGAGACGGTGACGGTTGCTACGGGAGTAGCGCCAGCGACGCTCACCGAGGCGCTGCCGGTTTGTCCTTCCGAGGTTGCAGTGATTGTCGCGGATCCTGCAGCGACGCCCGTGACAAGACCGCTGGCGGATACGGTGGCAATCGCCGCATCGGAGGTCGACCAGGAGATCGAGCGGCCAGTGAGTGTGTTGCCGCCCGCATCCCGCGTCGTCGCGGTCAACTGCTGCGTCTGACTGATCGTCAGTGCGAGTTCGGCCGGCGCGACGGTGACCGTGGCTACAGGCGGCGGGTTCGATCCGCCGTTGCCATCCGAGGATCCCCCGCCCCCGCACGACGCGAGGCCAAGTGTGACGAGATACAGAACCGACACCTGGAGGGCCCGTTGCATGGCTGCTCCCTCGTGGTGACCACTTCGAACTCGACAGTTCGCGCTTTCGAGCGGCGAAGCCGCCGTCTGGACGCGCGGCAGAAAATAGGCGTACTTGCAGTCGTGACGCTATCGGCGAGGAGCTGATTTCGGGCCCGTTCAAAGTACCGACTTGTATACCGGTGGAATGGGCGACAGCCGAGGGGCCGCTCTGCGAGAATAATTGAACCAATACCAACCGCCACCGGAGCGCACCGCATGCCGACGACCGTCGCCCCCGCAGCCGCCAGCACGACCGCCCGGATCATTGACGGCAAGGCCGTCGCCGCGGACGTGAAGCGGGAAGTGCGCGAAGCGACCGATCGTATGGTGGCGCGCGGTCTGCGCCGTCCGGGACTGGCCGTCGTCCTGGTCGGCGACGATCCCGCGTCGCACATTTATGTACGAAACAAGCGGCTGGCCTGCGACGAATGCGGCTTCTTTTCCGTCAGCCACGATCTGCCCCACTCCGCTACCCAAGCGGAACTGATCGCACTGATCGAACGCCTCAACGCCGACGAACGCATCGACGGGATCCTTGTGCAGGTGCCGCTTCCGGACCAGATCGACGAGCGCGTGGTGATTGACGCGATCGATCCCGCCAAGGATGTCGACGGCTTCCACCCCTACAATGTCGGCCGTCTGGCATTGCGCAATCCTTTGATGCGCCCCTGCACTCCTTACGGCGTGATTCGCCTGCTCGAGAAAACGGGCATTCCCATGCGGGGTCAACATTGTGTCGTGGTTGGCGCGTCCAATCTCGTGGGTCGCCCGATGGCGCTCGAGCTATTGCTGGCCGGTGCGACTGTCACGGTCTGTCATCGCTTCACTGCGAACCTACGCGAGCACGTGGCGCTGGCGGACATCGTCGTCGTAGCGGTCGGTAAGCCAGGCATCCTGCGCGGCGAGTGGATCAAGCCGGGCGCCGTGGTCATCGACGTCGGCATCAACCGCATGCCGGACGGCAAGCTCGTCGGCGACGTCGAGTTCGAGGTAGCACGTCAACGCGCCTCGTGGATCACGCCGGTGCCGGGTGGCGTGGGGCCGATGACGGTGGCTATCCTGATGAAGAACACGCTGGAGTCGGCGCAGCAGCGTTTTGCCGAGAAGCCGCATACTCACGTTTGATTTTGCGGATCGCTGAGTCGCGAGACGTTTCAGCTGCAACGTCAAGTTGTTGTTCACAATGACTGACCGGGCATTTCCGCGAAACGTCCGCCACTACGAAGAACTTAGCCTCGCCGCCAGAGCGTCTTGCCGCCCGGCTGATCCTCGAGCACGACGTTGTTGGCCGCCAGCACGTCGCGGATCCGGTCCGATTCCTTGAAGTCCTTCGCTTTGCGAGCCGCCACGCGTTCACTGATCAGGCGCTCGATATCGGCATCGCTCAAGGTCCGGGCTTCAGCGGTACCGGCCGCACCTGTTACCACGATTCCTTCAACGTGAACGACCGCGTCCGCCGCGCGTCTTCAACGCCTGCTTGCGCCAGGAACACCTCCGGATCGAGCCCTAGCAAGCCAATGCGTTTGCCGAGCGCCAACAATTCCGTCGCGCCCTGCCCCGCTTTCACAACGTCTCCCGCCGCCTTTGCCGTATTGATCTCCCGCGCCAGGGATTGCATTTCGGCGAGCGCCACGGGCGTATTGAAATCGTCGTCCATCGCCGCGATGAAGCGCTCCGTGTAGCCGGTGCTCACAAGCTCCGCTAGCCGGCGTCACGCCCCGCAGCGCGATGTACATCCGCTCCAGCGCAGCATCGGCCTGCGTAAGACTGTCCGGCGAATAATTGATCGGCCCGCGGTACTGGCTGTTCACGATCAGATAGCGCACGACCTCCGGGTCTCGCACCCAGCCGAGCACCTCGCGCACGGTGAAGAAGTTGCCGAGCGACTTCGACATCTTCTCGTCGTCGACGCGCACGAAGCCGTTGTGCATCCAGACGTTCACGAACTTCGAGTCGCACGCGGCGCAGGTCTGCGCGATCTCGTTCTCGTGATGCGGGAACTTGAGGTCCATGCCGCCGCCATGGATGTCGAAATGCTCGCCGAGGATCTCCACGGACATCGCGGAGCACTCGATGTGCCAACCCGGGCGGCCCTGGGCCCCACGGCGATTCCCACGCAGGCTCGCCGGGCTTGGCCGCTTTCCACAGCACGAAATCGAGCGGATCGCGTTTGGCCTCGTCGATCTCGACGCGCGCGCCGGCGCGCAGGTCCGTGAGGCGCTTGCCCGAGAGCCGGCCGTACGACTCGAACTTCGCCACCGCGTAATACACATCGCCATTGTCGGCCGCGTAGGCGTATCCCTTGTCGACGAGTGTCTGCACCATGGCAACGATCTGCGGCACGTACTCCGTCGCACGCGGCTCGCTGTCGGCACGCGCGACTCCGAGCGCCTCGCAATCTTCCTGGTAGGCCCGGATGAAGCGCTCGGTCAGCGCCGACATCGGCTCGCCGTTTTCCTGCGCGCGGTGGATGATCTTGTCGTCGATGTCGGTGATGTTGCGCACGAAGTGCACGTCGTAACCGGAAGCGATCAGGTGGCGACGCACGAAATCGAACACGATCAGCATGCGTGCGTGACCGAGATGGCAATAGTCATAAACGGTGATGCCGCAGACGTACATGCCGACCTTGCCGGGCACCCTCGGCTGGAATACTTCCTTGCGACCGGTCAGCGAATTGTGGATCTGCAGCATGACGACTTTATTTTTCTCAACCAGTGATGGCGGTGCCCGCCGTTTGTGCCGCAGCGTGCAGGCGAACGTCGACTCGTGACGCACCCATCAGTGCCACCAGCGGTGCGAGCTCCGGCCCGTGCGTGTCCCCGGTCAGCGCGGCCCGCAGCGGCATGAAGAGTCCGGCGCCTTTGCGTCCGGTCGTGTCCGCGATCGCACGAGTCCAGGCCTTGAAATCGTGCGTATGCACGCCGAAGAGTTCACGTGCGGCATCGAAGAACGTCAGCGCCCGCGGCGAGGATCTGTGCAGTCGCTTCTGGCGACACTGCGAATCGAGTCCTGCGTGACGACTGCGATGAGACTATCCGCGTCCGCGGGCAGCATCAGGTTGCCTTTCACGGTCTTGACGAACGACTCGCGCACGACCGGATCATTGCCGAGCGCATCGAGGCGCGCGCCCAGCCACTGCTCGATCGCTGCAGGTGTCGCGCGCGTGATGGCCTCGCGCTGCCAGTGGCGCAGTTGCGTCTCGTCGAAACGCGCGGCGGAATGGCTCGTTCGACGCAAGTCGAAATGCGCGGGCATCTCGTCCAGTTCGAGCCACGCGTCACCCGTGCAGGCATGGCCGAGGCGCACGAGATAATTACGCACCGCGCCGGCGAAATACCCCTGCGCGTGCAGGTCGGTCAGGCTGGCGGCCCCCTCGCGCTTCGAAAGCGGGCTGCCATTCGGCGCCAGCAGCAATGGCAGGTGACCGTATGCGGGCATCGGCCGGCCGAGCGCTTCGAGGATCAGCAGCTGCCGCGGCGTGTTGGCGAGGTGATCCTCGCCACGCAGCACCAGCGTGATACCCATCGCGGAGTCGTCGAGCGCGTTACTCAGGAAAAACGCCGCACTGCCATCCGCGCGGCACACGACAAAATCGCCGATGTCGTCGGTCCAGAAGCGCTGCGCCCCGTGGATCAAATCGGTGAACTCGACGGCACGCTGGTCCGGCACCCGAAATCGAATCGCGGGATGCCGGCCCGCATCGAGGCGTGCCTGCACTTCCGCGGCGGTCAGTTTCAGGCATGTGCGCGCGTACCGCGGCGGACGCCCGGACGGCGAGTTGCGCGCGGCGCGAGAATTGCAGTTCTTCCGGCGTGCAGAAGCACGGATAGGTCAGCTGGCGCTCGGCCAGCTCTGCGAGCGCCTGGTCGTAGAATTCCTTGCGTTCGCTCTGGCGATAGGGCGCATGCGAGCCGCCGACGTCGGGGCCCTCGTCCCACTGCAAACCGAACCAGCGTAATTCTTCGAGCTGCCGGTCGAGCAGAGCCTGCTGGCTGCGTTCGGCATCGGTATCCTCGATGCGCAGCACGAAGCGACCGCCGGCAGCGCGTGCCGCCAGGAAGCTGAATAGCGCCGTCCGGGCGTTGCCGAGGTGCAATGACCCGGTCGGGCTCGGGGCAAATCGCGTGGTGAGGCCGGTGCTGGACATGGCCGCGCATCTTACCGGATACGTGCGCTGGCTCTGCCTGCTGGCCTGACTGGTCCGCGGCCGTGGCTACCCGTACCATCACCCACACCATCCACGAGTAACGTCACAAAAATGCTCCCACTGCGCCGATTTCCGTCCCGTTCCTGGCTTGCCGTGCTCGGCCTGTCGTTTTGCGCTGTCGCCGCACTGGCACAGGGCGTTGCACCCGTGCCGCGCCGGGCGCAGTCGGCGCCGTTGCACCCGTCCCACCGGCCGCGCAGGTGCACTTCATCACCTCGGCCGGGGCGTTCACGATCGAACTGGATGGCGTGCGCGCGCCGCTCAGCACCGCCAACTTCCTGCAATACGTGCGTGACGGACATTACGACGGCACGATCTTCCACCGCGTGATCGGCAACTTCGTGATCCAGGGCGGCGGATTTTCCGCAGACGGCACGGAAAAGCCCGTCCGCAGCGGAGTGCCGAACGAGGCAGGTAACGGACTCAGCAATCGTCGCGGCACCGTCGCAATGGCACGCGCGGACGATCCGCACGGCGGCACCTCGCAGTTCTACGTCAACGTGGTCGACAACCACGCACTCGATCCGAGCCCGTCGCGTTGGGGCTACGCGGTGTTCGGTCGCGTGGTCGAGGGCATGGACACGATCGACAAGATCTCGAGCGAAGCCACCGGCCAATTCGGGCCATTCCCTGAGGACGCGCCGCTGCGGCCGGTCACCGTCGAATCGGCACGCGTCGTCGGCGAAGCCATGTCTACGCCAACCGCTGCGCACCCGCTGCCACGCCAATGCCCGCTGCACCTGCTCACGTCGACGCCCGGCTGCCACCGCACCTCTCGACACCGACGCCTGCTCCGACGCCCGAGTCCGCGCCCGCAGCTGCCGCCACTCCCGCTAAGTGAAGCAGCAAACGCTACTCATCTCGGACCTGCATCTCGATCCGGGCGCGCCCGTTATCGCGCGGCAACTGCTCGAGTTTCTCGAGACGGAAGCGCGCGATGCCCGAGCCCTATACATCCTCGGCGACCTGTTCGAGGCGTGGCTCGGCGACGACGATCCGGACCCGGCCGTGCGCGAAATCGTGACGGCCCTGCGTCGACTCACCGACGGCGGCGTTCCCTGCTATTTCATGCATGGCAACCGCGATTTTCTGGTCGGCCAGCGCTTTGCCGCGGAGACCGGCTGCAAGCTCCTGCGCGACGGCACGATCGTCGACCTGCACGGTGAGCGGGTCATGCTGATGCATGGCGATGTGCTCTGCACGGCCGACACGAGTTACCAACGCCTGCGCCGGATCCTGCGCAATCCCGTCACGCAGTGGGTGTTCCGTCACCTGAGCCTCGACGCACGTCGGCGGCTCGGCCGCGAAGCTGCGCGCCGGCAGCCAGATGCACGTCGGCGCCACGGCGGCCGAAATCATGGACGTGACGCCCGCGGCGGTCATCGCGACGATGCAGCGCGCAGGCGTGCGGACGTTGATACACGGCCACACGCACCGACCGGCCATTCACGAGTTGCTGATCGATGGCAAACCTGCGCGGCGGATCGTGCTCGGCGACTGGCATACGCAGGGCAGCGTGCTCGAATGGAACGATGACGGCGTGAAACTCAGGGCGCTGCCACGGATTGCTGCTGCGAGCTAGCCAGCTACAAACGGACCGGCCGATGCAATGGGGCCAGCGTCAGACCGGCGTGCCGGAGTGAAACCGAAACTCGGTGTCCGGCGCCGTGGCGAGTTCCGCTTCGATGGTCGCGAGTTCTGCAAGTCGCGTGGCAATACCGTCACCGCGCTTCTCGGCGAGGCGCACGTACAGGCCCGCATGGCGCGCCTCTGCGGCCGAGAGCGAGTCATAAAAGGCGCCCAGCGGCGCGCCGAGACTGGCCACCAGTCCCGCGAATCGCTCGTGTGAACGCGCTTCGATCAACGCGCCTGCCAGCAGCAAGTCCGTGCACCGTTCGGGTTCCGTGCGGCGCAACGCCTTGCGCAGCCCCTCGGCGTAGCGCGAGGGGCTCATGCGCCTGAACGGCACCTGCAGCTGGCGCAGCTTCTGCTGCACGAGCTCGAAATGCCGCAACTCCTCGCGCGCGAGGCGCGACATGCGATCGGCGAGCTCGAAATCCTCGGGGTACGCGAACATCAGCGAAAGCGCGGTCGACGCGGCCTTCTTTTCGCAATTCGCGTGATCGATCAGCAGGTCGCGCCAGCACTCGACGGCGCGTTCGAACCAGCGCGGGTCGGTGGCGGCCAGCAGTTCACGGAAACGGCCTGCATCGGCAAACGGGCTCAGGCCGCGACGCTTTTCAGTACCTGGTCCACGGAATGGACGATGGCCGTCGCCGACGCAAAGCGGTCGCCGACCTTTTTCGCAAGCAGCCCGTCGAGCATGCCCTGCAGGTGCGCGCAACCTGGCGGCAGGCGTGGTATCGGCGCATTTGCATGCAGGTAGATCACGGCGAGCGGTGTCTCCGCGGTGTACGGTTTTTCGCCGGTGAGCATTTCATAAAGAATGATGCCGAGACTGTAGAGATCGCTGCGTTCATCCAGCGGCAGCGCCGTGGCCCTGCTCCGGGCTCATGTAGTGCGGCGTGCCGAAGATCGTGCCGACCCCGGTGATGTCGCTCTCGAGTCGCAGCTGCCGCGCCAGGCCGAAATCGATGAAAGCCACGCTGCCATCGTCGCGCAGCAGCAGGTTGCCGGGCTTCACGTCGCGGTGCAGGACGCCGACGTCGTGCAATGCGCCAAGCGCCGCGGCCATCTGCCGCAGGTAGCCGAGCGCGGCCGGCCATTCGAGCCGGGACCGCATGCGCGACCGCAGGTCGCCACCCGCAAAATATTCCATCGCGAGGTACACGTGGTCGTCGGCAACGCCGAGATCGTAGATACGCGCGATGTTGGGATGATTGAGGTGCGCGACCAGTTCGTACTCGCGCAGGAAGCGATCGAAGGTCGTGCTGCCTTCGACGACGTCCGGCACCTGCCGGAAGATCTTGAGTACCCGCTGCTGGCCGGTGCGAATGTCTTCCGCAAGGAACACGCTCGACGAGCCGCCGACCGCCAGGCGCCGCACGCAGCGCTGGCCACGAATCCGCACGGAGCCGAATTTGTCGGGCGGTGCTTGCTCGAGCGCCGCGCGCGAGGTTTCCGCGAGCACGTTGTGGCGTAGCGCAAGCGCCCTGCGCAGGGCCGTCGACAGCTGCACATGCTCGAACTCGGTGCGTGGCAACACGTCGATCGCACCGGCGGCGCGTGCACTTGCAGCGACTGTCGCTTCCGCCGGTGGCGCGAAGTACACGATCGGTGGAAACGCCGGTCGCGTCTTGAAGTCGGCGAGCCATTCGAGTCCGCGCCCGCCCTGCACTTCGTGATCGAGCAACACGACGTCGTACGCCTGCCCGGTGAATGCCGGCGGCAAGCGTCCGCGCGTGGCGGGCTCGAACTCGGCCGGCAACGCATCGCGCCATTCGAGCGTGACGTGGTGCGCGAGCAGTTGCCGGTAATCCGGCCGGTCGCTCACGATCAGCGCCCGCAGTGTCATGACTCCCCTTTCCAGCACAGCCCGATCACCATGTCGCCGACGTTCGTAAAGGTCGGTCCAGTATGCAGCAGATCCCCTGCTGCCTCGAGAAAAGTACCCGAATCGGCGCGGTCGAGGGCTGCACGGCACTCGTAGCCCGCATCGCGGCCACGCACGCACGTGCCGGCGTCGACGAGTGCGCCGGCATCGTCGGTCACGCCATCGATACCGTCCGTGCCTGCCGCGAGCAGCCAGAAATCGTCGCGGCGCAACGCGCTCGAACGTGCAGGCGGCGCCGAGCGCGAGATGCTGGTTCCGGCCGCCACGGCCGGGCATCGCGGGCAAGCGAACCGTGGACTCCCCCGACCAGATTCGCAGCCCGCGGTCGGGCAGCCGCGCGGTCGCCCGTGCGAACTTGCGGCCGAGCATTTGCGCCTCGCCGTGGAAGCGCTGCCGCCCAACTGCAACGTGCAAGCCGAATGCCGTCGCGCAGCGAGCGGCGGCGGCGCGCGCCGATCGCTGTGACGCAACGATGCGATAAGGCACGGCCGGCACTTCGTTGCGAGAAGTCTTACCCGCCCGGCGCAGGACGGCTGCGATCTCCGCTGGCAACTGCTCGACGGGCAAGTCCGCGTCCGAGTCGCTGGATGCGTGCAGCAATCCGGAACCGATGATCCGCGGGTCGTCGCCCGGCACGTCCGAGATAATCAGGGCCAGCGTGCGCGCGCTGCCCGAGCAGGCTCGCGAGGCCGCCGCCTTTCAGCTGCGAAAGCTGCCGCCGCACGGCATTCACGACGTCGATCGGCTGACCGCCGGTCATGGCCCACTTACCGACACGTTGCAGGTCGGCGAGGTCGATGCCGGGCACCGGCCATTCGACCAGGCTCGAGGCGCCGCCAGAGACCAGGCACAGCACCTGGGCATCTGCCGGCAGGCTGCCGATGAACTGCACGAGCTGCTCGCCGGCCGCGAGGCTCGATGCAGTCGGGAACCGGGTGTGACCCGACGACGACGCCGAGCACGCGCTCGCTGCTCGGAAAGTCGGCCGGCAGGTGCCCGTCCGGCGATGATGACGAGACCCGCAGGCGATGCGCGAGCCCAGTACGTCGAGCGCGCCGAGCGCCATCGCGCCGGCGGCCTTGCCGACACCGATGACGTGCCAGTCGCCCTGCAGGGCGCCTTTGGCCGATTCAATAAGCAGGTGCTCGCGGACGCAACGCCGTGCGTCGACAGCGTCCAGCGCCGCCCGGAAGCAATCGAGCAGCAGCCGGCGTGGCGAGGTGCGGTGCCGCGGTGCCTGCGGCTGCCTTCAGACGACAGCCTTGAGAATGCCGGGGCCGGTATCGCGGCGCTGCGACTTCGCCTGGTCCGATCGTTCGGTCTGCAGCTTGGCGAGGTATTCCGGCGTGATGTCGCCCGTGACGTATTCACCGGAAAAGCACGACGCGTCAAATTCCTGCACGTCGGCGTCGTGATGGCGCACGGCCCGCACGAGGTCTGCGATGTCCTGGTAAATCAGCCAGTCCGCGCCGATGATTTCGGCGATTTCTTCCTCGGAGCGTCCCGCCGCGACGAGCTCGGATGCCGCCGGCATGTCGATGCCATACACGTTCGGATAACGCACCGGCGGCGCCGCCGACGCGAAATACACCTTGTTGGCGCCGGCTTCACGCGCAATGTCGATGATCTGGGCAGACGTCGTGCCACGCACGATCGAATCGTCGACCAGCAACACGTTCTTGCCGCGGAATTCGAGGTCGATCGCATTCAGCTTGCTGCGGACCGACTTCTGCCGCTGTTCCTGCCCCGGCATGATGAACGTGCGGCCGATGTAGCGGTTCTTGATGAACCCCTCGCGGTACTTCACGCCCAGGATCTGCGCCACCTGCATGGCGCTGGTGCGGCTCGTGTCCGGGATCGGGATCACGACGTCGATGTCGTGGTGCGGGCGCACGCGGCGGATCTTCTCCGCGAGCAGCTCGCCCATGCGCATGCGCGCCTTGTAGACCGAGATGTTGTCGATGATCGAGTCGGGCCGCGCGAAATACACGTATTCGAATATGCACGGCGTGTGACTGGTCGCTTCGGCGCACTGTTGCGAATGCAGGCGTCCCTGCTCGTCGATGTAGACGGCCTCGCCGGGGCCCACGTCGCGCAGCATTTCGAAACCGCCCTGGTCGAGCGCAACGCTCTCCGAGGCGATCATGTGCTCGCGTCCGCGCGGCGTATCGCGCTTGCCGATCACGAGCGGCCGGATGCCGTGCGGGTCGCGGAACCCGACGATGCCGTGACCGAGGATCATCGCTATCACAGCGTAACCGCCGACGATGCGGCGATACGTGGCACTCAGCGCCGCGAAGATATCGGCGGCGGAGGCCCGCGGCGTGCCGAAGCGCTGCAACTCGCTCGCGAGCACGTTCAGCAGCACTTCGGAATCCGAGGAGGTATTCAGGTGACGGCGGTCTTCGCGAATCAGCACCTCGGCAAGCTTGGCCGCGTTCGTGAGGTTGCCGTTGTGCGCGAGGCAGATGCCGTACGGCGAATTGACGTAGAACGGCTGCGCCTCGGCCTGGTTGTCGCAACCCGCCGTCGGGTAACGCACGTGGCCAATGCCGATGTTGCCCTTCAGTTGCAGCATGTGCCGCTCCTGGAAGACATCGCGCACCAGGCCGACGTCCTTGCGCAGGAACAGCTCGCCTTCGTGCTCGGTCATGATGCCCGCGGCATCCTGGCCACGATGCTGCAGCACCGTCAGCGCATCATAGATACGCTGGTTGACGGCGCTGAAGCCAACGATTCCGACGATTCCGCACATGCTCGCGCCCTCAGATGCCCGTCGGGGGCATGTCCTCGACCAACTGTTTCCCGGTCTCGACATAGCCTCGCAGAATGGAGGCCATCTCTTCGCCAACTGGCATCAGCTTGGACGCTTTCCACCACGGTTCGTTGCGCATCTCGGCCGCCTGCGCCAGCATCACGGCGAAGCCGACGATGACCGCGCCGCGTACCAGGCCGAAAAGTGCGCCAAGCACGCGATCGATTCCAAGCGTGAGGCCGGAACGCTGCACGAGGAAACCGAGCAGGCTGCCGACCAGCCAGGCGGCGATGACCACGGCCAGCAGCACGATGATCCGGCGCGACCCAGACCTGCAGTTCCGTGCCTGCGAGCGAGCCCCCGAGGTACGGCTCGAGCGACGGCGCATAACGCCAGGCGAGCCAGAGGCCGGTCAGCCAACCAAGCAAGGCGATGGATTCACGAAGAAAGCCGCGAATTGCGCCGAACAGCATCGAAATCACGACGATGGCGGCAATGATGTAGTCGATGGGCGTCACGCGTGGCGCTGTCCTGCGAGACTCAAGGCCGCGAATTCTAACAGACGGCACCGTCAGTCGTTGGTGACGACCGTGGCGGGCAAGCCACGTTCCTTGAGGCGGGCGGACAGCCGGTCTGCTGCTGCACGTTCGGCCTCCGGACCGACACGAACGCGATGCAACGTCTTGCCGGCACGGCTGAGCGGCGCCTCGTAGGCGCTGTAACCGTCGCGCTCGCAAGTCGCCGATCAGTTTGTCGGCACTCTTCGCCGAGCCGAACGCGCCCACCTGCACGGTCCACTGGCCCTTGGCCGCGGGCAGGGTTCGCCGACCGGCACCGCGGGCGTGGCGCGGGCACCGATTCGGGCTTCGGTTTCGGGGGCACCGTGCTGGCCACGGCAGTCGACGCGGCTGCGGTCGGCAGGTCGGCGTCGCGGCTGGTGTTCGCTGCCGGACTCGCGACTGGCGTCGCGGCTTCGTCCGCAGGCGACGGGTCGGAATCCTCCACCGTCGGCTCTACGGCCGGTGCCGTGTGGCGGGCAACGGCTTGGCGGCAGCCGGCGCCGGCTCGAGCCTCGCCCCGGCAGATACCGCGTCACCGAGATCGATCGTATACGTGCGCGTGCCACGCGAGGTTTTCGCGGCGCCGATGGCGTCGGCCGCCGGCTTACGCGCCGACAGCAATTCCGGGATCAGCAGCACCGCGAGCAGCACGAGCACGCTGGCGCCGATCAGCCGGGCTTTCAGTTGGTCTTCCATCGCGCGCGGATTATAGGGGAACGCCCAGCCGAGTGAGGGCTGGTCCGACGGTATGGAACGATCCGAATACGACCACGCGGTCCCCGGCCTGCGCCTGCGCCGCCGCGGCGTCCATGGCTTCGGCAACGATGCCCGCCGGTTGCATCTGGATGCCCGCCGTCGCGGCACGCCGCGCGAGTTCCTGGTCGTCGATGGCGCGCGCGCCGTCGGTGGCCGCCGCGAACCATGTCATCCACACGATCGCGCAAAACACCGAGCACCCCCGGCACGTCCTTGTCACCCAGCATGCCGCAAACCGCCAGCGTGCGGCCCGTCACCGGTAACGCCGCGAGGTTGGCAGCGAGCACGGCCGCGGCCGCGGGGTTGTGCGCCACGTCCAGCACCCACTCGAAACCGCGTGGATCGTCGATGCGCTGGAACCGGCCATTGACGTGCACGCGTTGCAGTCCGCTGGCGATGGCCGCGCGCGTCACCGGCAAGCGGCCACTCAGCGGCGTCGAGCGCCATCAATGCCGTCGCGGCGTTCGCGACCTGCACAGGGCCCGCCAGGTTGGGCAGCGGCAGGTCGGCGTGCGTAACGGCGCCCTGCGACCACGAAGTTCCAGCTGCCGTCGCCATTGTCGATACCGTCGAAATCGCGGCCGCGCACCAGCAGCCTCGCGTCGATCGACCGTGCGTGGCGGACCAGCGAATCGGGCGGCTGCGGCATCCCGCAGATGGCGGGCCGGCCGGCGCGAAAGATTCCCGCCTTCTCGAAGCCGATCAGTTCCTCGGTCGACCCGAGAAATTCCGCGTGATCGACGCCGATCGAAACGACGACCGCGACATCCGCGTCGACGACGTTCACGGCGTCGAGCCGCCCGCCCATGCCGACCTCCAGCACAATCGCAGTCGGGCGCATCCGCTTCGAACGCGAGCAGTGCCGCAAGCGTGTTGAATTCAAAAAAGGTCAGCGAATCCGGGCCGAGTGCGTCGCCGATGCGCTCGAAAGCGGCCAGCAGCGCCGCTTCGGGAATCATCTCGCCGTCGAGGCGGATGCGTTCGCGGTAATCGACCAGGTGCGGCGACGTGAACATGCCGACGCGGTGACCGCCGGCACGCAACATCGCATCCAGCATCCCGACGCAGGAGCCTTTGCCGTTGGTGCCGCCGACCGTGATGACCGGCTGCGTCGGTGGCTGCCAGCCGGTGCGCGCCAGCACCCGGGCCACACGCTCGAGCCCGAGATCGATCGTCGACGGATGCAGCCTCTGCTGCCAATCCAGCCAGTCGGCCAGCTGCGCGAAACGCGGACCGGGGGGCATCGTGGATGCAGTCGCTGAAGTCTGTGATGCGCGACTGTTCAGGGAACTTCGGGCGGCTCCGCCTGCGCCACGAATGGCGGGCGACCCGTCAGCGCCGCGAGCACCGTTGCGATACGCTCGCGCAAGTCGCGACGGTCGACGATCATGTCGATCGCGCCGTGCTCGAGCAGGAACTCGCTGCGCTGGAAGCCCTCGGGCAGTGTCTCGCGCACGGTCTGCTCGATGACGCGCGGGCCGGCGAATCCAATCAACGCACGCGGTTCGGCAATGTTCAGGTCGCCGAGCATCGCGAGGCTGGCAGAGACGCCGCCCGTCGTCGGGTCGGTCAGCACGGAGATGTAAGGGAGGCGCGCTGCCGCCATGCGCGCGAGCACTGCGCTGGTCTTGCTCATCTGCAGCAGCGACAGCAGGCCTTCCTGCATGCGCGCGCCGCCGCTGGCGGTGAAACAGACGAATGGCAGGCCGATGCTCGAGACAGTATTCGGCACCGCGTACGAAGCGCTCGCCGACGGCCGAGCCCATCGAGCCCCCCAGGAACTTGAACTCGAACGCGCAGGCAACCAGCTCGAGGCCATGCAGCGTGCCTACCATGACGATCAGCGCATCCTTTTCGCCGACGTGCTTCTGCGCGACCGTGAGCCGGTCCCGATACTTCTTGCTGTCGCGAAACCGGAGCGGATCCTCGGGCTCGACTTCCATCGCGAATTCGCGACCCGAGCCGGCATCGAGAAACCTGTCGAGCCGCTCTCGCGCGCCGATGCGCATGTGGTGGCTGCATTTCGGGCAGACGTGCAGGTTGCGCTCGAGTTCGGCGCGGTAGAGCACGGCGTCGCAGGCCGGGCACTTGATCCAGAGGCCCTCGGGGACCGAGCGGGTGCGGCGCTCGGTCTTGATCCGCGACGGCATGATTTTCTCGAACCAGGTCACTGCGGAACTCCTGAGCGCAGGCGACGCAGTTTATACGAAGGCAGCCCGAACTCGTCGGGATACTCCACCCCCGCCAAATATAGCCCCTGGGGAGGCGCCGTGGGCCCTGCGCAGCGGCGGTCGCCGCTCGCCAGCACCTCGGCGACCCAGGCCACGTCCCGGTCGCCCTTGCCGACCAGCAGCAGCGTCCCGGCGATGTTGCGCACCATGTGCTGCAGGAACGCGTTGGCGCGAACCCGCACGTCCACGTAGGCGTCGCTGCGTTCCACCTCGATCTCGATGAGGTCGCGCACGGGGGATTTCGACTGGCATTCAGCGGCGCGCAAGGCCGAAAAATCGTGCGAGCCGACCAGGACCTGCGCCGCTGCATGCATGCGTGCCGCATCGAGCGGCCTGCGCACCCAGCACACCCGTTGTCGCTCCAGCGACGGGCGCTCGCTCCGGTTCAGGATGCGGTAGACGTAGCTGCGCGAGATAGCGCTGTAACGCGCGTGAAAATCCTGCGGCACGACGTGGGCCCAGGACACGCTAAGGTCATCGGCGCATTCGGTATTGGTGCCGAGCACCCAGGCTTGCATAGGGCGCTCGACCTCGGTGTCGAAATGCACGACCTGTGCCAGCGCATGCACGCCGGCATCGGTGCGCCCCGCGGCCGTGGTCTCGATCTGGCGGGCTGCGACCGCCGTCAGCGCCCGCTGCAGTTCAGCCTGCACGCTGCGAGCGTGCGGCTGTTGCTGCCATCCGGCAAAGGCCGAGCCGTCGTACTCGATGCCTAGTGCGACTCGCGCCATGCCCCGTCAGGGCAGGGCGGCGATCAGCCGTTCGGCCTCCTGGCGCTGCACGATGCTGCCCTCGCCGAGCACCTCGTCGAGAATGCTGCGGGCGCCTTCCGGATCGCCCATGTCCATGTAGGCACGCGCGAGGTCGAGCTTCGTGCCGACTTCACTCATCGTGGCCGGTTCACCGCCGAGGTCGAAATCCACGTTGCTCGGCTGCATTTCGTTCTGAGTCAACTCGACCGAGTCGAGCATCGGCAGGGCGCCCGTCGACTCCGACAGGTCGATCACGCCTTCCTCTTCCGTCTGCCCAGCCCCGCGCAGCATCTCCGCCGTGTCCTCACTCAGTTTCATGAGCGCGGTGGAGCCCAGCATGTCGAGGTCGACGTCGAGCTCTTCGTCCTCGTCGATCGTGACCATGCCCGACCCGGTGTCGACGGGCGAGCGCAGCGGGTTGCCCTTGGTAATGATCGTGTCAGGATCGTCGAGCGCGTCGATCGCGCGCACTGCATCGACGTCGAGCCCCAGGCTTTCGACGGGCAGCTCTGCGGTATCCCCTTCCCCGCGACGCACTACCTGCGTCCGCCCCAGGCTGTCGACCGGCAGCTCTGCCGTGTCCCCTTCCCCGCGACGCACCTGGGGCGTCTCGACGGTGGGACCGACGCTCGAGTCATCTCGTCGGCGCCACGCACCGGCTCGTCCAGGATGAAGTCGATGCCGGAGCTGTCGGCGCGCGAAATTTCCGTCTCGCCGACGTCGAGGTCCGGGCCGGATGCCTCGCCGGCCATCAGGTCGATGTCGAGCGTCGCGGGTCGCGCCGTTCAGTTCCAGATCGAGCGCCTCGTCGGAGCTGCGCGCCGCGCCGGTGAACATCGTGTCGTTGGGCGCGATCTGCTTGCCCATGATCAGGATCTTGTCCCACTCGCCGGCGGGTGCTTCGCGCGCGCGTGGCGTTCATCTCGCCTGCGAGCTGCAGGAAACGATCCTTGTTGCCCCAGACGAAGAAGATCTCGAGCAACTTCAGTTTGAGGTCGCGGCGCTTCGGCTCGCGCTTCATGGCGAGCTGCACGAGGTCGGCGGCCTGGTCGTAAAGACCATAGGCCATGTGGAAGTCGGCTTCGGCCAGCGGGTCGCCCGACTCCAGTGCTGGCCGGACCGTCGCCCGAGAGCGTGTCTTCGACCGTCGCGGGCTTGCGTACCGGTTCCGTCGCACGCACGGCCGGCGCCGCGGCAACGGCGACAGCGGCGGTGCGCAGCCGGTGGCCATCGACGGCGCGTTTTTCTTCGACGACGATGCCGCCATCGCGCGGCGCGGGGCGCAGCCGGAGTTCGTGATGCGGCGCTACGCATGTCGCGGCCAAGCGCGTCTTCGAGGTCTGCCTCGGCGGCGCCGCGCTCGCGGCGCAGGCGCTGGAACAGCACGACACCGGCCAACGCGGCCACGAGCGCGAGCAGCAGCCACCAGTATTCCATTGCGCGCTCGAGCAGCGTCGGGCCTCTGGTTCGACGCGTGGCGGTTTGGCCGGCTTCGCGGGTTTTGCTTCCTGCGCCACGGGGGCTGGCGCTGGCACGGCCGCAGGTTCGGCTGCGGGCGTCGAATCGGTGGCCGCGGGCTCGCCGGCAGCTGGTGTGGTTTCCGCGCCGGCGGCACCCGTTGCGGGGTTACCGGTGCCGCACCGCCCTGCAGCGTCGCAAGCTCGGCGTTGCGCACCTCCAGCAGGCGGCGTGCCTCGGCCAGCTCTGCCTCGAGCTGCTTGACGCGGGCATCGACATTCGTCGCGGGCGCTGGCGCTGGCTGGAAGCCGCTGCGGGTGGTACCGCGGTAGCCGTGGAAGGCGCGGCGTGTGCCCTGCTCCGGCGTCACGAGTCGCAGGCGGCCGGCGTCGGTCGGGGTCGGGGCCTGGTCGCCGTCCGTTGACCGCCGCGCCAGGCTTTCGTACTGCCGCGCAACTTCGGCAGATGCGGCGGCCGTGGATACTGCCGAGACTTCGCTCGATTGCGGGATGCGCAGCGTGCTGCCCGAGCGCAGCACGTTGATATTGTTCTGTCGAAAGCGCTGCGGGTTGCCCTGGTAGATCGACACCATCGCCCGATTCACGTCGGCGCGCGTGCCCGGGTGAGCGGCACTTGCGATCTGAAACAGCGTGTCGTTCGGACGCACGGTGTACGTCGAGCCGGGCTCGATGCTGCTGGCAGCGGCCGTTGCCGCCGCGGCTGGCTTGCGACGGCGGGCGCATCACTGGGAGCCGATTCCTGGGCGACGGTTTCCTGGCCTACGGTTTCCTGGGCAACGGTTTCCTGGGCACGCACGCTCGTGGCGCCGCCCGATGACACGCGGGGCGCGGCGACGGCAGCTTCAGGCGCGGCGGTCTGCGCTGGCGCATACACCGGCGGGTCGAGCAGTACCGTGTATTCACGCAGCAGGCGCCCGCGCGGCCAGTTGGCCTCCACGAGCAAGGTGACAAAAGGCTCCGTGACCGGACGAGGCGACGTGACGCGCAGCACGTCCCTGCCGCCGGTCCCCTTGGCTACCCGGAAGCTGAAGTCCGACAGGAAGCTGGGACGGTCGAGGCCGTAACGCGTAAAGGTGTCGCCGGAGGCGAGGGTGGCGCGCAAGCGCGCCGAGGTCATCCTGCGTCGCAGAGACGAGTTCAATTTCAGCGTCGAAGGGCTGGTTCAGGGCCGAGTTCAGGCGGATGTCGCCCAGACCGAGGGCTTGCAGCACGCCCGGTGACATCAACGCGCTGAGCAGCAGGACGCGGCGTACGACAGTTCTCATCGGGTCTCCCAACCAGTCGCGAATCGTAAAACGGGCGCGGTCATGATGACCGGGCCCGGTGTTCGCGTGACTTCTGCGAATTAGACATAACTATAGCCCACGGCTACAACAAGGCCCAACCATAAAGCCACGGACAGCCGCCTTTTTAGCCCTTTGCAGGGGTCCATTGGTGGACCTGATCCACACTTCCGAAGCCTGGATTTCAGCGTCGCCGCGTGATCACGGGGGTGGCCGAGCGGACGTCACCATTCTGGGCGCGATGGCGCAACAGGTGATCCATGACCACGAGCGCGAGCATTGCCTCCGCGATCGGCACGGCCCGGATTCCGACGCAGGGGTCGTGTCGGCCGGTCGTGCTGACCTCGATCGGGTTACCCGCAAGATCGATCGTGCGGCCAGGGCATGACGATGCTGGACGTCGGCTTGACCGCCATGCTGACCACGAGATCCTGGCCCGAGGAGATGCCGCCCAGCGTGCCGCCGGCATGGTTGGACAGGAACCCCTGCGGCGTCAGTTCGTCGCGATGTTCCGAACCACGCTGCGCGACGCTGCGCGAAACCTGCGCCGATCTCGACGCCCTTGACGGCGTTGATGCCCATCATCGCGTGCGCCAGGTCCGCGTCGAGACGATCGAACACGGGCTCGCCGAGGCCCGGGTGGCAATCCCGTGGCGACGACCGTGACACGTGCGCCGATCGAATCGCCGTCGCGCCGCAGCTGGTCGATCATGGCTTCGAGTTCCGGCACGCGAGCCGGCTCGCCGCAGAAAAACGGATTGGCGTCGATCGCGGCCCGGTCATCGCAGCGCAGGCTCGACGGTCCCGATCTGCGCCAGGTAACCGTAGATCTCGATGCCCTGCCCCGCCAGGAACTGGCGCGCAATCGCACCTGCCGCGACGCGGATGACGGTCTCGCGCGCCGAGGAACGTCCGCCGCCGCGGTAATCGCGAAAGCCATATTTCTGCTGGTAGGTGTAGTCGGCGTGGCCAGGGCGAAACCGGTCCTTGATCTTCTCGTAGTCGTACGAACGCTGGTCGACGTTCTCGACCAGCAGGCCGATCGGTGAGCCGGTCGTGCGACCTTCGAACACGCCCGACAGGATTCGGACCCGGTCGGGTTCGCGGCGCTGGCTCGTATATTTCGACGTGCCCGAGCGGCGGCGCTCGACATCGCGCTGGATGATTTCCTCGCTCAGTTCCAGGCCGGGCGGGCAGCCGTCGACGATGCCGCCGAGTGCCGGTCCATGGCTCTCGCCGAACGTGGTTACCGTGAACAGGTGGCCGAATGTATTGCCCGACATGCCTAGCTCGCCCCGGAAAGATCGCGACGGTGCCTGCCCAGCTCGTCCTTCGTCAACATGAATACGCCAGCGCCGCCGCGAGCAAACTCGAGCCACAGGAAAGGCACACGCGGAAAAGCCTGCTGCAGGCGCTCTTCGCTGTCGCCGACTTCGACGAAGAGCACGCCGCCCGGCATCGAGGCGCGACTCGGCGCCGCGCAGGATGCGGCGCACGATATCGAGGCCATCGCTGCCCGCGCGCAACGCCAGGTCGGGCTCGTGCAGGTACTCGTCCGGCAGCGCGGCCATCTCGGCGTCGCTGACGTAGGGCGGATTCGAGACGATCAGGTCGTAGCGCTGGCTCGCCGAGCGGCTCGTACACGTCGCCGAGGTGAAACGCGACGCGCGCTGCAACACCGTGCCGTGCTGCGTTGCGGTGCGCCAGCTCGAGCGCTTCGGCGGACAGGTCGACGGCATCGACGCGCGCATCCGGAAAGCGCACGGCGCAGGCAATCGCGATGCAGCCCGAGCCGGTGCCGATGTCGAGGATGCGGCGCACGCGTGCCGGGTCGAGCCACGGCTCGAACCCGGCGTCGATGAGTTCCGCAAACGGCGAACGCGGCACGATCACGCGCTCGTCGACCTCGAATTCGAGCCCGGCAAACCACATGCGGCCCATCAGGTAGGCCGCCGGAATTTTCTTTTCGATGCGCGTCGCGAACAGCGCGAGCACGGCCTGCGACCTCGTTCGTCGCGGCCGCCGGGCGATATTCCGCCGCGGCGTTGGCGTGGTCGAGACCGAGCGCGTGAAACACGAGCGCCGCCGCATCGTCGGTCGCGTCGGCAGTGCCGTGGCCGAACGCGAGCCCGGCCAACTCGAACTCGCGCGAGCCGAAACGAATCAGCGACTCGACGGTAGGCTTCTGCGGCGGGTGTCTGTGAAACGGCTTCTTCGGCAGGGCCATGGCAGGTGCGATCGATGTGGGATAATCAGGATTCAGCGGGCCGCAAGGCCTGCGCAAGGGACCTTTCATGACCGCACGCCAGACAACGATACGGCTCGGCGTCTTCGCCATTGTAGCGTTTGCGCTTGGCCTCGTTGCTGCCCGCCTGGTGCTCGCCCCTTCCGCCCGCACGCCGCCCACCCTGGAGAAGGCGACCCTCCTGCCCGACCCCGCGGCCACTGCCGGCGCTGTCATTGATCGACCAGGACGCCAGGCCGCTGACGACGGAGTTTTTCCGCGACCGGCTGGACCATCGCGTTTTTCGGTTTCACGCATTGCCCGGACGTCTGCCCGACGACATTTTCGCTGCTGGCCCAGGTCAAGAAGCAACTGGCAACGTTGCCACCGGCCACACAACCGCGCGTGCTGCTGGTCAGTCTCGATCCGGAGCACGACACGCCCGAATTGATCAAGAGCTACGTGACATTCTTCGACCCGGATTTTCTCGGCGCCACGGGATCTCCCGCACAGGTCGAGCAGGCCGCGAAGGCCTTCATGGTGCCCTACGCCAAAGTGCCGACGCCGGACGGCAGTTACACACTGGACCACGGCGCCGGCGTGTACTTCGTTGCGCCCACGGGTGCGATTGCCGCGTACTCTTCGCCGCCGCTGCGGCCCGAAGTTCTCGCACGCGACTACCGCGCGACCGTCGAATACTTCGAGGGGTCACGTTGACATGCCTGTGATCGAAGAACGCTCGGGCGCCGACAGGCTGTTTGCGCGGCTGCAGCAGGTGCTGCCGAAACACCTGCTTTCCCGCGCCATGCATTCGCTGGCGCGCAGCAGGCAGCCGTGGGTGCGCAATGCGGTGCTCCGTACGGTGCTGCGTTCTTACCCGCAGATCGACATGCGTGAAGCGCAGCAGTCCGACCCGTTCGCCTATGAATCATTCAATGCTTTTTTTACGCGGGCGCTGCGACCGGGCGCCAGGCCCATCGCCGCGGAACCCGATACCGCAGTCTCCCCGGTCGACGGCACCGTGAGCCAGCTCGGGCGCACCGATGCGGGCAGGCTGATCCAGGCCAAGGGCATGGATTACAGCTGCGAAAGACTGCATGGGCGACACCGCTTCCGGCGCGCGTTATGCGGGCGGTAGCTTTGCGTGCCTGTACCTAGCGCCCTACAACTACCATCGCATCCACATGCCGCTCGACGGCGTGCTGCGTTCAACCCGCTATGTCCCGGGTCACCTGTTCAGCGTGAATGCGTCGACCGCGCGCACCGTGCCCGAACTCTTTGCACGCAACGAGCGCGTGATCTGCGATTTCGATACCGATCAAGGCCCGATGTGCCTGGTGCTGGTCGGCGCGCTGTTCGTCGGCAGCATCGAGACGGTATTCGCGGGCGAGATCAATCCACCTTCGGCACGAAGGTCGCAGCCTCGCGTGATCGAGGCCGGCGTGGGTGCACGTTTCGCACGCGGCGCCGAGATCGGCCGCTTCAACATGGGCTCGACCGTCATCGTGCTGTTCGGCAAGCCGGTGGACTTTTTCCCGCGTATCGAACCAGGCCAGCCCGTTTGCCTCGGGCGGCCATTGGCGCGGTTTGCCGGATGACGATGACGCCGCCCGCTTTGCTTGCGAACTGGCGGCCGACCGCGACATTGCCGACACTGCGCCTGCGCGCTGCGATGCTCGCGCGCGTGCGCGAATACTTCGCCGGCACCGACGTCCTCGAGGTCGAGACTCCCGCGCTGGTGCGGTCACCGGTCACCGACGTGCATCTCGAGTCCTTGCGTGTCATCGACGACGTGACCGGCCTGACACAAGGGTACCTGCACACCTCGCCCGAATACGCGATGAAGCGGTTGCTGTGCGAAGGGTCGCCCGACATTTACCAGGTGTGTCGCGTGTTCCGAGCGGCCGAACGCGGGCGCCGGCACAACCCCGAGTTCACGATGATCGAGTGGTACCGGCTGGGCATCGACCACCACGCACTGATGCGCGACGTGGAGTCCGTGATCCGTGCGGCGCTCGGTTCGCAACGGATGTCGCACGCGAGTGAGTTCGTGACCTACCAGGCGGCGTTTGAGCGGGCCGTGGGTGTCGACCCGCTTGTCCGCGCCGACGGCCGAGATTGCTGCAGCGATCGAACGCAAAGGCCTTGCGCTGCCCGATTCGATGCGCACGCACGCAACGCGCGATGACTTGCTGGACTTTGCGATGGCGACACTCGTGGCAGACTCGTTCGCGAAGGATCGGCTCAGTTTCGTGCATGCATTCCCCGCCAGCCAGGCGGCGCTCGCGCGCATCGACGGGCCCGTGGCCGCGCGTTTTGAAGCCTTCTGGGGCCCGCTCGAACTGGCGAACGGCTTTCACGAACTCGGTGAGGCGCACGAGCAACGCGCCCGGTTCGAGGCAGATTGTGACGCGCGACGCGTGCGGGCCCAGCCAGCGCGCGATTACGACACGCTGTTCCTTGCGGCGCTGCGATCCGGTCTGCCGGATTGCGCGGGTGTCGCGCTGGGATTCGACCGGCTGGTCATGATCGCAGCGGGCACCGGGATGATCGACGACGTGATCGCGTTTCCTTTTGAACGCGCTTAGTGCGTGTGTGCGCGCAGCCCGCGACGCATGAGAGGACTATTAGAATGCACAAGATCGATGACGTAAGCGCACTCGACAAACCAGGCGCCTACCACGAGCTTGCGGCGAGCTTGCGCGGCCTCTTCGAAGGCGAGTCGAATCCGGTCGCCTGCCAGGCGAACATGGCGGCGCTGCTCTACTGGAGCCTGCCGCAATTGAACTGGGCCGGTTTCTATTTGCTCGACGGCGTGTCCGGCGACCTGCTGGTCGGCCCGTTCCAGGGCAAGCCGGCCTGTGTCCGCATTCCGCTCGGAAAAGGTGTCTGCGGCACAGCGGCCGTCCAGCAACGCACGCTCGTCGTGCCCGACGTGCATGCCTTCGACGGCCACATCGCCTGCGATTCGGCGTCGAACTCGGAGATCGTCGTGCCGATCGTGAGTGGCGACCGGCTGCTCGGCGTGCTGGATCTGGACAGTCCCGTCGCCAACCGCTTCGATCAGGAGGATGCGAAAGGCCTGGAGCGACTCGTGGCGATCTATCTCGCCGCGGTACACCCCTAGCAGCGCGGTTGGGTCAGCCCTTCGCGCGCGAGAGGTATTCCGACGTGCGAGTGTCGACTCGAATGATCTCGCCTTCGTTCAGGAACAATGGCACGCGCACGACCGCACCGGTCTCGAGCTTGGCCGGCTTCTGCCCGCCCGTCGCGGTATCCCCACGCACACCCGGATCGGTCTCGACGATCTTGAGCTCGACGTGCGCCGGCGCCACGACCGCGAGCGGCACGCCATTCCAGAGCATCACGTTGCAGCTCGTGCCGTCCTTGAGCCAGATCGCGGCATCACCCATCGCTTCCTTGCCGGCCGTGTGCTGCTCGAACGTGTCCGGCACCATGAAATGCCAGAAGTCACCGTCGCTGTAGAGATACTGCATCTCGGATTCGACGATGTCGGCGCTTTCGACGGTGTCGCCCGAGCGGAAGTTGCGTTCCAGCGTGCGGCCCGACTTCAGGTTACGGATCCGTACGCGATTGAACGCCTGGCCCTTGCCCGGCTTGACGAACTCATTCTCGACGATGACATAAGGGTCGCCGTCGATCATGATCTTGAGGCCGGAGCGGAATTCGTTGGTGCTGTAACTGGACATAGTGCTGACGTCGTTGGGCCGGCGATGATACCTCCTGGCGCCCCGTCCCGTCACCTTGGTGCCCGACTGCCCGGCAGTCGTCACGACGGCAATGCTGCCACCTGCGTCACGTTAGCGGCTGAAAAGCCGATGCTATGATCCCTGCGACCTGCCGGCATTAGCGCGGCGTCCATGGGCCGCGTGAACAGGGAAGAAGCTTTGGCCGAAAACAGCGCCATTCCAGTCGTCGTCCTGTCACGACAACAGGACCCCGTCGAGACCATCAACAGCAGTCTGCGCAATGCCGGTCACCCGGTGCACTGTACGTGGGTGCGCGACCTGGCCGACCTGGCCGACGCCCTGACACCGCCGCGCGTCCCGCAATTACTGTTTTTCTGCGTGCCGGATAAAGAGGAACTCGTCGCCGCCATGGAACAGCGTGCGCGGCTGGCGTCGCGCGTGCCGACGCTGATCGTGCGGGAAGACCTCACCGAAGCGGACCTCGTGCAGGGGATCGAGCTGGGCGCGCAGGACGTCGTGACCCTGCAGGCGCAGGGCCGGCTGCAGAGTATCGCGACCCGTGAACTGCACGCGTCTCGACTCGATCACGCGTTGACCGGAACGTTGGCGTCGGCTCACCAGTATCGCGATCAGATGCGTGCGTTCATGACGGGCTCGACCGATGCGATCGCGCACGTGCAGGAAGGCATCGTCGTCGACGTCAACCCGGCCTGGGTCGAGTTGTTCGGCCGCCAGGATGCGAGTGAGCTGGTCGGTCAGCCGCTGATGGACTTGTTCGAGCCGCGCGGGCACGCCGCGTTGAAGGGCGCGCTGGTCGCGTCGGTGCAGGGGCGCTGGTCGGGGCACGCGTTGAGCGCCGCCGCAGTGACGCTCGATGGCGGCACGCTGCCGCTCGAACTGAAACTGGAGCGCTTCGAGTTCGACAATGAGCCGGCCGTGCGATTGCGCGTCGCCAGGCAGCAGCGAGACATTGAAACCCTCGCCCGCCAGCTCGACGAGGCGCTGCGCCGCGACATGAGCACCGGCCTGCTGCGCCGTGCCGCTTTTGTCGAGGAGGCCGCGGCACGTGCGTCGCTGCCGCTCAAAGGCGGTCTCCGCGCCATTGCCTACCTTGCGCCGGACCGCGCCGAGGAACTCGAGCGCGACCACGGCCCGATCGTGGCCGAGGAAGTCATGGATGCCGTTGGGCGACTCGTCGAAGCGCAATTGCAGCCCGGCGACCTGGGTGGCCGCGTTGCGGCGCGCGGCATCGGCCTCCTGTTCGAACGCGGCAACGTTCGCGACGAGGAAGCCTGGCTCACGCGCGTGCTGGAACGCATCGCGGGCGAACCGATTGCCGCGGGCAACGAGAAGGTTACGATCACCTGCAGCGTGGGCTATACGCCGCTGGCCGCGCACGGCGAGCCGGTCGCGAAGCCCTTGCACACGGCGATCGAGGCGCAGCGTGCGGCGGCCGCCGCTGGCGGTAATCGGCACGAGCATCGCGACCCCGCAGGCACGAAGCCGCAGATCGCCGAAGCCGACCGGGTCTGGGCCACGCAGATCAAATCAGCGCTGATGGCAAACCGCTTCCGCCTCGTGCAGCAGCCCATCGCGAGCCTCGTTGGCGAAGATCGCCCGATGTTCGATCTGGTCGTGCGCATGCTCGACGAGACGGGCCAGGAGGTTCTGCCGTCCGAATTCCTCGCGGCAGCCGAACGCACCGAACTCATGAAGAATATCGACCGCTGGATCGTCGGCGCGGCGATGTCGTTTTGCGCGGCGAAACAGCCGCACCGCGTGTTCGTGCGGCTTTCGCGCGATTCGATGCGCGACCAGACACTCGGGACGTGGCTGCAGCAGCAACTCAAGTCGTCGGGTGTCGACCCGAGTCGCATCGTGATCGAGCTGACCGAAGAAATGGCGCGAGCGCAGCCCAAGGAAGCCCGCACGTTGCGCGGCCTGCTGTCGGCACTCGGCATCGAACTGGCGATCGAGAATTTCGGCGCGACGGCCGATTCAGTCACGCTGCTCGAGCGCCTGCCGGTCAACTACGTCAAGATCGACGGCGCGCTGATGCAGGGCCTCGCCAACGACCGGCCGCTGCAGGAGAAAGTCAAAACATTGGTGGAAGCTGCGCGCAAGCACGGCATCACCACGATTGCGGAACGTGTCGAAGACGCCAACACGATGGCCGTGCTCTGGCAGCTCGGCATCGAGTTCGTGCAGGGTTATTTCGTCAATAACCCCGAAGAGGTCGTGATGTAGCGAGCCGCCGGCCGACTACTCGGCGACTTCCAGCCCGTCCACGCGCCGCCAGCCACGCGGCAACACCGCACCGCGCTGGCCGCGCTCGCCACGGTAATCGCCGAGTTCCTTGTACGAGAGGCCCATGTGCCGGTCGCCGCTCAACACGCGCAACGTCTGTCCAGGCGCGACGGCCGCAATCGCCAGCAGTGTCTCCTCTTCGAGCAGCGACTTTTTTGTCGACAGGCCGAAGATCTTGTTGCCCTTGCCGCGGGGCAGTTCGGGCAGGTCCGCGACCGGGAACACGAGCAACCGGCCGTCGGAATTGACCGCTGCGAGCAGCGCGTCATCGCCCGGCGGCACCGGCACCGGTGCTATTACGGTCGAGCCGTCGGGCACCTTGAGGATGGTCTTGCCCGCGCGATTGCGGCTGTGCAGCTCGCCGAGCTTCACGACGAAGCCATAACCGGCGCGCTCGCGAGCACCCAGCGGTCATCAGGTTCGCCGATCAGCACGCCAGGGAACGTCGCGCCGTCCGGCGGGTCGAGACGTCCCGACAGTGGTTCGCCCTGTCCGCGCGCCGAAGGCAGCGCGTGCGCCGGCAAGCTGTAGGCGCGGCCCGTGCTGTCGAGGAATACTGCGAGCTGCGTGCTGCGGCCGCGCGCACTCGTCCGGAACTCGTCGCCGGTCTTGTAGGAAAGCGTTCGTGGATCGAGCTCGTGGCCCTTGGCCAGCCCGCACCCAGCCGCTGCGTCGACAGCACGACCGTTACCGGCTCGCTGGCGACCAGTTCGGTTTCAGCAATCGCCTGCGCGGCCGCGCGTTCCACGAGCTGGCTGCGCCGCGCGTCGCCATATTTCTGCGCGTCCGCCACGATTTCGTCGCGAACCAGCTTTTTCAGCCTCGCCTTGCTCGAAAGCAGTTTCTCGAGTGGCGTCGCGCTCGGCCGCAAGCTCGGCCTGCTCGCCGCGGATCTTCATTTCCTCGAGTCGCGCGAGATGACGCAACTTGGTCTCGAGAATTGCTTCGGCCTGCGCCTCCGAAAGCTCGAAGCGAGCAATCAACGCGGCCTTCGGCTCGTCCTCGGTCCGCACGATCCGGATGACTTCGTCGAGATTCAGGTACGCGATCAACAGGCCATCGAGGATGTGCAGCCGTGCGTTGACCTTCTCCAGCCGGTAGTTCAACCGGCGGATCACGGTATCGACACGGAACGACAGCCATTCCTCGAGCAGGTCGCGCAACCCCATGACGCGCGGACGGCCGTCGCGGCCGATCACGTTCATGTTCACGCGATAGGTGCGCTCGAGGTCGGTGGTCGCAAAGAGGTGCGTCATCACCTGCTCGGTATCGACGCGGTTCGAGCGCGGCGTGATCACGAGCCGGGTCGGATGCTCGTGGTCCGACTCGTCGCGCAGGTCCTCGACCATCGGCAATTTCTTGGCGCGCATCTGCGCCGCGATCTGCTCGAGCACCTTCGATCCGGACACCTGGTACGGCAACTCGGTGACGACGATTTCGCCATCCTCGGTTTCGTAGCGAGCGCGTGCGCGATAGGTGCCATTGCCGGTCGCATAGATCCGCGCCAGTTCGTCGCGCGGCGTGATGATCTCCGCGCCCGTCGGCAGGTCGGGACCCTGGACGTGCTGCGAGCAAGTCGTTAAGCGTGGCTTTCGGATTGTCCAGCAAGTGCAACGCAGGCGGCGGCGATTTCACGCAAGTTGTGCGGTGGCACGTCCGTGGCCATGCCGACCGCGATACCGGTGGCGCCGTTCAGCAGCACGTTCGGCAACCGCGCCGGCAGCAGGGCCGGCTCGTCCAGCGAGCCGTCGAAATTCGGCGTCCAGTCGACGGTGCCCTGGCCGAGCTCTGCCAGCAGCACGTCGGCGTAACGCGCGAGCTTCGACTCGGTGTAGCGCATCGCCGCGAACGACTTCGGGTCGTCCGGCGAGCCGAAGTTGCCCTGCCCGTCGACGATCGGGTAGCGATACGAGAACGGTTGCGCCATCAGCACCATGGCTTCGTAGCAGGCCGAGTCGCCGTGCGGATGGAACTTGCCGATCACGTCGCCGACGGTGCGCGCGGATTTCTTGTGCTTCGCAGTCGCGGCGAGCCCGAGCTCGCTCATCGCGTAGATGATGCGGCGCTGCACCGGCTTCAAGCCCATCGCCGATGTGCGGCAACGCGCGATCCAGGATCACGTACATCGAGTATTCGAGATACGCACGTTCCGTGAAAGCGCGCAGCGGCTGCTTTTCGACGCCACTGAACTCGAGCTGGTTCTGGTCGGTCGTGGGGGTCTTGCTCATCGTCAGTCAACCGCGGCCGGCAGGATCGGCGCCTCTTCTTCGCCGATGATCGGCGCGATCACGCTCGCGAGGTTGCCCTTGGTCTCGAGCCAGTCACGACGATCGGAGGCACGCTTCTTCGCCAGCATCATGTCCATGATCTGGTCGACGTTGTCGGCGGCATCGACGGTCAGCTGCACGAGGCGACGCGTTTCCGGCGCCATCGTGGTCTCGCGCAGCTGCAACGGGTTCATCTCGCCGAGACCCTTGAAGCGGGTCACCTGCGGTTTCGCGCGCGGATGCTCGGCGCGGATGCGCTCGAGAATGCCGTTGCGCTCCGCATCGTCGAGCGCGTATTCCACCTGCTTGCCGTGATCGATTCGATACAGCGGCGGCATCGCGACGTGCACGTGGCCCTGCCAGCACCAGCGGCCGGAAGTGCCGCAGGAACAGCGCGCACAATAATGTCGCGATGTGCAGGCCGTCCGAGTCGGCGTCCGCAAGGATGCAGACCCTGTGGTAACGCAGGTTCGACATGTCGGCTGCGCCCGGCTCGACGCCGATCGCAACGGTGATGTCGTGCACTTCCTGGGACGACAGCACTTCGCTCGCATCGACTTCCCAGGTGTTCAGGATCTTGCCGCGCAGCGGCATGACGGCCTGGAACTCGCGATCGCGCGCCTGCTTGGCCGAACCACCGGCAGAGTCGCCTTCGACCAGGAACAACTCGGCGCGAGTGGGGTCCTGGCTGCTGCAGTCAGCCAGCTTGCCGGGCAGCGCGGGGCCCGCCACGACGCGCTTGCGGGCCACCTTCAGGCTCGCGCGCAGGCGCGTCTGCGCATTGCCGATGGCCAGTTGCGCGATGCGTTCGCCGGCATCGGGATGCTGGTTGAGCCAGAGCCCGAACTGGTCCTTGACGATGCCCGAGACGAAGGCCGCCGGTTCGCGCGACGAGAGGCGCTCCTTGGTCTGTCCCGCAAACTGCGGGTCGCGCATCTTCATCGAGAGCACGTAGCTGGTGTCGTCCCAGACATCCTCGGGCGCGAGCTTCAGCCCGCGCGGCAGCAGATTGCGGAACTCGCAGAACTCACGCACCGCTTCGGTCAGGCCGAGGCGGAAGCCGTTGACGTGCGTGCCGCCCTGGGCCGTTGGAATCAGGTTGACGTAGCTTTCTTCGAGGCGCGGCCCGCCGTCGGTGCGCCAGACGATGGCCCAGTCGACGCCTTCCTGCTCGCCTTCGATCTTGCCCGTGAAAGGCTCGTCTTCCGGCAACCACTCGGCGGACTCGAGCGATTCGCGCAGGTATTGCGCCAGCCCCTCGGTATACAGCCATTCCTCTTTTTCGCCCGTCTTCTCGTGCGTGAAACGCACGCGCAGGCCCGGGCAGAGCACGGCCTTGGCCTTCAGCACGTGCTTGAGTTTCGGTACCGCAAAGTCGGGACTGTCGAAGTACGAGACTTCGGGCCAGAACCGGAGCGTCGTGCCCGTATTGGCCTTGCCGACGTCGCCGACGACCTCGAGCTTCGAGTGGACCTTGCCGCTCTTGAACGAGATGTTGTATTCCTTGCCGCCGCGACGTACCCAGCACTCGAGGTGCTTCGAGAGCGCATTCACGACGGAAACGCCGACCCCGTGCAGACCGCCCGAGAACTTGTAGCCCGACTCCGCCGAGAACTTGCCGCCCGCATGCAGGCGCGTGAGGATCAGCTCGACACCGCTGACCTTCTCTTTCGGATGGATATCGACCGGCATGCCACGACCGTCGTCGGTCACTTCGAGCGACCCGTCCTTGTAGAGGGTCACGTCGATGCGGCTGCAATATCCGGCAAGCGCTTCGTCGACGCTGTTGTCTACGACCTCGTGGGCTAGGTGATTTGGCCGAGTGGTGTCGGTGTACATGCCCGGCCGGCGCCGGACGGGCTCGAGTCCGCTCAGGACTTCGATGTCTTGAGCGGTGTAAGTCTGGCTCATTCTGTGATGGGTCCGCGCGCTCGCGTTGGGGAAGAAAAGGCGCGCGGATTTTAGCAGCGCAACAAGACTCGCGCACAAGAAAGGCGGAGCCGCACGCCGCGAAGGCCGCGAGTTGCGTAATGCGTGGCCGACACCGGACCCTTCACGGCGTAAGTCAGCGCGCCTGCCCCTTCCGTCGCGCGGGCGGAAGCGCCAGAATCGTTGCATGGCAACCGGCAAACCCACGGGCGGACCGAACACCGAGCGCCTCGACAAGATCGTCGCGGACGCGAGGCGCGCGAAGGACCAGCGCGAGCAGTCCTATCGCGGGCAGGCGCTGAAGATGTACCCGTGGATCTGCGGCCGTTGCGCGCGTGAGTTCGACAACACGAACGTGCAGGAACTCACGGTGCACCATCGCGACCACAACCACGACAACAATCCACCGGATGGCAGCAACTGGGAGTTGCTCTGCCTTTATTGCCACGACAACGAGCATCAGCGCTCGCTCGACACGCGTGCGCTGACGCCGGGCAGGACCGACAAGAAAGACCAGGCGACGCACCAGCCGTTTGCCGATCTCGCCGCGCTGCTGAAAAAAGACGACGGCTGAACCTCAAGGGCGATTGTTTCTCGAAATTCTTTTTTCACACCGTACGTACCGTTGTGGCCCGAGCAGCGCTCGATCGATTCGATCTCCGTGCCCGGAACCAGCTTCAGCACGTCGCGAGTTTTGAGACCGAGGTTTGCACACGCAGGTGGCACGGGACGTGGTAGCTCACCTACGTTTTCAGCGCGAGCTGGCTACTGCTCGAGGTCCGGTGACGCCATCGTCAGGCCCGACTCGCAGCGACGGATCATCTCGGTGAGTTCCTGGTCGGTTATCTGATAAGGATCCTGCCGTCCGTCGTCGATCTCGATCGCGACTCATGTTCCTGAGTTGTGGCTGGTCGCAGCGCGCGGGCCATCACCGAAATCGTTGGCTTTCTGCGGTCCAACGGCACACTGCAGCCGCGCGAGGTTTTCCGAGCGCAAGTTGCCGCAGGCGACCCTCGAGAGAGTCGCCTGCGCTTGCGCCAGCGGTACCGGCAACGGGCTCAGGCGCTGGCTGATGCCGCGCGTCGACCCTTGCCTTGCCCCGCGCGAGCAGGTCGTAGCGATCGAGGTTCATCACCTTGTTCCACGCCGCCACGAAGTCACGCACGAACTTCTGCTCGCAGCCGTCGGTCGCGTAGACCTCGGCCAGCGCGCGCAGTTGGCAATGTGCCCCGAAAACGAGGTCGGCGGCCGTCGCGGTCCACTTGGCCTTGCCCGTCGTCCGATCACTGCCCTCGTACACGTTCTGATCCGAGGCGGAAGGCCTCCACGCCGTACCCATGTCGAGCAGGTTCACGAAGAAGTCGTTGGTCAACGTGCCGGGCCGGTCGGTGAAAACGCCATGCTTCGAGTTCCCGTGGTTCGCGTTCAGCGCGCGCATGCCGCCGACGAGCACCGTCATCTCGGGCGCGGTCAGCCTGAGGAGATTGGCCCGGTCCAGCAGACGAGTCTCCGGCGACAGTGGATCGTCCGCTCGGAAATAGTTGCGGAAGCCGTCGCCGACCGGTTCGAGACATTCGAACGTGTCGACGTCGGTCTGCTCCTGCGAGGCGTCGGTGCGACCGGGCGTAAACGGGACCGTAACTTTGTGTCCGGCCTTTCTGGCCGCTTCCTCGACGGCGGCGCACCCGCCCAGGACGATCAGGTCGGCAAGCGAAACCTTCTTACCCTTACCGCCGGACTGCGAGCCGTTGAAGTCTTTCTGGATACGCTCGAGGGCTTGCACCACCTTGGCGACCCGGGCCGGGTCGTTGACCTCCCAGTCCTTTTGCGGCGCCAGCCGGATCCGCGCGCCGTTGGCACCGCCACGCTTGTCGGTGCCGCGGAAGCTCGCCGCAGATGCCCACGCAGCGAACACCAGGTCCGGGATGGACAGACCCGAGTCGAGGACCGTGCGCTTGAGGGCAGCAATATCCTTGTCGCCGATCAGCTCATGATCGACCGGCGGCACCGGATCCTGCCAAAGCTGCGGCTCCGGAACCCATGGGCCCAGATACCGCGGCAGGGGGCCCATGTCGCGGTGCAGCAGCTTGAACCAGGCCTTGCCGAACGCGTCCGCGAGCTGGTCCGGGTGCTCGTGGAAGCGCTTCGCAATCGGCCCGTAGATCGGATCCAGTCGCAGCGACAGGTCTGTCGTCAGCATCGTCGGCGCGTGCCGCTTGGACTTGTCGTGCGCATCCGGCACGGTGTCTTTCGCCTCGGGATTCTTCGGCTTCCACTGCTTCGCACCGGCGGGGCTCGTCGTGAGCTCCCACTCGTACTTGAACAGGTTCTCGAGGAATCCGTTGTCCCACTTGATCGGATTGTTGGTCCATGCGCCGTCGAGGCCGCTGGTGATCGCGTGGGGGCCCTTGCCGCTGCCGTGCTTGTTCTTCCAGCCCAGGCCCTGCTCCTCGATGGGAGCACCCTCGGGTTCCGGACCGACATGCTCACCCGCCGGGGCAGCACCATGGGTCTTGCCGACCGTGTGGCCGCCGACGATGAGCGCAACCGTCTCCTCGTCGTTCATGGCCATGCGGGCAAAGGTTTCGCGGATGTCCCTGGCGGCCGCGAGCGGATCGGGGTTGCCCCCGGGCCCTTCGGGGTTCACGTAGATCAGGCCCATCTGCACGGCGCCGAACGTCTTGTGGAGTTCCCGGTCGCCGCTGTAGCGCTCGTCTCCAAGCCAGGTGTCCTCCGGACCCCAGAAGACGTCCTCGGGCTCCCAGACGTCGGGCCGGCCGAAACCGAAGCCGAACGTCTTGAAGCCCATCGATTCATAAGCCACGTTGCCGGCCAGGATCAGCAGATCGGCCCAGGAGATCTTCTGGCCGTACTTCTTCTTGATCGGCCAGAGCAGCCGGCGCGCCTTGTCGAGGTTTGCGTTGTCGGGCCAGCTGTTGAGGGGCGCAAAGCGCTGTTGGCCTTCGCCGCCACCGCCACGGCCATCGGCGATGCGGTAAGTCCCGGCGGCGTGCCACGTCATGCGGATGAGCAGCGGACCGTAGTGACCGTAGTCGGCCGGCCACCAGTCCTGCGACGTCGTCATCACCTCGATGAGGTCCCGCTTCAGGGCTTCCACGTCCAGGGACTTGAAGTGCTCTGCGTAGTCGAAGTCCTCCTCCATCGGATTGGACAGGTGCGAATGCCGGTGGAGCACCGAGAGGTCCAACTGATTCGGCCACCAGTCGGCGTTCGTCCTCGGCCGGCCTCGCTTGGGAGTCGGAGCGCGAATTGCAGGGTTCTCGCTCTCGCTGACACTTCGGGTGTGTTCTTTCTCTGGGGGCATAACGGGTCCTCCTTAATCGGTTCGGTGGCATTCTCGGAGCGGTTTCTGCCAGAAGAAAGGTCCGGCGTACGCCGCTGTAACGCAATTGAATTGTTTCTATCAAGGCGATAGGGCGAAGCAATCGAGGGGATTCGAAGGTGCGTCTGGAAGCAGCTGGCTGTATGCAGTCGTCCTTGACCTGTTCTCGCGCCTGATCCACTAGTTTTTAGATCAAGTCTAATTTCAAGTCAAATCGGCGCGAGGACACCACCGATGTGGTCCAAGGCGTAGGTAACGGCGATTCGCGCTGTCCCCTGGTAGACCTCGCGGGCGCGTACCTCTCGGCTTGCGCGTTGACCCGTTCCGACCCCTGTGCAAGGCTTCCGCGCCCCGGAGACCACTCGTGACGCAAAAACCGCCCCCGCCGCCCGCTGCGCCTGCCCCGACCGTCGACTTCGAAAAAGCGCTCGAGGAACTGGAGGCGACCGTCGAAAAGCTCGAGCACGGCGATCTTGCGCTCGAGGACGCGCTGCAGCAGTTCGAGCGCGGCGTGGCACTGGCGCGCGCATGCCAGGCTTCGCTGCAAGCAGGCCGAGCAGAAAGTCGAAATACTGCTGCACAAATCGGTCGATGCCGAGCCCGAGCCGTTCGAGCCCGACGACGAATGACCGGGCCCGCCGATCGCCGCCGTCTGTCGGCGCTACGCACTGCCGCAGGCCCTGGAGCGCTGGCGGTTGCGCGTCGAGCGCGAACTGGACACGTGGCTGCCGGCCTCGGCCGGTGGTGCCCAGCCAGTTGCACGCGGCGCAGCGCTACAGCGTGCTCGGTCCCGGCAAGCGGATCCGGCCTGCCCTCGTCTATGCGACCGCGGAGACGCTGGGCGTGCCGATGGACCGCGTCGACGCCCCCGCGTGTGCCGTCGAACTGATTCATTGCTACTCGCTCGTGCACGACGACCTGCCGGCCATGGACGACGACGACCTGCGGCGGGGCCGGCCGACCTGCCACAAGGCCTTCGACGAGGCGACCGCCATTCTCGCGGGAGACTCGCTGCAGGTCCTGGCGTTTCAGTTGCTGGCCACGCACCCCGGCCTCGGCGTCGATGCGGTCACGCGGGTTCGGATCATCGAACTGCTGGCGAAAGCGAGCGGCACGGCCGGCATGGCCGGCGGGCAGGCGCTCGACCTGGCCGCGGAAGGCCGGTCTCAGACAGTCGCCGAGATCGAGCAGACCCACCGCATGAAAACGGGCGCGTTGATTCGCGCGAGCGTGCTGATGGCGGCCTCGTGCAGCACTGCGCTGCAGCCGGACCAGTTCGACACCTCGGCACGATTCGGCGCCTGTGTCGGCCTCGCTTTCCAGATCCAGGACGACATCCTCGATGTCGAAGGCGACGTGGTCGTGCTCGGCAAGCCGCCGGGCAGTGACAAAGCCCGTGGCATGCCCACGTACCCTGCCGTCGCCGGGCTGCCGGCCGCGCGGGCTCGGGTGAGCGATCTGCATGAAGCCGCGACGGAACTGCTGACAGCCCACGGCTGGGAAACCGGCTCGCTTGCAGCACTGTCAGACTGGTTGCTGACCCGCGGCCGCTAGCCGGACGGGCCATTGCCCGCTCAGTGTAAAATGATACGAATGGTCCGCTCCGACTCATACCCGCTGCTGTCAAAAATCGAGTCCCCGGCCGACCTGCGCAAACTGACGCCGGCTGCAACTGGCCCCGCTCGCAATCGAAGTGCGTGAATTCCTGGTACACACCGTCAGCCAGAGGGGCGGTCATTTCGCCGCCGGCCTCGGCACGGTCGAACTCACGATCGCGCTGCACTACATCTTCGATACGCCGCACGATCGCCTCGTCTGGGACGTCGGCCACCAGGCCTACCCGCACAAGGTGCTGACGGGGCGCCGCGAACGGCTGCAGACGATCAAGCACAAGGGCGGGCTCGCGCCGTTTCCGAGCCGTTTCGAAAGCGAGTACGACACGTTCGGCGTCGGTCATTCGAGCACTTCGATCAGCGCGGCACTCGGCATGGCGCTCGCGTCCGCGCAGACCGGTCGACAAGCGGCGCGTCGTCGCCGTGATCGGCGACGGCGCGATGACGGCAGGCCAGGCATTCGAAGCCCTGAACCACGCCGGCCCGCTCGACGTCAACATGCTGGTGGTGCTGAACGACAACGACATGTCGATTTCCGAGAACGTCGGCGCGCTGTCGAATTATTTTGCGCGCGTGCTCTCCGGCAAGACCTACGCCGCGCTGCGCGAAGGTGGCAAGAAGATCCTGCGGCGCATGCCCACGGTCTGGGAACTGGCACGCCGCTCCGAGGAACACATGAAGGGCATGGTGTTGCCCGGCACGATGTTCGAGGAAATGGGTTTCAATTACATCGGCCCGATCGACGGCCACGACATCGACGCGCTCGTGAAGACCCTGCGCAATCTGCGCGACCTGCGTGGCCCGCAGTTCCTGCACATCGTCACGCGCAAAGGCAAGGGTTACGCGCCGGCCGAGGCAGACCCGATCAAGTGGCACGGCCCGGGCCCGTTCGATCCGCTCAGTGGCACGATCTTCAAGGAGAAGGCCACGGGCCCCGTCTATTCGCAGGTGTTCGGCCAGTGGCTCTGCGACATGGCCGAGCGTCGATCCGCGCATCGTCGCCATCACGCCCGCGATGCGCGAGGGCTCGGGCCTGGTCACGTTCTCGAAGCGCTTTCCCGGACCGCTATTTCGACGTTGGCATTGCCGAGCAGCACGCAGTGACACTCGCGGCGGGTTTTGCGTGCGAAGGCGTGCGGCCCATCGTTGCGATATATTCGACGTTCCTGCAACGCGCCTACGACCAGCTCGTGCACGACGTCGCGCTGCAGGAACTGCCCGTGACGTTCGCGATCGACCGTGGCGGACTCGTCGGCGGTGACGGTGCAACGCATCAGGGCGCTTTCGATTTTTCGTTCCTGCGCTGCATCCCGAATCTCGTGATCATGGCGCCTGCGGATGAAAACGAATGCCGGCAAATGCTCTACACCGCGGTGACGCTCGACGGTCCCGCGGCCGTGCGGTATCCGCGCGGCCAGGGCCCCGGCGTAAAGATCGAAGCCGAGATGAAAGCGTTGCCGGTCGGTCGTGCCGAAGTCCGGCGCGAAGGCCGTTCGGGCTTGCTGCTGCTCGCCTTCGGCACCATGGTGGCGTCGTGCGCAGCGCTGGCCGAGCGCCTGACGCAACGCTCGTGAACATGCGCTTCGTGAAACCGCTGGACGAGGAAACCGTGTGCCGGCTCGCGGCGACACATACCTGCGTCGTCACGATCGAGGAGAACGTCGTCGCGGGCGGAGCCGGCAGTGCCGTGAGCGAGTGTCTCTCCGCACGCGGCATCGAGACCACGATTCATCACATCGGCATCCCGGACCGATTCATCGAGCACGGCTCGCGCGAGGATTGCCTGGTGATGGCCGGCATCGACCCGCCGGGCCTCGAACGCGCCGTGACACGGCTCTGGGCTGCGCACCAACCCACGCGACCCGTGGCCGTCGGCCGGCTTTCCTGAATGCATAACGCATAGCCCCATTCCTGCCGGTTCGCGCCACGCTGGACCGAGTCTCGTATACTTCGAATCCCATGGATCAACGCACCAAATCCCGCAGTAAACCGCAGAGTCCCACCATGAGCAGCACAGCGCCCGTGCTAGGCGCAGCGACGGTTACTTCCATCGAGGATGTCCAGGGCCGCGCCGACGTCGCGTCAGATCCCGATCCACAAGGTCGGCATCAAGGACATCTATCATCCGGTGCGCGTCGGCGATCGCACGGGCGGCGAGCAGCACACGGTCGCGAATTTCAACATGTATGTCGCCCTGCCCCACAATTTCAAGGGCACGCACATGTCGCGATTCGTCGAGGTGCTGCACCAGCACGAGCGCGAGATCTCGGTCGAATCGTTCCGGCAGATGCTGTCGGAAATGACGCAACGGCTCGACGCGACTTCGGGTCACATCGAGATGTCGTTTCCTTACTTCGTCATGAAGAAGGCGCCGGTCTCGCGTGTCGAGAGTGTCGTCAAGTACGACGCGAGCCTGATCGGTGAAATCCACGACGGCGTGGAGGAGATGTGGATTCGCGTCGTGGTGGCAGTCACCAGCCTTTGCCCGTGCTCCAAGCGCATTTCGGATTACGGCGCACACAACCAGCGCAGCCACATCACGATCAAGGCGCGCGTGCGCGAGCACCTGTGGATCGAGGAATTGATCGACATCGCCGAGCAGGAAGCCTCGTGCGAGGTCTTCGGCATCCTGAAGCGCCCCGACGAGAAGTACGTGACCGAGCGTGCCTACGACAATCCGAAATTCGTCGAGGACATCGTCCGCGACGTCGCAGTGCGGCTGAATTCAGAAGAGCGCGTGCTGGCGTACGTCGTCGAAGCCGAGAACTTCGAGTCGATCCACAATCACTCGGCCTACGCCCTGATCGAAAAGGACAAGGCAGCCGAAGCCGGCGCCTGAGCTTACTTGCGGGGGGGCCGCTGCAGCCGGCCGATCAGTTCGCGCAGGAAGACCTTGTTGAAGCGCAACTGGCACGAGATCGAGGACTGTTCGAGCAGCGTCGCCGGCACCTTGATCAGCGACACCTGGCCGGTCGCCTCGATGACCGAGTCGCGGCGCGAGCCTTCCGAGAAGCTCGCTTCGCCGAAACAGCCCCCGATTCAACCCGTCCGATGATGTCGCCGCCGCGGGTCATGGTCACGCCGCCGGAAACGACGATGTAGAACCGGTCGTCGATATCGCCGGGCCGCAGGATGGATTCGCCCGGCTGGCAATCCATCCACACGCCGGCGCGCATGACTTCGCGAATTTCGCCGTGCGAGAAGTCGTTGAAGAAGCGCAGCTTGCGCAGCACTGCGAAACGTTCCTCGTCGTCGATCTCGGCATGCGATGCACGCAGTTTCTGGTGCACGCGCGTCAGGTCGGCGGCGAATTCCGTGCCCGTGCGAAAACGATTTGCGGGTTCTTTCTGCAGCGCCCGGTCGACGACTGCCTCGAGCTCCTCCGGGATCTCGGGCCGCATCTGGCGCAACGGCTCCGGCATCGACTGCACGACCTGGCGCAGCAGCTTGCCGAGCGCGCCGGCCCGAAACGGGCGCTGGCCGCACAGCATCTCGTACATCACGGCGCCGAGCGAATACAAATCGGAGCGCGCATCGAGTTCGAGGCCCTGCACCTGTTCGGGTGACATGTAGGCCGGGCTGCCCGCGACGCCCTCGAGCCGCGAGATGTCGGAATCGGCGACCAGCGCGATGCCGAAATCGACGACGCGGACGTCGCCGTCCTGGGTCAACAGGATGTTCGACGGCTTGACGTCGCGATGCACGACACCGCGCGAATGCGCGTAGTGCAACGCCTTCGCGCACTTGTAGATGATCGACACGACCTGCTCGATCGGCAGCAGGCTGCCGGCCGGCAATAGGCGCTCAGCGTACGGGCGCCATGCACGTGCTCGGTGACGACGTAGCGACGGCCGTGCTCTTCGCCCGCGTCGAAGATCGGCACGATGTTCGGGTGCTGCATCTTCCCGACCATCTTGGCCTCGCCCATGAACATGCGGCGAGCATTGCGGCTCTCGGCGTCGTCACCGGTCGTGGCGTGATACAGCTTGATCGCGACGTCGCGACCGTAGAACGGGTCGTGTGACAGGTACACGCGTGCCGGTGCTGCCGCGACCCACTTCGTGCACGACATAATATTTGCCGATGCGCTCGGGCACCTGGTCTGGGCGGCTCGAGGACCAACGGCTGGGTCTGCAGTTCCGGCGTCGATTTGTTGTGTGGTGTTCAATTTGCGTAGCGGACCAGCAGCAGGACGATGGCGGCCAGAAATCCAGCCATTACGTCGTCGAGCATAATGCCGGCTCCGCCGGACATACCGTGATCGATCTCCCGGATCGGCCAGGGCTTCCAGATGTCGAACAGGCGGAAAAGTCCGAACGCGAGCAGCAGGCCCCACCAGGTCGGCGGCGCCGCCAGCATCGTGATCATCATGCCGGCCACTTCGTCCCAGACGATGCCTGGATGATCGTGGACGCCGAGACGCCGTGCGCTTTCACCGCAGATCCAGAAGCCGGCCACCGTCACCACTGTCGTTGCCACTGCGGCCACGGCGAAGCCAAAGTGCAGCACGATCAGCGCGAACGCGAGTCCGACGAGTGACCCGAAGGTACCAGGCGCGACGGGCGCGAGTCCGGACCCGAAGCCCAATGCGAACAAATGCACGGGCTCGCGCAGCAGGCGCGGCGAGAGCGGTACGCGAGCGCTGCGTTCAGCGCGTGAAATGGTCATAGCCGCCCTGCCCCATCGATTCGATGCGTCCGTTACGCAGGCACGCGACGCCGGCCCCGGCAACGATCATGCCGATCCGATGAATCGCGCAGCCCGCCATGAGTGCCGCCGCTTCGACGCCCTGCGTGTGATCCGGAGCCGCCGTGAACAACAGTTCGTAGTCGTCACCGCCGTGCAGCACGAGTTCCTCGCACTTCGCATGCGGATAGTGCGCGGCGAGCGGCTGTAACGGCAATGTGCCGAGGTCGACCTGCGCGCCAACACCACTCGCAGCGCAGAGTTTGCCGAGGTCGCCGAGCAGGCCATCGGAGACATCCATCGCGGCAGTCGCGATACCGCGCAAGCGCAAGCCCGAGCGCGAGGCGCGGCTCGGCGTACAGGAATCGCGTGACGCGTTCGTCGCTGGAATCAAAGCTCGCCGAGCCGGTCTGTAACAGCTCGAGGCCGGCCGCCGCGACGCCTGGCGTGCCGGACACGTAAAGCAGATCGCCGGGCTTCGCACCATCGCGTCGCAACGCCGCGGTTACGCGGTACGAAGCCGAGCGCCTGGATCGTGACGACCAGGGGACCACGCACCGTGTCACCGCCCACGAGCGCGACGTTGTGCGTTGTCGGCGAGTGCGTAAAAGGCCACTTGCAAAACCCTCGAGCCATGCGGCCGTCGGCCGCAGGCATCGACAACGACAGCAGCGCCCACGCGGGCTCGGCGCCCATGGCAGCGAGGTCGCTGAGATTCACGGCAAGCGCCTGATGCCCGATCGCATCTCGACGGCGTGCCCGCGCAGGAAGTGCCGGCCTTCGACCAGCGTATCGGTGGCGACGACCAGCGCCTGGCCGGGAGGCGGCGCGAGCAGTGCCGCATCGTCGCCGACGCCGAGCACCACGTCGCCGCGTGACGACGGGCGGCTGAAATAGCGGGCGATCAGGTCGAATTCACCGAGGGACACGGCGGTGCCTGCGGCGCGCGAATCAGTCGCGCGATCGACGCGCCGCGACCTGCTCGGTTGCGCGCAGCGAGCGGGCCGCGCGATCGAGTACCGCGTTGATGAACTTGTGTCCTTCGGTCGCGCCGAACTTCTTCGCCAGCTCGACGCCTTCGTTGATCACGACCCGATACGGCACGTCGGGACGATGCTGCAGCTCGTGCAGACCCAGCATCAGCACGGCGTGCTCGACGGGATCGAGCTGGGCGACGGGCCGGTCAATCAATTCGCCGAGCGTCGCATCGAGCTCGGTCGATTTCTTCCAGCACGCCCTGCAGCAGTTCGACGAAATAGTCCGGGTCGACGTCGGCGTACTCCTCTTCGGTGGCGAACTGGTGGCGCAACTCGGCGAAGGTCTGGCCCGTCATCTGCCACTGGTACAGCGCCTGCATGGCCAGACGCCGCGACAGACTGCGTGCGCGCCCTGCCCGGTCGTTGCGCCTTCCGGTCATCAGGTGTCCAGGCGGCGCAGCAGGTTCGCGAGTTCGAGCGCACACATCGCCGCATCGGCGCCCTTGTTGCCGGCCTTCGTGCCGGCGCGCTCGACGGCTTGCTCGATCGTGTCCGTCGTGAGCACGCCGAACGCAATCGGAATCCCGGTGTCGTCGGCCGCGCGTGCAAGGCCCGCGGCGCACTGGTTCGCGACCAGGTCGAAGTGCGGCGTGGCGCCGCGGATCACGGCCCCCAGCGCGACGATCGCGTCACAACGCTTTGCCGTGGCGATCCGCCTGGCGACGAACGGCAGGTCGAAGGCACCGGGCACGCGCACCACCTCGATCTGCTTTTCGCTTGCGCCGTGTCGCAGCAGCATGTCCACCGCACCGCGAATCAGGTTCTCCACGATCGCATCATTGAAACGCGCAGCGACGATCGCGAAGCGCAGGTCGCGGGCCAGCAGGTCGCCCTGCAGCGTGCGGACGTTGTCCATTATCGTTTCTCCAGCAAGCTCAATCGACGTATTCGGCGACTTCGAGGTCGAACGCAGACAGGCCGTGCATCTGCTTGGGTGCGCTCAGCACGCGCATGCGCGACACGCCCAGGTCGCGCAGGATCTGCGCGCCGATGCCGTACGTGCGCAGCACGTGGCCATGCGCCGGTGTCGTTTGCGTCGGGCGATCAGGCGTGCGCACGGCCTCTGCGATCTCGAGCGGGCTCTCGTGCGGGCGCAGCAGCACGACGATGCCGGAGCCTTCGCGCGCGATGCGCTGCATCACGCCACGCAACGACCAGCTGTGCGCCGTCTCCTGCGCGCCGACGAGGTCGCGGATCGTGTCCTTCAGGTGCACCCGCACCAGCGGTGCAGTCTGCGAGTCCAGTTCGCCGCGCACGAGGGCCAGGTGCACCGTGCTGTTGACGTGATCTTCGTAGCAGTACAGCCGGAACGGCCCGAACTCGGTGTCGATGGCGCGCTCGGCGATGCGTTCGACGGAACGCTCTTTCTCGAGCCGGTAGCGGATCAGGTCCGCGATCGTGCCGATCTTGAGGTCATGCCGGCGCGCAAACAGTTCGAGATCCGGACGACGCGCCATGGTGCCGTCATCGTTCAGGATCTCGACGATGACCGCGGCGGGCTCGAGCCCGGCAAGCCGTGCCAGGTCACAACCCGCCTCTGTGTGGCCGGCACGCGTCAGCACGCCACCCGGCTGTGCCATCAACGGAAAGATGTGCCCTGGCTGGCGCAGGTCTTCGGCCTTGGCCTCCGGCGAGACGGCCGTGCGAATCGTATGCGCGCGATCGTACGCCGAGATGCCAGTGGTGACGCCCTCCGCGGCCTCGATCGACAGCGTGAAATTGGTGCGCAGGTCGAGGTCCGTGTCGCTGACCATCAGCGGCAATCGCAATTGCTTGCAGCGGTCCCGCGTCAGGGTCAGGCAGATCAGGCCGCGTCCATACCGCGCCATGAAGTTCACGTCTTCGGGCCGGACGTGTGTCGCGCCCATGATCAGGTCGCCTTCGTTTTCGCGATCCTCATCGTCCATGATGACGACCATTCGACCCTGCCGTATGTCGGCCAGGATTTCGTCAGTCGTGTTCAGAGAATTCATCAGGACTCACTGCCAAGTATTTGTATTTAAATGTATTATATCGCGACTTAAAAGCAAGTGCTCGCACTCGCGGCGCGCCAGTCTAACAGGGTGGCAAATACGGCGGCGCAAGGCCTGACCAGCTCTCCCGGCAGCGCTGCAACTCAACCGGGGCGCATCATCCGCTCGACGTAGCGCGCGATGATGTCGACCTCGAGGTTGATCTGCGTCCCCGGCCGGTAGTCGCCGAGTGTCGTCACCTCGAGCGTGTGCGGCACCAGGTTCACGTCGAAGCGGTTCGCTTCCGCGCCGTTGACCGTAAGACTGACCCCGTCGAGGCACACCGATCCCTTGCGCGCCACGTAACGCCCCAGCGCGGGCGGTACCGCAAACGCCATGCGCACCGAGCGTCCGTCGTCGCGACGGTCGGTAACCTCCGCCACGCCGTCGATATGACCTGTTACGTAATGTCCGCCGAGTGCCTGCCCGGCGAGCAGCGCCTTCTCGATGTTGACGCGACTGCCAGGCATCCAGAGGCCCAGTGTCGTCAAAGAAAGCGTCTCGCGCGAGACGTCGGCCGCGAAGCCGGTGGCTCGAGCCGCGTGGCCGTCAGGCACACGCCGCTGACCGCAATGCTGCCACCGGGTTCCACGCCGTCCAGTGATAGCTCACCGGTATCGATGACGATCGTGACGTCGCCGCCACGCGGCTCGATCGCGCGAACGGTGCCGACGCCCTGGACGATTCCCGTGAACATCAATGCGATGTCCCTTGGGCCGCAGTGCGACGCGAAGGTCGTCGCCGACCTGCCGCACATCGTGAAATGAGTACACCCGGCGCTCGCCGAGTGTGCGTAACGGCTCGGGCAGGACGAACATCGGACGGCTCGTGTCGCCGAGCAGCGTCGCCGCCGAGGTAGATGACGATCTCGTCCACGCAGCCGCCCGCTACGAACGCGCCCGCAAGAATCGGGCCCGCCTCGACCAGCACTTCGTTGCATTCCAGCTCAGCGAGCCGCCGCAGCGCCGCGTGCAGGTCGAGACGATCTCCTTGCAGCGGCAACGGCTCCACGCGACGACGTGCGAACCCGCATGTGCGGCTTGCATCGCCGCGGCCGCTGCGGCGCAGGTAAAGATCAGCGTCGGGTGACCATCCTGCAGCAGGCGTGCGGGTGGCTGGATCTTGCCGCTCGTATCGAACACCACGCGCAGCGGTTGGCGGCCAAAGGTCGGCAGTTGCTGGTCGCGCACGGTCAGTGCCGGGTCGTCGGCGAGCACCGTGCCGATGCCCGTCAGGATCGCCGAGGCGCGTGCACGCAAGTCGCTGCACATCGGTACGCGCGGTCGCCCCGGTGATCCACTTGCTCTCGCCGCTCGCGAGTGCGGTGCGGCCATCGATGCTCGCGCCGACCTTGACCGTGACCCACGGCCGTCCGCGAGTCATGCGCGAGACGAATCCACGATTGAGTTCGCCCGCCTCGCGTTCGAGCACGCCAACGGTCACGGCGATACCAGCCGCTTCGAGCCTGCGCAGGCCTGCGCCCGCGACGCGCGGATTAGGGTCCTGCATCGCGATGACGACACGCGCGGGCGCTGCTTCGAGCACGGCATCGACGCACGGCGGCGTGCGGCCTTGATGGGCGCAGGGCTCGAGCGTTACGTACGCCGTGCCGCCGCGAGCGCGACCGGCGGCCGCTGCGAGCGCATGAATCTCCGCGTGCGGTTCGCCGGCCCGCCGATGCCAGCCCTCGCCGACGACCGTGCCGGCCGCGTCGAGCACCACGCATCCGACGCTCGGATTCGGCGCCGTCGAATATTCTCCGCGGCGAGCGAGGCGCAAGGCGTGCGCCATGTGCACGAAATCGATGGACGTCGCAGGCCGGGCCGACGGTCATTTCTTCTCGACGGGTCGTTCCGCCTCGTTCGCGGCCCACAACCCGAGCTGCACGTCCTCGACCGAGCGCGGCCTGCGATGACGCAACTTCTCGATCTCTTCACGGAACGCGTCGACGTCCTGGAAGCTGCGGTAGACCGAGGCAAAGCGCACGTAAGCGACTTCGTCCAGCTGATGCAGTTCGTCCATCACGAGTTCGCCGACGAGACGCGATGGCACTTCGCGCTCGCCGAGCGTGCGCAGGCTTGTGGCAGACGTGATTGACGGCCGCGTCCACGGCCTCGATCGCCACCGGTCGTTTCTCGAGCGCCTTGAGCATGCCGGAACGCAGCTTTGACTCGTCGAAGGGTTCGCGCGTCGAGTCGGACTTCACGACGCGTGGCATCACCAGTTCGGCCGACTCGAACGTCGTGAAGCGTTCACCACACCGCAGGCATTCGCGTCGCCGGCGCACCTGCTGGCCCTCGCCCGCAAGACGCGAGTCGATGACCTTCGTTTCTTCATGCGCGCAGAACGGACAGTACATCTATGTCGCGCTCTTGCCTTGGCCGTGCGTTGCGCTCGGGGCGACGCGACGCGTCAGCCGTAGACCGGAAAGCGTTTGCACACGTTGCGGACGGCTTCCTGCGTGCGGGCAATGACGGCTTCGTTGCCGATGTCGTCGAGCACGTCCGAGATCCACAGCGCAAGCTGGTTGACCTCGGCCTCACCGAAACCGCGCGTGGTCACGGCGGGTGTGCCGATTCGCAGGCCACTCGTGACGAACGGGGAACGGGGATCGTTCGGCACCGTGTTCTTGTTGACCGTGATGTGCGCGCGACCGAGCGCCGCGTCCGCATCCTTGCCGGTCACGTCTTTCGCGATCAGGTCGAGCAGGAACAGGTGATTGTCGGTGCCGCCCGAGACGATCTTGTAGCCACGCTGCTCGAAGGCCTTGCACATGACGCGGGCGTTTGCGACGACGGCTTTCTGGTAGTCGACAAACTCCGGCTGCATGGCCTCGAGGAACGCGACGGCCTTTGCGGCGATCACGTGCATCAGCGGGCCGCCCTGGGTACCGGGGAAAATCAAGGAATTGAGTTTCTTGCCGATCTCCTCGTTGGCACGCGCAAGGATCAGGCCGCCGCGTGGACCGCGCAGCGTCTTGTGTGTCGTGGTCGTCACGACGTCGGCAAACGGCAGTGGGCTCGGGTAAACGCCCGTCGCCACCAGGCCCGCGACATGCGCCATGTCGACGAGGAAATAGGCGCCCACGGCGTCGGCGATGGCGCGGAAGCGAGCCCAGTCGATCACGCGCGAATACGCCGAAAATCCGGCGATGATCAGCCGCGGCTTGTGTTCGTGCGCGAGTCGCTCGACCTGGTCGTAGTCGATCTCGCCGGTGGCCGGGTCGAGCCCGTACTGCACCGAGTTGAAGATCTTGCCGGAGAAATTGACCTTGGCGCCATGCGTGAGGTGGCCGCCGTGATCCAGGCTCATGCCGAGCAGCGTGTCACCTGGCTTGATCAGCGCGAGGTACGCCGCGGCGTTGGCCTGCGAACCGGAGTGCGGCTGGACATTGGCGAAGTCGGCCTTGAACAGCTTTTTGGCGCGGTCGATCGCCAGTTGCTCGGCGACGTCGACGTATTCGCAGCCGCCGTAATAACGCTTGCCCGGGTAGCCTTCGGCGTACTTGTTGGTCAGGACCGACCCCTGGGCTTCCAGCACTCGCGGGCTCGCGTAGTTCTCGGAAGCGATCAGCTCGATGTGGTCTTCCTGGCGCACGCGCTCGTGGTCGAGGGCGGCCGCAAGTTCGGGGTCAAACCCGGCAATCGTCTGGTTGGCGGGAAACATGGATTCTCCGTGGTCGGGGACGCGCGATTGTAGCCGAACGGGCGCATTGGCCGCCCGGGTGCGGCCTGCTGTGGTGTTGCTGACGCGCTTCATTCATTGCACGCGCCTGCTGCTTCGTTCGCTTCCTTGGCTTTCCGACGGGGCACTCGGCCGACACGCCCGGCTCTCGGGGTGCCATGGCGGGGACGCATGAACCCATCCATGGGGCTCCGGCGCGTCGTCCATGACGCGCACGGCCCCGCATGGCACCCCCGAGAGCCGGACATACCGGCCTCGGATGTCGCGGCTCCGGCTGAGAGATGGCAGCGGGAAGCAACGGCATACGTCGCTCACGGTGAGGGAGCGCGGCAGGCGATCCGCAGGGGCTTGCGACTCGGCGCGGCGAATGCGACCGCTCGACGGCATCGGCGTCCCCGCTGCGCTAGCCCGCTCGCACCGCTAGCCACGCCTATCGCGAAGCCAGGTGATGCCGCGTGCTGCGATGCTCGGCGGCGTCTAGTCTGGCTCTTGAGGCACGTGCCGGTGTGTCGCGATAGTCAGGCGGCGTCGGGTCGGGTTCTGGGTCGCTGGCCGGGCCGTGCGCGTCATGGACGACGCGCCGGAGCCCCATGGATGGGTTCATGCGTCCCGGCAAGCGACCCGGAAGCCGGCCCGGCGACGCGTGAACTGCTCCTCTGGAACTGCTCTCACGCCTAAGTGGAACGACGTCCACGCGCAGCAGACAGGCAACCGGCGACAGCGAAAGGCGCGAGCTAACTGGCGACGAGCGCCTCGACGACGCGAGTCCAGGCACGAGCGAGGTTCTGGCGGTTGTACCCGCCTCCACCCATCGCGAGCACGCGCCCATGTCCCAGCTCATCGGCAATCCGGCACACCGAGGCGGCCGCCGTAGCGTGCGCCTCTTCGGAAAACGCAAGATGCGTGATGGGATCACCTTCGAGACTGTCCGCTCCACACTGCAGCAGGATGAAGTCGGGCGCCGTGCGCCGCAGGTAGTCCTCGATCTTGGACCACTCGCGCAGGAAATCCTCGTCGGTCGCGCCCGGCGGCAGCGGCAGGTTCAGCTTGGTGTCGAGCGCTGCGCCGACGCCCGTTTCCTCGGCAGCGCCGGTCCCGGGATAAAGAAAGCGGCCATCTTCATGGATATCGGCGAACAGCACGTCCGGGTCGCTTTCGAAGCCATAAAAAACGCCGTCGCCGTGATGCGCGTCGATGTCGACGTACGCGACGCGCTTTACGCCGTATTTGCCCCGCAGCAGTTCGATGGCGACGCCACAGTCATTGAAAACGCAAAAACCCGCGGCATGCGCGCGCGAGGCATGATGCAACCCGCCGATCGGGAATGAACGCACGGCGCGAGCGTGCGCCCATGATTTCCTCGACGGCCAGCAGCGTGCCGCCGACGACGAAGCTCGATGCCTCATAGACCCCTTTGAACGCCGGCGTGTCGCCCGCGTCGAGGTAGCCTCGACCGTCGCGCGATTTCTGCACCACGAGGTCGACGTACTCGCGCCGGTGGAAAGCCTCGATCTCCTCGCGCTCGGCCAGGCGCGGCTCGGCGATTCGCAGTTGCCCGTAGCAGCGGCTGCGGCGCAACTCGCGCATGAAGGCGTCCTGGCGGTCCGGGCCGAACGGGTGGCCGTTGCCAAAGCCGTATCGGGGCGCGCCATCGCTCGCCACGAGCAGGACCGATGGTTGCTGCTGCATCGTTCGAATACGGCGCCGGACGCCTGCCATGACGGGAGAGTGCAGCGAGACTAGCAGCATCCGGACCCGCGGCGGTAGCGTCCATGGGCACGGATGCCCGATAATCACCGGCCTTTTTCTTCGCCTGCAGACAACGGAAGCCACGGCCAGCCCAAACTCAATGGCACAGTTCATCTACACCATGAATCGCGTCGGGAAGGTGGTACCCCCGAAAAGGGTCATCCTTCGCGACATTTCCCTGAGCTTTTTTCCCGGCGCCAAGATCGGCGTGCTCGGCCTGAACGGTTCCGGCAAGTCCACCTTGCTGCGGATCATGGCGGGCATCGACAAGGAGTTCGAAGGCGAGGCACGGCCGCAACCCGGCATCAACATCGGTTTCCTGCCACAGGAACCGCAGCTCGACGCAACCAAGGACGTGCGCGGCAATGTCGAAGTGGCCGTGCAGCACATCAAGGATGCGCTGGCGGGACTCGACGCCGTTTACGCGGCGTATGCCGAACCCGACGCAGACTTCGACAAGATCGCCGCCGAGCAGGCACGGCTCGAGGCCATCATCCAGGCTGCCGATGGCCACAATCTCGAGCGCCAGCTCGAAGTCGCAGCCGACGCGCTGCGCCTGCCGCCGTGGGACGCCGACGTCACCAAGATCTCCGGTGGTGAACGGCGTCGCGTCGCGCTTTGCCAGTTGCTGCTGTCGAAACCCGACATGCTGCTGCTCGACGAGCCGACGAATCACCTCGACGCCGAGTCGGTGCGCTGGCTCGAACACTACCTCGAGCAGTACCCTGGCACGGTCATCGCGGTCACCCACGATCGTTACTTCCTCGACAACGTCGCGGGCTGGATCCTCGAACTCGACCGCGGTCACGGCATTCCGTGGCAGGGCAACTACTCGTCGTGGCTCGAGCAGAAGGAAGCGCGGCTCAAGGTCGAGGAGCAGCAGCAGGACGCGCTCAAGAAAATGCTCGCGCGCGAACTCGAATGGGTGCGCCAGAACCCGAAGGCGCGCCAGGCCAAGAGCAAGGCGCGCATGCAGCGCTTCGAGGAACTGCAGTCGCGCGAATTCCAGGAGCGCAACGAGACCAACGAGATCTACATTCCGCCGGGCCCGCGCCTGGGCGAACTCGTGGTCGAAGCGAAGGGACTGTCGAAGGCATACGGCGAGAAGCTGCTGTTCGACAACCTGAATTTCAACCTGCCGCAGGGCGGCATCGTCGGCATCATCGGGCCGAACGGCGCCGGCAAGACGACGCTTGTTCCGCATCCTGACCGGGCAAGGAAACCTCCGACGCCGGCGAGATCCGCATCGGGCCTTCGGTGCAACTCGCTTATGTCGACCAGTCGCGGCAGTCGCTCGACGACAAGAAGACGGTCTTCGCCGGAGATTTCGAACGGCCTCGACATGATCAAGGTCGGCAACTACGAGACGCCGTCACGCGCTTACGTCGGCCGCTTCAATTTCCGCGGCTCGCAGCAGCAGCAATCGATCGGCGAGCTGTCGGGCGGCGAACGCAACCGCGTGCATCTCGCCAAGGTGCTGAAGGAAGGCGGCAACGTGATCCTGCTCGACGAACCGACCAACGACCTCGACATCGAGACGCTGCGCGCACTCGAAGAAGGCCTGCTGAGCTTCCCGGGCTGCGCCGTCGTCATCTCGCACGATCGCTGGTTTCTCGACCGAATCGCCACGCACATCCTCGCGTTCGAGGGCAACAGCGAAGTGATCTGGTTCGAGGGCAACTATTCCGAGTACGTCGACGGACTTCAAGAAGCGACGCGGCGAGGACGCCGAGCAGCCCCACCGCGTCCGCTTCCGCAGCCTGCACGCGTGATGAGAACTCACCTCGACGGCTCCTCGCTGACGCTCGACGACCTGCGGCGGTTTCGAGCAGCAGCGTCCCGTCGTGCGGCTTGCCGCCGCAGGCACGCGCCGCCATGGAGCAGTCGGCCGCGGCGGTGCAGGCGACGATCGAGTCGGGTCGGGTTGCGTACGGCATCAACACCGGGTTCGGCGCTTTTGCGAACCGCGTCATCCCGGCCAACAAGACGCGGAAATTGCAGCTGAACCTGGTCCGCAGCCACGCCTGCGGCGTCGGCGATCCGCTCGAGCCGGCGCTCGTGCGCCGCATGCTGCTGTTGAAGGCCAACGGCCTGGCGGCGGGTTTTTCCGGCGTGCGCCCGCTCGTCGTCGACGCACTGCTCGCGCTGCTCAATGCGGACGTGCTGCCGGTCGATTCCTGCGCAGGGCTCGGTCGGCGCGTCCGGTGATCTCGCGCCGCTCGCGCACATGGCGCTGGCGCTGATTGGCGAAGGCGAAGCCACTGCACCGGCTGGCGGTAACGCCGGCGACAAGCAATGGCGTCACCCGCCGCTGCACGCCGCGCACTCGCCGGCGCCGAGGTCATGCAGGCCGCGGGCGTCGGCCGCACTCGAACTGCAGGCGAAGGAAGGCCTCGCGCTGCTGAACGGCACGCAACTGAGCCTGGCGCTCGCGCTCGAAGGACTGTTCCGCGCCGAACGCCTGCTCGACGCGGCCGTCGTGTGCTGCGCCATGACGGTCGAGGGCCTCGCCGGCAGTCATGCGCCGTTCGACGAGCGCGATACAGCAGGCGAGTCGCCTGCCAGGCCAGGTCGAGGTTGCGACGCGCTTGCGCAGCCTGCTGCTCGGGCGACAGCGAGATTCGCGTGCAGCCATGAAAATTGCGAGCGCGTGCAGGATCCGTATGCCGTGCGCTGCATGCCGCAAGTCTATGGGGCAGTCGAGCACACGCTGCGTCACGCGCATGACGTGCTCGGTGCCGCACTCAACGGCGTCTCCGACAATCCGCTGATTTTCGGCGAGGACGTGTTGTCGGGCGGCAATTTCCACGCCGAGCCGATCGGCTTCATCAGCGACTTCCTGGCGATTGCCGTGGCGGAGCTTGCCAGCACGTCGGAGCGGCGCATCGACCTGCTCGACCGACGCGTGAACCCGAACCTGAACATGTTCCTCGCGGCGGAGCCTGGCCTCGAGTCGGGCTTCATGATTGCGCACGTGACGGCCGCGGCGCTGGTCTCGGAGAACAAGACGTACGCGCACCCGGCATCGGTCGACAGCCTGCCGACCTCCGCGGGACAGGAAGATCACGTCAGCATGGCGCCGTGGGCCGGCCGCAAGCTGCTGAAGATCTGCGATAACACGGCGCGGGTGCTGGGCGTCGAATTGCTCGCGGCGTGTCATGCGATCGACTGCCTGCGTCCGCTCACGACGACGGCGCAACTCGAGCGAGTGCATGCCACGGTGCGTACGGTGGTGCCCTACCGCGCCGACGATCATCGGCTGGATCGGAGCATGACTGCGCTCGCGCAGATGGTCGACTCGGGCGCACTGAGCGTTGCACTGCCGGACCGTGCATCGCGGTAGCAGCGCGATGAAAGGCGTACTCGTCGTCGCACTGGTGTTCGGCGTGCTCGCGGTGCTGCTCGCTTTCAGCCGCTGGCTCGCGCGGCGTCCCTGGGCGGCGGCCGGCAATCTCGCTGTTGCGTTGGTGTTGTTCTACGCTCGCACGCATCTTCTGGCCCGCGGCCGAGAATCTCGCGACCTATCACGCGTCGCCTGTCGAGCGGGCCGATCGCGCAGGTGAACTGCGAGCGCACGGGGCCGCACGCGTACCGCGTGACGCTGACGCGGCTGCCCGACGGACGCATGCAGCTTTTCGAGATCAGCGGCGACGAATGGCGGCTCGACATCCGCACCCTCGCCTGGCGCGACCGGGCGAGCAGACCTGGGTTTGAACCCGGGATTCCGGCTGGACCGGCTCAGCGCACGCTTCCTGGCCAGCAAGACCGCGGCGCCGCGAGGGCGGATCGGCCGGTCCCCTGCCTTCGAGTTACAGCCTGAGCGAGCGCGATGAGGCCGGCGAGGACATCTGGGCCCAGGCGCGGACCGGGACACGCTGGGAGCGATACGCCGATGCCCGCCACGCCTACGTTCCGTGGCGGCCGCTGGCCCACGGAGGCCGTTTCGACGTCTGGTTGCGACAGCAAGGCCAGGGCGCAGGCGTCGAGCTCGAGGCGCGGCCGGCCAACGAAGCCGCGGCCAAAGCCGTGCAGGCCCGACAACGCGCCGCCGGCGCCGCGAAGTCCTAGGCCGAACGACGCAATATTCACGCTTCGCTTCGGTTGGCGCTACACTCGAATCAACAAGGCGACCAGGGCCGTACAAGACATGTCCGTCTACGTCGATTCGAACAGCCGGTTGCACCACGACCAGGAGCGCAGCCTCGCGCTGATGTGCCCGCACTGCCAGGTGTTCACGCACATCACGGCGGTGTCGGTGCCCCAGTTCGCGGAACTCGTCGCGAGCCGGCCGAACCATGTCGGCGTGGTCTACCGCTGCGACTCCTGCAGCGCCCCGATCTTCCTGAAGTTCGCCGTGAAGATGTACGCGGCCAACCGCGTCGAGCTCGCGAACAGCTTCGTCGAGCTCGAGCGTGCCCGCGAGAAATTCAATTTCACGTACCTGCCGGAGAACATCGAGCGGCTGTTCCGCGAAGCGCTCGGCTGCTATTCGGGCGGCTATTTCAATGCGTTCGCGTCGATGTCTCGCCGCACGGCGCAGGCGGTGTTCCAGGACCTTGGCGAAAACGGCCGGCTGCGGATCTTCGAGCAGATCAACGAAGCACGCGACATGGCGGAGATCGATCCGGAAACCTTCGGGGTGGTCAAGAAAGTCATCTTTGGCGGCGACCACGACCCGAACCCGGGCTTGCCGGACCTCGGCTCCTGCGAGGCCGGCGTGCTGCTCGAAGTGCTGAAAGACCTGCTGTACCAGGCGTACGTCCGCAAGGGCAAACTGCAGCAGGCGATGATGGTGCGGCGGTTCTTCGCCGAAGAGACGCTCGACAAGATCACGCCGATCGGCCGCGTCGCGACGCCGATCAAGTAATCCGGCGGCGCGCTGCGAAGCGGCGACGTTTTACACCGGGACCGGCTCAGTCGACCCAGAGCCGCGCGTTGCGGAACATCCGCATCCAGCCACCCGTCCTCGCCCCACTGCTCGGGGTGCCACGAGTTCTGCACGGTGCGGAACACGCGCTCGGGATGCGGCATGACGATCGTAGTGCGGCCGTCGGCCGTCGTGAGGCCGGTGATGCCAGCGGGCGAGCCATTCGGGTTGGCGGGATACGTCTCGGCCACGCGGCCGAAGTTGTCGACCCAGCGCAGGCTGACGAGGCCGCTCTCGATGCAGGCCTGCTGGGCCGCGGTACTCGACAAATTCGGCCAGGCCTTCGCCGTGCGCCACGGCGATGGGCAACACGGAGCCCACCATGCCGGCATAGAAAATCGACGGCGTCGGCAGCACCTCGACGAGCCCGACGCGCCCCTCGAATTGCTCCGAGCGGTTGCGCACGAAGCGGGGCCAGTGCGCCGCGCCGGGGATCAGCGTCTTCAGCGCCGACATCATCTGGCAGCCATTGCAGACGCCCAGCGAGAAGCTGTCGGGCCGCGCGAAGAACTGCCTCGAACTGCTCGCGCAGCGCCGCGTTGAACAGGATCGACTTGGCCCAGCCTTCGCCGGCGCCCAGCACGTCGCCGTACGAAAAGCCGCCGCAGGCGACGAGGCCCTTGAAGCGCTCGAGCCGCGTGCGGCCGGCGATCAGGTCGGTCATGTGCACGTCGGCAGGCTCTGAACCCCGCGCGCTCGAACACCGCGGCCATTTCGAGCTGGCTGTTGACGCCCTGCTCGCGCAGGATCGCGACCTCCGGTCGTGCGCCGCGATTGACGTAGGGCGCCGCGATATCGTCGGCGGGATCGAACGTCAGGCGTGCGAACAGGCCCGGGATCCTGCGGATCGAGCGTGCGCGCGCGCTCCTCCTCGGCGCAGGCCGGGTTGTCACGCATCGCCTGCAGCCGATAGCTCGTCTCGGACCAGGCGGCGCGCAACTCGGTGCGCGATGCCTGCAAGCAGCGCGACGCCCGTGCTCGTCGGCGATCTCGACCTGGTCGCCCGCGGTCGCCACGACCTATCTCGCGCACGCAATCGGCCAAGGCCCGCCGCGGCAAACACGCCCCGCACTTCGATCGAAATGCGACGCCTCGACCTGTACGACGGCGCCCAGTTCCTCGGCAAACAGCTCGGCCACAGCGCCCGCCTGGTCGTCTGCCGCGAGCTGCACGCTCGAGTCCGCAGTGTCCGGCGAAGGCCATTTCGACCAGGGTCGCGAACAGGCCACCGTCGGAACGATCGTGATAGGCGAGCAGCAGACCCGGCACGGCGCAGGTCGCCGATCGCGCCGAAGAAAGCCGCGCAGTCGCTGCGGGTCGTCGCAATCGGCGCGACGTCGCCGATGCGGCCGTAGACCTGCGCGAGGCACGAGCCGCCCAGGCGGTTGGCGACCGCCACCCAGGTCGATCAGCAGCAGCCGCGTCTGCCCGCGATCGAGGCGCAGCTGCGGCGTGAGCGTACGGCGAACGTCCTCGACCGGCGCAAACGCCGAGACCACGAGCGACACCGGCGCGACGACCTTCTTCGCCTCGCCCGCCTCGTCCCAGGCCGTCTTCATCGACAGCGAATCCTTGCCGACCGGGATCGCGATGCCGAGCGCGGGACAGAACTCCTCGCCGATCGGCGTGCACCGTGTCGTAAAGGTCCGCGTCTTCGCCCGGTTCGCCGCACGCCGCCATCCAGTTGGCCGACAAGCCGGACGTCTTCGATGCGGCGGATGTCGGCCGCGACGATGTTCGTGATCGACTCCGCCACGGCCATGCGGCCCGAGGCCGCGGCGTTGAGCAGCGCCACCGGCGTGCGCTCGCCCATCGCCATGGCTTCGCCGTGATCGAGAAATAGTCGCTGACCGTCACGGCGACGTCGCTGACCGGCACCTGCCACGGGCCGACCATCGGATCGCGGCTGATCATGCCGCCCACCGAGCGATCGCCGATCGTGATCAGGAACGTCTTGTCGGCCACGGTCGGGCAACCGCAGCACGCGTAGCGCGGCCTCGCGCAAGTCGGTCACGTCACGGCGCCGAAACGCCGTCGCCGGCCGTGCGGCAGTCGCTGCACGTCGCGCGTCATCCGCGGCGGCTTGCCGAGGATCGTCTCGAGCGGCAGGTCGACCGGTGCGTTGCCGAACAGCGGGTCGTCGACGCGCAAACGGCCGTCGCCCGTGACGTCGCCGACGACGGCGAACGGGCAGCGCTCGCGGTCGCACAGCGCGCCGAACGCGAACAAGCTGCTCGGCCGCGATCACGAGCACGTAGCGCTCCTGCGATTCGTTGCACCAGAGCTCGAGCGGCGACATGCCCGGCTCGTCGTTCAGGATCTTGCGCAGGTCGATGCGGCCGCCGGTGCCTTCGAAATGCACGGACTCGGGAATCGCATTCGACAGGCCGCCGGCGCCGACGTCGTGGATCAGCAGGATCGGGTTGTCGTCGCCCATGGCCCAGCACGCGTCGATGACTTCCTGCGCGCGACGCTGCATCTCGGGGTTGCCGCGCTGGACGGAGGCGAAGTCGAGATCGGCGGAGCTGACGCCCGCGCCCATCGACGAAGCCGCGCCGCCGCCCGAGGCCGATCAGCATCGAGGGTCCGCCGAGCACGACGATCTTTGCGCCCGGCACGACGGGCGCTTTTTCGACGTGGCTGCGGCGCACGTTGCCGAGGCCGCCGGCGATCATGATCGGCTTGTGATAGCCGCGCAGCGGCGAGCGCCCTGGCGCTGCGACGCGCTGCTCGAACGTGCGGAAATAGCCGTAGATGTTCGGCCGGCCGAATTCGTTGTTGAACGCCGCGGCGCCGATCGGGCCCTTCGAGCATGATCTGCAGCGCATTGACGATGCGCTCGGGCTTGCCGAAATCCTGCTTCCCAGGGTTGCGCGTACCCGGGAATGCGCAGGTTCGAAACCGAGAACCCGACCAGGCCGGCCTTGGGCTTGGCGCCGCGGCCGGTCGCGCCTTCGTCGCGGATCTCGCCGCCGGAGCCCGTGGCGGCGCCCGGGAACGGCGAAATCGCCGTCGGGTGATTGTGCGTCTCGACCTTCATGAGGATGTCGATCGGCTCGTCGGCACGCCTCGAAGCCGCCGCCGCCCGGCTTGCACGAACCAGCGCCGGCCCGGCGAGCCTTCGATCACCGCGGCATTGTCGCGGTACGCCGAGAGCACGCCCTGCGGGTTGAGCCGGTGCGTGTTGCGGATCATGCCGAACAGCGTCTTGTCGCTGGCGTTCGCCGTCGATGATCCAGTCGGCGTTGAAGATCTTGTGACGGCAGTGCTCGGAGTTCGCCTGCGCGAACATCATCAGTTCGACGTCGCGTCGGATCGCGCCGCAGCTGCCGCTGGAACGCGTCGACGAGGTAGTCGATTTCGTCGTCCGACAGCGCCAGGCCGAGGTCCTTGTTCGCGCTGCTCGAGCGCTGCGCGGCCCTGCGCCAGGACCGGCACCGTCGCCAGCGGCTTAGGGGCCGTGTGCTGCGAACAGCCCGACCGCGGCCTCCAGACGTGTCGAGCACGCTTTCGGTCATGCGGTCGTGAATCTGCGCCGCGGCGTGCCCGCGTTCCGCCGCCGTCAGCGGCCGTGCGCCGTCGCAGGAAATAAGCGACGCCGCGCTCGATGCGCTGCACGGTACGCAGGCCGCAAACGTGCGCGATGTCGGTCGCCTTGGTCGACCACGGCGAGACCGTGCCGAAACGCGGCACCACCAGCAGCAGTTCGCCCTGCGGCTCGCGCGCCTGCGACCGCCGGGCCATACCGCAGCAGGGCCTCGAGCACCCGCGTCTCGTCACTGTGGAGCGGCGCGCGTCGTCTCGACGAAATGGAAGAAGCGCGTGTCGACGGCGCTCGATCTGGCCGACGCGTTCGCGAAGTGCAACGAGGAGCTTCTGGAGACGGAAATCCGAAAGCGCGGGAGCGCCGCTGAATGTGAGCATGAGGCTGGGCGGACGCCGGTCGGCAGGGGCACTGAATGATACCGGAGCGGGCTGACCCGGACCAGCGAACCGAAGGCGTAAGGCCGCGCCGCTGCTCTATTTTTCGCGCGTGCCCGGGCCGCTCGGAGGCGTGTACACCGGGAACGGGAACTGGGCCACGTTGCCGCCCTCGACCGCGGAGACCTTGCTGGCGCCGGACTTGCGTACTTCGTCGATCCGGATCACCGAGTGCAGCGGCAGGTAGGTGCGTTTGACCCCGGCGAACTCCGTCTGGATCTTTTCCTCGGACGGGTCGACCAGCAGACTCGACTTTTCACCGAAGATGAGTTCCTCGACCTCGATGAAGCCGAACATCTGGCCATGACCCACCTTGCGGGCATAGATCTCGAAGACCTTGCCCTGGTTGTGGAAAATGACCTTGAAAATGTGACTGGCGGCCATCGAGCCGATACGCTTGCGTGATAGGGTCCCGCATATTACAAGGGACGCGCGGTAGCGTCAGCCGAGTTTCGGCCCGCTGCCAGGGGCGGCAGGATAAGTCGCGTAAGCTGAGCCCGAACAAGAATGGCCATCAAGCTACGAATCATCAGCGAGCAATACCGCGAACTCGGTGCGAACCGGTCGCGCGTATTTGGCGTCAACGGCGGCACCGTGGGCCGCGCGCCCGACAATGACTGGATACTGCCCGATCCGAAGCGGGTGATCTCGGGCCATCATTTCGAGGTGCAGTATCACGGCGGCGGCTTCTGGCTCCGCGATACGAGCACCAATGGCGTGTTCGTGAACGACTCCGACGATCCCGCGTCCGACCAGGGTCGTGTCGAACTGCGTGACGGCGACCGCCTGCGCCTGGGTGACTACGAAATCCTGGTCAGCGTGGATGCGCGCATCGATTTCCTGCCGAACGTCGGCGAGGAAGACTCGGCCGCGCGGCACATGGATTCCGACATCGGGCACAACCTCGACCTCAACAGCCTGCTGACGCCGCGCGATCCGGACCAGTCGGGCTCGATCTCTGTCCGCAATGCCTACGGCGTGCGCATCGGCACCGAAGCACGCCAGTCGTTGCTCGAAGCCCTGAATAGTCCGTCCGGAGGCGGCGCACGCGTGACGCCGCCAGCCGAACCTGAGCCCGTCACTCAATGGAGCCGCGCCGCAGAAACGAGCCGGCTGCGGTGGCGGACGAGCGAAACCCCGACTGGGCGATGCGCACACGACCGATCAGCAAGGTCGACCTGGCCGAGGTGCTCGCGAAGCGTCAGAACCGCACCGAGGCCCGCGAGCGCAACGTCCAATTTCATCAACAGGCGTCCTCGTGGCAGGACCTGGGTTCGGCCGTGCAGGCATTCTGTCGGGGCGCCGGTATCGAGATGGCGTCGCTCTCGCCAGAAGCGCAGGCGATGTTGCCGTTGATTGCAGGACAGTTGCTGCGCGAAGCCGTCGTTGGCCTGACCGACATTGCCCAGGCACGCGCCGCGGCAAGTATCGGCCCTCGCGGTGCGGCTGCACCTGCGACGGGATCCAGCAGCAATCCGCTGCGCAGTTCGACCAGCGTCGAACAAGCCATCCAGCGGCTCTTCGAATCGCACGGCCGCATGTTCGGCGGGCCGGTCGAGTCGTTACGTGACGTGCTTCAGGAAGCGAAAGAACACGAAACGGCGACGCTGGCCGCGATGCGCGCGGCACTGCAGGCGATGCTGGAACAATTGTCACCCGCCAGCGTCGCAGACCAGTTCGAACATGGCCGCGCACGCACGCTTGCCCCCGGTCAGGATCCGCGACCGAAGTACTGGGAGCATTACGCAGAGTTCCATCGCCTGTTGACGCAGCAGGGCGCCGGCGAAAGCATGCCGCACGCGTTCGTCGAATCGTTCGGCCAGGAATATGCGCGGGCGCGCGCGCAGTTGCGCGAGAAGAAGCAGGGCGGCAACTGACGTCGCAGTGTCGGGGCCGGCCGACTCAGATCAGCTTGCCGGATGCAGGCGACCGATCGCTGCGATGAAATCCTCTGCGTGACTCGCCTCGATCCATAGCCGGTACCCACCCGCCACCGCCATCACGATTGTCGGACAATCGAACAATGTGACCGCGGCGCAACCGCGTTCCAGCAACACGGCCTCGATGTCGATCGTGCTCGCCAGCACGCGCGACGCCCCGCTGCCTGTCAGCAGCATCTCTTTCCACTTACCCTCGACGTCGATGCTGGCACCGTCACCCGCCTCGATCGCCTCTGCCAGCATTGCACGTGCGTCAGGCCCTGGATCCGGCACCAGCCAGCGGCCCGGCGCAAAGTGAAGGAACATGGGCGCGCCGTCAGCGGCACGTCGCACGGCACCCGGCGCACAGGGCCAGCCTCGTCCGTGCAGGTGCTGCGGCGCCAGCCACGTGACGAATTCGTGCGCGCGCCGCATCGGCAGGCGATCGAGTCGACAAACGGACGCTTGATCTTCAACGGTCATGATTTCATGCGCTCGCCCTGCGGATCGACGTGTACCGGCGAACACACGCAGACGTCCATGTCGCGGCCCCGCAGCGGATCGCGCGCCCTCAGTACGGCACCTTCGTTCGCCTGCGACCGGGCGACAAGACCGAGCCCGACCCACTGTTCCAGCACGGGGCTGTACGCAGCTGACGTGATGTGACCGCAGGGTCGGCTGGCCGTGGCATCCGATGTCAATTGTGCGCCGGCCCGGAATTCGTCCGAGCGATTGGCCGCACGCAGCCCGACGAGACGCGGGCGGGCGGGCTCGAGAAACGCCGGCCGATCCAGCAATTCGCGGCCGACGCACGGATTGCGTGAGAGCAGCTGCGCGTCCATGTTCAAGTCGAACGGTGTCGTCTCGCCGTTGATCTCGCTGCTCGTGAGATAGCCTTTTTCGACCCGAAGGATGTCGAGTGCGTCGAGGCCGTACGGTGCAAGTCCGGCATCGACGAGCGCTTGCCAGAGACTCACGGCACCGCCCGGTCGCACATGCAGTTCGAAAGCCAGTTCGCCCGAAAAGCCCGCGCGCAGAATCGTGAGTTCGAAGTCAACGAAGCGGCCCACGGCCAATGCCATGTGGTTGAGTCGCTCGATGGTGGGGCGCCAGGCATCGCCAAGCACGTCCAGTAGCGTCTTGCGGCTGGAGGGGCCCGCGACCGCAATGACCGCCCAGGCCCCGGTCACGTCCGTGATCGTGACTCGCCGGCCAGCCCAGCCGATATCCCGGTAATGCTCGTAATGCGACAGCACGCGGTCGGCATGACTCGAACTGGTCGTCGCGATGAAGCGCTGCGGCCCGGGTCGCAGCATCAGGCCGTCGTCGAGCACCATGCCGTCCTCACGCAGGCTGACCATGTATTTTGCGCGGCCGACCTTGATCGCGCTCGCAGGCGACAGGTGCAGCGTGTCGAGGAATGCGGCGGCGTCCGGTCCGGCAATCTCGATCTTGCCGAGCGTGGATGCGTCGAGAATGCCGCCCGTCGTACGCACCCGCCGCGCCTCGGCCACCGCTGCACCGAAAGCATCGGCGCCATTGGCCCGATAGTGACGTGGACGCAACCAGAGCCCCATCGGATCGAGGACGCCGCCGTTCGCGTCATGCCAGGCATGCAATGGCGTGCGCCGCGTCACGCGCAGGGCTGCACCCACGCGCAGACCCGGCCAGCGACTGCAGCGTTACCGGGTGATACGGCGGGCGCGGCCGGCTGACATCGACCGTCGACGGGATCTACGCCCCTGAGTTCCGCCAGGATCGCAGCGCCCAGTGTGCCGCTGGTCCGTCCCTGCTCGGTGCCGACGCCGAGTCCCGTGTAGCGTTTCACGTGCTCGATGTCGGCGAAGCCTTCCGCCAATGCCGATCGCAGGTCGGCGACCGTGACGTCGTTCTGCAGGTCCACGAACTGGCGCTTTTCATGACGCTTGACGCAGGGCGAGCGCCAGAAGTCCTGCACGTGCGGCACGGCATCGCCGCTGCCTTGCGGCGACCCGCGTACCTCGCACACGAACCCGGTCGCGCGTGCGGCGTCCCGGCCGATGGCTGTGCCCTCATCGAGCACGGCCTGCAAATCAAAAGTGGATCTGGCCGCACCGGCGACATAGCGTCCGCCGGGTGCATAAGCGGCCGCATGCGACGCCGGCGACCACCCTCCACTCACCAGGACCAGGTCGCAATCAATGATACGGCGCGAAGCCGGTGCGGCCAGTGGCGCAACGCTCGCACCACGCACGGCTCCGCGCCCGATCGTCGCCAGGACGGCATGGCCGGCGAGGCATTCGACGCCCATCGTCTGCAGGCGCCTGCGATCAGCCATCGCCTGATCCGACCGTGGAGCCGCGACGCGAGTGTCGATGATGGCCTGCACTCGAACGCCCGCGTCGCGCAACCGCAAGGCCGCGGCATAGACGCGGTCGTGATTGGCGAACAACACTGCACTTCGGCCCACGAGCGCGCCGTAACGTGCGCTGAACCGCTCGGCGGCGCCGAGCAGCATCACGCCCGGCCGATCGTTGTCGACGAACGCGATCGGTCGTTCGACGGCACCCAACGCCCACACGAGCGCACGCGGCCGGATCTTGTAAACCGTGTTGGCGCCGGCAATCCCGCCCGGTTCGTGATTTGCGACGTAAAGGCCGTCGGTGCCACCGACCAGCGTCGTGTCCGTGTAGAGGTGTACGCCCAGCGAGCGGAGTTCGTCACAGCATGACGTTACCCAGTCGCTCGCGGTGCGGTGGTCGATCGTCGCGAGTTCGTATTCGAGTTCACCGCCGGCCACCGGCTCACGTTCGACCACGACGACGCGCGCCCCGGCCCGCGCGGCCGCCAGCGCTGCGGCGAGACCGGCAGGCCCCGCGCCGGCCACGAGCAGGTCGCAACTGAGGTGTTCGACGCGGACTGTCGGCAGGTCGCAGGCCGTTGGCGCCTGGCCGAGCCCCGCCAGCGAGCGGACCAGCGGTTCGTAGGTGCGCCAGGATGGCCACATGAAGGTCTTGTAGTAGAACCCGGCGCCGAGGAAGCCGCCGCCGGCCTGCAGCGCCGATGCCAGGTCCCAATGCAGGCTCGGCCAGCGATTCTGGCTGTGCAGGACCATGCCATCGCGCAGCCGCACTTGCGGCGCCGGTACGTTCGGAATGATCGTCGGCGTGACGCCGACCGTCAGCAATGCGCTCGGCTCCTCCGGCCCCGCCGCGAGAACGCCACGCAGGCGCCGGTACTTCACGCTGCGCCCGAACGCCATGACGCCGTTGGCAAGCAATGCCGAGGCTGCCGTGTCGCCGGCGCGGGCAATGTACTGGCGGCCGTCGAACGAAAAACGCACGACCCCTGCGGTCAGGCGAGTGCCGCGACGGGCGGATGCGTCAGTCATGGTGCAGCGGCACCCAACAGGCGCTGGAACAGCACGTCGCCGGTCGACGGGTTACGGTGCACCTCGAGCCACGCACGGCAACCACGCACGTGCTGCCAGTGCTCGCGACTCAGCGTCAGGCTGTCGGTGCGCAGGTAAGTCTGCGCAAAGACGCCGTCAGCGGCACCGGGCAACGTCTTGCGAAACTCGAATTCCTCGAGTTCACGCGGGCCGCAGAACGGACAGGAAAGACGCGTCACTGCCGCACCGGGAAAGGACCGGCGCCGCGCTCGTCGAGCAAATGGCCGGTCTCGAATCGCGCCAGGCGAAATGGCGCGATCAGGTCGGGCGCAACGCCCGTGGCCACGAGTTTCGCGCAGGCGGCACCGGAGGCCGGGATGGACTTGAAGCCGCCGTAACACCAGCCGGCATTCACGAACACGTTGTCGTAGCGCAGCCGGTCGATGATCGGGCATCCATCCATGGTCATGTCGTTCGTGCCTGCCCACTGGCGCACGATGCGCAGGCCTGCGATCTGCGGCAACAAGTCGATCGAGGCCGCGACCACGTCCTCCATGCGCTCCCAGCGCCCTTCGCGTGTGTAAGAAGGAAAGCCGTCCAGATGGCCTCCCATCACGACTCCACCGCGGTCCGATTGCAGCACGTAGGTTTCGCCGTGCCCTGGGAACATCGAGATCAGCACGGTATCGAGCAGCGGCTTGACCGGTTCGGTCACCATCGCCTGCAGCAGGTGCGTCTCGATCGGCAGCGGCACGCCGAGCATCGCGCCGATCATTCCCGTGTGACCCGCGGTTGCGAACAAGATGCGCTCCGCCTGCACGTACCCTTGCGTCGTCTCCACTCCATTCGCCCGACCGGCCGCCACGCGCACGCCCAGGACCTCACAGTCCTCGATGATGTCGACACCCAGCGCGGCCGCGGCCCGCGCATAACCCCACGCGACTGCATCGTGCCGCACGGTGCCCGCGCGCCGCTGCACCAGCGCGCCCGCGACTGGGAATCGTCGCGGCCTGTGCGTGTCGAGTTGCGGGCAGTAGCGTCGTAATGCCGCAAGGTCCATCAACTCGGCATCGATGCCGGCAAGTCGCATGGCATTGCCACGACGCGCCATGGCCGGTAACTCATCCACTGAGATCGCGAGATCCACGACGCCGCGCGGGCTGAACATCACGTTGTAGTTGAGTTCGCGGGAAAGCGTTGCCCAGCGACGCAACGCGTCCTCGTAGAAATAGTGATTCTCGGGGTACAGGTAGTTCGACCGCACGATGGTCGTGTTGCGGCCGACGTTGCCGTAACCGACCAGGCGTTTCTCCAGCACGGCGACTCTCTCGAAGCCGTGGTCGCGCGCCAGGTGAAATGCCGTGGCCAGTCCGTGCCCGCCGGCGCCCACGACGACGACATCGTACGCAGGCTCGAGCCTCCGGCCTGCCCAGAGCGGGCGCCAGTATCCCTCGCCTGCCAGCCGCGCACGCAGCAACCCCCACGCGGAATAGCGCTGCAAGTTCGGCCGCCTCCGGCGGCGCTTCGAATCCCCGGCGGCCGGTGTCGCAGTCGGCATCAGCGCCGGCCTCGTGCCGGGCCCAGCACTGCCGCCAGTAACATCGCGACGAGGCGCTTGCGCCGCGTGCCATTGAAACGCCGCCCTTCGAACGTGGTGGCGATCCAGAGGCCGTCGATGCCGGCCGCAAGCAGGTCTACGGCGTCCACTGGGTTGGCGTGCGGTGAGATTTCTTGCCGTTGCGTCGCTTCGGCCAGCGACCGGCCTAGGATTCGGCGCCACCGCTGGTAATACCGGCGGTGCACCTGTGCCAGCGCGGGGTTGTGCATCGCGCCACTCCAGAGGCTGAGCCAGACGCCCGGAAAACTGCGTGCGCCCGACAGCGGCACCATGAACTCGAGCGCTGCGCGCATTCGCGCGAGGCCGGGTTTCGCGTCCGCGAGCGTCGCCTCGAGCGCTGCGAACGACTCGCCGGCCAACCAGTCGAATGCGGAGGCGATCAGCTCATCCTTGTCGCGGAAGTAATGCGTGATCACGCCGATGCTGAAGCCACCTTGCCGCGACACCCGGCGCACCGTCGCACCCTCAGCGCCTTCGTGCTGGATCACGTCGACGACGAGCGCGGCGATTTCCGCGCGACGCAACTCGTGATCGACCTGTTTCGGCATCGCGCCAGCCACTCCCCGATATGCACGCGGGAGCACGCAACGCCCCGCCGTTCACTTTAAACATAACAAGTGTTATATCTCAACGGGAACCGGGCGATCCCTGCCGCAGTCACGGAGCGGGCTTCTTGAGCGACCAGAGTGTCTACACGCGCACGGGCCGCGGCAACCACCGGGAGACACGCCGCGTGGCGCGCGCGTTACGCACGGCCGTCAAGCTGCCCTATATCCGGCGTCGTCCTGCCGGAGGTCGAGCTGCTGAACAGCGAAGCCTGCGAGATCATCGAGGCAAATGCCGAGACCATCCTCGCTGAAATCGGGATCGAGTTTCGGCGCGATCCTGAATCGTTACGGCTCTGGCACGACGCCGGCGCGGACGTGCACGGCGAACGCGTGCGCATTCCGCGAGGCATGGCACGCCAGTTGCTGAGTACCGCGCCGCGCGAGTTCACGCTGCACGCCCGCAACCCGGCACGCAGCGTACAGTTCGGGGGCAAAGCCACGGTGTTTTCGCCGGTCGGCGGTCCTCCCTTCGTGATGGACCTGGACCGCGGCCGGCGTTACGGCACGCTCGAGGATCTGCACAACTTCATCAAGCTGGCACACGTGGCGCCTGCAATCCATTTCTCGGGCGGCTGCATGGTCGAGCCGATGGATGTTCCGGAGGGCAAGCGGCACCTCGACGTCCAGTACGCGTTCTTTCGCTACAGCGACCAGGGCTGCGAGGCGACACCCGAAACACCGGGGCACGCCGCCGATGCAGTTCGCCTGGCCGAGATCCTGTTCGGCACGGAATACGTCGATCAGCACGTCGTCGTGCTCGGCAACATCAATTCCAATTCGCCGCTGACTTTCGATGGCCGCATGCTCGGTGCCCTGCGCGTCTTTGCCGCGCACAACCAGGGCACGATCGTCGTGCCAGCAGTACTCGCCGGCGCCATGGGTCCCGTCACGCCAGCCGGGTGCATGGCCGAACTGCTGGCCGAGACCCTCGCCGGCATGGCCCTGACGCAACTGGTCCGGCCGGGCGCTCCGGTGATCATGGGCTCGTTCGTCGGCGCGATCTCGATGCGCACCGGTGCACCAACGTTCGGCACGGCCGAAGCCACGCAGATGATTTTCGCAACGGCGCAACTCGCGCGGCGGCTCGGGGTGCCATGCCGCAGCGGCGGCTCGTTATGCTCTTCGAAAGTGGCGGATGCACAGGCGGGTTACGAGAGCGCACACACGTTGCTGCCCTCGCTGCTGGCCGGTGTCAACCTCGTGACGCATTCCGCCGGATGGCTCGAAGGCGGTCTCGTCGCGGGTTACGAAAAATTCGTGATGGACGTGGACCAGCTCGCGATGATGCAGGCCCTCGCCGGGGGCATGGACGTGAGCCCACGCGGCCAGGCGCTCGATGCGATTCGCGAAGTCGGGCCCGGCGGGCATTTTCTCGGTTGTGCGCATACGCAGGAAAACTTCGAGTCCGCCTTTCACCAGTCCACCATCGCCGACTATTCGTCGTTCGAGCAGTGGTCGAGCGAAGGTCGCCTCACGGCCGAGCAACGCGCCAATACCGTCTGGAAGAAAATGCTGGCGGATTACCAGGACCCGGGATTGACGAGACGCGGGACGCAGCGATGCTCGAGTTCATGCGAGCACGCCGCGCGGTGCTGACGGACAGCCTCGATGAAGACTAGTCGCGCGTGAGGAGCCACTACCGCGTCGTCGTGATTGGTGGCGGCATTGTCGGAGCCAGCGTGCTGTATCACCTCGCACGCAAGGGCTGGACCGACATCGCGCTGATCGAGCGCGCCGAGTTGACGGCCGGTTCAACCTGGCACGCCGCGGCGGGGTTTCACGCCATCAATGACGACCCGCACATTGCCGCGCTGCAGGCATACACGATCGACCTGTACAGGGAGATCGAGGCGGAGAGCGGCCAGAGTGTCGGCATGCACATGCCGGGCGGTTACAGCATCGCGACCACGCCCGCGCGCTGGGAATGGCTGCAGGCTGAATTTGCCGTCTACCAGACGCTGGGAATCGAAGCGCGACTCGCGACACCGGACGAAATCGTTGCCGAGTGCCCGATCGTGGCCCCCGACGGTCTGCTCGGGGGCCTCTTCGATCCGCACGAGGGTGCCGTCGATCCGCACGGGACGACGCACGCGTTTGCGATCGCCGCTCGTCAACGTGGTGCGGACGTGATCTTGCGCAATCGCGTGGTCGCCCTCGCCCCGCGCACCGATGGCCAATGGATAGTGACGACCGAGCACGGCACCGTCATTGCCGGACACGTGGTCAACGCCGGCGGTCTCTGGGCGCGTCGCATCGGCAGGATGGCCGGCGTGGATCTGCCATTGACGCCCATGCAGCACCACTACCTGATCACGGAAGACCTGCCTGAACTGCTGGCGCGGCCGGACGAGATGCCGTGCGTCACCGATCTCGAAGGGTTCACGTACCTGCAGCAGGAACGCAAGGGCGTGTTGCTCGGCGTCTACGAACGCAATCCACGGCACTGGAAAATCGATGGCGCCGAGTGGGATTACGGCATGGAGTTGCTGCCCGAGGAAATCGATCGCATCAGTCCCGAACTCCTGATCGGCTTCAGCGCGGTTTCCGTCTTTGCACCGCGCAGGCATCCGCAAATGGGTCAACGGCGCATTCACGTTCACGCCCGACGGGAATCCACTGGTCGGGCCGGTGCCCGGGCTCAGGAATTTCTGGGCGGCCTGCGGTTGCATGGGCGGGTTTTCACAAGGCGGCGCGATCGGCAAGGTGCTGTCGAACTGGATCGTCGAAGGCGACCCGGGCACGGACATCTTCGGCATGGACGTCGCCCGCTATGGTGCGTTCGCCAGCGACGACCGCTACCTGCGCGAAATGACGGCGCAGTTTTATGCGCGGCGCTTCGTAATCGCCTACCCGAACGAGGAACTGCCGGCCGGGCGGCCACAAAAGACGACGCCGAGCTATTCGGCGCAGCGGCGAAATGGGTGCGCGTTTCGGCGTGGTCTGGGGCATGGAATCGCCGCAGTACTTCGCTGCCGGCGAGCCCGGATTCGTCGAACCGCCGACGCTGCGTCGCACCGCTGCCGAACGCTTCATTGCCGCGGAGGTCGCTGCGACCCGCTCCGCCGCCGGCCTGCTCGATACCGGCGTCTACGCTCGCTACGAAGTGAAGGGCCGCGGCGCCGAAAAATGGCTGGACAACCTGCTCGCCTCGCGCCTGCCCGAAACCGGACGCATCCGGCTCGCACCGATGCTGAACCAGGCAGGGCGCCTGATGGGCGACCTCACCGTGACCAAGCTCGACGATGCCCACTATTGGCTCGTCGGTTCGTACTATCTGCAGGCATGGCACCTGCGCTGGTTTCGCGACCACCTGCCACCAGGCGGCGTCACGATCGAGAACCTCTCGGAAAGCTGGCTCGGCTTTTCGTTGTCGGGCCCGAAAGCGCGCGACATCCTCGCTGCAGTAACGCGCGACGATGTCTCCGCTCGAGCATTGCCTTTCATGGGTTGCGCGAAGATGACCGTGGGCGGAACGTCGGCCGTGGTCGCGCGCCTCTCCCTGACCGGCGAACTCGGTTACGAAATCAACGTACCGGCTTCCGGACAGCTCGCCTTGTGGCAGGCGCTGCTGGAGGCGGGATCTCCGCTCGGCATGCGGCCGATCGGCATGCGTGCGCAGGACAGCATGCGTCTCGAAAAAGGCTACGGCGTCTGGTCGGCGGAGTTCACGACCTCGTGCACGCCCGCGATGACCGGACTCGACCGCTTCGTCGCGTTCGACAAGGGCCCGTTCATCGGTCGCGAGGCAGCGCATGCGACGCAGGCGAGCGGTCCACCAATGCGACTCGCGCTGCTGGACATCGAGTCGCCGGAAGCCGATGCCACTGGATACGAACCGGTCCATCACGATGGCCGGCGTGTCGGCTATGTCACCTCCGGCGCTTACGGGCATCACGTGCGGCGCAGTCTCGCCCTTGCGTTTCTCGACGTTGCGTACAGCCGCACGGGCGACCCACTGCACGTAACCATCATCGGCACGCCCCGCCCCGCCCGCGTGCTCGAGACGCCGCCCTATGACCCGCAAGGTGTAAATCTCCGTGCCTGACCATCACAAGAAACCGATGCTGGTCCGGTGGACCGTCTTCCTGTTTCTCTGCGGCTTCGCGATGCTCTCGTACGTGCAGCGCACCAGCATCGGTGTCGCCGCACAGAACATCATGCCGGAGCTGCATCTCTCCCAGATGCAGATCGGCTGGCTCAATGCGGCTTTCGCCACGTGCTACGCGATCGCGCAATTGCCCGGCGGCGTGCTCGGACAGAGATTCGGCGCGCGCATCACGTACACGGTCGTTGGCCTCGTGGGTCTGATCGCAACGATCGCGACGCCACTGGCGCCGGTGTTGCTCGCGGGCACCGCGCTTTTTCTCGCGTTGCTCGCGGCGCAGGGTCTGCTGGGCCTCTCACAGGGCCCGGTGTTCCCGATGGTGGCGGCCGTCTCGCAGACCTGGTTCCCACAGCGCCAATGGGCCGTCACCAATGGCCTCATTTCGCTTGCCATGAATATCGGCGGCGCCATGACGCCGCTGCTGATCGTGATCCTGACGGTCCATTACGGCTGGCAAGGCGCACTGCTCTGGATCGCGCTGCCGGCGGCGCTTTTGACCGGCGCGTGGGCCTGGTATGGACGTGACACGCCGCGTGAACACCCACGCGTCACGCCGTCCGAACTCGCCGAGCTGGACGCCAGCGACATCGACAAGCCCGCGCCGATGACGCTGGGCGCGGCTGCGCACGATCGTCGGCCAGCGCGGACGTGCAACTGCTCACGTTCTCGTATTTCTGCATGAATTACGTGTTCTATCTGCTCGGCACCTGGTCGTTCCTGTATCTCGTGCAGCAGCGCTCGTTCGCCGGACTCGAAAGCGGCTTCGCGGGCATGCTGCCCTGGATCGGCGCCGGCATCGGCGCGGGCATCGGTGGTTACGTATCTGACGCCATGGCCGTGCGACTCGGCTACCGCTGGGGTTATCGGCTGGTACCAATGGTTTCGCTGCCAATGGCGGCGCTGCTGCTGCTCGTGGCAATTTCGGTCGCGTCGCCTTACGCGGCCGTGCTGGCGCTGATGGCAACGTTTTTCGCCGATCGAACTCAACGAAGGCGCCTACTGGGCCGCAACCATGCGCGTGGCACGCAGCGACACCGGCGCCGCGACGGGAGTGCTCAATACCGGCGGCAACATCGCCGGCATGATCTCGGCGCCGATCGTCGGCGCGCTCTCGGGCGCCGGGCATTGGAATGCAACGTTCGTGATCGGCGTGTCGTTTGCGTTGGCAGCAGCCGCGTGCTGGCTCGTGATCGACCCGGACCGGCGCGTCGTCGCCAGTGCCATGGCGCGCAGAACCGAGTCCGTCAGCCGCTAGCCCGGTTCGACCCCTTGGCTTCGATGGTCTCCAGAAAGCTCTCCAGCACCCGCACATCTACCGGCTTGGTGAAATGCTGGTCGAAGCCCGATTGCTCGGCACGAGCCTTGTCCGCGTCCTGACCCAGCCCGGAAAGCGCCACCAGCACCGGCGCCTGCTTGCCGTATCTCCGCCGAACTTTCCCGGCAACCACGTAGCCATTCGAACCGGGCATGCCGACGTCGAGCAATGCGACGTCTGGCTTGAATTCACTCCACGGCAGCGAGCGCCTGCAAGCCGTCGGCAGCCGTGCGCACGCTGTGCCCTTTCTGGTTCAGGTACAGGGCCAGCATTTCCCGCCCGTCGTCGTTGTCATCGGCGATCACGATACGCAGCGGATGTTCCAGGCTGGCCAGGTCGTCCTTGCTCTTCGGCAGCGGTTCGACGGCCGCGACCGGATCCACCGGCAAGGTCACGACGAACTCGCTGCCCGCTCCCGGTCCGTCGCTACGAGCCCGCACCGTGCCGCCATGCAGCTTCACGAGGTCGCGCACGAGTGTCAGGCCGACACCGAGGCCACCACGCGTTTTTTCAAGCGAGCGATCGCCCTGCATGAACATGTCGAATACGTGCGGCAGCACGTCCGGCGCAACACCGACTCCGGTATCGCGTACGCGAATACAGATCTTGTCGGGGCCGTCGACGGACTCGTCCGCATGCTCGCCGATGAGCCAGATGTGTCCGCCAGTCGGCGTGAACTTGGCCGCGTTGTTCAGCAGGTTGATCAATACCTGGGTCAATCGCACGGGATCGGCAAACAGCCATACCGGCTCGTTCGGCAGCGAAACCGTGATCTCGTGATTGGCGGCGTCGATCAGTGGCCGCGATAGCTCCACCGCTGCGTTAACTACACTGCGTAACTCAATGTTTTCCTTGCGTAATTCTACTTTGCCTTGTGTGATACGCGAGACATCGAGCAGGTCATCGACGATCCGCACCATGTGGTTGACCTGGCGGTCGAGCACCTGCCGGGCCTTCAGCGACTCGGAGGGATTCAGCTCGGAGCGCCGCAGTACCTCGAGTGCGAACCGCATCGGCGCAAGTGGATTGCGCAGTTCGTGCGCGAGCACTCCGAGGAACTCGTCCTTGCGCCGATTTACGCGTCGCAGCGTCTCGGTCTCGATGCGCAGAGCTTGCGATTCGCGCTCGTTGGTGACGTCGTCGATGGCCAGCAGCAGCAGGGACGGATGACCCTCGCGGATGATGCTGCGTGCGTTGAGGCGCAGGGTGCGCATCCCGTGCCCCGGCAGCGTGCGAGCGATCTCGACGTCGACCAGCGGGTCGTCGCCGGCAGCGGCCGCCAGCAGCGCGCGTTGCAGGTTCGGGTCGTCGAACACCGTGCTGGCCGTTTCCTTCAACAACCGCCCTTCCGTATCGGCGCTCGTGCCGCCAAACAGGCGGTAGTAAGCCTCGTTCGCGAGTCCGACACGCAGTTGACCGTCGAGAACGACCAGCGGCTCGCGAACCGTCGCCAGCACGGCCAACGCGTAATCGCGGGCCTCCAGCAGTGCCTGGGTCTGCTTGATCAGGTCGATTTCGACCGCGACGATAATGGCGCCATCGATGCGGCCGTCGTTGGTCAGGTACGGCTTCACGCGCACCAGCCACCAATGGCCGCGGCTGTCGAGCACTTCGCTGTCCCACGGCGCAGCCGTAGCCACCACCTGGCGAATCGCGTCGCTCAGCGAGTCGATCTTCAGGTCGAACTTGATGTGCTCCAGCGAACGGCCGAGGTCGCTCGCGACCAGGTTGAACGGTCTTGTCGCGGCCGGTGTCAGGTGCCGGATCGTCAGGTCGCGGCCGACCGTGACCATCGCAATATCGGCACTGCTGATGAAATTCGACAGGGCTTCCGTGCGCGAGTCGAGCTCGCGGTTACGGGACTGCAACTGCTCGTTGACGGTGACCAGTTCTTCGTTCGCGGACTGCAGCTCTTCCTTGGTCGTTTCCAGCTCTTCGTTGGTGCTCTGCAGCTCTTCGTTGCTGGACAGCAATTCTTCGTGCGCCGCGCGCAACTCCTGGTCCGCCGACTCGTGGTTGTCCATGATCGACTGCAGGTATTCGCGGTTCGACGCCAGTTCCTGGCGCAACCGCGCAACCTCCCGTTCGGTCACCGTACCGCCCAGGTCGAGCGTCGCACGGGCAGCCGCCGTAGCGGCCGCGGAATCCGCGGTCTCGAACAGCGCCAGCAGGTACAGGTCGGAAGATTGCGGCGGTGTCACGGGCAGCACGCGCAACGAGAACTCGATCGTGCTGCCCGCATGCGCAACGCGCAGCTTGTCGCGAATCACCGGTGCTCGTGTCGCCTTGGCCTCGGTCAGCGCGCTGCGCAGGTCCTGGAACAGGCCTTCCTTCGCCATGCGCAGCAGATTGGTCGTTGGTTGCCCGGCAGGCGGCTCGAGGAACGGCGAGGTGCGGCCACGGTACTGCTGCACATCGAAATTCTGGTCGACGAGCACGCTTGGCGGACCATAAGTATTGAGGATGAGCCGTTCGGACTCACGAACGATGTCCGGGGTCGATGGCGGCGCGGCCGGCATGCGGCGGGTTGTGATGCCGGCGAGCCATTGGTCCGTCGTAAACGAGAGCTGCGGCCGATGCCCCGTCGTGCGGCGCCGGAAAATCTTGTGCTTTGTGTTCACGACCTGGAACAGGTCGCCAAACTGCCCGACCGATTCCGCAAGCCCCAGCACCAGGAAGCCGTTTGGATTCAAGGCGAAGTGAAACACGGGCAGCAGTCGCTGCTGCAGCGCCGGCGACATGTAGATCAGCACGTTGCGGCAGCTCACGAAGTCCACGCGCGAGAATGGTGGATCGACCGTGAGGTTCTGGCGGGCAAATACGCAGCGCTCGCGCAGTCCCTTCGAGATCCGGTACGAATGGTCCTCTGGCACGAAAAAACGCCGGAGCCGCTCGGGACTGACCTCCGCTTCGATGCTCTCCGGGTACAACCCCGCCCGCGCCTTGTCGAGCGATTCCGGATCGCCGAGGTCGGTTGCAAAAATCTGGATCGGGTGCTGAGCCTGTTCCGCCTCGAGGAATTCGACGAGCGTGATCGCGATCGAGTAAGCCTCCTGGCCAGTCGAGCATCCTGGCACCCAGATTCGGATGGGGTCCGACGGTCGCTTCTGCTTGACGATCTCCGGAAACACATCGCGCTTCAGGTCATCAAACAGCTCCCGATCACGGAAAAAACTGGTGACGTTGATCAGCACGTCACGATACAAGGCTTCCGCCTCGTCACGGTCCGCTTCCAATACGTTTGCATAGTCGGCCAGAGAGGGCTGGCCTCGCACGAGCATGCGGCGCGCGGTGCGGCGCTTGATCGTGGTGTCGCGGTATTGACTGAAATCGACGCCGGTGTTCTTGCGCAACGCGCTGATCACGCGCCGGAACTGCTCCGAGTCGTCGAGCGCGCGTGTTTCGGCGTGCCCGGTGGTGCGGAGGTAAGGATGCTTCGCAAGTCCGGCGAGGCGCTCAGCGATCTCAGCGGGACGCAGCGCGAGATCGACCGCGCCCGCCGTGATGGCGCTCTGCGGCATGCCTTCGTGCTCAGCGGACTCTTCTGTTTGCGCGAATGTGACGCCTCCGGCTGCCTTGATCTCGCACAAGCCCAGAGTGCCGTCGGATCCGGTGCCGGACAGGATCACGCCGACCGCGTGCGAGCCTTGCACCGCTGCGAGCGAGCGCAGGAAGTGGTCCACAGGATAGTGCGGCCTGCGCGCATCCGGGCGTGGCGTCACGGACAGCACACCGTCTGCGATCGCGACGTCCGTGTTTGGCTGGATCACGTAGACATGATTGAGTTTCACGGTGGCGCCGTGCACCGCTTCCATGACCTTCATCTCGGTATGGCAACGCAACAACTCGACCAGGCGGCTCTCGTGATGCGGATCGAGATGCTGGATGAGCACCAACGCGAGGTCGGGCTTTGGCGGCAAGGCCGCAAGCAACTCCTTCAAGGCACTCAGCCCGCCCGCCGATGCCCCGACACCGATGATAGGAAACGGATTCTCGGCGCCTTGCGTCACGGCCCGATTATAGGCCAGCGCCAATTATCTCGACGTAGGCCAATGCCCGCATTGCAACGAGCGGCCGGACGCTTCTCGCAACGCCTCGTTGTGGTCTCTCCCGCTTCAGGACGCCTTCCCGAATCGGGCGCGGATCGAGGCAATAAAAGCCTCCAGGCCGGCATCGCGCTGCCTGGCGATTTCCTGCACGTGCGGGTTTTCGCCGAGCCGCTGCAGCAACGCCACCGCCTTGGGCATCCCGGCAAGAAGTTCCAGCCTGAACAGCCGTTGCGCCACCAGTGCCGCCAGGTCGACCGAGAACAGGAACATGATGTCGGCAATCGTAAAGCTGGGGCCGGCAACATAAGGCTCGAACTTGCCGTGGCGCTGCAGCGCTGCAAAACCGGCCGGCAGCTCCTCGCGGGCCTTGTCCTTGATCGCCTGCGGCGTCGTCAGGCCGAAGATAGCCTCGCCGAAGCAGGAGCGGGCTGGCAGTTCGATGTACAACTCGATTTCTTTCATCAGCGACCGCACTTGTGCTTTCTCGAACGCGTCCACGGGCAGCAAAGGCTTGCCCCGGCCGCACTCCTCGAGATAATTCAGTATCACGCTGGCTTCGCTGATAAAGCCTTGCGGCGTTTCCAGGATCGGCACTTTGCCGCGGGCGCTCTTGGCGAGGAACGCCGGACTTTGCTCCGGATACGTCAGCACGTATTCGAAGGGAATGCCCTTTTCGAGCAGCGCAAAGTGCACCATGTTGGTGTAGTTGCTGACCGGAAATCCGTGAAGCCTGAACATGGTGTACCGTCCCCATTAACGCCGCCTACGATGCGGCCCGCAAGGCAATAGTCATGGATATCGACCAGAAACGAAAGGCCGACGCGTTCCGGGCACTGCATGTCCGCGGCACGCCGGTCGTGCTTTACAACGTCTGGGATGCCGGCACCGCAAGAGCGGTTGCTGCGGCCGGCGCACCGGCACTCGCAACCGGCAGTTGGTCGGTGGCGGCCGCGAACGGCTGGGACGACGGCGAACACGTGCCGCTCGAGTTCGTCCTGGGCAACGTGCGCCGGATTACTGCATCGACCGAATTGCCGCTGACCGTCGACCTGGAGAGCGGGTATGGCGTCACCGCAGCCGAGGTGGGCGCGAGTATCGCTGCCGCCGTGGCCGCCGGCGCGATCGGTTGCAATCTCGAGGACAGCGTCCCCGCCACTGGCGCGGTACGCAGCGTCGAGGAACAAGTGCTGCGACTGGTCGCGGCGCGACAGGCCAGCGATGCGAGCGGTGTCGCTTTTTTCATCAACTCACGCACGGACCTCTTCCTGGTCGCGCCGAGAGAGCAGCACGACAGCGCGCTCGCCGATGCCGCAATCGAGCGCGCGAAGCACTACGCGGCCACCGGCGCCGATGGCTTTTTCATACCCGGCCTGGTCGATGCACGGCTCATTGGCCGCATCGTGCAAGGATCGCCGCTGCCCGTGAACGTGATGGCCACGCGCGGGCTGCCGCCGGTAGATCTATTAAGGGAGCTTGGTGTTGCCCGCATCAGCCACGGGCCGGGCCCGTACCGAATGTTGATGGAAGCGCTGACAGTTGCGGCGCGGCGGGAGTACGAGCCCAAACCTTGAGCGCGCTGCGGAAGACTACTGCGCGGCAAAGCCTGCAACGTCGCGCAGCCACCGCAGCATTGGACCCGTCTGCAGCTGGGCCGCGTCCACGGGTGGTCCGCTGATTTTGTGCTCCCAGACGTAGGCGTCGTCGACGTTGTCGTAGATGTCACCCTCGTGATCCATGCGCGGGATTTCGAGAAATGTCGCCCGTCCCGGGTGCGCGCGATTCACGGCGTCGGCGATCAATTCGTGACCGTGCCTGCCCTCGAACTGATCGAATTCGCCGTAGATCACCAGCACCGGGGCGTCGATCGCGGTCCAGGCTTGCAGGAAATTGCGTTTCGCTGCCTGCCGGTGCCAATCGTACGGCCGGCCATAGTGCTCGCCGTCACCAAGGCCACGGATAGCAGCGCGCGCAGTCGCCATGTCCGCGCTGTCCTTGGCAATCTCGTCTGGGTCGCGTCCACGCACCAGATACTCCACATGAAAAGGGATCTGCCGCAGCATTCGTGCCTGAATCTCGGCGGCCGGTACGCCGGTGCGCTCGAGCTGCTGCCGGTCGAAGTTGATCATGCGCTCGAGGTAAGTCACGGCGCCGCCGCCCTGCACGATTACGCCGCGCAGCGGTCGCCCCTGCGCGACCAGTGGCGCAACGGTGGCACCCAGGCTCGAGCCGTACACCACGAGCCGGTCACGATCGAGCCAGTCGTAGCGCGCAAGCGTGGCGTCCAACGCTTGCCGGTAATGCGCCACCTCGGTGTCATAGTCGAGTTCATGGCAGGCGGGGCCCTCGCTATCGCCGGTCCCCGCACGTTCAAGTCGCACGAGCGCCGCGCCAGACCGCTTTGCGAGCGCCTTTAGAATTTCGTGTGACAGCCCACCTCGCGTGAATTCCAGCGTGCCGCAGCTGACCCACTGCGTGAACATTATCACCGGCAAGCGGCCGGAGCGCCCGGTCGGCCGGGTCACGATCGATCGCAGGCGTACTCCGCCTGGCATGTTCACGACGTCGTAAAAGCTGTCGACGCCAGGCAAGTCTTCAAGCGGGCGCGGTGGTGGCGTGTACTTGACCGAACGTGTCGCGGCACCGCGCCGCAGCGTGAGACTGAGCGGCCGGCCACCATCCAGGCGTTCCAATGCCGCCTCGCCATGATAGGGCTTGGCGAAACCGACAGCGTTGATCGCAACGATCTCATCACTCGCCGCCAGTCCGGCGCGTGCAGCGGGGCTGCCTTCCACGACACTTGCAACGTCCAGCCGACCAGCGTCGGTCGAGACCCTGAAACCGAGATCGGCCTGGCGCGGGAGATCGCCGCTGACCGTGGACGCCGCGTTTGCTGTTGCAGCGAATAGGCAGACGGTAATGGCGAACCATCGGCACACACTCAGTCGACTCATCGTGAGTGTCCTCGTTCCAAAGCCCACCCGAGCTGGAAAGCCACGATCGGACAGTCTGGTCGTGCCGATCCGCACCGACAATGCGCAGCTTCGCGTGGTCCAGGTCGGAATGGAATCGGCCGGCGGGCGGCCTGCGGCCGGGCGTTCAATCTTTGCGATGAGGCGTTTTATAGCGCAAGGTACGGCGCATGATGGAAAAACAAAGCTCACAGGAAGAAAGATTCGCACAAGACGTCCGGGAGCGTTTCGGGCTGCTGCCCAATTTTTTTCGCACGGCATCGTCGGCGCCTGGACTCATCGAGAAAATGTGGGGCTTTGCAAAGTCCGGCTATCTCGACAATCCGTTGCCGTCCCTCTTCAAAGAGCGACTGTTCGTGCATCTTTCACGCTTCTGTGACATCCGCTACTGCATCGTGCGGCATGTCGGTTTCCTGATTGGCGAAGGCAATCCAGCCGGAGATGCCGCCGCGTTACCGCAAACGATCGAACAGACCCTCGAGTTACTGCGGAAACGCCTGCCCGATGCAGAGAGACTCGAGCGAGCGCTTGTACGTCTCGAGCGGCAACCAATGGCCGCTGCCATTCCAGAGTCGGAATCGACGCTGGAAGGCGATCTGTTTGACGCCCTCACCATCATGTTCGTCGCGCCGCGGCGCGCAGAGCGCGCGCGCAAGGCCATCACCGCCGCATTTGGCGAGCGTACGTTCGAGTTGCTGACGGCATTTCTTGCGTTCGTGCGAACAGCCCATTACTGGACCGAAACGCATCCGACGCTGGCCTATGAGACCGACATGATCGCCGTCATGAAACGGTATCCGGAGCTTGCGGACCTCATGCTCGATACCAAGGATGCCGAATGGGCGCAGTCCGGTGAAGCCCTTCGACGTGCCTTGGCCGATCTGCAGAGCGCTGCTGGAGCACTGCGGACGACTGAAGACCGATTTCGAGCATTCGTCACGGCAACGTCGGACGTCTTATACAGAATGAGTCCTGACTGGATCGTGATGTGGGAGCTCGATGGTCGGGGTTTTCTCGTCGATACGCCTGGCCCGAGCGAACAGTGGCTGAACACATACATCCACCCCGATGACCAGTCCCATGTGATGGCTGTGGTAGCCGATGCGGTGCGGACGAAGGGCGTGTTCGAACTCGAGCACAGGGTCAAGCGCCTGGATGGAAGCCTGGGATGGACGCATTCGCGGGCCGTACCGCTGTTCGACGGGAAGGGCGACGTCACGGAATGGTTTGGTGCCGCTCGGGACGTGACGGCGCGTCGGGGCGCGGAGGAAGCGCTTCGGGAAGGTGATCGTCGCAAGGATGAGTTTCTCGCGACGCTGGCGCACGAATTGCGCAATCCGCTCGCCCCACTGCGAAACGGCTTGCAGATCGCAAGACTCGACAGCCGGCCCGGCTCACCGTTCCAGCGCACGATCGAGATGATGGACAGGCAGTTGAACCATCTGGTGCATCTCGTCGACGATCTGCTGGATATCGCTCGGATCAGTACCGGCAAGATCGAGCTGCGTCGCGAGCGGGTGAGCTTGCAGGAGGTACTGGTGGCCAGTGTCGAATCCTGTCGAGCCGCGATCGAGGAGCGTGGTCACACGCTCATCGTGGAGCCGGCCATCGAGCAGCTCTGGGTCGAGGGCGACTTCGACCGACTCACCCAGGTGTTTTCAAACCTGTTGTCGAACGCGACGAAGTACACCGAGCGCGACGGGACCATCGAGCTTCAACTGAAACGCGAAGCTCGCGAGGCGGTGGTGAGCGTTCGTGACTGCGGCATCGGGATACCGGCGGCTGACTTGCCGCACGTATTCGAATTGTTCTCGCAAGTGAAGTCGCATCGCGGCCGCTCGGAAGGCGGTCTGGGAATCGGGCTGTCGCTGGTGCGCAAGCTCGTGGAAATGCATAACGGCTCGGTGTCAGTGGTGAGTCCCGGAACAGGAGCAGGGAGCACCTTCACGGTACGCATGCCGCTGATCCAGAGCATCGATCGGCCCGACGAATCAGACCTCGCCAAGCGCAGCCGGCGAGCTGTCTCGCGGCACCGCATATTGGTGGTCGACGACAATCAGGACGCTGCGATGTCCTTTGCAATGCTGCTCAAGGAAATGGGGCATGAAGTCGACACGGCAAGCGACGGCCGCGAGGGCGTTTCAAAAGCTGAAACGTTCGGCCCGGATCTGATCTTCCTCGACCTGGGCATGCCCGGTATGGACGGTATTGAGGCGGGGAAATATCTTCGTGCACTGCCTGGCGGCAACGCCATGACCTTGGTCGCACTGACCGGCTGGGCACAGCATAATGATTTGCAGCGCACCCGCGAGGCGGGGTTCGATGGTCACCTGTTGAAACCCATCGATCCCGTTGCACTCGACAAACTCCTTGCCGTACCCGCCCCCGCTCGCTATCGAGCGGTGAGCGCGATTGACGATATCGACGCCGATATACAGCTGCGATGAGCCGCTTTGCGGCGACGAATGGATTTACCCCGACTCTACGATTCGTTTGAGCCGGTGTGGACAAATTCTAGTGGAGTAAACTGCTTTGACCCTTCGGATCGCCCGGACCGATCATGCCAGGTGGCTCGACAAACCCGGCGTCACTCGCGGCAACATCTGCCATCGCACGCGTTGTGCTGTTGATGTTGATCCTGGCGACTCGCGCCGTCGTTGCCGACGAATCACCGCCGGTGCCACCGGCTGCCGGAAGACCCGCGGTGAAACCAGCGCCACTCGACCTCTCGATAGGTCACATCAGCCGGTATATGGATCCGGCTGTTCTCGCCACACCGGTGCCGGAGGTGGTCGAAGAGATTGTGGTCCGGGGCCAGCGTCCTGAACCGCTGCCGGAGCACCGTGTCGTTCCGCGGGCACTCGGGGCCATCATGTACGGAGTAATGAACCCGCTGCAGGTCTGGCGGATACTCGTGCCCGATCCGAATTACGAGGTTCCTGACAAGACCGAGGACGATGTGAGGGAACCGCCCGGCGCGTTCCGTGCCAGGATTTCCGAGCCGGGAGCGGTCTACGACTGAGGTCCACGTCCCGTGGGTTCTCAGCCCATCCCTCTGTTCCAGAAAACGAAAACGCCCCTTGCGGGGCGTTTGCGGTTTTCTGGCGGGAGGGTGGGATTCGAACCCACGTGGGGCGATTATGCCCCCATCCGATTTCGAGTCGGCGCCGTTATGACCGCTTCGGTACCTCTCCACGAGGGCCGCGCATTCTATAGCAGCAGGACCGTGTGCACCACCCGCGCGGCGGGCCGGTGCCACGGGCACAATGCCGGGCGCCGAAACCGCGGCGCAGGGAAAAATTTGAAAGTTCTCCTGGGATTGCTGACTACCCTGCTGCTAGCCACTTGCTCGCAGCCCACCCCACTGCTCGACCGCATTCTCGCGGACGGCGAACTGCGCGTGGTCACGCGTAACAGTCCCGATGCCTACTTTCTCGGTAGCCATGGACCTCAAGGCCCCGCCTACGACCTTGCGAGTCGGTTTGCCGAGAGCCTGGGTGTGCCATTACGGCTGTATACGGTGGACACGCGCGAAGCGGCGATCGAGGAAATTGCCGCCGGCCGCGCCCACGTCGCCGCGGCTGGCCTCTCGACCGGCATCGAACTGCCGGGCGGCGCGCACTTCGGCCCCGGTTACCAGCGCGTGCGTGAGCACCTCGTTTATCGCCGACGCACCAGCCGGCCCGCCTCGATCACCGATGCGGCCCGCGGCCAGATCGAGGTTGCGGCCGGCAGTGCACACCAGCGCACGATGGAGGACCTGCGGCTGCGCCATCCCGACCTCGCCTGGATCGAGCGCGCGCGACACCGACACCGAGGAAATCCTGGCCGACGTTTCGCAGGGCAAAGTGCAGTACACGATCGCGTCGTCGACCGAGTTCGCGCTGAACCGGTCCGTGCATCCCGAGCTCGAAATTGCACTCGACCTGTCGCCGGAGCGTGCGTTGGCCTGGGTCGTCAACACGCAAGGCCGCGATCCGAGCCTGCTCGACCGCGTGAACGCTTTTTTTGTCATGGCGCGCAGCGAAGGACTCGTCGCCGCCCTGCTCGATCGCTACTACGGCAAGGACGATCGCTTCGACTATCTCTTCTCGCGCAACTTCATGCAGCATCTCGACAGCCGGCTGCCGCGCTACGTGAGTTGGTTCCAGGAAGCCGCGCAGCAATATGGTCTTGACTGGCGCCTGCTGGCGGCCATGGGTTACCAGGAATCGAAATGGGATCCGGGCGCCGTTTCGTTCACCGGCGTACGCGGGCTGATGCAGATGACCGAAGACACGGCGGCCATGATGCGCGCCGGTGATCGAAACGATCCGCGTTCGAGTATTTTCGGCGGGGCAAAGTACCTGGCGAGACTCCAGAAGGTCATGCCGCGGCGAATTCCCGAACCCGATCGCACCTGGCTCGCCGTGGCGGCCTATAACGTGGGACTGGGTCATCTCGAGGACGCGCGTATCCTTGCCCAGCGGCAAGGCAAGAATCCCGACAAATGGGAAGACGTCCGCGGATTCCTGCCGTTGCTCAGCCAGGAGCGCTGGTACACGCAGACGAAGCGTGGTTACGCCCGCGGCTGGGAGCCCGTGCGATATGTCGAAAACGTGCAGTCGTACCTGAACATCCTGCAGGTGGCCGGCACCCGGCTCGAAGCACGCGACGTCCCGCCCGAGCCTGCACTGGACGGCGCCTCGCTGAAGACACGCCGGCGCTGACGACCTGCGTCGCCGCCCTCGCCGCTTGCAAGCCGAAGCGGGACGAGTGTCGCATCAGCCTCGACGGGCAACGAAGAAATCGCGCAACATCGTGCCGCATTCCTCGCCGAGCACCCCCGCCGTGATTTCCATGCGGTGGTTCAACGCCGGGTTCTGCACGACGTTGAAAACGCTGCCCGCCGCGCCGGCGCGCGGATCGGTCGCCGCGTAGACGAGCCTCTGTACGCGCGCGTGAACCATCGCCCCGGCGCACATCGCGCAAGGTTCGAGCGTCACGTACAGCGTCGTGCCGAGCAGCCGATAACTGTCGCTACAGGTTGCCGCCGCCCGCAACGCAATCATCTCGGCATGCGCCGTAGGATCGTGCGTCGAGATCGGCCGATTCGACCCCTCCGCGATGATCACGCCGTCGCGCACGATCACCGCGCCGACCGGCACCTCGCCGGCCGCTTCGGCTTCGCGCGCCAATTCGATCGCGCGCTGCATGAATGTGCTGTCGGTTGGTGCCACGGCCATCCCTGTCGGGCGGTGTTTCGAGATTTTTCTGCGCAGGCCCAGTCGCCGCGCCCGGGACGCATCATAACGAGGCGCGAGCTCGCGTTGGAATCGCCCGCAGCTAGGCGGTGGTGATGACGCGAACGTCGCCCTTGCGCTCGATGACGTCGACGACGACCTGCGCACGCGAACGGCGCAACACTACGTCTACCGAACCGTTGCCGACCGTCAGGCGGCTCAACGTGACCTCGTCGAGGAAATCCGGCAGGAACGGCTCGTTGAAGCTGATGCGCCGCGCGATGGGGTCGAAGCCGAGCCCCACGCACGAGCGCAATAACGACAACGGAGCGGCGGCGGCCCAGGCTTGCGGAATACACGCCACCGGATAGAACGTCGGTCCCTGGGCGCGCTGTTGCGCGAAGCCGCAGAACAATTCCGGTAAGCGGCGCAGGTCGATGTACGTGGACGCCGCAAAGAGTCCCTCGAAGATCCTCGCCGCTTCCTCACGAAAACCGTATCGCGCGAAGCCCGCCGCAATCATCGCGTTGTCGTGCGGCCAGACCGAACCATTGTGATAGCTCATGGGGTTGTAACGCGCTTCCGTGGAAGGCACGGTGCGTACGCCCCAGCCACAGAAGGACGTACTCGCCATCAGCGTGCCGACGACGGCCGCTGCACGCTCGGGGTAGGCAATGCCCGTGTAAAGCGTGTGACCGGCATTCGAGGCTCGCACGCGGCAGGGTTTCTTCTCGCCGTCGAGCGCCAGCACGAAAGTGCCGAGCGACTCGTCGAAGAACAGCTGGTCAAAACGCCGCCTCAGCTGCTCGGCACGATTCTCGAACAGGATCGCGCGCTCGACGTCGCCCAGGTGGCGCTTGATCGACGCAAAGCTGCGCCAGGCGCCATAGACGTACGCCTGCACTTCCGCGAGCGCGATGGGTCCTCGCGCCAGGGAGCCGTCCGCATGGAACACGGAGTCGTGGCTGTCTTTCCAGCCCTGGTTGACGAGTCCGTCGCCGGCGCGTCGTCCGTATTCCACGAATCCATCGTCGTCGCGGTCACCGTAATCGTCGATCCAGGTGAGTGCCGCCTCCAGGTTCGGCAACAGTTTCTGTAACGTCGGGCGGTCATCCGTCTGCTGCAGGTACGCACCGGCCAGCATCACGAACAGCGGAGTCGAATCGACACTGCCGTAATAGCGCTTGAAGGGCACTTCGCCCAGTTCCGCCATCTCGCCGTGGCGGGCCTCGTGCAGGATCTTGCCCGGCTCGGCGTCGGCGGCCGGATCGGTGGTCGTTGCCTGCGATTTCGCCAGGTAGCAGAGGACGCCGCGCGCCATGCCGGGATTGAGCCAGCACGTCTCGGCCGCCGTGATCAGGGCATCACGCCCGAACACGGTGCTGAACCACGGGATGCCGGCATAGGGATACGGACCTTCCGGAGTATCCGTGGTCAGCACCAACAGGTCGGAGACACTGCGCCGCACCGATTCGTTGAAAATCTCGTTGGACGTGCGGATCGACGTTGCACGCCGCGTCCTGGCGCAATGGGCTCGTCGCGCTTCACGCAGAGCGCTGAAGAAACCCCGTCGCGGCGCACGGCGATCGGTAGGTTCGGCCTCGCAGTCGATGCGCAAAAACAGCGCACCTGCCGCACGCGGCTCGAGGTCGACCGTGAAGACCGCGTGATCGTCACTGATTTCAGTCGGTGCCGGCTCGAAGCACAGGCGTGTCGCCCGTCGCACGTTGTCGAGCCCGGTGTAGCTGAGCGTGGCTTCGCCGTTACCGACCTGCGGCGCATGCAGGACGCCATTCTTCGCGCGCCGCGTGCCGCGGACTTCAAAGATGTCGGCAAAGTCGGCCGCGAAGTCGAGCTGCACGGCAATTCGCTGCGGCTTGACGTCGAAATTGCGCACCAGGAGTCTTTCGTAGCAGCTGGCCTTCCAGATGAAGCGGGCGCGCCGCAAGTGAATCAGGTCGTGCGCGAGTTGCAATACACCGGCGTCATCGAACAAGTCCGGGTTGGTGAGGTCGCAAGTCAGCGTCGCATTGTCGTCGCGCAGCGTCGAACTCAACAGCATCGGCCGGGCGCCACCGATCGTCAGGTAAAGGTGCGACAGATGACGCGTGTCGCGATGAAAAATACCCTCGGGACTGCCGGGGCCAGAGAGCGCATCGCCGTTGTGGTCGAACACGGCGAACGTGTCGTCGTGTTTCAGCGTGCGCGGCCGCCGCTCCTGCAGCGACGCCGAAGCAGGGATGAAAAATTGCGCGATCGGTGTCGCTCCGGGTTTCGCAGCGGCCTGCTGCACCCCGCGCACCGCTTCGCTGTTCACGATCGACATAGCTGCATCCCGGCGCTAGTGCTTGGCTTCAGCCACGACATCCCGTTCATAGGCGCTCGTGAAGTCGCTGTCGTTCGATCCGTCACCCAGGCCAAATCCCGGCAGCCTGCGATAGACCTCGAGATAATTCCGGGCCATGTGCTCGACCGTGAACCGCTCGACGAAGCGCCGCCGCACGGCCTGGCGATCCAGGTGTTCGATGCGCTGTACCGCGTGCACGGCTGCGTCGACATCGTCGACCACGAAGCCCGTCATTCCCTCGTCGATGACTTCGGGCACCGAGCCGCAGTTGAAACCGATGACCGGCGTACCACAGGCCATTGCTTCGATCATGACGAGGCCGAAAGGTTCGGGCCAGTCGATCGGAAACAGCAGGCCGCGGGCATTGCCGAGAAACTCCTGTTTCTGGTCATCGGTGATTTCGCCGATGAACTCCACGTTTGCGTGCGCGTCCACCAGCGGACCAATCTTTTCGCGCCAGTAAGGTTCATCGAAACGATCGATTTTCGCGGCTATTTTCAGGCGAACGCCCGCGCGAGCTCGCGATCTCGATGGCGCGGTCCGGTCGCTTCTCTGGCGAAATCCGCCCCAGGAATGCGTAGTAGTCACCGGCGGGATGCGCATTCAATCGCAGGAGGTCCTTCGGCTGGCCGTGATAGACATTGCCAACCCAGAGCACGCGCCGCGCCAGCGGCGTGCGCTGATGCCGCGAAATGGAAACGAGCGGAACCGTCGGAAACGCGGCGAAGCACGGTTGCAGGTCCGGCAGGTCGAGTCGTCCATGCAACGTGGTCACGGTGCGGTCCGCAAATTCGGCAATGAGTGGATAATGCAGCACGTCGATATGGAAATGCAGCACGTCGAATTCGTCGGCGCGCCGGCGTACTTCGTCGAGCATGACCACGTGATGCGGGATCGGGTCGCGCACCGCCGGATCCAGCCGCAACGCGCTTTGACAGCACGGCACGAGTTGCGCGGCGGTGCGCGAGTCGCCGCTGGCGAAAAGCGTCACGTCGTGGCCCTGGCGCACGAGTTCTTCGGTCAGGTAAGAGACGATGCGTTCCGTGCCGCCATACATCTGCGGAGGCACGCTTTCCGCCAATGGTGCGATCTGTGCAATTTTCACCGCCCGACCTCCTTGTCCCTGCGGGGTGGGCAACACATCTCGCACCCCCAATGCCGATTTTCGTGCGTCACCTGCAAACTGGCGCGCCAGAACTCTTTTACCTGCCCCCCGTCGTACTTCGAACTTGCATCGGCCCACCCTTTTGCCGGAACCGTCGCTTTCGTCTGTCGTCCGCGCACCGACGCGCAGCAAAGGTCCGTTTCGTTCAACGGGCCACACTGAAATAATGCACATTACGGCACGTCCGTCGTCCGGAACTCGTGGGTCTTCGTCCAGTAAATGCAGCCGATCATCACCATTTCCAACCTGACCAAGACCTATGCCTCAGGCTTCCAGGCGCTCAAAACCATCGATCTCGAAATCCGCGAGGGCGAAATTTTTGCGCTGCTCGGGCCCAATGGCGCGGGCAAGACGACACTGATCAACATCGTCTGCGGCATCGTCACGCCCACGCAGGGCGTCGTGATCGCCGATGGCCACGACATCGTGCGTGACTACCGCGCGGCACGCTCAAAAATCGGGCTCGTGCCACAGGAACTGACCACGGACGCGTTCGAGACCGTGTGGGCGACGGTAACCTTCAGCCGCGGCCTGTTCGGCCGCGCCCCGAACCCGGCGCACGTCGAGCAGGTACTGCGCAGCCTGTCGCTATGGGACAAGCGCAAGGACAAGATCATGACGTTGTCGGGCGGCATGAAGCGCCGCGTGATGATCGCGAAGGCGCTCGCGCACGAACCGGAGATCCTGTTCCTGGATGAGCCCACCGCGGGCGTCGACGTCGAACTGCGGCGCGACATGTGGGAACTCGTGCGCCGCCTGCGCGCCAGCGGCGTCACGATCATCCTGACCACGCACTACATCGAGGAAGCCGAGGAAATGGCCGACCGGGTTGGCGTCATCCACAAGGGCGAACTGATCCTCGTGGAGGAAAAGACCGCGTTGATGAAAAAATTCGGGAAGAAGCAACTCACACTGCAATTGCAGGAACCGATGACAGCGATTCGCACGGAGCTTGCCGATTGGCCGCTGAGCCTGAAAGCGGACGGCCACGAGTTGGAATACACCTTCGACGTCGCGGACGCCGCCCGGATCTCCACGCTGCTCCGCCGGCTGAACGAACTGGGAATCGGGTACAAGGACCTGAACACGAACCAGAGTTCGCTCGAGGACATCTTCGTGAGTCTCGTGAGCGAACGGCAATGAGCTCAACGGCCAGGCCGCTCGCGTTCAACCGGCACGGCGTGTGGGCGATCTATAAATTCGAGGTTGCACGGGCACTGCGCACGCTTTGGCAGAGCCTGTTCACGCCCGTGATCACCACGTCGCTCTATTTTGTCGTCTTTGGCGCCGCGATCGGCTCGCGCATGACCGCCGTGGACGGTGTGCCCTACGCCGCCTTCATCGTGCCGGGCCTGATCATGCTGTCGCTGTTCACCGAAAGCATTTTCAATGCCTCGTTCGGCATCTATTTCCCGAAGTTCACCGGCACGATCTATGAATTGCTCTCCGCGCCGGTGTCGTACCTCGAGATCGTGCTCGCCTACGTCGGCGCTGCGGCCACGAAGTCGATCGCGCTGGGCCTGATCATTCTCGCCACTGCAACGTTGTTCGTGCCCGTGACGATCCTGCACCCGTTCTGGATGCTGGCCTTCCTGGTACTGACCGCGGCAACGTTTTCGCTGTTCGGCTTCATCATCGGCATCTGGGCCAACGGCTTCGAGCAGTTGCAGATCATTCCGATGCTGATCGTCACGCCGCTGACTTTTCTAGGTGGAGCGTTTTATTCGATCGACATGCTGCCGCCGGCGTGGCGCACGATCAGCCTGTTCAATCCGGTGGTTTACCTGATCAGCGGGTTCCGCTGGAGTTTCTACGGTGCGGCGGACGTGGCCGTCGGCGTCAGCCTCGGCATGACGCTCGGCTTTTTCGTGACCTGCCTGGCCGTCGTGGGCTGGATCTTCAGGACCGGATATCGCCTGAAAAGCTGACGGGCGCCGCCTGAATTTGTTAGGCGCCCGAGCATGACGAAGTTTGCATTTTCGAGGTCGCGCCCAGTGCTGGGCACGCCAAAAAAAAGGGCGCCCTTCTGGGCGCCCCAATTGATTAACGGATTTCTAATTAAGAGCCGAGACTATTTGCACTGATAGAGGACGATGTCGTCCACGTACCAGCCAAGGACGCCGCTACAACCGTCGTTGCCAATGTCCCATCGCAACCGCACGTTGTCGTTCCTGTCGGCATAGGGGGCAAGATTGATGATCGACTGACCCCAGCTGCCCGTTACCTCGCCGCCATCAGAGCCCGTAAACGCGGCTTGTCCGGCCATGGGATTGGTGTTGCCCTCCTCGACCGTAAACAGCGTGCCATTGGGGGGGTTATAGGTGTAATCGGTCGGCTTCACGACCTTCCACGGACCTCCGTTGACGCTGATCTTCAGGTTGCCGCCGTCCCAGCCGGCCTCGGTGGCGACGTAATGAGTAAAGGCCAGCCTGGGCGAGGTCACCGTGCCGTCGAACAGGATCTGCGGGCTGGTCAGATGAAGAGCCGCGGTTTCGTCACCACCCGGAGCGCAGGTACCTATATCGGGATCAGGGCCGAAGTAAGCCCTGCCTGCACGACTGCCCGGAAGGTTGGTCACGATGCTCCAATCACGCTCTGGTGAAATCGGGCGTGGTGCCGCTGTGGGTAACGGTCCATCTGCTCAGGTCAGCAACGGTCGGCGCGTTGCCTTCGAAGCCGGTCCGGAAAATACTCTGGACCTGCTTCGGGGCCGGGCACAGCGGCGGCGGATTCTTGGCCAGGAGCGGCTTGAAACCACACTGCGTGGGAGGCTTGCGCATTTCGACGGCGAGCAGGGCCTTGGCAACCTGACGGCAGTCGGAATCGGTGATGATCTGACCGGATGGTGTGCCATCTGTCAGAGACTTCAGATTCACCCCGACCAGGTCGGAGCATGATTGCTCCAGCGCATCGGCGTGATCGGCGAAGTCCGTGGCCGGTCCCTGATAAGTGGTCTTGGCGCGGAAGTAAACATGCAGCGCCTTGGTGAGGCCGATGCCGGTCAGAGTCTGCCCATTGTAAGTGCCGCCATCGACCATCAGCGCATAGGCATGATTGTCGACTCCGGAGTTCGTGTGCACTCCGCCGGAGTCATCCGCCGAGCACGCGTACTGCAGCTTGTCACTGACCTTTCCAGGATTGCCGAAGCAGGTCGGATTCCACATGTCGCGGTTACCACCTTCGCAAATCCTCGCCTAGTATCCAGCGCACTGAATTGTCGGTGGGGGCCTCCATGTCGATAGTCGCATTGGCAGGCAAATGGCTGTGCAAGGCAGCGCCGTCGGTATTGGAGACCTGCACTGACGGCAGCGCAGCAGATCCGGTCAGGCCAATGAGCCCGGTGGGATCCGCGACGATGATCGCGCCGACCGCGCCGGCCGCGGCCGCATTGCCGGTCTTGGTAACGGAGCCGCATAGCCCGCCCGCCCAGTCAATGAGGGCGATCTTGCCCCTGACTCCGGTAACCGCGGTGCAGGCATCGGCCGGACTGGCCGCGGCCACAGTGGCTGTTACCGATAGCGGCAAGGGCGGGTGCAGCACCGTCGAGAGCGAGCCATAGCTGCCCGCGATGGCGGCCGGCGCATTCACCGTCAGGCTTGGGGGCGGCACGCCGGCGCTGCGGGCCGAGCAGCTCCCAGCCGTGCGCGGCTTATTGGGCGTATCGGTGCCGCGGCCGTTAATGCGATCAAGCGTCTCGCCGAAGATATCGGAGGACGCTTCATTGAGCGCACCCGGCTGCCACTGATAGATCAGGCCATCGGTGTACTCGGTGTACGCATGAGCCCCATTCGTGCCCGGTGATGTCGTCAGTGGTAAGGCCCGGGCAGAACGAGATAAATACTCCATTCCACGAAGCATTCGGGCAGTCATAGCCACGATTAAAGATGGAGTCCATGATCGCGCCCTTGCCATCGAAGGAATCGCGGCCGAAGGCGTTGAAAAACATCCTGTAGGTCTCTCTCGAGCCCCGAAGCATGTTATCGGCCTCGACATTGCCGGTCGGAAAGGCCTGACCCTCAACCCAGAAGGGGTTGTTCGGGTAGGACGGCGGCACATTCGGCAGATTTCGTCCGTTATACGCTCGACGATGGAGCCGATCGGGGGTGCCGGAAATCCGGTCGATTACCTTGCCGTTGTGCGCATCGACATAGACGAACTCGCGAACGGTCGCTCCATCTCCAACCTCGACCTCGTAGGCAAGGTGATTGGGCCCGGGTACACCGCGGGCAAGGCCTTCACGGAAAATCAGCAGTCGAGTGCCGCGCGCCGCAAGTGGCTTTCCAGGTTTGGCGGCCTGCACATGTTTCACGGCCGTTGTTTCCACCTGTGCGGCGCTCCGCGTTCCGGCGCCGGCGGAGACGTCGATGTCCGGAATGAGAGTGCCCGTGACCACCGAGACCTGGCCCGCCGCATCGAGGTGCACCTTCAATACGGCACCAAAAACCGGCAGACCGGCATACTGCTGCGCGTAGTTGAGGTGTGTCGCGCCGACGCTGTCGGTCTCGGTCTTTTGCAACTGCAGGTCGGCCATGCCCCCGCTGAGCCCAAAGGCTCGTGCGTGCTGGTTGATAAATGAAGCCGCAGTGTCTTGCATCGCCTGCACGGAGGGTGCGGCTGCTGACTTGGCGACAGCGCTAGGTGGCAGGCGTACGAAGCGCGCTGTGCCAGTTGCCGGATTGAGGCTTACCCGGGTACCGCCGCGCTCCGCTTCGAGACTTCGGATGGCTTCCGGATTTTGAGCTTGCGTCGCCGCAGAGGCGGTTACGCTCGCAACCGCCAGCAGGGCGGTGCTGATTGCCAGTCGGGCTACAAGTCGAATCATGATTCTCTCCTTGAATTGTTTTTCGGCCGCGCTTATCCCGAGCTTGGCCGCAAGTCATTCCATTGATTGCGCAGGGTAGTCGGTGGCGCGACAGTACTCCCGTGTCCGTGAGAGAACAACGCGTCCTACAAAAGTGGCAGTTTGGAATCTGACGCCCCTGGCGGTCGCTGAAACCCTTCCACAAACGCGATCGAAAGAACGGATCGGAGATCTCGCCCTCGCCAGGAAGGTATTTCAGGTAACTAAACACGAGCGCATCGGACGCGCGGAAGGTTGAACCCGACCTGCCGTATCAGTGTTCAGGATTGCATTTCGTTGGCTACCGATAGACGGCGAAAGCCACTCAATCATTCCCACTCGATCGTGGCCGGCGGTTTTCCAGAGATGTCGTACGTAACGCGTGAGATTCCCGGGCACCTCGTTGATGATCCGCCGTGCGCACAGGTCGAGGAACTCGTACGGCAGCCGTGCCCAGCGTGCCGTCATGAAATCGATCGTTTCGACGGCACGCAGCGCGATCACGTAGTCGTAACGTCGGCCGTCGCCCATCACGGCGACCGATCGCACTGGCAGGAACACCGCGAACGCCTGGCTCGTCTGGTCGTAGAGCCCGTGCGCGTGCAACTCGTCGATGAAGATCTTGTCCGCCTTGCGCAGCAGGTCCGCGTACTGCTTAGAGACCTCGCCGAGAATCCTCACGCCGAGGCCCGGCCCCGGGAAAGGATGCCGGAACACCATCTCGCGCGGCAGGCCGAGTTCGAGACCGAGGCGGCGTACTTCATCCTTGAACAGCTCACGCAACGGTTCGACGAGCTTGAGGTTCATGTGCTCGGGCAGGCCGCCGACGTTGTGATGCGACTTGATCACGTGCGCCTTGCCGGTCGTGCCGCCCGCGGACTCGATCACGTCGGGATAGATCGTGCCCTGAGCGAGCCAGCGCACGCCTTCGAGCTTGTTCGATTCTTCGTCGAAGACTTCGACAAACAGCCGGCCGATGATCTTGCGCTTGCGTTCGGGATCGGCTTCGCCACGAAGCGCGTTCAGGAAGCGCTGCTCGGCGTTTACGCGCAGCACCTTGACGCCCATGTTGGCGGCGAGTGTCGTCATGACCTGGTCGCCCTCGCCATCGCGCAGCAACCCGTGGTCGACGAAGACGCAAACCAGTTGGTCGCCGATTGCCTTGTGCAGCAGCGCAGCGACCACCGCTGAATCGACGCCGCCCGAAAGACCAAGCAGCACGTTGTCCGAGCCGACCTGCTCGCGCACGCGGGCCATCGCGTCCGCGGCGATGTTGCCAGGCTCCCAACGCGCTTCGCACTGGCTGACTTCGCGCACGAAGCGCTCGAGCACGCGCGCGCCCTGGAGCGTGTGCGTCACCTCGGGGTGGAACTGCACGCCGTAATAGCGACGCGATTCGTCGGCCATCGCGGCGAGCGGCGCGTTGGCCGATGCGCCGACCGGGACGAAACCGGGCGGCACTGAATCCACACGATCGCCGTGGCTCATCCAGACGTCGAGCACGGGACGGCCCTGCGCATCATGATGATCGGCGAGTTCGGCGAGCAGCTTGCACGGCGCCGTGAGCGTCACTTGCGCATAACCGAATTCACGGTGATCCGAGCCGCTGACCCGACCGCCGAGCTGCTGCGCCATGGTCTGCATGCCGTAGCAGATGCCGAGCACGGGCACGCCGGCCTCGAATACTGCCTGCGGCGCCCGGGGCGGCTCCGTGGCCGTGACCGATTCGGGACCACCGGACAGGATGATGCCTTTCGGAGCGAATGCGCGGACCGCCGCGTCGCTCATGTCCCAGGGATGGATCTCGCAATACACGCCGCTTTCGCGGACGCGGCGCGCGATCAGCTGCGTGTACTGGGCCCCGAAGTCGAGGATCAGGATGCGGTGCGCGTGGATATCGGGCGGCCGCAGCGCCGGGATTTTCTCAGCTGACACGGTAATTCGGAGCTTCCTTGGTGATGGTCACGTCGTGCACGTGGCTCTCGCGCACGCCCGCGTTCGTGATGCGCACGAACTTCGGCCGCGTGCGCATCTCTTCGATGTTGGCGCTGCCGGTATAACCCATCGCGGCGCGCAGGCCGCCCGAGAGCTGGTGCACGATCGCGACGATGCTGCCCTTGTAAGGCACGCGGCCCTCGACGCCTTCGGGCACGAGCTTCTCGATCTCGGCCGACGCATCCTGGAAGTAGCGGTCGCGCGAGCCGTTCGGTCTGGGCCATGGCGCCGAGCGATCCCATGCCGCGGTACGACTTGTACGAGGCGCCCTGGTACAGCTCGACCTCGCCGGGCGATTCCTCGGTGCCGGCAAACATGCTGCCGATCATCACGCAGTGCGCGCCGGCGGCGATCGCCTTGGCGATGTCACCGGAGAAGCGGATGCCGCCGTCCGCGATCAGCGGCACGCCGTGTGGCGCGAGCGCCGCGGCGATGTTCGCGACCGCGCTGATCTGCGGCACGCCGACGCCCGCGACGATGCGCGTCGTGCAGATCGAGCCCGGGCCGATGCCGACCTTGACCGCGTCCGCGCCAGCGTCGATCAACGCGAGCGCGGCGTCGCCCGTGACGATGTTGCCGGCGATCACCTGCTGCGCCGGCCAGCGCGCCTTGATGCGACGCACGGTCTCGATCACGCCGCTGCGAATGGCCGTGCGCCGTGTCGACGACGATCACGTCCACGCCGCTGTCGCGCAGCGCCGCCGCACGATCGAGCGTGTCGGCACTGGTGCCGACGGCCGCGCCGACGCGCAGCGCGCCGCGCTCGTCCTTGCAGGCGCGCGGGAATTCCGTGGCCTTCTGGAAGTCCTTGACGGTGATCATGCCCTTGAGGCCGTAATCGTCGTCGATGACCAGCACCTTCTCGATCCGATGCTTGTGCAGCAGCGCCAGCACCTCTTCCTTCGGCGAATTCTCGCGCACGGTGACCAGCCGCTCGCGCGGCGTCATGACGGACGGAAACCGGCGCGTCGTAGCGCGTCTCGAAGCGCAGGTCGCGATGCGTGACGATGCCGACCGCCTTGCCGTCGCGCACGACCGGCACGCCGGAAATGTTCTTGGCGCGCGTCAGTTCGAGCACTTCGCGGATCGTCGGCCTCGGGCCGCACGGTGATCGGGTCGTGGATGATGCCGCTCTCGAAACGCTTCACGCGCGCGACCTCGCGCGCCTGCGACTCGATCGTCATGTTCTTGTGCAGGATGCCGATGCCGCCTTCCTGGGCGATGGAGATCGCGAGGCGGTGCTCGGTCACGGTGTCCATCGCGGCCGAGATGACCGGCAGGTTGAGCCGGATCGTGCGCGTGAGCTGGGTGCCCAGGCTGACTTCGTGCGGCAGCACCTGCCGAGTATGCGGGCACGAGCAGTACGTCATCGAAAGTGAGGGCTTCCTCGAGAATTCGCAGCATGGGGTGACCCGGCCGAAAAGGAAGCGCGACATTCTACCTGTCGGGGGCGCTTCGCGGAAACGACGTTACAGCATGGCGCGAGCCATGCCCGATCATGCTCGGATGTCCGACGCTCCCACCGGCCAACTCCGCGTCCCGCGCGGGAAATACTGACGATTTCGCAGCTGAACCTGGCAGCGCGCACGCTGCTGGAGCGCGGCCTCGGCTCGGTCTGGCTGGAGGGCGAGATCTCGAATCTCGCGCGGCCCGCGTCCGGTCACTGGTATTTCTCGCTCAAGGACGCGGGTGCCCAGGTCCGCTGCGCAATGTTCCGCACCCGAAGCATGCTGGTCCGGTTCCCGGTCCGTGACGGGATGCAGGTGCTCGCGCGCGGCGCGTGTGAGTCTCTACGAGGCGCGTGGCGAGTTCCAGGTCGTCATCGAGCACCTCGAGGAGGCCGGCGAAGGCGCACTGCGCAGGCGCTTCGAGGAGCTCAAGCAGAAGCTGCAGGCGAGGGCCTGTTCGAATCGGCGCACAAGACGCCGCCGCCGACGCTGCCGCGACGCATCGGCGTGATCACCTCGCCTTCCGGCGCCGCATTGCGCGACATCCTGCACATCCTGCGGCGCCGGTTTCCCGCCATTCCGGTGCTGATCTACCCGGTGTCGGTCCAGGGCGAAGCCGCCGCCGCGTGAAATCGTGCAGGCGCTGCGACTCGCGGCGCGCGCGGGCGGAGTGCGACGTGCTGATCGTTGCGCGCGGAGGCGGCTCGCTCGAGGACCTGTTGGCGTTCAATGACGAGGCCGTGGCGCGTGCGATCTTCGCCTGCCCGATCCCGATCATCAGCGGCATCGGCCACGAAACCGATTTCACGATCGCCGACTTCGTTGCGGACGAGCGGGCCCCGACACCCTCCGGTGCTGCGGAGCGCGCCGTGCCTGATCGTGCAGAGTTTCTGCGTGCGCTGGGCGTCGTGCAGCGGCACGTCGTGAACGCGATGCGCCGTCGCCTGCAATCGCTGCGGCACGCGCTGCTGCAGTCCGAACGCGGACTTGCGCGCACTCACCCCGGTGCACGCCTGCGACAGCACGCGCAACGGCTGGACGAACTGGAATCGCGCCTGCGTCGATGCGTGCACGCGCGGCTGGAACAATCGCGTGTGCGACTCGCGGGCGCGCGTGCCCTGCTCGCGCGCAGTTCGCCCGCGCGGCGTGTTGCGCTGGCCAAAACGCGGCTCGCCGTCTCGCAACGATCGCTTGCGCATGCCATGCACCGGCGCCTGCGCGATGCGCACGCGCGCTGGGATCGTTCGCGGCGAACACTGCATGCGGTGAGCCCGCTGGCGACGCTCGAACGTGGCTATGCAATCGTCCTCGACGACACTGGCTCGGTGCTGACCGATGCCGCAGCGAGCAAACCCGGCGCTGCCATCACGGCACGATTGGCGCGAGGCTCGCTGCGTGCAACGGTGTCGGCGATAGTGCCTGCAGCGCCTGATCCGCGAGAATCGGAGCCATGAGCCGCGAGTCGCGTGCCGTGATCGTTCCTCGCCGCGCCAAGGGTGCGAGGCGCCTGCAGTATTGCGTGCGCATTCGCTCGTGCTGTTGCACGGTGTTGCGCTGATGCCGGCCACACCTGTGGCAACGGCCGCGGAAACGACCTGCCACCTCGCTGCCTGTCGACACGCGGGTGCCAGGCGGACTCGCCTTGCTGCCGCTCGACGTGCAGGGCGACGATCCCGGCGCCGTCTATTTCGGCGTACATCGGGCGCCGGTGGTGCATGCCGCCGCAGGCTGGATCGCGATCGTCGGGATTCCGCTCGATACGGTGCCCGGGCCGCAGGCGGCGCGGTGGGAGACGCCCACTGCGGGCGACGCCGACGTGAAGCTCGCATTTGTCGTCGGCGCGAAAAAATATGACGAGCAGAGCCTGAAAGTCAGCCCCCGTCACGTCGATCCACTGCCGGACGACCTCAAGCGCATCGACGCCGAGCGCGCAGCGGATCGAGGCGGCCCTCGGCGCTTACACCGCCGAACTGACCCCCTCATGGCGTTTTGCGCCCCCGGTGCCTGGCACGCGTTCGAGTTCGTTCGGGCTGCGTCGCGTGTTCAACGGGCAATCGCGCAACCCGCACAGTGGCATGGACATCGCTGCGCCGGCCGGCACGGTGATCCGGAGTCCTGCGGCCGGGCGCGTGCTCGACACCGGCGATTTTTTCTTCAACGGGCAGACCGTTTTCGTCGACCACGGCCAGGGTGTCGTCACGATTTATTGCCACCTGAGCCGCATCGACGTCAAACCCGGTCAGGTCGTCAGTGCGGATCAGGCGCTCGGACTCGTCGGTGCAACCGGGCGTGTAACCGGTCCGCACCTGCACTGGGGGGTTGCCGTGAATCGCGCAATGGTGGATCCGGCGCTGTTCCTGCCGCCCGACGGCTGCCAAGCCGACGGCACCGGTCGCTTCGAAACAGACCCTGAGCGTCCGGGCCGTGCCGTCGCCGCTCAGCTGCGGCGCTGGCTCAGATCGACTTCAGGAAATTCCCGATCGCCGGTTCGAAACGCGCGAGGTCGATCAGGAACGAGTCGTGGCCCTGCAGCGACGGGAATGCGTGGAATTCGACCGTCGCTCCCGATGGCGCGCAACCGCTCGGCGATCTCACGCTGCTGGTCGATCGTGTAGAGCATGTCGTGCTGCACGCCGATCACGAGCGAGCGCTTGATCGGGCGCAACTTCTCGAACGCCGCGGCCATCGAGCCGGCGGCGTGTTCGGACAGGTCGAACTCGTCCATGGCGCGCGAGATGCACAGGTAGGCGTTCGCATCGAAAATCTCGGCGAATCGCTGCGCCTGGTGTTCGAGATACGACTCGACTTCGAACTGCGGGCGGAGGTCGCCAGCGATGCCCGGCAGCTTCCGGCACACGCCGGCGGCCGAAGCGTTGCTGCCACTCCGCGGCCGAACGATACGTGATCGTGCCGAGCTTGCGCGCCATCCGCATGCCGAGCCGCGGGCCGCGGCCGGGCTCGTAATTGCCGCCGCGCCAGGCGGGATCGCTGCGCACCATCTCGCGCTGCAGCGAGCGCAGCGCGATCGCAAATGGCGACGCGCTGGCGGCGCCCGAAATGGACACGAGGTTGTCGACTTCGTCGGGAAACTGCACGGCATATGCGAGCACGGTCATGCCGCCGAGCGACGGCCCGAGCACGCAGGCGACGCGTTCGATACCGAGCGTACGCAGTGCCTCGCGACCCGCGCGCGCGATGTCCTCCACCGCGATCTCGGGGAAATTCGACGCCGTACGGGCGGCCCGTCGCGCGGGTCGATCGACACCGGACTCGAGGAGCCGAACGGGCTGCCGAGCGAATTGATGCAGACGACGAAGAAACGTCGCGTGTCGATCGGCTTGCCGTCGCCGAGCATCGATTCCCACCAGCCCGGCTTGGGATCGGCTGGCGACGACGCCACGTGCGCGCTCGGCGACAGCCCGGTGAAGATCACGATGGTGTTGTCCCGCGCCTCGTTCAGCTGTCCCCAGCTTTCATACGCGACGACGGGATGCTCGAGCACCCCGCCGCGGTACAGGCGCAGCGGTGCGTCGAGAATTGCCAGCCGGGTAGCGGGCAATTCCTCGTTGATGACCGGTGATGTGCGGGGTACTGCCATGAGCATGCACTGAGTCTAGACCCGGACCGCGTGGCGGCAAGTTTCACAGGATAGCCGGTCAGACCCGCCGGTTCTAAGCGGACTGCCGCGATCTAGTCGTGCCCGTCCGCCCGGTCTCAGCGCTTGCCGCCCTTGGTGTGGCGCATCAGGCGCTGCTTGCTGCGGACCTGCCGTGGAGTCAGCGGATTGCGGCGGCCGGCAAACGGATTCTCATCCGTACGGAATTCGACCCGCATGGGGGTGCCCATGAGCCGGAACGTCGCGCGGAAATGATTTTCGAGGAAGCGGCGGAAGGCATCCGGCACGTGCTGCGTCTGGTTGCCGTGGATCACGACGACCGGTGGATTGCGGCCGCCCTGGTGGGCGTAGCGCAGCTTGATGCGCCGGCCGCGCACGAGCGGCGGCTGGTGAATCGTGAGTGCCTGCTCGAGCGCCTGCGTCAATTCCTTGGTCGGCATCTCGCACATGGCGGCACGATAGGACTTCAGCACCGAGCCCATGAGTTCGCCGACGCCAGTGCCGTGACGCGCCGAAATGAAGTGCACCGGTGCAAAACGCAGGAAGTCGAGCCGCAGGTCGAGACCGTCGCGGATCGCGTCGCGCTGGTTCGGCGCAATGCCGTCCCATTTGTTGACCGCGATGACGAGCGCCCGGCCCTGTTCGGCCACCAGGCCCATCAGGCTCGCGTCCTGGTCGGCAATCGAATCGTGCGCATCGACCACGCCAATCACGACATTGGCTCGATCTATCGCTTGTAACGTCTTGACAATGCTGAACTTTTCCACCGTCTCACTGACGCGGGACTTGCGCCGGACCCCGGCGGTGTCGATCAGCGTGTAGTGCTGCCCGTCCCGCTCGAACGGCACCTCGACCGTGTCGCGCGTCGTGCCGGGCTGGTCGAACGCGATGAGCCGTTCTTCACCAAGCAGCCGGTTGATCAGCGTGGACTTGCCGACGTTGGGCCGGCCCACGACCGCGACGCGGATGACCTCGGCGCCACTATGCTGCGGCGATTCCGGCGCGTCGGTCGCCGTCTGAAATCCCTCGAGCGAACGCTCCATCAACGCTTCGATGCCGATCAGGTGCGCCGATGAAATGGCGATCGGCTCGCCAAAGCCGAAGCGGTGAAACTCCGCGTTCGCGATGTCGTCATCGAGACCTTCGGACTTGTTCGCGACGACGAGCACCTGCTTGCCGCTGCGGCGCAGCACCTCGGCCACGTGCAGGTCCTGCGGCGTGCAACCCTGGCGCGCGTCGACCACGAGCAGTACGCGATCGGCCTCTTCGATGGCCTTCAGCGGTCTGCTCGGCCATCAGCCGCTCGACGCCGGCAACGGTTTCGATCAGCCCGCCCGTATCGATCACGACGCAGGAATAGCCGGAGCGGCGCGCGTAGCCGTATTTGCGGTCGCGCGTGAGCCCCGGCACATCGGCCACGAGCGCGTCGCGCGTGTGGGTCAGCGCATTGAAGAGCGTTGATTTGCCGACATTCGGTCGACCGACGAGGGCGATGACCGGCAGCACATCAGCGACCCGCGGACTCTGCGCCGCTGCGATACGCGACGATCTTGCCGCCGTCGTCCAGCACGAACACGCGGTCGCCCTGAGTGACCGGTGACGCCGAGATGCGCTCGCCGGCAGCATGTTCCCGCGCGACGAACTTGCCGGTGTCGCGATCGAGCCAGTGCAGGTAGCCCTCGAAATCGCCGACGACGATCGCTTTGCCCACGACGGCCGGCGCGCTCAGGCCGCGGCGCTTCAGGCCGTCCTGTTGCCACAGCACGGTGCCGTCACTACGACGCAACGCGGCCACCGAGCCGTCCGCGGTCGAGACGTACAACTGCGCGCCGTCGAGCGCGAGGCCACGATAGCTCGAAAGCTCGCGGCTCCACCAGATCTGGCCGGAGTCGAGGGCCAGCATTGCGACACGGCCCTGGTACCCGACGGCGAACAGGTCGCCACCGTCGACTTGCACCGGTGCGTCGACGTCGGCAAGACGGTCGAGTTCGGAACGGCCGCGCGGCGTCGAAACCGGCGTCTGCCACAGCACGTCCCCGGAAGCCACCGCAAAAGCCATGACTTTGCCCGAGTCGAATCCTGCGAGCACTGAATCGCCGGAGAGTACGGGTGGCGCCGTGCCACGCAGCGACAGCCGCGGCACCGCTTCCTCAGCGCTCCATTGTTCCTTGCCGTCGGCCGCGTCGAGCGAGTGCAACCGCCCGTCGACCGTGCGCACGATCACCCGGCTGCCAGCCACGAGCGGCGCTGCCAGCACTTCGCCGCTGAGCTTGGTCTTCCACAGTTGCTTGCCGCCGGCGGATTCAAACGCGGCGACGACTCCGTCGTTGTTGCCGACGACCACGAGCCCTGCACCAACGCCCGGACCTGCGGCAATTTCGAACTTGGTCTTCGTGCGCCAGCGGTCTTTTCCGGTGGCAGGATCGAGTCGCCACGACCTCACCGTCGCGCGATGCGGCATACAGCACGCCATTGTCGAGTGTGAGCTCCAGCGCCAGGCGCAGTTTCTCACCGCCGCCGCCAATGCTCGTGTCCCATATTTCCCGCACGTCGAGCGTTGGCTTGACGTCGATCAACTCGGCGGGCGGCTCGGCGTCCTTGTCCTTGTCGCAGCCCGCCACGCCGAGCAGCAGCAACGCCGAACAGGCGGCGACGAGCTTCAGGCGAAGGTGCTTCATGATTGCGGGGCCACCGGGGCCGTGTTCGGGGCAGGCGTCGGTGTCGCCGATGTCGCGGGCTTGGCCGATGGCGCCGGAACGGCCTTTGCCTCGGCCACCGCCAACGCATCACGCTTCAGTTCGACGTAGCCGCGATCGACGCCCGTCTCGATCGTACCGTTGGCCGCGAGCAGGGCATCGTATTCGCGCGCCGCCGACGCCGGATCACCCTTGGCCGCGAAAATGTCGCCGCGGATCTCGTGGAACAGCCCGGCAAAAGCCCCGGCGTCGGCAACGTTCAGCAAGCGCCAGCGCATCGTCGTGCTTGCCCTGCTCGGCGAGCACGCGTGCGAGCCGCGAGCGCGCCACGAGCCGCAATTGCGCATCGCGCGAGCTGTCCGCGACCGCACGCAAACGCTTCGTTGCCGTATCCAGATCGCGCGCTTCGACGGCTGCGCGCGCCAGCGCGAGGTCGGCCTGGTCGGCGTAGGGCGACTTCGGGATGCAGCTTGCGCAGGGCGTCGGCATGCTTGGCGGCCGCGTCGCGGTCTTTCGAGTTCAGCGAATCCAGCAGCGCCATGTAACTGGCCTCGTCCTGTTCGCTGGCCACGAATTTCGTCTTCTGCCAGTACTGATAGCCCGCCAGTGCGGCGAGACCCAGCGCGATGCCGCCGATGATCCACAGCCAGTTCTCGGCCCACCAGTTTCGGAGTTGTTCTTCGCGTTCGTTGTCTGAAAGGTCTTCCACTACTCACTCCATCCGGCCGCGCCCGACTCGGGCCAGCCTGCTGATTATGCCGTTGCGGACTCGAATGCCTTGCGCAATTCCGAACCCAGTTCCTCGAACCCGATGTCGCGCTGCGCCGCGTCCCCGCGCAGGGACTTCAGCGCTGCAACCTGCCTGCTTGCCTCGTCGTCGCCGACAATCACGGCGAACCTGGCGCCACTGCGGTCGGCGCGTTTCAGTTGCGACTTGAAGCTGCCGCCGCCGCTGTTGGTCTCGATGCGCAGTGCCGGGAGCGCGCGTCACGCAGCTTTTCCGCGAGCTGCAGCCCGACGGCTTCCGCCGCGGCGCCTGCCAGCACCACGTAGACGTCGGCCTGCCCCGCCGCTGGCACCAGCTGCTGCAGGCGCATCAATTCGACGATCCGCTCTTCACCCAGCGCCCAGCCGATGGCCGGCACCGGGTCGCCACCGAGTTGCTCGACGAGTCCGTCGTAACGTCCACCCGAGCACACGGCATCCTGGGACCCGAGGTCGGTCGTGATCCATTCGAAAACGGTGCGCGAATAGTAATCGAGCCCGCGCACCAGCCGTGGGTTGACCTCGAAATCGACACCTGCCGCGCGCAGGTGACCGCAGAGCGTCGCAAAGTGCTGCGCCGATTCCGCGTCGAGGTGGTCGGTTATCGACGGCGCGCCCGCGATCACGGCAGCCATCTCTGGATTCTTGCTGTCGAGGATGCGGAGCGGATTCCCTTCGAGCCGGCGTTTGCTGTCCGCATCGAGCGACCCGGCATGCGCCTGGAAGTAATCGACGAGCAGCGCCCGATACACGGCCCGCGATTGCGGCGTGCCCAGGGAATTGAGGTTCAAGCCGTAGTCCCCGCAGCCCGAGCCGCTGCCAGAGCCGCGCCGTCATGAAGATCAACTCGGCATCCACGTCGGGGCCCGGGTAGCCGAGTGCTTCGACGTCCAGCTGGTGAAATTGCCGGTAGCGGCCTTTCTGCGGCCGCTCGTAGCGGAACATCGGGCCCATGCACCAGAGTTTCTGGCGCTGATTGTGCAACAGGCCATTCGAGATGCTCGCCCGCACGATGCCCGCGGTCGCTTCAGGTCGCAGCGTCAGCGATTCGCCACCGCGGTCGACGAACGTGTACATCTCTTTCTCGACGATGTCGGTGAACTCGCCGATCGAGCGCTTGAAGAGTTCGGTGCGCTCGAGCAACGGCAGCCGGATCTCGCCATAGCCGTATTGCGCGAAGACCTCGCGCGCGACACGCTCGAGCAACTGCCACGCGGGCGTTGCTTCGGGCAACACATCGTTCATGCCACGTACGGCTTGCAGGATCCCGGTCATTTTCTTCGGGGACGCTAGCGCAAAGAACCGTCAGGCCCGACGCTGAAGCGCGCCATGATCTGGCCTGCCTGGCGTGGCGCCGCGACGGCTTTACCGTTGACGGCCACCTTCACGAACGCGGCGTTACCGAGCGTGACACTCAGCGGCGCGCTGGCGGTCAGCGTGCGCTCGGTGCCGGCCTTGCCGAGGTCGTAGAGTACGGCGCGACCCGACCCGTCGAAGACTTCGACCCACGAATCGCCGCTGAAGCGCAGTTGCAATCGAACCTGACCGGGCGCCATGACGGCGCGCGGACGGCGGCACGGTACCGGCGGTTGTCGCGCTCGCTCCTCGCGGTCCCACTGGCCGGCGCAGCGTTCGCATCGTCAGCGCCGCCCGATGCGGCGGGCGTGACGGGCGCTCCCGCCGGGTAGCTCGACGCCGATGGCGCTGGCGTCGTTTCGGGCAGCCCTGCATTGCCCGCGGGCGCCCGCCGCTGGTCGGTTCCGAGCCTTCGGTCGCGACTTCGCCACCGAACCAAGGCAGCCCTTTTTCCGCGACATACGCGGCGACCAGCGCTGCCACGAGAAATGCGACCAGGCCGCCAAGCACCCAGGGCCACTTCGGGCGGCCGCGCACGGGCAACATGTCCAGGCGCGACTTCGGCACCAGCGACGGCTCGGCCATCTGCTGCTTGGAGCGCTCGTATGCGCCCAGGACCTCGTCCTCGGGCACGCCCAGCAGCGTCGCATAGCGGCGCAGGTGACCTTTGACGAAAACCGGCGCGCCGAGAGCGGCGAAATCATTGGTCTCGAGCGCAAACACAACCGAAGGATCGAGTGTCAGGGTCTCCGCCGCCTGTTGCTCGGTCATGCCGCGCGCCTCGCGTTCACGCCTGAGGCGTGCGCCCGGGCTCGAGGGCAGCTCGGCGATCTCGAGATCGGTCGGCGTCATGGCCTGCGGTGCTCCGCGTCCGCCAGCAGTCCCGCTTCGGTCGAATTCGGAAACTCATCCTTGAGGCGGCGCGAGTAGCGCGCGGCCTGCTCGGTATCGCCGAGGCCGAGTTCAATCGTGCGACCCAGCCAAAGTGTCTGCGCGCTGGCAGGAGCCACCGAGGCGTGGCGCTCGAGGAACGCGCGCGCCTGCAGTCCGTTGCCTGCCTTCTGCGTGAGTTCGGCCATCTGCAGCAGTGCATCGGCCTGCTTCGGGTTGATGGCCAGCGCCTGGCGGAAATACTTTTCCGCATCCTGCGGGCGGGCATCCTCGGCGGCGCAGCGCCCCGCGTTCGTGTAAGCCACGGCGGGTGTGCGATAGAGCGGGCTCGTCGCCGCTTCCAGCAGGTACTTCTCGCCGCGCTTGTAGTCGCCGCTGCGGCAGAGATGCACTGCCACGTTGTGCAGCACGTCCGGGTTGTTTTTCGCGAGCCGCGCCGCCTGTTCGTAATGGTTGCTGGCTCGCTTGGTTTCGCCCAGCCGCTCGAAAATGAACCCGGCCGCCATCTGCGTGTCGGCGGTCCCAGGATTCTGCTGCAGCGCCTTCTCTATTTTCTCGCGCGCCGCCTGCAGGTTGTTCTCGCGCATGTAAGCGAGAGCCAGCTGGGTGTTGGTCTCGGCGGCCTTCGTCTTCGACTCGCGGCTGTTCGGATCGTCGGCGAATGCCGCGGGCACCGCGATCGCCGCGAGCAGCAGTGCGACCAACGCCGCGCGAAACACAGGCTTCATGACTGCACCACCGCAACCGGGAAGGGCTTCTGACCAAGCCGTGCCGTGACGCGGTCGTTGACGCGCCCCACGAGCTGCCCGCAGGCCGCGTCGATGTCGTCGCCGCGCGTGCGCCGGATCGTGGCCATGACCCCGCCTTTCAAAAGGATGTCGCGAAAGCGCTCGATCGCCTCTGGGCTCGAACGACGGAATTTCGTATTCGGAAACGGGTTGAACGGAATCAGGTTGACCTTCGCGGGATGCCCGCGCAGCAGGCCGGCCAGTTGACGCGCGTGTTCGGGGCGGTCATTCACGCCGTCGAGCATCACGTATTCGAACGTGACGTTGCGGGCATTCTGCTTTTCGACGTAATGCCAGCAGGCCGCCAGCAATTCGGCGATCGGGTGCTTGCGATTGATCGGCACGATCTCGCTGCGCAGTTCGTCGTTCGGCGCGTGCAGCGAAACCGCCAGCGCCACGTTGGTTTCATCGGCGATGCGGATCATCTGTGGCACGAGACCCGACGTGCTGATCGTGACGCGGCGGCGCGATAGATCGAGCCCGAGGTCGTCCATCATGACCTCGGCGGCGGGCACGACGTTGCGGTAATTCGCGAGCGGCTCGCCCATGCCCATGAAAACGACGTTCGTGATGACGCGATCGCCGTCCGGTGAGTAGCCGAGTTCGCGATTGGCGAGCCAGACCTGGCCGACGATTTCGGCCGTGTCGAGGTTGCGGTTGAAACCCTGCTGGCCCGTCGAGCAGAAACCGCAGTCCATCGCGCAACCCACCTGGCTCGAAATGCACAACGTGCCGCGACCGGGTTCCGGGATGAACACCATCTCGATCGCCTGGCCGCTTTCGAGACGGCAGCAGCCACTTGCGCGTGCCGTCGGCCGAGACCTGGGACAGGATCACTTCGGGCACGCGAATTTCCGCGATCGCCGCGAGGCGCTGCCTGAAGTCCTTGCCGAGGTCGGTCATCTCGTCGAAGGTCGCCGGCCGCGCGACGGTAGATCCACTTGAATACCTGCCGCGCGCGAAATGGCTTTTCACCCATTTCGACGACGAACGCCTCCAGGCCGGCACGCGTCAGGCCGAGCAGGTTGGGACGCGCAGGCATCGTGTCCGTCATTGCACCGGTGTGCGAGATGGGCGTTGCGGGCGCGACGTCGGCAGGCATGTGCTTTGGCATGACGTGTAGGACACCGGCGACCGGCGAACGTGCCCGCCTCAGCGGGCGCAGATCTCCGTTTCTGCGAAGAAGAACGCGATTTCCCGCGCAGCATTCTCGGCGCTGTCGGAACCGTGCACGACATTCTGCTCGATGCTTTCGGCGAGGTCGGCACGGATGGTGCCCGGGTCGGCCTTCTTCGGATCGGTGGCGCCCATGACGTCACGATTCTTGAGCACGGCGCCCGGACCTTCCAGCACCTGCACGACGACCGGACCGGAAACCATGTACGAGACCAGGTCCTTGAAGAACGGCCGCTCGCGGTGCACGCCGTAGAACGCTTCGGCCTGCGCCTGCGTCAACTGCATCATGCGGGCCGCCACGATGCGGAGCCCGGCCTGTTCGAAACGGTGATACACATTGCCGATGACATTCTTGCGGACTCCATCGGGCTTGACGATGGACAGCGTGCGTTCGAGGGACATACGGATCCTTGCAGTCGATGCGGGTTGGGCCCGCTGGTGTTGTGGTGCCCGGCCTCGGGCGGTGCGTCGACCGGAGGAACGGGCGCGACCCGCATACCCACGCAGGCGTGAGCCGGGCCGGGCCAGCCGGGAAACGTAACGAGGTAGTATACCGGCCCGCTGTGCACGGGCCAAGAAATTACAGCCCGGACGGGCAGTTAGACCGTAAAACTCTCGCCGCAGCCGCATTCGCCCTTGATGTTGGGGTTGCGGAACTTGAACGCCTCGTTGAGGCCCTCGCGGACGAAATCGATCTCGGTTCCGTCGACGTAACGCAACGCTTCGCTGTCGATGATGACCTTCACGCCCGCCTCGTCGAACACGACGTCGTCAGGGGCGATTTCGTCGGCATAGCTGACCACGTAGGCAAACCCGGAGCAGCCTGTCTTCTTGACGCCGAGCCGCAGTCCAACGCCCTTCCCGCGGGTTTGCAGGAAATTACGGACGCGATCGGCGGCGGGGGGAGTCAGGGAAATGGACATGCTGGGGCGGCCTCGGACCTGGATCTAAAAATTCTACACCGTAGACCCGGTGCCGACCGGCCAGTTCCGGGCTAAATCGCGCGTCGCGTCCTGGAGCGTGAGCAAGCGCGCATATTTTGCGGGCGGGATGCCGAGCGCCTGGGCCGCTTCCTGCCAATCCCAGGCGTCGAGTTGCATGCGGTCGAACCCGACCATGCGCTCCGTGAGCCAGGAGGCCGCCGCAAGCAGGTGCGGACAGCCGAAGGCGAGGAACCTGGCCTCGCTGATGTGCCCCTCGTGCAGTCGGGCGTCGAGTTCGATGGCGGCCCCCTGCTCCCGGTCGCCCGCGACGCCATGGATGACGTCGGGGCGCGGGGCGAGTTTGCCTGCCCCGGCGAGTGACCGGAACCGGCCCAGCACCTCCGGGGAGTACCGCGGATCGTCGTTTGGCGGGGTCGCGTGGCTCAAGGCTGGCTCGAGGCGCCCGCCCGAAAATATCCCGGCGCACAGGAGCGCAAGCGTTCGATTTCCGTCGCGACGCGCCGCGCGGCGTACTCGACCTCAGTTGCCGTCGTGAAGCGGCCGAGACTAAAGCGCAAGGAACTCTGGGCGAGCCGGTCGCTGCGCCCGAGCGCACGCAGCACGTATGACGGCTCGGCGGTCGCCGTGGCGCACGCGGAGCCCGATGAAACGGCCAGGTCGGACAGCGCGCAGAGCAGGCTCTCGCCCTCGACCCCGTCGATCGTGACGTTGAGGATGCCCGCGACACGGCGTTCTGGATCCCCGTTCAATTGCACGCCAGGCAACGACCAGAGCGCGCTCCACAACTGCTCGCGTAATCGGGTAATGCGAGCCATGTCCTCGAGCATTTGCGACTGCGCGATCCGGTAGGTCGCGCCCATGCCCACGACCTGGTGCGTCGGCAGCGTGCCCGAGCGCAGACCGCGCTCCTGCCCGCCACCGAACTGCAGCGGCACCAGGCCAAGCCGTGGTTCGCGACGCATGCACAACGCACCGATGCCTTTAGGTCCATGCATCTTGTGCGCGGTGAGCGACAGCAGGTCGATGCAGTCGCGCTGCACGTCGAGCGCGACCTTGCCCGCGCTCTGCGCGGCGTCGACGTGCATGAGCACGCCACGCTCGCGGCACAGGCGTCCGACGGCGGCGACGTCCTGCACGACGCCGATTTCGTTGTTCACGTGCATCAGCGACACGAGCAACGTGTCTGTGCGCAATGCAGCCGCGACCTGCGCAGGCTCGACGATGCCATTCGACTGCGGTTTCAGGTACGTGACGGCGACGCCTTCGCGCTCGAGCTGCCGGCACGCATCCAGCACGGCCGGGTGCTCCGTGCGCGACGTGACGACATGACGGCGGTCGCGGTTGAAGCGCGCTACACCGAGTAAAGCGAGGTTGTTCGCCTCGGTGGCGCCGGAAGTCCAGACGATCTGCTCCGGGGTCGCGCCGACCAGCGCAGCGACTTCGGCGCGTGCCTGTTCGATGCGTTGCCGCGCACGCCGTCCGGGTGCGTGATTCGTGGCGGATGGATTTGCGAACTCACCGTCCGAGCCGAGGCATCGCGCCATTTCGGCGACGACCTGCGGATCGACCGGTGTGGTCGCGGCATTGTCGAGGTAAACGACCTGCTCTGTCATCGCACGCTGCCCTTCATCGCGAAGGCTCGATCCGAGGCTGGTGCGGATCGCCGGCGCGGCGCCGCTTGCCCTGGATCGACGTAAGAATGCCACGCAGGATGTTCACTTCGTTCTGATCGAGCACGGTGCGGTTGAAGAGGCGACGCAGCCGCGCCAGCAAATGACCCGAGCCATTGCGATCGCGAAATTCGATTTCGTCGAGCACGCGCTCGAGATGTTCATAAAATTTTTCCATCTCGGCCGCGCTCGCCAGGGGAACTTCAGCACTGTTCGTGTCGACGGCGGCCCTGCCGCGCAGCGCCAGGCGCACCTCATAGGCGACCACCTGCACCGCCATCGCGAGATTCAACGAGGTATAGGCGGAGCCGGTCGGAATCGTCAGCAATGTATGGCATTGACGCAGTTCGTCGTTCTCGAGCCCCGTGCGTTCTGCGCCGAAGAGTATGGCGACTTCGCTGGTCGTCGCTGCCGCTGCGACTTCGAGCGCGGCTTCACGCGGCTCGACGATACGCCATGGCAAATGCCGCGAGCGCGCCGTCGTGCCGACGATCAGCCCGCAGTCGGCGATGGCGTCGCGTAAGTCCGGTACGACCCGCGCGTTCGTCAGCACGTCCTCGGCGCCCGCCGACAACACGACGGCTTCGTCGGCGGGGAAACGCTCGGGTGCAACGAGCCATAGCTGCTCGAGGCCCATGGTCTTCATGGCACGGGCGGCCGAGCCGATGTTGCCGGGATGTGCGGGACGGACCAGGACGATGCGGATCGACATGCTCTGGTATTCTAGCGGTCCTCTGGCGGGACTTTATCCTGCCGCTCTTTGCCAATCCCCCGCTTCGACCGAGACGCCGCACATCATGCAGCCAATGCTCAATATCGCGGTTCGTGCCGCGCGCCGCGCCGGCGACATCATCGTCCGCAATCTCGACCGCGTACCGAGCCTCCACGTGCAGGCAAAAGGACGCAACGACTTCGTCTCGGAAATCGACCACATGGCGGAACGGGACATCATGGAGACGGTGCGACGCATGCACCCCGACCATGGGTTTCTGTGCGAGGAGTCCGGGCGCTGCGGCGGCGACGAGTTCGTCTGGATCATCGATCCGCTCGACGGCACCACGAATTTCCTGCACGGGTTCCCGGTCTTCGCGGTGTCGATCGCCGTCGAGTACCGCGGCCGGCTCGAACACGCAGTGGTTTACGACCCCATGCGCCAGGAGCTGTTCACTGCCTCGCGCGGCGATGGCGCGCAGCTCGACGGCAAACGAATTCGTGTCAGCAAGCAGATCACGCTCGAAGGCGCATTGATTGGCACGGGGTTCCCTTACCGCGCCAATACGACCTGGCTCGACGACTACCTGGCGATGCTGAAGTCGGTCATGCAGGGCACGGCGGGAATACGCCGGCCGGGCGCGGCATCGCTCGACCTGGCCTACGTGGCGGCGGGCCGGGTCGACGGCTTCTGGGAAATCGGCCTCGCTCCGTGGGACACGGCGGCGGGAACGTTGCTGATTCTCGAGGCCGGCGGTCGCGTGGGCACCCTGACGGGCGAGCCGTACGCGCAGGGCGGGCACATCGTCGCCGGCACCCCAAAGGTCTTCGATGCTCTGGTGGGCTGCATCGCGCCGCACGTTCCGGCCACCTTGCGCGAAGTCTGAGCCCGTCGCGGCATGGCATTCCCCTACCCCGGCGCAGGTGGCTCGGGTAGAGTCCGGCGGCATTGCCACCCCGGCGCCAGACAAGAAGCGAACTCCACATGCCGCATCGCCTGTTTTCGACCAAGCCGATTGGCGAGCTGCACGAGGTCGATGACCAGAACGAGCTGCGCCGCACGCTGGATGCGCGCGCCCTCGTATTGCTCGGCATCGGCGCAATCATCGGCACCGGTATTTTCGTGCTCACCGGCACGGCCGCGGCAAACCATGCGGGCCCGGCACTCATCATATCGTTCCTGATCGCCGGCGTCGGCTGCGCACTGGCCGGACTCTGTTACGCAGAGTTCGCCGCGATGATCCCGGTCTCCGGCAGTGCATATTCGTATTCGTACGCAACGCTCGGTGAGGGGGTGGCGTGGTTCATCGGCTGGAACCTGATCCTCGAATACCTGTTTGCGGCGGCAACGGTCGCCGTCGGCTGGTCCGGTTACGTCGTGAGCCTCGTGGAGCAATTGGGTTTTCACCTGCCCGACGCGTTGACGAACGCGCCGTTCACCAAGGGCGCCGGCCACCTCGAGATCGTGCGCACGGGCGCCATCGTCAACCTGCCGGCCGTGCTGGTCATCGCGGCGATCACCGCGCTGTGCTACGTCGGCATCCACCAGTCCGCGCGCTTCAATGCGATCGTGGTCTCGATCAAGGTCGACCGTGATCATCCTGTTCATCGGCTTCGGCATGTGGGTGATCGACAGCGGCAACTGGGTGCCGTTCATCCCGCAAAACACAGGTACTTTCGGCCACTTCGGCTGGAGCGGTGTCGTGCAGGCCGCGGGCATCATCTTCTTCGCCGTATATCGGGTTCGATGCGGTCTCGACCGCGGCGCAGGAGGCGAAGAATCCGCAGCGCGACATGCCGATCGGCATCATGGCGAGCCTGGTGATCTGCACGGTGCTGTACGTCGCGGTCTCGGCGGTGCTCACGGGGATGGTGCATTACAGCCAGCTGAACACGCCGCCCCGGTGGCGCTGGCACTCGACCGTCACCCCGAGCTGGCCTGGCTCGCGGGCTGGATCAAGCTCGGCGCGATCGCGGGCATGACGTCCGTGATGCTGGTCATGATGCTGGGGCAACCACGCATCTTCTACGCGATGTCGCGCGATGGCCTGCTGCCGCCGCTGTTTCGTCGCGTGCACCCGAAGCACCGCACGCCCTATATCGGCACCCTGATCACCGGGACGCTGGCAGCGATCATCGGCGGCCTGTTTCCGGTCACGATCCTCGGCGAGCTGGTGTCGATCGGCACGCTGCTGGCCTTCACGACGGTATGCATCGGCGTGCTGGTGCTGCGTTACACGCGGCCCGACCTGAAGCGTCCGTTCCGCGTGCGCGCCCCCTGGTTCGTCTGCATCAGCGGTGCGTTGATCTGCGCCGGCATGATGCTTTCGCTGCCGCCCGACACCTGGCTGCGGCTGCTGGTCTGGACGATCCTCGGGTTCCTGATCTATGTCTTCTACGGCTTCCGACACAGCGAGCTGCGCAAGACGAACCGCTGAGCAGGGTGCGGCGGTTTCTCTAAGGCGTGCTGCGCTCTTCGCGCCGCGTCGCCCAGATGGAAGCCACCACGCCGATCGCGAGCGTCCCGAGGATGATCCCCAGCGAGGTCAGGTTGGGGACGTGGAAATGCGACACCAGCAGCATTTTCATGCCGACGAAGGCAAGGATCAGTACGAGGCTGTACTTCAGGTAGCGGAACAGCGCCATGAGCCCGGCGACGGCGAAATAGAGCGAGCGCAGGCCAAGGATCGCGAACGCGTTCGAGGTGAATACCAGGAACGGGTCCCGCGTAACTGCCAGGATCGCCGGGATCGAATCGACCGCGAACACGACGTCGGTCAGCTCCACCATGACCAGGGCCACGAATAACGGCGTGGCGAACGTGTGGCCGTCCTGCTTTACGAAAAAGTGCGCCTGATGGAGGTCGGGCGTCACCGGTACGAAGCGTCGCACGAGCCGCGCGGGAAGGCTTTGCGCGATGTCGCGGTCCTCGCCGTTGCGCAGCATGCGCAGGGCCGACAGCAGCAGGATTGCGCCGAAGACGTAGAACATCCAGTCGAAGTGATGCAGCAGCGTGGTGCCCGCCGCGATCATCAGGCCGCGCAGCACGATGGCCCCGACGATGCCCCAGAAGAGGACGCGGTACTGGTACTGCGTCGGGATCTTCAGGTACGAGAAGATCAACGCCATCACGAAGATGTTGTCGACGGATAACGACCACTCGAGCACGTAGCCAGTGATGTACTGCACTACAGCTTCGTTGCCGTTCGCGACCCCGGGCCCCGGCACGAAACCAAGCCAGCGATATTCGTACAGGCCATAGATCGCGGCCGTGAACGACATCGCGACCCCGATCCAGACACACGTCCAGAAGAGTGCCTGCTGGACCGAGAGTGTCTTCGACTCGCGGTGCAGGACACTCAGGTCGAGGACCAGCAGGCTCAGGAACAGGACGAGAAAGGCGCCCCAGACGATTTCGATCACTTTACAGGTCCTGGCTGAGCCGTTTGTTATTCATGGACCGTGCCATCAGGGCATATCGTCCACGGTACCTTTCTCCTTGTGCACCGGCAACAAGTCCCGCGCCGTCAGTTTGAGGTCGAGCGCGATCGAACTGGCGATGTAGATCGACGAATACGTGCCGACGAGCACGCCGATCGTCGAGCGCGACGGAAAAGCCACGCAGCACTTCGCCGCCGAAGAACAGCAGCGCCCCGATCGTGATCATGCGTCGTAAGGTGGGTCATCGAACGTCCGCGACAAGCGTCTCGTTGATCGCCAGGTCGATGACCTCCGCCGGGGTGCCCTTACGCGACAACAGGAATCGCTCGCGGATCCGGTCGAACACGACGACCGTGTCGTTCAACGAGTAGCCGATCACCGCGAGGATCGCGGCAAGCGCCGGCAGGTCGAAGGTCAACTGCGTCTCGGCGAAGAATCCCAGGATCACGATCGGGTCGTGCAGCGCCGCGACGATGGCGCCGACGCCGAGTTTCCACTGGAAGCGTAACCCGACGTAGAACAGGATGCCGACGAACGTGAACAGGATCGCGAGCGCGCCCTTGTTCGGCGAGCTCGGCGCCGACCTGCGGGCCCACGACCTCGGTTCGCAACAGCTTCACGTTGGGTTCATGGGCCTGGATCGCGGCCAGCACGCTCTGCGCGACGCGGTTCGTATCCTCGCCCTGCTCAGGCAGCAGGCGCACCATGACGTCGCGCGACGTGCCGAAGCTCTGCACGGCCGCGTCGTCGAAACCCGCCTCGGCCAGTCGCGCTGCGCACCTCTTCGAGGTCCGCTGCCTTCGGGAACTCGAGTTCCAGCACGACGCCGCCCGTGAAATCGATGCCGAGGTTCAGGCCGCGGATCGCGAACAGACGCGAGCGACGCGACGATCAGGATCGCCGACACGACGTACCAGCGACGTCGCGTGCCCATGAAGGGATATTTGGTTTTCTTCGGTGAAAAAATTCCATGTCAGTACCCTCCGCCGATCGACAGCCGCTCGATCTTGCGGCGGCGTCCCCAGATCAGGTGAATCAGGGCGCGACTGCCCACGAGCGCAGTGAACATCGACGTCAGGATACCGAGAGACAGCATGACGGCGAAGCCGCGCACCGGGCCGGTGCCGAACGTGAACAGCACGACGCCCGCAATCAGCGTCGTCACGTTCGAGTCGGCAATCGACGAGAACGCCTTGTCGAAACCGGCGTTGATCGCCGCATGCGGGCTCATGCCATTGCGCAGCTCCTCGCGGATACGCTCGTAGATCAGGATGTTGGCGTCGACGGCCATGCCGACCGTCAGCACGATGCCCGCGATACCCGGCAGCGACAGCGACGCCTGCAGCAACGACAACAGCGCGGCCAGCAGGACCACGTTCGACAGCAGGACCGTGTTGGCCACCATGCCGAAGGCCCGGTAGTACATCACCATCCAGACAAACGTCGCGAGCATGCCGATGATCAGTGCGCGCACACCGCGCTCGATGTTGTCCTGGCCGAGGCTCGGTCCGATCGTGCGTTGCTCGACGATGTAGAGCGGCGCCGCCAGCGAACCTGCGCGCAGCAACAGCGCAAGCTCACGTGCCTCGTTCGCCATCACGCCCGTGATCTCGAAGTTGCTGCCAAAGACGCCCCGGATCGTGGCGACGCTGATGACTTCCTCCTGCGTGCATTCGGTGCCGGAACGCACACCGTTGCAGGGCTGGCCTTGCTGGACGCGCTTCTTCTCGATGAAGACCACGGCCATCGGCCGGCCGAGGTTTTCGCGAGTCGTCGCGAGCATCTGCGATGCGCCGCGCGCGTCGAGCTTCACGTAGACCGCGGGCTCGCCGTTCGTGAACCCGGAACTCGCATCGGTCAACTGTTCTCCGGAAACGATCGTCTCGCGCTTCAGCAGCACGGGGCCGCCTTCGCGGGTGTGATACAGCTTCGAGCCGAGTGGCGCGCGTTTCGCGGCCTCGGCCTGCGCCGGGTCGTTCTGGTCATCGACGAGCCTGAACTCGAGCGTGGCCGTGGCGCCGAGCACGCGCAACGCTTCGTTCGGGTCCTGCACGCCCGGCAGCTGCACGACGATGCGATCGATGCCCTGGCGCGCGACGATGGGTTCCGTGACGCCTAATTCGTCGACGCGATTGCGCAACGTCGTGATGTTCTGCTGGATCGCGAAATCCTGGCGCTGCTTGACCTGCTCGGGTCGCAGAGTCACGGTGACTACGCCGCCTTCGCCCAGGCTGTCCGTGGTCAGGGAAACGTTCGGATCCTGCTTGCGCAGCGCCGTAGCCGCCCGATTCACGTCCTCGCCGCTGCGCACCGTGATCTTGACCGCATCGGTGTTATTGCTCGAAATGCCCGTGAACGGAATGCGCTCGTTACGCAGCAGCAGGCGGTAATCGCGTTCCATGCCGGAGAGCAGTTGCGTGACTGCGCCTTTCACGTCCACTTCGTACAGGAAATAAACGCCGCCGCGCAGGTCGAGGCCCAGGCTCATCGGTTTCAGGCCCAGGGCACGCATCCAGCCCGGCGTGCGTGGGACCTGGGAAAGCGCGACGAGATATTCGCGTGCGCGGCCTGAGTTCACGACATCTCGAGCCTTCAGTTGCGCGGCCTGGTTTTCGAAGCGCAGCACGAGCCGGTCGCCTTCGAGGTAGGCCGCATCGATATCGATGTTCTGCGTCTTCAGTTGTGCGACGACCTGGTCACGGTTCATCTCCGTGACGGCGGTCCGGTCATTGCGCGACAGCTGCAGCGCGGGCCCCTCGCCGAACACGTTCGGAAGCGCAAGCAGCAGCGCGACGAGCAACACAATGGAGACCAGCCAGATCTTCCAGGCCGGATAGGTATGCATGAAACGGGCTCCGCTTGACTCAGGCGCTCTTCAGGGTGCCCTTCGGCAGCACGCTGGCGACGGTGTGACGTTGCACTTTGACCTGCACGCCATTGGAAATTTCCACGGTGAGGAACTGGTCGCCGACCTCCATGACGCGGCCGAGTATGCCGCCGGCGATGACGACTTCGTCACCCACGCCGAGCGCGGCCACCATTGCCTTGTGTTCTTTCGCGCGCTTGGCCTGCGGACGGATCAGCAGGAAATAAAAGACGACGAAGATCAGCAGCAACGGCAACATCTGCAGCAGCGCATTCGGCTGCGCTCCGCCCGCGGCTTGCGCATGCGCGCTCGCAATCAACCATTCCATCAGTGGGAACTCCTGTCGCCCCCGGAAGGGAGCACCGCAAAAGGCCCGGGATTATACCCGAGCGTCGGGTGTGCTGTCGGCTGCGGCGATGCGGCCCTCGGGGCTGCTGAGAAACCCTGCGGCGAAATGAACCAAATCGGCCGCAGTCCAGCGCCTCGCGAATCCGGGCCATCAGGCTCAGGTAATAGTGCAGGTTGTGGATCGAGTTGAGTCTCGAGCCGAGGATCTCGTTGCAGCGATCCAGGTGCCGCAGGTAGGCCCGCGAATAGTGGCGGCACGTATAGCAGGCGCAACTGGGGTCCAGGGGACCCGTATCGATCTGGTGAATGGCATTACGGATCTTGACCACGCCCTGCGTCGTGAACAGGTGCCCGTTCCGGGCATGCCGGGTCGGCATTACACAGTCGAACATGTCGACGCCACGCGCGACGGCCTCGACCAGGTCGCTCGGTGTGCCGACGCCCATCAGGTAGCGCGGCCGGTCGTTCGGCATGCTCGGGGCCAGCGCCTCCAGCACGTGATTGCGTTCGGACGCCGGCTCGCCGACCGCCAGGCCACCGATTGCGTAACCGTCGAAGCCGATGGCCGTGAGCTGGTCAAGCGATTCCTGGCGCAGGCCGAGATGCGTACCACCCTGCACAATGCCGAACAGGGCATTCGGGTTGCCAAGACGCGCAAACGCGTCGCGGCTGCGCCTGGCCCAGCGCATCGACAGCTCCATCGATTGGCGCGCCTGCGTCTCCGTCGCGGGATACGGCGGGCACTCGTCGAAGGCCATGACGATGTCGGAGTTCAGTGCGCTTTGCACTTCCATCGAAATCTCGGGACTGAGAAACACCGCATCGCCGTTGACGGGCGAGCGGAACCGGACGCCCTCCTCGGTCAGCTTGCGCAGCTCCGCGAGGCTGAAGACCTGGAATCCGCCCGAGTCCGTGAGGATCGGCGCCTGCCAGTGCATGAATTCGTGCAAGCCGCCGTGCGCGCGAATGACGTCGGTGCCGGGCCGGAGCAGCAGGTGGAAGGTATTGCCGAGCACGATCTGTGCGCCGAGGCCGGTCAGTTCCTCGGGCGTCATCGCCTTGACCGTACCGTACGTACCGACGGGCATGAAGACCGGTGTCTCGACGACGCCGTGCCGCAGGTGCAGGCGTCCGCGCCGTGCCGTGCCTTCGCTCAGGAGCAGATCGAACTTCATGCGTCGCCTTTGCTTGTGCGCTCGAGCGCCGCCGGCGCGGGCTCGATGAACATCGCATCGCCATAACTGAAAAACCGGTACGTCGCTGCGACGGCGTGCCGATAGGCGCGCAGCACGTTCTCGTGACCCGCAAATGCGCACACCAGCATCAGCAGCGTGGATTCCGGCAGGTGGAAATTGGTGATCAATGCGTCGACCACGCGAAAGCGCGAGCCCGGCACCAGGAAAAGCCGGGTCTCGCCGTCGGTTGCCTCGAGCTGGCCACTCCGCGCTGCCGATTCCAACGCCCGCACTGACGTGGTACCGACCGCCACGACACGGCCGGCGCGCGCCCGTGTTGCCGCCACGGCGGCAACGGTGGCCGCGGGCACCTGCAGCACTTCCGCATGCATCTCATGTTCCGCGAGGTCGTCCACGCGCACCGACTCGAACGTGCCGGCGCCCACGTGCAACGTCACATAAGCGAATTCGACGCCGGCGTCGCGGCAGGCGGCAAGCATCGACGCGTCGAAATGCAGGCCCGCCGTGGGCGCCGCGACCGCGCCTGGCTCGCGGGCATAGACGGTCTGGTAGCGCTCGCGGTCGGCCGGGTCGGGCCGACGCCCGAGGTAAGGCGGCAACGGCATTTCACCGTGCCGTTCGAATACCCCGTGCGCGGGCGCACTGAATTCAACGAGCCAGAAGCCACCGTCACGGCCAACGACGGTCGCGGTGTCGCCATCGGGCAGGCGCACCTTGGTGCCGGCACGCGCGGGTTTGCTCGAACGCAGTTGCACGAGCGCGCGCGACCCGCCCAGCAGGCGCTCCAGCAGGATCTCGACGCGGCCGCCGGTCTCCTTGGCGCCGAACAGGCGAGCCGGCACGACGCGAGTGTCGTTGAAGACGAGCAGATCGCCAGGCCGAAGCAGGCCCGGCAGGTCGACCACGTTGCGGTCCTGGAATTCGCCCGAGCGACCGTCGAGGTGAAGAAGTCGACCGCCACTGCGCTGCGCGGGCGGATAGCGGGCAATCAGCGCGTCGGGTAGGTCGTAATGGAAGTCGCTGCGCCGCATGGGGCGCGCATGCTAGCAGAGGGCCCGGCGGCGACGGACCCTCCGGAGGCAATCGACCGTGTCAGGAGGTCGTCAAGTCGGGCGCTGCCGGCGCCTGCATGGCCTTCGGTGGCACCGGCGGGACGGGCGTCAGCGGCACGCCGGGCGGAACGAGTCTGCCGCCCTCCATGGACGATGCCGGCACCTGCACTTCGAGCGTCGTGCGCTTGCGCTGGCGCAATACGTCGACCTTTACCTTCTCATTGGGCTCATACGAACCCAGGATGCGGAAGGCGTGACGCGGATTCTCGGGTGTCCGGCCGTCAATCGAAAGGATCACGTCGCCTTCGTCGAGCCGCATTCCCGGCGTGGCCGGCGCGCGCACGACCAGCAATCCCTTGTCGGTTCCGAAGTACTGGCCGAGCTTGGGGGTCACCGGAACGAGCTCGAGGGATCCGAACGCTCGCCGTTGCCCGAGGAAATCCTCGAAGTCAGGCGGCACTACGCCGACGGGCAAGTGCTCGCGAATCAGGCGCGCCATTGGCGGCTCCGCCGCACCGGTGGTCACGGACGCAGTCTGCCGCTTGCCAGCACGCAGGTAGTCGAGCTTTACGACCTGGCCCGGCTTGGCCTTGCGCAGGTAGTCCACCAGTTGCCGGCTCGGGGGCGTATCGCCGCTTCGGCGCAGCGGCGTGCCATCGACGGCCACCAGCACGTCGCCTTTTTGCAAGCCCGCCAGCTGCGCAGGGCCCGACGGGCTGACGCCCATGAGTTCGACCCCATCGTCCCGCGTCTGCTCGCCGCCAATGTTCACGCCGATCATTGCGCCACGTGGACCGCCGTGGAAAAACTTTACGATGTCGCTCTCCTCGTCACCGTGCAGCTGGCGCGTCAAGTCGGCAACGTCGCGAGCGGCATCGTCGAGACGCGCGCGGGCCGCATCCAGCTGCTTTTCGAGCGCGGCGCGATCTTTGGCGTCCACTGCAGGCGCCGGCGTCGCCGATGCGGCAAGCACGGACCCAGGCGCGGCGATCAGCAGCGGCAGCAATGCCAGCGCCGCCAGCGGCGTGCTGCGCCTGGTCGAGTGATGCATGGATCGAGTCTTGGCAGGCATGCTTCTTGAAACCTCTCGTTACATTGCGACACGCTGCGCATCGGCATAGCGCAGGCGCACCAGGGAATTCATGGCCTCGACGCGCTCGCGCCACAACCGCTCGGCCGCGTCGGGTCGCACGTCATCGCCACTCAGCAGGATCTGGTGATCGAGCCACTGCACCTGCGCCTCGATCGTGTCGATCGGCAGCGCCGTGCCTTCGCGCTCGATGAAGGATTGATGCGGAAGCTCGGCCAGCAAATCTTCGAGCGCCTCCGATTGCGAGCGCAACTGCTCGAGCCGGTCCGCGGCGAGGGCCAGCTGTGCAGCGTGCGGCGCCGGCAACGTGAGGGCCGCCACCGGCGCGGCCGGTTCGTACAGACGCCAGGCCGTGGCGATCGCAATGATTGCGATGGACGCGGCCAACGAGCCGCGTGTCAAAGTGCGTTGTGAGCGATTCGCAGCCTCGCGGCGCGCAATGCTCGCGTGGATGGCGGCAATGTCGCCGCAAACTCGAGATGGCTCGCGCAGTGCCTGGAGCCGTTCGCGCATTGAACCCAGCGCGGCCAGCGATTTGGTGCACTGCGCACACGCGGCGACGTGTTGGCGCACGGCGACATCCACCGGCTCGTCGTCGCGCAGGCTCAGCAGTTGTTCGATACGGGCATGCATGACGCCTCGACTCCCGCGGGTTCCAGCAAGCCGCGCAACCGCTCGTGCGCGCGCGCCAGCTGGGATTTGGAAAAGCTCGGTGTCGCGTCGAAGAGCGCACCGATTTCGGCGTGCGTGTAGCCCTCGACGTCGTGCAGCCACACGACGGCTCGTGCGGTATCGCCAAGCTGGGCCAGGGCACGTTCCAGGTCGATCTGATCGCCGCGGTCGCTGCCCGGGGCCGCCAGTTCGTTGACGATTCTCTGTGCGCCATCGCCTGACTCGTCGGTCAGCCTGTCCAGCCAGCGTCGGCCTCTCTGCCAGGGAGAGCGCAGATGCATCAGGCACCGCGACACCGTGATGCTGCGCACCCAGCCCGCAAACGACCCGCGGCCGTCGTACTGGCGGAGACGCGTCAGCACGTCCACGAACACGTCGTGTGCAAGCTCCTCGGCAACAGCGCGTTGCGGTACGAGCCGGCACGCCAGCGCGAACACGGCCCGCTCGTAGACCTCGTACACGCGCGCCAGCGCAACCGTGTCGCCCGCCTGGGCGAGCGAAACCGTGGCGGCCGGAATGTCGTGAAAAGCGGTCATTCAGTTTCTTAGATGCACGACCACGGCATAAGGTCGCAACGGATCGCCGCGTTGATCGGGACTGCTAGCAGATCAACCCGCCGGGGACGTGGCAGATCGAGATTGCGCCAGGACTCGCTTGGCCGGCGCGGCGTCGCACTGGAAATACGGCGATTCGGCCAGCCATTTGCGGTCCGGGTAATACGCGAACAGCAGTGCCCCGCCCTTCAGTGTGTCGATGACGGTGCGCGCCACTTCCTGCCGGACCGCAGGACAGCCCCAGCTGCGCCCCAACCGCCCGAGCCGGTCGGCGATGGCCTGGCTGACGTAAGGCGCCCCATGCATGACGATCGCCCGCGACAACGCGTTGTCGTTGAAGCCGGGGTCGAGCCCGCGCAGCCGCAACGAATACCCATTGCTGCCGTAGTAGGTATCGGCCGTCTGGAAGAGGCCGACACTCGACATCTTGCTGCCTTCTACATTGGAGAAGTGCTCGGCGGCCGTATCCCCGGTGTTGCGTCCATGCGCGACGAGTTCTTCGAACAACAGGCGGCCGTGCTCGACATCGAACACCCAGAGTCGACGTTGCGTCGAAGGTAACGAATAGTCGATGACCGCGAGATGACGTACGGCGTCGAGCCGTTTACTGCGCCGGGCGCATTCGGCCGCGCGCGCGGCGAGCTCGAGCACCTGGGGGTTGGCGGCGGGTGCCGCAGCGACCAGCTCGCTGGCGAGACTTCGGACAGCAGCCTGCGCGGGCGCTACATTCATGACCGCCGCCAAGCCAAGCAGGGACCAGGCCCACAAAGTTCGTCGCATGATCGGGTCGCTCTCCTTGGGCGTTGGGCGACGCCAGGGGCGACGCGACCGTTGAGACCTGAGGCAGTCTACTGAGTTCCACGGCCATCCCGCCGCAAACCGGACCTGGATGGATCCAGCGCAACCTGTAAGAATGCAGTTGTAACCTATTGATTAGCAGGTTGTTATGCCACCGGGCCGGGCATCATGTAAGCTTCGCGCCCCGTATTACCCGTGCCCCCGTGGCGGAACTGGTAGACGCAGCAGACTCAAAATCTGCCGATCGCGAGGTCGTGTCCGTTCGATTCGGACCGGGGGCACCAATCTGTTGCAGTGGCCAGCGTCGGGACGGACCCTGCAGGTCGTCCCCCGCACCGCCGAGGCTTCGCGCCCTTGAAATTCTGTTCCCATTGCGGGCAATCCGTCGTGCTGCGCTCCCTCGACGGCGACCATCTGCCACGTTACGTCTGCGGGGCTTGCGGCATCGTCCATTACGAGAATCCCAAGCTCATCGTCGGCTGCGTGCCGGAATACGACGGTCGCATCCTGTTGTGTCGCCGCGCCATCGAGCCCCGCCACGGTTACTGGACGATTCCGGCGGGCTTCATGGAAAACGACGAGACGACGCAGGAAGGGGCCCGGCGCGAGTCGATGGAAGAAGCGCTGGCCGACGTGGAAATCGGGTCCCTGCTCGCCGTGGTGCACGTGCTGCACGCGAACCAGGTGCACGTGACGTTTCGCGCGCGCCTGCCGGAGCCTCGTTTCGGCGTCGGGGCCGAAAGCCTCGAGGTCATGCTGGTGTCCGAATCGGAAGTCCCATGGCAGGACATCGCATTTCGCAGCGTCGACTTTGCGCTGCGCAAGTATTTCGACGACCGTCGCCGCGGCGTCGAGGACCACCATTTCACCGCAATCGACTTACGCAAAGCGCCGGTCAGGTAGGATCTGCATTGCACCGCATAAACCGTTTGGCAGAATACGCGCCGCTGCTGCGCCGATGTACCGACCCGAACGTCGCGTGCGACCCTGAAACCTCGTCCGGAGAAGCGCGATGACCTTCGTCGTCACGGAAAACTGCATCAAGTGCAAGTACATGGACTGTGTCGAGGTCTGTCCCGTGGACTGCTTCCACGAAGGCCCCAACATGCTGGTCATCGATCCGGACGAGTGCATCGACTGCACGCTCTGCGAGCCGGAGTGCCCGGCCGAGGCGATCTTCTCGGAAGAAGAATTGCCGGACGGCCAGGAATCGTTCAAGGCGCTGAACGCGGAGCTGACCAAAGGCTGGCCCGTGATCACCGAGAAAAAACCGGCACCCGAGGACGCCAAGGACTGGGACGGGCGCCCCGACAAGCTGCCGCTGCTCGAACGCTGAGTGTTTGCTCACGCATGCAAAAACGCCGCCCGGAGGCGGCGTTTTCGTATTGATCGGCGATGGCCGCCCCGTGTCTTAGCGTGCTGCGGTCGCCGCGACCTTCTGGGAATCCTGCACTGACTGCACGAGTTCCTGCGTGGTCAGGTAACCGCCGATGTAGTCGCCATTCTGCGTGAAGATGGCCGGTGTGCCTTCGACGCCCAGGTCCGCTCCCATTTCATACTGCGCCTTGACCGCGGCATCGCCACAAGGTTTGCTCTTGATCGTCTCGCCACGCTTGGCGCGCGTCAGCGCATCGCGCCGGTCGTTGGCGCACCAGACCTGCTCGGCCTTCTTCCAGGATTCCGTGCCCGGTCCGGTCCGCGGGAACATCAGGTACCGGACGCGGACGCCCGCCTTGTTCAGATCGGCAATCTGGCTGTGGAATTTGCGACAAAATCCGCAATCGACATCCGTGAAGACCGTGACCGTCATCTTGGAGGTCGGCGGTCCGTAAACGATCATGTCGCTTTCGGAAACGCCGGCCAGGGCCTTGGCGCGAGCCGTGTTGCGGCGTGATGCCGTCAGGTTTTCCTGGGATTCGAGGTCGTAGACGTTGCCGCTGATCAGGTACTTGCCGTCGGAGCTCACATAAGCAATGAGGCCGCCCATGGTCACTTCATACAGGCCGGGCACCGGCGAATAGGCGACATCGTCCGGCGTTGCGCCGTTCAGCTTCGCCACTACGCGGGCGCGCACGTCGGCCGGAATTGGAGTGGTCGCGACTGCTGCCGGAACCGCCGCGGTTGTCTTTTTTGCGGCCGGCTTGCCTTCCGCCGCCTGGACCGTGCCGAAGTTGATGGTGGCTGCGAATGCTAATGCCAGCAGTGCAATGAAACGGCGCATGCGTCGTGTTATCCGTATGACTAGGCCTTGAGACAGCAGTCGTGCGCGCGGGTTCAAACCGTCGACGTGGCGGGCGCTGCCTGCGGCGCGCAGTCTAGCAGAGGGTTTCTGTCGAGATGCGAAAGGCCGGCGCGGCAAATGCCTGCACCGAACTGCGGTGCCGAGGCTCGGCTGGCATCAATGCGCCGGATGACACCGGAGCGGCGATCCGCGCTTCAACCGCGCGGATGGTGTTGCGAGTGCAGGTCTTTCAGGCGTTCGCGGGCCACGTGCGTGTAGATCTGCGTCGTCGAGAGGTCGCTGTGGCCGAGCAGCATCTGTACCACCCGCAGATCGGCCCCATGATTGAGCAGGTGTGTCGCAAACGCGTGCCGCAGGGTATGCGGCGAGAGTTCCTTGGCGATACCGGCCTTGCGCGCATAGCGCTTGATGATGTGCCAGAACGCCTGGCGCGTCATGCGATCGCCGCGGCGCGTCGGGAAAAGATAATCGGTCTGGCGCTCGAGCAGGATCTCGACGCGCGGTCCCTGCAGGAACTGCTGCACCCACTGCACGGCTTCCTCGCCGAGCGGAATCAGCCGTTCGCGGTCGCCTTTGCCGACGATGCGCAACACGCCCTGGTTCAGGTTCACCTGGGCGAGTTTCATGTTCACGAGTTCGGAGACGCGAAGCCCGGTCGCGTACAGCACTTCCAGCATGGTGCGGTCACGGTGCCCAAGCGGATCGCTCACGGTGGGAGCGGCCAACAGGGCCTCGACTTCCTCCTCCATGAGCGATCTCGGCAGGCTGCGGCCGACCTTGGGCATGGCGATCTGCGCGGTAGGATCCTCACGCAGGAAGCCTTCGCGCACCAGGTGGCGAAAAAACCGGCGAAAGCTCGAGAGCTGGCGCGCGGTCGAGCGGGGCCTGGCACCCGCCTCTACGCGGGACGCCATGAACGAAAGGATGTCGCTACGCTGGGCGACGCTGAGGTCGACGTCGTGCTGTTCGAGCCAGCGATCGAGAGCTGTCAGATCCGCGCGATAGGCAGCAAGTGTATTGGGCGACAAGCCGCGCTCCATCCAGACCGCATCGAGGAACCGGTCGATGGGTCCTGGACCTGCGGACGCTCCGCCAACCGTCGCCGGGGGCGAACGTGGGAGGAGAGTCGTTTTTACTGCTGTGCTCATGGCACCTCGCGGGTTCGATGGGTGCAGTATGCGAGCGGCTCGCTTGGCCTCGTCGTGACACTGCTCACAAATCCCGGGCACCGTTAACATAACCGGAACTGATTCACAGATTGTGTGGCCGCAGGCAAACTGCATCACCAGTCGGGTTCAGCGCATTGTATTTTTGCACAACCCCTCCGTTCGCTCGGCTGCCCGGTTCGCAAATACGACAGCACCGATGCCACCATCACCCGACCGGCCAGACGTAGCGCCCCGCAGCGCCGACGCGACTCGGGCTGAATCTGCCGGCGGCGTGGCTAGCCGCGTCTTACACGTCATTTTCGGGATCTATGCGCTTTGCCTGCTGGTGGCTCTGCTTCTGGTGGCCGGCGTGCTTGCGCTCGTCGTACCTTTCCTGACCTGGCGTCGCGTGATCACCCGCGGCGTTGCGCGGCTCTGGTTGCGCACGACCGGCTTGCTGCCGCACGTATCGGGACTGGAACAGTTGCCCGGCGACTCGTGCGTGCTGGTCGCCAACCACGCGAGTTACCTGGACGGCGTACTGATGAAAGCCGCGCTGCCGCCTCGATTCAGTTTCGTGATCAAGCGCGAAGCCGCCTCGACACCCGTGGTCGGTTTCCTGCTGCGTCGTATCGGCTCGCAGTTCGTCGACCGGTCGTCGCACGGCGGACGCCAGCGCGATGCGCGGCGCGTCATGAAACACGCCGCGGCAGGACACTCGCTGGTGTTCTTTCCCGAAGGCACCTTCGACAGCCAGGCGGGGCTCAAGCGTTTTCACGTCGGCGCGTTCGTGACGGCCGCACGTGGCAATGTCCCGCTGGTGCCGGCAGTGATCCACGGTGCACGGCACGCACTGCCGAATGGCGCGCTGCTGCCGCGGCCCGGCCGCATCGACATTGAAATTCTGCCTCCGTTGAGGCTTGCCGAGCATGCCTCGTCGGTCGAGGGATTGCGGGAGGCGACACGTCGCGCGATTCTCGAACGACTGCACGAGCCGGACCTGGCGAGCGTCCGGACTGTCGCAGCGGAACCGGTGTGACTGATTCCCCTGACTGATTCACCAGCGACTAGGACATAATGCGCGGCGCCGGCTTGCACGTGCTTGCCGGAATCTGCGCGGAACGCGTGTGTAGATCACCACGCCCTCGTTTTTTTGGCAACGGAGCTATGAAAAGAAAATCCCTCCTGCTGTTGATGCCGGCGCTGGCCGTGATCCTTGCATTGCATGGGTGCGGCGATCGTCGCCAGGGCGCCGACACGATTCGCGTCGGTGCGATCGTCGAAATGACGGGCGACATGCCGGCGGTGGGCGCCTCGTCACGGAACGCGGCAGAACTCGCGGTCAACGAATTGAACGACCAGGGTGGTATCACCGTGGCCGGCAAGACTTATAAGGTGAGCCTCGTCGTCGAAGACAATGCCGCGAAACCCGACCAGTCGGCGGCGGTTGCGAACAAGCTGATCACGCAGGACGAGGTGATCGCCATCGTCGGTCCCAACGCCAGCATGGGGGCGATTCCCGCAGCCGAAATTGCCGAGGCCAGCAAGACGATGCTGATCACGCCGTGGTCGAGCAATCCGAAGACCACGCTGGATACCCGGACCGGTCAGCCCAAGAAATACGTGTTTCGTGCGTGCTTCACCGATCCCTTCCAGGGCCTGGTCCTGGCACGCTTCATCACCGACAAGCTGGGCGCAAAAAAGGCCGCCGTGCTGTATGACGTGGCCTCTGAAGCGCCCAAGAGTCAGGCCGAACTCTTCAAGCAGAAGTTTACCGAGCTCGGTGGCGCGATCGTCGCGTTCGAAACCTACACGACGGGCGACCGTGATTTCTCGGCGCAGTTGACCAAGATCAAGAGCGCCAATCCGGACGTCGTCTTCCTTCCCGCCTATTACAACGACGTCGGGCTGATCTCGCAGCAGGCGCGCCGCCAGGGCATCACCCAGCCGCTGGTGGGCTCCGATGCGTGGAGCAGTCCGGAGCTGATCAAGCTCTCCGAAGGCGCCGTCGAAGGCGCCTATTTCGCCAACCACTACGCGTCCGACATTGCCACGCCGGCCGCGAAGAAATTCATTGCCGCGTATCAGCAGAAATACGGCAATGTTCCCGACGACGTGGCTGCGCTCACCTACGACTCTTTCGGTCTGCTGTTCGAGGCGCTGCGCAAGGCGGCCGCACCCGAGCGCCAGGCGGTGCGTGACGCGATGGGCGCCGTGTCCGGCTACACGGGCGTCACCGGCGACATTCGTTTTACGCCCGGCTCCGGCGACCCGATCAAGAGTGCCGTGATCATGCAGGTGAAAGGCGATCGCTTCACCTGGGTGATGAACGCGGCGCCCTGACAGCCTGCCAAGCTTGAGCCCCGAAGCCGTCTACTGGCTGCAGCAAGCGCTCAACGCGCTGCAGCTCGGCAGCATCTACGCCCTGATCGCGCTGGGCTACAGCATGGTCTACGGCACCCTCTCGATGATCAACTTCGCCCATGGCGACGTGTTCATGGTGGGTGCATTCCTGTGCTTCCTGGCAGGCTCGGCACTGGGCCTGCCGTTTGTGCCGACGTTGCTGCTCTCGATGGTCGGCGCCGCCGTGCTGGGCGTCGCGATCGAACGGCTGGCGTACAAGCCCCTGCGTAACGCGCCGCGGGTGTCCGCGATCATCACCGCGCTCGGTGTCGGCCTTTTCCTCGAGAACCTGATGCTCGCGTTTTACCCGTATCCGCAGAACGTGCCGAGACTGCTCGACAACGTGACGTGGCACCTGGGGGGCCTCTCGATCTCCTCGCTGCAGTTAATCATCATCGGGCTGTCGGTGTTCCTGATGCTCGTGCTCGACCACGTCGTGCATCGCACTTCGGTGGGCATGGCGATGCGCGCGATTTCCTGGGACAAGACTTACGTGCCGCTGATGGGCATCCCGGTGAACCTGATCATCTCGATCACGTTCGCGATCGGTGCGGGGCTCGCGGGCGCCGCGGGCACGATGTATGGCCTCGCCTACCCCGTCATCGATCCCTACATGGGAATCCTGGTCGGCTGGAAGGCCTTCATTGCCGCGGTCGTTGGCGGCATCGGCAACGTTCGCGGCGCCATGATCGGGGCCTTCATTCTCGGCGGCGTCGAGATCATGGTCGTGGCGTTGCTGCCGTCGACGTATCGTGACCTGGTGGTCTTCAGCCTGCTGCTGGCGCTGATCATCCTGCGCCCGCACGGCATTCTTGGTCAGCCCAGGGTGCAGAAGATTTGATCCGCGTGCTGCAGGACCACTGGCGGCAACTGGCGGACCAGCCTTGGCTCATGCCGTTGCTGCTCGGCGTCGGTCTCGCGCTTGCCTGCGCGATTCCACAGTTTCACCTGTTCAACAATTACGTCCAGTTATTGATGATGTACATCGGCATCAACATCATCCTGGCCACGAGTCTCAATCTCGTGAATGGATACATGGGCGAGTTTTCGCTGGCACACGCTGGGTTCATGGCCGTCGGCGCCTACACTTCTGCGTTGCTGACGATGCACGTGTTGCCGCCGGACATGCAGGTTGCGCTGTTTCCGGTCGCCGTCCTGGCCGCCGGTGGCGTCACGTCATTGATGGGACTGCTGGTCGCCATTCCGTCATTCAAGGTGCGGGGCGATTACCTGGCGATCATCACCCTCGCCTTCCTGATGATCGTGAAATCGGCGCTCGAAAACATCGACGCCATCGGCGGGCCGCGCGGCATGCCGGGCATCCCGCGGCTGACCTCCGTGCCGGCAGTTTTCGCGTGGACGGTAGCCCTCGTGTGGCTGATCCGTAATTTCGTCTACTCGAGCTACGGACGGGGCGTGCTTGCGATACGTGACGACGAGATCGCCAGCGACCTGATGAGCGTGGATACGCGCCGGGTGAAAATCCTGGCCTTCATGCTCGCGGCCTTCTGCGCTGGAATCGCTGGCGCCTTGTTCGCGCACCTGCTGCAGTTCATAAGCCCACGCGTGTTCGACATCGTGAAGACCACCGAAGTGCTGATCATGGTCTACCTCGGCGGCATCGCATCGCTCGCGGGCTCCATCCTCGGCGCCACCGTGTACACACTGCTGCTCGAGGTGCTGCGGCCCTCGACCATGGCGGCGCTGCTGTCGTGGCTGCCCGCGGGGCTTTTCGACCCGCTCGACAAATACGTGATCCGTCACCTCGGCATGCTGCGCATGATCATCATGCCGCTGCTGCTGGTGCTGGTGATGCTCTATTGGCCGCGTGGAATCATGGGCAAGCGTGAGTTCCGCGCTTTCGTTCCGCGCCGCGACAAAGTGGCTCACCAACCGAACCCTGAAGCCGGAGGCCTGCATGGCGCTGCTGACGGCCACTGACGTGAGGCACAATTTCGGCGGCCTGCGCGCCATCGACCAGTTCAACCTCGAGTTGCACGAAGGTGAGCTGATGGGTTTGATCGGGCCGAATGGTGCCGGCAAGACCACGGTGTTCAACTTGATCACCGGAGTGTATCGGGCGAGTGCGGGCAGTATCCGGTTGCGCGACCACGAACTCGTCGGCCGCACGCCTCACGAGATCACCGCGCTGCGCATCGCGCGCACGTTCCAGAACATCCGCTTGTTCCGCGACCTGTCCGTGCTCGACAACGTGCGCATCGCGCATTTCTCGCAGTCGCGCTACTCCGCACTGGAGGCCTTGTTCCACATGGGGCGCTTCCGCAAGGAGGAGCAACGCATCATCGGTCATTCGCGGGAGCTGCTGGCCATCTTCAAGCTCGAACACCTGGCCGGCGAAAGAGCCAGCAGCCTGCCGTACGGTTACCAGCGCAGGCTCGAGATAGCGCGCGCGCTGGCCACCGGGCCCGAATTGCTGTTGCTCGACGAGCCGGCCGCGGGCATGAACCCCGCGGAGATCGACCAGCTGATGTCGTTCATCCAGTGGATCCGCCGCGAGTTCAAGCTGACGATCCTGCTGATCGAGCACCAGATGAAACTCGTGATGGGTATCTGCGAGCGCATCCAGGTGCTGGACTTCGGCAAGACGCTGGCGCAGGGGTTGCCCGAGGCCGTGCGCAACGACCCCCTCGTGCTGGAAGCCTACCTCGGCGAAAAGGTGGCGCGGTGAGCAGCATCGAAGCGGATCTGCCGGCAGGCGCCCGCGCGGAGTTACACCTCGAGGTTCGCGACCTGCGCGTGCACTATGACGGTATCCAGGCCGTGCACGGCGTGAGCTTCTCCGTGGCCCGCGGAGAGCTCGTGACCTTGATTGGTGCCAACGGCGCGGGCAAGACGTCCATTCTTCGCGCGATCTCGGGCCTCGTTCCGTACGGCGGCACAGTCAACTTCGCGGGCCGGAATCTGCAAGGCGTGCCGGCACACCGCATCGTCGGTTTCGGCATGGCGCACGTGCCCGAAGGCCGTGGCATCTTCGGGAACCTGACGGTCCGGGAAAATCTGCGCCTCTCGACCTGGCAACGACGCGACCGCGATGGCATTGCAACGGACCTGGCACGCGTGCTCGAAATTTTTCCGCGCCTGCGGGAGCGAATCGACCAGACGAGCGGAACGCTGTCGGGTGGCGAGCAACAGATGCTGGCCGTGGGTCGCGCGCTGATGAGCCGCGCCAGCCTGCTGTTGCTCGATGAGCCATCGATGGGCCTGTCACCGCGCCTGGTACGGGAAATCTTTGCGATCATCGAAGACATCAATCGAGCCGGGACGACGATCCTGCTGGTGGAGCAGAACGCGAACATGGCGCTGCACATCGCGTCGCGGGCGTTCGTGCTCGAAGCCGGGCGCGTCGTCCTGAGTGGCGCGGCCCGCGACATGCTCGACGATTCGCGCGTGCGAGACGCTTACCTCGGCACGTGACGCCGCGGCGCTCGCGCGTCGTCGCGGGTCGTTGCGCAACCCTCACATGCTGCGCCGGTACTGACCGCCCACCTGGTACAGCGCGTGCGAGACGCTGCCCAGCGAGGCGACCTTGACGGTTTCCATGAGCTGCTCGAAGACGTTGCCGCCCGTCGACGCGGCCCGCTGCAACTGCGCGAGTGCGGCCGGCCGGCGCTCTGCGTTGCGCGCCTGGAACGCCCGCACCGCCGTCACCTGGTCCTCCTTTTCTTCCTCGGTCGACCGGATCAGCTCGGCATTCAGGATCTCGGACTGCGCCTGCTCCGCGAGGAAGGTGTTGATCCCGACGATCGGCAGCCTGCCGTCATGCTTCAGCGTTTCGTAGTGCAGGCTCTCCTCCTGGATCTTGCTGCGCTGGTACATCGTCTCCATCGCACCTAACACGCCGCCGCGTTCCGAGATGCGGTCAAACTCGCGATAGACCGCCTCCTCCACGAGATCGGTCAGCTGGTCGATCGCAAATGATCCCTGCCATGGGTTCTGCGTCTTGTTGAGCCCGAGTTCCTTGCTGATGATCAGCTGGATCGCGACCGCACGCCGCACCGATTCTTCGGTCGGCGTCGTGATGGCCTCGTCATAGGCGTTCGTATGCAGGCTGTTGCAGTTGTCGAACAGCGCGTACAGCGCCTGCAGAGTCGTGCGGATGTCGTTGAACTGGATTTCCCGGGCGTGCAGGCTGCGGCCCGAAGTCTGGATGTGATATTTCAACATCTGGGAACGCGGGCCTGCCTTGTACAGGTCTCGCATCGCGCGCGCCCAGATCCGGCGCGCAACACGGCCGATCACGGCGTATTCCGGGTCCATGCCGTTGGAGAAGAAAAATGACAGGTTCGGCGCGAACTCGTCGATCTTCATGCCTCGCGCCAGGTAGTACTCCGCGATCGTGAAGCCGTTGGCAAGCGTGAACGCGAGCTGCGACACCGGGTTCGCACCGGCTTCGGCGATGTGATAACCCGAGATCGATACGGAGTAAAAATTGCGCACGTTCTGGTCGATGAAGAACTGCTGCACGTCGCCCATCATGCGCAGCGCAAACTCCGTCGAGAAGATGCAGGTGTTCTGCGCCTGGTCTTCCTTGAGGATGTCGGCTTGCACGGTGCCGCGTACGAGCGACAAGGTTTCTGCGCGGATTTTCTCGTAAGTCGCGCGGTCGACCAGCTGGTCGCCCGTCACGCCGAGCAACGCAAGCCCCGAACCGTCGTGGTTCGGCGGCAGCTCGCCCTTGTACACCGCGCGTTCCTTGCCCTGCAGCAGCTCGGCGATCCTGCGTTCGGCGTCGGCCCACTTCCCGGTTGCATGCAGGTGGCGCTCGACACGCTGGTCGATGGCCGTGTTCATGAACATCGCGAGAATCATCGGCGCCGGACCGTTGATCGTCATCGAAACCGAGGTCGACGGTGCGCACAGATCGAAGCCCGAATAGAGCTTCTTCATGTCGTCGAGCGTCGCGATCGAGACACCGGAGTTGCCGATGCGACCGTAGATGTCCGGTCGCGGATCCGGATCCTCACCGTACAACGTGGTCGAGTCGAATGCGGTCGAAAGACGCGCCGCACCGTGTCCACCCGCGACGTAGTGAAAGCGCCGATTGGTGCGCTCGGGTCCGCCTTCGCCGGCGAACATGCGGGTCGGATCCTCTTCTTCGCGGCGATACGGATAGACGCCTGCGGTATACGGAAACTGCCCGGGCATGTTCTCCTTGAGCAGGAACGTCAGTTGCTCGCCCCAATCGGCGAAGTGCGGAACGGCCAGCTTTGGTACCTGGTTGTGACTCAGCGTGCCGACGTAGTTGTCGCCGCGAATCTCCTTGCCGCGCACCGTGTACACGTACTGCTCATCGGTTGCCGCCTTGGCCTGCGCCGGCCACTGCCGCAGCAAGGTAACGCCTTCGATTCCGACCGCATCGAGCGCATCGTTGTACGCGCCGCGCAGTCGTATCACGGCGGCGTCGGTGGTCGTCTCGGCGAGCGTAGCCGCCGGATAGCGCTCGAGCGGAGCCGGTAGCTGCGGGTCCTCCAGCGTCCGCAATGCCTCGTGCAGACTCTGGGCACGGCTCGCAGCCAGCGCCCGATGCTGCGCATCTTCGCGCGCGCGACGGCCGTTGCCCGAGATCTCGGCGAGATAGCGTGAACGCCGCGCCGGCACCAGGGCATGACGCTCGACGAGTTCGGTCGGGCCCGGATCCGCAACGTGCCAGGTGCCCGCCTCGCCGTTCCTGGAATCGAGACGCGCGCAGAGCGCCGCGAACAACTTGTTGACGCCCGGGTCGTTGAAACGGCTGGCGATCGTCGGGTACACCGGGACCTGGTCGTCGGGCGCGGTGAATGCAACCCGGTTGCGGCGCCACTGCTTGCGGACGTCGCGCAGCGCGTCTTCCGCGCCGCGTTTTTCGAACTTGTTCAGCGCGATCACGTCGGCAAAATCGAGCATGTCGATTTTCTCGAGCTGGCTCGCCGCGCCGTATTCGCTGGTCATGACGTACATGGGCACGTCGACCAGGTCGACGATCTCGGAGTCGCTCTGGCCGATGCCCGCGGTCTCGATCACGATCAGGTCGAAGCCCGCGTACTTGAGCAGGTTCAGCACGTCGGCGAGCACTGCGCTGGTCGCGAGATGCGCGCGACGCGTCGCCAGCGACCGCATGAATACCTGCTCCGCGGCGAGCGAGTTCATGCGGATGCGGTCGCCGAGCAGGGCGCCGCCGCTGCGACGTCGCGTCGGATCCATGGCCACGACCGCGACGTTGCGATCCGGGAAATGGCGCACGAAGCGCATCAGCAACTCGTCCGTCAGGCTGGATTTGCCGGCACCGCCCGTGCCGGTGATGCCGATCACGGGTGGCTTGCGGGTGCTGCGCGCCACGGCGCGCTGCAGTGTGTCGCTGAGCGCGGCGTCGGTCTCATCCTGTTCCAGTGCCGAAATCGTGCGTGCGATCTGCTTGTGGTCGCGCGGCCCGACCGGACCGAACTCGAACGCCGGTTTGCGGGCTCTCCGCACGCGCGCGAATACGTCGTCGATCATGCCGTTGAGGCCGAGCTTGCGCCCGTCCTCCGGCGTGTAGATCCGCTCGACGCCGTACTCGTGCAGTTCAGCGACTTCGTGCGGCGCGATCGTCCCGCCACCGCCGACGATAATGCGGATGTGATCGGCACCGTACTCGCGCAGCATGTCCACCATGTAGCGGAAGTATTCATTGTGCCCGCCCTGGTACGTGCTGCAGGCGATGGCGTCGGCGTCTTCCTGGATGGCCGCACGAACGATGTCCGCCACGCTGCGGTTGTGCCCGAGATGCACGACTTCGGCGCCGTGCGACTGCAGCAACCGGCGGATGATATTGATGGCAGCGTCGTGCCCGTCGAAGAGCGACGCGGCGCTGACGAAACGCAACGGCGTACCGTCGGCGTGTCCGGGCGCAAGATTTTCGGAGGTGGCATTCGCGCGCACGTTTGACTCGACGGACATCGGCGACTCCTCGTCGGACGCCTCGCGGCGACCCGTGTATTTTACTGTTGAGTAGAACTCTACTGGGCAGTATGATTAATGCCCTACTCTCCGTCAATGGCGCGACCCGACCATGCCCGACTCGACTTCACACCCGGCGCGCCGTGCGCGCAATACCTCGAGCGAAGCGAACGCTGTGTGGGGCGGCCGACGGCGCCGCCAGGACCACGGCGTCAAGCGCGACGCGGTGATCGGAACGGCGGCACGGGCTTTCCACGAGCGCGGCTACCACAACACCTCGCTCGACGACATAGCTGCCGCGCTCGGGGTGACCAAGCCGACCGTCTATTACTACGTGCAGAACAAGGAGCAATTGCTGTTCGAATGCTTCCAGGCCGGCCTCGGTCCAATCCGCGAGGCGTTGCACCGCGCCGAGGCCATGGACGGGAACGGCCGGGAAAAACTGCGCGAGGTCGTGCGCGACTATGCGCTGGCGATTGCATCGGACTACGGCTGGTGCATGGTTCGCGCCGAGGACCACGACCTCGGCCCGGAACTGGGCGCCAAGGTCCGCGCGCTCAAATCCGAGATCGACCAGGGAATTCGCCGGTTGCTGCTGCTTGGACGCGACGACGGCTCGATTGCGGTCGACGATCCGAAACTGGTCGCGTTTGCGATGGCCGGTGCACTGAACTGGATCGCGCATTGGTATCGGCCCGGCCAATCGCATTCGGCGGCTGCGGTCGCAGACGCTTTTGTGCAACTGCTCGAACAGGGCCTGATCCCACGGGACGCAACCGCCAACCCTACCGGCGCGCCTACCACACGATCCGGCCGCAAGCCACGGTGATGGCCGTGTGGGCTCTGGAACATCCTTCTATTGCGCCGCAAAAAGACGGCGTCGTACACTGCGCCGGCTACGCGAGACCAGATCGCGTGCCGAGTCCGCCGCAGCCCAGCGTCCGTCGCGACCCTGGCTTGCAGCTGCGACTCGTTCCGAACCAGGAATACCCAAATGACCGCACAACATCTCGTCATCGCTGCCGCACGACGCACACCGATTGGCGCCTTCCAGGGCGTGTTGAGCTCCGTGACCGCACCGCAGTTGGGTGCCGCGGCGGCCCGGGCAGCGCTCGCCGATGCCGGCCTTGGGCCCGATGCAGTCGATGAAGTGATCTTTGGCTGCGTGCTGCCTGCCGGCCTCGGCCAGGCCCCGGCACGCCAGGCGGCGGTCGCTGCCGGTATTGCGCTGAGCACCCCTGCGACCACGGTCAACAAGATGTGCGGCTCGGGCATGAAGGCCGTGATGCTGGCGGCCGACCAGATCCGCGCCGGCTCGTCCGGGATCATCCTGGCCGGCGGCCTGGAGTCGATGTCGAACGCGCCGTACCTGATGCTCAAGGCGCGCGCGGGTTATCGCATGGGCCATGCCGAGCTGTTCGATCACATGTTTTACGACGGACTGCAGAGTCCCTGGGACGGCAAGGCGATGGGTTGCTTCGCCGACACGACCGCCGCGAAGTACGGTTTCTCGCGCGCCGACCAGGACGCATTTGCGGCCGAGTCCGTGCGCCGGGCACAGCGCGCCGTGCGCGAAGGCGATTTTCTCGCGGAGGTCACGCCCGTCACCGTGAAGACACGCAAGGGCGAACAGCAGGTTGCCCAGGACGAAGTCCCCTTTGTTGTCGACATCGACAAGATCCCCTCGATGAAACCCGCCTTCAACAAGGACGGCACCGTGACGGCCGCCTCGTCCTCGTCGATTTCGGATGGCGGCGCGGCCATCGTGCTTGCCAGCGAGGCGGCTGCCGCGGCCGCCGGCCTGCAGCCTATCGCTCGCCTGGTCGCTTACGCCAGCCACGCGCAGGCGCCGGAATGGTTTACGACGGCCCCTGCTCCGTCGATCCAGAAGGCGCTCGACCGTGCCGGCTGGAAAATCGGCGACGTGGATCTCTTCGAAATCAACGAGGCGTTCGCCTGCGTAACGATGGCGGCGATGCGCGACCTCGGGTTGCCGCACGACAAGGTCAACGTCAACGGCGGCGCATGCGCGCTCGGTCATCCGATCGGTGCGACGGGCGCGCGCCTGATCACGACGCTGGTGCATGCACTGCGCAAGCGCGGGCTGCGACGCGGCATCGCTTCGCAATGCATCGGCGGCGGCGAAGCCTGCGCGGTCGCGATCGAAATCACCGGCTGACAATCCAGCCAGCACGACGCAACTCGGCCCGCCGCGACATGCGGGGCGGCCGTCGTGCGGCCGGGCATTCTTAACAACAACACCAAGGTGGGCAGTTTCCAACATGCAACTGAATGGCAAGACGGTCCTCGTGACCGGCGGCGCGCGGGGCATCGGCAAAGCGATTGCGACTGCGTTCGCGCAAAAGGGGGCCCGACTGGCCCTGCTCGACATGAACCAGGCCGACCTCGATGCCACGCGTGACGAGTTCGTCGCGGGAGGCACGACTGTCAGCACACACGCGCTGAATGTCGCCCGCGAAGACCAGGTCATTCGCGCGTTCGACGAAGTGGTCGGCGAACACGGCCGCCTCGACGTGGTCGTGAACAATGCGGGCATCATCAAGGATTCGCTGCTGGTGAAGGTCAAGGACGGCGACGTCGTCGGCAAGATGGGCCTCGAGCAGTGGCAGGCCGTCATCGACGTGAACCTGACCGGTGTGTTCCTGTGCGGTCGCGAAGGCGCCGAGCGCATGATCAAGCTTGCCAATGGCGGTGCGATCATCAACATCGCGAGCATCTCGAAGGTTGGCAATGCGGGCCAGAGCAACTATTCGGCAGCCAAGGCAGGCGTGACCGCGCTCGCCGTCGTCTGGGCGCGCGAACTCGCCCGCTTCGGCATTCGTGCCGCATCCATCGCCCCGGGCTTCACTCGCACCGATCTGTTGGCGAATATGCCGCCGGAGATGCTGGCGAAGATGACAGCGCCAGTGCCGCTGCGACGCCTGGGCCTGCCGGACGAAATCGCGCACACCGCCGTCTTCATCGCCGAGAATGATTTCTTCACGGGCCGCAGCGTCGACGTCGACGGCGGCTTGCGTCTCTGACCCACACCCGGCTCCGAGGGGATCCAGATGCAGATTGAGAACACGCGCGCCATCATTACCGGCGGCGCCTCGGGGCTCGGCCTCGCGGTTGCCGAAATGCTGGTCGCAGCGGGCGGCAAAGTCGCGTTATTCGACGTCAACGAAGTCACCGGTGTCGAGGTCGTCAGGAAGCTTGGCATTGCTGCCAGCTTTCATCGCGTCGACGTCACGTCCGAGCAGGCAGTGACTGCCGCGGTCGCCGCGGCGACTGCGGCAATGGGTGGACTCACGGCGGCCGTCACCTGCGCCGGCATCGGCCCGCCGCGCAAGCTCGTCGGCAAGGAGGGCCCGATGCCGGGTGATTACTTCCGCAAGGTCGTCGAAATCAATCTCGTCGGCACCTTGCTGGTTGCGGCCCAGGCGGCGGCCGCGATGCAGCAGAACACACCGAATGGCGAAGGCGAGCGCGGCGTGATCATCATGACCGCCTCGGTCGCGGCATTCGACGGCCAGATCGGCCAGGTCGCATACTCCGCGTCCAAAGGCGGCGTGGTCGGGATGACGTTGCCGATGGCGCGCGAGCTTGCGAGTTCCGGTATCCGCGTCATGACGATCGCGCCCGGACTCTTCGAAACGCCGTTGCTGGCCGGCCTGCCCGACGAAGCGAAGGTCTCGCTCGGCAAGCAGGTACCCTTCCCGCCAAGGCTCGGCCAACCGCCGGAGTTCGCGCTCTTCGTGCGCCAGATCATCGAAAACGTCATGCTTAACGGCGAGACCGTACGTCTCGACGGCGCGATCCGCATGGCGCCGCGATAAAAAATGCTAGATTTCGCAGGCTGAATCTTCAGTCGTCAGGGTGGCGGAGGACGGCATGAGCGCTATCGAACGGGACGTGATGGAGTACGACGCCGTGATCGTCGGCGGAGGGCCGGCCGGGCTTTCCTGCGCGATCCGGTTGAAACAACTGCAACCCGAACTGAACGTGTGCCTGCTCGAGAAAGCAGCGACGGTCGGTGCGCACGCTTTGTCGGGTGCCGTCGTCGAACCAGGCCCGCTCGATGCCCTCGTCCCCGGCTGGCGTGACGGCTTCCAGGGCATCTGCGTGCCCGCCGGCCGTGATGAGTTCGGCTTCCTGACCAAAAGCCGGCGCTACAAGCTGCCGACCCCGCCGCAGATGAACAATCACGGCAACTTCATCATGTCGCTCGGCAACCTCACCGCGATGCTCGCGACGAAAGCCGAAGCCGCCGGTGTCGATGTCTTCGCCGGGTTCGCCGCGGCACAGCCGCTGTTCGGCGACGATGGCGCCGTCACCGGTGTGCAGATCGGGGACATGGGCCTCGACAAGGACGGCCAGCCCGGCGAGAACTTCGCACCGGGTCCTGAAATTCGCGCCAGGACGACGATCCTGGCCGAGGGTTGCCGCGGCAGCATTTCCAAACTGTTGATTTCCCGCTTTCGTCTCGATGCGGGCAAGTCACCGCAGACTTATGGTCTTGGCTTCAAGGAACTGTGGCAGTTGCCGGAGGGCCGGGTCGAGCCGGGCCTTGATCCAGCACACCGTCGGCTATCCGATGGACAGCAAGACCTACGGCGGCAGCTTCCTGTACCACCTCGACCAGAATCGAGTCTACGTTGGCTTCGTCGTCGGTCTCGATTACGCCGACCCGCGCTTCCAGCCGTTCGAGGCTTTCCAGCAGTTCAAGAACCATCCGAGCGTGAAGCCGTTGTTCGAGGGCGGCGAACTGCTGACCTACGGCGCCCGCACGATCATCGAAGGCGGCTGGCAGTCGATGCCGGCGTTCGAGATGCCGGGTGCGTTACTGATCGGCGATGCCGGCGGTACGCTGAACGTGACCAAGATCAAGGGCGTGCACCAGGCCGTGCGTTCCGGCGTGCTCGCGGCGGAACACCTCACCGAAGCGGGCGGCGCAACGGCGGGCTTCGACCAGCGCTGGCGCGCGTCGCCCGGTGCGCGCGAACTCCACAAGGTCCGGAACGTACGTCCGGGTTTCAACAAGGGCATGTGGCTCGGCCTTGCCAATGGGGCGTTCGAGACGCTCACGGCCGGTCATACACCGTGGACACTGCGCAATCACGCGGACCACTCGGCGCTGAAGCGGCTCGATCAGTACGCATCGCCCGACCGGGGTTGGGGCGAACGTGCGCTCAAGCCGCGCGATCGGCTGAGCGGCGTGTTCTTTGCGGGCAACACGCACGATGAGTCGCAGCCGGTGCACCTGAAGGTGCTCGACACTTCGATTTGCGCAACGCGCTGCGCCGTCGAATTCGGCAACCCCTGCCAGAATTTCTGCCCGGCGCACGTCTACGAGATGGTGGACGACGGCGCGGGTGGCCGGCGCCTGCAGATCAACGCCGCCAACTGCGTGCATTGCAAGGCATGCGACATCAAGGACCCGTACGAGATCATCACCTGGACGACGCCCGAAGGCGGCTCGGGTCCGAACTATCCGGCGATGTAACGCGCAGCCGCGATTGCAGCGTACATGAACTCACCTGTCTGGACTCCACTCGTCGACCGGCCAGAATTGCGGCACTGAACGGACCGATGCACTCCGGTCCAGACCTGCGGCGCGAATACGATGCCGCGCTCGCGCGGCACGGTTATCAGCCGGACCCTGCCCAACGACAGGCCGTCGCGAAGCTGCAGGATCTCGCCGTACGCCTGCGCCGTGAGCAATCGCGCCGCGACGGACTAGCGGGCGCCGTAGCACGCGTACTCCGCGGGACCACGTCACGGCCGGTGCGCGGGCTCTACCTCTGGGGCGGCGTCGGCCGAGGCAAGACATTCCTGATGGACCTGTTCCATGCGCATGCCGGCGTGCCCGCGCGTCGCGAGCATTTTCATCGCTTCATGAAAGACGTGCACGCGCAGTTGCGAAGCGTGCGCGACGCCGCCGAACCACTCGGGCTCGTGGCACGATCGATGGCGCGCGAGATGCGCGTGCTGTGCCTCGACGAACTCTTCGTGACGGACATCGCCGATGCCATGCTGCTGGCGGGCTTGTTCGAAGGGCTGTTCACCGAGGGCGTGACACTCGTCTACACGTCCAACGCGCCGCCGGGGGAACTGTATCGCGATGGCTTGCAGCGACAGCGCTTCCTGCCGGCCATAGCGTTGATCGAGCAGCATGCCGAAGTGCTGAACATCGACGCCGGTACCGATTACCGGCTGCGGCAACTCGAGCAGGCCCCGCTCTATGTCGACTCGAACGCCGGCGACGCGGAGCAGCGCCTGCAGGCCCGCTATGTCGAACTGGCCGACGACACGCAGATCGTCAAGGGCAGCATCGCCGTCGAGAACCGCGAGCATTCCCTACATCGCCGCAACCGACGAAGTCATCTGGTTTGATTTCGCCGCGATCTGTGACGGTCCCCGCTCGCAGGCGGACTACATCGAGATCGCCCGTGATTACCATACGGTCGTGGTGCGCAGCGTGCCGCGCTTCGATGCGACCCTGGACAACCAGGCGCGACGCTTCATCGCGCTGGTGGACGAGTTCTACGACCGCGGCGTCAAGCTGGTAGTCTCCGCCGCCGCGCCGCCCGCCGAGTTGTACGCCGGGGAACGGCTTCGTTTCGAGTTCGAGCGAACCCGCAGCCGCCTTGCGGAGATGCAGACGCACGAGTACCTGGCACGGCCCCACCGGCCCTAGCCGCTGGCGCGGTCACCCCCCGAATCGTTACACTCGCAACCATCCGGCGGCACGGACGGGGGATGCGCTTGGCTTCGCCGACGATCGAACTGGAATCCTTCCTTCCTTATCGGCTGTCCGTGCTCGCCAATGTCACGAGCAACGCGATCGCGGCAGCGTATGAAGAGCGTTTCGGCCTGACGATCCCGGAATGGCGTGTCATCGCCGTGCTGAGCCGCTATCCCGGGCTTTCGGCCCGCGAAGTCGCCGAAAAGACGCGCATGGATGCGGTCGCGGTCAGCCGCGCCGTCAACCGTTTGTTACGTGCGCGCCGGTTGCGCCGTGCCGTCGCCACGGATGACAGACGTCGATCGGTGCTGCAGGTTTCGGCCACCGGCGCGGCGGTTTATAGAAATGTGGCCCCGCTGGCGCTCGAGTTCGAGCGCTCGCTGCTCGCCGCCATCGCGCCGACGGATCGTGCCGTCCTGTCGCGCGTCCTCGGCGTCCTGATACAGCGGGCTGAAACGCTCTCTCACAACCTGCGGGCGGCTCCTGAGCCGCCGCGGCGTACGCGGCGCGCTCCCGCGGTCGAAGCACGCGCGAACAACGGCAAGCGCAACAAATAACCAAGGACAGACTCCCATGTCAGGAACGATTCCGGCTGCAAGGCAGCATTTGATCGACGCGATTGCGAAATGCTCGCGCAAGGTCGCCGGGGCCAGTTCGCCGGTATCACTGGCCGACTTCGTGCAACAGTACTATCGCGGCGTCGGCGAGGAAGACCTGCAGTTTCGCGAGCCGGCGCACTTCGCCGCTGCCGCGGCGCGACACCTGGAATTCGGGTTGGTGCGACGGGCCGGCGCTCCTCTCGTGCGTGTGTTCAATCCGCGCGAGGACGTCGACGGCTGGCGCTCGCCGAACACGATCGTGGAGGTCGTCGCCGACGACATGCCGTTCCTGGTCGACTCGCTCGCGATGGTGCTGAACGACGCGGGACTCGCTGTCCAGTTGATGGTTCACCCGGTCCTGCGCGTGACGCGGGACGCGCGGGGTCGCTTGAAGCGGCTCGAAGAGCCGGCTGGCGATGCCGGCAAGCTGGAGTCCTGGCAGCACCTCGCGGTGTCGCGGATGAGCGACCCGGCACGGCTCGAAGCGCTGCGTGTCCGGATCCTGAGTACGCTCGAGGACGTGCGGCTCGCCGTCGCAGACTGGTCGACGATGCGGGACCGCGCACGACAGATTGGGAAGGAAGTGCTTGCCGGTGTGCCTCGCATTCCCCGCAACGAGGAGATCGAGGCCGGCGAATTCATCGAGTGGCTTGCGGACAACCACTTCACGTTCCTCGGGTATCGCGAGTACCGGCTCGAGCGCGGCAACAAGCATGACAACCTCGTGCCGTTACCGAAATCCGGCCTCGGGTTGCTGCGCACCGGCGCCGGTCGTCCGGAACCCAGGGCCACGGAGCTTCGCGGCGACCTGCAACGCAAAGCGCGTGAGCCGGCCTTGCTGATCGTCACCAAGGCGAACTCTATCTCGACGGTGCACCGCGCCACGTATCTCGACTACATCGGCATCAAGTCATTCGACTCGCGCGGCCGGGTAATCGGTGAAAAGCGCTTCATCGGTCTCTTCACTTCCAACACGTACAGCACCAGCCCGCGTGAGATCCCGCTGCTGCGACACAAGGTGCAGCGCGTGATCGATCGCTTCGGGGTCTCGGCCGTCAGCCACGACGGCAAGGCGCTGATGCACGTGCTCGAGACGCACCCTCGCGACGAGCTGTTCCAGGCCAGCGTGCCGGAACTGGTGCGCACGATTCGCGGCATCGTGAACCTGTACGAGCGGCGCCGCGTGCGCCTCTTCGCTCGCCGCGATCCGTACGAGCGGTTTTTTTCATGCCTGCTGTACGTGCCACGCGACCGGTACAACACGCAGGCCCGCGAGCGCATCGAACGCATATTGGTCGACGAACTGTCGGGCGTCGATCTCGAGACCCAGGTCCAGATCTCCGAATCCGCCCTCGCCCGCCTGACGACGCTGGTCCGGACCACCCCCGGCGTGTCCGTAACGATCAATGTCGAACGGATCGAGCACAAGATCACGTCCGCACTGCGCACGTGGGCAGACCAGTTGCGTGAGGAACTCGTTGCCAGCCGGGCAGGCGACGTGGCGGAAGCGCTGATGGACCGGTTCGCGACCGCGTTTCCGGTTGCGTACCAGGAGGACGTCCCGCCGAGTGAGGCCCTCGCCGACATCGAAGAGCTTGCAGCGCTGCCGCCGGCGCCAAACGCGCTTGGCATGCAGCTACGCCCCGGCGATCCAGTCCGCGGCGCACTGCACCTGCGCTTGTACCGGCGCGGCGAGCCCTGCGCGATGTCGGACATGTTGCCGCTGCTCGAAAATTTTGACCTGCGAATCCTGAACGAACGGCCCTATCGCGTGCGGGCCACGGGCCAGGACGCGCCGTTCTGGATCCAGGATCTGGAGGTACGCCACGCCGGCTGGCCGCACGCTCGACCCGAAACTCGAAGGCCAGCGTTTCGAGGATGCCTTTTTCGCGGTGTACAACGGACACGCGGAAAGCGACGGCTTCAACCGGCTCGTGCTGGCCGCCGGTCTCGACTGGCGCCAGACCGTCATCGTGCGTGCGATCTGCCGCTACCTGTTGCAGACGGGCTTGCCGTTCAGCCAGCGTTACATGGAAGAAGTGCTCGCCCGCAACGCCCCGCTGGCCGCGCGGCTCGTCTGGACCTTCGAGGCGCGCTTCGATCCGCAACTGAAGCCGTCTACGCGCGTGTCGCAGGCCAAGGCGCTGGCGGAGGACGTCGAGGACGAGCTCGAAAAGGTCACGCGTCCGGACGACGACCGCATCCTGCGCGCATTTCGTGCGGTGATACTCGCCACGTTGCGGACGAATCATTACCAGCGCACTGCCGAGGGGAAGCCGAAGCCGTATCTCTCGTTCAAGCTCGATCCCCAGTTGCTTCCCGAACTGCCGAAGCCACGGCCGATGTTCGAGATATGGGTTTATTCACCCCGTGTAGAGGGCGTGCACCTGCGCATGGGCAAGGTCGCGCGCGGCGGCCTGCGCTGGTCGGACCGGCGCGAGGATTTCCGCACTGAAATTCTCGGTCTCATGAAGGCCCAGAACGTCAAGAACACGCTGATCGTTCCGGTCGGTGCGAAAGGCGGCTTCGTGCCGAAGCTGACGCCCGCCGGCGCATCGCGCGAAGAAGTGCAGCGCGAAGGCACCGAGTGCTACCGCTGGTTCATCCGTGGCCTGCTGGACCTCACCGACAACGTCAAGGGCAACACGATCGTCGCGCCGGCCCAGACTGTGCGCTACGACCCGGACGATCCGTACCTTGTTGTCGCGGCCGACAAGGGCACCGCCACTTTTTCGGACACCGCGAATGCACTCGCGGCCGAGTATGGGTTCTGGCTTGGAGATGCGTTCGCGTCCGGCGGATCGGCCGGTTACGACCACAAGAAGATGGGCATCACGGCGCGGGGCGCCTGGGAATGCGTGAAGCGGCATTTCCGCGAACTCGGCATCGATACGCAAACCACCGGGTTCACGACAACCGGCATCGGCGACATGGCCGGGGATGTGTTTGGCAACGGCATGCTCTCGTCACCGCACCTGCGGCTCGTCGCGGCGTTCAATCACCAGCATATTTTCCTCGACCCCGAACCGAATACGGCGCGCAGCTTCAAGGAGCGCGAGCGGCTGTTCAACTTGCCGCGCTCCTCGTGGAGCGACTACGACCTGCGCACGGTGTCCAAGGGCGGCGGCGTGTTCCCGCGGAACGCGAAGGAAATAGCGCTCGCTCCGCCGGCGCGCGCGCTGCTCGGCATCGAAACCGCGAAAGCCACGCCGAACGAGATCATCCGCGCAATCCTGAAATTGCCGGTCGACCTGCTGTGGAACGGCGGCATTGGCACGTACGTGAAGGCTTCGTGGGAAGCCAATTCGGAGGTCGGCGACCGCACCAACGACGCGGTGCGCGTCGACGGCCGCGATCTGCGCTGCAAGGTCGTTGGCGAAGGCGGCAATCTCGGCTTCTCGCAACTGGGACGCATCGAATTTGCGTTACGAGGTGGCCGGCTCAACACGGATTTCGTCGATAACTCCGGCGGCGTCGATTGCTCCGACCACGAGGTCAACATCAAGATCCTGCTGAAGACGGTGCAGGAGAAAACCCGGCTGACGACGCGCTGAACGCAATCGCCTGCTCGCCACGATGACCGACGACGTGGCCGGGCTCGTGCTGCGCGATAATTATCTGCAGAGCCAGGCGATCAGTCTGCTGCAGACGACGGCCGTTGAACGGCTTGGCGAGCACGCACACTTCATCCGCTCACTCGAACTGGAAGGCCTGCTCGACCGGCAGCTCGAATACCTGCCGAGCAGTGAAGAGATCGATGACCGCAAGCGTGCCGGCCAGTCGCTCGTGCGGCCAGAGCTGGCACTGCTGCTGAGCTACGCCAAGATCTCGCTGAATGCCCAGTTGATCCAGTCGGACGTGCCCGAGGATCCTTACCTCGGCCAGGAGCTGCACCGGTATTTCCCGGAGCGGCTGGTCAAGCGTTACGGGAACCTGCTCGGCGAGCATCGGCTGAAGCGCGAGATCATCGTCACCGCAACGACCAACAGCATCGTGAACCGCATGGGCCCGACATTCGTCGCGCGCACGCAGCAGGATACCGGTGCGAATGCTGCTGCGGTCGCCCGCGCGTATTCGATCGCGCGCGAATCGTTCGATGCGCGCGAGACCTGGCGTGCGATCGAAGCGCTCGACAACAAGGTGGCTGCAGACGTGCAGTACGCCATGGTGAACGACACCGTCGGCATGCTGCGGCAGACAACCTATTGGCTGATCCAACGCCACCGCACGGCGCTCAGCATCGAGCAGCAAGTGGCGCGACTGCATCCGGGAATACGCGACCTTGCGCGGGCGCCGCTGCAGTGGCTGCAAGGCACGGACCGCTCCGACTTCGAGACCCGCGCGAGCGAGCTCGCAAAGGCCGGCGTGCCCGCAGAGCTCACGCGCCGTGTCGCCGCGTGTCACGCCCTGCACTGCGCTCCCGACATCGTCGAACTGGCGCAGGCACGCAAACTGACGGTCGAGGCTGCCGCGCGAGCCTACTTCGGCATCGGGGCGCACTTCGGCCTCGACTGGCTGCGCTCGCACATCGAAGCACTCGACACCGAAGGCCATTGGCATGCGGTCGCGCGCGGCAGCCTGCGCGAGGCGTTGTTCGAAGTGCATCGCAACCTGGCGTGGGGAGTCTTCGAGGCTTCGCGCGAGACCGATCCGGCCAAGGCCGTGGAGAAGTGGCTGGCGTCGCGCAAGGCAGCGGCGGCGCACGCGCGCGCTGTGGTCAACGACATTCGCTCGCAAACGACCAGCGTCGACTTCGCGTCGCTGTCGGTGGCGTTGCAGGCCGTGCGGCGCGTCACCGTCGTGGAGGCCGAGGCAGCATGAGCACCGGTAAATTACTGCTGCTGCGCCACGGCCAGAGCACCTGGAACCTGCAGAACCTGTTCACCGGCTGGGTCGATGTCGACCTGTCCGAGCAGGGCCGCGTCGAAGCACTGGAGGCGGGCCGGCTGCTGAAAGCCGAGGGCATCCCCTTCGACATCGCGTTCTGCTCGGTGCTGAAGCGCGCGATTCGCACGCTCTGGTTCGCCCTGGACGAGATGGACCTGATGTGGCTGCCGGTCGAGCGCTCGTGGCGATTGAACGAACGCCATTACGGCGCGCTGCAGGGGCTCGACAAGGCCCAGACCGTCGCGCGGCACGGTATCGAGCAGGTGAAAGTCTGGCGTCGCAGTTACGACATCCCGCCGCCTCCGCTCGATACGTCCGACCCCGGTCATCCGCGCTTCGATCGACGCTATGCCGGGGTGCCCGCCGCTGAAATGCCGTCGTCGGAGTCACTCAAGGACACCCTTGCGCGCGTGCTGCCTTACTGGAATTCGCGCATCGCGCCGGAACTCAAGGCGGGCCGCAACGTGCTGGTGGCGGCGCACGGCAACAGCCTGCGCGCGCTGGTCAAGATGCTGGATGACATCTCGGATGAGGCCATCGTCGAACTGAACATCCCGACAGGCGTGCCATTGCTGTACGAACTCGACGCGAACTTGAAACCGCGTTCGAGCCGCTATCTCGGCGATGCCGAGGCAATCAAGGCACGTGCGGAAGCCGTGGCCCGGCAGGCCGAGGCGAAGGCGTAATCCGGGTCAGGTCAGGAAACCGCCGTCAACGGCCAGCAGCTGGCCCGTGACATAGGCGGACGCGTCCGAGGCCAGGAATACGGCCGCGCCAGCGAGATCCTCGGGCTCCCCTACACGACCGAGCGGATGACCGCCGAGGTAGTGCTGCAACGTCTGCTCATCCGCGATCAGCGCACCCGCAAAACGCGTGCGAATCAACCCCGGCAGGATGGCATTGCACCGGATCTTGAGCGGGCCGCACTCTTTTGCGAACGTCTTGGTCATGTTCAGCACGGCGCCCTTGGTGATCGAATAGATCCCCTGCTGCGGACCTGGACGCACGGCATTGACCGACGCGACGTTGATGATCGAGCCGCCGCCGGTTTCACGCATCAGGCGGCCGGCCATGACCGACGCGAAGAAATAACCGCGGATGTTCACGTCCACGGTTTTCTGGAATGCGCCGAGATCGGTGTCGAGCACGTGGCCGAAATAAGGATTCGTCGCCGCGTTGTTGACCAGCACGTCGATGCGCCCGAATTCCGTCTTGACGCGCTCGAACAGGCCCGTGAGTGCGTCCATGTCGCCGATGTGACAGGCTACCGCCAGCGCCTTGCCGCCCGCGGCATTGATCTCCCCGGCGACGGCCGTGCACCCGTCGAGCTTGCGGCTGGAGACGATGACCTGCGCGCCTTGCGCGGCATAGGCCCGGGCGATGGCTTCGCCGATGCCGCGACTGGCACCGGTCACGACTGCGACGCGGCCGCTGAGATCGAACGAAACTGACATGGTGTCTCCCGCTGCGCGGTGAAAAGGACGCTTATTCGTCGGGCGCGATCGTCAGTTCGAGACCGTCCAGCGATTCGGTGAACTCGAGCTGGCAGCTGAGCCGGCTGCGCTCCAGGTCATAGTGCTGCAATTCGACCAGCAGCTCCTTCTCATCGCTCTGCGGTGCCGGCAGGCGTCCCATCCACTCGGGCGCAACCAGCACGTGACACGTGGCGCACGAACACAGGCCACCGCAGATCGCGGTGACGCCGTAGTCGAGGTCACGCAGCGTCTCCATGATCTTGAGTTCGGTCCGCGCTTGCACCGTGTGGACGTTGCCGTCGCGGTCGGTCACCACCATCTTCGCCATGCCCACACCCGTCGAATTCTGGAATCGAACGGCTAATTATTGCAGTGCGGAAGATCGCTTGCACGTTCGTGTAACAATTGTGCCAGCCGGGCTGCACGTTGCCGGCTCGGCGCGCGCTCGGACTCGGTGGCCTGCAGGCCGAACACCGTGTACCAGAGCCATTGCACGTAGTCGAACGCCCAGCACGCCAGTTCGAAGCGGCGCCGGTCGCAGGCTCCACCCGCGCTCTCGTACGAGGCCAGGAACCGGTCGCACTGCGCGGCCGTGAAGTCGTGCTGGCTGACGCAGGACGCCAGGTCGAAGACCGCATCACCCAGGCCGGCGTACTCCCAATCCACGAGCCATGTGCGCTGCTGCTGGTCGACGACGATATTCAAGGGATTCAAGTCGTTATGGCAGAGCACGAGCGGCGCCTGGCTCTCGTGCAACTCGTGCAGGACCGCAAAGGCGGTTGCCTGCAGCGCCGGCTCGAGTCCTCCGCTCGCGTGCTCGAGCAACCGGGCCTGTACTGCGAAATCCACGGTGCGCAGATCGCGCGGCGCCGGCATCGCATGCAGGTCGCAATCATTCGCGCAAGACCATCGCAGTGGCGCGGCGTGACCTGCACCTGGCTTGCCGGTCGCCTCGACGATCCACTGTGTGACCAGGATGCGCGCCGGCGGATCGCAACGCAGCACGCGCGGAGCCAACCCGGCGTCGGCCGCAAGCGACAGGATCCGGCATTCATTCGCGTGGTCCGCGCCGAGACTGCTCGGTGCCCGTGCGCGACAGCCGCACGAACCACTGCGCGTCTCCCTCGAGCGCGTGCCAGCAGAAATTACTCAGGCCACCCGGGACCGGAACGAAGACGGCGCTCGCGATCGCGCTCGTGCGCGCGTCCAGTGCGAGCTGCAGGCGCGCTTCACGCTCGGCCGCGACGTGCGGCGGCGACGCACTGTCAGGCATTGGCCGGGACCGCGGGCCACGCGGCGTCGCTGCGCCAACGCAGGTAGCCTCGCACGGCGAGCGCGGAATACAGCAGGAACAGTATCGCCGTCGCATGCAGGTCCTGCGACGCGTAAAGCACGGCCGCCGCAGCATCGAGCACGATCCAGTAGAGCCAGGTTTCGAGAATCTTGCGCGTTTCGAGCAACGTCGCGAATACGCTGCCCCACGCGATGCACGCGTCCGCATACGGCACCCATGGATGCGCCGACGGATCGCCCAGCACCGCGCCGTGCAATGCCGAGACGCCGGCGATCCCGACGATCGCAGCCGCGTGCCAGGCGGCCGGCCAGCGACTCACGGCCAATGGGGGCGTGTCGCCAGAGCCCCGCCAGGCACGCCAGCCATAGACCGCCATGCCGATGTAGAAAACCTGCAGCCACGCCTGCATGGTCAGTCCACCGCGCGCAAACACGACGACGTACAGCGCGGAACTCGCAATCGCGAAGGCCCAGCACCACGGGCTCTGCCGGATCGCAAGCAACAGGTAGCCGAGCGCCAGCACGACCGCCGCCCATTCGACCGGCGTGACGGCAAGGAACGCCTGCGAAAAGTTCGGCGAGGTTCAACGTTCGTCCGAGGTGGGCGTGCCGCCGAGGACTTTCATGACGAACACCGCGCGATGATCTGCCCGCGAAGGTCGCGCGGGTCTCTGCCATCAGCGCAGCGAAGACCAGTTCGTGTTCGCCGGCGACCTGGGTACTCATCGCGGTCGTGATGATTTGCAGGCCGGCGTGCCTGTTGAGCCGCTCGATGAAATCCTTGATCGGCGGCACGTAGTCCGCATCGAGCGGGTAAAGGCTGATTTCGACGGCGGTCCGCATGTGATGACTCCTCGACGTGAATGACGACGACAACTACCAGCGCCATTGCAGCGTGATGCCTGCCAGGCGCCCGTCACCGCGCTGGATATACAGTTTGTTCGGGTAATCCGGCGGCTCGAGCGCGAAGAAGAACCCGCGCACCGCAAACTTTTCATCGGTGACGTTCCGGGCCCAGGCATAGACCGACCACGGCCCGCGCCCATACCCGGCCTTGAGATTCAGCAGCGTGTACGGACGTGAGCGCGCATCGTGGCTCGTATCGAAATAGAATGCCGCGCTGCCGCTCAGGTCGGCGCGTGCCATCCAGCCTTCCTCGCCGCCCCACTGCGCGGAAAGCGAGTACTGATACTCGGGCGCATGTGCCTGCGCTCGCCCGTCGAGATCGCGATCGCCATAGCTGTAATCGAGGAACTCGGTGTGCAACAGCCCGAGTGTCGCGCCGATCGACAAGGACGGTAGCGCCTGCCAGCTGGCCGACGACTCGATGCCATAGTTGCGTCCCTTGGCCACGTTGTCGGTGTAGAACACGTACGACAACGGATCGCCCGGATCGAGCTGGAACGATGTCGCGACTTGCTGGTCTTCGCGCCACATGTAGAACAGCGACACCTGCCCCTGCCAGCGCGCGTCCGTGCTCGTTGCCCGAAGTCCGGACTCCGCGTTCCAAAGGTATTCCGGCGCGAACTGCCGTCGATCGTCCGGCACGAACTGCCCGATGTTGAAGCCGCCTGCCTTGTACCCGCGGCTGACCGTGGTGTACCAGTGCGCGCTCGCCCCCACCGGCCCTTCCAGCGAAACGTGGCCACCGACCATCGTGTCGCGCGGCTCGAAGCTTGCGCCGTCCGAGTCGTCATACGCGGCCGAACGATTTTCGACGCGCAAGCCTGCGGTCAGCGGCGAGCGACGCCGCCACCTGCCACTCGGCTTCACCGTAAACGGCAAGATGGGTCGCCTCGTACTCGCTGCGCAACGGTTCCCGCAGCAGCTCCTGGGCGAAGTAATCGTGCTGGAGCGAATCTTCCGTGAGTCGCAGCGCATACACACCGGCGACCCACTCGATGGCGTCGCCCGCGGGCCCTTGCCAGCGCAGGTCCTGGCTCAGCGTGGCGCGGTCGCGGTCATAGCGCGAAAAGTAATCGTAGGGCGCAAAGTCGCCCCAGTAGGGATCGTTGCCCCAGTCGCCGTCGAAGCTGTAGACGATGTCCGAATCGGCATAGGCCGTCGTGCTGAGGAACTCGCCGCCGCCGGCGAGTGCCGCGCGAATTTTCATCGAGGCGCCTTGCGTGCGCTGCGCATCCTGGCCAGGCCGGTCGGACAACGTGTCTGCGTCGAGTTGTCGACGGCGAACGCATCGTAGCCGTTGTCGAGATCGGCGAACAACGCGGCGAGATCGACCTGCCAGCCCGTGGCCGGCACGAGATGCAGCTTGCCGCGCAGCATCGTCTCGTCGCGGCCGTTCGTGTCCTCGCGCTGCAGGTAGACGTTGCGCTGGAAGCCGTCGCTGGAGAACTGCTGGCCGGCCAGCCGCCAGGCCGCGCCGGCATCGCCGATCGCACCGCCGGCCGCGAGCCCCGCTGACCACGTCGAGTCTCCGCCGAGCATCAGTTCCGCACGCGCGTCCTGCTGCGGCGTCGCTTCGCGCGTGCGCAGCTGGATCAGGCCGGCCAGCGCGTTGGCGCCGAAACGCGTGCCCTGTGGACCGCGCAGGACCTCGACCTGCTGCGACATCGAAAGTCGTGGCGGGCATGCCGACGCCGCTCAGGTCGATGTCGTCGATCAGGAAGCCCACCGACGGATTGGGTGCGCCCTGGTACTGCTCGAGTTCGCCGACGCCGCGCACCTGGAAGTAGCGCGGCCGTGACGTGCCGCCGGACCAGTTCAGGTTTGGAACGAGCCCGAGCACGTCTTCGAAATGCTGCAGGCCCGCTGCTTCGAGTTGCGCGGACGGCAACAGCGTCACACTCGCTGGAATTTCTGCGAGCGTCTGCTGCCGCAAGGAAGCGGTCACGACGATTTCTTCGAGCCGTGGCGACGGCTTTGCCGCATCGTCCGCAGAAGCCAGCGCCGGGAGCGCTGTCATGAACAGGACTCGTCGCAAAGCTTGCGAGTTGCCGGGGCCCGGTGATAAAAATTCGCGCGTGCTGCATTTACCTGCTCCCTACGCCGGTATTAACCGGATCAGGTTCAACGGGTTCGTCGATGGGCGGAAGGGTCTCCGCGGTCGACATCTCAGGCCCAGCAGGCCACCCCAAGGTTGCGCACATTATAGCCGGGATCCGGGGCGCCGCAGGGGCTGTTGACGCAGGCCACCGGCTCAGGGACTAATGCACCACCTTTGGTCGGACGAACCGCATGAATCACCGCAAATGCCGCCTGTTTCTCGTCGACGCCTTTACCCGCCAGCGTTTCTGCGGCAATCCGGCCGCGGTCGTGCTCGATGCGGACGTGCTGACCGACGATGAAATGCGCCGCATCGCGCGCGAGCTGAATGGCACGGAGGTCGCTTTCGTATTCGGATCGGACTCCCCGGACTACGACGTCGAAATCCGCTTTTTCTCGCCTCGCCGCGAAGTCACGTTCGTCGGGCATGCCACGGTCGCGGCGCATTACGTGCGCGCGGTTGCCGACGGCGTGCCCGAAGGCAAGGTCCGGCAGAAGTCGGGGTCGGGCATCGTCGAGATCGAGGTGAGCGGCAAGGCACCGGACCTGCGCGTCTCGATCTACCAGACGCCGGCGACGTTCGGTCCTGTCGTGCCCGAAGAGCGCCTCGGGCCGGTGCTCGACGCGCTTGGCATCAGTTCGTCGAGCCTGCACCCGGGCTGCCCGGTCCAGGTCATGAGCAAGGCGAATTCGCGACTGCTGATCGGACTGCAATCGGTCGAGACGCTGGAGTCACTGCAACCCAAGATGGACCAGCTCGTGCATTTGACGCCGCACGTCGGCGCAGACGGGTTCTTCGTGTTCGGGCTCAAGAAAGCAGCCGGCGGCCTTGAAACCGAGTCGCGCATGTTCTGCCCCGTGATCGGCGTGCCCGAAGATCCCGTGAGCGGCAATGCCCACGGCATGCTCGGCGTCTACCTGGTCAATAACGGCTTGCTGGCGCCGACCAAGGGCGAGGCACGCTTCGTCGGTCACCAGGGGCGCTTCGTCGACCGCCCGGGCCAGGTCGAGGTCGCCGTGGCGGCCTCGGGCAAACGCGCCTCGGGCGTGCGCGTGACCGGCGACGCGGTGATCGTCTACGAGGCGGCGTTGCCGCTCTGAATCACCAGCGGTGCGCGTCCGGCGCGCATCAGCATTCGGTTCTGGATCCACGCTGGCACGTCCTCGGCATGGTGCGTCGCCAGCACGATCGTGCCGCCTCTGCGTCGCACCCGTTCCAGGCGGCTGCTTAACTGCTGGCGCGCCGAGGCATCGAGCCCGTCGAATGGCTCATCGAGCAGGTAGAGGCGACGCGGCGCAACGAAGGCCCGCGCGATGAGCACCCTGCGCAACTGCCCGTAGGACAGTTCGCGCGCGCGGCGGGTCGCCAGCGGCTGCAATGTGCCAACGGACTAACTCGCGTGCCACCTGCGATCGCTCGCGTGCCGTCGGCAGTGCGTCGAGCCCAATGCTGGAATGCAGCCCGGACACCACGATCTCCTCGACGCTGCACGCGGTGGCCGCATACGCGGCCTGCAGTTCCGGCGATACCAGTCCGGTACCGGACTTCCAATCCTCGATCGGCATGACGCCGTCGCCGCCTCGTCGCAGCACGCCTCCCCACGCTGGCCACAAGTCGCCATAGAGCATCGCGATCAGCGTGGATTTGCCGGAGCCGTTCGCGCCGCTGACGTGCCAGTGCTGGCCGGGCCATAGTGACCAGTCGAAAGTACCGACGACACGACGTTCGTCGCGAAACACTCTTGCGCGTTCCACCTGCAGCAGCGGGTGCAGTGCACCGCGCGCAGCCTTTGGCTTCGCACGAGAGCGAGCCGCTGCGGCTCGCCGTGTCCTGGTGACCAGGGATGGCTGGCCGCGCAGCAGTGCACGCTGTTCCACGAGCCGGCCTCGCTCCAGGCGCGCGCGATGCGTCGCCAGCACCGGCACGTGATCGGACCGGTGCGTGCTCAACACCCACGCCGTACGCCGCGGTACCGTGCGCTGCATGGCCAGCAGGAAGGCCTTGCGCGCACCGGCATCGAGGCCATTCAGCGCCTCGTCGAGCAGCAACACGTCGGGTCGGCGCACCAGTGCACGTGCCAGCAGGATGCGGCGGCGCTGCCCGTACGACAAGCTGCGGAACTTGCGAACCGCCAGGCCAGCCAGGCCGACACCGGCTGAGCACTGCCTCGATCCTGCGTCGCTGCGTGGCATTGAGTCGCTCCAACGGGAAGTCGGAGTCGTCGAACCCGGTCTGCACGACCTGTGTCACGTCGAGTGTCGATTCGTAACGCTCGTAACGGTCCTGCCGCTCGGGACCGAGATACGCGATGCGTGCGCTGGCATCGACCGGCTGCGAGTGCACTTCGCCATTGCGCAGGTGATAGCGTCGCTGTTCGATATCGCGCGGTGTCGGCCACAGGTCGCCACGCAGCAGTTTCAGCAGCACCGTCTTGCCGGCGCCGTTCGGTCCTTCGAGCAGCCAGCGCTCGCCGGCACGCAAGTTGAAGGTGACGTGGTCGAGCGCCCAATGCTCGCCAAGGCGGACGCTCACGTCCTGTAGTTCGATGCGCTCCAGGTGCAGCGTGGGCTGCACTCGCCGCTTCACGCCTCCCGCCAGCGCCAGGCCTCACCGGCCGCGTCGAGGCGATGTTCCTCTTCGAGCTTGAGGACGTGCGCGAGCAGCGAATAGCGCGCCAGCCCGTGCAGTCGCACCGGCACGTCGTCGTACACGAGCGGGCAACAGCGTGTCGAGCGTTGCTACGCCGCCGAGTTGCGCGAAGGCTTGGACCACCTTCGCTTCACGCTGCAACCGATGCGCGATCACGCGGCGTATCTCCCCGTGCGGTTCGGGCATCACGGCGCCGTGGCCGGGCACGAGGGCCGTGAGTGGCAGTTGCTCGAGCCGCTGCAGCGATTCCACGTAGAGCCGCATCGAACCGTCGGGTGGCAGGATCACCACCGTCGATCCACTCATGAGGTGGTCGCCGGTGAACAGCCAGCCCTGTTCCTCGAGCAGGAAGCAGACATGATTCGAGGCATGCCCCGGCGTATGCAGCGCACGCAACGTCGCGCCAGGCAGCGCGAAGCGATCGCCGTCCTCGAGCGAATGGTCGGGTCGGTAGGTGTCGTCCTGGTGCCCGTCGTCCGGTGGCGGGCGGCCGTAAACGCCGGCCCCGGTCATTTCGCGCAGCGGGGCCGCACCCGGCGAATGATCAGGGTGCGAGTGCGTGCACAGGATCCTGGCGACGGACCCATTCGCCGCAACGAGAATTCGATCGAGATGTATCGGATCGTCCGGGCCGGGATCGATGACCACGTGCTGGTCCCCCGATCCCACGACATAGGTGTTCGTGCCGGGGCCCGTCAGCACGCTTGGATTCGGCGCGACGATACGTTGCAGGTGGTCGCTGAGACGCGCGACGCCGCCGGTGATCGCCGCGGCAAAAAGATCCGTCTCGACGGTGCTCACCGGCACGTGCCTACTGGGCCAGTTTGAAAATCAGGCCGCCCTTGATCACAACCGGGACGTCCTGCAACTGCTTGATGTCCGTGAGCGGATCGCCGCGCACCGCGATCAGATCGCCAAACCGGCCTGCCTGCACGCTGCCGACACGATCGCTCCAGCCCATGTACTTCGCGGCCAGCGACGTGGCAGCCTGGATCGCTTGCATCGGCGTCATGCCGCGCTCGACCATGATCGGAAACTGGCGCGCATTGAGCCCGTGCGGATAAACCGCGGCGTCCGTGCCGAAGACGATATCGACGCCGGCGCGATGCGCGCGTGTAAAAGCCTGCCGCTGCGCCTCGGTGGTCTCGACGTTCTTGCGCAGGAACTCCTCGGGCCATTTGTCCGCGCGGCCGACGGTGTCGATGTAGTCGCCGTTGTAGACGTCCATCGAAAGTGCAACGCCGTGCTCGCGGGCGAGCTCGATGCCGGCATCGTCGATCAGCGACGCGTGCTCGATCGTGTCGGCGCCCGCCAGGATCGCATCCTTGATCGACTGCGCCCCGTGCGCATGGGCCGCGACCTTGATGCCGTGCGCGTGCGCCACGTCGACCACCGCCTTGATTTCGTCGGGCGTCATCTCGCGCTCGCCGGGCACGCCGCCGAACGCCAGCACCGCGCCCGACGCGATGATCTTGAGTTCATCGGCGCCGCCCGCGACGGCCAGCTCGGCCTTCTTGCGAAATTCCTCCGGTCCGCGCGCCACGCCAACGCGCACCTGAGCTGGAATCTCGGCTTCGGCATGGCCGGGGATCACGAGGTCGCCGCCGCCACCGGGGATCGTCAGGTAAAACCCGCAGACCTGCATGCGCGGACCGACCGTGCTGCCCGCATTGATCGCGTCGCGCAGGTCGCGGTCGACCCAGGCAATGTAGGTGCCGACGTCGCGCACCGACGTGAAACCGGCCAGCAGTGTCGTGCGCGCGCTTTCGCGGCCGATGGCGCCCTGCTCGGCCTGGGTACGCTTGTAGTAGACGCTGAGATCGCCGGTCTCGTGTCCGCTGTCCGCGAGGTGCGTGTGCATGTCGATCAGGCCCGGCAGGCAGGTATACGTGCCGAGATCCAGTTCGGGGGTGCCTTGCGGCACCGGCACATCCTGGCCGACGGCAGCAACCCTGCCGTTCAGTATCAGCACGGTCACGGCTCCGCGGGCTGCCGCCGATACGCCATCGATCAGGTGCCCGCAGCGCACGGCCACCGAGCCCGAATCGGGGGCAAAGGGTGCGGCCGCCAACTGGACTTTCGGCTGCGAAGCCGTGGACGCCGCCTGTACGCCGTTGCCCGCGGTCAGGCCGGAGATCACGAGCAGAGAGAAGAGCCGGGTCAGGCGCATCGCGCGGGCCTTACGTGCAGTGGGGTTTGACATCGGGAGCACCGGAGTCTTTCATTCGCGCCGGACACTGTCAAAGTCAGGGAACCGAGCATGAGCGGCGCGCAGGAACCCGTCGGCACCGTAGACGTCGCGTTGCAGCACGCCGTGAAACTGCTGGGCGAGGCGCCGGCGCTCGCGGCTGAACAGGCCGACGAGATCCTCAAAGCCGTGCCACGTCACCCGCTCGCCCTGCTGGTCAAGGGCGTAGCGCGTCGCAACCTGGGCGATGTGCACGCAGCGCTCGAAATACTGCGGCCGCTCGCGGCAGCGCAACCGGGATGGGCGCCGGCGCATTACGAACTGGGCGTCACGCTGGGACAGTCGGGTGCCGGCGAGGACGCCGTGGCGGCGCTGAATCACGCGGTGCGCCTGCAGACGGATATCGGCGATGCGTGGCGCCTGCTCGCCGATCACCACACGGCGATGGGCGATACCGCGGCGGCCGATGCAGCCTATGCCAATCACATCAAGGTCTCGACCCGCGACCCGCGCTTGCTGGCGCCGGCCGTGGCGCTGTGCGAGAACCGCATTGCGGTCGCCGAAGCCTTGCTGCGCGAACACCTCAAGGCGAGCCCCACGGATGTCGCCGCGATCCGCATGCTGGCCGAAGTGGCGGCGCGACTCGGCCGCCTCGAGGATTCCGAAAACCTGCTGGTGCGCTGCCTCGAACTGGCGCCGGGTTTCAATGCGGCCCGGCACAACTACGCCGTCGTTCTGCATCGCCGGAACAAGGAAACCGACAGCACTTGGTCGAAGTCGACCGGCTGCTGGCGATCGAGCCACGCAGTCCCGGCCTGCGCAGCATCAAGGCGGCGATCTTGTCGAGGCTCGGCGCGGTCGACGAGGCCATCGAGCTCTACAAGTCCGTCCTCGCGGATTACCCCAAACAGCCAAAACTCTGGATGAGCTTCGGGCACGCCTTGAAGACGGCAGGCCAGCAGTCCGCATGCGTCGATGCCTACCGGCAAAGCATCGCGCTCGCTCCTACGCTGGGTGAGGCGTATTGGAGCCTCGCGAATCTCAAGACATTCCGGTTTTCGCCCGCCGAGGTCGCGAGCATGCGGCAGCAGTTGCAGCGCACCGATCTCGCAGACGACGAGCGGCTGCACTTCCATTTCGCGCTCGGCAAGGCCTGCGAGGACGCCCGCGAGTATGCGGAATCGTTCGAGCACTACGCGACGGGTAACCGGCTGCGCCGCGCGAGCCTGCGTTACGAAGCCGCCGAAACCACTGCAAATGTACGGCGCAGCAAGACCCTGTTCACCGCGGAATTTTTTGCGCAGCGGGCGGGCTACGGCACGGACGGCACCGGATCCCATTTTCATCGTAGGGCTGCCGCGCGCCGGGTCTACGCTGGTCGAGCAGATCCTGTCGAGTCACTCTGCGGTCGAAGGCACGATGGAATTGCCCGACGTCGTCGGCATCGTCGCGGAGCTCGGCGCTCGACGCAAATGGAGCGAGGCTTCCAAATACCCCGAGGTGCTGGCCGACCTCGACGCCGACGCGTTGCGCGCCCTGGGCGAACGTTACCTCAAGCAGACCCGGATCCATCGCAAGACCGAGGCGCCCTACTTCATCGACAAGCTGCCCAACAACTGGGCCCACGTCGGGTTGATCCAGCTGATGTTGCCGCAGGCGCGGATCATCGACGCCCGACGGCATCCGCTCAGTTGCTGCTTTTCGGCGTTCAAGCAGCATTTCGCACGCGGCCAGGCCTTCACCTATGGCCTCGCGGACGTGGGTCTTTACTACCGCGACTACGTCGAGTTGATGGCTCACTTCGACGCGGTGCTGCCGGGCCGAGTGCATCGCGTGATCTACGAGCAGATGGTCGACGACACCGAGGCCGAAGTGCGCCGCCTGCTCGATTATTGCGGGCTGCCGTTCGAGCACGCTTGCCTGCGTTTTCACGAGAATGCGCGGCCCGTCCGGACGGCCAGTTCCGAGCAGGTCCGACAGCCGATCTATCGCGATTCTGTCGGACAGTGGCGCAATTACGACACATGGCTGGAGCCGCTCCGGATTGCGCTCGGCCCGGTTCTCGACGCGTACCCTGCCGCGCCGGCCTTTGAACTCGCGCTGCCGTGACGTAGACTCGGGTCAAACAATGCGCCAAGGAGCTCCCATGCAGCGCTCGCGCCGTTTGAAATTGGCCCAGGACATGATCCTGCGACGGGGACTTCCGATGGCCACCGGCCTGCTCGCAGCCGTCCCGGTTGCTTACGCACAACAGGGCACGACCACCGCGGTGGCCTGGAAGAAATCATCGTCACGGCGCAGAAGCGTGAAGAGAGCATGCAGACCGTGCCCATCAGCATCCAGGCGATCGGCACGGAGAGGCTCGAGCAGCTGCAGGTCAAGGATTTCAACGACTACGTGAAGTTCCTGCCCAGCGTTTCGTACACGTCGCTCGGCCCAGGTTTCAGCTTGCCGTACTTCCGCGGCGTCGCGAGCGGTGAGAACAACAACCACTCCGGCCCGTCGCCCAGTGTCGGCATGTATCTCGACGAGCAGCCGATCACGACGATCCAGGGCGCGCTCGACATTCACATGTACGACATCGCGCGCGTCGAAGCGCTGGCGGGGCCGCAGGGCACGCTGTATGGCGCGAGTTCGCAGGCCGGCACGATCCGCATCATCACGAACAAACCGGATCCGACTGGCTTCGCCGCCGGCTACGGGCTCGAAGGCAACTTCGTCAACGAGGGCGGCGCGGGATATCTGGCCGAGGGCTTCGTCAACCTGCCGATTTCTGCCAACGCTGCCGTGCGCCTGGTCGGCTGGGTGCGACACGACGCCGGCTACATCGACAACGTTGCAGGCGAGCGTACCTACCAGAGTACCGGAGCGTGCATCACCAACGTCCAGTCGCCCAGCGCCGGGTGCGTCTCCACGCCGCAGCGACCCGAGAGCGACTCCAACGACGTCGACACGTACGGCGCTCGCGCCGCGCTGCGAATTGAACTGAATGACAACTGGTCGATCACGCCGCAGCTGATGGGCCAGAACCAGGAAGTCAACGGCAATTTCGCGTACGACCCGGCGGTCGGCGATCTCGAACTGACCCATTTCTTTCCCGACATCAGCAAAGACAAGTGGTGGCAGGCGGCCCTGACCGTCGAAGGCAAGATCGGCAACTTCGACCTGGTCTATGCCGGCGCGTACCTGAAGCGTGACGACATCGTCGATGCGGACTATTCCGATTACACCTTCTTCTATGACGAGTGCTGCAGCTACGTGAGCGCTTACTGGAACGACAGCGTCGGTGACCCGCTGCCGGACCCCTCGCAGTTCATTCACGGCACCGACGGCTATAAGCGGCAGAGTCACGAACTGCGCCTCTCGTCGCCGACCGATAATCGGTTCCGGTTCGTGGCGGGCCTGTTCTACCAGGACCAGGAACACGAGATTTTCCAGAACTACAAGATCAACGGCATTGGTGGTTACGTGTCGGGCGGTGAGTTCCTCCCGCTCGCGATTCCCGAATGGCCGGACACGTTCTGGCTCACGAACCAGTTGCGGAAAGACTCGGATTCCGCGGTGTTCGGCGAGATTTCATTCGACTTCACCGAGAAGCTGTCGGGAACGGCGGGCATCCGCTATTTCGAGACCGAGAACTCGATCCGCGGTTTCTTCGGCTTCATGACCGAGAACTACAGCACCAATTATGGCGTGGCCAAGTGTGCCGATTATCCACAGCCGGAAAAGCAGTACAACGGCTCGCCCTGCCGAACCTCAACGACAAGGTCGACGACGACGGCAACGTGCCGAAGTTCAACCTGACGTATCGCTTCACCGACGACAAGCTCGATGTACGTGACGTACTCCGAGGGCTTCCGTCCCGGCGGCATCAACCGCAACAACACGGTGGCTCCGTACAAGTCGGACTTCCTGACGAACTACGAGCTTGGCTGGAAGACGACGTGGCTCGACAACACGTTGCGCTTGAACGGCGCGATCTTCCACGAAGAGTGGGACGACATTCAGTATTCGTTCCTGCCCCCGGGTGGCTCGGGCCTGACAGTCATTCGCAACGCCGGCGCGTCCGTGATCGATGGCATCGAGGCCGAACTGACCTGGGTGCCCACCGAAGCGTTTACGCTTTCGGGTGGATTCTCGTGGCTCGACGCGAAACTGGACGAGGATTACGTGCCGGGCGTCGATGACGATCCGCCTGATTTGACGGTGGAGGCTTTCAAGGGTGACCGGCTGCCGATCGTGCCGGAATTCAAGGCGAACCTGGTAGGCCGTTATGAGTTCCCCGTGGGCGAGATGAACGGTCACTTCCAGGCGGCCGTGGTTTACAACGGCGACACGTATTCGGACCTCACGCGGGCAGACCGGGCAGTGTCACCGGCGTGAATCCGTCGTACACACATTGTCGATCTCTCGGCGGGCGTGCGGTGGGCTTCGTATGCGCTCGAACTGTACGTGAACAACGCGTTCGACGAACTTACCCGCGACGCGACTTTCGTCCGGTTGCGCGACGGATGTTTGCGCGCCGCAGCCCTACTACGTGCCGAGCCAGCCCCGCACGATCGGCCTGAAGTTCAGCCAGGAGTTCTAGCGGTCCACACACCCGGGTTGAACGGCCCGGGTGTTGTTGGCGCGGCCGGAGGGATTCGAACCCCCGACCCTCAGGTTCGAAGCCTGATGCTCTATCCAACTGAGCTACGGCCGCGCGCCTCTAAGGTGCTGATTCACCAACGATGTACGCCGCTGAGAGGCGAACGGCACACCGCCGATTCGACTCGTCTGGTGACTCAATGGTGACTCATGGGCTTTTAACAGCAGCCGATTATAGAGGCTGCGGCATACGAAGGCCGGGTTAATGACTAGATCTTGAGCATCGTCGCCGAGTGATAGCCGGGCCGACCGGTGGCCATCCCGGTCGTTCATGCCTTCATCCGCACGGCGAGGTATCGGTATGCGAGGGCCGCGGCGAGTGTCCCGCCGATGAGCACCGCAATCAGTGCCGCGACCCGCAGTGCCAGGTCGTCGATCAGCGAGCGACCATGGTCGATGGTACTGCCAATGGTGCTCGAGAGCGCCGGAGCCTGGGCATCGAGTGTCGTGAGCAGCTGGCGCAACTCGTTCGCGGTGCGCGTGAACTCGACGGCCGCCTGCGTGTACTCGGTGATGTCGAAAGGCTTGCCCGGGGGTGACTCCTGTGCGCCGGGCGGCGGTGACGGCCAGTGCGCGAGCAGCGCATCGATCGACTTGACGACCCCGTCGACCGAGCCCGCCATCCCGTCACCGGCTTCCAGCGCCTGGCGCAACTCCAACAGCATCGGCCGCAGTGTCGCTTCCTGAGCTACGAGCACGTTCGAAAACTGGTCGATGATCGCCTGTCGTTCGCGAGCAATCGTGGCAGGTAGGTCCTCTGCCACGCCTGCAAATCGCTCCATGGAGCGGCTCACTCGGTCCGTGTCCGCGAGCATCCCGCGCACCTCGGGCCGGAGCATCAGCTCGCTGGTCATCTCGTCGACTTGCAGGTTCACGACGTAGGGGACCCGTTGCAGGTAATAGATCATTCGTTCCGCGAACAGGCGGGTCTGCTCGATCTGGCGCACGGCCGGATCCAGACCCGCCAGCGGGTCAAGCCCTATCAGTCCGAACAGGTTGCCGCTCCGGGCCGCCTCACCGGGTGCCGGTCGACCGATCTCGTTGGCGAAGTCCAGGAAATGGACGAAGGCAACGCTGGTGACGCTAGGATTCCGGGCGCGCCATTTCGCGAGAATGTCGCGGAAATCCTGGATCTGGCTCTCGGTCATGAAGTCGTCGGTCAGTTCCCACGCCTCTTCCTCCAGCTGCCGGTGCATCGCCAGGAGCGGAGCCGACTCGCTGGGAAAACGCGGCACAATGCTGTCCTCGACGACCATCCGGCTGAGTACGGTCAGCGTCACGAGGTCGAGCGCGCTCACGACGGCGCTGTCGCCCGATGCGATCGTGTAAGCCGAATTCGCCTGTGACAGGGTCCAGCGTGCGATGAATTGCCGTAGCTCCGGGTCGACGAAGGCGCGGTGGAAGCGCGTCGTTTCCTCCACGACACTTCCCACGTAATCGTCCGCGAAGCGCATGCATTTCGCCTGCAGTTGCCGCATCTCCAGCTGAGTCTGCTTGGCCTCGCGGGCCTTCGGCATCATGCTGCTTATCGTGGAACAGCCGGGCAGCGCCGTGAGCATCGCGGCCACGATCGTCAGGCCGGCCGCTCGGACGACAGTGGAGGATTGTAATCGCCGGCTTAGCATGGCGACCGTATTATGGTCGATAGTCGGGACCGTGGGGACCCCACGACCAGTCCCCGGAACCAACCTTAAGCGTGCAAAGCGACGGGCGTCATATGCGCGCCCGAAGGGGACGATTACTTCATCGTCGGCATGACGAATTGCGCATTCTCGCGGTGCGACGTCGGCCAGCGGGACGTAACGGTCTTGAGCCGCGTATAGAAGCGCACGCCGTCCGGGCCGTGCACGTGCAGCGCGCCAAAAAGCGAGCGTTTCCAGCCACCGAACGAATGAAACGCCATCGGCACCGGGATCGGCACGTTGATTCCAACCATGCCGGCCTGCACGGCCTGCGAGAAAGCTGCGCGCCGCTTCGCCGCTCGCGGTAAATATCGCGGTGCCGTTGCCGAATTCATGGCCGTTGACGACCCGAAGCGCCGCGTCGAGATCCGGCACGCGCACGACACAAAGCACGGGGCCGAAAATTTCCTCGCGATAAATACGCATCCCCGGTTGCACGTCGTCGAACAGGCACGGCCCGATGAAGAAGCCGCGTTCGTGCCCGGCTACCTTGACCCCGCGCCCGTCGATCACGAGCCGGGCGCCTTCCTGCACACCGAGCTCCACGTAGCCGCGACACGCGCGCGAGGTGCTCACCCGTGACGAGCGGTCCCATCTCGACGCCCTCCGCAACGCCCGGTCCCACCTTCAGCTGCGCGAGTTGCCGCCGCAGTGCATCGATCAGGGGCTCCGCCGCCGCGCCGACGGCGACCGCTACAGAGATCGCCATGCAGCGTTCGCCCGCCGAGCCGTAGGCCGCGCCGATCAGCGCGCTCGCCGCGTTGTCGGTGTCCGCATCCGGCATCACGACCATGTGATTCTTGGCGCCACCGAGCGCCTGGACGCGCTTGCCGTGCGTCGACGCCGTGCGATAGATGTACTCGGCGACCGGCGTGGAGCCGACGAAACTCACGGCGCCGACACGCGGATCGGTCAGCAGCGTGTCGACCGCATCGCGATCGCCGTTCACGACGTTGAACACGCCGTCGGGCAAACCCGCCTCGCGCAGTAGTTCGGCGAGCGCGCATCGGGCAACTCGGGTCCTTCTCCGATGGCTTCAGCACGAACGTGTTGCCGCAGGCGATCGCGACCGGGAACATCCACATCGGCACCATCGCCGGAAAATTGAACGGCGTGATGCCGGCGCAGATGCCAACCGGCTGGCGCTGCGACCAGCTGTCGACGTTCGGTGCCGACGTTTTCGCTGAACTCGCCCTTCAGCATCTGCGGAATGCCGCAGGCGAACTCGACCACTTCCATGCCACGCGTCACTTCGCCGCGCGCGTCCGACAACACCTTGCCGTGCTCGGCCGTGATCAGCGCCGCGAGTTCTCCGGCATGCGCGTCGAGCAGCGTCTTGAACCGGAACATGATCCGGGCACGTTGCAGCGGCGGCGTCGCGGACCACGCCGGTAACGCAGCCTCCGCGGCCGCAATGGCCTGGCGGGTTTCGTCGGCGGACGCGTAAGCGACAGTGCCCCGAATCGCACCGGTGGCCGGGTCGTAGACGTCGCCGGCGCGGCCGGACTGCCCGGCGACCACCTGGCCGGCGATGAAATGACCGAGCTTGAAACCTGGGCTCGGAGCCCCGGCGGCGACGGGCCGGGTGGAACTCACGGTCTGGTTCATGGTCTGGAGACTCCACAGGGCGGCGCGATTGAGGCGCGCATTGGACATCAATGCGGCGGCGGCCGCTACCCTTTACCAATCGGGCGATTTTCGGGCCCGGCTGGGGTTCGCCAGGCTCGGCAAGAGGGCGGCCGGCGCAACCGCTAGGGTATAGTTACCGCGGCGCGCCGGTCGACCCGGCCGCTATCATCCGCTCATCCTGAGGTCCATCCGTCATGAAGATTTTGACCGCCATCGCCACCATTCCCTGCCTGCTGGTCATGGCTGCCACGGCCGAGGCCGCCTGCACCTATCCGCAGGCCCCGCAGATCGATCCCGAACGGCGCCAGCGCCACCAAGGAAGAAATGCTGGCCGCACAGGGCGCCGTCAAGGAATACGCGCAGGCCGTGCAGGTCACGTACCTGGGCTGCCTCGACGCGGAAAAGACCGACCGCGATTGCCGCGCTCGATGCGGCGGACCCCGAAGTATGCGCAGAAGAAGACGGCACTCGAGGCGATCGACGGCCAAGAAGCACAACTCCGCGCTCGACGAACTCGAAGCACTCGTCGCGCGCTGGAACGCCGAGAAGAAGGCGTTCACGCAAGGAGCAGAGAACGCGCGGCCGCAACCGTGGCCGCGAGCGGCGGCATGCGGAGCCCGACGCCCTGCCGACCCCACGCCGAAGCCGAGGCGCTCGTGCGCGAGCACGTGCAGCCCTTGCCGATCGAATCACGACCGCTCGCGTCCCTGGCCGGCGCGGTGCTGGCGCAGTCCGTGCGTGCCGAACGCGATCAGCCGCCGTTCGACCGGGTCACGATGGACGGCGTTGCGTTTGCGTCCGAGGCCTGGCGCGCACGGTGTGCGCCGCTTTCGCGTGGCCGGCGTGCAGGCTGCCGGCACCGCGCCGCTGCAGTTGTCCGCCGCGGGCGACTGCTTCGAAGCCATGACGGGCGCCATGCTGCCGCACGGCTGCGATTGCGTCGTGCCCGTGGAACGACTCGTCGTCGATGACGGCATTGCGACGGTCGACGAAGACGTGCCGGTCGAGCCATTCCTGAACGTGCATACCCGCGGCCTCGACTGCCGCGAAGGCGACATGCTGCTGGCGAATGGCACGCGGCTCGGCGCACCGGAGCTCGCGGTGCTCGCCTCCGCCGGCATGCCTCGTGCCGAGGTGCATGCCGACCCGCGCATCGTGATCATTGCGACCGGGCGATGAACTCGTCGGCACCGGACGAACCGATCGCCGACTGGCAGATACGCCGGTCGAACAGCTATGCGCTGCGAGGCGCGCTGCAACCTGCGCGGCTTCACGCGCGTCGCCGAAGATCACCTGCCCGACGAGCGCGCCGTGCTCGAGGAACGGCTGGCGACGCATCTCGCGACGCACGACGTAGTGGTGCTTACGGGCGGCGTCTCGATGGGCCGGTTCGATCACGTCCCGAGCGTCTTGCGCCGGCTCGGTGTCCGCGAAGTGCTGCACAAGATCGCGCAACGGCCGGGGAAACCGATGTGGTTCGGCGTGGGTCCTGCGGGCCAGACCGTGTTCGGGCTGCCGGGCAATCCGGTGTCGGCCCTCGTCTGCCTGGTGCGGTACGTCGGCCCTGCCCTGCATGGCCATGATGCGCGGCCGCCCGCCGGTCTCGGAGGCCGTGCCGCTCGGCGCGAGCTTCATGGTCAAGCCGGCGCTGACGTTATTCCTGCCCGTCCAGATCGAACGCAGCCCGACGCTGGGGCTCGTCGCCATGCCACGACCCACGCGCGGCTCCGGCGATTTTATTTCGCTGCTCGGCACGGACGGATTCGTCGAACTGCCGCCCGGGCCGCGCGATTACGCTGCGGGCCACTTTGCACCGCTGTACCGGTGGTAGACACATGCACGACGCCGTGATCAACCGCCTGAAGGATGCTGCGAATGCGCCTGTGGCCGACGCGGCGTCGTCGCGCCAAAGCCGGACGGCGCGGTCCGCGACAAGTTGGGCCGGCCCGATCCATGACCTGCGCATCTCGGTCATGGACCGCTGCAATTTCCGTTGCCCGTACTGCATGCCGCGGGAGACCTTCCATGATCGCTATCGCTTCCTGCGGACGTCCGAACGGCTGACCGTTCGAAGAAATCGCGCGGCTCGCACGACTTGCCGCGACGCTCGGCGTGCGCAAGTTGCGCCTGACCGGCGGCGAGCCGTTGCTGCGCAGCGGCTTGCCCGACCTCGTCGCCGAGCTGTCGCAGATCGACGGCATCGACGATCTTGCGCTGACGACCAACGGCGTCCTGCTCGCACAACATGCCGCGGAACTCAAGGGCAACGGACTGCATCGCGTCACCGTCAGCCTCGACTCGCTCGACGAGGCGATCTTCGCGCAGATGAGTGGCGGGTTTGGCGGGCTGGCCCAGGTGCTGTCCGGCATCGAGGCGGCATTGGCCGCCGGGCTGCATCCAGTCAAGATCAATACGGTCGTGCAGCGCGGTCGCAACGATCACACGGTGCTCGACCTGCTCGAACATTTTCGCGGCACCGGTGTTACGGTGCGGCTGATCGAATACATGGACGTCGGCAACCGTAACGACTGGCGCGAAAACGAGGTCGTGTCGTCCGCCGAATTGCTGCCCCGGATCAAGGCACGCTGGCCTGTCTCACCGGTCGCACGGGCGGTATCGCGGGGAAGTCGCCGAGCGTTATCAGTACGACGACGGCGCCGGCGAGATCGGCTTCGTGTCCTCGGTCAGCGCGCCGTTCTGTGGTGACTGCAATCGTGCGCGGCTCTCCTCGGCCGGCGTGCTGTACAACTGCCTGTTCGCGACGCAGGGTCTCGACCTGCGCGGCCCGATGCGGGCCGGCGCCAACGATGACGAACTGCTCGCGCTGTTCCGCCAGGCGTGGCTGCAACGCGGCGATCGCTACAGCGAGTTGCGCAACGAACTGCGCGCGCGCGAAGTGCCGCTGCGCAAGATCGAAATGCATCACATCGGCGGGTGAACGACACGTGCACGAACTTTCACACGTCGACGAGCAAGGCCAGCCGCGGATGGTCGACATCGGGGCAAAGCAGGTTACGCGGCGCACTGCCACGGCCGAGTCGCGCGTGCGGTTTCCGGCCGCCGTCGCTGCCAGGCTGCGCGCGCAGGGTTTCGCGACGGCAAAGGGCCCGGTGTTCCAGACCGCGATCATTGCCGGCGTCATGGCCGCCAAGCGCACGCACGAATTGATCCCGTTCTGTCACCCACTCGGTCTCGAGCGCTGCGACATCGACATCGTCATGAACGCCGACGACGAAGCCGTGATCGGCTGCACGACCGCCGTGCAGCACAAGACGGGCGTCGAGATGGAAGCGCTGATCGGCGCGAGTATCGCGGCGCTCACGATCTATGACATGTGCAAGGCGCTCTCGCACGAGATGCGATCGTCGAGACACGCCTGGTGGCCAAGCAGGGCGGCAAGCGCGACGTCGATGCCGGCGCGCCTCGACCATGACCGCGACGCACGCGCCGTTGTTCGGGCTGGTGCTGGCGGGCGGCGCCAGCCGGCGCATGGGCGAGGACAAGGCGGCCCTGCGATATCACGGTCGCACGCAACTCGACTGGGCATGCGAGCGCCTCGGCCGGCATTGCGAGAAAGTCTTCGTTTCCATGCGGCGTGGCCAGGCCGGCGACGGGACACGCCGTCGCCATCCGGCAATCTATGACGAACACGAAGACATCGGCCCGATCGCCGGGATCGCGGCCGCGCAGGCCGCGCATCCAGCGCACGCCTGGCTCGTCGTCGCCTGCGACCTGCCGTTCCTTACCGATACGAGCCTCGCCGCCCTCGTCGCGTCGCGTGACGGGCGCCCGGTGATCGCGTACCGCAGCGCGCACGACGGCTTGCCGGAACCACTGTGCGCGATCTACGAGCCGGAGAGTCGCGTGCGCGATACTCGAGTTCATCGCCAGCGGGCGGCACTGCCCGACGTAAATTCGTGCTCGGCTCCGGCGTCGCATTGCTGGAGCAACCCGAGCCCGCGGCGCTGGACAACATCAACACGCCGAGCCGAACTCGAACGTGCCGGCGCCGCTTGCTGGCTCAGCCACGAGCACGCCATGACGCACGACATCGAGATCCAGTATTTCGCGTGCTGCGCGAGCAGGCGGGCCGCAGCAGCGAACGCGTCACGACCGACGCGGCGACGCCGGCCGATCTTTACGAGAGGTGCGCAGCGACGCATGGCTTCTACGTTGCCGGTCGCGATGTTGCGCGTCGCGGTCAACGACGAATTCTGCGACTGGTCGCAGCGCCTTCGCGGCCGGCGATCGCGTCGTGTTCATCCCGCCCGTCGCGGGGGGCTGATGCGGCCGTTTTCCTTCAGCGAACAACCGCTCGACGCCGGAGAGCTATCGCGCCGCAGCTCGGCGATCCCGGCGCCGGCGGCTACGCGACGCTTCGAAGGCTGGGTGCGCGATCACAACGACGGCCGCCAGCGTGCGGCACCTCGAGTACGAGGCGTTCGCGTCGCTCGCCGAGCGCGAGGGCGAACGCATCGTCGCGGAGGCGATCGACAAGTTCGGCGATCAAGCGCGCCGCCTGCGTGCATCGCGTCGGCGACCTCGCGATCGGCGAACTCGCGGTGTGGGTCGGCGTGAGTTCCGCGCATCGCGCCGAAGCCTTCGCCGCCTGCCGCTACATCATCGACGCGGTCAAGCACCGCGTCCCGATCTGGAAGAAGGAGCACTACGTCGACGGCGCCTCGGGCTGGGTCAACTGCGAGCGCTGCGCCGCGACGCCGGATCCGTCGCGCGCACGATGAGCTGAGCTGAGCATGGCATGGGCATGACATGGACATGGACATGGACATGCGCACGTGGTGACACTGAGGTGATCTCAGTTCCGGCACGACTACTCGCGCCAGACCGTGCTGCCGGAGGTGGGCGCGGCCGGTCAGGAGAAACTGCGCGGCGGCTCCGTGCTGGTCGTCGGGCGCCGGCGGCCTCGGCGTGCCGGTGCTGCAGTACCTCGCGGCCGCGGGCGTCGGCCGCATCGGCATCGCCGACGGCGACACGCGTCGAAGCCAGCAACCTGCACCGGCAGCCACTCTATGGCACCGACGACATCGGCCGGCCCAAGGCCGCGTGGCTGCGGCCGAGCTGCGCGCACTGAATCCCGACGTGCGGTGCGACGTCTATGCCGAGCGCGCCGAAGCGGCGAAGCTGCGCGACTGGATCGCCGCAGTACGACCTCGTGGTCGACTGCACCGACAACTTCGCCACCAAGTTCCGGATCAACGATGCCGCCGTCGGCCTCGGCAAACCCGCCGTGTTCGCGAGCGTTTACCAGTACGAGGGACAGTTGCAGGTCTACCTGCCGCGGCCGGAGTGGCCCTGCCTGCGCTGCCTGTGGCCCGAGGCGCCGCGCGACGGCCTCGTCGGCAATTGTGCGCAGGCGGGCGTGCTTGGCCCGGTTCCGGCAATGCTCGGCGCCATGCAGGCCATGCAGGCGCTCAAGATCCTGCTCGGCATGCGCGGCCGAGGCCGTTCCGTCGGTGCACATCTTCGACCTGCTCGACATGCACTGGCGCACGCTCAAGGCGGCGCGCAACCCCGCCTGCGACCACGGCGCACTGACCCGCATGACCAGCGACGACGCCGACTGCGAAATCGATGGTCCTCGAACTCGGTTTCGGATCATTGAGCGCAGGCCCGCGCCTCGGGCCTCGACGCTTGCTGGACATCCGTGAAGCCTGGGAACGTGCGCTCGACGATCCCGACGAGCAGATCGAGCTGCACGTGCCGTTGAGCGCGATCGTCGCGGGCGAAGCACCGCCGTTGCCGCGCGAGGCGCGCTACCTCGATCGTCTGTGCGCACGGCGTGCGCAGCCTGGCGCTGGCCGAGCATCTGCGCGAGCAGGGTTATCGCGACGTCTATTCACTGATCGGCGGGCTCGCCGGTCTCGGGCTGGGTTGCCTAGCGACGCTCACGGCCGAACCTGGCCGCTGCCGCGCACGACGTATTTGTAGCTCGTCAACTGCTCGACGCCGACCGGCCCGCGCGCGTGGAAGCGGTCGGTCGAGATGCCGATCTCCGCGCCCATGCCGAACTCGCCGCCGTCGGCGAACTGCGTCGACGCGTTGTGCAGCACGATCGCGCTGTCGACGCGCGCCAGGAAACGCTCCGCCGCGGCTGCATCGTCGGTCACGATCGACTCGGTGTGATCGGACCCATAGCGCGCGATGTGCTCGATGGCGCCGTCGACGCCGTCGACCAGGCGCACGGCAATGACCGCATCGAGGTATTCCGTGTGCCAGTCGGTTTCGGTGGCCGCCGCCGACGCGCGGGTCGACGGCGCGCGTCGCCGCATCGCCGCGCACCTCACAACCCGCGTCGAGCAGTTCGCGGACGAGCGGCGCCAGGTGCGTACGCTCGGCCGCGGCATCCACGAGCAGCGTCTCGGCCGCACCGCAGACGCCGGTGCGCCGCAGTTTCGCATTCAGCACGATCGCGCGCGCCATCTCCAGGTTCGCGGCCTGGTCCACGTAGACATGACAGTTGCCTTCGAGGTGACCGATCACCGGCACGCGTGCTTCCTGCTGCACGCGCGCCACGAGGCTGCGGCCGCCGCGAGGCACGAGGACGTCGATGAACTCCATCATGCCGCCGAGCATCAGGCCGACGGCGGCACGGTCGGTCGTCGGCACGAGCTGCAGGCACGCCGCTGGCAAACCCGCGTCGCGCAGCCCTTCGACCAGGCAGGCGTGGATCGCGCGTGTTCGAGCGGTGGCTTTCGCTGCCGCCGCGCAGGATCGCCGAGTTTGCCGACTTCAGGCACAGCGCGCCGGCGTCGGACGTCACGTTCGGGCGGCTTTCGTAGATGATGCCGATCACGCCGAGCGGCACGCGCACGCGCTGGATGCGCAGGCCGTTCGGGCGCGTCCATTCAGCGCTGACCGTGCCGACCGGATCGGGCAGCGCCGCGATGTCTTCGACGCTGCGCGCCATGCCTCGACGCGTGCCGCGTCGAGCGCAGCCGATCGAGCGCCGCGCGCGCGCAGGCCGGCCGCCTTGCCGGCCTGCCATGTCGAGCAGCGTTCGCGGCCAGGATGTCGTCCCTGTGCGCACGCAAGGCGGCCGCCGCCGTCGCAGCAGCGCGCGATTGCGGGTCGTCGGAGTCGCGCAAGCGCGCAGCACGCTCTCGGCGGCGACGGCGTCGCGACCGATCACGAGCATCGTCTCGGCCAGCGTAGGGTTGGGTCAAGTCAGCACCAGGTCGTCGCGGTGGATCATCTCGTCGCGCCCACGATAGCCCAGGATGGCCTCGAGGTCGCGGCTGCGATGGCCGCAGACGCGCCTGCGCGTCGTCGCTGGAGTACGCGCTCAGCCCACGCGCGATTTCGAGACCGGCGCCATCGCGCACGACACGGTGTCGCCGCGGTCGAACCGGCCCTCGACACCGTACGACGCCGGCCGGCAGCAGGCTCTTGCCGCCGCGCAGCGCTTTCGCGGCGCCCGTCATCGACATGCATCGAGCCCGCGGCCTGCAGCAGGCCCGCGATCCACTGCTTGCGCGCCGTCGTGGGCGATGCCCCGCGACGAACCACGTGCAGCGACCGCCCGCCTCGATACGCTGCAGCGGATGCTGCTCGCGACCGGCCGTGATGCACATGTTGCAACCGGCCGCCGACGGCGATCTTGCGCGGCCAGCACTTTCGTCGCCATGCCGCCCGAGCCCACGTCGGAAGCCGAGCCGCCCGCCATGGCCTCGATCTCCGGCGTGATCTTCGTGACCTCCGGGATGAAGCTCGGCGCCGGGATCGAGGTCGGATCGGCCGTGTAGAGGCCGTCAACGTCGGAGAGCAGCACCAGGCAATCGGCGCTCGCCATCTGCGCGACGCGCGCGGCCAGCCGATCGTTGTCGCCGTAGCGGATCTCGGCCGTCGCAACCGTGTCGTTCTCGTTGATGACCGGAATCGCGCCGAGACGCAGCAGCGTCGTGAGCGTATTGCGCGCATTGAGGTAGCGCCGCCGCTCCTCGGTATCGCCGAACGTCAGCAGCACCTGCGCAACCGTGAGGTCGTGCTGCTCGAGCACTTCCTTCCATGCGTGGGCGAGCCGAATCTGCCCGACCGCCGCCGCCGCCTGGCTTTCCTCGAGCTTGAGCTTGCCGGGCGCCAGGCCGAGCTGACGGCGCCCGAGCGCGATTGCGCCCGAGGACACGAGCACGACCTCCTGGCCGCGCGCGCGCAACGCGGCGATATCCGCCGCGAGCGTCTCGAGCCAGACGCGGTTCAGCCGCGCCCGACGCACGCTCGACGAGCAGCGCCGAGCCGACCTTGACGACGACTCGCCGGGCCTTGACGAGACGCGAACTGCCGCGCGCAGCCGAGCCGTTACTCATGCAACGGCGCACCTGCTCGGTGCAGAACCCACGAGACCCGGAATGGTGCGCGATCGAAATACACGGTGCGGTCTTATCCTGTGGAACAATTTGCCGCGCCGATTTTACGCGACCGGGCGCGCGGCACTGTAAGTGAGTTCGGGTTGCCTGTCCCGACGACACAACCGTATAGTTGATCGCATCGGGTAACGCCCCGTTGCCACCCATTGTTTTTCTTCGTCGTATTCCCCGGAGGATCGACCGCCGTGAGCCGCGATTACGAACCGGAAACCGGGCAATGGTACGAAGACCTCGACACCGAGGAAGCGTTCCAGGTGCTTTCGATCGACCCCGACGAGGAGATCGTGCGGATCCAGTGGCTGGATCGCGAAATCCAGGAGCTCGAGCTGGACGTCTGGAACGAGATGGACCTGGAGCTTGCGACCGAGCCCGAGGGTTGGGTCGATGACGTCGTGGAGACGGACGGCGCAGCGGCGGAAGCCGAAGAGGAAGAAGAGGAAGAGGAGGACGACGACTGGGATGAGGACGAGGACGACGACGACTGGGATGACGATGAGGACGACGACTACGACGACGACGACGACGAGTATCGCGACCGCGAGTGATCGACCCGCCCGGGGCCCGGACTCCAATCTTCGAGACGGTCGCGGATCGTCAACCTGCCGACTGTGCGCTACGCTGTAGCTGGATCAGTAGAATCGAGGAAGTCATCGTAAGCTACTGAAAAACAGCAGCTAATAGCACAAACAAAAGCACGGTTCCGGCGTCATGCCGACGGCAGTTTGCGCAGGGCGGCACGGTCAAGGAAGACACCGAGCAGCGCCGCCACGCTGCGATGGGCCTCGAGCGGATGACGCAGCGGCACGTTCACGTCGAGCCGGTATGAATTGCGGCGACCATTGCGTTCACGCAGGATCACACCGGCTTCCTCGAGATCGCCGACAATTTTCTGCACGGCTCGCTCGGTAATGCCTACGCTTGCAGCGACGTCACGCAGGCGCGAGTTCGGGTTTGACGCCAGGCAGACCAGCACATGGGCGTGGTTGCTGAGAAATGTCCAGTGGCGTGCGGGCGCGGCCGGGATAGACATGACGGGTTAGTCCTTGGCGAGCCGTGTGCGAACGATCGTCCCGCAGCGGATACCAGCGAACTGGCATTCCGGTTTTGTGCTTCATGTTAGCATGGGCACTCGCAGCGGTAGGCACCCTTTGCTGGGCGCCCTCGCGGCACCGGACTTGAATACCGCCTGGCTGGCCCCATCGACGGACTCACTACGGAATACGCTTTGCCCGACTGGAGAATGAATCGATGAAACGCATCCTGCTGTTCCTCGCCACCAACCTCGCAATCATCGTGCTGCTGAGCATCGTGCTGCGGTTGCTGGGCGTCGAAAGCATCCTCAACGAGTCCGGGACCGACCTCAACCTGGGCAAGCTGTTGATTTTCGCCGCGGTCGTCGGCTTCACCGGCTCGTTCTTCTCGCTCGCCATCTCGAAATGGACGGCCAAGCGCATGATGGGTGTGCGAGTGATCGCGCAGCCTGCCAACGCGACCGAGGCGTGGCTCGTCAATACAGTCCAGCGACAGGCACAGACAGCCGGCATCGGCATGCCCGAAGTCGGCATATTCAACTCGCCCGAGCCCAACGCATTTGCGACCGGTGCACGCCGCAATGCCGCGCTCGTCGCGGTCAGTACGGGCCTGCTGCGAAAGCATGTCGCAGCAGGAGGCTGAGGCCGTGCTCGCGCACGAAATCAGCCACGTCGCGAACGGCGACATGGTGACGCTGGCCCTGATCCAGGGCGTCGTGAACACTTTCGTCGTGTTCATTGCCAGGGTCATCGGCCACACGGTCGATCGGGTCGTGTTCAAGACCGAGCAAGGCCACGGCCCCGCCTTCTGGATCACCACGATCGTCGCTGAACTCGTGCTGGGCCTGTTTGCCACGATGATCGTGATGTGGTTCTCGCGGCAGCGTGAGTTCCGTGCCGACGCCGGTGGGGCGCGTCTTGCTGGTCGCCAGCAGATGATCTCGGCGCTCGAGCGGCTGCGGCAGCGTCATGCCGGTCCGTTGCCGGATCGCCTGGCAGCGTTCGGCATCTCCGGCGCGGTCGCGACCGGCTTCAAGCGCCTGTTCATGACCCACCCGCCGCTCGAAGAGCGGATCGCTGCACTGCGCAGTTCGACCGGCTGAGCACCAGCGACCTTGAGCTCACGCCGCTCCCTCGACCGGGCGCGGCGTAACCGGCGACGACGCTGATGGCGAATGGTCTCGCGTGAAATCCCGCACCGCGATCGTCTGGTTCCGCCGCGACCTGCGCCTCGCCGACAATCCGGCGCTGATGGCGGCCTGCGAGCACGCCGGGCATGTCGTCGCTTTGTTCGTGCATGCGCCTCACGAAGAAGCGGCGTGGCGACCGGGCGCGGCCAGCAACTGGTGGTTGCATCACAGCCTGCAGCAGCTGGATCGCGCCTTGCGCGATCGGGGCGCCAGCCTGACCGTGCGTCGCGGCAATTCGTTCGAGCAGCTGTGCGCTGTCGCAGAAGAAACCGGCGCGACGGGGATCTTCTGGAACCGGCTCTACGAGCCGGCGCTGGTCGAGCGCGACACGCGGATCAAGCGGCAGCTGCGCGAACTCGGACTCGAGTGCGCAAGCTTCAACGCCGCGTTGCTGTACGAACCATGGGAAATAGGAACCGTCGCTGGCGGACCCTATAAAGTCTTCACGCCGTTCTGGCGCGCCTGCCTCGCGCAGCTCGATGCGCAACCTGCGCCGAAAGCGTCGCCAGGGCGCTTGCGTAGCCCGCAGTCGGCCCCGGCGAGCCTCGCGTTGGACGAGCTTGGGTTGCTGCCGTCGATCCGCTGGGACACCGGCATGGCCAGCCTGCTGGCGACCAGGCGAAGCCGGCGCTCACGCCGCGCTCGAGGCTTTCTGCGCGGGCGCAATGGCAGACTATGACGATGGGCGTAATCGTCCGGATCGCGCCGGCAGCTCCCGATTGTCGCCGCACCTTCACTTCGGCGAACTGGGGCCGCGCCAATGTCTCGCGGCGGTCCGCAACGCACTGCTCGAGAGCGCGTCCGCCCAGGCGGCCAGCCGCCGCATTCGTGCGTGAACTCGGCTGGCGTGAATTCGCACACCACCTGCTGCATCACTTTCCCTCGACCACGGAGCACGCCGCTCGATGAGCGATTCGAGCGCTTCCCGTGGGAGCAGAACACCGCGTGGCTCGAGGCCTGGCAGCGCGGACGCACGGGCTTTCCGCTCGTCGATGCCGGCATGCGCGAACTCTGGGCGACCGGCTGGATGCACAACCGCGTGCGCATGCTCGTCGCTTCGTTCCTGACCAAGAATCTGCGCCAGCCCTGGTTGTCCGGCGCGCGCTGGTTCTGGGACACGCTGGTCGATGCCGACCTCGCCAACAACACGCTTGGCTGGCAATGGACCGCCGGCTGCGGCGCAGATGCTGCGCCATTCTTTCGCATTTTCAACCCGGTCCTGCAGGCCGAGCGACATGATCCCGACCGCGCCTATATCCGGCGGTGGCTACCGGAACTTGCGCGACTGCCCGATTCGCATATTCATCGCCCGTGGCAGGCTCCGCTCGAGATGCTGGCGAATTCGGGCGTGGCGCTCGGGTCGACCTACCCGTATCCGATCGTCGATCTTCGCTGCCAGCCGCGCCGCGGCGCTCGCTGCGTACGCACGAATCAGGACGCAACCCGCAAGGTCGGCCTGAGTCCGCTGCCCTGTTGTGACAAACGTCGGCCTGAATCAGCTGTCCTTTTGCGACGCACCCCTTTGGACCGCCGGTCGTGCGCCAATCCGGCGCTACGCACCATTCGAGCGCGCGGAACCTCGTTCCGGCGTGTAACGTCGCTGGCACGATTTTCGCTACTGCCTCTGGGATAGCATTCCAGTACAGCGCACCCGGACCGTAACCAGTGACTGCCGCACCCTACGATGAGATGTACTCCGCCGACGGGCAGGTGCGCCCGCATTACAAGGCGTACTCCGACTGGCTCATTCGCGAGCCCGAGGACGCGCTGCGCCAGAAGCGTGCCGAAGCGGACAGCCTGTTCCATCGCGTCGGCATCACGTTCGCCGTTTACGGCGAGCAGGACGGCAACGAGCGCCTGATTCCGTTCGACATCGTGCCGCGCATTCTCTCCGCGGCCGAGTGGCAACTGCTGGCGGCGGGCCTGCGGCAGCGCATGCAGGCGCTGAACGCCTTCGTCGCCGACATCTATCACGGCCAGGACATCCTGCGCGCCGGCATCCTGTCGCCCGAGCAGATCTACTGCAACCCGCAGTACCGGCCCGAGATGCAGGGAGTCGCCGTTCCCGGCGGCATCTACTCGCACATCGCCGGCATCGACATCGTGCGAGCGGGCGTGGGCGAGTTCTACGTGCTCGAGGACAACCTGCGCGTGCCCTCCGGCGTGTCGTACATGCTCGAAGACCGCAAGATGATGATGCGGTTGTTTCCGGAACTGTTCGCCCTGAACCGCGTGGCTTCCGGTCGAGCATTATCCGGATCGCCTGCTCGAGAACCTCGCGAGCGTCGCGCCGATCGGCGTGGCGCAACCCGTGGTCGTGCTGCTGACGCCGGGCGCGCACAACAGCGCGTACTTCGAGCATGCGTTTCTCGCACAGCAGATGGGCATCGAACTCGTCGAAGGCCAGGACCTGTTCGTGCGAGACGGCTTCGTCTACATGCGCACGACGCGCGGACCGCAGCGCGTCGACGTGATCTATCGCCGCATCGACGACGATTTCCTGGACCCGCTCGCCTTTCGCGCGGACTCGGCGCTCGGCGTGCCCGGGCTGATGTCCGCCTATCGCGCGGGCCGCGTGACGGTAGCGAACGCGATCGGCACGGGAATCGCCGACGACAAGTCGATCTATCCGTACGTGCCAGACATGGTGCGCTTCTACCTGGGCGAGGAACCGCTGCTCGCGAACGTGCCGACGCGCATCCTGCGCCGACCGGACGATCTCGCCTACACGCTCGCGCACCTCGAAGAGCTCGTCGTCAAGGAAGTTCACGGTGCGGGCGGTTACGGCATGCTGGTGGGACCGACTGCGAGCGAGGCCGAGCGTCGAGGACTTCCGGCTGCGCATCCTGGCCGCCCCCGAGAAGTACATCGCCCAGCCGACGCTGGCGCTCTCGACGTGCCCGACCTTCGTCGAACAAGGCGTGGCGCCCCGCCACATCGACCTGCGGCCTTTCGTGCTCTCGGGCCGCGAGATCACGATCGTGCCGGGCGGGCTCACACGCGTGGCGCTGCGCGTCGGGGTCGCTGGTCGTGAATTCGTCACAGGGCGGAGGCACCAAGGACACCTGGGTGCTGGAGAACTGAGCCGTGCTGAGCCGCACCGCCGATCACGTGTACTGGCTGGGTCGCTACGCAGAGCGCGCCGAGAATCTCGCGCGCACACTCGACGTGCAGTACCGGCTGTCGCTGCTGCCACGCGAACCTTCGGCCGACGGGCTCGACTGGCGGCGCACGCTCGCGACACTCGGCTTCGAGGAAGCGTATGCGGAACGCTTTGACGACAACTTCGAGGCCCACCGCGTGATCGATTTTCTCGCGTTCGATCGCGAGAACCCGTCGAGCATCCTGAACTGCCTGCGTTCGGCGCGCGAAAACGCGCACGCCGTGCGTGGCTCGATTTCGTCGGAAATGTGGGAGACCTTCAACTCGACCTGGCTCGAGGCGCGAGCGAACGCGCCGACGCGCTTCACGGCGCGCAATGTCGCGGAATTCGTCGAATGGGTGAAGTACCGGGCGCATCTCGCGCGTGGCGTCGTACTCGGCTCGATGTTGCGCGACGAGGGCTATCACTTCATGCAGATCGGCACCTTCCTCGAGCGTGCCGACGGCGTGGCGCGCTTGCTGCAGGTGCGACTCGCCTGCGAAGCGACCGACGATACCGGCGAACTCGCCGCGCACGATTACCTGCCCTGGAGCGTGCTGCTGCGCGCGCTCTCGGCCTATGAGATTTTTCGGCGCGTTTCGCGCGATCGCGTGACGCCGATGAACGTGCTGGAGTTCGCCGCGTTCCGCGCCGACGTGCCGCGTTCGCTGCTGCGGTCCGCCGCACTCGTTTACGAGAACCTGCAGGACGTCGCCAACTCGCAGTCCGGCGAGACGCAGCGTCGTGCAGGCGTCCTGCACGCCATGCTGCGCTTTGGTACGGTCGAAACGGTCGGGAGCCACGGCATGGAGGCTTTCCTCCACGACGTGCTGGCCCGCACGGCAGACATCAGCGACCGCATCGGGAAGGACTTTCTCGGGCACGTCGCGCCCGCTTGAGCGAAGCGCGCCACGAGGTACACACCATGCAGCTGCAGATCCGCCACGAAACCTGTTACGCCTACGAAGAACCGGTGAGTTACAGCATCCAGTCGCTGCGACTCACGCCACGCCCCGAGGCCGGGCAGCGTGTCGTGTCCTGGCGCATCACGACGCCGGGCCAGCGCATCGAGCAAGTCGATCCGTATGGCAACCTGACGCACATCGTCACGGTCGAGTCGCCGCACCGCGAGTTGCGCATCATCGTGGAAGGCGTGGCCGACATCGACGAAGACCGGGCCAACGTGACGGGCTTCGCCGCGGGTGAATTATCACCGCTCGCCTTTCTTGCACCGACCGCGCTGACGCGCAGCGACAACCGGGTGCGCGAACTCGCCGAGCGGCACCTGGGCCGGCACCCGCCAAACCGCACGACGCTGCTCGATCTCGTGACCGGCGTGCAGCAGGCCGTGGTGTACCAGCCCGGCATGACTGACGTCAGTCATTCGGCCATCGAGACGCTCGACATGGGTGTCGGCGTGTGCCAGGACCAGGCGCACGCGTTCATTGCCTGCTGCCGCGCGGCGGGCGTGCCGGCGCGTTACGTCAGCGGCTACCTGTACACCGGTGAGTCCGGTGAAGTCGCTAGCCACGCGTGGGCCGATGCCTGGCTCGGCGACGAGGCCGGCTGGGTGAGTCTCGACGTGACGCACGGTGCGGTCTCCGGCCATGGTCACTGCCGGCTCGCGGTGGGACGCGACTATCTCGACGCGGCTCCGGTGCGCGGTGTGCGTCGCGGCGGCGGACGCGAATCGATGAGCGTTGCAGTCAGATTGGCGCCGTTTACGAGCATGAGCACTTCCCAGGCGCAACAGCATCAGCAACAGTGAGCGTCACATTCTCGTGCGCGCCGCTTTGCAGGACGACCAGTGCGGGCCTACCATGATTTCCCCGAACGCGTCTGCTGGACCAATATGACTTATTGCGTTGCGATGCTGATGGATGCCGGCCTCGTGTTTCTTTCGGACTCGCGCACGAATGCGGGCGTGGACCAGATCAACACGTTCCGCAAGACCACGGTTTTCGAGCGCGCCGGCGACCGCGTGATCGTCCTGATGTCGGCCGGCAACCTCGCGATCATCGCAAGGCGTGCTGAACCTGCTGGCGGAACGCATCCAGAGCCAGCACGGCGAGACCAACCTGCTCAACTGCGCGAACCTTTTCGAAGCCGCCCGCTGCGTGGGCGGCGCATTGCGCGAGATGCATCACCGCGACGGCGATGCGCTGCGCATGCAGGGCGTGGAGTTCAACGCGTCGTTCATCCTCGGCGGGCAGATCAAGGGCGAGTCGCCGCGCCTGTTCCACATCTACGCCGCAGGCAACTTCGTCGAGGCCACGCCCGACACGACGTATTTCCAGATCGGCGAATCGAAGTATGGCAAGCCGATCATCGACCGCGTGATCCGGCGCAGCATGCCGCTCAGCGAGGCCGCGAAATGCGCGCTGATCTCGATGGACTCGACGATCCGCTCGAATCTTTCGGTCGGCCTGCCGCTCGATCTGGTGATCGTGCGCCGCGACGAGCACCGCGATCAGCAGCCACGTCGACATCGACAGCACCAACGAATACTTCCATCGCATCCGCGAGCGCTGGGGCGAGGCGTTGCGCGAGATTTTCTGCGACTTGCCGAACCCGGACTGGCTCATGAGCTCGCCGCCCGAGCCCGGCCGGCTGGCGCCACCCGCAACGCCCGTCCCGACCCGGCTGCAGTCGCGCAAATAGAACGCGGACGCACCGCCGCGATGAGCGAAATCTCGTCCGCACGCTTGCGCGAAACCGTCGCCGCGATTCGAGCGGCACTCGGTCCGGCCGGGTGCCTCGAAGATCCAGGCGCCATCGAACCGTTCCTGTCCGATTTTCGCGGCTTGTATCGTGGCAACACGCCGCTCGTCGCGCTGCCTGCAACGACCGCCGAAGTGTCGACCGTGCTGGCAATCTGCAACGAATCGCGCGTGGGCGTGGTGCCGCACGGTGGCAACACGAGCTATTGCGGCGGCGCGACACCCCATGCGAGGGCTCGGAGATCGTGCTGGGCCTGCGCCGCATGAACCGCGTCCGGCACGTCGACGCCGACAATTTCTCGATGGTCGTCGAAGCGGGTTGCCTGCTGGCCGAAGTGCAGGCCGCCGCGAGCGCGGCCGCGCGTTACTTTCCGCTGGCGCTCGGATCGCAGGGCAGTTGCCAGATCGGCGGGAACATCGCGACCAATGCGGGCGGTCTCGCGGCCGTGCATTACGGCGTGACGCGCGACCTGGTGCTGGGCCTGGAAGTCGTCACGGCGGATGGCCGTGTGCTCGACGGCCTGACGAGTTTGCGCAAAGACAACACCGGCTATGACCTGCGTGACCTGTTCATCGGCGCCGAGGGCACGCTCGGCATCGTAACGGCTGCCAGCCTGAAGCTGTTTCCGGTGCCACGCACGATCGAAACGGCCTTCTTTGCGGTGCCCGACGCGATGGGGGCCGTGCGGATGCTGGCGCGACTGCGCGAAGCGACTGGCGACTGTGTCACGACGTTCGAATATGTACCCCACATTGCCGTTGAATTGACGGCGCGGCATATTCCCGGGGTCAGCAATCCACTCGGCAAGCCCTACCCCGCCTATGTGCTTTGCGAGATTGCGACGGCGCGGAACGACCCCGGATTGCGTGACCTGCTCGAGTCCACGATCGGGGACGCCCTAGCCGACGGCACGGTGCTCGATGCCACGTTGGCCGCCTCAGGGGCGCAGCGCGACGCTCTTTGGAAACTGCGAGAGTCCGTCCCCGAAGCACAGCGTCGCGAGGGTGCGAGCATCAAGCACGATGTCTCGGTGCCGGTAGCCGCGCTGCCTGCATTCCTGGCTGCGGCCTCTGCTGCAGTTACGCGCATCGCCCCGTCCGCGCGCCTCGTCGCCTATGGCCACGTCGGTGACGGCAACCTGCATTTCAATATGAGCGAACCCGCTGGCGCGCCCGACACCGCTGCCTTCATGGCACTGCAGCCAGCCATCGCCGCGGCGGTCTACGCACTCGTAGATGAGTTCCGCGGCAGCATCAGCGCAGAACACGGCATCGGACGACTCAAACGCGACGAACTGGCACGGCACAAGGGCGCCCTGGACCTCGAACTCATGCGTCGGATCAAGCAGGCTTTCGATCCGAACGGGATCCTGAACCCGGGCAAGGTGCTGCCGGACTGACCGAAGCGCTTGTAGTAAAGCGCTCGACGCAGCTAGATTGCCCCGGATGCGAGTCTATCGCTGGCTCCGCAGCGGTAATCCGACCTCTGGGGGCCGGACGTGGGCACGTTGCTGAAATCAAGGATTTTGTGGGTCGCAGCCGTCGCAACCGTGCTGCTCGGACTCTATGCGCTGCTCGGGTTCGTGGCGGCGCCACGTCTGATACGCAGCCAGGCGATCGAGTACGTCGATGCGACGTACGGCCGCAAGTTGCAGATCGGCGAGGTTCGCGTGAACCCGTTCAAGCTGCAGATCGAGGTCAGGGACGTCTCGCTGCCGGACATCGACCAGCAACCAATGGTCGGTTTCCGTCGCTTCTTCGCCGATTTCGAGGTGTCTTCGCTCTGGAATCGCGCCTTCACGTTCAAGGACATCGTGTTGGACAGGCTGGCGGTCCGGGCCGTGATCCGGCCCGACGGTGCGATGAACCTTGGAGACCTCGCGCCGCCCGCCACCGTGCCGGGGAAGGCGGACGAGGCGGAAGAACCACTGCCGAGCCTGTGGATCCAATCGCTCGTCGTCAGTGACGGCCGCGCCGACTACATCGACCGGGCGCGCGCCACGGTCTATCGGCACCGATTCGCGCCGATCGCTTTCCAGCTGAAGGATTTTCGAACGTCACCGGATGGTGGTGAGTTCGGCTTGAGGGCACGCAGCGAGCAGGGAACGCTGTTTGAATGGCAGGGTCGCTTTGCGCTTGCACCCCAGGTCAACTCGCAGGGCAAGTTTTCGATCGCGAGCCTGCGTGCACCCAAAGTTGCAGAGTTTCTGGGCGATGCGTTGCCGTTCGGTCTCAGCAGCGGCGTGATCAATCTCGCGGGTACATACGACGTGACGGCCGGCGGCGTATTCAAGTTGCAGGCTGAGATGCCGCGCATCGAGCTGGCTTCCCTGGGACTACGCGCGCGGGGCGTCGCCACCGACTGGGTCGAAATCCCAAGCCTCCTGCTCACCGACACGCACATCGCTCTTCCGGCACAGACCGTCGGAATTGCGAACATCACCCTGGCCGGCACCAAGGCACAGCTCTGGGTGAATGCCGACGGCTCGAGGAACATCGACCAGTTGCTCGGTTCCGAGCCCGCGACGACACAGGCGTCAACAGCGCCGGCGGTCGTGGCCGAGACCACGCAGGTGTCCACCGTGACTACGCCCGTCCCCGCGCAGGAAATCGCCCCGCCGATCAGTCGAACCCATGGCAACTCTCCGTTACTGCCCTGGACGTGCGCGATGCGAGTATCGACCTGGAAGATCGGTCGCTCGCGCCGGCGGTAAAGTTCGCCATCAAGCCTTTGAACGTCGGTCTGCAGGAAATCACGCTCGACCTGACCAAGCCGCTGCCAATCAAGTTCGATGCCACGATCAACGGCAAGGGCTCCCTGACCGGCAGCGGCCGGCTGGCACCCGATCCGATCGATGCGGAGATAGACATACGTCTCGATGGGTTCGACTTGCGTGACGTGCAACCTTATGTCGCGGCATCGACGGACATGACGATCACGCGCGGCACGTTCGGCCTGACCGGCAAGCTAGGCCTGGCGCCCTCGGACGGCGACGTCCCCAAAAGGAGTTTTGCGGGCGATGTGAAAGTGACCGGCTTTCGCTCGATCGACAACGCGCTCGAGCAGGAATTCTTCGCGTGCGAAGGACTCGAGCTCACGAAGGTCCATTTCGCCACATTGCCCAATGCGCTGTCGATCGATCGCGTGCGCGTCGTGCGGCCATTCAACCGCGTGATCGTCGGCTCGAACCAGATACTCAACGTCTCGGCCGTGTTCGATCCAGAGGGCACTGCCGCGACCATCAAAGCCAACGAGGCAGCTGCCGCCGCGGCGCAGGCAGCGACGACGCGCAAGAAATCCCGCGCCGAAATCAAGGCTGAAAAAGCCGCAAAAGCCAAGGCCGCCAAAGCTCGCGCTGCTGCACCGCCCGTCCCGGCGCCCGAGTTGAAGGAAACCGGCATGCCGATCCGCATCCGCGAATTGAGTATCGAAAACGGCCGCATGGATTTCGCGGATTTCAGCATCCAGCCCAACTTCGCGGCGGACGTCACGGACCTGAACGGTCACGTCCGGGGCATGTCCAGCGACCCGAACGCCCATGCCAAGGTGGACATCAAGGGCAAGGTCGGGGATTTCTCCCCCGTCACGATCGCGGGCGAGGTGCAGCCATTCGCTTATGACCGCCATACGGACATCGGCGCTGAAGTTCGAGAACATTTCGCTGCCGATCTTCAATCCGTATTCGGGCAAGTTCGCGGGCTACAACATTGCCAAGGGCAAGCTGACCACCGACCTGCATTACACGATCGACGAGCGCAAGCTCGCCGCCTCGCACAAGATCCGGATCGACCAGCTCGAATGGGGCGAGGCTACGGCGGCAAAAAGCGAAGCGACCCTGCCGGTCAAGTTTGCAACGTCGCTGTTGAAGGACGTGGACGGCGTCATCAATCTCGACGTGCCCGTCAAAGGCACGATCGACGACCCGAAATTCCGGATCGGTCCGATCGTCTGGCAGATCATCCGCAACATCCTGACCAAGGCGGTCACGGCGCCGTTCAGGGCGCTCGGCGCTCTCTTCAAGGATGCCGAGAAAGCGCAGTTCGTCGACTTCGACCCGGGACAGGCGGCATTGGATGCGCCGACCACCGAACGCCTGGCGGGGCTCGCAAAGACCCTGGCACCGAAGAGCGACATCCGGCTCGACGTGCCGATTGGCACCTGGGCAGAGTTCGACCGCGCGGCACTAGCCGCGCAGCGTTACGACGCGGAGTTGCTCGGCGCGATGCAACGCACCTTGCGAGGAAAAAAAGCGACCGCTGATGAGCCCGTACCGGCCTTCGATACACTCGACCAGCAAAAGAAGATCGCGGTGCTGACCGAACTGGTGCAGCACGTCGCCGGCGCGCCTCCTGAAATTCCGGAGCAAGGAGAACGCGCCGAAGGCATGTCGCGCAAGGAAGCGCGCGCGGCTTACGAGGCGGCGACGATCGAATATCTCACCACCGAGGCACGGTCGCGGATCAAGCTCACCGATGGCGATATCGACCAGCTCGGTCAGCGGCGTGCGGAAGCCGTGCAGAAAGCATTGCTCGCCGATACCGGACTCGATCCGCAGCGCGTGTTCCTGGTCAGGGACGGCAAGGTCACGCCGCAGGATGGCAAGGTCCGGTTCGAGCTTGCGATGCAGTAGACCTGTCCGCTGATCTTACAGGGTGCGTTCGCGCATCAAGCCTTCCTGCGCGGTGCTTGCGACGAGCCGGCCATCCCGATCGAAGATACGACCGAACGCAAGCCCGCGCGCGCCGGAACTGCTCGGGCTGACGAGCGCATACAAGTGCCAGTCGTCGAGCCGCACGGCCCGATGAAACCACATCGCGTGATCGATGCTGGCCAGCAGTACATTGCCTGCGTAGTGCGAGAGCCCGTGCGGCAGCGTCGCCGTCGCAAGCAGGCCATGGTCCGAGACGTAAGCCAGCAGGCAGCGCTGCAGCACAGGGTCGTCCGCCGGGCACTGTCCGATCAGTCGAAACCAGATATGCCGTACTCCCGGCTGCGGCTTGCCCTCGGGCATCTCCTCGACCGAGCGAAACTCGAACGGGCGTTCGAGCGACCAGTAACGTCGACCCTGCTCAGGCATGCGGTCCAGGTGCATTCGCAACGACGTGCCCAGGTCAGGAAGTTCTTCGGGTGGCACGACCTGCGGCGCAGGCACCTGGTAATCCGGCCCGCCTTCCGCGACCTGGAACGATGCCGACATGTGGAAGATCTGCTGGCCGTGCTGGATGGCCACGACCCGTCGGCTCGTGAAGCTGGCGCCGTCGCGGCTGCGGTCCACTTCATAGACGATCGGCGCGTTGAAATCGCCGCGCCGCAGGAAATACGCATGCAATGAATGCACGGTGCGCTCGTCGTCCACCGTGCGGTATGCCGCCATGAGCGCCTGCCCGAGCACCTGGCCGCCGAACACCTGCGGACTGCCGATGTCGCGGCTCTCGCCCCGGAACAGGTTCAGCTCGAGCCGCTCGAGGTCGAGTAGCCGTGCCAGGTCGGCCAGCACCTGGTTCATGTGTCCCGCCTCGGCGCCGTAGGCACGAGTCACTCGGCTACGCCGAGGCGCTTCTGCATGATCGGGCTCGTGGTCGTGTACTGCAGGTGCACTTTCTTCGCCGGGTTCAGGTGCTCGGCGATCGCGAAAGCCGCGAGTGCCGCCTCGTGAAAACCGCTGAGGATCAACTTCTTCTTGCCGGGATAGGTGTTGATGTCGCCGATCGCGAAGATGCCGGCACGCTGGTCTGGAACTTGGCAGTGTCGACCTTGATCGCCTTTTTCTCCAGCTCGAGACTCCATTGCGCAATCGGCCCTAGCTTCGGATGCAGGCCGAAAAACACCAGCAGATGGTCGGCCGCAACGTCCTGCACGATGCCGTCGCTGCGCTTGACGGTGACCGCGACGAGACGCCCGTCTTCGACCTTGATGCCGTTCGCGATGCCTTCCAGGTATTCCATCTTGCCGGCAGCGACGAGCTCGCGCATGCGTGACACGGACGCGGGCGCCGCCTTGAATTCTGGCCGCCGATGGACCTGCACGATCTTCGCGGCCTTCTCGTTCAGGTCGATGACCCAGTCGAGGGCGGAATCGCCACCGCCGAAAATCACGAGATTCTGGCCGTGAAAATTAGCGGCATTGCGCACGCGATAGTGAACCTGCTTGTCTTCGAACGCGTCGCAACCCTCGACGCCGAGGCGGCGTGGCTGGAACGAGCCGAGACCGGCCGCGATCACGACCGTGCGGGCCAGGAACGCGGTTCCTGCCGAAGTGCGTAAATCGAATCGCCCGTCGTCGAGTCGCTGGAGTGCCGAGACTTCCTCGCCGAAATGGAACATGGCCCCGAATGGCTTGATCTGCTGCATCAGGCGATCAACGAGTTCCTGGGCCCCGCAGATCGGGAGCGCCGGGATGTCATAGATCGGCTTGTCCGGATACAGCTCGGCGCACTGCCCGCCGGGGTGAGCCAGCGAATCGACGATGTGCACCTTGATACCGAGCAAACCGAGTTCGAAGGCCTGGAAGAGTCCGGCGGGACCGGCGCCGATGATGACGGCGTCGGTCTCGATCGCCGCTGCGCCAGCCGGGTCGTTGGTGTCGTTCTGGGACAAAGGAGAGGCACCTCGTGGGTTTACCCGAGGATTTTAGCAATTTGACGTGGACTCATGTCCGATACACGATGGGCGCATGACTTCCAGCGAACGGAATGAGGCGCCTGCCCTCGGACCCCTGGTCAAGCGACATCGACTGTCGACGCGTGTCTGGCACTGGATCAATGCATTCACGGTCTTCGTCATGCTGATGAGCGGACTCATGATCTTCAACGCTCATCCGCGCCTCTATTGGGGAAAATACGGCGCGAATGCGGACGCGGCGTGGTTGAGCATCGGCTCCGACGCCACGCGAGGCTACCTCCAGATAGGATCCCTCCAGATCACCACCACGGGTGTGCTGGGGCGTTGGACCGATCCGCAAGGCCAGGTCCGGCGCCACGCCTTTCCCTATTGGGCAACGCTGCCGTCCAACTACAACCTGGCACTCGCGCGGCGCTGGCACCTGGCTTTTGCATGGATCCTGGTGCTCAGCGGAGTGGTTTATGCAGTCAGGAGTCTCACCAATGGGCACTTCCGCAAGGACATTGCCCCGAGTGGCAAGGAACTCGCGCCGGCACACATCTGGCAGGACATCAAGGATCATGCACGGTTGCGGTTTCCGACCGGAGCTGCGGCACTCAAGTACAGCGTGCTGCAGAAGCTCGCCTATTTCGGCGTGTTGTTCTTGCTGCTTCCGCTGTTGGTGCTGACCGGACTGGCGATGTCCCCTGCCCTGGATGCGGCCTGGCCCTGGTTGCCGCAAGTGTTCGGCGGACGGCCCTCGGCCCGCTCGATCCATTTTATTGCCATGACGCTCATGACGGCCTTCATAGTCGTGCACCTCGTGATGGTGGTGCTGGCAGGCCCGTGGAACGAGATCCGTTCCATGATCACGGGTCGCTACCGGTTGCCAAGGGAGAGGACGCCATGATCACTCGACGCAAGCTCATCGCGGGTCTCGGCGCAGGTGCAGGCGGCATGCTGCTCGGCGGCTGCGACCGGCTCGGCGAGTCGGCGCGCTTTCGATCCTGGCTAGACATGGGTGAAAAGCTGACCTACCGGGTGCAACGCGGGATCATTGACCGAAACGCGCTGGCAGCCGAGTTCGACGCCGCCGACCTGTCGCCGGTGTTTCGCTCGAACGGCAACACGATGCCGAGGTCCGCGGCATATGCGCGCCATCTCGCGGGCAATTTTCGAGAGTGGCGGCTGGTGATCGACGGCCTGGTCGGCAACCCACTGGCCTTGTCGCTCGAGGAGTTGCGTCGCCTGCCAGCGCGCACACAGATTACCCGCCACGACTGCGTGGAGGGCTGGAGTGCGATAGGCAAGTGGCACGGCGTACCGCTCGGCGGCCTGCTGCAGAAGGCGCAGATGAGCAGCCAGGCGCGCTACCTGGTGTTTCACTGCGCCGATGACTTCAACGGCACGAACTACTACGAATCGATCGACCTGGTCGACGCGTTTCACCCGCAGACGATTCTTGCCTACGGCTTGAACGACAAGGTGTTACCGGTGATGAATGGTGCGCCACTGCGCTTGCGCGTCGAACGCCAGCTGGGCTACAAACACGCTAAATACGTCATGCGCATCGAAGCGGTCGAGAGCCTGCGGCGTTTCGGCCAGGGCCGCGGCGGCTTCTGGGAAGACAGCGCCAACTACGAGTGGTACGCCGGGATTTGAGGCGTCCATGCGCTGCTCACGGCGGTATACCATCGGAGCATGGAAGCACTCACAGCCCAGTCCCTGCCGCTCGCGCGCGAACTGAGTCCGCGCCGCAACTCCACGTCGGCCACCGATATCCCGGCACTCGTCGACGAGCAGCTGCGTCATTTTTCGCTGGACCCGGCCACGGATTTCGGCAAACGCCTCGCAGCGCTTGCTGGCAGCCTCTATGCGACCAATCTCGCTGCACATGACTTGTGGGCCGTCACGCTGCGGGAACTCGCGAGCCTCGACCAGCGCGATCGCGTGGCGCGCTTCAATGCCAAGCGCTTCCTCTGTTTCCAGCTCGCCAAGATACTCGACACACTGACGAATCCCCTGCGCAAGTCGTACCAGTCATTGCTGCACGACCCGAATCAGTCGGCGACCAAGGGCCCTTACCCGATCTTCGACAACGTCACCGCGCTCTTCAGCGCAACGCCGGTCATCACTCGCACGGCGACGTACATGTACGCGTGCACCGAATGGGTCGAAGACGCCTTCAAGGGCCGCGAGCCGATGCTCGAGATCTATTCGCGCCTGCTGAACCCGACCTCGATCAGCCTTGCGAATCACATCGTCGATCTCGAGGCGGGCCCGCTGTCGGGCGAATATCTCGCGTGGAACTTCAACTCCGGCATGGCGGCCATCGACACGACGCTGGCCAACCTGGTCGGCTACCAGGACGTGGTGCTTGTCGAGCCGCAACGTCTATGGCGGCACGTACCAGCTGCTGCAGGACTGGTATGGCAAGCACAGCAACCTGCACGTCGGCATCGAGTGGTTCGACGGGTTTACCGTGGAGGCATTCGCCGAGGCACTCGCGGCGACGCGCACGAAGTATCGCGAACGGCTCGAGAGCGGTCGGCGGATCTACATTTTCCTGGAATCACCCTGCAACCCGCACGGCTATGTGCTCGACGTGCCGGCGATCTGCCGCGCGGCACACGAGTTCGGCTTGACCGTGATCTGCGACGCGACGGTCGGCACGCCGATACTGCAGCCAGTCCTGCAGCGGCGCGACCCGATGGAACGCCCCGACTTCGTGATTCATTCGTACACGAAAGACCTCGCAGGCATCGGCACGACCACGGCAGGCGTCTGCATCGGCCGTAACGAGCGCATGTTCATTCCCAAGGGCGACAGTGTCACGGCGCCCGGGCCCGACGGGCATCTGGTCACGTATCGCTGGGACGAGTCGCTGTTCTGGAACGTGTATTACATCAAGGGCGCGTTTCTCGACGCGGACAAGGCCTTCGAGGTCATCAATGGCATGCGCACCGTAGAACTGCGCGTGCTCAACAAGGCGATCAACACGGTCGTGCTGGCGCGATCGCTGGCGCGTCACCCCGCGATCAACGTGCAATGTGCTGCGGTCGAAGGCAACGAAAATGCTGCGCTCTGCGAGCGCCAGATGTTTCTTGGGTTGCCGGCACCCCTGTTCACGATCGACTTCGGCACCGAGCTCGGCGCAAAGATCGACCGCGCGGCGTTCAAGCGTTTTTTCGATTGCCTCGAGCCCGCGTTCGGGCTGCAGGTCTGCCTTGGGCAAGTCAACACCGTCGTGCTCTGCCCTGCGCTGACCAGCCATTCGGAACTCTCGCTCGATGCGCTGCGCGAGGCCGGCATTTCGCCGACGACGATCCGCATTTCCGTGGGCGAGGAAGATCCACGCACCTTGCTGGCGCACCTGCTGCAGGCAGCCGAGCTCGCGCTCGAACCGGCCTGTCCGGGTTTCCGCTCGCATTTTGCACAGCCGCACGAAATCGACGCGCTCTATGAGACGACCTACCTCGACGTTCACCGCAGGTATGCGGCATCACGGCCGCGCATGGCCACGCTGCTGGGTTAGCGACAAGTATCAGGCGGGTACGCGGCCCTCGTCGGGTCGCAGCGTCCACAGCATCCACTTGCCCAGCACCGTGAACGCGAACACGAGTGCACTGGCCAGCAGCATGGCGTGAAGATAAACGGCTTCTCCAGCGGTCGCATCGCGACCTGCCAGCAGCACGACCAACGGCGCGAGCAGGAAGCCCTGCAGCCCAGGCCTGTCGCTGGCCGAGTGACAGCAGCGCGAGCAGCAGGCAGCCGGCCCAGGCAGCGCGGACAGCGGCCGCGTCGATCCATTGCGTTGCCACCAGCAACAGCAAAGTGCACGTCAGGGCGGCCGTCAAGCGTGCGACGGCTCGAGCCGCGGACCCATGCAGGGACGGTTCGCCGACTGCGGCCACCGCGAGTGGCAGCCACCATGCCTGGGCCGAGCCCGTCATGCGCGCCAGGACCCAGGCGGCCAGCACCAGCACCGCCAGCAGCACCGCGTAGCTGAGTGCTGTCTGCGGTTGCACAGCAACTGACGGCGCCGCCATGTCGCGCGCGACAGTGCTGATCAGCAACAGGCCATAACCGACCCCCGCGAACATCACTCCTCCTCGCGCAAGGGCAAGGGCGCCATCAGCAGGTTCGAACGACGCGATGAGCACGGCGGCGAGCATGCCGAACAGGCCGCGGTGATACCCCCGCGAGCTCGCGGCCCCGGCCGCCGCGGCTACCGCAACGATGAGGGCCGCCACGCCGTCGGTGAAACTGCTGGTGATGGCGGCAGCGACATACAGCACCGGGATCAACAGCGCAAAGGGCGCAATGGGACGCGACGACATTCCGATCACGAACGCAAAGAAGGTTCCGAGCGCAAGGTACCGGGCAAGCGACGGACCGACCGTCACGTACAGCACTGCTGCTGGTGACAGCAGCAACGCGACCAGGACTAGAGCACGTAGCGGCATGATCCGATGAGTTCCGGCCCGGGAGTAAGTAAATGCCTGCTTCCAGCAGTGCAAGATTGCTGCCAGATGACTCGCCGACATTGTTTTCAAGGGGTTACAAGCTGGGCTCGGGCAGCGACGCCGACAATATGTAAAAACATCCGACGAGAATCTGCGGTGCGATCCATGGCTGCCCGGAGTGGCTATCAGCCAAACTGCACGCCGCCCTCGCCTCTGGATTCAGCATGCTGCGATGCCGTAAAACGCTGCGATCACCCGACCTGCTGGTCCTCTGCTTCCTTGTCACACTGGTGGGTGGTTGTGGTGGCGGTGGCAGTGGCAGTGGCAGTGGCGATGGAGCAAGTGCCGGCGGTGGCGGGACGTCGGCTTGTGGAGAGACGGCACGCAAACAGTGGGTGCTGGACGTCAGCCGCGACTGGTACCTGTTCCCGGATTTGCTGCCAGCGGCCGTCGACCTGAATGCCTACGCGAGCGCGACGGACTTGCTGGACGCGTTGACCGCGACGGCGCGGGCACAAGGCAAGGACCGCTTCTTCAGTTACCTGACCACCCGCGAAGCCGAGAACTCGCTGCTCGGCGAGGGCCAGTTCGTTGGCTTCGGTTTCCGCAATCGCACCGACCCCGGCGACCGGCCATTCATCCTCGATGTGTTCGCCGACCAGTCCGGCCGCCGACGCGGACCTGCGTCGCGGCGACGAGATCGTTGCGGTCAACGAAGGCAGCGGCTTCGTGCCTGTGTCGGAGTCGCTGGCCAGCGGCAAGACCCTGACCGACCTGCTCGGCGACGCGGCGGCCGGCGTGACGCGCGGCCTGCGCATTCTGCGCGGTGGCACTAGTCTCGAGGTGTCGATGACCAAGCGCACCGTGACCATTGACCCGGTGCCAGACGATTTTGGTGTCGAGGTGCTGCCACTCGCGGGCACCACCGGCGTGGGCTACGTGCACTTGCGGAGTTACATTTCGACGGCGGACACCCAACTACGTGATGCGTTTACTCAGTTCGATGCACTCAACCTGCAGTACTACATCGTCGACTTGCGCTACAACGGCGGCGGCCTGGTCAGCGTGTCGGAAACCATCAACAACCTGCTGGGGGGCGACCGCACCAGCGTCGACACGCAATTCCGCTCCGTTTACAACACCAGCAAAGCCGCGCAGAACTCGACCACGCGCTTCCAGCCACTCGCGCAGTCGGTGGGGCCGGTGCGCATCGCCTTCCTGACCACCGACGCCACGGCCTCGGCCAGCGAAATGAACGTCAACGCGATGAAGCCGTGGGTCGAAGTTGCAATCGTCGGCGGCGACACGTTGGGCAAACCGGTCGGCCAGGTGGCGTTCGACCTCCCCGGCTGCTCCGACCGGTTGCGCCTGATTGCGTTCAAGACCGTGAATTCCGCGAACGAAGGCGACTACTACGCCGGGCTCGCGTCGACCATGCGCTTCGCGTGCGCCGCGAACGATACGCTCGACGCACCACTCGGCACCGTCAACGACACAATGACGCGCGCCGCACTCGACTGGCTCGCCACGGGCGCGTGCGGCGCCGTGATCGATTCGAGCACGGCCGCGTCGACGAAAACACGCGGCGCAGCCTTCGGACGCTATGTGCCGCCCTCACCGACCGAGCGCTGGCTGCCCGGAGCGCAGTAATCGCCGAGGCCGGACGCCGTCGAGGCAGGTCGCGTCAACAGCGCCAGGCATTCCACGTGATGCGTCAGCGGAAAGAAATCGAACGGCACCAGTCGATCGACCGAATAGCCCGCGTGGACCAGGCGCGCGAGGTCACGCGCTAGCGTGCCGGCACTGCATGAAAGGTACGCGATCCGGTCAGGCCGCAGCTGGTCGACGAGGGCTCGCCCAACCTCGTTCTCCAGGCCCGACCGCGGCGGATTAACGTAGATCACGCGTTCACCGGAATGCGCTTCCCACCACTCCAGGATCTGCGGCAGGCGTTGCACGCAGGTTCCGCGCAGGACCGTTGCGAGCGGCGCGTTGTGATGCGCAGCTTGCACTGCCCCGCCCGCAAGTTCGATGCCAAGTGCGTCCGCGCCATGTAACGTCCAGCTGCGCAGCGTCGCGCCGATGCCGCAATAAAGATCGAGCACCGCGAGGCCCGCCCGCGGGCGCAGATGCTCCAGTGCCGCGTGCATCGATGCGGCGTGCAGTTCCGGCATGAGCTGACGGAATGCCGTTGGTCCGTGTTGCAAGCCCCCTTCGTCAATCGACGTCTCGCGACCCCAGATGAGGTGCCAGCCACTGCGGGCAAACAGTTTTTTTCCGGCCGAGGGATGACAGTGCACCCAGCAACCCTCGAGTCCCGTCGACGGCAGACCGGCACGCAAGGCATTGAGATCCGATGGAATGAACCGGTGCGACTTGACGATCAACGTCGCCTGCGCGCCGGCGACGTGCGCGAAGGCCAGCGGCAGTCTCTCGAACGGCGGCAACGCTGCGCGCAACAACGCCATGAACTCGTTGACGCGCCTGCTGTGCACGGGACAGGTCGGGATGGGTATCAGCTCGTCACGGCGCATGAGGCCGAACCGCCAACCGGCCACCGTGTCCCAGCGAGCATTCAGCGTGACGCGATCGCGGTAGCCGAGACGCTGTTCCGCCGTGGCGGCATGCACGGGTTGCAGGACGTCCTTCCATGGCGCGAGCGCCCGCGCCAGGTAGCTCGATTTCTGCTCGAGACTCGCCATATTCGACAAGTGGCGATGGCGGCAACCGTGGCAAGTCGGCTCGCAGCCCGGCGGAATGGAATTTTGCAGGCTCACGTGCGTATGGTGCGATGATTCACCCGGCACCAACAGCAGGAAATTCCTTGGTTCGCATTCCCGACATCGACGACGTGCGCGCGGCCGCGAAACGGATCGCCGGGCACGCACGTCTCACCCCCTTGCTGGCCGGCACACCACTCGATGCGCTGACGGGTGGCAAGGTGTTGCTCAAGCTCGAGACACTGCAACACACCGGGTCGTTCAAGTTTCGCGGCGCCTGGAACCGGCTCTCGCAGCTAGGTGCCGCCGAACGTGCCGCCGGTGTCGTGGCTTTTTCCTCGGGTAACCATGCCCAGGGCGTCGCCGAAGCCGCGCGGCGGCTCGGCATCCGTGCAACGATCGTGATGCCGAGCGATGCCCCGGCCATGAAAATGCGCAACACGCTCGCAATGGGGGCCGAAGTCGTGCAGTACGATCGCGTGCGTGAGAGCCGCGAAGAGATTGCAGCCCGGCTTGCCGCGGAACGTGGAGCTACGCTGGTGCCTTCCTTCGACGACCCGGACGTCATTGCCGGCCAGGGAACGGTCGGTCTTGAAATCGCCGAGCAAGCGGCAGCACTCGGCGCAACGCTCGACGACATGATCGTCTGCTGCCAGCGGCGGCGGGCTCACCGCCGGGATCGCGCATTGTGCTTGCGGAGCTTGCGCCGCAGGCACGCGTGTATACGGCCGAGCCGCAGGACTATGACGATCACCGCCGCTCGCTCGAGTCCGGGCGCCGTCAACGCAACGAGCCCGGCGCGCCGACCTCGATCTGTGATGCGCTGCTGGCGCCGATGCCGGGTGAACTCACGTTCGCGATCAACCAGGGACAAATTGCGTGGCGGGCTCACGGTGTCGGATGATGAGGTTCGGCGCGCCATCGCGTTCGCCTCGCGCACGTTGAAGCTGACGGTTGAACCCGGCGGCGCCGTGGCGCTGGCCAGCGTGCTGGCGGGCAAGCTCGACGTGCGCGAGCGCACCGTCGCGTTGACGCTCTCGGGCGGGAACATCGACGACGCGATGCTTGCGGACATACTTCGGCGCGAGTCCGCTTGAAACAATCGACGAGAATTTACAAGAATCCAGCGAGGGAGCAGTGATGGAATATTTCTGGTCAACCTGGGTAGCGGGCCTTGCCATGGCTGCTGGCCGCGGCGTTCGCCACCTGGCTCATCAGCGTCGCGAAACGCAATGTCACGATCGTCGACACGCTCTGGTCGCTATTGTTCCTGCTGGCCGCATGGCGCTACGCCGAGGCAACCCCTGCCGCGGGGCCGCGCGAGAAGCTGCTGCTCGTCATGGTCGGGCTGTGGAGCGCGCGTCTTGCGGCTTATCTGGTGTGGAGAAATTTCGGTCACCCTGAAGATGCGCGTTACGTTGCGATACGGCGGCGCAACGATCCTGGATTCGCCTGGAAAAGTCTTTACCTGGTGTTCGGATTCCAGGCGTTGCTGGCCTGGATCATTTCCCTGCCGTTGGTCGGCGCCATGCTCGACGGCGATTCGCCGCTGGGCCTGCTCGACTATGCCGGTGTCGTGCTCTGGTGTGTCGGTGTGGTCTTCGAAGCCGCGGGCGACTGGCAACTGGCGCGCTTCAAGGCGGATCCAGCGAACACCGGGCAGGTCATGGATCGCGGCTTGTGGCGATACACGCGGCATCCGAATTACTTCGGCGATTTCTGCGTCTGGTGGGGCTTCTATCTCGTCGCGTTGTCGGCAGGCGCCTGGTGGTCGATCATCGGCCCCGCCATCATGAGCCTGCTGCTGCTGCGCTATTCCGGAGTCATGCTGCTCGAAAAGCACATCGGCAAGCGCAGGCCCGGCTATGCCGAATACATCCGCCGCACGAACACATTTTTTCCGGGGCCGCCGCGCGCGTAGCGAGGCCGCGACGCCACAAGAGTCGTGCCCGTCTATGGCGGCGGCCGCGAGGGCCGGCACCGAGGCGCAAAAAAGGCGCGAGACCTCTCGGTCCCGCGCCCGTTTACTGCGGCGATAGAGCAGCGACGCCCTATCGCAACAGCACTGCGGATTTCACCGCAGCATCAACCGGATCAGCGATTGCCGCTGCCGCCGCGGTTCGAGCCGCTGCTGCCGCCGCCACGATTTTCGTCGTCGCTGCTGCGCAGCCGCGTCCACCGCCGGAGGCCTCACTCACCTTTGCGGCCAGCTTCCGATGCCCGCTCCGGGTCGTTGGCGAAGTTTCCGCCGCCGCCGCGGTTTGACCCGCTGCTGCCGCTGGCGCCACTGCCGCCTCGGTTTGCGCCGCGGCCACCGCCCCGCGAGGCTTCGCCACCCTTGCGGCCCGCTTCTGCGGCCCGTGCCGGGTCATTGGCGAAATTGCCCCCCGAGACCTCACCACCCTTGCGGCCCGCTTCCGCGGCCCGCTGCGGGTCGTTGGCAAAGTTGCCGCCGGAAGCGGAGCCACCCTTGCTCGCGATCTCGCGCTGCTTCTTTTCATCCATAGACGCAAAACCACGGTTCGACGTGCCGCCGCCGCTGCTTCCGCCCTTGCCTTCATTGGCCATGTTCGTGACCTCCGTTGGTCAGTCCATCGTCTCTGAGAAAAACGGCAACCAACTGATGGGTTCGTCGCCGCCTGTGTAATGCGACCGGGTCGCGCTCCCGGAGTTCAACCATACACCTTCCGAAATTCGATGTTTTGTCCTTGAAAAATAAGGAAAATATTGCATCGTGCCACCCCGGCAACACTCTGCGGATGACCAGTGCCGAACGGCTCGCATCGTTGTCAGACAACGTGCCGTGTACTGCGAGACGGACAGTGGCGAAGCGTCAGACGACGTGCCATACGCCGGATCAGGCGGTTGCGTTGGGCCGGCGGTTGCGTCGCGTCTCCCCGCCGATCCGATGACCGCCTTTTGCGCCGGGGGCCTGCAACGCGCCGAGTTCCGCAACGACCTTCGCCTCGTCCGGTGGCGGACCGGGCTGATGCACGTCCAACGCCTCGCGCATGGCCGCCAGGTGCGCAAAGGTCGTGCCACAGCAGCCGCCAATGATGCGCGCGCCGGAATCGGCCGCGATGCCGACGTAGGTCGCCATCAACTCCGGCGTGCCGGAATACTGAATTTGCGCGCCGATAAACTGGGGTATTCCGGCGTTGGCTTTGGCAATGAGCGGGATTCCCGCTGTTCTGGCGTTCATGCCGAGCACGCTCAGCACCAGGTCGGACGCACCGACGCCACAATTGGCGCCGATCGCAACGGGTCGAGGTGTCAGTGACTGGGCGAATTCGACCAATGCCGCGGGCGTAATGCCCATCATGGTGCGACCGGCCGTGTCGAAACTCGCCGTGAACGTATAAGGAATTTCAGCGATCGCGGCCGCGAGCGCGGCGGCACGGATCTCCTCCAGCGACGACATCGTCTCGATCCATGCAACGTCTGCCCCGCCCTCCTTCAGGCCGAGCATCTGCTCCGTGAAAACTTCTACGGCAATCGTCTCCGTGAGGACGCCAAGCGGCTCGAATAGATCGCCGGTGGGTCCCACGGAACCGGCCACTACGACGGGCCTGCCCGCCTCGTCCGCCACCGAACGGGCCAGTTGTGCCGCAATGCGATTGATCTCGCGCGCACGGTCCTGCATTCCGTGCAGCATCAACCGGCGCGCGTTGCCGCCGAACGTGTTGGTCAGGATGATGTCGGAACCCGCATCGACGAAACCCTGGTGCAGGGCACGCACCCGGTCGGGGTGCTCCAGGTTCCAGGTCTCCGGTGCATCGCCCGAAGTGAGTCCCATGGCAAAGAGATTCGTGCCCGTTGCGCCATCGGCGAGCAGGATTCTTCCCGAGTCCAGGAGTTTGGCGAGCATGCGATACCAGTCTTTGCGGGGGAAACGGGATAGTACGCATCTCGCGGCGACGTTTACAGGCCGCGCGATTTCTTGGCCGGCGCTCACTGGCGCAGTGCGCGTGCGACGACACTGACAGCACGACGCGCCGACGCTTGATTTTGGCCGGCGCAGCTTCGGCCCACGCTATAGCGTCGCACGCGTCATCAATGGCCCGGCCGCGAGCGTTTAAAAGCTAGCTGCGCGCAATATATGGAGCTACCACGATGAACGTACGGCCCGATCCCACGTTCTATGCGTCCCCGAAACTCGCAATGCAGGCCCCGCGCGAGAATTTCGCCTATACGTTGCTGTTGAGTCCGGATTTCTCGCAACCCGATGCGCTTGCAGTCATCGACGTGACGCCTGGCTCACCCAAGTTCAGCCAGGTCGTGCATCTCGTGCCCATGCCCAACAAGGGTGACGAGTTTCATCACTTCGGCTGGAACGCCTGCTCGTCGGCGCTCTCGCCGCTCAGTGGCCACGCTTTCCTCGAGCGTCGCTTCCTGATCATTCCAGGCATTCGCTCGTCGCGGATCTACGTGATCGATACGAAGCCGCACCCGACTCAGGCAAAGATCCACAAGATCATCGAGCCCGAGGAAGTCATGCAGAAAACGGGCTATTCACGCCCGCACACCGTGCATTGCGGGCCAGAGGGCATTTACGTCAGCACGCTCGGCGGAGCCGGCAAGGACGGCACCGAGGGTCCTCCCGGCATTTTCATCATGGACTGTGAAACGTTCGAAGTGCGTGGCCGCTGGGAAATCGATCGGGGCTGCCAGGACCTGCATTACGATTTCTGGTGGAACCTGCCCCGCGACTACATGGTCTCGAGCGAGTGGGCGCATCCACCACAGTTCGAGAACGGCCTGGTTGCCGAAGACCTGCTGTCGAACAAGTATGGTCACCGCTTGCATTTCTGGGACCTGCGGGCGCGTCGCAACGTCCAGACGATCGACCTTGGCGCACAGCATCAGATGGCGCTCGAAGTGCGCCCTGCTCACGACCCCGTGCGTGAATACGGGTTCGTCGGCGTCGTTGTCGATACCACGAACCTCGAAGCCTCGATCTGGACCTGGTGGCGTGAAAACGGCCGGTTCCATGCCGAAAAGACCGCGACGATTCCGCCCGAACCTGCCGCGCCCGAGCAACTGCCAGCGCTACTGAAAGGATTTGGCGCGGTGCCTCCGCTGGTCAGCGACATCGACCTTTCGCTCGACGATAAATTTCTTTATGTCTCGTGCTGGGGCACCGGTGAGATGCGACAGTACGATGTCTCGGATCCGCGCAAGCCAAGGTTATCTGGCTCGGTTCACATCGGCGGTATCGCGCGCCGAAGTGCCCATCCGAATGGCCGCGCGTTCGGGGGTGGCCCGCAGATGGTCGAGATCAGCCGTGATGGCAGCCGCGTGTACTGGACCAACTCGCTCTACTCGACGTGGGACGACCAGTTTTACCCGGACGGCGTGCCCGGTGCGCAAGTCATGGCCAATGCGTTGCCGGCCGGTGGCCTCGCGCTCGCCAAGGATTTCTGGGTGGATTTTCCGCAGGGCTATCGTGCACACCAGATCCGGCTGGAAGGCGGTGACTGCTCGACCGATTCGTTCTGTTATCCGTCGGCCTGAATTTGGACGGGCCAGGCTCGACCTCCGTCGGGCTCTGGCTCGCCGTCGTTGCGAGTGGCGTTTACCATGGCGTGAATCCGGCGATGGGATGGCCACTCGCCGTTTCCGCGGCCCTGATGGAAAAGCGCTCGCGTGCGCTGCTCGAATCGCTCGGGCCGTTGGGCCTGGGCCACCTGGCCGCGATGCTGGCCGTGTTGCTGCCGTTTGCGATGCTGGTGGTGCTGGTGCAATGGCATCGGCCCATCCGTATCGCAGCCAGCGTGCTGGTCCTCGGGTTCGGCATTTTCCGGCTCTGCTACAGAAGGCACCCACGCGGCCTGGCGCGGATCCGGCCGACGCAACTGGGCCTCTGGTCTTTCGCCGTGGCGCTGGCGCACGGCGCGGGACTGATGCTGCTGCCGATCTACCTTGGCATGTGCCGCGCAGTCGATGACGATGCGGGGCATGCGGCGGCCGGTACCCTCGTGCAATCGAACCTCGGCACCGCTTTCGTGGTCGCGCTCGTGCATTCCGGCGCGATGTTGATCGCCGGTGGTACGGCCGCGTGGCTGATTTACCGGTACTTCGGGCTGACGCTCCTCGGGCGCGTGTGGCTGAACCTGGAGGTCGTCTGGGCCCTCAGCTTGATCGGAGTTGGCGCAATCGCACTGTATGCGTCAGCGGCCGTGAACTGACTCGAGCGTGAGTTGACTCGAGCCGCTGTCGAATTCAATCTGGTTGCTGCTCTTCTGCGCCATCCAACTCCGTACGTGCGACGTCATAAACGTAACTGAAACGTTGGTTTCCCGGTGCGAGCTGCGTCGCGAGCTTCAACTCACGCAAGGCCTCGGCGGCGCGTTTCTGGCGCACCAGCGACAACCCCAGGGCGTGGTGCAACATTGCGTCACGCGGAGCCTGCTCGAGACCAGCGCGCAACGTGTGCTCGGCCTCACTTTCGCGGCCGAGCATGCGCAGCAGGTCGGCCAGGTTGGCCCAGGCCGGGGAGTACCGGGGGTCGAGACGCAACGCCGCCCGGTACTCGGCTTCGGCGTCGAACGCGCGGCCGGCGTCGGCGAAAAATCCCCCGAGGTTGGTGCGATTCTCCGGCCGGTCTGCGTTGAAGCGTTCCGCGGCCATGAATTCATCCGCTGCCCGTTGGAAGGCTCCTTGTTGCGCGGCGTCCAGTTCGCCGGCCGCCGCAAGCCCTGCGAGCGTGCGGGCTGCCTGCATGCGCACACTGCGCACGGGGTCCGGCAGCAAAGCCGATGACAGCCCGACGTTCCGCAGGTGGCACGGTCTCGTACGCGGCCGCGGCGGCACGACGCACCAGCGGGCTGGGATCCTCCAGGCCGGCCTCCGCCGCTGCAATCGTGTTCTCGCCGGGCATGTCGCCCAGCCAGTCGATGGCCGAGGCTCGAGCAATTGCGGACTCGTCATGATTTGCGGCGACCTGCGTGAGTGCGATGCTCGATGCGGGATCGCCGCGCTCCGCCATGGCAAACGCTTCGGCAAATCCGCCCTGGAAGCCGGGTTTCGGCTCGGGATAGTGCTTCCTGACTGCCGCCGCTGCCCAGGCGGCAGATCGGTTCGTGTGACACTGGTTGCACGCGTTTGGTACGCCGAGGCTGACCGACAAGTCGGGACGCGGAAGCCTAAAGCTGTGGTCGTGACGCGGGTCCACGACCATGTACGTGTCCGTCTTCATGTGACACGAAGCGCAGGCCGCACCGGGCGTCTCCTTCTCGTGGAAATGGTGCGCCGTCGTGTCGTACTTCGTCGCGGCGTGACATTGGCCGCACACCGCATTGCCGGGCGCTCGCAATTTCCCGTCGTGCGGCTCGTGGCAATCGCCGCAGGTCACGCCTTGGTGGTTCATGCGACTCGACAGGAACGAGCCCCAGTCGAAGACCTCCTCGCGTTGCTGCCCGTCGGGGTGATAGAGGCCGCCGGTGAGCAACGCCGGCAGGTAGTGGTCGAGAAACGGTGCCCCGGCCCGGTAGTCGTTCGAAAACTGCAGTCGGCGCGAATGACATTGGGCGCAGACGTCCAGCTCCTTGGATGATCGGCGTGGCGCACTGCGCGAGGCATTGCCGGTCGCCGGGTTAATGGCCCAGGCGACGCCCCGCCGCTCGTCGAACGTCACGGTCAGTCCGCCCGGCGATCTGCTTTTGACCTGATCGGCAGACGGGCGGCTTTGCCAATGCAGCGTGAGCGCTGCCCGGCCCGTGGCACGCTTCGCAGCCCACGCTGATCTCGGACCACGTCGTCGCGTAGGTGTCAGTGCCGGTGTCGTATCTCTTCTCGACGTTGGTCGAATGACAGTCCGCGCACATGAAGTTCCAGTTCTGCTGGCGGCCCGTCCAGTGCAGTTCGTCACCATGCGCGATCTTCTCGTTCGGGTAGAGGTGAAACCAGCGCTGGCCACCTTGCGCGCTGGGGCGTGCGTCCCACGCGACCGGCAGTGCCTGGACACGGCCGCCAGGCAGTTCCACCAGGTATTGCTGGAGTGGATACACGCCGAACGTCTGCCGCACTTCGAAATCGGCGAGCTTGCCGTCGGGTCCGTCGGTACGAACGATGTACTTGCCGGATTTCTTGAAAAACTCGCTGACCACCCCGAACTGGCGCAGCCGCTTGCCCGAGAAATCTCCCAGCACGGTGTGCTCGTCCGCGACCTGCATCGCGACCGCATGCTGCGACGTGCGCCAGCGCTTCGTCTCCTCCACGTGACAGGCCGCGCAAGCCTGTGAGCCGACGTAAGCTGCGGGCGCCGTTGCGGCAGCCGGCACGCTCGCGCCCGAATGCGCGGGTGCCTCGTCGGTAGGCCGGTCGCGCGAGGTCCACCACCACGCTGCAAGTGCAATCAAGGCAATGACCGCAGAAGCGGTGACAACAATCCGCGAACGGCGCGAGACAGTCATTGGCGGACGCGCGAATACTCGGCGACCCGTTGCTTCACGGCAGCACTCGCCTTCGCGAACGCTCCGGAATCGAAGGGTGGCTGCGGGTCGTACTCGATCATCAATTGGGCAGCTTCCGCGGCGGTACGATCGACCAGCAGTTCCACGAGCCGTAACGCCATGTCGATGCCACTCGATACGCCCGCCGCCGTGATGATCCGTCGCTCGAGATGCTCGACGACCCTTTGTGGAACAGGTATCGCGCCCTGAGCGGCCAACTCGCGATACGCCGCCCAGTGGGTCGTCGCCGTCAATCCCTGTAAAAGGCCGGCCGCGCCGAGCACGAGTGAGCCGGTGCATACCGAGGTCGTGAATCGTGTGGTCTGCGTGGGCAGCGCGCAGCCAACCCAGCACACGTTCGTCGGCGGTCAGCGGGCGAGTGCCGACACCGCCCGGAAACACGATCACGTCGGGGCGGGTCATTTCATCGAACGTTGCATCGACCGTGATGCCGAGCATGCCATTGTCACTGCGCACCTCGCCGCGGTGATGCCCGACGAACGTTACGTTCAGCTCGGGAATTCGCTGCAGCACTTCATACGGTCCGATCCCGTCCAGTGCGGTGAACCGGGCGAACAGGGGAATGGCGACCTGCAACATGCACGTCCTTGCTCGACGACGCGTAGATTCCAGTAAAAGCCGCGGCACCCCAACGGGCTGAAGCGACGACGACTTGCCGGTTGAATGCGGGGCTTGGGCCCGTCAGCTCACTGCGGTTTGACGAACAGCGCGTCGTCGACGCTCTTGACGCCAGAGACTCCCTTAGCGACCTTCATCGCACGGTCGCGCATACCCGTCGAGGTCACGAAACCGCCGAGCTGGACGTTGCCGCCCCGCGCTTCGACATTGATCTGGCCGGACTTGACGTCACTCGCGTCGATCAGGGCCGCCTTCACCTTGCTCACGAGCACGGTGTCGTCGAACTTCGTGCCCATGGAGGTCGCGGGATGCACGATGAGCTGGTTGCGTACTTCCTTGACGCCCGACGTACGCTTGGCGACTTTGCCCGAGGCGTCTTTCTCGGCTTGAGACTTCACGAAGCCGCTCAGCAATACGACTCCTTTGTACACCTCGACATTCACGTCGGTGGACGGCACGCCTTTCTCACCCACCAACCCGGCCTTCACGGAGGTCACGATGGTGCCATCGTCGACCCTGTCGCCCGCGGACTTCTGTGCTTGCCCCGGGCCGGAAACCGCGAGCAGCAGTACGGCGAGCGAACTGATGATCCTGAACTTCACGTCGTCTCCTGATTCCTGCACCGGCACGGCCGGCGAGCCCGCTTACTTTACAGGCTTTTGATCCGGGATCGGCCAGTGGGGCGCCGCGGCAACGGCCAGGAGCGACGGGAAACGTCGAGGGAGTTTGCGCGGCAGGCAATCGCCGCTGGCCAGATTACCCGTCAGGGAGGCGGACAGACTCCGTCCTCGCGCAGGATGATGGAGGCGGACCGGTCGCGCTGACCGTGACCCTGCGCTCCTGGCGTGTTCTGGAACACCATCTGCACGCCGTCGATCGTGATTTCCCCGAAGGCTTTTTCGATCGTGCGGTTCGGCGCGACCAAGCCGATGCTTCCCGCCGAGGTATTCTTGCCGATCGACTGATCCACGTGCCCGAGCGGGCTGCGCGGCAACAACAGGCCGTATTAATAGAACATGCGACGGGTCATCGCATTGCCGGCGTAAGCATTTTCGGCCACGGGCGCAATCACCTGCACCTTGCCGTTTCTGACGTCAGCTTCGTCGATGCACGCCGCGCACTCCACCGAGTGATCGCCGTGCGAGTGCGAGTAGATGACAGCCACGACCGGACGCGCACCAAGCTTCTCGTTAACGAACTTCATTGCCGCGGGCCGCGGTCTCCTTCGACGTCAACGTGTCGAAGACGACCCAGCCCGTGTCGCCCTTGATGAAAATGATGTTGGCGAGGTCGAACCCTGGGACCTGATAGATACGCCCCGGCACGACTTCGTAGAGCCCGTAGGCCATGTTCAGGATGGCCTGGCGTTGCAGCGACGGATTGATGCTGTCGAAATCCTGGCCCTGCAACAGGTAATCGTAGCTCGCCATGTCCCAGGCGACATTGCCGGCGTCCGCCATGATCCGCCGGTACGAAGGAGCCGCGATGAACCCGCGACTCGCTTCCTCGAAATCCCGCTTGTCGTCGAAGGGCAACGCGGCACGCAGGCCTCGTTGGGCGTCGATCGTGTATTTCGAAGGTTGCTTGACCTTCGGATCGAAGTGCCGCCCGTTCACCGCGCCCGGATCAGCGACTATGGCTCCGCCGCCCGAGGCGACTGCAGGGCTGGAAGGAGCACGCAGAAAGGAACGACGTTCAGCGCAAGGGCGAGGATGCCCGCGGCATTCTTGATAGACACGTGAGAGGCGTCCCGCGGCTGAATGCGGACTTTTCCGCAGTCTGTGCCAAAGGTCGAGTCACGGCAAATGCCCGGTATTCGTCAGGGGCAGGCGCCGTCTTCGCGTGGAGTGGTGACTTTCGCCGAGCCGGTCGCGACTCACCCTGACCACGCGCTCCTGTTTAGCCGAGCGGATCGGCGCGGCACACGACGAAGATTCAGTAGCGGAGGCGCCCACGCCGATCGGCTGGAACAGGATGTTGCCATTGGCGAGCTGGTGCGCTCGACCTTGTAGCCCGTCGCAACCGGCTGCTGGTATTGGATGATCTCGGCGCCTTCCAGAACGATCCAGCCCTGCCCCCAGTCGTCGGCGTCATCGCAAGTGGCGCCGTCCGTCGACCTGCACAGCGTCACCGGGACGTTGCGCTTGATGGCCTCGCTGCGCGCGACCTGCACACTGGCATTCAGGTCGTTGGCGATGTCCCGCAGGCGCGACCCGACCGACGCATCGCGAAACGAGGGAATCCCGATGACCAGCAGGATTGCCGCGATGACCAACACGATCATCGCCTCGATCAACGTGAAGCCGCGAGCACGCGCTTGCGCGCCGAATGCGACAGCTCGCATGTTCATCCGACACGATCATCGACCACGGATTACTCACTTGTGGATGTACCAGTACGTCACGGCCTTGGGCTGCGCACCGACCGACGGCCCTTCCGGCAGGTCGCTTTGCAGCGACGAGTCGTCGTCGCATCCGATGCAGAATGGTACGGTGGTGCCATCGTCGAGCGTAACCATGCCCGCGACCGGCGAAGGCGGCAAGCCGCCACCCGTAACGACCTGGGAGCGATCGTCGTGCCGTTCTGCGACGACGCATTCTTGTACGAAATATTGTAGACGCGCGCGGTACCCAGGTTCGAGACGCACCCGGCGCTGACAGGCACCGGCACGTGCGTGCTGAACGTCACCGTACCAAAAATCGTGATGGCCGAGGTCACGACCTGCTCGTGCGCGAGCAGACCGAGGTACCAGCCTTTCTTGGTCGCGAGGTCGGCATCGGTCGGAGTTGGCGCTCGTCAGGATCGGCAACAGCGAATTCAGGCACAGGACGGCCGAGCCGCACGTCGCCGTCTCGCCGGCGAGGTACGTGGCGTCCGTCGGGTTGTCCTTGAACATGAAAAAGTAATTCGTGTTGGCGTACGCGTTGGTCCAGTCGCGCAGCGGTTTTTCACGGTCGCCCGAACCGATCAGGATCACGTACGAACCGCCGTCGCTGACGACGTCCGGCGCAGAACATGAACTTGCGGTTGTTCGTGCAGGCACTCGTCGTGGCGCATCCGAGCGAGGCGATCTTCGTGATCGTCCAGGTCGCAGGGTCCGTGGTACCGATCGCCGTATTGGCATCGACGCCGGAGATGCGATAGACGTTGCCGCCCATGTCCGCGGCATAACCCCAGCTCGTCTTGCCATTGGTAGTCCGGCACGACGAACACGTCGCCGACAACCGGCCGATCCGTATTGAACGTCTTGAGCCTGGTCCCGGCCTCGGCGTCGAAGACATAGATATGCCGGCCCTTGGACGAACTCGTGCAGGTGTTCGGGTCGGCGTCCTCGCAATCGTCGTGGCCGCCGCCCATGATCAGCAGTGGCGCGGTGCCGGAGCCATAACCGGCAGCCTTGAAGACCTTGGGCGAGGACCACGCCTGGCCCATGCCCTCCAGGCCGGCGTCGCAGTCCGTGTCGTTCGCGAGATTCGGGCAGCCAATTTTCCACATCAGAGTGGGATCCGTCGGCGTGGTTGCCGACAAGCCCGGTGGCGTCGAACGCATAGACGACACGCCCGCCGCGACGCATCGCCCGCGAAGACCCAGGCATGGTCCGTTTCCTTGGACAGCGTGATCGGACCGTCGATGCCGTACGGTTTCGGCAGCGGCGTCGGGGTGGTCACCGTATTGCCCTTGTAATTGACCGAGGGGCTCTGGTCGTACAGCCGCTTGATCGAGCCGAAGAACTCCGGCGGCATGAACGCCCAGTACTCGCCGCCCGCGGGCACGCCGCCGACTGCGGCACTGCGGTTGCCGTTGACGGCGCGCAACACGCCGTCGTTGCCGCCGTAGAACACGACGACCCGGGGATTGTCGTCCGGACCGAAGTTGATCGCGATCGGGCGGGAGTGCACGACGTCGCCGTGCGCCGACGGCCGCATGTCGGTCGCAACGCCGTCCGAGAATCCGCCCGTTGACGTCGAGTCCCTTCGCCCAGTTGACGAGAGTGTGTCTCGACCCGCGGTGTCGGTCGACCGCAGACCCAGGTCGGCCGGACTGACGTTCGTCGTATTGAAATCGATCAGCGTCGTGCACGAGGCGAACGTCGTCGAGCAGGTCTTCACCGTGCGGGTCGTGTTGCTGCGCAATACGTAGGCCTGCGCGCCCTTCTCGACGACGTTGCCGTCAGGCCGGTTCGACGCGGCGGCATTCGTCAACGGCTCTGCCGGCGTCGAGCCGATCGCAGGGATCGTCGTGCAGTCGTCCTTGCGGCCTGAACGTCCAATAGGTATCCATCGTCGTCGGCGTCCAGTAACTGCGCGCGCATCGATCGACGAAGCCGGTCAGCGGGTTGATCGTGTCGGGATAGTCGTAGGCATCGACCGTCCGCAGCTCAGTGCCGACCTTGGCGAGCTTGTATTGCTTCATGTTGCCGTCCCAGCGCGGTCCGCCTTCCGCATCCGGGCGGAACATGCCGATGTACACCTGGTTCAGGTAGGTGCCTTCGGTGTTGACGCTGACCGGCAAGCTGACCGACGCGAAGACGCTGTTGACGGACTGGATGCGCGAGAAAATGTCGTCGAGCGTGATGACGATATTCGCGCCACCGCTGCCGGACGTAATGCTGTAATAGTTGCCGTCGGTGACCGCCGCCATGCTTTTGAGCAGCGCGGTCCAGCCGGGCCCCTGGCCGGTCGTTGGGGGATTGATGTCCACCGAGTAAACCGTGACGCCCATGCTTTCGTGCATGAACCGCGCCCATTCGTCGCTGGGGTTCGTGGCCGAGCCCGACGGGCGAGATCGGCAGTTGCGTGGTGCTGCCACCGGCTGCAGCCAACATGGCATTCGCCTGTGCGTCGTTCGACGCCGACTCCTGGTTCGGACCGTTGCTGATGTAGATGATGAAGTTGTTGCCGCAGGTGCCGGTCGGGATCGGGCTGTTGTAGTCTGTTGCCGTTTTTACGGCCAAGGGCGTTGTCCCGCGAGCAGTCGTATGATAGCGGCCATGGCGGCCTGCGACTGCAGGGTTCGAGGCGGAATTGGACCAGTCGGCATCGCGGTATTGCCGTTGTAATCCGTCTTGTCCTTGTTGTTACCGGCATATGGCGCACCGCCTGCGAAATAGCGATACGCCTCGGCCATGGACAGACCGGAGGCACCGGAGTTGCCTTTGTCCTTGTTCGAGTCCAGCGCAGCGAACATCGCCGCATACAGGCGCCATCGTGTTCGGCTCGGTCGGTCATCGGTCGGGTCGCCGCGCGCACGTAGCCGCCGTTGATATTGTTGTCGCCGCCGCCAGGTCTCGGTGGCGAACATCACGCCGACCCGGAATTTCGCGGTGCCGTCCGCATTGACCGCCAAGTTGTTGAAGATCTGCACGAGCGCCGCGATCTCGTTGTGAACGGCGCCGACCAGTTGCCGGTGTTGTCCACCATCAGCAGGACGTTCGGCAGTCCGGAGTTACCCGCCGGCTGGATGAACAGGTCGATGTCCTCCGCTTTCACGGTGAACGACCCCGCCAGCAACGAGGCTGCCAGCACGCCCCCAATGACCCTGGATTTCATGTCAATGCTCCTGCAAACAGACTGCTTCAGCTGCATACCGCGGTCTTCTGTGTTCCCGTCAACAGCACGCGCACACCGGCGTGCACGCGCGCTGCTGCACTTCCGACATTTGGTCCTGTGCCGTCAGCCGCCGCGACCGTGGCATCGAGTTCCCAGACTGTGTTCCACGTCGAGTCGAGCGTCATCGTGGGACCGAGCGCAATGCTGCTCGGTGGCGGGGCCGACGCTTGCGTCGCGGAGACGCACACCGGTAATGCGATGTCGACCACATAATCGGCGATCGTCGTCATTGTCGATGTCGATTTCGATCGTCTCCGCCACCGGCACAGCGGTGAAGGTCGAACTGATGACCTGCTCGATTGCCTGGTTCGCCGCTGCAATTGCTTCTTCGCGGAATTGCATGTTCGAGACCGACCGGAAATTGGCCGTGCCCAGGTTGAGCGCCGTCATCAGCATCAGCGTGATCAGCACGAGCATGATCAAGCCGACGACGAGCGCCGCTCCGCGCTGCTTGTATTTGCTTGAAAGGATCATGGCGTGGCTCTCCGGCCCGTGATATTGGGCAGGCGCACCGTCGTCACGTAGACGTGGCGCTTGTAACCATCGTTGAACGGTCCCATCGTCGTCTCCGGCGAGTGAGTAGGTCTTGGTGTCGGTGTAGCCCTGGGATTCATCGCGGCCACGGACCAGCACGTAGAGTTTCACGGCCGTCACGTTTGCAAGCTGCGCCGCGGTGCAGGGCGTGGCGGTCGTGCAGGTGATGAAGTCGCCGTCGGCCACGCCGTCGCCGCGGTTGGTCGGCGTGGTGCGCGTGTCCGGGTCGGCCCAGACAATGGCCGCACCGTAGTTCACGGCGCCGCCGGTCTCGCTGAGACTGTCGATCCCGAGTTCGACGCGAAAACCTTCGACACCTTCGATCATCGCCTGTGCGTCCTGAATGCGCCAGCGTCCCATCAAGGTCGAATTGCGAACGCATCAACGTCGGAATGCCGTCGCCGTCGGCGACCGCGTGGTCACGGATGTAATAGATACTCGACATGAACTTCCGCTTGTCGGCGACCGTCGCGCAGTCGCGCTTGTGCAGTCCCGCGAAATCGGCTGCGTCGTCCGATAGCACGTAGGGAGTGGGCGCTCCGGACACGAGTTCGGTGGCACATTGCGTCGACTGGAAGTAGAGCGCGTCCGGATTGTCCGCCGGGCAATTGCCGCCTTCGTCGGGAATGCAGGTCTCGGCATGGCGAACCACGAGCACGTCTGTTCCGGCAACCTTATCGGTGACGATCGCGCCGCATGTCGCATCGCTGTCGTATACCTGCACCGGGATGCCGAGCAGGTTCGTCATGATACGCCGCAGTCCAGAGGCCCGGGTTGTAGACGGCGCACGGGTCCGGCACCGCGGTTGGCGCATCGGCAGGGGATCGACGTCGCCCGTCTGGTCGTCGAACTGCGGCACGAACGAACCCCAGAATCCGGCATGCACGAGGTCGCTTTCCAGCAGCTGGATTGCGAGCCGGCCGTTCTCGATGACGCTATTGGCGCGCGCCATCTCGCGGTTGCTGCGACTGGTGTTGACGAAGAGTGCCGTCATCGCCGCGAGGATCAGCAGCCCGATCGCGATGGAGACCATCAGCTCGACGAGGCTCAGGCCGCGTTGACGCGCAATTGGCTGCTTCGTCATGATCGCCGCGGTTCGCTTGGATTTGTTGTTGCGCATGTCAGAGCGTCGAGATCCGGACGACCGTGGTGACGACCCGACGGCACAACTCGCCGTGCAGCAGTGTCGCCGTTTGTATATTCGCCTTCGCCGCAGGTCACGTTCGCGGGCGGCGCCGACAACGGCGCAAGCCCCTGCCAGGCCACCGTCACGAGGTAGCGATTGCTGCCGAGTGGTCTCGACGCAGCCGCGCCCGCCCGACCATCACACCGACGTTGGTCGTGCAGCGATTTTTCTCGGCGGCGCCCTGCAGTGCCGTGCACCATTCGTTGAAGTCCTTTGCCTTGCGTGTGCGCCCCTGTGAGCCGGGCATGCCGCACCAACTCCGAGCGAGCCGCCCGTGATGTAGGTCGCGGCCGCGTTGCGGTTCGATTCGATGCGAGTGGCCATGTCGTGCAGCAGCATCAACGCCTGCGCACGCTGGTAGGACTCCATCTGCAGGACGTTCAGGCGCGCCTGCAGCCCGACGAGGCCCAGGAGCCCGATGGCCAGGACGACCATGGCGACGAGCACTTCGATCAGCGACGTGCCGCTTTCACGATTTCGCATGAGAGGGTGACTCATATTCGCCTTTACCATTTGTCGGCAGGGCCCTTGACGCCGAGGCTGTCCAGCGACAGGTCGCCGTCGGCGGCCTGCGCACCGATCGCCGTGAATTCGATCGTGAAGCCCGGTGGCGGACCGGCGTCAGCGTGATTTCGCAGGTGTAGTTGTCGCTGACTTCGGTCGGCAACGAGTCGTCACAGCCGAGTTCGGCCGCGGTCGCCGAACACGCGGTTGGCGACGAAATACTGCTGCTCGCGCGACGCATAGTCCATCATGACGGACTGGGCGGCGCGTCTTTTACTCTTGCGAATCGAGTCGCGATACGTTGGTATGGCAATCGCCGCCAGGATGGCGACGATCACCATCGTGACGACCAGCTCGATCAGCGTGAATCCCTTTTGTTGCTTCATGACCCACCGTCCGGAATACGTCGCGGAGGCTAGCGCAGCCCACCGTGACGCAATGATGTTTTCGACCTGCGGCCGATTCTCGCGGACGAGCGGTTGGGAAGTCAGATTATGTAGTGTCGAAGTGTGAAGGCCGTCACGTTAGCGGCGCGGCCTTGCGCGCAAAGAACGAATCCATGCAACACAGAGGTGACCATGCCGATTTCCATGTACCAGACAGCCGTCCCGCCGTTCGTCCGCGTGCTGACGAGTCTCGCGTCGATCCTGCAGAAGGCGGCCGCGCACTGCGAGGCGAAGAAAATAGATCCGGCCGTGCTCGTCAACGCGCGGCTTTATCCGGACATGTTTCCGCTGGCCCGCCAGGTCCAGGTCGCATCGGACAGCGCCAAGGGCGGCGCCGCGCGGCTGATCGACGTCGAGCCGCCAGCTTTTGCCGACACCGAGACCACCATGGCGGAGTTGATCGAGCGCTTGCGCAAGACCGTCGCGTATCTGGAGACATTGCGCGAGGAGCAGTTCGCGGGCGCGGAGGAGCGCATCGTCACCTGGAAGACACGCTCGTCCGAGCGCTCGATGCAGGGCCTGCCCTTCCTGCTCACGCACGTGACGCCAAACGTCTATTTCCACGTCACGACGGCGTACAACATCCTGCGCCACAACGGCGTGGAAATCGGCAAGCAGGATTTCCTCGGCCCGATCTGACGGCAGACTTTGATAAGAGCCCCCGGGGCACAACTCCGGGGGCTCGTGGCGTTACCAGCGCACGCCATGGGCACTTTGCCGGCCCGCGGCTGATCCGATAGAAATCAGGCGACGCGGGCGCCAAGTCCACCGGTAACCAGGCGATCGACCGATTCGGCCATCTGGTCGATGCGTGTCGATCCCGACGGGTTGTACCAACGGGGCATCGAATTGACGAGACCGAGGATCGCAAGACCGGTCGCACGTGCGTTCACGTTCGCGTCGCACAGTCCCCTCTCCTGCGCCTCCTCGATCAGCTTGATGACGTAGCGCTGGTATTGCCGTCGCATGGCCACGATCTTGGCGTGGCGCTCCTCACTCAGGTTGTGGAACTCCGACTCGAACAGGCGGATGCGCGGCACGTCGTGGTTGATGACGTGGTTGCGGATCAGGCGCCGCAACCGCTCGAGTGGATTGCCGCCCATCGCATCGATGGTCGCCATCTCATTGAGCGCCGACGTGTGCAGGTCGAGCAGGATCTCGTAAAGCAGGTCTTCCTTGGAGCGGATGTGGTAGTAGAGGCTGCCGGCCAGCAGGCCGATTTCTTCACCGATGTCCTTGGTTGAAGTGGCGGTATAGCCGCGTTCCGAGAACAGCTTCAACGCTGCGGCAAGGATCTCCTGACGCCGCCGTTCGGATTTCCGGGAAGAGGCAGGTCTCGCGCGTCGTCGCGGGGCTTTCCTGCCGGGATTCGTCTTCTTCGTGGCCATGATCTTCTTTCGCTGCCGACCCATCAATCCGAACTGCTTGCATTATCCTCGGTGATTGTAGGGCCTGGCGACGTTTACCGCACGTTGCTCACATTGATCGTCAGTCGCGCATCGTGGCAGCGACGCCGGGCGGCGTCGGCGCGTCCTTGCTGACAAAAAGATCAGTCGCCAGACGTTCACTTGCATCGACCCGGTACTTGTCGAAATCGCGAACTCCGGCAAGGTCATGCAGCACTTCGTCGTCGATGCAGAAACGGCCGGTAAATTGCCGCGATGGCTGCGTGACCATGCAGTAGGCCGCATCGGCCATGATCTCCGGCGTGCGACTCATGGCCAGCAGCTCTTTGCCACCCTCGATGCCGAATTCGATTGCGGCGGTTGCAATGGTCGTGCGCGGCCACAGTGCATTGAAGGCGATGCCGTCGGCACGGAATTCCTCGGCCATGCCGAGCATCACCAGGCTCATGCCGAATTTCGCCATCGTGTAGGCGACGTGCGGCGCAAACCACTCGGCCCGCACGTCCAATGGCGGGGCCAGCGCGAGCACGTGCGGGTTTTCGGCTCGACGCAGGTGCGGGATACAGAGCTTCGACGTCAGGAAAGTGCCGCGCAGGTTGACCTGGTGCATCAGGTCGAACTGCTTCATCGTCAGGTCAAGCGTACCGGACAGGTTGATCGCGCTGGCGTTGTTGATGCAGATGTCGATGCCACCGAACGTTTCCACGGTCTTCTGGACGGCCGCGGCCACCGACTCTTCGGAGCGCACATCCACCAGCAGCGGCAGGGCTCGCCCACCGAGCCGCTCTATCTCCTGCGCCGTGCTGTAGATCGTGCCCGGCAGGTAACGGTGCGGTTCGGCTGTTTTCGCCGCCACGGCAATGCAGGCGCCATCCCGGGCGGCCCGGGCCGCGATCGCCTGGCCTATGCCCCGGCTGCCGCCAGTCATGAAAATGACTTTACCTTGCAAGCTGCTCATGGCTTCTCTCCGCGTGGCCGAAGTAATGGTGAAATCATGCCGATCCAGCGCGTCATGATCCGCGCGACGAACTCCGGATCGTCGGTGTATTGCTGCTGGATGACCAGTCCGCGGATCAGGCACGCGTTCATCGCCATCAGCAACGCCACGTCGTCGTCATCGCCGGAGGCCGCTTCGTATCCTGCCCTGGTCAGCTCGGCCGCCTGCTCATGCCACGCCCGCAGCAGCGTCGCGAGCCGCGCCTTCAGTTGTGCGTCGGTCCGCATCTTGACGAGGATCTCGAGCAGCGCCCGGAACTCGTCCGTGTTCGCACCCTTGTCCCAGATGCGCCGCAATTCGCGCGCGGGCGAGCGTTCGGCGCGCGGACTGCGCGTGTTGCGGATGTGCAGGAATGTCGCGTTCGCCAGCAGCGACTCGGCCGTGGCGGTCATCATGTCTTCCTTGCTCGGGAAGTGGTGCTGCAGCGCGCCCTTCGAGACTCCGGCTCGTTCGGCCACCCGGCTGATCGAGGTATCTGCATAACCGAGCTCGACCAGGCAGCCGACCACGCACGGCAGATCTTGTCGCGAGCACGCGCACTTTTCGCTTCCTGCAATCCGGGCTCGTCGGCCTTGCGCATGCTACGAATATACAATAAAACATTACGATTGGATTGTTTTTTTACCCGCAAACCTATACAAGATCTGTTCGCCGCACAGCTGCCGCGAGGGACGATACTTTGGCCGACAACGTGGTGAGGATCGGGGGCGCCAGCGGGTACTGGGGCGACGCGGCCATGGCCACTCCGCAGCTGCTGGCCGGCGGCAACCTCGACTACCTGGTCTACGATTACCTCGCCGAAGTCACCATGTCGATCCTGGCTCGCGCTCGCGCACACAGCGAGGCTGCCGGCTACGCGACCGACTTCGTGACGGCGGCGATGAAGCCGAACCTTGGCCGGATCGCCGCGCAGGGCGTCAAGGTGATCGCCAATGCGGGCGGTGTAAACCCGAATGCCTGTGCCGATGCGCTGCGCGCGCTGATTCGCGAGTCGAACCTCGGCCTGAAGGTTGCCGTCGTGACCGGTGACAATCTCACGAACCGCGCGGCTGAACTGCATGCGCGCGGCGTGACGGACATGTTCAAGGGCACGCCTTTCCCGGATCCGGATCGCATCGCCAGTATCAATGCCTACCTCGGCGCGTTTCCGATTGCAGCTGCCCTGGCGCGCGGCGCAGATATCGTGATTACCGGACGCTGCGTGGACAGCGCGGTGACGCTTGGCGGCCTGCATTCATGCGTTCGGCTGGCGCAGTTCCGATTTCGACCTGCTGGCCGCCGGCAGTCTCGCAGGCCACATCCTGGAATGCGGCACGCAGGCGACCGGCGGCAACTTCACGGACTGGGAATCGGTGCCGGACACGATGGTCGATGCGGGCTATCCGATCGCCGAAGTAGCCGCGGACGGACATTTCGTTTGCACCAAGACCGCCGGCACGGGCGGCGTGGTCACGATCGGCACCGTTGCCGAACAGATGCTTTATGAAATCGGCGATCCGCGTTCGTACTTGTTGCCCGACGTCGCATGCGATTTTTCCGGCGTGACGATGCAGCAAGTGGGTGACGATCGCGTGCTGGTGCAAGGTGCCATCGGCCGCGCGCCGCCCACAACGTACAAGGTCAGCGCAACGTACGCCGACGGGTTTCGCGGCGGCGAAATGTGGACCGTGTATGGCCAGAACGCCGACCGCAAGGCGCGCCGAATCGCCGAACTTTCACTGGCGCGCGCCGGCCGCACGTTGAAAGTGCTGGGCCTGCCGGACTTCACGGAAACGTCGGTCGAGGTCATCGGGGCGGAGACGCACTATGGCGCGGCGCGAACCGAACGTGAATACCGCGAGGTGCAACTGAAGGTCGCTGCCCGGCATCCGGCCCACGCGGGTATTGCCGTGCTGTTCAAGGAATTCGTTGGCAGTGCGCTCGCGGCACCCCCGGGGCTCACGGGCTTCGCCGGTGGCCGGCCGCAGCCCTCCCCCGTCGTCCGTTTGTTTTCGTTTTTGTTGCCGAAGACCGAGGTCGCAATCAGCGTGAGCGTCGACGGCGAGACCGTCGCCGTTCGAACTGCCGGCGTTGCCGATGGCGTCGGACGGTCCGCAGCCCTCGCCGGAACCCACCATGGCCACACTGGCCCCAATGGCCACACTGGCCGCAATGGCCGCGACGCCGACGGTGGACATGGAGGTAGTTCCACTCGAGCGCCTGGCCTGGGCGCGCAGCGGCGACAAGGGCGACAACGCCAATATCGGTGTCATCGCGCGCCAGTCGAGCTTCATGCCCTATCTCTGGGCCGCCCTGACCGAAGAACTCGTGGCGAATCGTTTCGCACATTTCCTGCAGGGCCGCGTCGAGCGATTCCTGCTGCCGGGACTGCCTGCCATGAATTTCCTGTTGCACGACGTCCTCGGCGGAGGCGGCATCGCCAGTCTCCGCTGTGATCCACAGGGCAAGGGCTACGCGCAGCTGCTGCTGAGCGAACGCATCGCCATACCACGTCATCTATTGGAGACCGGTGCATGACCGTCTTTCAGAGCAAGGTCAATACCAAGGCCGACACTTTCCACGCAAACCGTGCGGACATGCTGGCGCTCGTCGAACGGTTGCGCACTTATGAGGCACGCGCCGAAGCACTGTCCGAGAAGCGTCGCGACCGGTTCCAGGAACGCTCGCAACTCACGCCGCGCGAACGCCTGACCCGCCTTCTTGACCCGGGTCTGCCCTGTGTCGAGTTGTACAACCTGGCGAATTTCCTGGTCGAGGACGCCAATCGTGAAACGAGCGTCCCGGGCGGCAGCCTCATCTGCTGCATCGGCTTCGTCAGCGGCGTGCGCTGCCTCGTCGTGGCAGACGACAGTGGCATCAACGCCGGCGCAGTGACGCCCACGAGTGTTCCGAAGATCATCGGTGCGCTCGACATCGCGCTGAAGCACAAGTTGCCGTTCATCCACCTGGTCGAAAGTGCCGGCGCCAACCTGTTGCAATACGCCGTCGAGACCTGGGCACACGGCGGCGGTCTCTATTATCGTCGGGCGCTGCTGAGTGCTGCCGGCATCCCGACATTGGCCGTACTGCATGGGCTTTCGACGGCCGGCGGTGCCTACCAGCCCGGCCTCAGCGATTACGTCGTGGGCGTCAAGGGCAATGGCATGGCCGCGCTTGGCGGGTCGGCGCTGGTGCGTGCGGCCACCGGCGAGATTGCCGATGACAGGGAACTGGGATCGTCCGAAATGCACGCCGCCGTGTCCGGGCTGGTCGAATATCTTGCCGACGACGACGCACACGGTCTGCTGATTGCGCGCGACATCGTCCGTCGCCTCGACTGGAATAAGGGCTGCCCGCCCCTGCCCAATCGCGAGATCAAGCCGCCGCTGTTCGACCCCGATGAGATCGCGGGCGTCGCGCCAATCGACTACCGCAAGCCCTACGACGTGCGTGAAATCATCGCGCGACTCGTGGACGGCTCGGAATTCGTCGACTTCAAGTCGCGATATGGGTCGGCCACGGTTTGCGTGCAAGGCAGCATCTTCGGTCACGCCTGCGGCTTCATCGGCAACAACGGCCCCATCGATCCAGCGGGCGCCACCAAGGCCGCGCAGTTCATGCAGTTATGCGACCAGTCGAACCTGCCGCTCATTTTCCTGAACAACACCACGGGTTTCATGGTGGGAACCGAGTACGAGCGCGCCGGCATGATCAAGCACGGCTCGAAGATGATCCAGGCGTCGTCGAATGTGCGAGTGCCGCGGCTCTCGGTTTATATCGGTGCGAGTTTCGGTGCCGGCAACTACGCGATGTGCGGCGTCGGCTACAAACCCGACTTTCTCTTCACGTGGCCCAATGCTTTCACGGGCGTCATGGGTGGCGAACAGGCGGCGGGCACCATGGAACAGGTCGCGCGCGCGGCGGCGCAGGCGGCGCGGCGTGGAACCGGACGAAGCGGTCCTCGCGAAACAACGAGCCGCGGTCGTCGCTCACTTCGATCGCCAGTCCGATGCGTTCTACACGTCGGGGCGTTGCCTCGACCACGGCATGATCGATCCGCGCGACACGCGCCGGATCCTGGGCTTCGCGCTCGACACGATCTGGGAAGGCCGTCATCGCCAGGTGCAGCCCAACAGTTTCGGCGTCGGCAGGATGTGACATGAACCCGACACTCCGCGATTACGAAACAATCGAACTCGACCTGGATCGCGACTGGCTGACGATCTGGCTCAATCGCCCGGAGAGCCGCAATGCATTGTCGAGCGCGATGACCGGCGAATTGCTCGAAGTGCTCGGATCGCATCGCGGACGACCGCACGGTCCGGGGCGTGACATTGCGCGGACGCGGTGGCGTTTTCTGCGCTGGTGGTGACCTGAAAGCGTTCCGATCCGCAATGCAGGCCGGTGCGACGGCGCACGCCGATGCGGCGCGAATGAATCGGGACGGTGGCCGCCTGTTCGAGCGGATCAATTCGCAGCCGCAGGTCGTGATCGTGCTGGTCGAAGGTGCAGCGATGGCCGGCGGACTCGGCATGGCGTGTTGCGCCGATGTCGTCGCCGTGATGCGCAGACGCCCAGTTCGCGCTCACCGAGACGACACTGGGCATTCCGCCAGCCCAGATCGCACCGTTCGTCGCGGACCGTCTGGGCCTGCGCACGGCGCGCCGACTGATGTTGACCGCGGCTCGCTTCACGGGCAGCGACGCGCTCGCACTCGGGGTGGCCGATTACGTGCGTGCCGGACGTCGCGGCGTTGAATGCACTGGAAATCGACGTGCGCGAGCAGGTGCGCCGATGCGCGCCGGGTGCGAACGCCGTAACCAAGGAAATCCTGCTCGCGTCGCGTCGTCTCGACCGTGACGTCATGCTCGACAAGGCGGCCGCGAGTTTCGCCGGCTGCCTGCTCGGCGCCGAAGCACGCGAAGGCATCGCCGCATTTCTGGAAAAGCGCAAACCGGCCTGGGTCGAGTCGGACGGGAATGACGGCAGCATGAATAATTTCAAGAGCATCCTCGTGGCCAATCGCGGGGAAATCGCCGTGCGCGTGATGCGCACCGCGAAGTCGCTGGGTTACCGAACGATCGCCGTGTACTCGGACGCGGATGCCGGCGCGCCCCACGTGACGGAAGCCGACGATGCTTTCCTGCTCGGCCGGGCACCTTCCGCCGAGTCGTACCTGAACATCGAGCGCATCCTCGCGGCCGCGGCCGCGACCGGTGCCGAAGCCATTCATCCCGGGTATGGCTTCCTGTCCGAGAATGCCGCGTTTGCCGCAGGCCGTCGTAGCCGCGGGCCTCGTGTTCATCGGGCCGACACCCGAGTCGATCCGCCTGATGGGCAACAAGGCGGCGGCCAAGCGACGCATGCTCGAAGCACAGGTGCCGTGCGTGCCGGGCTACGAGGGGCTCGATCAATCCGATGCAACGCTGATGGCCGCTGCAGACCGCATCGGCTACCCGGTCATGGTCAAGGCTGCCGCGGGCGGCGGTGGCCGCGGCATGCGGCTGGTGCAGGAACGCGCCTTGCTTGCCGGAAGCGCTGCGAGGCGGCGCGTTCCGAAGCGAAAAACGCGTTCGGCTCCGACGAACTCATCCTCGAAAAAGCGATCCTGCGTCCAGGCACGTCGAGATCCAGGTGTTCGCCGACACGCTTCGGCAACACGATGCACCTCGGCGAACGTGATTGTTCGGTGCAACGCCGCCACCAGAAGGTCGTCGAGGAAGCGCCCTGCCCCGTCATGACACCGCAGCTACGCGACAAGATGGGTGCGAGTGCGGTTGAGGCCGCACGCAGCATCGGTTATCGCGGCGCGGGCACCGTCGAGTTCCTGCTCGATCGAGGCCGGGGACGTTTTATTTCCTGGAAATGAACACCCGGCTGCAGGTCGAGCATCCGGTCACGGAACTGATCACGGGACTCGACCTCGTCGCGCTGCAGATCAAGGTTGCCGGAGGGACGGCCGCTTGGTCATCGCGCAGGGAGACATGCAAGCTTGTCGGGCCACGCCATCGAGGTGCGCCTGTATGCCGAAGACCCGTCGCCAGGACTTCCTGCCGATGAGCGGCAAGGTGCTCGAGTGGAAGCCGGCGACCGGCGCCGGCGTGCGCATCGATGCCGGTATCCGCAGCGGCCAGGACATTCTCGCCGTTTTACGATCCGATGCTGGCAAAGGTCATCGCCTGGGGCGAGAACCGCGACGCGGCCATCGACCGTCTGGTCGGCGCACTGAACGCACACGCATCTCTTCGGACTGACGACGAACAAGAGCTTTCTCGTCGATGTGCTCGAACGCGATACGTTCCGACACGGCCGGGCGACCACGGCGTTCATCGCCGAAGAGTTTCCCGATTCCATCGAGAGCCAGTTGCCTTCTGCGACGGATGCCGCGGTCGGCGCCACGCTGCAGTTTCTCAGCGATCGCGACACTGCATCAGAAGGCGGCACTCGGCACGCGCGCCGAACTGCTCGACTGGTCGTCGCATGCGCACGCGCACTCGCATTACCGATACCGCGGTGCGACGGACCCTTACGACGTGAGCGTCGCGCCCCGCGGACCGCGATCGCTACACGGTCACGGTGGATGGGAAAGCACTCGCTGTCCAGGTGAATTGCTCGCGATGACGCACTCGGCCACCCTGACGGTCGACGACCGGCGTATCACGGTCGGATACCTGGCCGTGCCGCCGGGAATTCTGCACCTGGCCATCGGCAGCCGGACGCTCGCCTTCCGTAACGAACTGGCGTACTTCGAGCCTGGCAGACGAGCAAAGCCAGCGGTGGACGCATCAAGGCCGTCATGCACGGAGTGCTGGTCGAAGTATTCGTTCAGCCCGGCGATCGCGTCGGCAAGGGCAGCCGGCTGGCGATCCTCGAGGCCATGAAGATGCAGCACGAGCTGCACTCGGAGGTGGAAGGCGAGGTCGTGCTGGTGGCCGCGATTGCCGGTACGCAGGTCGCGGCGGACGACTTGCTGATCGAGATCCGCATGGACACGTTATGATCGCCCCGGTTGACCAGGCGAACGCATGACCGGAGAGCGCATTGCCATCCTTGAAAAGCAGGCTGACGGATATTCCTGAAGGCGCCGCAGCGCTCTTTTTCATCCAGATTTTCGCCACCCTCGGTTTCGCGGTGCTGTACTCGACGCTCGTGCTCTACGCGACGCGGCACCTGCATTTCTCGGCCAGGCAGGCCTCCGCGATCATGGGCGTCTTCGGCGCCTTCAATTATGGATTGCACCTTTTCGGCGGGTATCTGGGCGGCCGCTTCCTGAGCAATCGCAACCTGTTCGTCGCGGGCATGGCGCTGCAGGTGGTCGGCTGCAGCTTGATGTCGGGCGGTACTGCCGCCTCGATGTACTGGGGGCTCGCGCTGTTCCTGACGGGCAGCGGGCTCAACGTGACCTGCATCAACATGATGCTGACACAGCGCTTCGCGCCCGCCGACCTGCGCCGGGAAAGCGCGTTCCTCTGGAACTACGCAGGCATGAACATCGGCTTCTTTGTCGGCTTCACCGTGGCAGGGCAGTTCCAGCTCACGGAAAATTACTCGGGCTTGTTCCTGTTCGCGACGGTCGGCAATTTCTTCGCGATCGTGCTCGCCGTATTCAACTGGAAAGCGCTCGCGGACCGCAACACGCCTCTGCTCGACGTGAGCCGACGGCAGTACCTGATTCGCTGCGCAGTCGGCGCAATGATCCTCGTAGCACTCGTACCGATCGTCTGGATCATGCTGCAGCACACCGGGTCTACGGGGACATTCTTCAAGACGTTCTCGGCCGTGCTCGCCGCCGGACTCGTGTACCTGACGCTGAAACACCGGGATCGGCGGGAACGCAATAATATGTGGGCCTACCTGATCCTTGCGCTGGGCTCGCTCGTTTTCTGGTCGCTGTACCAGATGGCGCCTAACGGGTTGCAGCTGTTCGCGGTCAACAACGTTGACCTGCGCGTGTGGGGCATCGAGATCGCGCCGCAGTGGGTGCAGAACATCAACACGATCAGTATCGTGATTGGAGGCCCGCTGCTGGCCGTGTTGTTTGCGAAGCTGCGCGCCCGCGGCTGGAACATCGATATCCCGCAGCAGTTCGCGGTCTCGTTGATCCTGATGGGTCTCGGATTTCTCTGCCTGCCGATTGGCATTTCGCTTGCAGATTCCGCTGGCAGGACGGCGTTCGTCTGGCTGTTCACGAGCTATGTACTGCAAAGCGTCGGCGAGTTGTTGATCTCACCGGTCGGCTACGCAATGATCGGCAAGCTGGCGCCGCGCGAGTACCAGGGCATCATGATGGGCAGCTGGATGCTCGTGACGGGGTTGGCCTCGCTGTTCGCGGGCGATTTTTCGGGAATGATTCCGGAACCGTCGGCGACGACCGCACTGATCAGCAACCCCGAGTACGTCAGCTTGTTCGCGCGTCTCGGCTGGGGCAGCACCGTCGTCGGGATCCTGCTGGTCCTCTTGATCCCGTTCCTGCGGCGACTCATCCGGGACAAGGCATCCGAAGCTGACGCGGCGCCGGTCGCGGTGGTGGCGGTGCGTTAGACGGCAATCGAAAAACGAAATACCGGAGGCCTCATGACGAACATTCGCGCTCTCGGCGTCACCAGCCTGTTGTTGGGGTTGCTTGCGATGCTGCCGATGCCGGCGCCGGCTGAGGAAGCCGCCGCAAAGCCCAGCCAGTTTCTCTACGTGCTGCGTGTCGCGCCCAGGTTCCATGACGAGAAAGTCTGGACGGACGCGGACCATGCCGCCGTCTCAAAGCACTTCAAGCGACTCCAGGACGCGGCAGCGAAAGGACAAGTCGTCCTCGCCGGTCGGACCAACGAACCATTGGCCGACACCTTCGGGCTGGTGATCTTCGAGGCCGTGACGGAAGATGCAGCGCGCCGGTTCATGGAGGAAGACCCCGCCGTCCAAGCCGGGGTCATGACCGCGACGCTACATCCCTACGCGGTGGCGGTGCAGCGAACGCCCTAGCACGCGAGAGGGCTTGCCGGCGCAAAGGTTTGGCGTCATTCCTTGCTGGCGTTGCTGGTCTCGCTGCTGCTGGTCTCGCTGCTGCTTGTGGTCGCCTGACGAGGTCCTAGTTCGTTCTCCACGGGGAATTGCTCCGCGGAACATATGACTCGCCCGTCCCGCGTAAGTATTCCGGCGCGTGATGCGCCCGGACCGTCCTACTTCAGATCTGCTGAAAACCTGCGAAAAGAAACTTCCGACGAGACACTGTGATGGTGGGAAATGTCGTTTCGCGGGTGTCGCGCGAGCAAGGAACCGAAGCGGGCCGGAGCATTCCACAGCTCGCATCGCTGTAAGCGAAACGCGCACTAGCGCGGCAACGTGATAAAGCGCACGAGTTGAACAGATGCGCTTGTGCGGCATCGCGAATCCTTGGAAGCTCGCACGTCCGCTCATGCGTTCGAGGGCGGCACCCGGCATCAGGAAATGATTGCTACGACACGCGCCGTTGCGGCGGCGCAGGCTTCGAGTGCTGGAGAACACCGATGCTGAGAATGGAACATGAAAAGCTGCGCGAGGCGCAGAAGCAGCTGGAACAGGCGGCCGACGACCAGGCCGAGTGGCACGAGAACCTGCTTCGCGGAATTTTCTGCCGCGTCATTTGCGACCCCGACGACCTCACGCCTTTCGCGCACCGCATTTGTCGCTTCGGCCGCTGGTACTACGAACGCGTGCCTCCGGAGTTACGTGCGCAGGCGGTCTTTGGCTCGATCGGCAAGGAGCACGAGCGCATGCACCGGATTGCTGCGCGGCTGCTTCGCGAAGCGGCCGAAGACGCGCCGGTAGGTCGAGCGGACTTCGAAGACCTCATCTCAACCAGTGCCCGGTTGCGCCTGCAGCTGGATGCACTCAAAGATGCCGTGTCGGCTGCCCTGGCGAACCGCGACGCACTGACCGGGGCCTGCGGTCGAGTCGACATGCTGCCCGAGTTGCGCGAACTGCACGCGCGCGCGAAGCATGATGGCGAGTCTTGTTGTCTCGTGTTCGTGGACCTCGACAACCTCAAGCAGATCAATGACACCTACGGTCACCAGGTTGGCGACAAGGTGCTCTGCGGCGCGGTGCGGTACGTCAATGAACACCTGCGCTCCCGGGACCGGGTGTTCCGGTACGGCGGCGACGAATTCCTCATTTCGTTGCCGGGGGCCGATCTGGCCACCGGCCAGATGGTCGTTGGCCGCATCAGGGAAGGCCTCAGCCGCCGATTGCTGCTGGCGGACGCGCCAGAGGGTGGCGTGCCGGTCACTGCATCCTTCGGCCTCGCTCTGCTTGACCCGGAGTCGCCGGTCATGGAATCGGTCGACCGGGCCGACCAGGCCCTGATGCTGGCGAAGGCCGCAGGACGCAATCGAGTGATGAGCTGGGATGTCGCGGCCGCAACCGGAACCGGTTGGAAGCCAATCAAGATAGGCGATGCACCGCTGTAGGCCTGCTCGCCTTACGGACCCTGCAGCGTTACGCTCCGCTCTGGAAGCGTCACGGAGAGTTTCATGAGGACGAATCGCTCGCTGCTGGCCGAACTCGTAAATCGACGCAATCTCGCAGTCATGGCCGGTGCGCTGTTGCTGGCTGGTTGCGCATCGCAGGATGCCCGAGCGCCCGGCATTCCCGCGCCGACTCCTGAATTCATGGGCGCCGGGACGCTCGAGATTCCGCACGGCTGCGAGCCGACGCGTGGCACCATTTATCGGACCCGCTTCACGGTGCAAACGGATGGGCGGGTCACGGCCGCAACGTCTGATTCCGGCTCGGGTTGTGTGCAGGACGCGCTACGCGAGTGGGTTGCTACGTTCACGTACCGGCCACCGGGAACGCCGGTGGCAGCCACCATCGACTGGATGGAGGTCGTGGCATCGCGCGGCGGTTAGCACTCGGCGCCGATAGACAAGCCGCGCGAACGCTGTTGTTGTGGCGGCACTACCCGGCCGCTGAAGCGGGCACCGCGCAGACCCAGAACTCCTTTCGCAACCGCGTCACATTCAACGCGCCCTGGGCCACGTAACGCAGCGGCGCGAGCGACGTCTGCAGCAGACGCACGACGGGCCCGGCCCTTCGGTGCACCAGTTGCGGGTGCACGCTCACCATCCGGAACCCAGTGTCGTTCAGAAGCCGCTCGAGCGTCTGTGGTTCGTAATAAACGTGGTGACCGAACGATCCATGCGCCTTGAAAAAGCGATGATTCTGCGGGTCACGCCGGGCACCCTGGTTACCACCAAACGGCACTGCGATAAATATGCCACCGTCCGGCCGCAACACCCGCAGCAACTCGCGCATCGCCGCCTTCGGCCGCGGGGTGTGCTCGAGGACGTGCTTCAGCATGATCAGGCCAAACTCTGCGTCCCCGAATGGTAGATGCTCCATCGTGCCGACCTCGGCGCGAAAACCCTGGGCGCGGCAGTGCTGCACTACGGCCGGGGCGACGTCGATACCGGTTGCAACGAGGCCTTGTTTGCGCGCGGCCTGCAGGGTATATCCAAGCGAGCAGCCAACATCGAGCAGCGGGCCAGGCTCGCAATGATTCAGCAAGTCCCTGATCTGGTTCCCGGCCTTCTGCACACGCCGCCATGAACGGCGACGGTACCTGGCACTCGCCGCACCAGACTTGATGATCTCTTCGACGTGTTCTGCCTTTGGCGAAGCGGCGTGTGAGCGTCGATACCGTAGCCCGCAGCTGTCGCAGCGCACGAAAACGACCTTGGGATGCTCGGCGATGATTTTCCAGTTGACGCTATCGCAGACCGGGCAGGCAACATTCACGAGCTCATGGCGAACTCTGGTCGCAGCTATGTCGCCGGCACCCGCAGCCGGTGACACGCATCGCGTCACTGGAATCGTGGTACTCATGGCATCCTCCGCGCTGCCCGTGCCATCGTCGGCAGCGATCCAACGTTCGCGAGCAGTCGCTTTATTCTACGTTCGCTTATACACGTGATGCCTTACCGCTTGCTGGCCGATCTTGTGCTGATCCTGCACGCGTCGTTCGTGGTTTTCGTGATGCTTGGTGGACTGCTGGTGTGGCGCTGGCCGCGCCTGGCATGGCTGCACATTCCCGCCGTGTGCTGGGGTGCCGGTATCGAGTTTCTCGGCGCCATCTGTCCGCTGACACCGCTCGAGAACCAGTGGCGACGACTCGCCGGCGAGCAGGGATACGCCGGCGGGTTTATCGACCACTATGTCCTCGCTTTGCTCTACCCCGACGGATTATCACGCACGGCACAAGTCGTAATCGGTGCACTTGTTCTTGCGGTGAACCTCGGTCTCTACGCGCTCATGCTGCGACGGCAATCGAGGGCGCGATCGGGTTAGCCGCAGCGGTTACGCCGGCACCTGGATGATCGGGTAATAATCGCGGGCGTCGGGGCGGGCCAACACGCCTCTTTGCACACGCGCATGATGGCTTCGTTGGTGTCGGAATAGACCTGCCAGTAATGATCGGTGTGACAGTACGGCCGCACGGCGATCACCGTGCCCAGCAGGTTGATGTCGAGCAGACTGACGTCGGGCGCCGGTTGCGTCTGCACATTCGGAATCCGCGCGACGGCCGCCTTGAACCGGCCAATGGCGTCCACGTAATCGACCGTGCCGGCCAGCTGCGCCGTGCGGTCGACGCGCCCGGAATGGCAGGGCCGAGAAATTCTGGATCGTGTCACTGAAGATCTTGCCGTTGCCAATCAGCGTCAGCACGTTGTCGGGCGTGACGATGGTAGTCCCGAAAAGACCGAGCTCGTGCACGGTGCCGGTAACACCGGCGATGCTGACAAAATCGCCAACCTTGAACGGACGCAACACCAGCATGAAAGCGCCGGCAGCGAAGTTGCCGAGCATGCCGCTCCACGCCGCCCCGATGGCGATGCCCGCGCCGGCCAGCATTGCGGCAATCGACGTGGTCTCGATGCCGAAGTAGCCGAGGATGCCGAGAACCAGTGCGATGTTCAGGGCGACGTTGACGATCGACCCGAGGTATCGCGTCAATGTTGGATCGATGTGATTGCGGTGCATCGCGGCCTGCACGAGCCTGATGACGCGCCCGATCAGCCAACGGCCGACGAACCAGAAAATGACGGCCGCTACGACCTTGACGGCCATAGCTGCCACCGTGGTCTTCAGGAAACCCCCACCGCTTCCATGTCCATGATTGTTCCCGATCGTCGTTACGTGAGTGATGTTCTCATCCCGGTCCCGTGTCGGTACAAACTAAAATTCCTTCTCGGTCTTCGCGTGCGCTCGCAATGTGTCGACCTGGTAGAACTTCGCCCAGCTGTTGGCCATCGAGAACAACATGGGCTTGCCGATCACCTTACCCAGGCTGCTCGGCAGGGCGAAGGAACGCTGGTTCGAAAAGTAGTTGAAATATTTCTTGTAGTCTTCATCCGCGTCCCCGAGCACGTTCCTTGCCGCAAAACTGCCGCAGAACGTCGCCCACGGAATACCCACGCAGCCGAGGATGAAGCGCACGTGTTCCTGCCCGGGCGGCCGCGCGATCACTGGCAGCAGGTCTCGCGTCATATCGATCTGGCCGGGCCAGAACTGCATGAACGAAAGCTCGTGCAGTTCAGGAAAATGATCGTAGAAGTCCTTGATTATCCTGCGAATAATACGAGGATTATTGTAGGCGTCCTTGAGGAATGTCGTGATCGGCGTGCCGCCGCCCAGCAGCAGACGGTTGTCGCCCGTAAGCCTGAAATACGAATACACGAGCTTGGAATCCCAGCACTGCATCTGCTCACCGGATGGGAAAAGCACCCGGAGTTCCTTGTCGGTGAGCGGCTCGGTCACGCTGAGGAATGTCTGCGCGTGGAACGTCTCCTCGGCGAGCGGACTGATCGAATTGGTGAGCTTGTCGACCGCGATGATGATGTTGTCCGCGGTCACGCTGCCGGCATGCGTATACGCCGTGTGATCCTCCAGCCTTTCCATTTCCGTGCTCTCGAACACCTGCATGCCGTTGTCGATCAGCAGGTCTTTGAGCCATTGCAGGCACACCAACGGATTCACGCCGTACGTGCCGCCGTACCTGATGCCCGCGGTGTAGCCTTGCGCACCGAGAATGTCTTTGAGCTGCGTGACGTCGTACGTGCGCTGATCGGTGAAGCCGACGCTCTCGCGACATTCGCGCTCGGAATCGACGGCCTCCTTGCCACCCGCGCCAAGCCCGAGAAAGAGCGAATCCTGGCGCAACAATCCACATTGGATATCGTGCTTCTGGATGGTTTCGACGATGCGGTCGATGCCCCGGACGGCGCTTCCCAGATTTCCGCCGCGGCCTTCGTGCCGTAACGGCGAACCAGTTGATGCAGCTCCAGCTCGCTGTCGGGCGTCAGGAAGCCCGCGCTGCGACCCGAGGAACTCCCGCCGATGATGTTTTTCTCGATGAGCACCACGCTCAATCCCTTGCGCAGGAATTCCGCGGCCGCACTCATGCCACTGAAGCCGCCGCCGACGATCAGCACGTCGCACTTGATGTCGTTCGTTAGAGGCGGACAGTACTTGTGCTCGTTGACCATCAGGGTGGTAATCCACCAGTTCTGGTTGACCAGCCTGACTTTCGTGCTCATCGGCTCACTGCCTGCTCTGCCGCCTGCACCGTGGTCCCGCGCCTGTGCCTTTGTTGTTCGCCGAGCCCATTAGAATTTTTCTCCCGAGTTTGCAGCGCGACAACTTATAGCAAAATTCAAGTTTTGCTGGCCTGCTGGATAAAGAGCTGATCATACTTGGGCTCGCCGGTGTGGTGCGATCGTGCACGGCATCAAGATTGCGGCGACCATTCCATGATGTCGGGAAGCAGTAGACTCACGCAGAAATCATCGGCAGCAATAGCGCGTTCGAACGTCGCGACGACGGCTGCGATATGGGCGCGAAACGAGAACGTCGAGCGCGCACCCTTGAATTCTGGCAGGAAGGTCTTTGGCAACTGTTCGAACATGGACACTGCCAGCAGACAGCGCGACTCAGCGTATAGCCATGAATTGCTTGACGAGGCCGTGTGGTTGCCGAGCGATGCTGCTCGCCACTGGTCGAGTCCAGTTCCACCGTTCGATCTTGCGACCGGATTGCACCGTACCTCACTGGCGCGAGAATACCTGTTCTCGCGGTCAGGTCGTCACCGCCAGCTGCTGGAGGGACGCGACCCTTCCGAAAGGTATTGAACGATCAGGCCGCGGCCACTGTCAGCTCGCGGCAGACGTCAGGTCGGGCCCAACCGTCGACACGCGCTCGCCATAGCGGCGGTCCGGGAAGTAGTCCCAGTTCGCACGGTGATGCGTGGCCAGGTTGTCCCACATGACGACCGTTCCGGGCCGCTTCCAGTTGACACGGCACTGCCATTCCGTGCTGTTTGAAGCGTGGTCGAACAGCATCTGCAGGATTTGCCGGCCCTGGTGATACGGAAAACCAACGAGCTTCCGCGTGAAACCATTGTTGACCCAGAGCAACTCGCGTCCCGTCACCGGATGCTTCAGAATCACCGGGATGCACGGTCCTGTTGAAGGTCTTACCAGGCTTTGGGCTCGATACCGTAGTAATCGGTATAAACCTTGGCGCCGTCATGCAAGGCAGAAACCTTCGACAACATTTCACGCAGCGGCGGTGCCAGGGCCTCGAGCATGCCGTACATGTTCGTGAAGCTGGTGTCGCCACCACCACCGGCTGGCATCTCGGTGATGTAAAGCATGGAGGCGATGATCGGATCGTGATCGCAGCTGACATCCGTGTGCCAGTCCTCGCCAATGGCGATCTTGGTGTTGGCATCATTCTTCACGACATAGACTTCCTGGTCGTCCTCGCTGTCCATGTGCGCAAGCGCGTGCTTGTGCAGCTTGCCGGTGCCGAAAACGCGCGCAACACGCTTGTGCTGTTCGCGCGTCAACTTCTGGTCGCGGAACACCAGCACGAGGCGCTCGTGCAGCAGATCGCGGATCGCTACAAGCGTAGCGTCGTCGGCATTGGCAAGGTCGATACCGTCGACTTCACTGCCCATGTGAGGAGTCAGGTTCTCGTAGCGTAACGTGGATTTCATTGGGGCCCCTGCGTGTCAGTTGTTCGTGTGTAATTGCGAGTGAGACCAGCTTAAATTGATGAACGACGAGATATTTGCCATTACGTAACCAATTTTTTACTCCGTGCAGTCTACTCTTTGCGCTTCACACTCCATCTCCGGCTGCGCTGATCGACGTGCAGCCGATCCTGTTCGGGCACACGCTGAAGCATGCGCAGCCCGCGGTGAAGGCGGCGCTGTTTCCGGCGCTGTGTCGCGGCGAGATCGTTGGCACCTTCGCGACCAGCGAAGCCGCGGCCAGCACCGATCTCAGCGTGGCGGCCCTGCAGACCGAGGCGCGCTGCGTCGACGGCGGATTTCGCGTGAACGGACGCAAGCGCTGGATCACCAATTCCCGGTCGCGCAGCACATGTTCGTGCTGTGCAAGCCCGATGGCGCCCTCAGTATGTTGCTGGTCGACATGCGCGCCGAGGGCGTGCGCGTTGGCGAGCCCGACCGCAAGATGGGCAACCATTTTCAGCTGACGGCCGATGTGTATTTCGACGATGTCTTTGTCCCGCAAGAACGTCTGGTCGGAGCGCCGGGTCGCGGGCTTCGGGCAGCGCTGACATCGCTCACGCTGGGACGGGTCGGTATCGGCGCCTGCGGGGTGGGCATGGCGCAGGCCGCCTTCGATTACGCGATCATGTACATGCAGAAGCGCCGCGTCTTCGGCCGCCCGATTGCGGAGTTTCAGTACTGGCAGTTCCGTTGCGCGGACTACGCCACGCAACTCGAAAACGCGCGCAACCTGTACGTCAAGGCGGCATTGGCCGAGGACCGCAAGCGCCCCTCCGTCGGCAATCTATGTGCCATGGCTAAGCTGATCGGCAGCTCGCTCGCCGGCGATGTGGCCCGCGATGCTATCCAGGTTTGCGGCGGCTACGGATTCGTCAAGGAACTGGCCGCGACCGGCGAATACTCTCCGCTCGAGGCCATTTATCGGGACTGCAAGATCGGCGAGATCTACGAGGGTGCCAACGAGATCCAGCGCATGTTGATCGCCCGTAGCATCTTCGGCAAGGATGCGGCGGGCGATCGAGCGAACAGCGAGCGGTTCTGAGTCTGAACGTCATCCTTCATTTCGTCGATTGTGATCAGGCATGCGTGTGCGTCGAACGTAGATTCAACCATGCACCCGCCGCCGGTCCGCTTCATAGGATTTCGAGCCGATGAAATAGAGGGCAGCTGACAGCAGGCCCGCCACTGGAACAAATTTCATTGCCGTTTGCAGGCTGGAGTGGTCGGCGATCAAGCCGATGATGAAGGGGCCAGGGGCGAGGCCGATCAAATTGTTGATCAGGGTTGCCGTAGCGAATACCGTGGCGTGTATCGATGCGTGGGTCATGTCGGCGACCACGGCGCCGGAGGGGCCAGCGAAACCGGCGCCGACGAACAGTCCGGCGGCGATCAGGACGAATTGCGACGTCCCGGGCGGACCAAGGAAGGCCGCGAGCAGCAGCAAGGCGGAACCCAACGCATACAGCGCCGGTATGCGCATGCGGTTGCGTCTGTCATTCCGGCTCATCCGGTCGGCCAGCGCACCACCCGCGACCATGCCTACGCCGGCGGTCAGCACCAGGATGCCGGTAGACAGCGCCGCCTTGGCCGGGTCCATCGCGTGATAACGATTCAGGTAGCTGGGTAGCCAGGCCACCATCGAACCCGTCACGAAATACGAAAAGGCGAAAGCGAGATACGCGCAGTTTGCCGTGCGCGTGGCGAACAGGTCGCGTCCTACTTCCCTCAGGGATAGGCGTGGTTCGTTCTCGCCACTGGTTTCCGGGGGTTCCTTCACGACCATCGGGAAGATCGTCGCCAACACAAGGCCGCCGGCGCCAACAAGGATGAACGCCATCGACCAGCCGAGGTGCTGCGCAACAATGCCGCCCAGCATCACGCCCAGCACCGAGCCGAACATTGCAGCGGCGAGAAAGGCACCCAGTACCAGCGAATGCATGCGCGGCGGAAACACGTGCGCCAGGATGGCCGCGCCCGCACCACCGTAGCCGGCTTCGCCGAGGCCGACGAAGGCGCGGGCGATGAACATCAACATGAAATTGCCGGAGAGGCCGCAGGCGATGGTCGCCAGGCCCCACACCACCGCCATCGCAGTCGCAGCTTTGACGCGGCCGACGCGGTCGGCAACCAGCGAAATAGGAAAGCTCGCCAGGCCAACGGTCAGCGCCACCACGCTGACCAGCGAGCCAAGTTGCATATCGGTCAAAGCCCATTCGGTTTTCAGGAAAGGGAAAACCGCGTTCATCACCTGTCGCGACATGTAGTCGGACAGCATCAGGCCGAAGATCAGCGCAAACGCTATCCAGGGATAGAAACCGAGTTTCGCCGAATAGCTGACGTCGTCTTGCTTCGTCGCGGAAACCTGGATATGCATGGTCGAAGTATCCTCCTGCGCTGGTGGGGCCGAGCTGCATCAACGATCGGGGTCGAGAAACTCGGCTCGCGCTGCTCGTTCCAGGCGCGGATGCCTTCCATACGGTCCGCATGTACCACGGAGGTCCAGTGGGACTCCATCATAATCGCGATCGCCTGCTCGAGCGGTGCCCCTTGTCCTCTCTTGGCCGCCGCTTCACCCACTGGACCGCGGTGACCCGCACGCTGGCGCTAGCCGCGATATCCTCAGGATGCCTCCGCCGGATCAAGCCCGCTCCATCGGTCGGCTACGGTTTGCGATTCATGGTTTACCGAGCGATAGAGTACGATTCGGCCCGCAGTTACGCGTTCTTGCTAGACAGGCCAATAGTCCTTGCTCGCGACGCGATCCATTGCACGCGTGGGAACCAGCTTCCGTATCGTCCACATGGCCGTGAGCGGATACCGCGTTTTAGGTCGCGGTGAGGTCAGCGCATCGCGGATAGCGGCACTGACCACGGCGACGGGCTTGCCGTTGCGGCTTTCCTTTGCAGCAAACTCCGGCATCCGGGCCATGGCGTCCGCATAGTCCGTATGCGCGTATCGCGCGTCGACCGCCTGGGCTTTATCCCAGATGGGCGTCTGTATGGCACCGGGCTCGATGGCCACGACCGTAATGCCATAGATTCCCAATTCGCGGCGCAGAGTGTCCGTCAGGGCTTCCAGCGCGTGCTTCGAACACGCATAGGCGCCGACCAGGGGGAACGCAACCCCACCGCTGATTGAACTGAGGTTGACAATGCGACCCGGCGGATGCGGGCAATTCTTGCGCGCGCCGAGCAACGGCAGGAAGGCCTGCGTCGTGCGCAGCACGCCGAACAGATTGATATCGATGCAGCGCTGAAACTCCTCGAGAGGCATGTGCATCAACGGGCCCGTTGGTGCGACACCGGCATTGTTGACGAGACCCGCCAACCCGGAGTCACCGACAATCTGCTGCACCTGTGGCACGGCTCGCGCAATGGCCTCTAGATCCGTCACGTCGAACAACAGCGGCGTGAAATGTTCACCTAGCGTCTGCTTCACTCGCTCACCGTCCTCGGATTTGCGCACGCTTCCCAACACCCGGAAGCCATGGGCGATGAGTTCACGTGCGGCGTCGAAGCCGATCCCGGTGGAGACACCTGTGATCAGCACGGCGGGACGTTGTTGCGATTGGCTGGCATTCATTGACGTATTCCCGTGAAAGAGGCGTTATTTCGCATGATGCAGGAACTTTGTATTTACCCTTGGGTTACCATGATTTAGCACCCGGTGTGGCAGGGGAAATTCGTGGCCAGCAAACAAAAGATCGGAGCAAGTACGTTGCCGGTCGGCGCGCTGTCCGATCTGCCGGAGGTCATGCGCAACCTCGGTCACGATCCCTGGCCTTTTCTTGCGGAGTTTGGAATCGATCAGGCCACGCTGGCCACCCCGCGCGCGCCGCTGCCCGTTGCTCTGTACGGCGAGGTGCTCCAGGCAGCGGTCCGCAAGACTGGATGCCCGCATCTCGCCGTGCTGCTGGGCGACCAGGGAACGAAGCTGGAGAATGTCGGTGAGCTGCGGTTTCTGCTGCTCAACGCGGCAACCGTCCGCCAGGCGTTCGACCACCTGGTGCGCTTCGCAACGTTGGTGCATCAACCGATCCGCATGCGGATCACCACCGAGCGCGAGTACACCGGCCTTTCGCTGGCATTGGCCGAGAAAACGCCGGGCGCCGGAGCTCATTCTGGTGGGGTATACGGTAGCGGCCGTCAAAACGCTGCGGACCATCATCGGGGTGCAGTGGAATCCCAGCATCGTGCACCTGGCGGTGCGGCGTCCCAAAAATATCGACCCGTACCGGCGCTTCTTCGGGACCACGGTCCTCTTCGATCAACCCGACTACAAGGTCTTGTTCGCAACCTCGATCCTCGATACACCGCGCACCGCCGGCGACCCGCAGCTGGCCGAGTTCATTTTCGAGCGCTTGTGCCTGCTGGAACAGGAGGTTCCGCGCGACCTGGTGGGACAAGTGCGTCATGCGATTGAAACGCAGCTGCTGCAGGGTGATTGCGACGTCGTCTGCATCGCCAGGATGTTTTCGTGTCATCGCAAGACGCTGCACGGATACTTGCAGAAGTTCGGCGCAACGTTCGAGACCCTGCTGGACGATACGCGTCGGGCACTGGCCGTTCGCATGCTCGAACACACGAATCTTTCCATCGCGGAAATTGCTTCGGCGCTGCGCTACAGCAACCAGGCGGCCCTGACGCGAGCGTTTCGACGTTGGCACGGGCAGACACCTCGGGAGTGGCGCAACCAGAGCGTCGGGTCAGTGGGTGTACGACGCGCAGTCTTGCGGTATACACCCAATACAGGTCGGCGGCGCTGAACACCGCGCTCGTCATTCTCCAGGTCAGGCAATCAGCTTGACGATGCTGTGGTAGCTGTTCGGCACAGCCGTGACAACCAGAAAGCGTCTGCGACCGGTGACCCGTGACAACCCGGTTCTTGCCGCGACGAATCCCGTTCAGGATGTCGTCGGCGCAACTTTCCGGCGGCGTAACGAGGAGCTTTTCGCCCAACGCCGAGAAATGCGTCTCTTCCTTGCCGGCGTTGCGGCAGCGCCTGCCGGCGCGCTCGATACTGGTCTTGATGCCACCCGGATGCACGCAGACAGCACGCACGCCGGTGCCCTCGAGTTCGCGCCACAGGCACTCCGTAAGACCGCGCACGCCGAACTTGGAAATGTTGTAGGCGCTCTGCGTTGGAAAACCGACCAAGCCAAACACGCTCGAGATGTTGACGATGCAACCTTCACGCTGCGCCAGCATCAGCGGCAGGAAAGCCTTGCTGCCGTAGATCACGCCCCACAGGTTGATGCCGAGCTGCCATTCGATCTCGTCGATCTGCAGATGCTCGAACGTGCCGACCATCGTCGTGCCGGCGTTGTTGAACACGAAGTGCGCGGCGCCAAAGTCCCTCTTCACGTCGTCCGCGTGGGCGAAGACCGCTTCACGCGAGGAAACATCCAGCGCATAAGTGCGCGCGTCGACGCCGGTCGGCAGCAGGCGCAGGGTTTCACTCAGACCGGCGCTATCGATGTCGGAAAGCGCAAGTCGCGCACCCACCGAGGCGAGCTGCAGTGCCAATGCGCGACCGATTCCTGAGCCCGCGCCGGTGATGACCGCAACCTTGCCCCGAAATGCTGATTCAAGTCTTTCCCCTACTTCGTCAGGATGTGAACAGCCAACGCGGCTTCTTCGATGCCTTGCAGGCCCCCACCATTCTCCTGGATCGCGTTGCGCGCCCCAGGAACCTGCCGCGCACCGGCCTCGCCCCGCAATTGGGTCACCAGCTCGTGGATCTGTCCGAGGCCCGTAGCGCCGAGCGGGTGCCCTTTTGACTCCAGGCCACCCGATGGATTGATCGGGATGCGGCCACCGACGGTGAAGTCACCGCGCTCGCCCGCTGGGCCGCCCTCGCCCAGCGGCACCAGGCCGAGGTTCTCGGCCTGGATGATTTCGCCCATCGCAGTCGCGTCGTGCACTTCGGCCACGTCGATGCTTTCCGGTCCCAGTGCTGCCTGTTCGTAAGCCTGTCTGGCGGCGAGTGCCCCGATGCTCTGCTGTGGCTGATCGAGGCGGCGCGAACTGAAACTACGCATCACGCTTGCGGCCACCTTGACGCAGCGCGCGCGGGCGCCATTGAGACGGCGCATTCCTGCCTCGTTGCAGACAACCACCGCGGCCGCGCCATCCGATAACGGCGCGCACATCGGCAGGGTCAGTGGATAGGTAATCGGGGGCGCCGCCAGGATTTCATCGGTCGTGAATGATTTGCGGATCTGCGACAGGGGATTGTGGACCGAGTGCTGATGGTTCTTGGCAGACACGGCGGCAATCTGCCGTTGCGTAGTGCCGTACGTCTTCATGTGGTAACGACACAGCGCAGCGTAGATGGCCATGAATTTACTGTATGGCTTGTCAGATTCCGATCCCGGGGGAGGCTCGACGCCTGCGCCCATCTGCACCAGGGTCTGATAGTTCTCTTCCGCGCGCGAAATATCCCAGCCCGCTTCGAATATCCCGAAGGCCTTCGCCTTGTCGGCGATGTTCATTTTCTCGACGCCGAGGGCCAGCGCGATGTCGCAAGCGCCGGACTTCAGCGACTGCACCGCCAAGTGCAACCCTGTGCTGCCGGAGGCGCAGGCATTCTCGACGTTGTAGATCGGTATGCCTTCGATGCCAGCCTTGCTCAACACGACCTGGCCGGGAATCGCAATTTGGCCCTGCAGCGGACCATTGGTCATGCCCGCGTAAAAGGCGGCACCGAGGTCGGACCGCGCGCATCCAGCGTCCTGCAGGGCGAGATTCAATGCTTCCTGCGCCATGTCTTCTAGTGGACGCTCCAGATGGCGACCGAATACGGTCATGCCGACGCCTGCGACATAGATGTTGGTCATCGGAGTTCCTGCGCGATGTGTTCCGGCGCGCTGTGTTTGAGGAACAGAAGAAAAAGTACGGCGTATACGAGATCGCCGCTCACGAGGGCCGCCATCTGCGGCGTGGCGCTACCGGCCAGCCAGTGCGAGACGACAATGGCCACGACGACCAGCTTGCCCAGAGCACCCACGACTGCGATGCCGCGATTCGCACTTGGCGCTCGGCCCACCATCCAGTACCCGCACCCGAACACGAAGATGGCGCCGAGCGACATCTGCCCGAACATCGTCTGCTGGGGCGGCGGCTGCAGACCCAGCGGCTGCGCCAGCAGCGCGAGGATGAGTACCGCGGCCCAATTGAACAACGCAGCGGAATAGAACAGCAGTTTGCTCTGTTTTTCGGTCATCCCAGGATTACTCGAGCCCCGCCATCGGCGCCCAGATGTGGGTAAAACAGCACATCTCCATTTGTCTCGTCTGCATCCCTGCACCGAGCGCGGCGGCCATGCGCTTGCGTGCGGCGCCGCTGCTGGCCGCCTCGAAGAACCCACGCTCTTCGAGCGCCAACTCGTCCTCCAGGCCGGGGTCGGAGGCGTCGACGAACTGCTTGACCAGCGCGACCGTCTTGGCGGGGAAACCGGCGATGCGAGCCGCCAACCCATTCACGAAAGGATCGATCTCCGCGGCAGGTAGTGCGCGGTTGATCCAGCCATAGCGTTCCGCAGTCTCCGCATTGAAGTCACCGCAGCCGAGGATGATTTCGAGCGCACGGCCACGTCCCACAAGGCGCGGCAGCCGAACCGTGCCGCCTGCTCCGGGAATGAACCCAACACCGACTTCGGGCTGTCCGAGGAACGCACGGCCAATCGCTGCAAAGCGCATGTCGCAGGCGAGCGCGAGTTCGCTGCCACCGCCGCGGCAGCGACCTTCGATCTTGGCGATGGTCGCTTTCGGCATCGTCCGGAACCGATCCAGCACGGCGTGCCCAAGGCCCAGTTTTTCGTCGCGGGGCGCAGGTTCGCCCGGCAACTGCTGGATCAACGTCACATCTGCATGCGCAATGAAAAAGTCCGGGTTGGCGCTCTGCAGGATCACCACCTTGACGGCGGGATCGTTCTCGAGCTGCCGGCTCAAGCGATCCAGATCCATGACCATCGGCATGTCCATCAGGTTGATGGGCCCGTTATCGAACGTGACGCGGGCGATGCCGGCCACCACGTCTACTCGCAAAGTGGTGAAGTTCTGGTAATCCACGGCTGACTCCCGTTGTCCTGAGTTCAGATCTTGCGTTGCGCGGCGTTCCAGTACTGGGCGCGCAGGTCTTTCTTGAGCACCTTGCCCACGGGGCTACGCGGCAGGGACTGCACGAAATCCACGGTCTTGGGCGCCTTGACGCTACCCAGCTTTTCTTTGCAAAGCGTGATCAGTTCCTGCTCCGTGACGCTCTGCCCGGGATTCAGTTCGACCACGGCCTTCACCGCCTCTCCCCATTTCTCGTCGGGTACGCCGATCACGGCGCAGTCCTGCACGGCCGGATGAGCCCACAGCACCTGTTCCACTTCGCTCGGGTAAACGTTGAAGCCGCCAGTGATCAGCATGTCTTTCTTGCGATCGGTGATGTGCAGGAATCCCTCGGCATCGAAATGACCGATATCGCCCGTGCGGAGCCAGCCATCGACAATCGTCTCCGCTGTCTTGTCGGGAGCCTTGTAGTAGCCCTTCATGACGAGGTCGCCGCGCACGCAGATTTCGCCGGTGGCGCCCTGTGGCAGAATGCCGTTCTCTCCATCCATGATTTCCACGCGGATCAGCGTGCCGGGGCGACCGACGGACGAAAGCCGATCGTCGCTCGCGAGTTCGCCAGCGGTGAAATGCTGGTCAGGCGGCAGTATCGAGATCGACGCCGGCGCTTCGGTCTGGCCGTACCCGCCCGTCATGACGGGGCCGAACACCTTGATGGCCTTTTTCAACTTGTCGACCGACATGGGCGCGGCGCCATACAGGAAATATTTCAGTGAACTGAAATCGCAGCGCTCGATGCCGGGCACCTCCAGCAGGCGATAGATCACGGTCGGCGGCAGGAACAGTTCAGTGACACGATGGCGTGCGATGGCTGCCAACATCAGATCCGGCTGCGGCTTGGTCACGACGACGACCGTCCCGCCCTGAGCCGTCGCCGGCAGCGACAGCAGTCCCGCGGTGTGAGTCATTGGCGCGGCGGCCAGGTTGACGGGTCGTTCGTCGTAGCCGTAGGGGCAGCCCATCATGAAGTGCGCGACGAATGTCTGTGCGCCGCGGTGGGTGTTCATGACGCCCTTGGGCGTGCCGGTCGTGCCACCCGTCGGCGCGAGCATGACGACGTCGTCCATGCTGTACGCGATGTTGGGTTGTGTCGCTGGCGATGAACTGCACCAGGCGGAAAGCTCGGTTTCGATGCAAATCCAGAGCCGGACCCTCGGCAGCGCCGCGCGAATGGCCTCGATTTGCGGGGCGAAGGCTTGCTGGTAAAACACCACGTCACAGTCGAACGCTTCCAGCAACGCCTTGTTTTCTTCGGCGGCATTGCGCGCATTGACCGGAATCCAGGCCATGTTCGCCCGCCACAGCCCCAGCGTGCAGGTCCATGCCGGCACGTCGTTGGCGGCCCAGACGGCGCCCTTGGCCTCGTCGCCAAGACTAGCGGCCAGCAACGCATTGGCGATTCGGCAGGACTGTTCGCCGACTTCCTGGAAACTGAAGGATCGTTCGTCCTGGACATAAGCCGCGGCAGAGGGCGCGATGCGCCAGCCGCGATCAAAAAAGTCGATGATGGCCATCGGCTGCCCCCGCTATATCGTTCAGAGTTGGGTGACGTGTCCTCGCGCCAGGCCGCGCTGCTCGAGGAAACCGAGCAGGTAACGATGACCGAAGGCCTGACAGGCAGAAGCGAAACCTACCTTTCTTGTCTCGCCCTCGAGCAACTTGATCGCGGCCGCGGTTTGCAATGCGCCGGTCGTGATGTACGGCGTGATCGACGAGACAGTAGCGCGCACGCTGGCCAGCTGCCCCCGGCCGATTGCGACGTCGACCGAGCGGTTAAGCGTGGTACGTTCGCGCGGCGGCATCGATGGCGTGGTGGACGCGACCAGCTGTGCCACTACGGCGTCCTGTGCTTCCGGCGGCAGGTGCTTGAATTCCTCTTCCCACCTTTTGCCCAGTGCGTGCACGTTGCGCATCGCGGGGTTGTCATAGAAGCCGACCATCGACCGGCAGTAGCGCACACGCGGGTCACGTTCGTAGAACACCGGCAGCGAAGTGCCACCCCAGGGCAGGCAGAACACCGGCAGCAGGAACTCGGGGGCGCTAAGTTCATGGGCGCTGCCAACCGGCCACTCGACCATCCGGTTGTCCCAGAGATGCAGTTGTTTCACTCGAAACAGTTCAAAAATCGAGGCGGTTGAGCCAACGGTGACGCCGGAGCCCTCCATCGGGCTGCGCGAAAGACTCGCAGTCTCCAGCGCATCGATTCCAGGCGTTTCCAGGGCCAGCTCGGCAGCAATTTCACCGACCGTGTACATATAAGAGACGGAGGGCGACAGCACCAGGCCCGCTTGCGCGTACGCCTGGCCGAAGCGTTCGCGTGCTTCGATGCAGTAGGACTGCTCGCCCGTGGTGTCCAGGTGGTGGCAACCCGCCTTCAGCGCGGCTTCGACACCGACCAGACCGAACTTGGTGAACGGCCCGACGGTGTTACAGACGACTTTCGCACCCTTGAACACAGCGGCCAGCTTGTCGACGTCGTGCTCGCACTCGATGATCTCGTACCTGGCCGACTCCAGCCGCACCACGCGTTCCTTCATCATCTCGAGCGTGCGCCCGGCGTTACGCGCAACGGCCGTGAACGGGATGTCCTGGTCGATCAGCCAATCCATCGTGAGCATGCCTGTGTAGCCGCTCGCGCCGTATACGACAACCGGGTGCTTAGCCATTTTCTGTCTCCGCGTCAGCTTTCGATGAAAGATGCCCTTTAAGGATGCCTTTCTTAGAGCCGGTAGCGCACGGTCAAGCCGTACGACAATCCCGGCGCGAGGAAGGTCTGGTACGCCGGGTCGTTGGCGAAGAGGTTCGACACACCGGTCTGCGTCGTGTACGTCTCGTCCGCGAGGTTCTGGCCCCACAGTGCGATGTCCATGCCGCCGACGTTCACGCCGACGCGCGCATCGACCAACGAGAAGCTATCCTGCACCTGACGCGGATCGTGGTTCGAGTTCGTGAAGTACTCGTCCGACCAGCTCCAGTCCGCCCGGGCGTAGAACGAACCGAACGAGACAGGCAATTCGTACTGAAGCGCAGCGTGTGTCTTGAGTTCGGGAGCATTCGACAGGGCGGCGCCGGTCAGGTTGCAGCTACCGGTCGCGAGGTTGTCCGGGGTCCGCCCGGGATAGCACGAACCGCCCGTGTACCGGTCGAACTCCGTCTGCGCAACCGTCGCGTTCAATTCGAGCGTCAGCGAGTCGGTGATCAGCGCAGTCAGGTCCACCTCGACGCCCTCTGTCGAGACCTTTTCTGCGTTCGTCACCAGGAACTGCAGTGCGATGAAGCCCGCTTCCTGGTAATTCGTGAAGTCGCTGTGGAACAGCGCGGCGTTCAGTTGCACGCGGTCCTTGGCGAATCGGCTCTTCACGCCGAACTCGTAGTGGTCGACCTCTTCGTCCTTGAATTCGCGCTGCGCAGCCGTTGCCCGGCCCCAGTCACCGTTGAAGCCGCCGGACTTGAAGCCATGCGACAAGGTCATATAACCCATGACCTCTTCGGTGAAGAACATCTGTGGCGTGACCGACCATGTGAATGCATCGGCTTCACGCGACAGATCGGCACCTACCGTGGCAGGCAGCAACGCGATCGAGATCAGCGAGGGTGTCGCGTGGTTCAACGACCGTGAAACGACCGTGTCCTTGCTCTCGTCCTGCCAGCGCGCGCCGGCGTTGATCGAAAACGCGTCGGTAACGTGCCAGGTCGCCTGGCCGAAAACCGCGAAATATTCCGTGTCGTTTTCAGACAGCAAGTCTCCGGCGTTACCCGGCTGGCCAGCAGCAAGCCCCGGTGCGATCGGCACGAGCGGCGCCTGCGCGCCCATTACGAAGGTCTCGTGACCGTCCCAATTGCCACGCTCAAAGCTGTTGTCGTAATAGAAGACCCCGCCCAGCCAATCGATCTTGCCGCCGGTCGGAGATGCGATACGCAGTTCCTGCTGGAACGATTCACCCGACTGGCGATCGTTGAAATCGAGAACGTTGATATTCAACTGGTCCGCGTCCAGTACCTTGGTCATCTCGTACTCGTCCCAGGACGTCAGCGAGGTGAGCTCGAAGCCATTGGCAAACTCGTACGTTGCGATCAGTGTCGCTTCGTTCGATTCCATGGTCACTTCGCCTGCGTAGTTACGGCACACGATCCGGTTCGTCGGATCCGTGTCGGGGCACGCCACGCCGAACGCCGCGTTCAGCACTCTTGGCGTCGTTCCGTAGAAGAAGTCGGGCTCGCCGCCGCCCTTACTGCCCGGAATCTCGGCATGGCCCGCAATCAGGCGCAGCTTGAGTGCATCGGTCGGCTGGTAAACGGCCTGCCCGCGCAGCGAATAGCGCTGCATTTCGTTGATCCCGCTGTTGGTCAACGGGTTATCGAGCAGGAAGTCCTGGTCGAAATAAGAGCCGCTCAAGCCGAGGCTGACCGTATCGGAGACAGGACCGGACACAGCCGCCTTGGCCTGCCAGGTCAGAGCATCGCTCGCGCCCTGGACGTTACCGCCCGTCAGTTCGCTGTTGATCGTGAACTTGTCGCCGGGTTCTTCCGTGTAGACGGCAACTACGCCGGCCGTGGAGTTCTTTCCGTATAGCGTGCTTTGCGGTCCTTTCAGGACTTCGACGCGATTGACGTCGACGAGATCGCCGAGCCCTAAGCCGCTGCGCGACCGGAATGCACCATCGAGGTAATAGGCAACTGCGGGTTCGAAGTTCGGAATATTGCCGAGATTGCCGATGCCGCGCATGCGGAACTGCGTGTGCAACGGGTTGTTGTTCGATTGCACCTCGAGCGAAGGAACCTGTCGGGCGATGTCAAACATGTTGTTGACACCCGCCTGCTGCATCGATTCGCCTGAGAGGGCCGAAATTGCGATCGGCACGTCCTGCGAGGACTGGTCGCGCTTTTGCGCGCTGACGACGATCGTCTCGAGGGCGCCAGCCGAAACCGGCTCTGGTTCGGTCTGCGCGAACACGGCGAAAGCCTGGCCCGTCATCAGGGCTCCGGCGAGGGCGCGGCGGGGCAATTTCATCAAGAGTCTACTCCAGCGGATAATGGGCGAATTCGAGGGTCGCGATCATCGCAGGGCGCAACCACGCAATACCCCCCTCTAGCCGGGGGGCATGACCCACCCGACCCGCCACAAGGGCCGGCGTTCTGGGCGCCGCAGGAGTGAGTTCCGCCGGATGCGTCATGGTCGGCCGTTACCAGCCAGGCGCCCCGGGGACTAATTTACCGATGGCGTCGCTTCACCCCGGCCATGCTGCAGCTGCCGTATGCAGTCATGGTGTATCTGGAGACACCTATATCGAGCACCGGCACCAATCCAGCCCACGGTATCGGACCGGCGCTAGTCTCGGGCGAGTGGCACGGATGGTGGATCTATACCAACCGTCGACGATGCCGTCCATGAGACCGGCGACGGTTAGCACCCACGAGCTCGCGGTCAGCGGCCGTAGGTGATGAATGCTCCCTGCATATCGCCATCCTCGGTGTAAATCTCCATGTCCTCGAACTTCCAGCCCTGTGCTTCCATGACGGCGTGCATCTTGTTCGCCTTCTCGGCAAAACTCGTCTGGCCCTGGCCGTCTACCCACACGGTTTTCACGCTCTGCGCGGCCGCCGGTTCATCCGCAGCATGATTGGTGGCTGAAAAAAGCGTGACCGTCGCGAGTATCCCTGCAGTAACTGTCGCCAGTGTCGTGGTTCTCTTCATCTTTTCGCTCCTGAGTATTAATTCTTGTGAAAAGTGCACTTTGGTTATGCCACCCAAACCCCCTGACTTTCAAGCGCGGTTTCAGTAGCCACCCGAGGCCCTGTATGCTTGTTCGATAAATCTGCGGGAGGCGGCATGGTCGGTCGGCATCTGCTCGTTCGTCGCGCGTACCTGCTTACGGGCGCCGCGATAGCCGCCTTAGCGTATCTCCTGGCCGTCCCGGCGGCGATGGGCCAGGACCTCGAACCACGCCAGTATTCGCCTGCGCCGGTCGGTGTGAACTTCCTGATCAACGGTTATGCGTACACTCAGGGCGGCGTGGCGTTCGATTCATCGCTACCCCTCAGCGATCCAGACCTCGAGACGAATTCTGCCGTGCTTGCATTCGCGCGTTCACTCGACCTGTGGGGCTACCCGGGAAAGATCGACGTCGTCGCGCCGTACACCTGGCTATCCGGCACCGCGAAGTTCGAGGGCGATCTGGTACGGCGCACCGTCGACGGGTTTGGCGATCCACGGATCCGCTTATCCATGAACCTATACGGCGTACCGGTACTGAATCTGAAGGATTTTGCTTCCTACCGGCAAGACCTCATCGTGGGCGCCGCAATCCAGGTATCAGTTCCATGGGGACAGTACGACGACACGCGACTCGTGAACATCGGCTCGAATCGCTGGTTCATCAAGCCGAGCATCGGTGTTTCGAAGGCGATAGGTCCGTGGATATTCGAGACGACGGCGGAAGCCACCTTCTATACGGACAACACGAATTTCTTTAATGGCAGCACCCGATCCCAGGAGCCGATGTATTCACTGCAGGGCCACGTGATCCATGGCTTTCGGTCCGGATGGTGGGTCGCGTTGGACGCCACGTATTTCACGGGCGGTAGCACTGAGATCAACGATCAGGCGAAACAGGACCTGCAACGCAATTGGCGGCTCGGTGGCACGCTCTCGATTCCCATAAATAAACGCAACTCGATGAAGCTATTCGCCAGCGATGGCGTATCGGCACGCACCGGCAACAGTTACACGCTCGCGGGCATCGCCTGGCAGTATCGATGGGGCGGCGGAATCTGACCGGATTCGACGGTAATACAGTCGGGCGCTAGTCCTATTGCAGATCCTGAGCCCGCTGCCTACCTTCGCAACATGAAATACAAAGGCAGCTGTCACTGCGGCAAGGTCGCATTCGAGGCCGAAGGAGACCTACAAGGCGCGATGGCCTGTAACTGCTCCATGTGTTCTCGTCGCGGCTCACTGTTGTGGTTCATTCCTCGCGATAAATTGCAACTGTCGACGGACGACGCGGCCGCGAGCACTTACACCTTCAACAAGCATGTCATCGAGCACCGGTTCTGTCCGACGTGCGGAATCCATGTGTACGGCGAAGGCGTCGATCCGAAAGGCAATCGTACAGCGGCAATCAATATCCGGTGCCTGGAGGGCATAGACCTGGAGTCGATCCCGGTGAAGCACTTCGACGGACGTTCCCTGTAGCTATTGTGGCTCCAGGATGCACGCTCGTGCGGGTCGAAATACCTAGTGCCCCAGCGCCCCGAAGACGTTCTGCAGGATCTTGCTCGACTGGCCTAAGGGGTTCTTGCGAATCGCCCGCTCTTCCTGCGCGATCATCAGAAACAGTCCGTCAAGTGCCTTGCGCGTCACGTAGCCTTCGACATTGGCATCTTTGGTCTCGACCAGCCCAAACTGGGCCGCCTGACCCGCCAGGTCGTTGTACTGCTTTGCGAGTTGCGTACGGTCGGTTTTTTCCTTGACCAGGGGCAGGAACCGCGCCTGCAGCTTGTCGTACGACACCTTGCGGAAATACTGGGTGGCGCATCGTCGCCGCCTGTCAGGATGTGCCGGGCATCGTCGAGTGACATCTGCTTTACGGCGTCAACCAGCAAGGTTTTGGCTTCCGGAACCGCCGCTTCCGCCGCGCGATTCATGGCCACGACCAGCTCGTCGGCCTCGTCACCCATCCCGATCATGCGCAATCCCTTGTCTGCCTTCTTGAGCGCGGGGGGCAGTGGTATTTTTACTTTCGGGTTCTTGAGAAAGCCGTCGGCAACGCCCAGCTGGGCGACGGCACGGTTCGCTCCCTGGTCCAAGGCCGTCTTGAGCGCCGCGACGCTGTCGTTCGGCGCGATGGCGTCGACAGCCCCAAACGCTGCGAAAGGCCAGGAAAAAACGACTAGCAGAACGGCAAGGAAACGGGCGGGTGACATCGGGACGCTCCCGTGAATCATTGAGTCATCACGTTTAATCGTACGCTATCGCAATGTTCGAGGCCCGCTTGCGCGGATGGCGGAAGCCGGATGGAAAAATGTCAGAGGGGCCTGACGCTTGAATTGGAGTAAGCGCAGCTAACCGAACCGCCTCATTGCTCCTAGGCTAAACCTACACTGTCGATCTGACGTGCGCGCTCGATACGATGCCTGCGATCATGGTCGCGCGCATGATCCAACGACGTGAACGGAATCCATCGCAACTGAGGGAGCCAGCATGAATACACGTTTCGTGATGTCCACGGTGCTGCTTGTCGGTGCCGTGTCCTTTTCCGCGGCTGTCTTCGCTGCCCCGCCTGCCGCTGCGTCGAAGGCCGCGTCGGCGGACGTTTCCTTAGCGGCGTCTGCGCATATCGAGGACTGGCGCGTCGCCCGCGGCTACAAGATTGCGCCGGTGACCCTGGACGTGCAGGGACGCAGCAAGGAACTGGTCGGACTCGGCAGCTATCTCGTCAATGCCGTGGGTGGCTGCAACGACTGCCATACATGGCCGAACTATGCCGCGAATGGCGACCCTTTCCGCGGTCAACCGAAAATGGTCAATGCTGAAAACTACCTTGCGGGTGGACGGCCGTTCGGGCCATTCCGTTCGCGAAACCTCACTCCGAACCCCGACAGCACCGACACCGAGGAAGAGCGCTTCGAGGAATTCGTCTCCGTGATTCGCACGGGCCTGGACCCGCACCAGGCGCACCCGGAAATCAGCCCCCTGCTGCAGGTGATGCCGTGGCCGGTGTATCAGGACCTGACCGATCGGGATCTGCACGCAATTTTCCAGTACCTCGAGTCGATCCCGCACGCCGAGCCTTATTGCAAGGGCGAGCACCTGTCGGAGCCGATTTGCCAACCATGAGTGCGTTCGCCCGCGCCTGAGTGCACCGCGCATCCTGACCAAGGATGCGCGGTGCGCAGTATTGCGAGACTTCAACGATGATCAGGAAACTCAAGACTGGTCAATACCGCCTGTACTCGTCAAAGAAGAATCCAAAGACAGGAAAGCGACGCAATCTGGGAACGTTTGCGACGCGCACCGCTGCGCTAAAGCACGAACGAGAAGTACAGTATTTCAAGAGGCATTGAACTGCGACGGCGCGATCAAATGTCGCGCCGAACGGTTTGCGCGCCGTCACACGAGGTCGAGTTGCAGCACGTCGCCCGCTTCGACTTCAACATTGACGATGTTGACGAAGTCCAATGTGTCGTCGACGCCGAGCAAGTCCTCATTGCCGCGGCAAGTCAACGCGAGCGTGTACTCGCCGGCCGGAAGAAACGACAAGGCGAACCGGAACCCACCGGTGGTCGATTCGAGTACGCGGGTGGTCGCAAACGGTTCTGCGTCGGCACCATCGAGGTCATCAGGCTCCACGTCCGCCCCCGAGAACAGGTAGATCGCTCCACCCGTGATCAACGCCGTGCCCGTGGGACAGGTGACCGTAACGATCCCTTCGATCCGCGCGCCGTCGTCCGTAGTGACCGCTCGTAACCTGGGCGTCAGCGTGTATTCGTCAGCGTCTTCATCAAAACTGAGCGACTGGCGGAGGTCTGCGACGAGCGTGATTGATTGTTCGCTGCGGTCGTCTTCTTCGATTGTGAAGTCGATAGCGGCAAAGTCACCTTCGGCGAGCAGCAATGGAAATTCGCCGGCGCCCGTCGTTACGACATTCTGATCCTCATCCTCGTCAAAGAGCAGACGCACGCCGGTATAGCTGCCTGCAGGAAGCGACTCATCAGTGAACAGCCGCAGCGGACTTCCGTCCTGAAAGTCGAGCAGGTTGACGAGTTCGCCGGTGCGGAACTCCAGCGTCGTGTCGGTGCCATCGGCCTTGCGCAAATCGAGGCCCAGCACGTTGGCTCGCACGCTGGTAATAGTGGGATCAGCCGGCGCATCCGTGCCGAGATCGGCCGTAAAGCGCGCATCGCAGCCACCGAGCAGCAGCCCCAGTGCGGCCATAACCATGCCCGTGCTGATTCTGTGTCCCAGGCGCATGACATGCATCTGACTCGTCTTCTTGCTCGTCCGCTCCAAATCCGTTGCCCCTTTCCTGGATCGCAATAATTGGATCCGCGCTGCCGGTGGCCTGCCCCCGGAGGCTCGACTTTGCAGCATAGGCTGCCGAACTCGCTTCCTCTAGTCCACCAAAGTGTGCATCCAGCCGAGGCGACACCGCCGAACGGCCGGGCTGTCCCCACGTTGAACCGTTGATTCGTCGTTTCCGAGGGTGGGCGGCTTCGCCAATGCCCACGTGAGGTTGCTTCCCATCGAGGCTGCGTTGAGGATGACGCCTTATGAGTAGTCTTGTCACCGGTTTGCCTGATGCCGATCTGCTGGACCAGGCGTTCACGCGGGCTGCCGGCGCACCGCTTGTGATGAACAACGAGGTGCGACTGCTCAGGGACGCCGAGAACTATGACGCCTGGCTCCACGCAATCCATGCGGCAAAGCACAAGATCTACTTCGAGAACTACTACATTTGTGACGACGAAACCGGCAGGGAATTCGCGGAGGCACTTGCGGCCAAGGCGCGCGCCGGCGTAGGCGTACGGCTCGTCTATGACTGGCTCGGTGCCCGTGGCAGGGCTTCGCGGCGCCTCTGGCGTGGGTTGGTCACCGCCGGCGTCGAGGTGCGTTGCTACAACCCGCCGCGATTCGACAATCCCCTCGAGTCACTGCACCGTGACCATCGCAAGATGCTTGCGGTCGACAGCCAGGTCGGCTTCGTGACCGGGCTTTGCGTGGGAAACATGTGGAGGGGCGATCGCGAACGTGGCATTGAGCCTTGGCGCGATACCGGCATCGAGGTGCGGGGTCCGGCCCTGCACGACATCGAGCGCGCATTCGCGCAGGTCTGGGCCGCAACCGGGGCGCCGCTGCCGGCTAACGAGGTCGTCCCGCGGGATTCCATCGCTCCGGCTGGTGACGTCGCGCTGCGCGTCGTCGCGAACGCTCCAGGCACCGCTGGCATCTTCCGGCTCGATCAGTTGATCGCGGCTGCAGCGCTCCGCACGCTCTGGTTGACGGATGCGTACTTCGCGGGAGTGGCTCCCTACGTTCAGGCGCTTCGTGCGGCAGCGCTCGATGGCGTGGACGTGCGCCTGCTCGTGCCGGGCGCCAGCGACATTCCACTGTTGCGTCCCCTCAGCCAGGCGGGCTTCCGGCCGCTCCTCGAAGGTGGCGTAAGGGTATTCGAGTGGAAGGGCCCGATGCTGCACGCGAAAACGGCGGTCGCGGACGGGCGCTGGGCGCGAGTGGGGTCCAGCAACCTGAACATAGCGAGCTGGACGGGCAACTACGAGCTCGATGTTGTCGTGGAAGACGAACGGTTCGCGACGGCGATGGAGCGGGCTTACGAGACCGACCTGGCAAACTCGACCGAAATCGTTCTGCGACCGAGGAGCCGCCTATTCGTGGGGCGACATGGCATGCGCAGTGCCCACCGCATGGGTTCGAGCAGTGACAGAGGCAGCTCATCGCGCGCGGCCGCCGGCGGCAGCGCATCGCGTGCGGCTGCCGGCGCTCTACGCCTCGGGCGCACGGTGGGCGCCGCCTTGATCGAGCAGAGAATGCCCGAGCCGACGGAAGCACGATTCATCGCTGCGATCGGTGTGCTGTTCGTGGGCATTGCGATTGCCGGATTAGTCTGGCCATTTGTCATTGCCGGGCCGCTGGCCGTGATCTTCATCTGGATAGCGATCGCACTGCTGGCTCGAGCGTACAAGTTGCGCCGCATCAGACGATCTCGCGGACTGCCGGCTACGCGCGTACGTGCTGCCCCGAAGGAGCAGTAACGAGTCTGCTGCCACACGCAGCGAGTGCGGCAGGTCGACGCTCGCTTGCGACCGGCGAGAACCATCGTGGATGACATCGTCCGCCCGATGAATCGCTGAATCCTGGCCCCAGACGTCAAGACATCGTCATGGCTCACGGTATATAGTTCGCTACATAGCGATAGATCCGGGGCTCCGATGTTCAAGCGGCGAATCATACCGGCGGTGCTTGCGCTTCTCGCGTGCGGATCCGCGCTGTCCGGCGAAGCTGAATCTCGACCGGTGACGGTATTTGCCGCGGCATCACTCACGGGCGTGCTCGGCAAGCTGGGGGACGACTTCACGAAGTCGACCGGCGTTCCCGTGCGGTTCTCGTTCGCGGCAAGTTCAGTACTTGCGCGACAAATCGAAGCGGGCGCAGGCGCGGACGTATTCCTCTCGGCCGACCAGGAGTGGATGGACTACCTGGAACAGCGTGGTCGCCTCGAAAAGTCGTCGCGTCGCAACCTGCTCGGCAACCGACTTGCGCTGATCGCCCCGGCAGACAGCAAAATTCAACTGAAAATCGCACCCGGCTTTCCGCTGGCGAGTGCCCTCGGCAAGGGCCGGCTGGCGACAGGCGATCCGGACAGTGTCCCTGTCGGCCGATACGCGCGCAGCGCGCTGACGACCCTTGGGGTTTGGAACGATGTCGCGGATCGATTGGTGCGTGCCGAAGACGTCAAGCACGCGCTCATGTTCGTGACCCGCGGCGAAGTGCCGCTCGGCATCGTCTATGAAACCGATGCGCGGGCTGAAGGCCGCGTGCGCCTGGTCGGCCTTTTTCCTGAAGGGTCGCATCCGCCGATCACCTACCCCGTGGCATTGACGTCAGGTGCGCGTCCGGAGGCAGCCCGGTTCCTCGATTTCATTGGGAGTGAGACCGCACGAGCGGAATTCGAGAGTTTCGGCTTCATCGTTCTCAAGTAAAGGAAAGCGCCGATGCACTCACGAGTGGCTGGTAGTGTGGCGAGGCTCGCCTTGGTTCCCGGTATCTTATTTTTCGCGCCTGCTGTTGCGATAGCCAATGAAGAAACCGTCTCAGCGCAAATCGAGGCCCTACGCCAGATAGTCGAACGCCAGCAGGCGCAACTCGACATTCAGCAGAGTCAACTCGAAGCTCAACGAGCCGAACTCGATGCACTCAAGGTCGGTGCCACCGGGTCGACGCCGGCAGCTGATACCGACCACAAGCGGCTCGAAGAACCCGAGCGGTCTGCGCCGACGGCAAAACTTGCGGCGCAGGAAGCACCGACAGTGCGCATGGTCGGCAATCGACCGACGATTGCCAGTGCGGACGGCCGGTCCACGCTCTCCCTGCGCAGCAATGTGCAGTTGGACTTCGGTCATTACGACCAGATTCGCGCCGGGCCACTTGCCACCGACTTCCGCCGCGGCTCGGTCGGCACGACCAGAGAGAACGACGCGGCACGCGACCTCAGTGACGGCGCGTACTTCCGGCGTGCGCGCTTTGGCGTCGAAGGCATCTTCGCCCGGGACTTCTCGTATCGACTCCTATTCGAGTTTGGCGGTTCAGGCACTGAAGGGTCGGCGCGTATCAACGACGCCTACATCGCTTACACCGGGTTCGCACCATTCACCTTTCAGCTCGGCGCGTTTTCGCCGCCCGCCAATCTTGCCGATGGGACGCCGACGGAAGACCTCCTGTTCATCGAACGCGCGACGTCGGCCGAATTGTCGCGTGCGCTCGGAGCTGCGGACGGTCGTCTTGGCGTCGGTCTGCGTGCGGGTGGATCGCGCTGGCTCGGCGCGTTGACGCTCACCAGTCGCACCGTCAATGACGCGGAAGTGTTCGATTCGCAATCCGCCGTGGTGGGGAGACTCGGTGGACTCGTTGCCTCGACACCAGACTCGAACGTGCATGTCGGCGGCAACGGGACGTACGTTTTCGAACCGGCACAGACGGCGCTTTCCGGGGCGTCACGCTACGGGATCCGCTTCAGGGACAGGTCGGAGCTGCGGGTCGACAGCACGCGACTCATCGACACCGGCAGCCTGGAGTCCGACAGTGCCTATTCCGCCGGACTCGAGTTCGGAGCGAACTGGAAGAACCTCCTGCTGCAAGGGGAAAACTTCTGGTACGGGATCGACCGACGCGGCTCAGCAGGACCGAATCCCGGGTTTGGCGGCTACTACGTCGAGGCGAGTTGGATACCGAGTGGCGAAAGCCGACGCTACGTTGCGAGCAATGCCGCCTTCCTCGCGCCGCGACCACGCATTCCGTTCGACGGGCAAGGTGGCTGGGGCGCGTGGGAACTGGCGCTGCGCTACAGCAATACGGACCTCGACTTTCGCGAAGGCTTTGCGGGAACCGCTGCGCCGATCGACGGCGTACGCGGTGGTGAACAATCGATATGGGCGGCGGGCGTCAATTGGTACCTGAACACGAACTTCAAGCTCATGTTCAACTACTTGCACGTCGACGTTGAGCGACAAAACCCTGCGGGCCCGGACAATCCGACACCTTTCGGGGCGTCGCCGGCCACGCCACCGTTCGGTGCAGAGGTAGGTCAAACCCTCGACGTCTACGCGCTGCGATCGCAGTTCAGCTTCTGACGACCACATCGACTGACGTTGCAAGTGAATTCAATCCTGACACCGGCGGAATGGGAGGCGCTGCGACTCTCGGCCCGGGTCGCGCTATGGGCAACATTGGTTTGCATTCCGCTCGGCACGTACGTCGGATGGCTGCTGGCACGGCGCAGTTTTCGCGGCAAGTTACTTGTCGAGATCCTGGTGCAGCTACCGATGGTCCTGCCTCCCGTCGTGCCCGGGTACGCGCTTCTGATGCTGCTCGGTTCGCGTGGACCGATCGGACACTGGCTGGAGGCAACATTTGGCATCGTGCTGGCGTTTTCGTGGAAGGGAGCCGTGATCGCTTCGGCGGTCATGGCATTTCCATTGCTGGTTCAGCCGGTGCGCGTGGCGTTCCGATTGATCGATGAGCGGTTGGAACAAGCCGCTACTACACTTGGGGCGACGCCCTGGAATGCTTTCCTGACGGTCGCGTTGCCACTCGCGCTGCCAGGATTGCTGGCAGGTGCCCTGTTGTGCTTCTCGCGTAGCCTCGGCGAGTTTGGTGCCACGATGGCTTTCGTCGGCAACATCCCCGGCGAAACGCGCACGTTGCCACTTGCGATTTATAGCTTCATGCAACTTCCCGACGGCGACGGGCCCGCCATGCGCCTGGCCGCCCTGTCGATTGCACTTGCGATTGTCGCGCTGGCGATCAGCCACTGGATGACGCGCCGCGCCGAACGTCATCTCGGCTACCTCGATCATCAGGTTCTTCGTGCTTAGTTTCGATCTTGAGTTCAACCGCGGCGATCACGCACTCCGAGCCGCGGCGGCCCTGGACACGGGCGCCACCGGCATATGTGGACCGTCGGGCTGCGGCAAGAGCACGTTGTTGGCGTTGATCGCTGGTTTGCTGAGACCCGACGCCGGCACCCTGGTGTTCGACGGCAAAACGCTCGTGGACACCTCCCGTCAGTTATGTGTGCCGGCGTGGCGGCGACACTTCGCGCTGGTGTTCCAGGACGGGCAGTTGTTTCCGCACCTCTCGGTGCACGACAACCTGATGTACGGGTACCGGCGTCGGTCTGCTACCGAGCGGCGTTTCGAACTTCCGCAGGTGCTGGAACTGCTTGAAATCGAACCGCTGGCGCAACGTCGGCCCGCGCAACTGTCGGGTGGCGAACGACAACGTGTTGCGCTGGGCCGCGCTTTGCTCTATTCGCCGCGAATGCTGTTACTCGACGAGCCACTGGCATCGCTCGACGAACGACTCAAGTGGCAGATCCTGCCGTTCCTGCAACGTGTGAAAGAGGAAACCGGCATACCGATACTCTACGTTTCGCATATCGAGTCAGAAGTCGTTTTCCTCGCCGACCGAACGCTGAGGATGAGCGAGGGGCGCCTCGTCGCATGATCAAGTCACGCCGAGAATCACCGAAGAGGCCTTGAAAATCGCGAGCGCCTTCTGTCCCACCTTGATCTGCAGGTCTTTGGCCGCAACGTTCGTGATGATGGCAGCCACGGTGTTGCTGCCTCGCAGGGCCATGACAACCTCGGTATTGACGGCGCCAGGCGTCACTCGGCCGATCTCTCCGTCCAGTTGATTGCGCGCCGAGAGACTCAGGCGCTCGCCCTCTGCGATGCCGATCATGACCGAAGATGCCTTGACCAGCGCAATTACCTCGCCGCCGACCTCAAGCCCCAGGTTCTCGACACTCTCGTGAGTGATGATTGACGCAATTCGGTCACCGCCCTCCAGCTTGATCTCGACTTCATCGTTGACGGCGCCACGGCGGATCTTCGTGACCTTGCCAGACCATTGGTTTCTAGCGCTGGTTCGCATCGCAAGCCTCCCCAGAACTCGCAGGTCGCGGTTCGCGTGCTTCAATCGTGAATTGATGCCGGCAAGGAATCGCTCGTTCTCGTTCGCGACTAGACGATAAGTTGCGAGCAGTTCGCGGCCGCGTGCCGTCAACTTTGCGCCACCGCCGCCTTTGCCGCCTACCGCGGTCGCAACCACCGGCTTGCCGGCCAGGTTGTTCATTGCATCGATGGCGTCCCACGCTGCCTTGTAGCTGAGCCCGGCGGCTTTGGCCGCCGCGGTAATGGAACCGGACTCGTCAACGTCGCCGAGGAGCACCATCCACCGTGGATTTGCCAGTCCGCCGAGGCGGGTTTCGAGCTTGATCGAGCTGGAAATCCGGAAGTTCGAACGAGTCATGCGGGTGCGCGTGTCTTGATGATGGCGGCGGCGCCATGTTAGCTCCTCGCGCCCCGCTACGCCGCCCAGAGTGCACATGAATAGTAAGAGGAGGCTATGCTTACTCGATGAATGTCCGCGGCTTCATAACCCAGGCCAACTATCGGGTCGTGACGCAACCCGATGGGCGTCCGCGTTCAATCATCTATCTGTACGGCCGCCTGGAGGACGGCGCCACGTTCCTCGTTCGCGACAACCGGCAGCGGCCCTTTTTTCTACGTCCGTGCAGGCGATGATGGATCGGGCACGTGCGGCTCGGCGCTCCATCGTGGCACAGGTCGACAAGCGCAACTTCGACGGCCTGCCGGTATGCAGGATCGAGTTTGATACACCCGGCGACCTCACAACCGTGCGCGACCGACTGCATGCTTCGCACATCGAGACCTTCGAAGCCGACGTTCGCTTCGCCGTCCGGTACCTGATCGAACGCGGAGTAAAGACTGGCTGCACGATCGAAGGCGAAGCCCGCGCGGGCAACGGCGTGTCCTGGATATTCGACAACCCCACGCTGCACCCTGCGGACGTCAGGGTGGATCCGCGCGTTCTGTCATTCGACATCGAGACGGACGCCAAAGGCGAACGGCTGCTCGCAATCTCGCTCTATGCGCCCGACATCGACGAGGTCTTGATTGTCGATGAAGGCGGTCGCGAGATGCCAGAGAAGGCGACGCGCTGCGAAAGCGAATTTGCCGCGCTCAGTGCTTTTTGTGATCGCGTCAGAACTTGCGATCCTGATGTGCTGACCGGTTGGAACATCGTCGATTTCGACCTGTCGGTTCTGGCCCGAATCGCGGCACGCGTGGGTCACCCGTTTGATCTCGGGCGCGCTCGCCGGCCCCATGCGGCTGCGCAAGGCGGAGGGCTATTTTGGTAGTGGCCAGGCCTCCATTCCCGGCCGACTGGTGCTCGACGGCATCGACCTGTTGCGCGGCGCGTTTGTGCGCATGGACGACTATTCGCTCGACGCCGTTGCACGACAAGTGCTGGGCGAAGGCAAGGCCGTAAAGGGCGACGTGCGCGATCGCATCGACGAGATCCTGCACAACTACCGCAACGACTTGCCCGCGTTTGCGCTCTACGCGCGCACCGATGCAAGACTCGCCTACGACATCCTGCGCAAGCTGAACCTCGTGCCGCTCGCGTTCGAGCGCAGTCGACTCACCGGCATGACGCCCGACCGGGTCGCGGCCAGCATCGCCTCGTTCGACTTTCTATATTTGAGCGAACTCAGGCCGCTGCAGCATCGTCGCGCCAAGCGTTCGCGGCGACGATTCGCGCGTATACGCAGCACAACAGGGCGGCCACGTACTCGAACCCGTCACGGGCCTGCACAACAACGTCTGGGTGTTTGATTTCAAGAGCCTTTACCCCAGCGTCATCCGTACCTTCAATATCGACCCACTGTCCTATGTCGAGTCGCCGGTCGAGGGAGCCGACCTCATCGAGACGCCCGGCGGATCGTTCCGGCGTGAGCCGGCCGTGTTGCCGCGCCTGCTCGACGAACTCTTTCCCAAGCGCGAGGCCGCGCGCCGCGCGGGCGACGACGTTGCCGCGAACGCCATCAAGATCCTGATGAACTCGTTTTACGGCGTGCTGGGGACTCCTGCGTGCCGTTTCTATAATCCGGCGCTCGCCAATTCGATCACCGGTTCGGGACGCGAGATCCTGCTGTGGTCGAAACGCTGGTTCGAAGCTGCCGGCTTCGCGGTACTGTATGGCGACACGGACAGTCTGTTCGTGCGATCCGGGCTGGACGATGCAGAGACTGCCAGCCGGGAGGGGCAGCAGCTCGCCACCGCCCTGAACGCCGACCTGGCGCGATACATAGCCGAGCGATGGGGCGTGACGAGCCGACTCGAACTGAAGTTCGAAAAGCTGTACCTGAAATTATTCCTGCCGCATGCGCGCGGCAGCACGCGGGGCGCCAGCAAGCGCTATGCCGGCCTGAGGCACGGCGACCGGGTCTGAGCAGGTGGAGTTCATAGGCTTGGAGGTCGTGCGTCGCGACTGGACAGCGCTTGCCAAGGACGTGCAGCGCGAGTTGTACCGGCGCCTTTTCACCGATCAGTCGGTCGACGCTTATCTCAACGACGTCGTGAAGCGAGTGCGCAGCGGCCAGCTCGACGAGGCCCTGGTGTATCGCAAGAACCTACGCAAGGCGACCGAGAACTACACGGCCACCACTCCGCCACACGTCGCGGCCGCGCGAAAGTCCACGCAGGTGCAGGGACGGCTCGTCAGTTATGTCATGACGACCGCGGGACCCGAGCCGCTTGGCGATGTCCAGCATCCACTCGATCGCGAGCACTATGTGGCGAAGCAGGTGAAGCCGGTGGCCGAGCCGGTGCTCGAGACCCTGGGTCTCGACTTCGATCGCGTCGTCGGTGACGAACGCCAGCTCGACCTCTTGGGTGGTTTGTAAATCCGGTGTAGGTGGTGCCACCCAGTGCTCACTGCAGGCGTTGGAGCAGTCGATTTGATCAGTTTTAGTCGACAATTCACGTGAAACGTTAGAATTTGCTACGCAATCGAGGTGCGCACATTCCACGACAACTTTGATCTGACTCACACACCACGCAACACACGAGACTGATTACTTGCCGTCCAGCTCCACGGTATAACGGGCAGCGGTCTTCGCCGCGACCGTCTCGAGCGCAACTTCAGGCGCAAGCTCAATCAGCGCGAGGCCGTTGTCGCGCACTTCAAATACCGCAAGATCCGTGATGATCAAATTGACGCAGCGACTGCCCGTAAGCGGCAGGTCGCAGGTTGGCAGGATCTTCGGCGTGCCGTCCTTTGCGGCGTGCTCCATGACGACGACCACGCGCTTGACGCCGGCCACAAGGTCCATGGCGCCGCCCATGCCCTTCACCATCTTGCCCGGGATCATCCAGTTGGCGATGTCGCCGGCTTCGGAGACCTGCATCGCCCCGAGGATCGCGAGATCGATGTGCCCGCCGCGGATCATCGCGAAGCTGTCGCTGCTGGAGAAGTAGCTGGTCTTCGCAATCTCGGTGATCGTCTGCTTGCCTGCATTGATCAGGTCGCTGTCCTCCTCCCCCTCGTACGGGAACGGGCCCATGCCGAGCATGCCGTTCTCCGACTGCAGCGTGACGTCGACGCCCGGCGGAATGTAGTTCGCGACCAGCGTCGGGATGCCGATGCCGAGGTTTACATAGAAACCGTCCTTCAGTTCCCTGGCAGCGCGAATGGCGAGCTCATCACGGGTCCATGGCATCGCTCAGCTCCTCTTCCGGACCGTACGTTGTTCGATCCGCTTCTCGAGACCCTGCGCCTGGAAGATGTGGTGCACGAAGATGCCAGGCGTATGAATCTGGTCGGGGTCGAGAGTGCCGACCTCGACCAGCTCCTCGACCTCCGCGACCGTAATCTTGCCGGCCGTCGCCATCATCGGATTGAAATTGCGGGCCGTCTTGCGAAACACGAGGTTGCCTTCCTTGTCGCCTTTCCACGCGTGCACCAGCGAAAGGTCGGCAACGAGCCCGGTCTCGAGCACGTAGGTCTGGCCGTTGAACTCTTTGTGGTCCTTGCCTTCGGCGACCAGCGTGCCGACGCCGGTCTTCGTGTAGAAGCCGGGAATCCCCGCGCCGCCTGCGCGGATGCGTTCGGCGAGCGTGCCCTGCGGGTTGAACTCGAGCTCGAGCTCGCCGGACAAGTACAGGCGCTCGAAAAGCTTGTTTTCGCCCACGTACGAACTGATCATCTTCCGGATCTGGCCGGTCGCGAGCAGCATGCCGAGACCGAAGCCGTCGACTCCGGCGTTGTTGCTGATTACCGTCAGGTTCTTGACGCCGGTGTCACGCAATGCTGCGATGGAGTTCTCCGGAATTCCGCAGAGTCCGAACCCGCCGGCCATGACGGTCATGCCGTCAAACGTCGTACCGGCGAGAGCCTCTGCAGCCGTCTTGAAACACTTCATGGAAAACCACCTGTCAAACGTCGGCGCCTCGCATGGACGCGAGCGGTGGCGGCGCCTGTCGCGGCGCCGGCCCTGCCCGGCCCGGCCGGGCGCGTGCGCATGAATTCTAGCGGATATGCGCGCGGCATTTCACTCGGGCATGGTACCGCCGAACTTCCATCGGACTCCGAGCCCTACGGCATTCATGCCGCCCTCGTCTGCCATGAGGCCCCAGGCCACCGAGCGATGATGCAGCCGTAACGAGACCGCCCAGGGCGACCGCAACGGGCCTGCCGTGAGTTCCATGACCCAGTAGATCAGCAACTGCTGGCTTTCTCCCTCGATCTCGACTTCGACTTCGGGGAGTTCGGTGGCATATGAAAGCCCCAGACCGAACGCGGCGGAAGTGACTCGACGCGGTGGTTCCATGGAAACTTATGCCAGCGGACAACTATCGGGACGACATTGAACTCCCAGTGGTCCTGGTCGCCGAAGTTGTAGACGACCTGCCCTTCGGCCTCCAGCGAAAGTGCGCCGTCTCGATAGAACGCGTAAGGACGCGAGATCGCTCCGGCGACAAGGTACGCATCCACGAAATCCGCGCCGATGGGATCCAGGATGATGTCTTCCCAGCCAGTCTCGCTCGAGATCCGCGCTCCATAGACCGTGGCTGCCCACGGGTCGGGCGATTCGCCTGATGCTTGCATCGAGCTTGTCAGCAGCAGCGCCAATATCGACCCTAGTCGGCGCGCTGAACTGTGTGTCACCCGCATCGTCACGACGGCGCCTTCCGCCAATCACCTCAGCGTCGCGAATCGGCTCTGCGAGTAGCGCGCTGCAATCCGAAACGGGTGTGTCACTTCAACATTCCCTCCGGGTTTATTGCGCCCAAGGCCAAGCCGGGCGCAAAGAGCCACAGGTTCGGTACACAAGTTGCCACAAATACGGGCGATTTGGATAGAACGAAACGTACGACGCAGCGGACGCTACAATGCCCGCCTGATGTCGATCGACAACCTGCTGCTGACTGCGCTCGGACTGTTCCTCGTCCTGCTGAACGGCTTTTTCGTCGCGGCCGAGTTCGCGATCGTCAAATTGCGGCGTACGCAGGCCGACGAGCTTGCGAAGACCCATGGCCTTCGCGGGCGCGTGCTGCGAACAGTGCGCACGCACCTGGATGCTTACCTTTCCGCCTGCCAGCTCGGCATCACCCTCGCCTCTCTCGGCCTGGGCTGGATCGGCGAGCCCGCCTTCGCCCGCCTGATCGAACCCGCGCTCGGATATGCAGGTATCACCGACCTGAAGGTAATCCACAGCATCTCATTTGCGTTCGCATTCGGGCTGATTTCGTTCCTGCACATCGTCATTGGCGAACAAGCGCCGAAGTCGCTGGCTATCCGGCGCGCCGAGACGGTGTCCTTGTACACCGCCCTGCCGCTCTACGTTTTTTACTGGGTGATGTATCCCTTCATTCACCTGCTGAACGGCGCTGCCAATGGCATCCTGCGCCGGATGGGCGTAGAGATGGCATCGGAAGGTGATGAGGCGCATTCGATCGACGAACTGCGCACCGTACTGCGCGCGAGCCATCATCACGGCGAACTCGGCGCGACCGAAACGCAGATCCTCACCCGCGGCCTCGACCTCGGCGATCTAGTGGTCGGTGACGTAATGCGGCCACTCGCGGAGCTGGTCTGGATCAGGCTCGATTCGACGATCGACGAGGTGCTCGGCGAGGTTCGCACTTCTCGTTTTACGCGTTACCCGATTCGAGATCCTGCGACCCAGCGATTCGTCGGCCTGCTACACATCAAGGACCTGTTGACCGCACCCGATCGCCTGCGGGACATCCGCGACCTGCGCCCGTACCTGCGCAGGCTGCCTCATGTCGAGGAAACCGAACGACTCGAATCGACACTCGCGGCGTTCCGTCGCGGCGATCCGCATTTCGCAATCGTCACCGATACCCTCGGCACGGAAATCGGCTTCGTCACGTTCGAGCACATCGTGGAGGCCTTGTTCGGGCCGGTGGAAGACGAGTTCAAGAAAGGGGGGAGCCCTGTCTGGCAGCGTGTGCCCGATGGCAATTTGATTGGCGAAGGCAGTTTGTCGCTGCTGAGCCTGGAGGAGGCGCTTGGAGTGTTGGTGCCCGAGGTCGACGCGAACAGTGTCGGCGGCCTCGTCACCGAGACGCTCGGACGCCTTCCCGTGAACGGCGAGCGCGTCGCGTTTCCAGAGTTCGACGTCGAGGTGCTGTCGATGGACGGCCACCGCATCGACAGGGTGAAAGTTTTGCCGCGTACGACAGGAAGTCTCGACGACAGCGTCTGACTAGCCGCACGCCGCAACTGCGACCGGTCTCGCGACGTTACAACTCCCGCCGAACAAGGCGGAACGTAGAAAAAAACTATGCCAGCAGCCGAGCAGTCGCGCAAACGCCCCAGGATCGTCGTGCTCGGCGGCGGCTTCGGCGGGCTGTGGGCCGTTCGGGCGCTAAAGCGTGTCGACGCGGACATCACGCTGGTGGACCGTCACAACCATCACCTGTTCCAACCGCTCCTGTACCAGGTGGCGACCGCCGGGCTGGCGGCGCCGTCGATCGCTGCGCCGCTGCGCTACCTTCTGCGCCGGCAAAAGAACGTGACCGTGCTGCTCGGCACCGTCGACAAGATCGATCCGATCGCGCGCACTGTCACGGTGGACGGCCGGCCGTTGCCGTACGACCGGCTCGTCGTCGCGACCGGGTCGACGCACAGCTATTTCGGCCATGACGGCTGGACGCAGCACGCGCCTGGGCTGAAAACCCTCGATGACGCCCTCACGATGCGCGAGCGGATCTTGACCGCTTTCGAGCGCGCCGAAGCGGAGGACGATCCGCGCGTCCGCGATGCATGGCTGACGTTCGTCGTGATCGGCGGCGGGCCGACCGGCGTTGAGCTGGCGGGCACGCTCGCCGAGATCGCACGCCATACGTTGCCACGAGAGTTTCGCCGCATCGACCCGACGACCGCGCGCATCCTGCTGCTCGAGGCAGGCCCGCGCGTGCTCAGCAACTTGCACGAGGAGTTGTCGATCAGCGCGCGGCGCCAACTCGAACGGCTCGGCGTGACTGTCTGGACCGGCAAGGCGGTGACCGACGTCGGGGCCGGCTACGTGCAGGTCGGTGACGAGCGCATCACCGCGCGCACGGTGCTGTGGGCAGCGGGTGTCGCCGCCTCGCCTCTCGGGCGGCAGCTCGGCGCCCCGCTCGACCGCGCGGGGCGCGTGCAAGTAATGCCGGACTTGACCGTGCCGGGCCATCCCGAGATCCACGTGATCGGCGACCTCGCGAGCGTGCACGACGGCGAGGCCGAGCGTGCGCAGATGGTGCCCGGGGTTGCGCAGGCGGCGAAGCAGATGGGCAGCTACGTTGGTCGCTCGATCCGCACGACAGTCGAGGCTCGCGGGCGAGTGCAGCCGTTTCGCTACCGCGATTACGGCACGCTCGCGACGATCGGCCGGCGCGCCGCGGTGGTGCAGCTACCGTTCACGCGGCTGTCGGGGCGCTTCGCCTGGTGGTTCTGGGTCGTCGCCCATCTGTTCTTCCTGATCGGCTTCCGCAACCGGTTGGTCGTGCTGATCGACTGGGCATGGGCGTACTTCACGTACCAGCGCGGCGCGCGAATCGTGATCAGCGACGATGATCGTTTGCAGTGACGTTGTCGAACGTGCCTGCGCCGCTATTCGATGGCAATCAAGTCGCCTTAGCAAACGGAATAGCCGCCGTCGACTGGCAGCGTCACTCCCGTAATGAAGTCGGCGCCGCGTGAGGCGAGGAAAACTGCGGCACCGACCAGTTCTTCCGCTTGTCCCCAACGTCCCGCGGGAGTGCGGGCCAGGATCGCATCATTCATTGGTGAGTTGCGCACGGCCTCCGTCATGTCGGTTTCGATCCAGCCCGGCGCAATCGCGTTGACCTGGATCCGATGACTGGCCAACTCGATGGCCAGAGACTTCGTGAGCTGCACGATGGCGCCCTTTGCTGCGCTATATGAAGGGACCAGGCCCGATCCGAAGATCGAGTACATGCTGGCCAGGTTGATGATTTTTCCGCCGCTCCGACGCTTGACCATGGACCTCGCAACCAGCTGCGACAGCAGGAAGCTGGCGTTCAAGTGTGTCTCGATCGTGTTGTCCCAGATATCGGCGGTTTCATTCAGCACGCCGCCAGTCAGCGCAACGACGCCGGCATTGTTGACCAGAACATCGATTCCGCCAAGGGTCTGCTCCACCTGCTCCACGGCCGGTGCCAGTGCGGCTCGATTCGTAACATCGAGCTGATAGACCAGCGCGGGCCTGCCGATGCCTTGCAGTTCTGCAAGCACAAGGCGATTCTTTTCCTCGTTGCGCGCGAGCACCGCTACGGATGCGCCAGCCCGAGCCAGACCCAGCGCAATGGCTCGGCCGATTCCTCCATTGCCGCCAGTGACAATGGCGACCCGGCCGCTCAGGTCAAAGAGAGACTTGTTGTCTGTCATTGTTATTCCCCCGGAAAAAAAGGCCCGAATTGGACCGTGAGTTGTTGCCTCAGGGTTAGCCGAGCGGGTTCATCGTTTGTGCGGCGTGAACGCCTTCATCGTCAACTCCCGGACCAGCTGCGTCGCCTTCGGGTTCGGTACTCCGTAGCGAGAAAAAATAGTCATGTGGCGGTGCATCTCCCGCGCGGCCTCCGACGGCGAATCGGCGCTCTTGCAGCATTGCTTAAGCCGCCCGTTCAGGTCCGTGGCGACCGCGGCGAGGGGCCGCTTGCGCTCGTCTTCGCCGTGCTGCTTCGGCTGCGAGAGGCCCCAGTCGGCGGCCGTTGCGGCGACGTGATCAAGCTTGTGGGTCGGCTGCGTCATAGTGTTCACTTGACTGATGGTACCGGAGGAAGTGATCGGTTCCAGCGAGCGTAACCTACGCCTACGCGCGTGGGCGACGGTTTCGCCCCCTTGGTTTCCCAAAGCAGAAATTGACCAAGACCGACCGGACGCTCAATCTGCGTTTTTGCGCCAGGCGCGCCTTTCGCCAGCGCTCGAGCGCACGTTGCGCCAGAGAATCGTATCGACCTTGCGGGCCGATGAGTGTGGCGGGCACATTGCATGTGAGCTATCAAAGGAGAACAGGCATGAAACCGATGAAGTATGCGTTTCTCACGGCCGTCGCCGTGCTGCTGACAGCTGGCCCCGCCCAGGCCGATAAGTACAGCGAGACGGTCGATCTATTCAAAAATGCAGGCGAAAGCGGCGAGACATTTTCAAGAAGAGCTACGGTTATGCCGTATTTCCGACCATCGGCAAGGCTGGGCTCGGCGTGGGGGGTGCCTACGGCGAAGGCCGCGTCTATGAGAAAGGGAAATACGTCGGCGACAGCAAAATGACGCAATTGAGCATCGGTTTTCAGGCAGGCGGCGAAGGCTACAGCCAGATCGTCTTTCTGGAGGACAAGCGTGCCTTTGACGAGTTCACGTCAGGCGATTTCGAGTTCGGTGCCAACGTGAACGCAATCGTGATCACAGCCGCAGCGGGGGGTACAGCCAGCACAACCGGCACCACCGGGACCGCAAGCGCGGGCAAGCACGACGCGGCGACCGCCGGCCAGTTCCACAAGGGCACCGCGGTTTTCGTCATACCGAAGGGCGGCCTGATGTACGAAGCGTCGCTTTCGGGGCAGAAGTTTTCCTATAAGGCTCTCGCGCAGAAATAGCGTAGCAGCCGGATCGATACAGCCACTCCTGCTGCGGCGGTCATCGCCGCAGCCCGGCGGCTGTTTGACCCAAGGGCGTCTTCATCGGCTGATGAAGATGATGGCGATCACCAGCAGCGCCAGGAAAGCGGTCTCGCTGACCATCAGCAGGATCGGCTTGAGCCCGACCGTGGCAACGTCCTTCAAGTGCGATTTCATGCCGATCGCCGACATCGCGATCACGAGCAGCCAGGTCGATAGCGTCTGCAACGCGTGCTGCAGGCCCGCGGGAATCAGGCCAACGCTGTTGATGGCGACGATCAAGGCAAACGCCACCACGAACCAGGGCAGCAACGGTGGCTTGGGTGTACCGGCTGGGCCGGCGACATGCTGGTTGCGGTACGACAACGTGATGACAAGGATCACCGGCAGCAGCATTGCGACGCGCAACAGTTTCACGATCGTCGCGACGTCGCCGGTTTCCTTCGACATGCCGTAGCCCGCACCCACCACCTGCGCGACGTCGTGAATCGTGGCGCCGAGGAAGAGGCCGGCCTGTTCGGTGTCGAAGCCGAGCATCGTGACGATCATCGGGTACAGCGACCATCGCTGCCGTGGAAAGCGTGCTGACGCCGATGACCGTGAAGATGGTGGCACGCTCTTTCACGTTGTCGTCGGGCTGCGCGGGAATTACCGCGGCGATGGCCATCGCTGCGGACGCACCGCAGATCCCCACGGCACCACCCGTCAGGACGCCGAACCTGTTCCGATATCCAAGCATCTTCGCCAGCACCACGCCGAAGCCGATGGTCAGCGCCACCGAAAGCACGACCATCGCGATCGGCATCGGGCCCAACTCCGTGATCTGCGCCAGCGTGATCCGGACGCCGAGGAGCGCGACGCCAATGCGCAGCAGCGGGCTCGCGGAAAACTGAATTCCGGGAACACACCGGCCTTCGGTCGACAGGAAGTTCAGTGCCATGCCGAGCAACAACGCGAACAGCATCGCCGATACGTGGTAGTGCTCGGCCAGCGAGATGGCGGCAACGGCCACCACCGCGGACACCAGCACGCCATGGAAATTCTTGCGCGTGGCCGCGCGCCAGCCAAGCCAGGTTGTGTTGAGATTCATGCGACCTGATTCATGGTGAGGAATTAGTGGTCACGACGACGGCGCAAACTCGACGATCTGAACGACGCCGAATGCGCCATCGGTCCTCACTGTATCAGGCCGTCAACATGCCGGGTGCAACGGAACGCCACGTTGGCCCGGCGCGCGATTCGGCGTCATGCCAAGCCGCAGCAGACGTCGTGTTAAGAACCAACAGCAGGGGAGTGCTCCTGCGAATCAGCAACAAACCAACAGCAGGCGTCAGGTTACGCCGGCTACACCTTGACGCTGCGCTTTGCGCTCTGCATGGCCTTGCCATACCAGCAAAATGGCTCCACCCATGATCAATGCCGCATTGGCCAGCGCCAGATGCAGGAGCGAGTCCCACAGCAGCGGCGCAATCAAGCCCGAACCCAGCGCCAGGAGTGCGACCTGAATGAACATCTGGGTGGACGCGGCCAGGCCGGCGTTGTTGCGCATGGGGGCGAGCGCATGGCCAAGGAGTAGCGGCATGGACAAGCCAACCGCATACGCGCACAACGCGAGGGGCAGCAAATGGGCCAGGCCCGGGGAGACAGCCCAAGCCAGCCCCAGGTTCAACACGATGGCCAGCAGGAAAAACCCATAGCTGACACGCATCGTGCCCACCATGCCAAAGCGGTGCAGCCATCGTGGCAGGGTCGCAAAGCCCAGACTCATCCCCAGCATGGCCGGCCCGAAGAGGAGGTACATCTCTGTCACCGAACGGCCGAGCAGCGTCACCAGAAAATGCGCACCTGAAAGCACATAGATGAATGTGGCAACCCAGTTCAGCCCCTGGGCGAGGCACACGCGCACAAACTGCGCCGAGCCGAGCACGGAGCGGTAACCGTGCAGGATGTTGCGGGCATTCAAGGACTGACGGCGCTCGGGCGGCAGCGACTCTGGCAATTTGCGCGCATACACGATCAGCATCACAGCGCCGACGACCCCGAGAAAACCGAACAGCGCGCGCCACCCCCACAGTACGGTGAGCCAGCCCGCCAATACCGGCAGAACGATCGGGCCTGCGGCCTGGATCAAACTGGTGCGGGCGATCATTTTCTGTGCGACCTCGCCGCTATACAGGTCGCGGATGATGGCGCGCCCGAGGATCACCCCCGAGCCGGCCGCCAATCCCTGCACCATGCGCAGCACCCACAGATGTTCGATGCGGGTCACCAGTAGACAGGCGAAGGAAGTCACAGTGAGCACGCCAAGCGAGCCGAGCAGCACCACGCGGCGGCCCAACGCATCGGCCAGCACTCCGTGCAAAAGGGACATGAAGGCACTGGCCAACAAGAACAGGGACAACACCTGCTGCGTTTCCGAGGCGGACGCACGCAGATCCGTCTGCACGGCCGGCAGCACGGGGATCACCATGTCACCCCACAAGGGCATGAGCAGACTCATGATCCCCAGCCACATCAGCATGTGGGCGGCTTTGGCGGGGGTAGCCGGCAGGGGAGCGTCGTCGAGTGTCATGGTGGTGGCGGTCATGGCGTCGGCCGGCGAAGGTTCAGCCGACGTTCGCAGCCAACGCGCTCCATTCCTTCTGCCTCAGTTCTTCGCAGCCACGACGGCGCCCCGTGACCCGCCGAGATGCATGCCGGAATCGAGCAAGATCAGTTCCCCGGTCACAGTGGCGGCTCCATCGACTAGCCATACAATCGCTTCAGCGACGTCTTCCGCGCTAGAGGCGCGCGCAAGCGGAGTCGCTTGCTCGTACCCTTGCTTGATGCTTTCGTAGGCTTCCTGCCCCACGCCCTCGCCGAACCAGCGAGTGGTAATGAGACCGGGGCAGACCGCGTTGACGCGGATCTCAGGAGCAAGGGAACGCGCCAGATGAAGGGTCATCGAGTTGACTGCGCCCTTCGATGCTATGTACGGCACCGACGAGCCGATGCCCAGGGCACCGGCGATGGAAGACACGTTGACAATGGCGCCGCGCGCCGCCTTCAAGTGCGGGAGACAAGCTCGGACCATCTGGAATGCGCCAAGGACATTGACGCCAAAAATTCGCTGGAACACTGCAGCATCCAGCGCGTCCCAGTTCTCTCCACCTGTGAAGGTGGAGATGCCGGCGTTGTTCACCAGGGCGTCCAGCCGATTCCAACGCGCGACCGCGGCATTGGCCATGTTCCGGCAGTCCGCATCGTCGGCCACATTGCCGCGCACCAGCAGCGTATCGGCGCCGGCGTCTCGACAGGCGGCTTCCGCCTCCTTGGCCTCGCGCTCGCTCTTCGAATAGTTGATTACCAGGTCATAGCCTCGGCGCGACAGCGCCAGTGCGGTTGCCGCACCCACTCCAGTCGCCGAGCCCGTCACGATCGCAACCTTTCGGCCGCTCGAATTGGTGTTCATTGCGCTTCCCGATTGGATGATGTCGCACTCTATTCACTAGCGATGTGTCAGCGCGATGCGCAGGCGCCAGTCCCTCATGCCATCACGATGCGATGCGCAACGGTACACCGCGTTGACCCGGTGCGCGATTTGGCGTCATTCCGAGCCGCGCCAGGGTTTCATCGGTGTTCTTCCAGAACTCGCCGACCTGGTAGATGGAGCGCGCCTCGTTGCCGCTGGCCACTTCACGGCCGAGCTCGCGCGCAAGGCGGACCATCAACTCGATCTGCTTGACCGAGCCCATGCGTTCACCGTGCGGCCCGAACAGCGTGTCCTCGATGCCCACACGCACGTGCATGCCCAGCGCGATGGCCATCGTGTTCATCGGATAGATGTGGCGGTTCAGGGTCTCGAGCGTGAGCACCGCGCCATCGGGCGTGCGGCGCGCGAATTCCAGCATGTCGGCCGGATGCAGGCCGGCCGAGCCGCCACCGATCGCCACGTAGTTGAGGGCCAGCGGTCCGCAATAGGCACCCTGGCGCACAAGGCGGAGGACGCTTTCGAGCCCCGTGAGGTTGCCGAGCATGAAATGCGGCTGGATGCCGTTGGCCACCAGGCGGCGGATGTGCTCCACGTACCAGGACGGATTCGCGGGTACGATCATGTCGCGGTAGCCCGCCTGCAATGCCGGGTCGGCGAGCGAAGTGCCCGCGACGTCGGCCGCAGTCATCAGCTCCATGATGTTCATCTGCTGGGTGTTGATCGCCACCGTGACCTGGTCGGGTCGCGGGTCGAGGTCCGCCAGCATGTGGCGCGTATCGTCGCTCATCCACTTGGCCGCCTGGCCCTCGTTCTCGGGGGCGAACGAGATCGAGCCGCCGACCTGAAGGATCATCTGCGGCACCGCTTCGCGCAGGCGCGCCAGCGCCTCATTGAACTTGGACAGCCGCTTGCTGCCCTTGCCATCGTCCTCGCGCACATGCACGTGCAGCACGGTGGCGCCTGCGTTGTAGCAGTCGACCGCCTTCTGGATCTGCTGGTCCATCGATACGGCGATGTCGTCGGAATCGCCCGGGACCCACTGGGGTCCAAACGGCGCAACCTGGATCACCAGTTTCTGTTGATTTTCGGGCAGGAGGGAGTCGTCGAGGAAATGCATGGTAATTCTCCTTGGGGGTTCAGGCCGATTGGTCGGTGGTGGCGCCGTGGCGGTCGGCCATGGCATCGAGTTCTTCGAGCAGGATGGGGGCACCCAGGCTCATGGTGTGGATGCCCAGCACGCTCACGCACTGCAGCACGGCGGCGATCTCCTGCTTGGTAGCTCCCAGTTCGAGCGCCTTGCGGATGTGACGGCGCACGCCCGGGGCGTACATGTGGGTGCACGAGGCGTCGACCGCGATCGCGAGGAATTCGATCGTCTTCGCATCGAGCACGCCCGAGACCATCGGTGCGATTCCCATGGCAATGAACTTCTCGGTCCAGTCCGGGTCGAGGGCGGCGAAAGGGTCCCAGTTCGGGTTCCAGTTACCGCTGGCGCGAAGGCTGTCGCACACCGGCGTCGGGCTTTCGGTAGCTGTCTGGCGGGTCATCGCGAAGCTCCTTGGGGGATACGTCGAACGAGTTCAGTATCAGCGCCACGAAATTCCGGCACTTGACGGATTGGGACATTCGATTACCATTTAGGGACATCACAGGAAAACGCATGCCCGCCCTGCTGCGCAGTGCCAGCCTGACAGGTTACGCCGAACTCGCACGCGAGGCGGGCCTGGACCCGATCGCTCTTTTATCCGAAGTCGGGCTGCCAAGTTCCGTGTTGCGCGGGCCTGACCGAAAGTTGTCGGCCGACGCAGTGAGTGCGCTGCTGGAGCTGTCGGCGCAGCGCAGCGGCGACCAATCCTTCGGCCTGCGCATGGCCGAATCGCGCCGTCTGTCGAACCTCGGTCCGATCGGTCTGCTGATGCGCGAGGAGCCGACCTTGCGGCGTGCGCTCGAGGAACTGCTGCGGTTTGGCCACCTGCACAACGCCGCACTATTCCTGAAGATCGAAGAGGCCAGCGGCGTCGTCGTGATCCGCGAAGAACTGGTGGTCGGCCGAGCGGCTGGAGTACGGCAATCGACCGAACTTGCTATCGGCGTGCTGTTTCGTCTGCTGACTGTCTTCCTCGGCCCGGATTGGCGGCCGCGGCGTGTGTGTTTTGCCCATTCGGCGCCGAAGGACCGCGCCGTGCATTGGCGTGTATTCGGTCGGCGCGTCGAGTTTGGTCACGAGTTCAACGGCATCATCTGCGACGCACGCGATCTCGATGTGCCGAATCCAGGCGCCGACCCGGTCATAGCGCGTTATGCACGCCAGGTACTCGAAGCCAGCCTGGGCGCTACGCGCCGCAGCACCGCGAATGACGTTCGACAGCTCGTATTCGTGCTGCTGCCCGCCGGGCATTGCGGCATCGACCTTGTCGCGCACCACCTGGGCGTGACGCGTCGCACCGTGCACCGGCAACTTGCGAGCGAGAACGAGACCTTCAGTGCAATCGTCGACGGAGTGCGCCGTGAACTCGCCGCGCGTTACGTCGATGATGGCGACCGGCCGCTGTCGGAAATCTCCACGCTGCTGGGCTTCCGCGCACCCAGCGCGTTTTCGCGCTGGTACCGGCAAAGTTTCGGCCTCAGTGCAGCGCAACGACGAGCACGCTAAAGTTGAGGAAGCGGCCGCGGAACGAGTGCGCAGGCGGGCAACCCCCGGATCGGCGAGCAACGGCCTGACCCACCAGGAGCCCTCATGAATTTCTCTTTCGATTTCAGCCGAAAGAACGTCTTCGTCTTCGGGGGGACGAGCGGCATCAATCTCGGAATCGCCGAAGCCTTCGTGACCGCTGGCGCGAAGGTAGGCGTGGCGAGCCGCAGCCAGGACAAGGTCGACGCTGCGGTCTCGCGCCTGTCCAGGCCTGACGTCCCCGCCCTCGGCTTCAGCCTGGATGTGCGCCAGTCACAGGCCGTGGCCGATGCGCTAGCGTCCTTTGTGGAACGACAAGGCAAGATCGATGTGCTGGTGTCGGGCGCGGCGGGCAACTTTCCCGCGGCCGCGGCGACTTTGAGTCCTAACGGATTCAAGTCAGTGATCGATATCGATCTGCTGGGCACCTTCAATGTGATGCGCGCGGCCTGGCAACACCTCAACAAACCGGGCGCCAGCGTGATCAGCATTTCAGCGCCGCAGGCGATCGTCGCCATGGCGATGCAGGTGCATGTGTGCGCGGCCAAAGCCGGCGTCGACATGATCACGAAGACGCTGGCCATTGAGTGGGGGCTTGAGGGAGTCCGGATAAACTCGGTCATTCCCGGCCCGATCGACGGCACCGAAGGGATGGCGCGGCTGGCGCCTGACGAGTCGGCGCGACAGGGCGTCGTCGAAGCCGTGCCGATGGGTCGCATGGGGACGCCGCAGGACGTCGCGGATGCCTGTCTGTTTCTCGCGTCCGACGCCGCGCGCTACATCACCGGCGCCGTGCTTCCGGTCGACGGCGGCTGGTCCGTTGCCGGTGCCCGCATGCGCCTCGATCGATCGTGAGTGGCCCGACCCGCACATGACGGGCGGTACAGGGCGCGCTGCTGGGGCGCCGCCAGATTTCGAGCCTCCCTGGCTGAGGGCTTCCGACGAGCGAGGCCCGGCGCGCCGGCGGGCGGGCTCTACGCCTCCTAGTGCCTCAGCATCGAGCGCGCGCCTGATAAGCCCGACTTGTTCAAGACCCACCAGCCTACGAGCGCGGCGGCGGCCACAGTACGGACTGAGGGTCGCGGTAACCACCGCATGGTGCTGACGACGAGTTTGGGGGGAGCGATGCGCTGCGGCGACGACTCCGTCAGTCGCGGCGCGCTGACCGTGGGCACAGATCCCGAGAACAGATCCTTCATTCCAAGCACGAATACGCGCATGTCCTGGGGCCCACGGCTCGACACCCAGTTCCGGTCGCGTACCAGTTCCTGATCGAGCCACGTGGCACCGGCGTTGACCAGGTCGTCTCGAATACCGGGCCATGACGTCATCGTGCGCCCTTCAGTAAGGCCTGCCGACGCGAGCAGCCATGGGCCATGACACAGCGTCGCGATGGGTTTGCCCGCCGCATCGAACGCCTTCACGAAGGCACGCGCGGCCTCCGATTGTCGTAACAAGTCCGGGTTGATGAAGCCACCGGGGATCAGCAGTGCGTCGTAATTGTCCGGGTGTGCCTCTGCGAGGGTCTTGGTCACGCGTACTCGACGCGCCGGCTCGTGCAGGTTCACGCCGCGGATGCGCCCGTGACGCAACGACACCACATCCGTTGTCGCACCCGCCGCGCGCAGCGCGAACAACGGCACCATGAGCTCCACCATCTCGAAACCGTCGGCGGCAAGAATCGCGACACGGAGCCCTTGCAACCGCTTGCTGCGGATAGTCATGCGGAACCTCCAACGCCCTGTAATCGTGCGCGCGGGCTTTGACGATACACTGCCCGTTCGGTCGAGCTTCGGCAGTCGGGCCACGTCGCCAGGGCGAGGCCGACTGTTCCTACGCCCGTATCTCCAGGAATTCCCCGCTTGGCTTGGCTACGCTGCGTGCGCCTCAGCGCACCCGACCCGACCTGAAGGACAAGTTCAGATCCGGCTCGGGCGCTAACACTGCGACGCCGATTCGGCGATCAGTTCCCGGTCAATACGAGTCCGCGCAGACGAAGCTGCTGGCGGCGTTGATATCCCCGCCCTGATACACCTGCACTTGCGGGAACGGGCACAGGTTGCGCGCACGTTGCAGCACGCCGCTGACACGTCGCTCGGCCGGCAACGCATTCGGCGCAACGCCGTTCTCGACCCAGCCGACGAGGGCTGCCAGCGGATCCACCGGCGACGGCCCCGTGCCACCACCGCAATGCCCGACACCGGGGCCATGAATAAACGGAAGAAGTCCTTGGTCTTGTTGCCAGACAGGTCCGCGACCTCTTTCCAGTAGTGCTCCGATTGTTCCGGCGGTACCAGGCTGTCCGCGAGACCGTGCCACATCAACACCTTGCCGCCGCGATCGGCGAAGGGCTTCAGCACCGGGTCGGAACCTTCGAGGATCGCGAGCCGGTTGTTGTAAGCCATCGGGTACCACTTGTTCAGCAGCTCATCCGTATTCGAAGTGCGGTAGTCAAAAGTGAGGTCTTGCAGCAGGAAATTCTGAATCCAGAAATTGGCGGAGTTCGTCGGCACACCGGCGCCAGGTGGATATCCGTACCAGATGAAACGCCCGTCCGGGGTGTGCGGTCCTTCGATGATCTTCTTGGCAATATCCACTTCGGCCTGCGTAATCGCAGTGCAGCTCGCCGGTGTAACGCCGACCTGTGACTCCAAGGCCGCCGAGTAGTTGCAGGCTTTTGGATTGCTGATCAGCTGGTCGACGACGCCGTCGTTGGCATCGCAGGCGGCGACCACCGCAGCAGTCAGCGCATTGCGTTTGCAAGTTGCAATGTTGGCGCCGAATGCATCGTTCTGCAGGAAGACGGGCCACGATATCGAGAGATTCTGGCGCGCGACTGCATAGATCGCGGGCGCAGCGGACATCACGCCGTCGTAATCTTCCGGAAAGCGCTGCGCCATCTCCAGACCCTGCCGGCCGCCGTTCGAGCAGCCACTCCAATAGGAGTAAGCGGGCTTCGTGTCGAGATAATAAGCCTGGGTGACTGCTTTCGAAGCCACGGCTGAGTCATGCACGCCTCGGTACGACCAGTTTTCGAAAAGCTGCCAATTGAACTTGCCCTGCTGCACGAAAATATTGGGCTGGAATGCCTGCAGCACACCGGAGTCGCTGGTCGCGACTGCGTAACCTTGAACTAGCGATGCCCCCATGGCCGTGGCGTTCGCCCTGGCGCTCGTGCCGCCGCCACCAAGAGTCACGAAACGTCCGTTCCAGTTGTCCGGCAACCAGACCCATATACGCACTTCGTCCTGTGGCAGCGCACCGTCGGCCTCGACTCCGTGCGTCAACAGCACCTCGACCTCGCAGAAAGGAATTGCGGGGGCCGGCGTGCCGGCCAGCGGCGCGGTCGGATTGTGCTGCGCCAGAATCTGGGTGATCGTCGCACCCTCCACCTTGACCAGTGGCCGATTCGATTTCTTATGGAAGCCAGTGAAGGTCGAGGCAACACAGGCTGCCGCACCTGTCGCCGCCACAGCCTGCGTGCTGGCGAGCCCGAATGCCGTGATAACCAGTGAGACGCCTAGCGTCATCGCATACTTGACGGTGCGCATCATGTTCCCCCTAGTGTCTGGACGAGCCTGGATACTGTACCAACCTGCGAATGGTCAGTACCCTCCTTACTATTCGCCTGTTTATATGCGAGCTATAGGTCATTTGCCGCCTATTTCTGGTCACTTTGGGACACGTACAGATGGGATATCAAACACAACGCGCCCAGCAAAGGGCCACACGAGGTCGAAGCCAGTTCGGCTTGGCAGTCTATTGCGGCGAGGAGTTCCGGCAGCGCGTTGCAACGGATTTTTCTGGTGCACCGCAGCGCACCGGGTCATACCTGCTGATAAACGTCAGCGACGGCAGGGTCCGATCGAAGGTCGACTCCGATGACATCACCTGCCGGCCAGGTTCGCTGTTGATGTTGCGACCTGAGCAGCAGGTCCACTTCAGCATGGAACCCGAATCCGCCGTGTGGTGCGTGAGCTTCCGCAAGGAGTTCCTGACGCCCCTCGGGATGTCTGCCCTCCCCGACAACACGCAGGTGGGCCGGGCACTACGAGCGCTGCCCACCCACATGCTGCTGGACGAAGACCAGCAACGCGCCTTGAGCCAGAGCGTCCAGCAGCTGCACGGGGACATGACTCTGAGCGGTCAGTCGCCAGCGTTGCAATCGCTGCTGCGTCTCCAACTGTATTCGCTGTTGCTGCGCCTGCGCCTGGCGCAGATGCAACCTGAAACAGGCGTCGCCGCGTCGGTCGTGAGCATGCAGCTTTTCAAGAAATTCGAAAAACTCGTAGAGCGCAAGTATCACGCCATGCATCAAGTCGCTGCATACGCGCACCAGCTGGGTTGCTCCGAGAAGAGCGTGAACCGGGCAACACTCGATGTATTGGGCATCCATGCAAAAGCCTTCATTGCTTCGAGAATCAATTCCGAGGCAAAAAGACTTCTTGTGGAGACCGCCTTGCCATTGGTACGCGTTGCCGAACAGCTTGGATTCAACGAAGTGAGCAACTTCAGCAAGTTCTTCAAACGCGAGGTGGGGTTGCCACCCGCAGAGTTTCGGAGACAACGCTCTACATGAAGCGGTCGGCGTGCATCGACGGTCGCCTGGATCTGGACGAGCTACTGACGAACGTAGTTCCGCGCTTCATCGAGTACAGGCCGTCGCGTTCCAACGTCCGCGATTTTCAGGAGATGCTCGTAGTATTTACGTGCCGTCGGCCGGTCTTCGAGTGCGCGTGCGGATTTGGCAGCACCCAACAGACTGTTGAACCGTTCCGGGTACCGCACCAATGAGCGCTGATACGACGCGAGCGCATCGGCGAATCGCGCCTGTTCGCTGAACAAGTCCCCAAGGAGTTCGTCGGCCGGAATGGTCGGAGCAGGAGTTACGGGTGCCTTCGGCGTGGACGCCTCGAGCTCCGCGGCTTGCGTCAGCAACGCAACGCTCGATTCCGTCCGACCTTCCGCGTGAGCGATCCACGCGTTCAGTTCGAGCCGTAGCACCTGGATGTTTCGGGCGAACAGTTCCTCGCCCGATTTTCTTGTCGCGGCTTCCAGTTCCTCGATCCGCGTGGCAGCTTTGCGCGCCGCAGCGATTCGGCCGAGGTGCGCATTGCCAAGCCCCTGACCAAATTCCATGATTGCTTCGGCCCACGCATATCGGCTCCACTCGACTGATTTGGGCTCTCCCGGAACGATCGATGCTGCGTCAGGCCAGTCATGTCGTTCGAGCGCGTAACGCACACGCGTGGACGCCAGGTGAAATGCCGTTTTGAACGACGGCTCGAGTCGCGCAGTCTCGTGCAGGCGCTTGAGCTGAACGGCCGCGGCCGTGTCCGCACCCTGCTGCAAATACGCGTACACCAGATACTCGATAGCGTGCGGAAACTCGTCCCACACGAATTCTCCATGCTCGCCCGCGGGAAAGGCGAGTGCCGCCTCGGCGGCGCGCAGGTTGCCTTTGACGACGCCATCCCAGTCGCCAAGACGCGTGTAGATGTGAGTCGGCATGTGCAGCGCATGCGGGTTGAACGGCGCCGATGCGTCGTATCCTCGTGTGATGTCGAGCAATTCATGCTCACGGCCCGGCACATCGTTGGCGTGCACGAGATAGTGCATTGCACCAGGATGCCCGGGGTAGCGCTCGTAGACACGCAGCAATATCGCGGCTGCCTCGTCGGCGTGTTCCGTCGAAATGGTATTGGAAGCGGCCGTCGCGAGATGCGCCAGCGCGTAAAAGCAGGCGGCATCAGGATCGTCAGGAAACGCCTGGTACAACGTTTTGGAAGCCTCCTCCCAGCGACGAATGCGCTGCCAGTAATCCGTGCCGGCTGGCTCGCGGAAGAACGCTTCGGTCGCCGCGATGAAAAGCCGCTCCCGATCGGTTGGCGGCGGCAGCCTGGTTGCAGCCTCTACGTGTTGCCAGCCGAGCCGCAACGCCTCCGGCCCTGGACGCGTCGGCCACAACGGCTGGAACAGCGTCATCGCGACGCCCCAATGCCCCATCGCACATTCGGGATCCAAGGCGAGCACGCGCTGAAAGCCTTCGCGTGCCTGGGGATACGTCATGTGGTGCAGCAACGTGACCGACACGTTGAACTGCGCCTGAGCCTCACCCGAACAGGACACCGGAAAGTTGACGGTCCCGGAAGCGTGCCCAGCCGCGTGCGACTCAGAGCCCTCGGCCGCGCGGCTCGGGCTGCTGAGTAGAGGCGCGATCATGACGACTGCCGCGACGACGACCGAAAGGAGACGCAGAGCGAGGGAGCCTGTGGTGCGAGGGAGCGCCGTCATTACGATGTTGCTCGACGATGTTGCTCGTAAAAATCGAAAAACATGGACAGTCCGTTCATGATAATCCACGGCGTACGTTAGGAGTCTCCGCCCGCCTCGCTGGGCTTGTCCCGCCGGTACGTGTCGTCGGCAGATCTGGTCAGGAGTTGTCATGCAGAAACGGAAACTTGGTAACAGCAACCTCGAAGTGTCCGCGATCGGGTTTGGCTGTATGGGGATGAGCTTTGGGTACGGCCCGGCTGGCGACAAGCAGCAGATGATTTCGCTGTTGCATCGTGCGGTCGAACTCGGCGTGACGTTCTTCGACACGGCCGAAGCCTACGGTCCGTACGCGAACGAAGAGCTCGTGGGTGAGGCGCTCACACCGTTTCGCAAGCAAGTAGTGATCGCCACGAAGTTCGGCTTCCGCTTCGTCGATGGCAAACAAGCCGGCCTCGACAGCCGCCCGGAACACATTCGCGAGGTGGCCGAGGCGTCGCTGAAGCGATTGAAGACCGACACGATCGACTTGTTTTACCAGCACCGCGTCGACCCCGAGGTCCCAATCGAGGACGTCGCTGGTGCAGTGAAGGAGCTGATCCAGGCAGGCAAGGTGCGGCACTTCGGATTGTCCGAGGCGGGCGTGCAGACGATTCGTCGCGCGCATGCGGTCCAGCCGGTTGCGGCGCTACAGAGCGAGTACTCCCTCTGGTGGCGCGAGCCGGAAGCCGAGGTGATTCCGACGCTCGAGGAACTCGGCATCGGCTTCGTTCCCTTCAGTCCTCTCGGCAAGGGCTTCCTGACCGGGAAGATCGACGAGAACACGCAGTTCGACAGCAAGGATTTCCGGAATGTCGTTCCCCGCTTCTCCCGGAGGCCCGGAAAGCCAACCACGCGTTGGTCGATGTACTCGGCGTGATTGCAGCCCGCAAGAAAGTAACACCCGCGCAGCTTGCGCTGGCGTGGCTGATCGCGAAGAAGCCGTGGATCGTTCCGATCCCAGGCACGACGAAACGGCACCGCCTCGAGGAAAACGTCGGTGCTGCCACGGTTGAGCTGACGCCCGATGACTTGCGTGAGATCGACGCCGCGGCATCGAAGATTCAAGTGCAGGGCGCCCGCTACCCTGAGGAATTGAACCGCATGGTAGGCCGCTGACTGACGCTCGTTCGAACCGCTTCGTGAGCTAGATCGGGACCGCCTGGCCCGTGCGGCGGAAACACCTCGGCACGTAGAGCGCCTTGCGTTCACTCGGTAACCAGCTTATGTAACGTTTACTACATATTTGTAGTATACTCTACGATATGGACTTCATCCTCCTCGTCCTGACCCTGCCGACGGCGAACGCGACGGTTCGGATGCGGGCATGGCGCGCGCTGAAGTCGTCGGGCGCTGTTGTACTTCGCGATGGCGTCTACGTTCTGCCGAATCGCGACACCTGTCGCGCCACGCTCGATACCGTCGCGGCCGATGTGCGCGCCGGCGGCGGCTCGGCACACGTGCTGTCCGTTGCAGAGTCGACGGAGGTCCACTTCGCGGCGTTGTTCGATCGCAGTGTCGATTATGGCGCGCTGCTGGACGAGGTCCGCGCGGCACGAGCTACGCTATCTACCGACAATGTGTTGGAAGCCCTGAAGCAAAGCCGGAAGCTGCGAAAATCTTTGCTGCTCTTGCCGCGATCGACTTTTTTCCCGGCGAGGCGCGCGGCCAAGCCGACGCGGCCCTGCAGGAATTCGAGCTTGCCGCCAATCGAGTGCTGTCGCCCGATGAACCGCACGCGATCACCCGTTCAATTTCAACGCGCCGGATCGCCGATTATCAGGGTCGCACCTGGGCGACGCGCCGACGGCCCTGGGTGGACCGTCTCGCCTGCGCGTGGCTCATTCGGCGTTTCATCGACGACAAGGCCGTCATCATGTGGCTGGACACTCCGCGCACGACGTCCGCCGAAGGCGCTCGGTTTCGATTACGACGGCGCCGCGTTCAGCCACGTCGGTTCGCGCGTCACCTTCGAGGTGATGCAGACGAGCTTTCGTCTCGAGATTCCGGCGCTGACGCGTCTCGGCGCGCTGGTGCACTACCTCGACGTTGGCGGAATACAGCCACCCGAAGCCTGCGGCGTTGAGAGTGTTCTCGCCGGTTTACGCGACACACTCGCGGATGACGATGACCTTCTAACGGCGGCATGCGCAGTGTTCGACGGGTTGCTGGCAGCATTTGAAAAAGTGAACTCGTAACTTTTTTCTTCTCCAAGGAGAAAGAAATGAAATGGATTACTCGCGCACGCCCGAAGATCGACCGCATCGCCTGCCCGTGGCTCATCAAGCGGTTCATCGACCCAGCCGCGGACATTCTTTACGTGCCGGCCGCCGACGTACTCGGCGTGGCCGAGCGCGAAGGTGCCGTTCCATTCGACGTGCCGGGCGTCGAACTCACCCATGAGGGACCGTTGTGCAGCTTCGATGCATTCCTGGCGAAGTACAGCCTCACCGATCCGGCACTGGCAAAGCTTGCAGAGATCGTACGTGCCGCTGACACGGACACGCTGGAGCGGTCACCGCAAGCCCCGGGCCTGCTTGCGATCACGCTCGGGCTGGCTGCGAATATCAGCGACGACCATGAACTCCTGAAGACCGGAAGCGTCGTTTACGACGCTCTTTACAAGTGGTGCCAGTCCCTATCCGATGAACATCACGGCTGGTATCCGGAGGCACTGAAACACGAGATGCGGGGATAGATGCGCATACGCACCTTGCGCCGGTAATTTCCGGGGAGAAATCATGGCTATGCACGTCATCGGGGCGGGCGTCGGGCGCACCGGCACTTATTCCTTGAAGCTTGCCATCAATCAACTTGGTTTGGGTCCATGTCACCACATGGAAGAAGTGCTGCATAACATGCCTGTCCAGGTGCCGCTCTGGAACGACGTCTTGAATGGGCGGCCGGAGTGGCAAGCGATCTACAGCGGATTCGAAAGCGCTGTTGACTGGCCTACCGCCTGCTTCTTTCGGGAATTGTCCGCGGCTTACCCATCGGCCAAATTTGTGCTGACCGTTCGTGACCCGGAAACCTGGGCCGAGAGTTTTGGTGCGACGATCTACAAGTTGCTTGCTGCTATTGACCAGGCTCCGCTCGACAGAAAAGCATGGCTGGAAATGGCCAGCGGCGTCATAGCCAGTACGGGCTTTCCCGCGGGTCTCAATCAGCAAGATTTGACCCGGGCCTATGTGGCGCATAACGAAGCAGTTATCGCAACGATCCCCGCCAGTCGATTGCTCGTTTACCGGGTGAAAGACGGATGGGGTCCGCTGTGCGAATTCCTCGACGTGCCGGAACCCACTGAACCGTTTCCGCGCACGAATAGCCGCACAGAATTCTGGGACCTCGTAACCGGCAAGAATTGAGGACGGCGACTGCATCGACACGTTGCGTTTCGTTGCGCCTGATGGACGCGACACACGACGTCAGCCAAAGGATGGTGAGCACGTCGGCGATGCACTCGAAATCGTCGACCTCGAAACTGAAATAGAAAATATTGCCCGCTACTCCCAGGAACTGCGGGCTTCGGCAAATTAATTTCATGCCGCACGATACGATCTTGTAGTAGAAAGGGTTATCTTGATTAGCCTGTTGAATTACGGGCTTTTGGCGTTTCGTTGTAGGCCGAATCTGATAGTTACAGAACGCGAGCCACGCTCGAACCGAAGCGGGCAAAAGCCGATGGAGTTAGTCGCGCCTGTCGGCACGTCAGCGATAATTTCCGCGACTCGCCGGAACACGGCTACCGTTTGGTTTGTCGCAGTTCCGGACATATGTTCATGGAGTCGAACATGCCGACGATTCGTATATTTTCATTGCTGGCTTCGCTGGCGACAACCCTCGGCGTCGTAACGGGCGCACAAGCTCAAATCGCGTTCACCGACGTTTCAAGTGCGGCCCGAGTTGATCGCGCCGGTGAAAGCTATGGCGCGTCCTGGGGCGACCTGAACGGCGACGGTTACCCGATATATTCGCGAGCAATCACCGCGAGCAACCGAGCCTGTTCCTGAACATGGGCGACGGCACGTTCTATGAAACGGCGCCGCAGGTGTTCACCTGGCGGAACCGGCCGCGTGCCGACACACATGGTGGATCCTGGTCCGATTTCGACAACGACGGCGACCAGGACCTGCTCGTCAGCGCGGGCACCGGCAACCTGAGTCAGTTCCTGGTAAACGAATACGGACGACTGGTCGACCGAACGGTGGAACGCGGGCTGACGACCGTGAACCTGGGTGGTCGCTTGCCGGTGTGGTTCGATTACGATGGCGACAAGTTGACCGATTTCGTGATGACCCAATACGGCGGCATCGCCAAGCTCTACCCCAGAGCTCGCCGGCTTTTTCACCGAGACGACTAGTGATGCGCGGCTCTTGTGCAAGCGGTTTCATTACGGACAGCTGGTAGACGTGACGGGCGACGAGCGCGTGGACATGCTCTGCTCGGATGACGAGTTGTTTCCCCAGAAGATCTACAACACCCTGCCCTTCCCGTGGAAGAAGGTTTTCGACAACACGACTCCGGCGCGGTACCTGCCAGCGGTCCCAGTAGTCGCCGACTCGATCCCCGGCTGACTTCAACAACGACGGGCGCATGGACCTCTTCATACTCGGCGGCGCGCAGTTGCGGCCGGCCGGCGTCGAACAGGGCAGTGCGACGCACCTTGAATCGCAGTTGACCGGGGGCACCAAGGGATTCAAGTTCGTGACGTATGGCAATGTCACGTTCAAGTTTGACTGGAACAAGCAGGACGAGCGCAAGGTACAGGAACTCACCCGCGTCGAGATCGGCGCCGGCGCCAAGAATCCGGACGCGTGGACATTCACTCTCGATCCGGCCGATCCGAAAACGCGCGGAATGCCTCCCGCACCGACAACGCAGGCCGATATACCGGTCATGCAGATGGGCTACGACGGCGTCAGGCAGCAGTGGACCGTCATCATCCAGACGCGGCTGACGCAGACGAGCCCGAACGTATTCAGTGAAGCTTACGTGCAGGTGGATTCGACGCAGTCGATATCGAACGTGACCGCCACGGGCCTCTGGCCGACGGACAAGCCGAGTCGACCGACTTTGTTAACGAACTATTCGGGCGGCTTCGTCGACGAAACTGCGCGTGCCGGCCTCGATGCGCTGGTGCATTGCGTGAGCGCATCGGCGGAAGACTTCGACAACGACATGGACGTCGACCTGTATCTCGCCTGTCGTACCAGCGCGAGTAACATCCCGAATATCCTCTACGAGAATCTCGGCGACGGCACCTTCCGTCAGGTGGCAGGCGCGGGCGGCGCAACTGGTCCCGTCGGAATTGCCGTCGCGAGCGGCGCGGGCACCGCGGATACGGTGGTCACCGGCGATTACAACGTCGACGGCTTCGTCGACCTTTTCGTTACCAACGGTTTCAACTTGCGGCCGATGCAATTTCGGCGGCGCAAACACGTTGTTCCGTAACCAAGGCAACGCGAACCGCTGGATCGAAATCGACCTCGTCGGCACACGCTCGGATCGTGATGCGGTGGGTGCCCGCGTTTTCGCGACGGCCGGCGGTAAGACACAGATGCGCATTCAGAACGGCGGCTATCATCGATGGGCCCAGGACATGCGACGCAGTCACTTCGGCCTTGGCGCCGCGGCGACAGTTGATCTGCGGGTGGAATGGCCCAGTGGCGCCGTCCAGTCCTTACCGGGTGTGGCCGCCAATCGGCTGTATCGCATCACCGAAGGCAGTGGCATTGCTGCGGTGACGCCGGGTGCCGCAGCACCGGTCTACCAGTGTGGACCACCTCCACTGAACGGTGCGGTCGACGCCGGCATCTTTCTCTGGCAGGACTGCCCGAGCGGTGAATGGAGAATGAAAGCGGTCGCGGCCGGTGGCGCCATTACTTCGCTGGAACACTCACCACGATCAACGGCGCCTACACGAGCGTCAAACGCGTCGCGCTCGAGAGTAATGATGTGCTCAACTGGGTGAGCAACCCATACCAGATCGCGTTCAGGTTCAACACCACGGGCAACGGCGTCGACGGGGTCAACTTCCTGCCGCAGGGCAACACTAAGACCTGCGTGAAGACCAGCGCTCCCGCGGGAACCAAGATTTTCGTCGGCCCGTTCCGCAAGCCACTGACGCCTCCGTTCGAGCTCTCCTCCCAGGTTCCTTGTATTGGTAGGGAGCGGATGAATACACGCGTCTGTCCGGTTGACGGCATCGTTCCGCGCCAGGAGCACGTTTCAAGCCATCGTATGATCCACGAGTTCAATGGTGGCGGCCGAACGGATCGCCGGCGAGAGATTCGGTGTGCATGACGCATACCCACTCGCCGTCCCGCCTCATCCACACGCTCGAATCAAAAGCCTCCAGCTTCACGTTCTCGCCCTTCACAGTCAGGTCTTCGCGGACCTTGTACGCCAAGGCCACGACATCGCTGCCCAGGCGGCGAAAGTGAACATCCTCCAGGGAGAATTCGCGCAGCTCGTAGGTTGCCTCTCCCATCATCTTGCTCAACGCGCTCCTGCTGAGCTCGCCGACGCCTTGGGCACCGACGACGATGCACGGATCGTCACTGAGGCGCGCCGCAACTTGAGCGTCATTCTCCCTGATCGCGTTCCAATACTGCTTCTCCTTTTTCAGGAGTTCCTGCTTCAGCGCTTCGTGCTGTTCCATTGCTTGCTCCTTGTGTGTCATTGCATGAAGTCATCCGTTACTGCCCCGGAATCGGCAGGCACTCCATGATCTCGACCGAGTCGCCCGGAAATATCATGAAATGCGGGTGATTCTTGAACATGTTCGCAGCCGCGTCGTGCGACTCCGCTTGCACGACTACGAAACCCGTCATGTTGTTCTTCGTATCGGAAATCCCCTGCGCGGCCGCGCGTTTCGTTTTCCCGAGCGGGCCGCCCTGCTCGACGACGGCTGCCTTGTTGGCCACCATCCAGTCTCCCCACGCTTTGATACCGGATCCCTCCAATTCCTTCCTCTTCGCTGGGTCGAGCGTGTCCCCACCCCGCTTTCTCCCGTGAGGACGCCGTACCTATGTAAACCGCGAGAAACTTTTTCATGAATAGCTCCTGTTTCGACAATGTCGAGGTACATGAAATCGGGCGCAGGAGTCAGCCGACTCGGCGTGCATCCCATGTCCAGGAGATGGACATTGTCGAGAGGCGAATGCGGCTGGCAGGGGTCGCCATGTTACGCAGACCTGGCGTCTGCGCCGTAAGCCTTCTCTGAACGGACGGTCGGCCAAGACCAATAATCACGTGATTGGTGTTCAACCCGTTGCTTGTTGGTTCGTTTCCACCAAAGTCAGCGGCCGGCGGCGGTGTTTTCCTCGACTCGGTTCGTCTTGCGCAGCAAAAAGACTGGCAGATCCGGGCCCGCCCCCCCTTTTGGCGAGGGGGACATCACTGCCGGCCGGGTGAGATCATGTTGGCCTCCGATCGGCGAGTTACCAAAGAGGCGGACCGATGAGCAAGCCGATCCCGCCGCTCGACCTGATGTGGCTGCTCATGGAGACGCAGGCGAGCCCGACGCACGTCGGCGCGCTGCTGCTGTTCGAGAAGCCGAAGGGCCGACCGGACGTGGTCCGTGATACCGCAGCGGCCTACCGTTCTTTCGCGCCGACGCCGCCATTCAATTACGTGCCCGAGGTTGTTCGGGTCCGCATGCCGTGCTTCCGGGAAGCGGCAAGCTATGACCCGGACTATCACGTGCAGCACATCGCGTTGCCCGCCGGTGCCACGTACGATGAGTTTTCTGCGTCTCGTGGCCGATCTCCACGAGACGACGCTCGACCGTGACCGGCCACTGTTCCGTGACTGGTTCATCGACGGCGTGCCGGGTGACCGGTTCGCCCTTTACACCAAGGTCCACCACGCCATCATCGATGGCGTGTCGGGGTCCAAGCGCCTGTTCTCGGCGTTGAGCACCGAGGCCCGAGATCCGGTGTTGGCCCCGGCATTTGCTACCGAGTTGCCGGTGCGCAAGCCCCGGCCGCCCAAAGCCCTCTTGGATCGCCTCGCAGAACTAGGCATCTCGGCCACAAAACAGACACTCGCCCTCCGGGATGTCTCGCTCGGTGCGGTCAAGAAAGGGGCTGCTACGCTGCGGGCGCCGACCCCGTCGGCAGCATGGCGTTTTCCGCGCAGCACGCGCCGATGAACGAACCCATGCGCATGTCTCGGTCCTACGCGACATTGTCGCTGGCGCTGGAGGAAATGCGCACTGTGGGCAAGCACTTCGGCGCGACGTTGAACGACCTTTCGGTCACCATCGTCGACGAAGGCGTGCACCGTTACCTCCGGCAGACGAGCCGTACCTTTCCACATCGGCTGGTCGCCATGTGCCCCATGTCGCTGCGTGATGAGGGTGACGCAGATACGGGGACCAAAGCCTCGGCAATGTTCGTACATCTCGGCAGCCACGACGCGACCGTGATTGACCGCATCGGGCAGGTCGTCGCATCGCTCGAGACGGCGAAGCAGGAATTGCGCTCGATGTCCAAAGAGGCGGCCATGATGTATGCGGTCGCAGCGCTCGGCGTCTCGGGACTGCGGTCGGCGACGCAGCTGGAACGCGTCACGCCCCCGCTTGCAAACCTCGTGATCTCCAACGTCCCGGGTATCCGTGAAAAGGCTTACCTGAACGGTGCACCGCTCGTCGGCGTCTACCCCGTGTCCGCGATCGCGGCGTCCATCGGCTTGAACGCGACCCTCAGCTCTTACCACGACCACATGGACTTCGGCTTCGTCGCCAATGGCGTGGTTATGTACGACCTGCCGGAACTCGCGCGTCATGTTCAGGAAGCCTTCGAAGAACTGAAGGCTGCCTCCTCGCCACGGCGCGCAGAAGGAAGCCGCAAGTCGAAGTCGAAGTCGAAGTCGACGGGCAAGCGTATCGGACGCACGAAGACGTAGCCATGGAGCGCATGAGCGGCGCCGACGCGTTGATGCTGTACCTCGACCGTGCCGAGGCCTACAACCACACCATCAAGCTGCACATCCTCGATCCTTCGGCCGATCCGGAAGGTTGGTCGTGGCAGCGGTTCAAGACCGCCTTCGCCACACGCGTCGGGCTGGTACCACGGCTCCGGCAGCGTTACCTGCGCGTGCCGTTTGGTCTCAATCACCCGGTCTGGGTGGATGACCCCGCCTTCGATCTCGATTACCACCTGCGCCGCGTGGGCTGCCCCTCGCCCGGCACGATGACCGAGCTCTGCGAGCTGACCTGCGAGCTCTACTCGCATCCTCTGGACCACTCCCGGCCCCTCTGGCAGATCTGGGTGATCGAGGGACTCGAGGGCGGGCGTATCGGCGTGCTGCTGCTGATCCACCACGCGTTGACGGACGGGATCGGCATCCTGCGCATGCTGAACAATTTCTGGCGAACGCGTTCCGAAGCGTTCGAACACCCCCAGCCGGTGGACTGGCACCCTGCCTCGCTGCCTTCGCGGTGGCGCCTGCTATCTTCGGGCCTGTACGACCTGCCACGCGTCGTGGCGGCCAACCTGCCGGGCGCGATCCGCGGGTCACTCGCAGGCCGTCGTATCGTCTCGGCCTGGCGGCGCGAAGGTCGAATGTTGCCGCCAACGCCCGGTGACCCGAAATATCCCGCGCCGTATGCGAAGCCACTCTCGCCGCGCCGCACGTTCGCGGCACGCTCCTTCGAGCTTGCGAGAATCCGTGCGGTCGGTAAGTTGGCCGGCGGAACGATCAACGACGTTTTTCTCGCTGACGCTGGCCGGAGCCATCCGCAGACTTTCGCTCGAGCAGCTGGGCGAGGCGCCGACAGCACCCATGGTTGCCACGGTGCCGTTTTCGCTCGTGCCGCTGGAGGAGCGGACCCGCGACGGTAACTTCTCGACGGCCTGCCATACCCTGCTGCATACCGAAATCGCGGATCCGCGGGAACGGCTCCAGGCATGCAAACGCTCCGCGGATACGATGAAGGCGTATTTCGAAGCGACACGCGAGGCGAACCTCGCTGCGATCCTGAACCTGCTGCCGCCACTCGTGCCGAAGGCCGTGGACCGCATCAACGAAATGAAGGGTGGCGGACTGCTGCCGTTCTGGAATGTCGTGGTGTCAAACGTACCGGGACCGCGCGCACCGCTGCAGCTGGGCGAACTCAAGCTGGAACAGTGGTTCTCGATCGGTCAGATCACCCACGGCGCGACGCTGAACGTGACCGCCTGGAGCTATGTGGACCAGTTCAACCTGTCCGTGCTGTCCGATCCGCAGGTGCTCGCTGACGCCTGGCGGCTGGTGGACCACTTCGAAGCCAGCCTCGTCGAATTCGAGGCCGCGGTGCAAGGAGCCTGACGATGTATCACTACGCAGACGCCATCGAAGCGCTCGCCGATCAGTTCGGCGACGATGTTGTGCTGACGCACGATGGGACGAATCGGACCTGGCGTGAATTCGACGATCGCGCCGCGAGGCTTGGCCAGGCGTTCGCCGATGGGGGCCTCAAGCCGGGGTCCAAATTCGTTCTGCTGCTCGACAACTGCTTCGAATACAATGAGACATTTCTCGCGGCATTGAAGATGCGCATGGTGCCGTTCAACATCAATTACCGATATGTCGGGACCGAGCTCTCTCGAGCTGCTCGAAAACGCGGACTGCGAAGCGC